>NZ_FXUD01000005.1:93037-350575 GCF_900182895.1 Serratia sp. CC22-02 | reverse complement strand
ACACTCACTTTCGGCGGGATCTCCACAAGCATGTGGATATGATCTGGACAGCATTCTGCTTCCAGGATCGCTACGCATTTCCATTCACATAGCTTTCTTAATATGCTGCCTATTGCTCTACGTTTTTCGCTGTAGAACACCTGCCTCCGGTACTTTGGGGCAAATACTATGTGATATTTACAGTTCCATCGCGTGTGCGCTAAGCTCTTTTCGTCCCCCATCGGGACCTCCTTTCGATTCTTCGAATGAACCTTTGCAGTTGCCAGACCGCAAGGTTTTCTAACAAATCAAAAGGGGCTTTAAAAGCATACTCAAAGCTGTAAGCTTTACGGAACCCCCAGCCTAGCTGGGGGTTTTCGGTGCACAATAAAATGGCCCGCAGATGCGGGCCATTTTTTTCGCCTGAACGCCGCTTACTTGCGCAGCGCTTTCACCTGCTCGGCGGTGATATCCGCCGGCAAGCCGCCCCAGGTCACGCGCAGGTAATTCACCAGCTCCGCCACTTCGGCATCGCTCAGCCGCTCGCCGAAGCCCGGCATGCTCTGCATGCTTTCATCGTTCGGGAACTGCTGGGCCGGCAGGCCGTCCAGCACCGACACGATCAGGTTCTTGCCGTCCGCCTGGCGCAGCGTGGCATTATCGCGCATCGCCGGTGCCACGTGCGGTTTGCCCTCGCCTTCACGCGCGTGACAGCCAGCGCACTGATCCAGATAGGCCATGCGCCCGGCATCGCTACCCTGGCCCATTTTCACCGGCACCGCCGCCGGCGGCTGCTCGCCCATCAGATACAGCGCCAGCGCCTGATGGTCTTCCGGCGTCAAATGACGGGTGCTGAGATCCACCACCATGTGCATTTCGCTGAAGGCGGAACCCTGCGGCGCGAGGCCGGTGCTGAGGAAGCGGCTGACGTCCTGCGGCGTCCAGCCGCGCTGCGCCAGGCCGTGCGGCGTAATGTCCGGCGCCATGAAGCGGCCGAGATCGCCGCCCTGCATCGGCTTGGCGAGATCCATCTGCCCCAGCGCGCCGCGCGGCGTGTGGCATTCGCCACAGTGCCCCAGCACGTCGGCCAGATAGCGGCCGCGCTGCCATTGCGGCGAACTGCCCTGCGAACTGGCCGGCAGCGGATCCTGGCTGCGGAACAGCAGGTTCCAGCCGATCAGCGCCATGCGCTGGTTGAACGGGAACGGCATCTCGTTGGCAGGAATGGCGACGTCCACCGCCGGGCGCGTCATCAGGTAAGCGTAGATGTCGTCGGCATCCTGACGCGACATGCCCTTGTACGAAGTGTAAGGCATCGCCGGGTACAGGTGTCGCCCGCCCGGCGCCACGCCCTGCGTCAGCGCCAGGAAGAAGTCGTCCTTGGTCCAGCGCCCGATGCCGTGGTCGGCCGACGGCGTCAGATTGCTGCCGTAAATCGTGCCGAACGGCGTTTCCAGCGGATAGCCGCCGGCCAACGGCGCCCCGCCGCTGGCGGTATGACAGGCGGCGCAGTCGGCGGCCTGCGCCAGATAGCGGCCGCGGGCGATCTGTTCGGCACCGGCGGTCACCTGCTGCACCGGGCCGTCGTAACGGCGGTTTTCCCGCCACCACAGCAGCGCTATCACCACGATCGCCACCAGCACAATCAATACTGCGAGACGTTTTTTCATTGCGCCGTCTCCTTCAGCAGGCCCGGCGTTTTCAGCACCACGTCGCGCACCGCTTCGTAGTAGCGCACGTAGCCGGTACAGCGGCAGATGTGGCTGTCCAGCGCCTGCTCGATGGCGCTTTCCAGCTGCTCGCGAGCGATAGGTTCACGCTTGAGCTTTTCCACGAAAATGGTGGCGGCATTGACGAAGCCCGGCGTGCAGTAGCCGCACTGGAAGCTGTAGTGCTCCAGAAACGCCTGCTGGATCGGCGACAGCTCAACCACCTCGCCCTGCTCGTCCATCTTGGCGTGGCCTTCGACGGTACGCACTTTCTTGCCGTTGAAGAAATGCGCGCCGGTGATGCAGGTGCGCACCTCTTCGCTAGTGCCGCTCGGGTGATCGACGATCGCCACGCAGGCGTGGCAAATGCCCTGCCCACAGCCGAGGCGCGAACCGGTCAGGTCAAGGTACTCGTGCAGGAAATCGATCATCATCAAGCCTTCCGGCACCTCGATCGGGCCGTACTGCTTCTCGTTGATGGTCAGGGAGATCGGCTGGGTTTTAATGCTCATTGTAATACCTCACGAATATTTTCTGCACGAACGGGCAAATCACGGAAACGGTGGCCGGTGGCGTCGGCGATGGCGTTGACCAGCGCGGCCACGATCGGGATCATCACCACCTCCGCCATGCCTTTCGGCGGATCGGTTTCCGACAGCGCCGGCAGGATGTCGCCGCTCTGTTTCCACACCGCTACGTCGCTGGCGCGCGGCAGATGGTAACGGTTGAAGTTCCAGGTGCCGTTGCCCGGGCCGTCTTCGTACAGCGGTAAATATTCGTGCAGAGCATGGCCGATCCCCATCGCCAGCCCGCCCTGCAGCTGGCCGGAAACCAGTTCCGGCACGATCAGGTTGCCGCACTCCATGATCGAATGGTGATTCAGCAATTCCACCTGGCCGGTGGCGATATCCACCGCCACTTCCGCCAGCGTGCCAACGGCGCTGTAGTAGGTCACCGCCGCATTGTTGCGCTGGGTTGGCGGGTAGTAGACCTGCCCGCGTGCCAGCGGTTTGAATTCACCGCCGGCGTTGCGCAGCGCCATGCCGTCGATCGGCAGGCGTTCGCTTTTGCCGTTCAGCGTGAAATCGGCCTCCGCCCACTGCCAGCGGTTGAAAACGTGCACCGCCGCGCCGGTGACGCCGCCCATCTGATAGGCCGTCTTGGCCAGCAGCTCGAGGCTCAGCACCGACATGCCCGCCGCCGTCAGGCCGCCCTCGACCCAACGCGCATCTTCACGCCGCACCACCAGCGGCGCCGCCTGGCCGCCGCCGATGCCGGCCTGCCACAGCGCCATCGCCGCCGGCCACAGGCCGCGATCGAAGATCAGGCGCGCCGCTTCGCGGGTGCTATGCGAGAAGTAATAGGCCGAGTTGCTGGCGCTGGACGGCGAGCAGTAGCTCGGCGTCCAGTTAGGGTTGGTTTGCAGCTTATCCTGCTCCTCTTGCGACATCAGGTAAGGATCGCCGCTGGTGACCATCGGCAGCACCGACCAGTCGGTGACCGAGAAATGCGCTTCGTCGGCCGGTTTGCCCAGCCACTGTGCGCACAGCACCGACTGCGAGGTCGACATGCCGGTGCCCATCTCCGCGCCGCTGTGATGCAGCGTGATGCGGCCGTCTTCGCTCAGCTCCACCCGGGCGAACGAGGTTTCCGCCCCGGTGCCGAAGTCTTTCTGCACGCAGCCGAAGCCAACGCCATAGCGCTTGCCGGGATGGCGGCTCTCAAACTCGGCCTTGCGTTCGGCGCGCTTGAGCCACATCTCATGCTTCGCCGCCTTCTCCAGCACTTCATCGGCACGGATCGCACCGGCCGGGATCGCCCCCTGGGTATTTTTCATGCCGGATTTCAGCACGTTGCGCAGGCGGAACTCGATCGGGTCGATCTTCAGTTCAGCGGCCAGCTCATCCACCATCATCTCGGTGGCGGCCATGCTCTGCAGCGTGCCGTAACCGCGCGCCGAACCGGCGTCGATGGCGCGTGAGGCCAGCCCGACCGACGACAGATCGCTTTTCGGGAAGTAGTAAATAGACTGGGCGGCGGTCGCGCCGACCATCACCACCGAAGGGGTAAAGTTGCTGCGGCCGCCGCCGTCCGCGGTCATGTCACCGAGGAACGACTGCATAACGCCGGTCTGGCGATTCACCGCAATGCGGTAATTCATATCGAACGCGTGGCGCTTCAGCGCCGTCTGGAACTGCTCGAAGCGGTCATTGGCCAGGCGCACCGGGTGGCCGTCGCCGTACATCGCCGCCACTGCGCCGTAATACGGGAAGTTGTAGTGATCTTTCGAACCGTAGCCCACGGTGTAGCACGGGTGCAGGATCAGCTGTTTCACCGGCGGATTGCGCTTGGCCAGCATGCGCGGCATCTCGTCGGCCACTTCCTGCGGCGACTGGGTCGGCACCACCAGATGCAGCGTTTGCGTCTCGGCGTCGAACCAGCCGTTGGCGTTGTCCGGCTCCAGCGCCGAGGTATCGATCGACTGCGTAGTGTAGCGGCGTGACATCACCAGCCAATCGGCCGGCGGGTTTGCCATCTCGTCGGCGATCAGGCCCGCATAGCGCATGCCTTCCTGATCCAGCTTGCCGCCCTCGCGCCCTTCCGGCCACACCGGCAGATGTTTTTTCATCGATACCGGGAAGATTGGCGTGTCCTTCAGGCTGGAGAAGCGATCGTCGTCGAACGGTTGATCGCCCCCCACCCGCACATAGCGGAAGCTGCCCCAGGGATCGCGCTCCAGCGGGCCGGTGACCGCGCCGTATTTGATGGTCTCTTCGCGGAATTTCAGCTTGTCCTTGGCGAAGCGGAAACGGGCGAAGTCGTGATAGATCAGGATCGCCACCGCCTGGCCGAGGTAGGCCGGGGTTTTGCCGCTCGGCAGCAGCATGTCGTCACCGTAGAACGCCGGGAAGGCCAGGCCGTCGCGCGCCAGATCTTCCGCCGTCACCAGGCGATCCGGCTGCAGGTCGTCCCCCAATAGCGACAGATCGACCCCTTCGAACAGCCGGTCGGCTTTGGTGACGCGCAGAATGAAGGCGTGCGCCTGTTTCTGCGGCCAGTGCGGCATGTCCACCGCGCGGATATCGCGCGCGAACACCTTCTGCCCCATGACCTTGGCGCGGCCATCGATACGGAAACGGACGCGTTTGGTCTGCGGATCCCAGTTGGGTGACTGGAGGATTTTTTGCTCGAACAGCGCGGCGTAGGCGCGGCTGTACAGGGGCGCGAGATACACAGACACCCCCGCAATCACGGCGCTTTTGATAAAGCGGCGCCGCGACGGGTTGAAATTGCTCATAAATAAGTCCTTCACGTCTTTCTTGTAATTGGTTTTTGTTCGCGGTGTTGTTGCGCAAACGCTGACGACCTTGCCGTAGACGTCATAAGCATATGCTTATAACTAAAATTATGTGATGATTAACAGGTTGTTTTCAACAAAAAAACATTTACAAAACACAGGTAGTTTGTAGGCTAATAAATAATTTGCGCAAACGCGGACTTCAACCATGACCACGGGCATTGTCATTACCGCCGCCGGACGCGGGGAGCGCTTTATTCAGGCCGGCGGCCAGGGCAACAAATTGAACGCCGGATTTGCCGATGCGGCGGGCGAGCGGCGATCGCTGTTCGAACACACCCTGCGCCAGGCATTGACCTCCGGCCTGCCGGTACAGGTGGTGACCCGGCCGGATAATCTGCCGGTGCTGGCAGCCTGCGCCGCCAAGCAGGTGCCGGTCACCCTGCTCGCCAGTTCGGGCCTCGGCGACTCGATCGCCGCGGGCGTTGCGGCCACGCCGCACTGGCAGGGTTGGCTGATCCACCTGGCCGATATGCCGTTCGTCGGCGCCGAGGTTTTCCGGCAGGTGGCGGATGCCTTACGGCAGCACGCGATCGTGCGCCCCTGCTATGCGCAACAGCCCGGCCACCCGGTCGGCTTTTCCGCCCTATTGCGCAAACCACTTTGCCAACTGCGCGGCGATAATGGCGCGCGTGAACTGCTGCAAGGCGCGGCAGTGCACCTGCTGCCGCTTGAGCACCCCGGCGTCGTGCAGGATATTGATCTTCCATCGCAACTCCCGGCCAGCGAGTAAATTCACCTATGCAACATCTTGATGTCACCGTGGTCAGCCAGGCGATAAGCTGGCTGCAGCAACAGCCGGTCTGGTTATGCACCGTGCTCAGTACCTATGGCTCTTCGCCGAGGTCGCCGGGCGCGCTGATGGCGGCGACCCGCGACGGCCGCTACAGCGGTTCGCTGTCGGGCGGCTGCGTGGAGGAGGATTTTTTGCGCCGCGTGGCCGCCGGGGAGTATCAGGCGGCCAGCCAGGTGATCCGTTACGGCGAAGGCGGCATGACGCCCAACGTGGCGCTGCCCTGCGGCGGCGTGCTGGACGTGCTGATCGAATACCTGCCGGCGGGTGAAGACAGCATCGCTTACCTGCAACGCATCGCCGGCGCGCTGGAAGGGCATCACGCGTTGATCAAACGCCTGACGCTGCCCAACGCCTGCCACAGCCTCGAGCAAAGCCACTTCACCAGCGCCACGCAGGTCGAACGCCGGCTCGAGCAGATCACCCTGCACATCGCGGCCGCGCCGCGCCTGCTGATCGCCGGGCTGTCCAGCGTGGCGCTGTACTGCGCCGATTTCGCCGTGGCGCTGGGGTTTGAGGTGCTGGTGTGCGAGAACCGCCCGGAGGTGCTGGATAACTTTGCCGCCGAGCTGAAACCGAGCGTGACGTTGCTGCGCCAGTTTCCGGCCAAATTTATTGAAGAAGGGGGATGCCACGCCAATACCGCCGTCGTGGCGCTGACCCACGATCCGCGCATGGACGACCTGACGCTGATGGAAGCGATCCACACCCCGGCGTTTTACATCGGGGCCATGGGATCGCTCAGAAACAGCGCGCGGCGGCGCCAGCGTTTGCAGCAGATTGCCGAATTCACGCCGCAGGAGCTGGAACGCATCCATGCGCCGATCGGCCTGCCGCTGGGCAGCAAAACCCCGGCGGAGATCGCCCTGGCAGTGATGGCGGCGATCGTGCAGCACAAAAACCGGCTGCCGGCCGCCGACGGGATCAATGCAGCGGCACCACCGGCACCAGATGCTGCAGCTCCAGATGCAGTTCCTCTTTCCCGCTCAGCGAATAGCTGAACACCGTAATGTCCGGCCCGTCACCGCGGGCCAGCCCCATTTCGGGCAACACCTGCGTGTAGATCTGAATGATGTGGTCGTTGAGCGCCACCGGCTTGCCGGAATAGCGAAAACGGCAAAACTCGCCGTGGATCTCCGGCAGTGGCTCCAGCACCACGCCTTCGCGCAGCGGGTATTCCGTCGTCACGCCCAGGGTATAATCGACCCTGACCCGTTCGCCGTCCGGCACCAGCTGGGTAAACGAATAGGTTTGCGTCGGGCGCTCGCCCAACAAGGTGTAGAACTGCCCCCGCAGCGCGCTGCGCTGTGGCAGGTGCGACTTGTCCAGCTTCTCGATATCCAGGTGATAAGCGTACCGCTTGCCGTGAAAGGCGTATTGCCCCCGGGCGATGCTGACGCGTTCAACCTGAATATCGCCGGGCTGGCTGGCCGCCAGCGAACGCACCAGATTGCTGAAGTCCTGCTTGCGGGCATGGCGATACACGCTGGGCGATTCGGCGAAGTGTTTCTTGAAACAGCGCGAGAACGTCTGCTGGTTATCGAATTGGTATTCGACCGAGATATCGAGAATGCTCTTCTGCGTGAAACGCAAGGCGAAAGCGGCGAGGTAGAGGCGGCGAGCGCGGATGTACGAGGCTAACGACAATCCGGTCTGCTTCTTGAACATGCGCTGCAGGTACCATTTCGTATAGCCTGACTTGGCGGAAACGATATCCAACGACAGCGGATTGGTCAGGTTATCTTCAATCCAGACCAGCAATTCCTTGATATGACTTTCCTGCGTACCCATGTGCTTGCCGAACCTTCTGTTGCCGATATTCCATTAGTCGAATTTTAGTGCTATCCGCGTAGGGTATACAGGTTAAAACTCGACGTCCAGCAGGCTACAGGACTTTACACACTCCCCTTCACCGCCCGCAGGCGGCGAAGGGGGCCGCGCTTATTTCAGGCAGCTGGAGCATTGACCGGCCTGGATCTTCTGGAAGAAGTCATTGCCTTTGTCATCCACCAGGATAAACGCCGGGAAATCCTCCACTTCGATTTTCCAGATCGCTTCCATGCCCAGCTCAGGATACTCCACGCACTCCAGGCTCTTGATGCTCTGCTGCGCCAGCACCGCCGCCGGGCCGCCGATGCTGCCGAGGTAGAAACCGCCGTGCTTGTGGCAGGCATCCGTCACCTGCTGGCTGCGGTTGCCTTTCGCCAGCATGATCATGCTGCCGCCGTGGGATTGCAGCAGATCGACGTAGGAGTCCATACGCCCGGCGGTGGTTGGCCCCAGCGAACCGGACGCGTAGCCCTCCGGCGTTTTGGCCGGGCCGGCGTAGTAGATCGGGTGATCCTTGACGTACTGCGGCAGGCCTTCACCGCGATCCAGACGCTCTTTCAGCTTGGCGTGCGCGATATCGCGGCCGACGATGATGGTGCCGCTCAGCGACAGGCGGGTGGAAACCGGGTACTGCGACAGCTGTTTAAGGATCTCGGCCATCGGGCGGTTGAGATCGACTTTGATCGCCTCGCCTTCCCCGGCCTGACGCAGTTCCTGAGGAATGAATTTACCCGGATTGTGCTCCAGTTTTTCCAGCCAGATGCCGTCGCGGTTGATCTTGCCTTTGATGTTGCGGTCCGCCGAGCAGGAGACGCCCATGCCGACCGGGCAGGAGGCGCCATGACGCGGCAGGCGCACCACGCGGATATCGTGCGCGAAGTATTTGCCGCCGAACTGCGCGCCCAGACCCAGGTTCTGCGCTTCTTGCAGCAGTTCCGCTTCGAGTTCCAGATCGCGGAACGCCTGGCCATGCTCGTTGCCTTCGGTCGGCAGGCCATCGTAATACTTGGTCGAGGCCAGCTTGACGGTTTTCAGCGTCGCTTCCGCCGAGGTGCCGCCGATGACGAACGCCACGTGGTACGGCGGGCAAGCCGCGGTGCCCAACGTGCGCATCTTGTCGACCAGGTAGTTTTTCAGTTTGCCCGGCGACAGCAGCGCCTTGGTTTCCTGATACAGATAGGTTTTGTTGGCGGAACCGCCGCCCTTGGCGATGCACAGGAACTTGTACTCTTCGCCGTCCACGCTGTAGAGATCGATCTGCGCCGGCAGGTTGCTGCCGGTATTGACCTCTTTATACATATCCAGTGCGGCGTTCTGCGAATAGCGCAGGTTCTCTTCGATGTAGGTGTTGTACACCCCGCGCGACAACGCCGCTTCATCGCCGCCGCCGGTCCAGACGCGCTGGCCCTTTTTGCCGACGATGATCGCCGTGCCGGTGTCCTGGCAGGTCGGTAAAATACCCTTGGCGGCGATTTCTGAGTTACGCAGAAATTGCAGCGCAACGTACTTGTCGTTTTCGCTGGCGTCCGGATCGTCGAGGATATCGGCCACCTGCTGTTGGTGCGCCGGGCGCAGCATGAACGAGGCGTCGTGGAACGCATGCTGGGCAAGCAGGGTTAACGCTTCAGGGGCAACTTTCAGAATTTCCTGGCCTTCAAATTCGCTCACGGAAACGTGGTCGCGGCTCAGCAGGTAGTATTCGGTATCGTCTTTCTTCAGCGGGAACGGATCTTGATAGTGGAACGGTTTATTCGACATTGATCTCTCACTTGCAACATCAGCTGCGTTAAATTCACACTTGCGGCGCACGGCTCGGCGCCTTGTCAAAAAACTGCCTCCACCTTACGTATTTTTAATCAGTCAGTTATTGCGCCAAATCGCAAAATAACCGCTCTTTGCGTAAGGGATTACCACAGGCGGCGTTTCAACCTTGCTCGGTGAGAACTGCGGGTACAGGCTCATCATGCACGCTTTATTATCCCGCAGTTAACACATTGATTACAATCCATCGGCGGCGATCGTCTTATCAATGTGGCGAAAAACCGGCGCACAGCGCCAAGAAAGCGTCGGATGCGGATTTAGGCCGGGGCATATTGTCAGCCGCCGCGCCATTGCTTAAGCTAGGCCGCAATGAACAAACCAAGAATCCCCATCGCGCTGCAACAAGCGGTGATGCGCTGCCTGCGAGAAAAGCTGCAGTTGGCACGCCAGCATTTTGCCGTCGAGTTCCCCGAACCCAGCATCGTCTATCAGCAACGCGGCACCAGCGCGGGCACCGCCTGGCTGCAAAGCTGGGAAATCCGTCTGAACCCGCTGCTGCTGCTGGAAAACCAACAGCCGTTTATCGATGAAGTGGTGCCGCACGAGCTGGCGCACCTGCTGGTGTTTCGCCAATTCGGCCGGGTGGCGCCGCACGGCCGCGAATGGCGCTGGATGATGGAAAGCGTACTGCTGACCCCCGCCAGCCGCACTCACCGTTTCGAAACCGCCTCGGTGCAAAGCAAAACCTTCCCCTACCGCTGCGGCTGCGGACAGCACCAGCTCACCATTCGCCGCCATAAC
The DNA here is from genome assembly GCF_900182895.1 of Serratia sp. CC22-02. NCBI lineage: Bacteria > Pseudomonadati > Pseudomonadota > Gammaproteobacteria > Enterobacterales > Yersiniaceae > Serratia > Serratia sp. CC22-02. The sequence continues at coordinate 340,344 of NZ_FXUD01000005.1, read as the reverse complement.
CGCGTGCTGCGCGGCGAAAGCGAATACCGCTGCCGCCGGTGCGGCGAAAAACTGAAATTTCTTGCTAGCGAGAACCTTTAGTTAAACGATTTATACGTTAAAACAAGCAAATATCGCCATTTGCCACTGCCGGCAAGTTCCGTTACCCTGCCTGCTTTTCCAATTTTGAGCTGTTTTGGAATATGCTTCGCAGAATTTTGTTTATGGCGGTTTTCGCCGCAGGCGCCGTACAGGCGCACGGCATCAATAATTTTTCTCAGGCCAAGGCGGCGGCGGCCAAGATTAACCAGGATGCGCCGGGCAGTTTTTACTGCGGCTGCCGCATCGACTGGCAAGGCAAGAAGGGCATCCCGGATCTCGCCGGCTGTGGCTATCAGGTGCGTAAAAACGCCCAACGCGCGCAGCGTATCGAGTGGGAACACGTGGTGCCGGCCTGGCAGTTCGGCCACCAGCTGCAGTGCTGGCAGGACGGCGGGCGCAAGAACTGCAACAAAGACGCCACCTATCGCCAGATAGAAACCGATCTGCACAACCTGCAGCCGGCGATCGGCGAAGTGAACGGCGACCGCAATAACTTCATGTACAGCCAATGGAACGGCGGTGAAGGCCAATACGGGCAATGCCCGATGAAGGTGGACTTCAAGAATAAACAGGCGGAGCCGCCCGCCCGCGCCCGCGGCGCCATTGCCCGCACCTACTTCTACATGCGCGATCGCTACCAGCTGCGGCTGTCACGCCAGCAAACCCAGCTGTTCGAGGTGTGGAACCGGCAATATCCGGTGAGCCAATGGGAATGTCAGCGTGAAGCACGTATCGCCAAGGTGCAGGGCAACCACAACCCCTATATTCAACAGGCTTGTCAGCAGCGGAAAAGCTAACCTACTATAGCCTTTATCTTTCATGGCGCCGCCAACCCGCGGCGCCGTTTCGTCAGGATCAGACTACCCATGCGCATACCCCGCATTTACCATCCGCAGCCGTTGACCGATCGGGCGGAGATCGCCCTGAGCGAGGACGCCGCCAACCACGTCGGCCGCGTGCTGCGCATGAGCGCCGGCCAGGCGCTGCAGTTGTTCGACGGCAGCAACCAGGTGTTCGACGCCGAGATAGTTCGGGTGGACAAAAAGAGCGTGCTGGTGCGCCTCGGCGACGGCCGCGTGGATGACATCGAATCGCCGCTCAACCTGCATCTGGGCCAGGTGATCTCGCGCGGCGAGAAGATGGAGTTCACCATTCAGAAGTCCATCGAGCTGGGCGTCAACGTCATTACCCCGCTGTTTTCCGAGCGCTGCGGCGTCAAACTGGACGGCGAGCGTCTGGCGAAGAAAATCCAGCAATGGCAAAAGATCGCCATCGCCGCCTGCGAACAGTGCGGCCGTAACCGCATTCCCGAAATCCGCGAGGCGATGTCGCTGGAAGTCTGGTGCGCCGAGCAGGACGGCAGCCTGAAGCTCAACCTGCATCCGCGCGCCAGCCACAGCATCAACACGCTGCCGCAGCCGGTAGACCGCGTCCGCCTGCTGATCGGCCCGGAAGGCGGTTTGTCCGCCGACGAAATCGCCATGACCACCAACCACGGATTTACTGATATTCTGCTGGGGCCACGCGTGCTGCGTACCGAAACCACAGCGCTCACCGCCATTACCGCTCTGCAGGTCCGCTTCGGCGACCTGGGTTAAAGGAGAAAAGATGATTAAGCTCGGCATCGTGATGGACCCTATCGATTCCATCAACATCAAGAAAGACACCAGCTTCGCCATGCTGCTCGAAGCGCAGCGCCGCGGTTACGAATTGCACTACATGGAGATGAACGATCTCTATCTGCACGCCGGTGACGGGCGCGCCCGCACCCGCCTGCTGAGCGTGAAGGAAGACAAGGAGAACTGGTTCAGCTTCGGCAGCGAGCAGGATCTGGCGCTGCACGATCTGGACGTGATCCTGATGCGCAAGGATCCGCCGTTCGATACCGAATACATCTACGCGACCTACATTCTGGAGCGCGCCGAAGTCAAAGGCACGCTGGTGGTCAACAAGCCGCAAAGCCTGCGCGACTGCAACGAGAAGCTGTTCACCGCCTGGTTCCCGGAACTGACGCCGGACACGCTGGTCAGCCGCAGCGCCGCGCACATCCGCAAATTCCACCAGCAGCACGGCGACGTCATCCTGAAGCCGCTGGACGGCATGGGCGGCGCGTCTATCTTCCGCGTGAAGCAGGACGATCCTAACCTGTCGGTGATCATCGAAACCCTGACCGAACACGGCAGCCGTTTCTGCATGGCGCAGAACTTCCTGCCGGCGATCAAGGACGGCGACAAACGCATTCTGGTCGTCGACGGCGAGCCGGTGCCTTACTGCCTGGCGCGCATTCCGGCGCAGGGCGAAACCCGTGGCAACCTGGCGGCCGGCGGCCGCGGCGAAGCGCGTCCGCTGAGCGAGAGCGACTGGAAAATCGCCCGCGCTGTCGCGCCGACGCTGAAAGAGAAAGGGCTGATCTTCGTCGGCCTGGACGTGATCGGCGATCGACTGACCGAAATCAACGTGACCAGCCCAACCTGCGCGCGCGAAATTGAGGCGGCATTCCCGATCTCGATTACCGGCATGCTGATGGACGCGATTGAAAAGCGCCTGGCGGCGAAGTAATGCGTCATGCGGGCGGCCTGCCGCCCGCTATCCTGCATCGCGCCCGCCAAAGCACGCCTTTGCACGCGGCTTGAAAGGCGGCGGGTATAGCCGCATACTGGCGGCTGTTTATTTTCTCACCCATTGATTACCTTATACTAACGCCATGAATTTACAGCACCATTTTCTGATCGCCATGCCCACCCTGCAGGATCCTCGCTTCAAGCGCTCGGTGATTTACGTCTGCGAGCACAACGAAGAAGGCGCCATGGGTTTGGTGATCAATAAACCGGTGGAGCAGTTCACGGTAGCCACGGTACTGAGCAAGCTGAAGATCATGCCGCCTGCGCGCGATCCGGCCATCAGCCTGGACAAGCCGGTGTTCGCCGGCGGCCCGCTGGCGGACGATCGCGGATTTATCCTGCATACGCCGCGCCACGGCTTCGGTGCCAGCATTCAAATTTCCCCCAACACCATGATCACCACCTCGAAAGACGTGCTGGAAACGCTCGGCACCCCGGAACAACCGGACGACGTGCTGGTGGCGCTGGGTTATGCAGGTTGGGAAAAGGGCCAGCTGGAGCAGGAGGTGTTGGAGAACGCCTGGCTGACCATCGAGGCCAACACCGACATTCTGTTCCGCACGCCGATCGCCAGCCGTTGGCGCGAGGCGGGGAACCTTCTGGGTATCGACATTCGCAGCATCGCCAACCACGCAGGACACGCCTGATGAGCAACCGCACCATTATCGCCTTCGACTTCGGCACCAAAAGCATCGGCGCGGCCGTCGGCCAAGAGTTGACCGGCAGCGCCCGCGCCCTGCCGGCCTTCAAAGCGCAGGACGGCTCACCGGACTGGCTGAAAATCGAAAAGCTGCTGAAGGAGTGGCAGCCGGATCTGGTGGTGGTCGGCCTGCCGCTGAACATGGACGGCACCGAACAACCGGTAACCGCCCAGGCGCGCAAGTTCGCCAACCGCCTGCACGGCCGCTTCGGCATCCAGATCGATCTGCATGACGAGCGCCTGAGCACCGTGGAAGCGCGCGCCAACCTGTTCGATCGCGGCGGCTTCCGCGCGCTCGACAAAGGCAGCGTGGATTCCGCCTCTGCGGTGGTGATCCTCGAAAGCTGGTTCGAACGGCAGCTGGGCTAAACACCCGCCGACTCCCCCGCACACTCTCCCAGCATTCCGGCATCGATCCGCTGCTGCAAACCTTGCTCAAAGGTTTGCATGCCGGACTGCGCGCCGGTTTGCAACACGCTCGCCAACTGATGGGTTTTCCCTTCGCGGATCAGGTTGCTGACCGCCGCCGTCGCCGTCAGCACCTCAAAGATCGCCACTCGCCCGCCGCCGGGCCGCCGCATCAGCTTTTGCGCGATCACCGCCTGCAGGCTGCCGGCCAGCTGGGCGCGCACATAGGGTTTCTCTTCCGCCGGAAACACGTCCACCAGCCGTTCCACCGCCTGCGGCGCGCTGCGGGTGTGCAGCGTCGCCAGCACCAGATGGCCGGTCTCCGCCGCGGTGAGCGCCAGCCGAATGGTGGCGACATCGCGCAGCTCGCCCAGCAGGATCACATCCGGATCTTCGCGCAGCGCAGCGCGCAACGCCGCATCGAAGCTGTGACTGTCGCGGCCGATCTCCCGCTGTTGAATCAGCGATCGCCGGCTGCGGTGCAGGAATTCGATCGGATCTTCCAGCGTCAAAATGTGCCGCGGCTGGTGCCGGTTGATCTCGTCGATCATCGCCGCCAGCGTGGTGGACTTGCCGCTGCCGGTGGCGCCGGTGACCAGGAGAAGCCCGTCGTCGCGCCGCAGCAGTGCCGGGACGATGGCCGGTGCCGCCAGCTCGGCAAGCGAAGGCGCCTGCCCGACGATGCGCCGCAATGCGAGAGACATCCCCGCGCTTTGCTGAAAAACGTTGGCCCGCAGCCGCTCCCCACCCGGCCTGTGCAGCGCCAGATCGAGCTGCCCCAGCCGCCGCAGGCTCTCGCGCTGCTGCGCACTCAGCAATCCGTCGCAGAGGGCCTGCACGCCTTGCGCCGTCAGCGTTGGCGCCGCCGCCAGCGGCTGCAGTTCACCGTCGATGCGCAACATCGGCGGATGACCGGCACAAAGGTGCAGATCGGAAGCATTATGCTTTACACTAAGGGCCACGAATTCATCGATATCCATATCACTCTCCCGGGTCAATAATGAGCACTATCCAACAGAACCTGCAGGATGTCAGAAACCGCATCGCGGCCGCCGCGCAAAACTGCGCGCGGGCGCCAGAAGAAGTTGCCCTGCTTGCAGTCAGCAAAACCAAACCTGTGGCGGCGATCGAAGAAGCCATCGCCGCCGGCCAGCGCGCCTTCGGCGAGAACTACGTGCAGGAAGGGGTAGACAAGATCCGGCATTTCGCCGAGTCGCCGCAGAGCGGCGAGTTGGTGTGGCACTTTATCGGCCCGCTGCAATCCAATAAGAGTCGGCTGGTGGCGGAACACTTCGCCTGGTGCCATACCGTAGACCGGCTGCGTATCGCCCAGCGCCTGAGCGATCAGCGCCCGGCCGGTATGCCGCCACTCAACGTGCTGATTCAAATCAACATCAGCGATGAGCAGAGCAAATCCGGCATCGCGCTGGCCGAGCTGCCGGCGTTGGCCGAAGCGATCGCCGCACTGCCGAACCTGACGCTGCGCGGCCTGATGGCCATCCCGGCGCCGGAAGCGGATTACCAGCGGCAGCTGGCGGTATTCAGCCGGATGAACGATGCCTTTCTCGCCCTGCGCCAGCGTTATCCGCAGGCCGATACGCTGTCGATGGGCATGACGGACGACATGGCGGCGGCGATCGCCGCTGGCAGCACCCTGGTGCGCATCGGCACCGCAATTTTTGGCGCCCGCGACTACTCGCAGGCCTGACAAACAGACGAGGGATTTGATGCAACATCGCAAGATTACCTTTATCGGCGCCGGCAACATGGCGCGTGCAATCATCGCCGGCCTGGTGGCGGGCGGCTATCCAGCCAAATCCATCAGCGTCTGCGCCCCTTCGGCGAAAAACCGTGACGCGCTGGCGGCGGACTACGGCATCGTCAGCAGCGGCGACAACGTCGCCTGCGCGCGCGCGGCCGACGTGGTGGTGCTGGCGGTCAAACCGCAGCTGATGGCCGACGTTTGCCAGCCGCTGCGCGAGCAGGTCGATTTCAGAGGCAAGCTGGTGCTGTCGATCGCCGCCGGTATTCAGGTCAGCCGTTTCTATCAGCTGCTCGGCGACAAGCTGAACATCGTGCGCATCATGCCCAACACCCCGTCGCTGGTCGGCAAGGGCATGAGCGGGCTGTACGCACCGGAGCAGGTCAGCCGGCAGGATCGCGACTACACCGGCGATTTAATGGCGTCGGTCGGTAAAGTTTGCTGGGTCGATGACGAAAATGGCATCAACGGCGTGATCGCCGCCGCGGGCAGCGCCCCGGCCTATTTCTTCCTGTTTATGGAGGCGATGCAAAAAGAGGCCGAACGCATGGGCTTCGACAGCCAGACCGCGCGCGATCTGGTGCAGCAGGCCGCTTCCGGCGCCGCCGCGCTGGTGGAAGCCAACCCGGATACGCCGCTGGGCACGCTGCGCGAGCAGGTGACCTCCAAAGGCGGCACCACCGCCGAAGCGCTGCGGGTGTTCAACGAACGCCAACTGCCGGAAACCGTGGCGCAAGCGATGCAGGCCGCCGTTTCCCGTGCGCAAGAGATGGAAAAATTATTTTAAATAACCGCGAGTTAAGGAGAAGGACCACTTCATGCTAACGCTGACTTTCCTGGTCAAGACCGTTGTTGATCTGTACGTGATGGTGCTGTTGCTGCGCATTTGGATGCAGTGGGCGCGCACCGATTTTTACAACCCGTTCTCGCAGTTTGTGGTGAAGATCACCCAACCCGTGGTCGGCCCGCTGCGCCGCATCCTCCCGTCGCTGGGGCCTATCGACAGCGCTTCGCTGCTGCTGGCGTTCCTGCTGATGACTATCAAGTACCCGTTGCTGCTGCTGATCCAGGACGGCGCGATCTCGCTCAGTCCCTATAACCTGCTGTTCGGCCTGATCTCGCTGGTGAAGTCCGTCGGCTACCTGATCTTCTGGGTAATGATCATTCGTGCGCTGATGAGCTGGGTAAGCCAGGGCCGCAGCCCGATCGACTACGTGATGTACCAGCTGACCGAACCCTTGATGGCGCCGATCCGTCGCATCATCCCGGCGATGGGCGGCATCGACTTTTCCGCCATGGTGGTAATCCTGATCCTCTATCTGCTCAACTACCTGGGCATGGATCTGTTCCCCCAACTTTGGTTCCTGCTGTGAGTGCAGTCACTCCGGTGCTGGACGGGCTGGCGATCAGGCTATATATTCAGCCGAAAGCCAGCCGCGACCAAATTATCGGCTTACATGGCGACGAACTGAAAGTCACCATCACCGCCCCGCCGGTCGACGGCCAAGCCAACGCCCATTTGATCAAGTTTATCGCCAAGCAGTTCAAAGTGGCGAAAAGCAGCGTCACCATCGAGAAAGGCGAACTGGGGCGGCATAAACAGTTACGCATCGTGAATCCGCAACAGATCCCCGCCGTGGTCGCGGCGCTCATCGAATAATTTTCAAGGTAGTCATTATGCAAAAAGTCGTTCTTGCCACCGGTAACCCGGGCAAAGTGCGCGAACTTGCCGACCTGTTGGCCGATTTCGGCCTGGACGTGGTCGCGCAAACCGATCTCGGCGTGGAATCCGCCGAAGAGACCGGGCTGACGTTTATCGAAAACGCCATTCTGAAAGCGCGCCATGCGGCACAGGTCACCGGCCTGCCGGCGATCGCCGACGACTCCGGCCTGGCAGTCGACGCGCTGGGCGGCGCGCCGGGCATCTACTCCGCACGCTATGCCGGTGAAGATGCCGACGATCGGCAGAACCTCGATAAGCTGCTGGCGGCGCTGAAAGACGTAGCGCCGGGCCGGCGCGGCGCGCAATTCCACTGCGTGCTGGTCTATCTGCGCCATGCAGAAGATCCGACGCCGCTGGTGTTCCACGGCAGCTGGGCCGGTGAGATCACCGAGCAGGCCGCCGGCGAAGGCGGCTTCGGTTACGATCCTGTCTTCTACGTGCCGGAGCTGGGCCGCACCGCCGCCGAGCTGAGCCGCGACGAGAAGCGGGCGATTTCGCACCGCGGCAAGGCGCTGACGCTGATGTTGGAAGCCATGCGCAATGCTTAAGCTGCCCCCGCTGAGTCTCTACATTCACATCCCGTGGTGCGTGCAGAAATGCCCGTACTGCGACTTCAACTCCCATGCGCTGAAGGGTGACGTGCCGCATCAGGAGTACGTCGATCATCTGTTGGCGGATCTGGATGCCGATCTGCCGCTGGCCGGCGGCCGGGAGATAAGCACCATCTTCATCGGCGGCGGCACCCCCAGCCTGCTGAGCGCAGAGGCGATGCAAGCCTTGCTGGACGGCGTGCGGGCGCGCATTCGCGTCGCCGACGACGCCGAAATCACCATGGAGGCCAACCCCGGCACCGTGGAGGCCGATCGCTTCAGCGGCTACCAGCGCGCCGGCGTCAACCGCATCTCCATCGGGGTGCAAAGCTTCAGCGCCGAGAAGCTGACCCGCTTAGGGCGCATCCACGGCCCGGAAGAGGCCAAGCGCGCGGCAACGCTGGCGACCGGCCTCGGCCTCCGCAGCTTCAACCTCGATCTGATGCACGGCCTGCCGGATCAGTCGCTGGAAGAGGCGCTGGACGATCTGCGCCAGGCTATTGCCCTGAACCCGCCGCACCTGTCGTGGTATCAGCTGACCATCGAGCCGAACACCCTGTTCAGCTCGCGCCCGCCGGTTTTGCCGGACGACGACGCGCTGTGGGACATCTTCGAGCGCGGCCACCAGCTGCTGAGCGCCGCCGGCTATCAGCAGTATGAAACTTCGGCCTATGCCAAACCGGGCTACCAATGCCAGCACAACCTCAACTACTGGCGCTTCGGCGACTATCTGGGGATCGGCTGCGGCGCGCACGGCAAGGTGACCTTCAGCGACGGGCGCATCCTGCGCACCGCCAAGACCAAGCACCCGCGCGGCTTTATGCGCGGCGACTACATGGACAAGCAGCATGAGGTGGCGGCGGCGGATCGGCCGTTCGAATTCTTCATGAACCGCTTCCGCCTGCTGGAAGCTGCGCCGCGCGCCGACTTCGTCAACTACACCGGGTTGGCGGAAAGCGTCATTCGCCCGCAGCTGGACGAAGCGCTGGCCAAAGGCTATCTGGAAGAAACCGCAGAGCACTGGCAAATCACCGAGAAGGGCAAACTGTTCCTCAACTCGCTGCTGGAACTGTTCCTGGCGGACGACGAGTAAAAAAAAGCGCTGAATAATCAGCGCTTTTTTATTGGTGTTAATCTGGGTAAAACGTCTGAGACAGAATCTGCTGAGTTTCCCAGATGCCGTTTTCCGGATATACATCCAGCCCAGTTTCGGCCGTAGCGAGCGCAACGGCCTTCGACCAGACGACATCCAGCCAATCAGCATCGCTCAGTTTACCTTTTAGGCTGGGCGACTCTTTCAAGCTGTAAAGCACCTCTTTGCGCTGCGCTTTAATCGTTTTCTCCCAGCTGGTTCCGCGCCTGGCCGGCTGATATTTCCATTTAAGCAAATGTGCAATCAGCACCGTCATCCGGCTAGCAAGTTCCCTTTGCTCGCTCTTCCCCACGTCCTCAATCTCCTCGGCGATCTTTTCAATATCGATCTCAGACAATTTTCCGGAGCGCAAAAGAGCGGCCTGTTCATTTGCCCAGGCAACAACATCGGTTTCGTAACGTGTATGGCTCATAGCGTCCTCCGTAAACATCCATAAATCTGTACGTAGTTTGACCAGTCTGTCAGATAAGCTTAAGAAGGTCAAAAAACATACTGCCGAGAAGGTTCTTAAATCACTTCAACGCCTTCAGCAGATCCTTGCGCTGGGTTTCCAGTGCGGTGACGCGGTTGCAAACGTCGTGACCGAAGTTCTGGAAGTCCTGCTCCTGGTTGTTCCACTCGTTCTGGATCGCCTTCTGCAAGCCGCCCAGGTTGCCCATGATCGCCTGCAGCGGGTTGCCGCCGCTGTTGGCAGCCTGTTTGACGCCCATCTCGTTCAGGCTGTCCTGCAGCACGCCGCCCATGCTCTGCTGCACGATGTTGCGGCCATCCTGTTCCACTTGGTCAATCGCCTTGTGGTGGAAGGTCAGGCCGTCGCTGCGGTGCTCGATGATGCGGTTCATCTGCTGTTTCAGCTGGCCGTTGAGGGTGGTCAGCCGGTTGCGCACGTTGCTGTTGCTGCCCAGCTCTTTGACGATCACCTTATCCAGCGCTGCGCGGGCTTTCTCCAGGTGTTTCTGCGCGCCGTCGTCGATCCACGGTAGCTGCTTGCGCAGCGCGCTCTGGTAACTGAAGGCTTTCTGCCGCTGGCTGTCGCTCAGGCTCAGCGCCTGACCGTTGCGGATAACGTCGCCATCCGGCGAAATTTGCAGGTCGCCGCTGGCGCCTTTCACCTGCACGCTCTGCGGGCTGATGATCACATCGTCCTGGGGTTTAACGCTGCATTGGTACTCGGCGTGGGCCTGCGCGGCAGTCGCCGCCAGCAGCAGTAAGGCTAACCCGGTTTTCTTCAACATAGCTTCTCCTGACTCCCATCCAGATTGGGATTAAAAAATCGAACGACCGATACGTTGAGACAACAGTTCCAGCGCCGCAGTTCCCGCCAGCGAGTTGCCGGAAGCATCCAGCTCCGGCGACCAGACGACGATCGACAGCTCGCCCGGCACAATGGCCACGATGCCGCCGCCCACGCCGGACTTGCCCGGCATCCCCACCCGATAGGCGAATTCGCCGGCGCCGTCGTACATGCCGCTGGTCATCATCAGGGCGTTGATCTGCCGGGCCTGCAGCGGGCTGATCACCGTCTCGCCGTTGAGATCGCGGCCGTGGTTGGCCAGATAAACGAAGCTGCGCGCCAGCTCCACGCAGCTCATGCGCAGCGCACAGTAGTGGAAATAGGTTTGCAGCACGGTGATCACGTCGTTCTCGAAGTTGCCGAACGACTTCATCAGATAGGCGATGGCCGCATTGCGATCGGAGTGTTCGAACTCGGAGCGCGCCACCCGCAGGTCATAGGCCAGGTCGTCTTCGCCGGCCAGCTGGCGCACCACCTCCAGCATGCGCTGTTTGGGGGCGCTGAGCCGGGTTTGCAGCATGTCGCACACCACCAGCGCACCGGGGTTGATAAACGGATTGCGCGGTTTGCCCTGCTCCATCTCCAGCTGCAGCAGCGAGTTGAACGGCAGGCCGGAAGGCTCTTTGCCGACGCGCCGCCAGATCTCAGGCTCCTGATAGCGCGTCAGCGCCAGCGTCAGGCTCAGCACTTTGGAGATCGACTGAATGGAGAAGCGCTCCGCGGCGTCGCCGGCCTGGAACAGTTCGCCGTCCACCGTGCAGACGGCGATCGCCAGCCGATCGGCGGGCACTTCCGCCAACGCCGGGATGTAGTCGGCCACTTTCCCCTGGCCAATCAGCGGGCGCACCTGTTGCAGGATTTCCTCCAGCAACGCGTTATCCAATGTTGTTACCACCTCACACTCCGGGCAAAACAAAGGCGCCGTTAAGGCACCTTAGATCAATAAAACGGCGCGGCGCGAAGCCGCGCTCATCGGGCAAGCGCGATCAATCCCACCAGATATCGAACAGATCGCTGACCTTAACGTCGGTCAGTTTGCGCGCTTCCAGCCAGTTTTTCACCAGCTCGCGCTGCTCGTCGGTGCAGTGGCCGATCTTCTGCAGGCAGATCAGACCTTCCCACTGCAGGTAGCCGCTACCGTCAAACGCCAGGCCGTTCGGCTCGATCACTTCATCGATGAAGGTATCCAGCGTGCTGTCGATGTCTTCCACCGACGTGCCTTCGGCGAAGCGCCAGGCTACGGAGAAACCCAGCTCCTGAAATTCTTCAATGTGCAACTTTTTACGTAAACGACGACTGCGGTTCTTAGCCATTATTCTTTCCTCTCAAACATCAAGTCCCAAACGCCATGTCCCAGGCGCTGGCCGCGTAATTCAAATTTCGTCAGTGGGCGCGAATCCGGACGCGGCACGTAATCATTATCGCTGGAAAGATTACGGTAGCCTGCGACCCCGTTCATAACCTCTAACATATGTTCCGCATAAGGTTGCCAATCGGTGGCCATGTGGAAGACGCCGCCGGTCTTCAGCTTGCGCAGCACCAGTTCGACAAACGGCGTTTGCACGATGCGGCGCTTGTTATGGCGCGCCTTGTGCCACGGATCGGGGAAGAACAGCTGCACCATATCCAGCGAGCCGTCCGGGATCATGTTTTCCAGCACCTCAACCGCGTCGTGGCACATCACGCGCAGGTTGCTCAGCTTCGCCTCGTGGGCGTCGGCCAGGCAGGCGCCCACGCCCGGCGAGTGCACTTCGATCCCTAAAAAGTTCTGCTGCGGGTTGTTGCCCGCCATGGTCACCAGCGAGGCACCCATGCCAAAACCGATCTCCAGCACCGTCGGCGCGTCGCGGCCGAACAACGCGGTGAGATCGACAGCGTCAGCCTGATACTCCACGCCCATCACCGGCCAATAGTTCTCCAGCGCGTGCTGCTGGCCTTTGGTCAGCCGCCCCTGGCGGCGGACAAAACTGCGGATACGGCGCATCGCGCGGCCGTTCTCATCAAATTCCGGAGAGATGACGTCATTAATCATAGTGCTTTCTGTCTGTTTGGCTGCCAATTAGGGAAACGCGCATTATGCAAAGATACATTGGTTTAGCAAGTGTTCATCTTCTGTACCCGCCGTGCGGCGTCGGAAAGTTCCGGTTTACAGCACCATGACTCTATGCTGCAATCTCGCTTCATTTTCTGCCGGATAACGACGCTGCTCATGATGCAAGCACAACAATTCGCACAGGTGGTGCTTGACTGGTATCAGCGCTACGGTCGCAAGACCCTGCCGTGGCAGCTGGAAAAAACCGCCTATCAAGTATGGCTCTCCGAGGTGATGTTGCAACAGACCCAGGTTGCCACCGTCATTCCTTATTTTCAGCGCTTTATGGCCCGTTTTCCCAACGTGCGCGCGCTGGCGGAAGCCCCACTCGATGAAGTGCTGCATCTGTGGACCGGCCTTGGCTATTACGCCCGCGCCCGCAACCTGCACAAGGCGGCGCAGACCATTGTCGCACAGCACGGCGGCGAGTTCCCGACAACCTTTGCAGAAATCGCCGATTTACCGGGCGTCGGCCGCTCTACCGCCGGCGCGGTGCTGTCGTTGGCGCTGGGCCAACACTATCCGATCCTCGACGGCAACGTGAAGCGCGTGCTGGCCCGCTGCTACGCGGTGGAGGGCTGGCCGGGCAAGAAAGAAGTCGAAAACCGGCTGTGGAAAATCAGCGAAGAGGTCACCCCGGCGCAGGGCGTCGGCCAGTTCAACCAGGCAATGATGGATCTGGGCGCCATGGTCTGCACCCGCTCCAAGCCCAAGTGCGAACTCTGCCCGCTCAACGTCGGCTGCCTGTCTTACGCCAACCACAGCTGGGCCAACTACCCCGGCAAGAAACCCAAGCAGACCCTGCCGGAAAAAACCGCCTACTTCTTATTGCTGCAGCACGGCGACCGGGTGTGGCTGGAGCAGCGCCCGGCGGTGGGCCTGTGGGGCGGCCTGTTCTGCTTCCCGCAGTTCAGCGCGCGCGTGGATTTGGAACTCTGGCTGCAGCAGCGCGGTCTGAAAGGCAAGCGCCTGGAGCAGCTGACCGCGTTTCGCCACACGTTCAGCCATTTCCACCTCGATATCGTGCCGATGTGGCTGTCGCTCGACGCGGCGGGCAGCGGCATGGATGAGGGCGCAGGTCTCTGGTATAACTTAGCGCAGCCGCCGTCGGTCGGGCTGGCAGCGCCGGTGGATCGCCTGTTGCAACAGCTGGCGAAGCAGCCCCCGATCCAACAAAACTTATATGGCGATAGCGCCATCGATGAGGAATTAGCATGAGCCGCACCATTTTTTGTACTTTCCTGCAGCGCGACGCCGAAGGCCAGGACTTCCAACTTTATCCCGGTGACGTCGGCAAGCGCATCTACAACGAGATCTCCAAGGAAGCCTGGGGCGAGTGGATGAAGAAGCAGACCATGCTGATCAACGAGAAGAAGCTGAATATGATGAACGTGGACGACCGCAAGCTGCTGGAAGAGGAAATGATCAAGTTCCTGTTCGAAGGGCACGACGTGCACATCGAAGGCTATACGCCGCCGAGCGAATAACGCTGTTGGGGCCAGGCGCTGGCCCGCTTCAATCCTCTTATACTTCTTCCAAACGGCTTTAAGATGAAGAAAATTTTAGCTTTGCTCGTAATAGCGCCTTTGCTGATCTCCTGTTCCGGCAAAAAAAGTGAAGAAATCAACGAAGCCTGGATTAAAGATACCAACGGCTTCGACATTCTGATGGGCCAATTCGCCCACAACATCGAGAACATCTGGGGTCTGAACGAAGTTCTGATCGCCGGGCCGAAAGACTACGTCAAATATACCGACCAATACCAAACCCGCAGCCACATCAACTTCGACACCGGCGCCATTACCATCGAGACCATCGCCACCACCGATCCGGCCGCGCACCTGCGCCAGGCGATCATCAGCACACTGCTGATGGGTGACGATCCGGGGTCCATCGATCTCTATTCCGACGCCAACGATATCCAGATCAGCAAAGAGCCGTTCTTGTACGGCCAGGTGCTGGATAACAAGGGCGCGCCGATCCGCTGGGAATGGCGCGCGGCGCACTTCGCCGATTACCTGCTGCAGACCAAGCTGCAAAAACGTACCTCCGGCCTGCACGTGATCTACTCGGTCACCATCCAGCTGGTGCCGAACCACCTGGACAAACGTGCGCATAAATACCTGCCGATGGTGCGCAAGGCGTCGGAAAAATACGGCGTGGACGAGTCGCTGATCCTGGCGATCATGCAGACCGAATCGAGCTTCAACCCGTATGCGGTGAGCGGTTCGGACGCGCTGGGCCTGATGCAGGTGGTGCAGCATACCGCCGGTAAGGATGTGTTCCAGATGCGCGGCAAATGGGGCACCCCGAGCCGCAGCTACCTGTTCGATCCGGAGAACAACATCGACACCGGCACCGCCTATCTGGCTATCCTGCAGAACAACTACCTGGGCGGCATTCAGAACCCGACCTCGCGCCGCTATGCGGTGATCACCGCCTACAACGGCGGCGCCGGCAGCGTGCTGCGGGTGTTCTCCAGCGACAGAACGCGCGCGGTGGGCATCATCAACGGCATGCAACCGGGCGACGTGTACCAGACGCTGACCACCAAGCACCCGGCAGCCGAGTCGCGCCGCTATCTGGTGAAAGTGAATACCGCGCAGAAGAGCTACCGCAGAAAGTAACGCGTTCCGCGTGGATAAATGAGAAGGGCCGGTGCGAACCGGCCCTTTTTCTATGGCTTGATCATATAGCCGAAGATGCGCTTCCAGCCGTGATCTTTTTTCTCGATGTAGACCCCCTGCAACTCCGGCGAGAAGCCCGGCAGGCGGTTGATGCCCTCTTCCAGCGCCAGGAAGTAGCGCTGCACCGCGCCGCCCCACACTTCGCCCGGCACCACGCACAGCACGCCCGGCGGGTACGGCAAGGCCCCTTCCGCCGCGATGCGCCCTTCCGCCTGGCCGATCGGCACCAGCTCGACGTTATCGCGGATAAACTCCACGTTGGCGTCCTGCGGGTTCATCACCACCGGCGGGAAGTGATCCTGCCGGAACATCTCCTTTTGCAGCTGTTTGACGTCGAAGCTGACGTACAGATCGTGCATCTCCTGGCACAGCCGGCGAATGCTGTAGCCGCGGTAGCGCTGCTCGTTCTTGCGGTACACCGTTGGCAGCACCACGCTCAGCGGCGCGTCCTCTGCAACATAGCGCTCGAACTGCGCCAGCATCTCCACCAGGTGCTCCATCTTGGCCGGGTTTTCCGCCGGGGTCAGCAGGAACAGGATCGAGTTGAGATCGCACTTCTCCGGCACGATGCCGTTCTCGCGCAGGAAGTTGGCCAGAATGGTGGCCGGCACGCCGAACTCGGTGTATTGGCCCGTCGCGGCGTCGATGCCCGGCGTGGTCAGCAGCAGCTTGCACGGATCCACCAAATACTGATCCTGGGCATAGCCTTCGAAGCCGTGCCACGTTTCCCCCGGCACGAAGGTGAAGAAGCGCGCGTCGTTGGCGATAAGGTCAGTATCGTGATCCTGCCAGTCTTTGCCCGCCACCTGCTGCGGAATAAACGGCTTCAGCTGCGAGCAGCGCTTGAGCAGCTGTTTGCGGGTCTCGATGCCCAGCTTGACGCAGTCCATCCACATGCGGCGCCCGGCGGGGCCGGCGTGCATCTTGGCGTTGACGTCCAGCGCGGCGAACAGCGGATAGAACGGGCTGGTCGACGCATGCAGCATGAACGCGTTGTTCAGGTGCTTGTGGTTGCAGTGGCGCTTTTGCCCTTTGATATGGTCGTCTTTCTTGTGGATCTGCGAGGTCTGCGAGAACCCCGCCTGCTGTTTATGCACCGACTGGGTGACGAAAATGCCCGGATCGTGTTCGTCCAGCTCCAGCAGCAGCGGCGAGCACTCTTTCAGCATCGGGATAAAGCCTTCGTAGCCCACCCAGGCGGAGTCGAACAGGATGTAGTCGCACAGGTGACCGATGGTGTCGATCACCTGACGCGCGTTGTAAATCGTGCCGTCGTAGGTGCCGAGCTGAATGATCGCCAACCTGAACGGCCTTGCCGCCGCGGCCTTCTCAGGCGCCACCTCGCGGATCTGCTCGCGCAGGTAGCGTTCGTCGAAGCAGTGCGCATCGATGCCGCCGATAAAGCCGAACGGGTTGCGGGCGGTTTCCAGATAGACCGGCGTGGCGCCGGCCTGGATCAGCGCCCCGTGGTGGTTGGATTTGTGGTTGTTGCGATCGAACAGCACCAGATCGCCACGGGTCAGCAGCGCGTTGGTCACCACCTTGTTGGCCGCCGAGGTGCCGTTGAGCACAAAGTAGGTTTTATCGGCGTTGAACACCCGCGCCGCGTGCTTTTGCGCATCCTTGGCCGACCCTTCGTGGATCAGCAGATCGCCCAGCTTGACGTCGGCGTTGCACATATCGGAACGGAACAGGGTCTCACCGTAGAAATCGAAGAACTGCCGGCCGGCCGGGTGCTTGCGGAAGAACTCGCCGCCCTGATGCCCCGGACAGGCGAAGGTCGAATTTTCCATCTCGACGTAGGTCTTCAGCGTTTTGAAGAACGGCGGCAGCAGCGCCTGCTCGTAGGCGTCGGCGGCAGCCTCCAGTTGCGCCATGTAGAACGGCTTGCTGGCACCGGCCAGCAGCGCGAAAACCCCACTGACGAACGGCAGATAGTCCGGCGAGAGATGCTCATCCCCTTCCACCGCCACGAAGGTTGGAATGTCGAACCCCGTCGCCTGCAAGCGCGCCAGAATGCCGGCGTTCACGTCGGCGACCGACACCACCACCGCCGCCACGTCGGTGTAGTCCGTCTGCTCTACGCGCACGATTTGGCGCAGCGTCTCAATGGTGGCGACCAGGCTGGCGCTGGTCGCGATTTTCAATTCTTTCATCATGCTGACTCTCAAACGGTGAAGGATGAGGGTGTGCCACCGGCACGGTAATGAGATAACGCGGTTATCCCGGTAAAGCGATACCCGGGCACGGCAGCATAAGCGGCGTGCGTGACCGGCTCATGATCGGGGATCATCAGGCGGCTATCGGGGGAACTGGTCTTGGCAGCGTCCGACAGGCATCAGTAAAATCAGGGCCGCAGCGCTGGCTTTACGCATGCCTAACAGCGAGCATCGGCGGCCTTACCGCATGGCCGGCAGGCGTATTCGGGCGGATGACGTGCGAAGGAGACAACGGCGGAACGGTGGCGGCGTCAGATGTCTGGTGCGCAGCAGCGCTTGAGCAACAAAACCAGTCATGCCAATAACCCTCTGGCTTATAAGAAGCGGGAACACCGTCAGGGAACGGAGAGTGCTAAAATTTGCGCAATGATTGCATGATTCGTTGCGGGGTTCAAGCAAGAATCGCCTTGGTTTAACGCGCATTGATTTTAAAATAATGCATTGTTATTTAACTAAAAAATCATAAAAACCCATATTAACGACGGTATAAATACACGTTTTATATGCATATTTATTGAATGACGATACCCTCCCATTCCCCACTCCGCCAGGTTCGCTGCCTGAAAATAGAGCAACCGATCGGCTTTGTGACAGAAAGCGATTGACGCCACCCGGCCAATACGGTTTAATGCGCCCCGTTGCCCGGATAGCTCAGTCGGTAGAGCAGGGGATTGAAAATCCCCGTGTCCTTGGTTCGATTCCGAGTCCGGGCACCATATTCAGAAGAACCCGCCTATGGCGGGTTTTTCGCTTTCTGGGATACGGACTCTCCATCGAACTGCGTTCGATTATTCGGCCAAAGGCCTCACCCTGCGGGCCAGCGCTGAAGCGCTGTTCAACCCGGCGCCAGCGCCGGTTGTCCGAGTCCGGTCGCCCTATTTAGAAGAACCCACCTATGGCTGGGTTTTTGCTTACTGAGATACGGACTCTCCATCGAACTACGTTCGATTATTCGGCCCAAAGTCCTCACCCTACGGGCCAGCGCTAAAGCGCTGTTCAACGCGGCGCTAGCGCCGGTTGTCCGAGTCCGGTCGCCCTATTCAGAGAACCCAGCCTATGGCTGGGTTTTTGCTTTTCGGAGCCAGGGCTCCCCATCGAACTGCGTTCGATGATGCGGCCAAGGGCCTCGCTCGGAAGAAGGCAAAGTGCAGCGCGTGGTCGATCTGCGGCCGCGCTGAGGCGCAGTACATACATAGCGGGACATCAGCAACGTCCTAAGCTCGAGGATTGGCTCAATGGCTGAGTGTCTAAAAGCATCCGCTGCAATGCTCTCGTGCAGAACTATTCCTACAAAACGGACTCCGGCATTGATCGCGACCAGAGCCGAGAAGAACTATATAGTTAATGAACGTATACCGAATAACTGTTTGAGCTGAAAATCAACGGCTGGAAGAACCGGTGAAAATAAATGACGAGTGGTTTTATACGGAAAAATTTTTCCCTGGTTTACTATGTGGTCTCTGATTTTTAACGGGCAGAAGGGCTCACCATTATTCCAGTCGTGTACTCTCACGCGTACATCAGTATAATCAAGCAATATACAAGGAAGGTACATTAGCCCAAGATTATTGGCCACACGATATCGATGGTTGCCATCCATAATGATCCCCGTGTGCTTTTCAATGGGAACGGGTGTTATCCATTTTTGGCAACGCGCTATATCCTCTGTTAATGCTATAACATGTTCCATATTGACCTCTTCAGAGGGACGGATCAAGGCAACTGGGTGTAATATTACCTCATACTGCATGTTCACCTCACCTGAAATTTTCAAGGGCATTAAGTAAGATATCTATCTCATCTTCACTGTTATACGCATGAACGGATGCACGAACGACTGACTCCAGCCCACGATTTCGCATGTCAATGAATGTCGAACTAAATCGAGAACATGAGACATTAATTCGACGTGGTTGAGCCGATAGGTATTCCTTAACAGATTCAGCTGTTTTATTTTTAACTGTAAATGTAACTATTCCTGATAGATTATCTCCTTTATCCTGTAACTGAACGTGCGTTATACATTTCAGGCCTAAGCGAAGTTGCTTAGCCAACTTAAAAATTCTTTGCGTTACTTTATCCTGCCCTAACGAAAGCGCATATTTCGCGGCAGCCCCCAGGCCAAGCCTGTCAGCGATATTTGCCTCCCAGCATTCGAATCGTCGGGCTCCCTCGCTAATATGATAACTCTGCTCATCTATAAGTCTTGCAGCATGGTGATCAAGCCACACCGGTTCAATATTCGAACTCAGGGTGCTGTCCATCCATAAAAAACCCGTACCGCGTGGAGCTCGCAGGTATTTACGCCCTGAGGCTGTTAACACGTGGCACCCAATTTTTTGGACATCAAGTTGTAAATGTCCAATACCCTGGCAAGCATCAAGGAAAAACCACACGCCAGCATCACGAGCAAGGGCGCCCATTTTTTCTACCGGCTGTATTGGTCCCCCATGAGTTCCCAGTATTGGGAGGCTGATTAATCTGACCCGAGGGTTGCCAAGGGCATGTTGTAATTGCTTCAGACAAACAGCCCCCTCCTCATCCGCTTCCAGAATGTTGATCTGAATGCCATCACGTTTTTGTCGTTGCAGGTAAGGTATATAATTACCTGCATATTCAGTGGTCGAAGTCAGGATGATATCTCCAGGGCGCAAGGGAAGAGAGTAGAATGCGATGTCCCAGGCCCGGGTAGCATTTTCCACAAGCGCGATATCTGCAGGCTTTGCCTGGATCATTTTCGCCAGATAACCATATATATCACTAAGCCATTGGCGCTCACTCTCTGCGGCTTCATACCCACCGAGGGTAATTTCTTTTAAATAGTGTTCATGCACAGCCTGTATAACCGGGACAGGCATTAAGCTTGCTCCTGCATTGTTAAAATGAATAACATGCTCAGTCCCTGGCGTGTCAGCGCGGAGTTGTGCCAGACTTAACGTCATGGTTATTCTCCTCTTTTTTCAGGCTTACCATATACCCGGATTGATACGGAACGGGAAGAAATTCCTGATGCATACGACGGAATGTGTCATCAGGGGCCAGGTCCGCGAATAATTGTGGATGTATCCATCTGGCGAGTTGCTGGATGGCAATAACGTCATACGGGCTGTTGTAGAACTGATGCCAGATGGCGAAAAATGCGCTATTACGGCGGGCAGTGCTATCTGCATAAGCTGGACGGGTGGTGAACCATGCCAGCTTACGCCTGGACTCCTCGATATTGACGCCCGGTCCGAGAGGGATCCACCTTCCGCCAGGAACGAAGGCCTGAAAATTCCCGCTGGTGAGTATGACGACATCAGGATTTGCAGCTATCACCTTTTCAGGATTTAGCGTAAAAAATGAACCGGGAGCAAGATTGGCTGCGATATTGTCTCCTCCGGCTAATTTAACAAAACGCCCAAAACTCCCCTTTCCAAAGGTCATACAGCATTCTTCTGAATAACCTCCAAGACGTTCTAAAAATACCTTTGGCAATGGCTTCTGTAATTTTAAAGTCCTGGATATGACGCGTTGTAACTCACTATCGCGAAACTTTAAATAGGCTTCAGAGCGTTCCGATTGACCAAATAACTCGCCAAATAGTTTCACTGTAGGAGGAATATGTGCAATAGGGTCATACCGAAAATCCACATAGACAATTGGGATACCCGCACTGGCAAGTGCGGCTTCATACCCTGAGTCAACAATGGCATTTCGCGCATCCATATTCATGATGATGACGTCAGGTTTCAAATTAATAGCCTGTTCGATATCGAAGGTCCCTTGCTCGCTGCCTCCAAATGTCGGGATTTTCTCCAGTTGTGGAAACTGTTGCCGGTACTGCTGCCATGTTGCCGGATCTGACTGTATTAAATCTTTCCGCCAGGCCACTATCCTCTTGGCAGGATTTTCTTTATCAAGCATTGCGACCAGATACAGTTGGCGCCCTTCCCCAAGGATGACACGCTGTACCGGTAATTTGATGTTAACGGTTCGGCCAAGGAGATCGGTTACAGGCGTCACCGTCTGTTCAGCATGAGCAACTGATGAGGTTAACAATACAATAAAGAGCACAAGTCGTAATATCATTTTTCATAACCTATTTTCTTGTTGAATTCCCTTGAAGAACGGCTGATTTTTAACGTAATCATTAAAGTCATGGAATACATGACCACAACGCAAAGAAACAACGCTGACAACCCCGGCCAGAGAAGGACTACGCCCCCCAAAGCAATACCTATGATGGAGGCGAACTGGCTGATGCTCTGGACCACCCCCAATATATACCCTTGCATACCTTCGGCTGTTGTGCGCGAAATTAATGCGGTAAGCACAGGCGTGGTTGCGCCAAGGAGAATTCCCCATAAAAAATAAAGCCCGATAAACCAGCTGGTTTCCCTTACTGTAGCCAGCAGCAGTGTTACCAGGATACATCCCATGATGATCCCCACCATTCGGTAGAGCGTGCTGGCTATATCGTGCGCTTCAAACCATCTTGCCCAGAGAGACGCTGATACAATCACTCCCGTAGCCTGTAATCCATAAGCTAATCCTGTTAGCCAATTAGGGGCATTGAACACCGTGCTGACATAAAGAGAAAAAGGCGTTTGCGTAATCATGCGGCTCATTAATAACAAGCCAAGAACCGTCAGTAAGCCAACAATGACGCCATTGTTGATTCCAGTTGGAGTCCTTTTCTTATCTTTTGAATGAACAGCTGAAGTAGACGAGACTCCATGAGGAGCATCAGCAGGTAATATGAAAAGAACAATCAGTGCACATAGCGTACAAATAATGAATGCGCTGACGTTTATCCAGAAGAAACTCAGTAGATCGAGAATGGCTCCCCCGATAATCGCCCCTGCCAAAGAGCCTGCGTTGGTCGACACCTGCAACCAGGCAAAAAGTCTCGTACGCTGTGCCGCTGGCACCATTGCAATACCATAGGCCTGCGCCGGCGCAATATAACCCGCACAGGTACCCTGTAAAAAACGTAAAATAAGCACCAGCCAGACGTCATTGGCGAAAGCAAGCCCAAGTTGCGTTAATGCCAGGCCCATCAGTGCGCGGATCATCATGACTTTATTGCCCGTTTTGTCGCCTACCCGCCCCCAGAATGTGCTGGTTAGCATAACGCCAAGCATCGGTGCTATATACACCCCTGTGCCAGCGATGCTCAATAGTTCTGTGGACGTCATGCTTTCGATATGAAGCGGCCAAAAAGGGCCGCTCATTTCCATCGCTCCCATCGAAAGTAGTTGCACGATAAACAGAAACTGGACAATAAAAGTCACACTGCCCGTTACGCGCATCCTCATTCCCTCCTTATCGTTGGCCAATCGGCGGGGATCGGGGAGCGGGCAATCTTCCCTCCCATATACTCGCAACACCAGTAATAGATTTCTTCTATATATGGTGTTGGCACCTTGAGCCTCTGGCCGATTAAAACCAGCAGGCTTAAACCGCAGCCAATATCTTCCCGAAAGACCCGATGGTTTTTGTCAAAAATAAAAGTGTCGGATCGCCCTTCGCGGATCAGAGGCAGCGGGATCCCCTCATAGGCCTTATTCGTTCGTAAAATACTGAGGAGTGTTCTGGGGTCAGAAATTGAGTCACCGTATGCCTCGACTATTTCCTGCTGCAATGGCTGCACAGAGCTGAGATCGATACCCAGTGAAAGTTCGGCAGCTTTACATAAGGCCTGATTTTCCTCATCACAGCGAGCAAGGAAATAAGCACCGAGTTCAGGGCAATCACTCCACCAACACGGAATATGATTGAAAGCATGCCCGTGCCACTGCCCCCATGGGCCGATGAGGCCATAAATGACGGAACTGTGCATGATTGGATTTCCTGGTGTAAGGGTAATCTCCAGATAATTAGACAGCAGAGTGACGGGAGCCTCATAAAGCTGCCTCAGATAATCAAGCAGAATATCGGTATTCTCAGGTGTTTCCCGGCGATGAACAGCCACGTACAACTGTGATTTCTCCCCCCCTATCCTGACACTTTTTCCGGGTACAAGATCAAACGCAATATGGGGGACATCTTTCATGCCCCATATAACAATATTCGATAACCCTCCAAATGCTTTTTCTGCCAGCCAGTCAAATCCGCCAAAACCGGGAATGGCTCCGACGAAGACCTGCTTATGCCGGGGCAGCGCTGGCGCGATGCTTTGAAGCACGCTTTCGCGTACATGGCTTGGGGCAGTAATGATAATGAGATCTGCAGCGGCGCAGGCTTCATCGACTGACGCCGTCATCCTGACGGCAGAGGCTTTTATGACATTTGCGTCAGGCATGATCGCATGCAACTGAGCGCCACTGCCTTGATATGCGGTGACAGTTTCTGGCCGGCTAGTGTAAAGAGTTACTGCAACTGCGGGATTTTGACTGAATAAAATGGCAGCAAGGTGGCCCGTACGGCCGGCCCCACATATTGTTACCCTTAACTTCTCGCCTGAGAACATTATTCTCCCTCCTGAACAGAAGAGAGTGCAAACCAGCCATCAAGTTTCTCCCAGACTTGCTCGGAGAGAAGATCCCGTTCTTTGAGCCACTCCTCATTGAAGATCGTATTTAGATATTTTTCACCGCCATCTGCAATAACGAGAGCCACATTCCCCCGAATCGTTCCATTATTGATAAATTCCAACGCTTTATATATTGCACCACCGGTAGAACCGCCAACAAGCAGCCCGAAACGGCGCGCAAGATAGCGTGCAGTTTCAAAAGCGCAGACGTCGGAAACCTGTTCACCATAATCAATGCAGCTGTAATCCAGAACTAATCCGACGGTGTCTCCTTCCGGTGTGCCGGTCCCTGATTGATAATAGGGTTTTCCTGGCTTGCCAAATACGATAGAGCCTTCTGGCTCTACCGCGATCGTAACTGTATCCGGATTATGAACCTTGAGGCCATGCGCTATCCCTGTCATCGAACCGCCAGTGCCAACACATCCAATCCACGCGTCGACTTTGCCAATCTGGCAGATAATTTCACGCACCAGGTCTGCATATCCACCGGCATTGGCCGCATTATCTGATTGGTTCATGAAAACTGCGCCGGGTATTTCACCTGCAATTTCAGCCGCCATACGCTGTCGTTCCACAACCGCGACTTCATTTTCACCATAATTACCCTTAACGTAACGAATATCTGCTCCCAGAGCTCGCATGATGGTAATTTTATCCTGAGCGGCATGATGGTCCACCACTGCAATAAATTTAAGCCCAAATTCGATAGCCGCAATGGCCAGGCCGATCCCCGTATTTCCTGATGATGATTCAACAATCGTCCCACCTGGTTGGATCCGCCCTGATTTCAGCGCCGCAACAATCATATTTCTGGCCATGCGATCTTTCATGCTCCCGCCAGGATTGTTCTTCTCCACTTTGATATAAAGACGAGAGTCAGATTGCGCCAGCGGTAATTGAATGACGGGAGTATTGCCAATCAAATCAGTTACTTTTCTGAAGATCATTTTACAACTCCTTAATTGTCAACGGTAAAAATGAGGTTTTGGCGCGAGCTCATGACAGCGGTCAGTCTTGTGGGGAGCGGGTGCCGGTGGAACTGGTTTTCCAGTAAATCCATTTGGTAACCAGCGGTATTAGCAAATATCAGCAAGTCGCCCGGTTCAGGCAGGTGCTTGAATGCAATCAGACGGTTAGTTATAACGTCCTCGTCAAGGCAACTATGACCCGCAATCCATGCTTTCGCAGCAGGAGATGGCTCATGAGAATTCTGACGAATATGAAGCGGATCGCTTAAGAATTCAGAGTTAAACCACGTTTCGCATGCACTGAAGCTACTTCCCTCGACAAAAATAACGTATCCGGAATCACCGTGAGGCCGGACTCGACATACACGAAAAACACTTATGGCGCTCTGGTTGGCCAGACTTCTTCCGGGCTCGACACACAGCGTTAATCCTTCATCGATTAATGCATCGCAGACTCTTTTACCCACAGGGCCCGCGCCGCCAAGAAACTGAGTGAGCCAGTGCTCAGCGTTTATATCACCACCATAGGGATAGAAAGCATCCGGGACCCGTCGAGTACGATAATTTTCCTGCGTCTGTGAGGATAGCCATGCCTTATAGCAATTCCCCTCTACATACTGAACGGGCAACCCTCCCCCGATATCGATAATGCATGGGGAATGGCCAAGACTACGGGCGCAGGCAATCAACGGTAATGTGTCAAAAAAAGCGTTAACCCTGGATACGGGCGAGTAGCCACTAAGATGGAAATGGAAGCCATCGATTTTTAATGGATTACAGGTCTCGAGTTTCTGAAGCACGGCACTCACTTCACTGGATGACATACCAAAACGGCTGGTATGGCTGAACGCGGGGCGAAGGCGCAGTAGTATACTGATTCGGCCTGTCGGGCTTTTCCAGCATTTAGCTACTTCCATGAGATCGTCCATTTCCTCGACTGAATCCACGACAATCCGCGCCCCCTGCAGAATTAACTCCTGCAAAAAACGTATTGTTTTTGCAGGACCGGTGGCACACAAATCGGTGCCTCTGCATCCAGCGCGGATAGCATCGTTGAGCTCATGCAGGCTGGATACATCAGCCCCTGTTCCGGCAGCGACGGCAGCCTGTAATAACGACTGTGATTTATTGACTTTAACGCCATAATAAAATTTCGCTTCAATACCAAATCCCGCCGTAATAGCAGCCATCGCATTGAAATTATTCTCCACGGTATGCGGCCAAACAATATTGAGCGGAGAACCGTAAATTTCTGATAAGCGAACAAGAGTATCAGGGGACGTCTCTAACCATCGGGCAATAACAGGATCCACATAGGGGGGTAATTCTCTGGCAGGGCTTACCCGCCATGAAGTGGTTTCCCGGCAATAGGTATTTAACAGCGAAGCCATATTAAATCCTCTCAGAAATCAATGGTTACCGATGCAAGGAAGGTGCGTGGCGCTCCCTGCGCAATGGTGCTGTATGACGCCACGCCAGCCCAATAATGGCGATCTAACACGTTCTGAACATCAAAGCGGAAAGTTGCCGGTGTACCGTACACACGCGTTTTATAGGCAGCCCCCATATCTACCGTTGTCCAAGAACGGATAGACTGCGTATTCGCCTGATTGACGTACTGCTTCCCGCTGTAATTAACATGACTGTTCAGGGACAATCCCCGTAGGACAGGGAGGTCATATTCCACACCCGCGTTTGCTTGTACCGGGGAGACGCCAACGGGTTTGTTACCACGAACGCCGGTGGAGGGAGATTTGGTGAGCTCAGCATCAATCAGGGAAAGGCTTCCTGACATTCGCAAATTATCAAGAGGTTTATGGGAGATATTCAGTTCAATTCCTCGGTTCCGCTGCTCGCTATTGGAATTGAATGTATTGTTACTGTCGATTGCACCACTCGGCTTCGTGATCTGGAAAAGAGCAAGACTGTTTTGGATTCCCGCCTCATCGTATTTAATGCCCACTTCGTATTGACGCGATCGGTATGGACGCATCACCTGACCTGCGTTTTGTGCCGTACCAGGGGCAACATCACCTTTGCTGAGCCCCTCAATGTAGTTGGCATACAGCGAAACGGGTTTCCAGGGACGGTAAACCAGGCCAAGCATCGGAGTGACGGCAGAGTCATCATAGGTGGATGAACGATCGCCATTAGCGGCGAAGTTATCGGCACGAACCCTTTGGAGACGCACGCCTGGCGTGATGTCAACACGTCCATCCAGTACGGTCATTGTGTCTGCAAGCGCGAGACCACTTAACTGGCTGGAGGAGGTTTTTGATACTCTGGCTGGCGCAGAAGGCAGGGTGACATCAACGTCTGACGGGGAATAAATATTGGAATCTACCGTTTGCCCCCAAGTGCTGGCGATTGCGAGGCGATCATGGTAATAACTGACCTGCAGCGTCGCCTGATGATCAATGGAACCGGTTGAAAAATAACTTCTTGCGCCAGCTTCTAAAGTATAACGATTCACCTTAAAGCGGAAATTAGTAATCGTCGAGACGACATCCCCTTTGTCGTTAATAATATTAGGGGTTTGCTCTGATATGCGTGAAACCATCGAGCGCCCACCGCCTGCATTCGCAAAAACGGTCACGTTGTCATTAATATCGTATTCTGTGTGTAGCAATGCCCCCTGATCCCGGATTTTCCACCACATCCCCTTTTGTGCGATGTTTGTCTTACCATCAGGAGCATCCGGAACATCAATGCCTGCAGCGACAGTGAAGGGGCGATTTGGGGATTTGACTCGCTGATATTGATCAAGCAGGTCAAGGGAAGCCCTCACCCCTCCGTTCCCATAATCGAGAGCAAGCGCGCCTAATGCCGTATTTTTATAGGCATTGTCGAGTGCCAAATCGCCACCACTACCGCCACCGTTAAAACGGATTCCCCACACCTCACCGTCCGGGGTAACCCACAATTTACCGACATCGACGTATGCACCGAGTTGGTTGTTGGACTCCCAGGTGGTGGTGAGTCGTTTAATATCCTGAGCTGTAGCCCTTTTAGTCACTGCGTTGATGACACCGCCAACCCCTCCATTCGGGGACATCCCATAGAGCCCCGCGCCCGGCCCCTTCAGTAACTCTATTCGTTCGAGATATTGCGGCAATAATTGATAATTTGGTGCCACACCATAGACACCATTGAGTGCCACTTCACCGGTATTGCCTTCACCAATAGGGAATCCACGGATCATGAAAGAATCCAGGATCCCGCCTGAAGGAGAGGTAACCCGCACGGATGAATCATTTTTTATAACATCGCCGAGAGATTTAGCCTGCCTGTCTTCAATGTATCGCGAGGTATATCCCTTGATACTGAATGGCGTATCATGAATGACTTTACTTCCTAATAAGCCAATGTTGGCTTGTTTGGATAGTTCATCTTCAGTTTGTGTAACAGCACTGTCGGCGGTAACGACAACGGTATCTTCCGCGTTCGCAATATAAGGAATTAAAATTTCTACAACAGCCAAAACCAGAAACTTCTTTCTACGATTCATAACCATTATCTCGAGTCCCAGAGTTACCGGCGTATCAATCAGCTAAAGGATTATTAAGGCCGTGCTGAAGTCGATAATCAGTATATTGTTGTAAATGCATGCTCATTAATGAGCGGGTATACCAGGGATGGTTCATAAAATGCTCGCGTTCCTGATGCCAGAAGCTGTCATCTAGCCTTGGGTGAAGTTCTTTAAATACACGGTCAAGTTCTTCGCCAATAACTTTCCACATACGGTTATCTTGGATGCAATAGAAGTGAGTCAGGCAAAGGGCGATTTCATGTAAATGACTGACAAGGCAAGCATCCACGACGAAGGTTCTGACGGGTTCAATATCATCTTCAAACACCGTGGGTAAAATGCCAGGCCAGATATAAGGCTTGAGTTCGTAACCTTGCTTACGGAGTGCCGGGGCCCAGCTGCGGCCATCGCCGAAGTCACGGATAAGCATGGCCACAGCGCGGCCGGAATCATCAAATAAAACCTGCGTATTTTGTTGGTGTGCTTCAAGCGCCACGCCATAAATCAAATACATAGCCAAGACCGGTTTCAGTATGATCCGGGTGTAATGACGAAACCATGTCTCAGGCGTGTATCCTGACAAGGCAATCAGCTCACTGATAAGGGGATCGGATTTATGCGGGAGGGCGGTAAATAGCGATGCAACCGTGATAGCCAATGAATTATCGTTTCTTTTCCACGCATCCGTACTACGAAACACGACGGAGAGAAACTTACCCTCAGCGTCATCCATACGATCTTTATGACGGAAGTGCCATGCGGCATCTTCCCGGAAAAAGTCCAGTTTGCCGTCAAAACCCTGCTCCACATCCAGGATATCCTCAATAATCGTACTAATACGCGGCCCCATGTGAATGGATTTAGCCTGGAGGCTACGCATCTCACTGGTCATCCATATGGCAACGGGCAATTTTATAAAAGGCAATGCCGGGGCCGTCGGAAGCATAGTTCTGAACGACATTGAGGGTGCGGTTTCAATTTCGGGACCAAATGGCAAAAGAATGCCTTCATCTATTTCTTTGGCGAAATGACCCAAGACCCAATGTTCAAGATGCCAGGGGTGAAGGGGAATGGGCAGCCATTCTTGAGGGTTGTGATGTTGACTTTCGAGCCAGGCGCACCATTCACTCCAGACGCCAGGAAAGGCCGATGACAGCCATTGATGGGTATCCTGAACATGAGGCATCTTCTCGCAATAAACCATGTCGGCCTGTATGGCTCCCATGCGAAGAATGACTCGGGCTCCAAATTCGGCGGACAGGGCCTCGATGTCTTCATCGTTTAATCCAGGCCGGGACTTCCAGGTAGGATAATAAGGGTGGCCTTCCAGAGATCCCCACTGGTCCAGGAGAGTCGCCCCCTCTCTCAAACTGTGATGGCGTCTTATCCATTTAACAAAATAAGACTCCCCCTCTTTCTCCATGTCTTTAGTAATGCTATTCCGCCATTTTGACCGATGCGCTCTGGCCAGCCGGTCATTATGGATACTGTTAGCAACATCTTTATTGAATTTAGCTATACCCTCAGCCGAAGGGCTGAAACTAAATTCATTTTTCAGGACGTCGATCAGTTGTTCATGTGACAGAATCGGTGTTTTGCTCCCGTCGGCTGCCTCGAGGATAATATCACCACGATTAATAACACTATTCGCCGGAAAAACCGCCGTTAGATTTAGCCGAAGGGTATATTCTCCATCAGAGAGGCGGTAATTAACCCTACTTTTATCATCGAAAATCTCAAGTTTCTTTTCATCAAGTAGTTTTTCCGAAAAAAGACAACGAATTATTCGAGAGAGTGCGTTACGAGCCGAAAAATCAGGTTGTGTTGAAAGTGCCTGTCTCGCAAAGCCATTCTCCTCTGCCAGCTCCATCATATTTTCTCCCAAAGTAAGAGGGTTGAAACGATTAGGCGTAAATTGAGAACCTTAAGATCAACGTGATATTTCATTGCTCTCTCAGGTTCCTTGAAAACTTTCAGTCACTACGCTACCATCAAAATAAATTCATGTAAATGATAATCAATATCATTCTCATAACTGTAATCCATGATGAGAGAATCAATTTATATCAATCACTTAGGCGGACAAGGTATGAGTATAGAGATTAGCTATTTGTTTATCCCTGCTAATAAAGAGGTAATGTTTTCGAAGGCGTTGGCCAGTGGTACCGATGCGATCATTATTGATCTTGAAGATGCTGTTCATCCGAACGAAAAGCCCCTTGGGCGTGATAACGTTCTGAGTTGGCTACATAAAATTAATAAGAGCAGCGTTAAAACCGGAATATATATCCGGATAAATCATCCAAACGACAAGGAATTTGATGACGACATCAGTTTACTCAATTCATTAAATAAGCCATTGATTACGGGTGTGATGGTGCCAAAACTGGAATGCAGTGAAACGATAAACCATTTGAAGTCGAGGCTTAATGCCGGAATATCAAGGCTACCCTTTATCGGCATCATAGAAACGGCGCGAGGATTGTATCACTGTGAGAGTATAGCCTGTAGCGGTGTGGTCAGATTAGCGTTCGGCTCTTTAGATTATTCGCACGATATTAATTGTCTGCAAACACCTGAGGCACTTCTCTATGCGAGAAGTCGTATCGTGGTGGCTTCACGGCTTGCCAACCTACCGCCCCCTATTGATTGCGTCACCCCCGAATTTTTTACGCCCGAAACGTTGTTAACGGATTGCTGCCATGCCCGATCTCTTGGATTCAGTGCGAAATTATGTATTCATCCGGATCAAGTCGATGTGGTTGCCAAAGCATTTAGCCCTACTGAGGAACAAATTAAATGGGCTGAAGAAGTGTTAAAACAGTCCAGAGAGAGTTATGCATTCCAGATCGGAGGTTCGATGGTAGATTTACCTTTAATAAAACAGGCGGCCCGTTTAATGGACAATAAATAAATCAGAATGGACATATTAGCAACCCACTCAAATAATATTAATCATAATTATTATTTGAGTGGTTATAGATAAACTCTCTCTATATATATTTAACCGTTCGATATCATTTAACGTCAGGCCAAAGCATTTGCCCCGGAGAGAGTGTCCGACAAGCAAAGAGTAGCCTTCCAGTAAGGAGCCCGAGTCTGCGATAGAGGCGCTGCATTTCGCACAAACCAGGCATGTTGTCACAACGCTCATTTTGGTAAGATTTTCTTATGAATTCATGATAGCATCGGGTAACACTATTACGCTGGCAAGGATGTCAGAGGGACTGAAATCATAGGGACGAAGATGCAGACTGCTATGCAAAGCAATCCCCCCGAAATTACACTATCAGCACTGAGCCATCTGGCCTTTTGTGCTCTTGTTGGGCTGGGTATTGCTCGCCAGGAAGGCGTTGCCAGTACGCCGTTGACTGAACATCTGTTTTTGGTTCGTTGGTTGGCTACGGCTCAAAAACAAAAGCGGTTTCCAAAATGTGTTGCCATTGATATTGCACTCCTGCTTGAGCAGGGACGGAGAAAAGGCCCCGCCAGCAAGCTGCGTGAAAAACTGCAATACCTGTGGCGATCCTGCACTGACCCCCTCATCACCCAATCGGACTTATTTCGACTCACCTATGTTACCGAGAAACTGAGAGAGCAAGGTTGGAAAAACTTCATCATGGACAGCCACATCTGGAAAGATGAACGCTTTTCTGCATCTTCTGCACCCAATGAGTTTTACACGGAAGAAAATACGTTAAGAGCAGCGTTCTCCGATAATGGTGAGTTAACCAATACTTTAGAGTTACGCATCATTGGAGATGTTGAATCACTCTTGGCGCTAATGGCCCAATCAGCTATTTCTGCAAAGCTGATTGAGAGAGGCGAGCTCTTCCATCGGGTCGTGCTGTTTCCCCAATAAGCACTTATATCCAATCACGCAGCCCTGCACGCTTGGCTGAGTCGTGCCACAGTGGCCAGCGCCAGTGTAAAGAAAATTAGCCGCCTTGCCGCCAATGATGCAGCAGCCGCTCGAGATAATGTGGAAAAAAGTCTATTACTACGGGAGGATCACGCAGGATAACAAACAGATTACCGAAGGAATGCTTTTTTCTTGCCGGGAGAATACAGGCAACCCACCTTGCGAAGTGGTCTATACTCCATAGACAAGTAAGCTTTTATTACCAAAGAGACATAACAAGAAGAGGCCCATTAAGAGGCCCTTGCAATCTTCAATTATGTTCCATCAACCCCATCCCATAGTGGATACATTATGGGATGCGTACCCTATTTTTTAGGCGCGGAACAAAGCCTCTCTGGCATCCTGCCGTTATACATGACAAGGTTGCCATCATCTAACTTTGCAAGTTTCAGCACATAGAGTCGTTTGTTAACACCCAGAAAAAATTTTTTCGCCTCGCCTAAGGAGAAGTTATCTCATCTAAGATAATTAGGCTATCGATTAAGAACCTCATAATCGCTCTATTAGACCCACTCTTAGTTCGGTACATAGCCGAAACATCAGCATCTTCCCATCCTTCTTGCCATTGATGGCATAGTAGCAAGTCAGGCCTTTATATCAGCGCAATCGCCTTACGCGGGGTAGCCGCTCCTCTTTGAGAGCCCATTGGCATTGAGTCGATGTTCACTAAACGCGCAACACATTTTGTATATGGCATGAACACTTCTTGTCCTATCACTTAACGCTCACAGGGGGCGAATTCTATTGATTCAGGATGAGAACGACGAAGTAAGGGAACCTCTTCCTCAGGCCCCCCCCCTGCTCATTCACTCAACAAGCAGCTATGAACAAGCATTCAACCCATTGAATTAAAATGTAAAAAAAGAAGTATAATAAACTGATTTCATAATTTCACTTTTAATTTCATTTTTTCAAAATACCCCCTGATTCTAATATCACGTTATTTCACCTTCTCAGCGCCTATTTTAGGGTTATTCTAAGCAACGAACACCCGATCCCGGAAATGAAAAACGAACGCAGGCTGGCGCATACACCAGAAAATCAGATGAGAACCCATACGATGGGTAGCCGCTTCAGGCGATCGTTTTCATGGCGTCGAGACTCAGGGATATCGGATTTTTACGTAGGAATAATCATTAAAACCACATGCAAGCTTTCATAGGGATTTTCATGGAAAGAAATACGCCCGTAGCCTTTACCTGATGCGCTACCTAATTCTAAACGGGCATTTAAAAATTCGGTATTTCTGGCCCGTACACATTTTAATTAAATTTAATTCGTGAAGCTTACTTATAAGAAAAAGGCAGCCTGGTTGCTATAAGCCACCCTATCTGCAGCCGTATTTCTGGGTATTATTCTCATTATACTGGAGCTTATTAATGAATCAGCGTTTGGATATCATCGGCATTGGCCTTGGCCCGTCGAATCTTAGCCTGGCGGCCTTAGGAAGTGAAATAGAGGGGTTTACTGGGCAATTCCTGGAGCGCAAACCTCATTTCTCCTGGCACCCAGGGATGATCCTGGCGGATTGCAGCATGCAGACCAACTTTTTAAAAGACCTGGTGAGCGCAGTTGCGCCCACCAATCGCTACAGTTTCCTCAACTACTTGGTAAAAAACAGAAAGTTCTATCGTTTTCTGACGACGGAACAGCGCACCGCATCGCGTGAAGAGTTCGCCGACTACCTCACCTGGGCCGCCGGCGGGATGGACTCGTTGGCGTTTAACCAAGACGTTCAGCAGATCGAGTTCGACGATCGGCAGCGCCAGTTCGTGGTGACCACCTCGAATAAGGTCTTCCACGCCAAACACGTCAGCATTGGTATAGGCAAGAAAATAAAGCTGCCGGATTGCGTGACGGCGCAAAGCGATCGCTGTTTCCACGCCAGCGAAATGATGCTGCGCAACCCCGATTTGACCGGCAAACGCGTGGCGATCGTCGGCGGCGGCCAGAGCGGCGCCGATCTGTTCCTGAATATTTTTAAAGGGGAATGGGGCCAGCCGGACCAGCTCGACTGGATATCGCGCCGCAACAATTACAACGCGCTTGATGAAGCGGCCTTTGCCAACGAATACTTCACGCCCGATTACGTCGAGAGCTTTTACTCGCTGGATAGCGCGGCCAAACGGCATATGCTGGCCGAACAGAAGATGACCTCCGACGGCATCACCAGTGAGTCGCTGCTGGCGATTTATCGCGCCATGTACCACCGCTTCGATGTCCTGCGCGAGAAATTATGGGTGCGCCTGCTGCCCAGCCGTTCGCTGACGGCCGTGAAACACACGCTGGATAACGCCTACCAACTCGAAACGCGTCATCATCTCGATCACGGTGAGGAAGCCTTCAAGGCGGACGTGGTGATCTTCGCCACCGGTTATCAGACGGCCACGCCAGAGTTCCTTGAACCTTTGGCCCACCGCCTGCTGACCACTGCGGATGGCGAATACCGCATCGCCCCAGACTTTACCTTTGAGTGGGAAGGCCCGGCGGAGAACTGCTTATTCGCCATGAACGCCAGTATGCACAATCACGGCATCGCCGATCCGCAGTTGAGCCTGATGGCGTGGCGATCGGCCCGGATTCTTAATCGGGCGTTAGACCGCAAGCCATTTGATCTGGGAACCACGCCGACGGCCATTCAATGGCGCAGTGAAAGCGTACCACACGCGTTTTAAATACAAGAACGTCTTAATCATTGTCACTACGCTTTGATGGAATTACGTATATGAAAAGACAAGTCATTAAATTTATTACGAAGCAGCTGGCCGTATTGGCCCCCGAATTCAAGGCCAGATTGCTCTACAAAAAAGCATTTGGCAAACCGTTGAACTTGCAGGCGCCATCCACCTGGAATGAAAAGATCAATCACCTGAAGTTGAATGGCTATAGCCACAATGCGTTGGTGAAGCAGTGTGCAGATAAATATGCGGTAAGACAGTACATCAAAGATCAAGGGTGCGAAGAGATCCTTAATGAATTGTACTTTGCCTGTGATTCAGTGAACGATATTCCGTGGGACGCATTACCGGATAAGTTTGTGATCAAAGGGAATCACGGTTCCGGATATAACCTGATTTGCCAGAATAAAAAATTGCTGAATATCAAGAGCGCCAAAAAATTGATCGATGGCTGGATGAAAGACGATTATTGGAAAACCTATGTAGAGCTCAACTACAAAGGGATACAAAAAAAGATCATTGGGGAGAAATATATCGAATCGGCCAATGGTCACGGGCCTGAAGACTATAAAATCTATTGTTTCCGCGGTGTGCCTTACTGCACGTTGCTGTGTGTCGGCAGAGATACCGGGTCGCCGAAGTATTACTTCTTTGACAAAGATTTCAAGTTTCTGTGCTACAGCGATGACTGCCTGGCCTTGAGCCAGGAAGAAATAGACGCCTTCGTGAAGCCAGAAGGCTACGATGAGCTGTTTGAGTATGCTTCACGCTTGTCCGCGCCCTTCGAGTTTGTTCGCGTTGATTTCTACATCTCCAAAGGCCAGATCATTTTCGGCGAATTGACCTTTACCCCCTCCGCCGGGCTGGATACGGATATCCTGCCGCCAACCGATGTTTTGCTCGGCGAGATGTTGACGTTGCAACAGCACTGATTTTCACCTGGCCCCACGGTGAAGATCGACCACGCCTGAGCAGAAATACCGGCCGGCACGTTTGCTGCCGGTCGGTATTGCCTTGAGGGTTATCGGGCCGAGGCTCTCGCCTGTTCTTCCGCCGTGACGGCAACATCTCCGCCTCCCGCCCTTGGCTATCCGCACCAGCCCCAAGGGCAATACCTCAACCAGGTTACATAACCATTTGAAAAACAATGGTATTGAGCGATTAATAAGAATCACTTACATATTTATAATAAAATGTTCTATATGTATAGGAAGCTATAATATAAGATACCGGAAAGTTTCCCTGGTGTTGTTGTGTGTCTTTGCCCTATTTTATAGGGCTTTTTTTGCTAAACAACGTTGATAACCGTGTGTTTTCACCCTTCTTCGCCGTTTGCTCACCCACAAAAATCATAACCATTTCTAATTAATTGTAATCCTTGTTATTCCTGACTTATCAATAATAACAAGGGGTTGCTATTAACCCGGCAAAGCAACTGGCGGCCCTCTGTGGGCTGCGGCCGCACTTCGCCGTCGGAATGCCCGCCCTAAAGGTAGGTTTTGCCGGCCCTAAAGGTAGGTTTTGCCGGCCCCGAACGGATGCTACTATCGGCTTTTTACAAGGATGTTGATCCGCATGTTCTTGTCCAACCGGCGTTTTATCTCCGCGCTTCTGGCGCTCGCCATCGGCCTTTGGCTGCCGGGCTCCGTGCTGGCCAGGCCCGACCTGGAACGCAAGATCGGCACTACCGTTGCCGATAGCGATTCTGCAGATTACCGTTTCAGCGATCTGCGCTTCACCTCCGCCGACGGCCAACGGCATTACCGCGTTCGCATCGCCCAGCCGCGCCAGGCCCCTGCGCCTGACGGCTATCCAACGGTTTATTTCCTCGACGGCAATGCAGTGCTGATGGGATTGAATCCCGCCTTGCTGGCCAAATTGGCGGCGGCGAAGCGGCCACCGGTGCTGGTGATGATCGGCTATGACAACGATCTGCGCATCGATGCCGCCGGCCGCGCCTACGACTATACGCTCCCTCTGCCGGCGGGCCTGAAGCAACCGCCGCGGGGCGGCGGGGGCGCGGATGCGTTCCTGCAATTGATTGAAACTCGGATCAAACCGGCGATCGCCGCCAAACTGGCGGTCGATCCGCAGCGGCAAACGCTGTGGGGTCACTCCTATGGCGGGCTCTTCGTGCTGCACACATTGTTCACCCATCCCACCGCCTTCCAACGCTACATCGCCGTGGAACCCTCGCTGTGGTGGGGCAACGGCATGATCCTGCAAGAAGCGCAGCAGATGATGGCGCGACGCCCGACGCCGGTGGCGAAGCTGCAACTGTGGGTTGGCCTGGCGGAACGCGATCGTGCGGCCCCGCCCGGCGTGAAGAGCCCCGCTCTGCCGGCGGACGCAACGCGTTTATTGGCCGAACACCTGGCGCAGCTCGACGGTCTCGCCGTCGGCTATCGGGAGTGGCCGGCCTTAGGACACGGCGCCATGCTGGATGCCGCCATCGAGCCGGCGCTGAGCAGCGTCATAACAGAGAACTAAATCAGCGGATCAGAAGGTATCGGCCACATTTTCATCTGCGGCGCATATCTTCTGATGAGAAGAGTGTTTAATATCTGAGACAGCGAATGGCGGGCGCGGCTGGGCGCGTCAAAAAACAAAGTGGCTCCCCCGTCGGCAATTGAGCTTGCTCTATCCGGTGGAGCCATACAGTACTGCAGTTTTCCCGGTGGGGCCCTGGTGAGGCGCAAGTAGGAAAAGATGGTGTAAGCAGGGCATTTCAGCGTTTTAATACCGCCTGTTTCACTATTTTCTTCTCCCTGCGACGCCTACTATAAGCGCCCCCTCCCCCGGCGGAAAAGGGTGAAAACCACCCTTGAAATACATTAACGGAAGTGATATTAGAAGCGGTTAGGGCGAAAGTGCCTAGTTCAGTTTTGAATAATTAAATCAGGGAATTATATTAAAAATGAATATTAATATCACCGACAAACCCAACCCGCAGGATGAAGAGTTCGTTATCGACAGCCTCTGGGCTCACAACCATAAAACCCAGCCCGTAGACATTCACCCACTGTTCCTGACCGTCACCGACGACAACCAGCAGATCGTCGGCGGCCTGGTCGCACGTACCTGGTGGGGCGGCCTGGAAGTGCAGTATCTGTGGGTCGGCGATCGGTGTCGCAAGAGTGGTTACGGCCGCCGATTGATGCAACTGGCCGAAGAAGAAGCCCGCAAGCGCGGTTGCCATATGGCCTATGTCGATACCTTCGATTTCCAGGCCCGGGGCTTCTACGAAAAACTGGGCTACCGGGTCTACGGCGAGCTGGGCGACTACGCGCATCGCCACACCCGCCATTACCTGGCTAAAAGCCTGTAACGCGGCCTGAGCGGCGCAGAGGTAGGTATGGGTTCATCGCATAAAAATAATGAATCTTATTTTAAGGGCCTCATCACCATGATGGAGCACCTGAGCGAGCCCTGGGGCATCAAAGACCAGCTGTCCCGCCACCTTTATATGAATCGCGCCGCTTATCTCTATACCAATACGCCGCTGAATTTCGACGTCGCCGGCAAATATGACCACGAATTCCCCGCCGACTGGGCCGACTCCGCCGCCGACTTTATCGAGCATGACAAGATGACCGAAGCGGCGCGCGATCGGGTCACGGTCATAGAAACGCACTACTGGTACGGCAAAGACAGCCTGACGCCGTTTATCAGCGAAAAGCTGCCGGTGTACAACGATGACAAACAGGTGATTGGCGTGATCTGGAACGCCAAGCCGATGAACAGCCTGTCGCCGCTGAAATACATCAATCAGCAAAAGCCCAGCGTGTTGACCACCGAAGTCAATAACGAGCTGTTCACCCGTGCCGAACTCGATGTCATTTTTCTTATGCTTCAGCGATTTACGGTGAAAGAGATCGCCAAAATCTATAACGTCAGCAATAAGACCATCGAAAACCGCATTTATAACATTTACCAGAAGGCCAACGTGCATACTCAGCAGCAATTTGAGGAGTACTGCAAATACGCCAACCTGGATAACTACATTCCCGATCGCCTGATAACCAAAGGCATTCAGTTTATTTGAACCGCAAGGAAGATCTCACCGTGATAAAGATCGAAGATTATCCGCTCACCCGGGTGCCGCAGGATAAAAGAGTTTCGTTTTTAAGCGTGGCCATCGTGCATATGGGCATGTTGACCGCGCTGGACCAGTTCATGCTCGGCGCCGTGCTCGGCAACTCCATGACGCTGCTTGACGCCTTCACCGCCATTTTCGTCGGCAGCCTGATCTTCGGCGTGGTGACCTACGGCCTGGGGCTGGCGGGCATGCGCGAAGGGATTTCCGGCAGCCTGCTGGCGCGCTGGTGCGGCTTCGGCCGTCTGGGGTCGGTGCTGATCGGCGTGGTGGTGGCCGTCAGCCTGTTGGGTTGGTTCGGCATTCAGAACGCCATTTTCGCCAAGTCGCTCGACTTCGCGCTCGGCAATAAGCTGGGCTTCGGCCTGGCCGCCGGGCTCTCGGGCACGCTGCTGACCATCCTGGTGGCATTCGGCTTCAAAGCGCTGCGCATCGCCGCCCGTATCGCGGTGCCGATGTTCATCATGCTGGTGGCCTATATATCGGTGACCGCACTGACCGGGCATAACCTGCAGGAGATCATCCAGCTGGCGCCGCCGGGTGAACCGCTGACCATCAGCGCCGGCATCACCATCGTCGTCGGCGGTGCCATCGTGGCCAGCCTGATGACGCCCGACCTGACCCGTTACTCCAAAAACGGCAAGCACGTGCTCGGCGTCACGATCTTCACCATCATCGCCGGCGAGTTCGTGGTGAACGGTCTGGCGATCCTGATCGCCAAAACCCTGGGCACCGCCGATGTGGTCACCATCATGTCGCAAGCAGCCGGCGGCGCCGGTTTGCTGGTCGTGGTGTTCTCCACCCTGCGCGTCAACGATCTCAACCTGTATTCCTCTTCGCTGGGCATCGTCAACGCGGTGGAAGGCATCACCGGCAAAAAGCTGAAGTACACCTACACCACTCTGGTGATCGGGATTCTGGGCACCACGCTGTCGGTGCTGGGCATTCTGGACCGCTTTGTCGACTTCCTGACGGTGCTTGGCGTAGTCTTCCCGCCGATTATCGGCATCATGCTGGTGGACTATTATCTGCTGCGCAGCCACCGCAAAATCCTGGACGAGAGCCGCCGCACGGGCCAGCTGCCAAACGAGACGCCAACCATCGGCTGGGCGGCGATCGTCGCCAGCATCGCCGGTGGCGCCGTTGGTCTGGCGACCGAATGGGGCGTACCGACCATCAACTCTCTGGTGGCCGCCAGCCTGCTGTATTGGGTGCTCAAACTGGCCTTCAGCCGGGCGCAAAAACCGCTGGCCTCACAGAAGTCGCTCTGATTTTCGCCCATGAGTTAATGCACTCCTCCGGTGACGGGGGAGTGTTTATGCTCAGGAAAGGTGGGCGTAACGGAAAAGAATGGGCCGATCGCGCGGACAAACGGCCATGATGGTTAGGGTCCCTGGTGTCGGTAGCAAGCTATCTATTAGACTCAGAGTGTGGCAGCGCCCCCTCTGAGTTTTTTATTATAAAATCGTTGGCTTCAGTGTTTTGATCATAAAGAAAAACTTCAGCTTGAATGAACAGTAGCTCATGAAATCGGCTTTGGTCAACATAAAAGGACACATAAAATTGGCTTTTGTGTTCACTTTTCCATAAGCAAAAGCTAATCAATTGATTTACACAGTTTTATCATCTTTGCAGGTCACCCCGATCGCCTGCGCTAACATCACTGCGCTAAACGGCTGACAAGAAACAATAATTACCACCAATAATCAGCCGGTTACCTTCCCCTCAGCGCCTTTTTATCTGGACAACGCCGACGCGTAAGATATAGTGAAGCCAGCGTAATGTTTGTAAGGACAGCCGATGAAAACCACCAACGCACAGCGCAAAATCAACATCATTAAAAATATTGAATATCTGATGCGTACCCGCGGTGAAACCAAGGCTTCCTTTTCCAACCGCAGCGGCCTGACGCGCACGACTCTCTACAAAATTCTTGACGGAAGAGTGAACAACGTTCAGCAATCCACCGTGAATCGGATTTCCGATTTCTTCGGGGTCTCCTGTGAAGAGATCGAAGACTACGATCTGGAAAAACTGGAGCTGCTCAACGAAACGCTGTCCACCGAGGGCAACAAGAACCCTTCCGCCATCCCGGTGATCCCGCAGTCGCGCTATCTGGCCGTCTCGCAGCGCAAGATCGGGCAGCTGGTCACCGAGTTTCCTCTGACTTATTTCTTCGGCGATGAGTCGAACATGTTGGCAATGAAAATAGAGACCGAAATTAAAGGGTCATTTATTCCCGGCGAAGTCATCATTATCAAACGCCCGCCGGTACTGATTTGCGATTCACCTTTGCTGTATCACTCGGGAAAAAGCGGCTTCTTTGTGGTTGACGACAAAGACAGCGAAAGCATGGACAAACGCCCTCAGGACACCGTGCAATTCCTGGGTTATATCGTTGGAGAAAGGTTATAAATGGAACCGAATCAGAAGTTCAAGCTGTTGGGCTTCACCCGACATGGCACCATCGCGGCCAATGTCATGGTATTGGCCACCGGCAAAACCATTACCATGGGGCTGAATGAGCTGGCCGACAGCGAAATATCAGAAGATCTGAGCCGGCACGAGCTGCAGGCGCTGTACCGCAAACTCTATGGCGACAACAAACAAAAAACCGCCTACGAGCTCAGCGATCGCCACGAACGCTCCTGGTACGCCTACCTGATTATTACCGTGGCGCTCAGCGTGATTTATATTTTCTCAACGCTGTGCGGCGTCAAGCCGATCCAAATCCCGGTGCTGAATCTCATCACGCCCCCGGCGATCTTCATCTACCCGCTCACGTTCATTTTGGTGGACATCCTCAACGAATTCTATGGATTACGGCTGGCCCGGCGCACGATTATCATCTCGTTTATCGCCAACCTGACCTTCGTCCTGGGGGTCTGGGTAACGACGCTGGTGCCGAGCATTCCGCAGTGGGAGTACAGCGAGACCTACAACGGCATCGTGCACAGCATCATGGCGGTGCTGGTGGCCTCGTCGGCGGCCTATCTGATCTCCGAGAACGTCAACTCCTACCTGCTTTGCAAAATCAAAGAGTTGACCAACTCCCGCTACCTGTTTGTGCGCGTGATCACCAGTACCGTTGTGGCTTCGGCCATCGACAGCGTGGTGTTCTGTACGCTGGCGTTCTACAACGTGCTAAGCTGGGACATCATCAAAACCATGATCCTGTCGCAGTTCCTGATCAAGGTGGTTTACGCCCTGCTGGGCGTCGGGCCAATCTACGCCACCCGCAGTCTGTTTAACCGCTACATCAATACCGAACAAGCAAAGGGCAATGAATATGCATATCCAAAAGCAAGATAAGATCACCCATCTTGGCGCGAACTCCGATTATCCGGATCAATATGCTCCCGCATTGCTCGAAGCCTTGCCGCGTGCGCGCGGCCGCGATCTGATCGGCGTGGACGAGCGGCAGCTGCCGTTCAGCGGCTTTGATCTGTGGACCGCCTTCGAGCTGTCCTGGCTCAACGCCAAGGGCAAGCCGGTGGTGGGCATCGGCGAATTTACCTTCCCGCATTCCTCGTCGAACCTGATCGAGTCCAAATCGTTCAAGCTGTATCTCAACAGCTTCAACCAAACGCGTTTCGACAGCGTGGAACTGGTGAGCGCCGCCATGCAGAAAGATCTGTCGCAGGCGGCCAACGGCCAGGTCACCGTCAAGCTCTATCCGGGGCTGGAAGATTACCCGGCGCAGATCGACCACCTGCCGGGCATCAACATCGACGATCTGGATATCGCGATCGACGACTTCACCTTCAAACCGGAATACCTGAACGGCGCGGCCGAGAGAGGGGAACCGGTGTCGGAGACGCTGTCTTCCAATCTGCTGAAATCCAACTGCCTGGTCACCAACCAGCCGGACTGGGGCAGCGTGGTGATCCGCTATGAAGGCCGCAAAATCGATCGTGAAAGCCTGCTGCGCTACCTGATCTCCTTCCGCCAGCACAACGAATTCCACGAGCAGTGCGTCGAGCGTATTTTCAACGACATCAAGCAAAGCTGCCGTCCGGAAAAACTCAGCGTGTTCGCGCGCTACACCCGCCGCGGCGGCCTGGATATCAACCCCTTCCGCAGCGATTTCGAAACGGCGCCGGCGCTCGGCCGCCTGATCAGACAGTAAGCGTTATCCCCACAATGCTCCCACCAGGGAGCATTGTTTCCCTCGCTTTCATCTCCCTGTTATTTTTCGCCATTATCGTCGTCAGCGGCTATCTTCAAAGCACACTGACGGAGATTAACGACGCATGCCTGACCTTTCACGCAGAGACATCCTGCGGGCTGCCGCCATCGGATCGGCGTTCTCGCTGTTGCCCGCCTCGATTCGCAAAGCGCTGGCCATTCCCGCCAACAACCGCACCGGCACCCTGCGCGACGTCGAACACGTGGTGATCCTGATGCAGGAGAACCGCTCTTTCGACCACTACTTCGGCACCCTGCCGGGCGTGCGCGGCTTCAGCGATCGTTTTACCATTCCATTGCCCGGCGATCGCCATGTCTGGCAACAGCAGGGCGCCGAGCGGTTGGTACTGCCCTACCACCTGGACAGCAAACGCGGCAACGCCCAGCGCGTCACCGGCACGCCGCATTCGTGGGTGGATGAGCAAGCCGCCTGGGATCACGGCCGCATGAGCGCCTGGCCCACCTACAAAACGCCGGCTTCAATGGGCTACTACCGCCAGCATGAGCTGCCGTTCCAGTTCGCGCTGGCCAACGCCTTTACCCTGTGCGACGCCTATCACTGCGCTATTCACGCCGGCACCAACACCAACCGGCTGTTCCACTGGACCGGAACCAACGGCCCGTCCGCCGCCGACGTGGCTGTGGTGGTCAACGAATGGGACAGCCCCGGCCCGGCGGAGATCGGCTACCAGTGGACAACCTATCCGGAACGGCTGGAGGCGAGCGGCGTCAGCTGGAAGGTGTATCAATTCCTGCCGGACAACTTTACCGACAACCCGTTGGCGGGCTTCCGCCAGTACCGCGCCGCCAGCATTCAGGTGGGCAATCCGGCGCGGCCGCCGAAAGACTTCAACGCCTTCGTGCCCTATCGCGATGCGCTCAACGAGGCCGCACCGCTGTACAAAGGCAACGGCAACACCCTGCCGGCCGCCGACGGCAACGATCTGGACGCCATGCTGGCCGGGTTCCGCTCCGACATACAGCAGGGCAAACTGCCGCAGGTCAGCTGGATCATCGCGCCGGCGGCCTATTCGGAACACCCCGATCCCTCCAGCCCGGTGCAGGGCGGCTGGTTCACCCAAGAGATCCTCAACGCGCTGACCGACAACCCGGAGGTGTGGA
This sequence comes from Serratia sp. CC22-02, assembly GCF_900182895.1. Classification (NCBI taxonomy): domain Bacteria; kingdom Pseudomonadati; phylum Pseudomonadota; class Gammaproteobacteria; order Enterobacterales; family Yersiniaceae; genus Serratia; species Serratia sp. CC22-02. Next base: position 295,991 of record NZ_FXUD01000005.1, on the reverse strand, counting down.
GTAAAACCGTCCTGCTGGTCAACTACGACGAAAACGACGGCTTTTTTGACCATATGCCTTCGCCTTCCGCGCCGTCGCTGCGCGAGGACGGCAGCTTCGCCGGTAAATCGACGGTGCCGTTCGACACCGAGATCTTCCAGCACGTGGCGCCGCCCGGTTCGCAGGATCAACCGCCGCCGGACGGCCGCATTTACGGCCCCGGCCCGCGGGTGCCGATGCTGGTGCTGTCGCCCTGGAGCCGCGGCGGCTGGGTCAATTCGCAGGTCTTCGATCACACCTCGGTGCTGCAATTCCTGGAAAAGCGCTTTCAGGTGCATGAACCCAACATCAGCGCCTGGCGCCGCGCCGTGTGCGGCGATCTCACCTCGGCGTTCAACTTCGTCAACCCTAACGGCGAAGCGCTGCCGAGCCTGCCCGCCACCAGCCGCCACGCCGCCGATGGCCTGCGCCAGCGCCAGGAACAGCTGCCGCAGGTACCGCTGCCATCGCCTGTCCACCAGCGTTTGCCCCACCAACGCCGCCTGGCGCGCCCTTCCCGCGCGCTGCCCTACCAGCTGCACGTCGAGGCCACCGTCGCGGCCGAACAGCGCCGCGTGACGCTGAACCTGTTCAATACCGGCGAGCAGGGCGCGGTGTTTCACGTCTACGATCGGCGAGATCTGGCGCAGATCCCGCGCCGTTTTACCGTCGAGGCGGGCAAGGCGATCAGCGACGACTGGCAGACGGAGGATGGGTACCATCTGTGGCTGCTCGGCCCCAACGGCTTTCATCGTGAACTGCGCGGCGCCCTGAACCGGCCGCAGCCGGAGGTGCGTTTGCGCCCGACGGGCCGCAGCCTGCAGCTGCAGTTGAACAATCCGGGCACCGAAGCGATAGCGGTTACCCTCGAACGCTGCCCCTATACGCAGCAGGGCCCGTGGCACATCACGCTGCCGGCAGGCGGCAGCCACCAGCAAAGCTTTGATGCCCACGCCAGCGGCGGTTGGTATGACCTTACGCTGCAAAGCCCGGGAGGTTGGCTACGCCGCCTGGCGGGCCGGTTGGAGGATGGCGAGCACAGCGTCAGCGACCCGCTGATGGGCCAGGAGTAAAGCGTTGTAGATTGAAATCGCGGAAATTAAACCGCCAGCCTCTTTTTTGTGGCGCCCACAGACGTCGGTTCTCCCGCGGTGGGCGCATTCTCAAAACCTTCTCCCTGCCCCACCCCCGCTATTTTTTTGATCTCGCTCACGGTCGGATATTATTTCATTGCCTTGCTAAACCGGTTCTTCTATTTTAGCCACCCATCTGACAAGGCTAATAACAGGGGTTAAGCATGATAAATCGCGTATGGGTACTGGGCGACGCCGTGATCGACCTGGTGCCGGAAAATGCCAACGGTTATCTCAAATGCCCCGGCGGCGCGCCGGCTAACGTGGCGGTGGGGATCGCCCGGCTTGGTGGCGACAGCGCCTTTATCGGGCGGGTGGGGCAAGACGGCTTCGGTGCCTTTCTGCAGCAGGTGCTGAGCGATGAAGGGGTGGATATCGGCCATATGCGGCCAGACCCCGAACACCACACCTCCACGGTCGTGGTGGATCTCGATCTGCAGGGTGAGCGCTCATTCACGTTTATGGTGCAGCCCAGTGCCGATCTGTTTTTGCAGCCTGACGATCTGCCGGATTTCCAACGGGGGGAATGGCTGCACCTCTGCTCCATCGCGCTCTCGCAGGAACCCAGCCGCAGCGCGGCCTTTGCCGCGATGGAACGCATCCGGGCGGCCGGTGGCCGGGTCAGTTTCGATCCCAACATCCGCGAAGAGGTCTGGCGCCAGCCGGAAGCGCTGCGCCCCTGCCTGCAAAAGGCGCTGCTGCTGGCGGACGTGGTGAAACTGTCGCGCGAAGAGCTGGCTTTCATCAGCCATCTTGACGATCTGGAGAACGCCATTCGCTGGATGATGCAAACCTATCCGCTGCGCCTGCTGCTGGTGACGCTGGGCGGCGACGGCGTCTATGTGCATGACGGCCAACGGCTGCGTCATTTCCGCGCGGCGCCTGTCGTTCCGGTCGATACCACCGGCGCCGGCGATGCCTTCGTCGCCGGGCTGTTAGCGGCGCTAGCACGCCTTCACGAATTGCCGCAGGAAGCGCAGTGGCCGGCGGTTATCGCCCAGGCGCAGGCCTGCGGCGCGCTGGCCACCACCGCCAAAGGGGCCATGACCGCCCTGCCCCACGCCGACGAGCTGGCGGCTTTCCTCCGTTGATCCTCTGCATCCACGGCGATCCTCAGGTTCGCCGTGGTCTTTTGCCCACGATTTGCGCGCTCGATCACAATAGCTGAATCGGGTTAGCTAACTGAGTTGCCAGCTCGCCTCCCTCTCGTTATCTTTCGCCTTGAAAAACCGGTTTAGCAATTTAGCAAACAATAATAACAACCCTTACCCGGATGATAGACGATGATGAAAAAACTCAGCTATTTGGCGATAACAACAGGGCTTTTCCTCTCCGCTTCCAGCGCAGCGGCATCGGGCAGCGGCGGCATCGAGGCGCGCCTCAACGCCCTGGAACAACGTCTGGCGCAGGCGGAACGGCGCGCCGCACAGGCTGAAACCCGCGCGACGGCGGCGGAACGCCGGGCGCAACAGCTGGAACAGCGCACCGCCAACACCGAACGGCAAACCGCGCAGATTGCGCAGCATGCCGCTACGCCGATTGCCCCGACCGGCGCACTGAAACTGAACGGCTTCAACGATCTGAAGCTGTACGGCGACGTGGAGTTCAACCTGGACGGCGCCAGCCGCAGCGGCCAACTGACGTCGCTGAAAGGCAGCGACCACAAGGACTGGAAGCCCGGCAACAAAGAGCGTTGGGATATCAACGGCCGCATTCTGGTCGGGCTGGACGGCTACCGCCGCAATCAGGACGGCAACTTCTCCGGCTTCAGCGTGCAGCCGCTGGCGGACATGACCGGCAAAATGAACCTGGACGACGCCGCCTTCTTCTTCGGCAATGAAAAGAACTGGCAAACCAAAATCGGCCGCTTTGAAGCCTACGACATGTTCCCGCTGAATCAGGACACCTTCATTCAATACTCCGGCAATACCGCCAACGATTTGTACGCCGACGGCTTCGGCTATATCTACATGATGAAAGAAGGCCGCGGCCGCAGCAGCAGCGGCGGCAACCTGATGTTGAGCAAATATGCCGGTGATGTCTATTTCGAGCTGAACACGCTGGTGGAGGACGGCACTTCGCTGTTCCAGGACAACAGCTACCACGGCAACGCCCTGAACAATAAGAAAAACGTCGCCTATTTGCGCCCGGTGATCGCCTGGAAAAAAGACGCCTTCAGCATCGCAGCGGCAATGGAAAGCAACGTGGTGAATAACGCCTACGGTTATCAGGACGGCCAGGGCCGCTTCGTCGATCAGTCCAAGCGCAACGGCTACGGCATGACGATGAGCTGGAACAACAGCGCCGCCGATCCGGACAACGGCGTGGTGGCCAACCTGAGCACCGCCTATCTGGATGCGTCAGGCGAGCAAGACTTCACCGCCGGCGTGAACGTGCTGTGGCGGCGCTTCGAACTGGGTTATATCTATGCCCATAACAATATCAAAGAGTTCAATACCGCCGGGATCGCCGCCGATATCCACAACCCGCTCAGCGAACCGGGCAACTACGACATCCACACCGTTCATGCGTCGTATCAGATACCTAACATTATGAATATGAAGAATTTCAATTTGTATTTGGGGGCCTATGTCTCGCTGCTGGAAGCCAACGCCGACAACAAGATAGCCAACGGCGACAACGACCAACGTTACGGCATGCGCGCCAGATTCAAGTATTTCTTCTGACATCGATTCACGTCGCTGCGCCGCAAACTGCGCAGCGGCATTTTTATTTAGCAAGGGGACAACATGGACATTACCGCAACCGCCAACGCGCTGTTGCCACTGCTCGGCGGTAAAGAGAATATCGCCAGCGCCGCCCACTGCGCCACGCGTCTGCGCCTGGTACTGGTGGACGACAGCAAAGTGGATAAAGAGGCCATCGGCAAACTGGACGGCGTCAAAGGCTGCTTCAGCAACGCCGGTCAGATCCAGGTGATCTTCGGCACCGGGCTGGTCAACAAGGTGCATGCGGAATTCATCAAGGCGGCGGGCGTCAGCGAATCCAGCAAGGCCGAAGCCGCCGATATCGCGGCGAAAAAGCTCAACCCGCTGCAGCGCATCGCCCGCCTGCTGTCGAACATCTTCGTGCCGATCATCCCGGCGATCGTCGCGTCCGGCCTGTTGATGGGGCTGCTCGGTATGGTGAAAACCTACGGCTGGGCCGATGCCAACAGCGCGCTATTCATCATGCTGGATATGTTCAGCTCGGCGGCGTTCATTATCCTGCCAATTCTGATCGGCTTCACCGCCGCACGCGAATTCGGCGGCAACCCCTACCTGGGTGCCACGCTCGGCGGCATTCTGACGCATCCGGCGCTGACCAACGCCTGGGGCGTCGCCGGAGGGTTCCACACCATGAACTTCTTCGGTCTGGACATCGCCATGATCGGCTATCAGGGCACCGTGTTCCCGGTGCTGCTGACGGTGTGGTTCATGAGCGTGCTGGAAAAGCGGCTGCGCAAGGTGATCCCCAACGCGCTCGATCTGATCCTGACGCCGTTCCTGACGGTGGTCATCTCAGGCTTTGTCGCCCTGCTGTTTATCGGCCCCGCCGGCCGGGCGCTGGGCGACGGCATCTCCTTCGTGCTCAGCACGCTGATTGCCCATGCGGGGTGGTTCGCCGGGCTGCTGTTCGGCGGCCTCTATTCCGCTATCGTCATCACCGGCATTCACCACAGTTTCCATGCGGTAGAGGCCGGGCTGCTCGGCAACCCCAATATCGGCGTCAACTTCCTGCTGCCGATCTGGTCGATGGCCAACATCGCTCAGGGCGGCGCCTGCCTGGCGGTGTATTTCAAAACCCGCGACACCAAAATCAAAGCCATCGCGGTGCCTTCGGCCTTTTCCGCCATGCTCGGCATCACCGAGGCGGCGCTGTTCGGTATCAACCTGCGCTTCGTGAAACCGTTCCTGGCGGCGCTGGCGGGCGGCGCGCTCGGCGGCGCCTGGGTGGTGGCCAACCATGTCGGCATGAACGCGGTCGGACTGACGGCGATCCCCGGCATGGCGATCGTGCAGGCCAGTTCGCTGGTCAGCTATATCCTCGGCCTGGCAATCGCTTTTGGCAGCGCCTTCGTGCTCTCCCTGCTGCTGAAATACAACACGGACGCGCAATGATGGAAGAACTCAGCTTAATCAAACAGGCACTGCGGGCGGTCATGAACGGCCAGCCACTCGCGCAGCGCGATCCGCACCGCCCGGCCTGGCATCTGGCGCCCAGCGTTGGCTTGCTGAACGATCCCAACGGCTTTATCCAGCACAACGGCGTTTATCACCTGTTCTATCAGTGGAATCCGCTGGGCTGCGATCATCGCAACAAGTGCTGGGGACACTGGCAGTCGATCGATTTAGTGCATTGGGAACATCAGCCGCTCGCCCTGGCACCGGGCGCCTGTTACGACAGCCACGGCTGTTACTCCGGCTCGGCGGTGGTGGCGGAAGACAAAATCACGCTGATCTATACCGGCAATGTGAAATTCCCCGACGGCTCACGCACCGCTTACCAATGCCTGGCTCAGGCAAGCGATCGGGGCGAATACCGCAAACTCGGGCCGGTGCTGCCGCTGCCGGAGGGCTACAGCGGCCACGTACGCGACCCGAAAGTGTGGCGTCATCAGGATGCCTGGTACATGGTGCTCGGCGCGCGTGACTTGCAGGATCGCGGCAAGGTGTTGCTGCTGCGTTCCAGCGATCTGCGCGACTGGCAAGCGCTGGGAGAGATCGCCGGTTCCGGCCTGAACGACCTGGGCGAATTCGGCTACATGTGGGAATGCCCGGATCTGTTCTCGCTGGACGGCGGCGACGTATTGATCTGCTGCCCGCAGGGGCTGGCGCCGCAGCCGGAACGCTATCTCAACCGTTATCAGGCCGGCTATCTGCTCGGCAAGCTGGATTACCGGCAGGCAGCCTTCAGCCACGGCGAATTTCACGAGCTGGACGCCGGCTTCGAGTTCTACGCGCCCCAGACAACGCTGGCGGAAGATGGCCGCCGCCTGCTGTTCGCCTGGATGGGCGTGCCCGAGCAAGATGAAGAAGCCCATCCGACGCGCCGTTATGGCTGGATCCATACCATGACCTGCCCACGCGAGCTGTCGCTGCGGCATGGCCGCCTCCACCAGCGCCCGGCGCGCGAGTTGCAACAGCTGCGCGGCGAGCGAGAAGACTGGCGAGGCCGCGCCGATGACGCCCCCGCCTATGCGCTGGGCGCCGCGGAGCTGCAGCTGACGCCGCAGGGCGCGTTCAGCGCCGCCTTTGGCGACGCGATGACACTGAGCTGGGACGGCGAGCGGCTGCAGCTGACGCGCGCCTCTCTGGCCGACGGCCGGCCGGAGCACCGTTACTGGCGCGGCCCGGTCACGCATCTGCAGCTGCTGTTCGATCGCTCCAGCGTGGAAATCTTCATCAACCACGGCGAGGCGGTGATGAGCGCGCGCTACTTCCCGGCAGGTGAACCGCAACTGCGGCTGAACGGGAGCGCAGCGCTGGCGTTGGAATACTGGCCGCTGACGCCATGCATGCTAGAATGACGCATCCTCCGATGACTTCAGATGGCGTCAGTGAAAAAAAATAAACGCATTACCATCAGTGACATCGCCACGCTGGCCGGGGTGTCGAAATCGACCGCCAGCCTGGTGCTGAACGGCCGCAGCAAGGAATACCGGGTGTCCGACGACACCCGCGATCGCATTCTGGCGCTGGCGCACGAACACCATTATCAGCCCAGCATCCACGCCCGCTCTTTGCGCTCCAACCGCAGCCACACGCTGGGGCTGGTGGTACCGGAGATGACCAACTACGGCTTTGCGGTGATCTCGCGCGAGCTGGAAACGCTGTGCCGCGAAGCCGGTCTGCAGCTGTTGATCGCCTGCACAGATGAAAACCCGGCGCAGGAGATGATGGCGGTGAACAGTCTGGTGCAGCGGCAGGTCGACGGCCTGATCGTCGCCTCCAGCCAGCTGAACGACGCGGAATACCAGAAGATCAACGTCGGGCTGCCGGTGGTGCAGATGGACCGCCTGATCGCCGGTTCCGAGCTGCCGCTGGTGATCACCGATTCGGTTAATGCGACCGCCGACCTGGTGGAAAAGGTCGCGCGCCAACATCCGGATGAGATCTATTTTCTCGGCGGGCAGCCGCGCATTTCACCGACCCGCGATCGGCTGGCCGGCTTCCAGCTTGGCCTGGAGCGCGCCGGCGTAACGTGCAAACCGGAATGGATCATCAACGGCAGCTACCACCCCAGCTCAGGTTACGAGATGTTCGCTCAGCTGTGCGCACAGCTGGGGCGTCCGCCCAAAGCGCTGTTCACCGCCGCCTGTGGCCTGCTGGAAGGGGTGTTGCGTTATCTGACGCAGCATCAGCTGATGGAGAGCGACATCCACCTGTGCAGCTTCGACGATCACTACCTGTTCGATTGCATGACGCTGAAGATAGACACGGTCGCGCAAGACTGCCGGGCGCTGGCGCAGCATAGCTTCGACCAGGTTACCGCGCTCATCGACGAGCGGCCGCTGGAACAGCATGCGCTTTATCTGCCGGGCCGCATCCACTGGCGTCATGCCGGTTCCCGGGCGTTGTTGGCCGGGGAGTGATATTTCTGAATCAATAAAAAAGGGCGCCTGAGCGCCCTTTATCGTTTTGCTGCCACTACTTGGCGGCGCCTTCCATGCCCACCAGCCCCACTTTCAGGTAGCCGGCTTTACGCAGGGTGTCCATCACGCTCATCAGCGTTTCATAGTCCACGCTCTTGTCCGCCTGGAAGAAGATGGTGGTTTCTTTGTTCGCCTGAGTGCGTTGATCCAGCACCGAAGTCAGCTGATCGGCATTCACCGGCTGATCGCCAACGTAGAGCTGCTTGTCGGCCTTCACCGACAGGAACACCGGTTTTTCCGGCCGCGGCTGCGGTTTGGCGGAAGAAGCCGGCAGATCGACGCGAATATCTACCGTTGCCAACGGCGCGGCCACCATAAAGATGATCAACAGCACCAACATAACGTCGATAAACGGCGTTACGTTGATTTCATGCAGTTCGCCGCTGTCGTCCAGATCTTCATTTAAGCGCATCGCCATGACTCACCCCGCCCGCAGTTGGTGTGCGTGCTGTGAGCGCTTGGCTTCCGCCGTCGCGGCCAGATCCAGATCGCGGCCCTGCAGCAGCAAGACCTGCGCCGCCACGTCGCCCACCTGGGCACGGTGGCCGCTGATGACGCGGGCGAAGATGTTGTAGATAACGACGGCAGGGATCGCCGCGACCAGGCCCAGCGCGGTCGCCAGCAGCGCCTCTGCGATGCCCGGCGCCACGACCGCCAGGTTGGTGGTCTGCGAATGGGCGATGCCGATGAAGCTGTTCATGATGCCCCACACGGTGCCGAACAGGCCGACGAACGGCGAGATGGCGCCGATGGTAGCCAGGAAACCGTTGCCGCGGCCCATGTTGCGGCTGTAGGCCGCCACGCGGCGCTCGAGGCGGAAGCCGGTACGCTCTTTGATGCCGTTGTTGTCGTTAGATTCCGCAGACAGCTCCAGCTCATTTTGCGCATCGTTCAGCAACACCGCGCTGACGCTTTCCGAGCCGAAGTTTTGCGCCAGCTCGGAGGCTTCATCCAACGAGCGCGCTTCGGCCAGCGCCAGCTGTTCGCGGCGCAGACGGCGCTTGGCGCGCAGCAGTTCGCTGCCTTTGGAGAACAGTATGGTCCAGGTCACGATCGAGGCCAGCACCAGGCCGATCATTACCGCTTTCACCACCGCGTCGGCGTGCTGGTACATGCCCCAAACAGACAGGTCCATGCCGCGGGTTTCCGGTGGCTGGATCGTTGGCGCCGGGTTCACCGGCGTGATGCTCTCCGGCGCGGCGGCTGCAGCAGGTGCAGGCGCGGTGGTCGGCGCAACGCTTTCGGTAACGGCCGGATTGGCCGCCGGCGCTGCCTGCGCACTGCCGGCCAGCCCCACGACCAGCACCATAGAAGCCATCAGGCTGCGGCCGAAGGCCTTGCCCCACTGCGCCCGGCCCTGGCCGAACGATCCTTGATTTAAATTCTTGCCAGCCGTTTTCACGCTGTGCCTCCACCCATTACCGATCAAAATTAAGGAATAATTCAGCGTGCGATCATATCAAACCAACCGGGGATTGATAGTAGTTCTCATTATTATTTACCAAATAAACGAGAAAATTTTAGCCAGCCCCGCCGCAAAGCGCCAATCCGCGCCCGTTCACCGCCAAACGCCCCTTTTATGGGGTTATTTCGTTACTTTTCTCCCACAACGGCGCAACAACGCCGCGCTGCCGAACGGCGTCTTGACCGAGGAATGGGCTTCTCTCTCGCCCCCCGGCAGAAGGATGAGGCAAGAAAGGCGCGCCCGGCAGCCAATTATAGCCGTTTCTGTATCCAGAAGTTAAAACGTCTGGATGGCTATATTAACTCATGCTAACGTAAGGGCTATCGCAAACGGGCACGTGCAGAGCAACCAGAGGTGAGCCAGGTACCATGACGTCAAAACACATCGAAACCACGCTGATCGGCGCCGGCCGTGGCAAACGCTACACCCAGGGCTCCGTCAATCCCGTCACGCAACGCGCCTCTTCTTTGGTTTTCGACTCCGTCGCCGCCAAAAAGCATGCCACCGTGCAGCGCGCCCACGGCGAGCTGTTTTACGGCCGACGCGGCACGCTGACCCACTTCGCCCTGCAGGATGCGATGGTGGAGCTGGAGGGCGGCGCCGGCTGCGTGCTGTACCCCTGCGGCGCAGCGGCGGTGGCCAATGCGATCCTGTCGTTCGTCGGCGCCGGCGATCACCTGCTGGTCACGGGTTCGGCGTACGAACCGACCCAGGATTTCTGCACCCATATCCTCGGCCGCATGAACATCAGCACCACCTATTTCGATCCGCTGATCGGCGCCGACATCGCCACGCTGATCCAACCCAATACTCGCGTGGTGTTCCTGGAATCCCCCGGCTCCATCACTCTGGAAGTGCAGGACATTCCGGCGATGGTGCAGGCCATTCGCGCCGTGGCGCCGGAGGTGGTGATCATGATCGACAATACCTGGGCGGCGGGCGTGCTGTTCAAGGCGTTGGATTTCGACATCGACATTTCGATTCAGGCCGGCACCAAATACCTGATCGGCCATTCCGATTACATGCTCGGCACCGCCGTCGCCAACGCGCGCTGTTGGGATCGGCTGCGCGAGTACTCCTACCTGATGGGGCAAATGGTGGATGCCGACACCGCCTACATGGCGAGCCGCGGCCTGCGCACCCTGAGCGTGCGCCTGAAGCAGCACGAACGCAGCAGCATCGAAGTCGCCCACTGGCTGGCGGCACGGCCGGAAGTGGCGACGGTCAATCACCCGGCCCTGCCCAGCTGCAAGGGCCACGAGTTCTACCGCCGCGACTTCAGCGGCTGCAACGGGCTGTTCTCCTTCGTGCTGAAAGAGCGGTTGGACGATGCGCAGTTGGCCGCCTACCTGGACAACTTCAGCCACTTCAGCATGGCCTACTCCTGGGGCGGCTTCGAGTCGCTGATCCTGGCCAACCAGCCGGAAGAGCTGGAAGCGATCCGTCCGGCGGGCGGCGTCGATTTCTCCGGCACGCTGGTGCGCCTGCACATCGGCCTGGAGAACGTCGAAGACCTGATCGCCGATCTGGCGGCCGGTTTCGATCGCCTCAACGGCGTGCGCTAAGGTGGATTCCGCTAATTTTCTTCGTCTCGTTTAATGTCGGCTTAAGCTATTAGCGGTACACTATCCGGGTAACTGTCAGATACGGTAACCGCCGCACCCTGGAGAACGTGACCCCGGGCGCAACCGGCATGCAACAGGACATAAAATGGATGTATTACGAGAGATTATTCATGCGCTTTGGCAGCAGGACTTTATTGCCCTCGCCGATCCAAGCGTAATTTGGGTGGTTTACGCCGTACTTTTCACCACTCTGTTTTTGGAAAACGGACTGCTGCCCGCCTCCTTCCTCCCCGGCGACAGCCTGCTGCTGCTGTCGGGTGCGCTGATCGCCAAAGGCGTGATGGGCTTTGCCCCCACCCTGCTGATTTTGACCGCTGCCGCCGGCCTCGGCTGCTGGCTGAGCTATATCCAGGGCCGCTGGCTGGGCCACACCGGCCTGGTGAAGGGCTGGTTGCTGCAGCTGCCGGCGCAATATCACCAACGCGCGCATAACCTGTTCAACCGCCACGGGCTGACGGCGCTGCTGATCGGCCGCTTCCTCGGCTTCGTGCGCACGCTGCTGCCGACCATGGCCGGCATTTCCGGGCTCAACAGCTCACGCTTCCAGGTGTTCAACTGGCTGAGCGCGGCGATCTGGGTTTGTGCGCTGGTGGGCCTTGGCTACGCTTTCAGCCAAATTCCGCTGGTGAAGCGCTACGAAAGCCAGGTGATGACCGGCCTGATGCTGCTGCCGCTGCTGCTGCTGTTCGTCGGCCTGCTGGGCGCCATGCTGGTCATTTGGCGTAAAAAGCGCGCCTCCTCCTGAGCCCGGCGCGCTACAGCGCCTTCTCGACCAACGCCAGACTGGCGGGCAACTTGCTCACCAGCGTATCCACCGCCAGCCGCACCTTCAGCGGCAGGTGAGGCGTGTGCGGCCACACCGCATGCGCTTCAAAGGCGGCGCCCGGCCGGTCGCGCAGCAAGCGCACCAGCGCCCCGCTCAACAGCTGCTCACGCACCAGCCAGCACGGCAACCAGGCAATGCCGAACCCCGCCGTCGCCGCATCCGCAATCGCCTGCAGATCGTCCATTTGCAGCCGGTTAGTCGGCATTACTTCCTGCAGCTTGCCGTCGCTATCCAATACCAACCAGCTGCGCCGCGCACCGGCGCGCATATAGGTCACCGCCTCATGCTGCACCAGCTGTTCGATGCTGTGCGGTTCACCGCACCGCTGCAGATAGGCCGGCGAGGCGCACAGCGCCATGCGGTGATCGCCGATGCGGCGCGCCACCAGCCCGCCGCTGTTGGCCAGCGTGCCGTTACGGACCGCCATGTCGAAGCCGTCCTCAATCAGATCCACCACCCGATCGCTGAACGACAGCTCCAGCTCCAGGCCCGGGTGCTCGCGTGTCAGCTCGGTCAACAGCGGCGCAATGCACATGCGGCCAAACAGCACCGGCATCGATACCCGCAGCCGGCCGCTGACCTGTCGCTTGCCCGACTCCAGCAGCGTTTCCGCACCGCGGATCTCCTCCAGCGCTCGCAGGCAGCGCTCATAGAATAACGCGCCGTCGTCGGTCAGGCTCTGGCTGCGGGTGGTGCGATGAAACAGCCGCACGCCCAACCGCTGTTCCAGCCGGGCGATGGTTTTCCCCACCGCCGAACGCGACAGGTGCAGCCGGCTGGCCGCCAACGCAAAACTGCCCGCCTCCACGGCGGTGACGAATACCGAAATACCGCTCAACCGATCGCTCATGATTTGTCGCCCTGAAAGAAACAATCTTCGGAAATCTTATCGCCACTGGCGAACCTTCATCAACGATATTATCGACCGGTCGTTAATCGCTGACTTTGGAGAACATCATGACCGACACGATGCAACGCTGGACGATGGACGCCCTGGGGCGTGAACACCTGCGGTTGACCGCCGACGCGATCCCGCAGCCGGGGCCACACGAAATCAGAGTGAAAGTGAAAGCGGTCGCGCTCAACTACCGTGACAAACTGATGATTGAAAGCGGCATGGGGCTGACGCTGCCGCAGCCGTTCACCCCCGCCTCGGACATGGCCGGCGAGGTCGACGCTATCGGCCCCGACGTCAGCCGTTTCCAACCCGGCGCCAGGGTCATCTCGACCTTCAGCCCCGGCTGGCTCGACGGCCGGCAAAAACCGTACGGCAATGCGCGCCAGGTGCCTTACCACACCCTCGGCGGCTTCTATCAGGGCGTGCTGGCGGAATATGTGATTTTGCATGAGGACTGGCTGGTGGCGGCACCGGCGTCGCTGGACGACGTGCAGGCCAGCACCCTGCCGTGCGCCGGGCTAACTGCCTGGTTCGCGCTGGTGGAGCAAGGAAAGCTGCATGCCGGCGAGACGGTGCTGGTGCAAGGCACCGGCGGGGTGGCGCTGTTCGCGCTGCAGATCGCCAAAGCGCACGGCGCCGAGGTGTATGTGACCTCCGGCAGCGATGAAAAGCTGGCGCGTGCCCAGGCGCTGGGCGCCAGTCACGGCATCAACCGACTGAACGGCGATTGGGTGGAAGCAGTTTATGCGCTGACGCAGGATCGCGGCATCGACCATGTGATCGATACCGTCGGCGGCCCGAATCTGGGCAACTCGGTACGCGCCGTGGCGGTGGGTGGCCGCATCTCGGTGATCGGCGTGCTGGCGGGCGCCGAGATTTCCGCCCCCGCCGGCCTGCTGCTGCTGAAATCGGCGGAGATCCAGGGCATCGGCGTCGGCCACCGCCGCGCGCTGGAAGATCTGGTGCGCGCCGTGGACGCCGTCAACCTGCAGCCGGTGATCGACCAGGTCTACCGTTTCGATCAGCTGCCGCAGGCGTTGGATCACCTCGATCGCGGGCCGTTCGGCAAGATCGTCCTGACCCCGTAAACGCGGTTCAGCCCTCCAGCAGCAGCGGGTTGGCGTCGCGCAGCCGGGCGATTTCATCGCTCGGCGTCATGCCGAACAGGCGCTTGAATTCACGGCTGAACTGCGACGCGCTCTCGTAGCCGACGCGGATCGCCGCCGTGCTGGCCTTCAGGCCGTCATGCACCATCAACAAGCGCGCCTTATGCAGCCGGTACGACTTCACGTATTGCAGCGGCGAGGTGTTGGTCACCGCCTTGAAGTTGTGGTGGAACGCCGAGACGCTCATGTTGACCTCGCTGGCCAACTGCTCGACGTTGAGGTTGTCAGCATATTGATTTTCTATGCGCCGCAGCGCCTTGGCGATCTGGCTGAAGTGGGTATGCCGGTTGACCAGCTCCTGCAGCGACGCGCCGCAGGTGCCGCGCAGCACGTAGTAAAGGATTTCGCGCACGATCTGCGGCCCCAGCACCCGGGCATCGAGCGGCTTGGCCATCACGTCCAGCAGGCGTTCGGTGGCGCACAGCAGCTCTTCCGTCAGCTCGGCCAGGTTCACCCCGTTGCTCTCTGCCCGCGGTTGCATCAGGTAGTCGTCGTCGCCGATGTCGATCAGCAAGTCCTGCAGCATTTGGGTATCGATATTGACCGCCAACCCAACCAGCGGCAGTTCCGGGCTGGCGAAGGTTTCGCATTCGAACGGCAGCGGCACCGTCATCAGCAGGTAGTTGCGCGGATCGTACTGGAACATCTTGTTGCCGCAATAGCCCACCTTGTGCCCCTGAAAGACGATCACGATCCCCGGCTCGTACATCACCGGTTGGCGCGGGCTGTGGCGATCGACATACAGGATCTTTACCCGCGGCACCGGTGACGGCGTGTAGCCGTTGCCGGTGGCGATAGCCATCGCCTGGCGCGCCATGCGGCTGCGCTGCGCATCGATTTCAATCACGGAAACACCCTCTTACAGTCAGAACGATTCGGCATAAATAATAATTTAAAACTCGCTATTTCTACAGTGACTTGTAGGAATAGGCAAGAACCAAACAGGAATGTGCATTGTGCGTTGCCGCCAGGTTCCTGACAATACGGGCCAGAAACCTTTGCGCCACTTTGGCGCCCGCCTGACAGAAAGAGAGAAATCATCCATGCAAAACTTCATTCTGCATACCCCAACCAAAATCCTGTTCGGCAAGGACCAAATTGCCGAAGTGGCCGGACAGATCCCGGCGGACGCACGCATCCTGATCACCTACGGTGGCGGCAGCGTGAAGAAAAACGGCGTGCTGGATCAGGTGTACAGCGCGCTGGCCGGCCGCGACGTGCGGGAGTTCTCCGGCATCGAGCCGAACCCGACCTACGAAACGCTGATGAAAGCGGTCGAAGTGGTGAAGGCGGAAAACATCGATTTCCTGCTGGCGGTCGGCGGCGGTTCGGTGGTTGACGGCACCAAGTTCATCGCCGCCGCCGCGCGTTACACCGCCGACGGCGACGCCTGGCATATCCTGCAGACCGTCGGCAGCCACATCGCCGACGCGGTGCCGATGGGCTGCGTGCTGACGCTGCCGGCCACCGGTTCCGAATCCAACAGCGGCGCGGTGATCACCCGTAAAAGCAGCGGCGACAAGCAGCACTTCTTCTCGCCGCTGGTGCAGCCGCGCTTCGCCGTGCTGGATCCGGTGGTGACCTACTCGCTGCCGCCGCGCCAGATCGCCAACGGCGTGGTCGACGCCTTCGTGCACACCCTGGAGCAGTATCTGACCTACCCGGTGGACGCCAAAGTGCAGGATCGCTTCGCCGAAGGCCTGCTGCTGACCCTGCTGGAAGACGGCCCGCGCGCGCTGGCCGAACCGGAAAACTATGGAGTACGCGCCAACGTGATGTGGAGTGCCACCATGGCGCTGAACGGCCTGATCGGCGCCGGGGTGCCGCAGGACTGGGCGACCCACATGCTGGGCCACGAGCTGACCGCCATGCACGATCTCGACCACGCGCAAACGCTGGCCATCGTACTGCCGGCGCTGCTGCACGAGAAGAAAGCGCAGAAGCGCGAAAAACTGCTGCAGTACGCTGACCGCGTCTGGGGCCTGCGCGAAGGCAGCGAAGATAGCCGCATCGACGGCGCCATCGCCGCCACTCGCGCCTTCTTCGAGCAGATGGGTGTACCGACCCGCATGGCGGATTATCAGCTCGACGGCAGCAGCATTCCGGCGCTGCTCGACAAGCTGCATCAGCACGGCATGACCGCCCTGGGCGAGCATCAGGACATCACCCTGGACGTCAGCCGCCGCATTTACGAAGCGGCGCGTTAATCGCAAAACGGCGATTTTTTGCTAGGCTTTAGTCTCCGCCAGCCATTTTTCGCCGCATCCGGCGCCCGGCCGATCACCGGGTGCCATCGGGCGCCTCCGCGCGCCGCCGATCGTTTCGCACCACCCGTCTTACCGCTCATTCGCAGGGAGAGCGGGGAGAAAGTCACCCTCCCGCCACCGCTGAAATTAGGCTGGCAAACCCGGCAACCGCCCATTTTGCCAACTAGAATTTATCTATAGCCGTTTCGGTGCCGCAGGCGCCGCAATCCGTACACAAGGAGATGCGCATGACAACGCAACAACCCATCATCAAACTCCACGATGGTAATCTGATGCCGCAGTTGGGTCTCGGCGTTTGGCAGGCGAGTATTGAAGAGACCACCCGCGCGGTGAGCAAAGCGCTGGAGATCGGTTACCGCTCCATCGACACCGCCGCGATCTACAAGAACGAGGAAGGCGTCGGCGCCGCACTGCAGTCCAGTTCGCTGCCGCGCAGCGAGCTGTTCATCACCACCAAGCTGTGGAACGACGATCAGGGCGATCCACTGGCGGCGCTGGAAACCAGTTTGGAAAAACTCAGGCTGGACTATGTGGATCTGTACCTGATCCACTGGCCGCGCCCGCAGCAAGATCAATACGTCTCCGCCTGGCGCGAACTGATCAAGCTGCGCGATCAAGGCCTGGTCAAAAGCATCGGCGTATGCAACTTCCATACGCCGCACCTGCAGCGCCTGCTGGATGAAACCAACGTGGCGCCGGTCGTCAACCAGATAGAGCTACACCCGCTGCTGCAACAGCGCCAGCTGCGCGCCTGGAACGCCACGCACCATATCGCCACCGAATCCTGGAGCCCGCTGGCGCAGGGTGGTGAAGGGGTGTTCGACCAGCCGCTGATCAAGGCGCTGGCCGAGAAATACGAGAAAACCCCGGCGCAGATCGTGGTGCGCTGGCACCTGGACAGCGGCCTTATCGTGATCCCGAAATCGGTCACGCCGTCGCGCATCCGCGAAAACTTCGAGGTGTTTGATTTCAAACTCGATAAGGACGAACTGGGCGAGATCGCCAAGCTGGACGTCGGCAACCGCCTCGGGCCGGATCCGGATACCCTGTAACCCCTCCCCAAGCCCTCTCCCGTCGGAGGGGGCTTTTCCTCCCGCGCATTGCTCCCTTGCGCCGCCTGACGTTATGATGACGACGCCGGAGGCCTCGCCCGCCGGTTAACGCCGTTAAAAAACAGACAAGCACGGAGCACCATGAAATTCTCTTTCTCACACGGGTTACGACTGGGCATGCTTTGCGTCATGCTGGTGCTGGCGGGTTGCGCCGGCAAGAAACAGCGTATCAGCTACGATCGCCACGCTTTCGATAGCGCCATTAAAGACGCCGCCAGCGAATACGGTGTGGACGCCAAGCTGATCACCGCCATGATCCAGGTGGAGTCCGGCTTCAACCCCGCGGCGGTGAGCAAGTCCAACGCTATCGGCCTGATGCAGCTGAAAGCCGATACCGCCGGCTGCGATGCCTACCGCTACAAAGGCAAACGCGGCTGCCCGGACGCTGACGACCTGCGGGATCCCGACACCAATATCGATCTCGGCGCCGCCTACCTGGCCACCTTGCAAAAACAGCAGCTTAAAGGGATCACGAACCCTGTTACGCTGCGCTACGCCACCATCATCGCCTACGTCAACGGCACCGGCGCGCTGCTGCGCACCTTCTCCAGCAACCGTCAGCAGGCCATCGCGATGATCAACAACCTGTCGCCGGAAGCCTTTAACTGGCACGTGCGCAAATACCATCCCGCTCCGCAGGCGCCGCGCCATTTGATGAAAGTGGAAGCCGCCTACGATAGTTTGTGATGAGCAAAAGTAAAAAGGAGAACCCGAGGGTTCTCCTTTTTGTTTGCGCACGCGGCGTCGCCGTTACGGCTTGGCTTTGCGAATCGGTTTGCGCGGCGGCCGGTTGGACGGCGTGCGCTGCCGATTGATATCGGTATGTTTGGTCAGCGCCGGCCGGGTATGGCGCTGCAGGCGTTTCGCTTCGCGCTGCTCGTCGATGCTTGGCGCCGGCACCAGACACTCACGGCGGCTGCCGATCAGGTGCTTCAGCCCCATCTCTTCCAGCGCGGTGCGGATCAGCGCCCAGTTGGCCGGGTCGTGGTAACGCAGCAGCGCCTTATGCAGGCGACGCTGGCGATCACCGCGCGGCACCACCACGTCTTCGCTCTTGTACCCCACCTTGCTCAGCGGGTTTTTGCCGCTGTAATACATGGTGGTGGAGTTGGCCATCGGCGAAGGATAGAAGTTTTGCACCTGATCGAGGCGGAAACGGTTCTTCTTCAGCCACAGCGCCAGGTTCACCATGTCTTCATCGCGGGTGCCCGGGTGCGACGAGATGAAGTACGGGATCAGGTACTGCTCTTTGCCCGCCTGCTTCGAATAGTGATCAAACAGCTGCTTGAAGCGATCGTAGCTGCCCATGCCCGGCTTCATCATCTTCGACAGCGGCCCTTCTTCGGTGTGCTCCGGCGCGATCTTCAGGTAGCCGCCGACGTGGTGGGTCGCCAGCTCCTTGATATAACGCGGATCTTCCACCGCCAGATCGTAACGAACCCCGGAAGCGATCAGGATCTTCTTGATGCCCTCCAGCGAACGCGCACGGCGATACAGTTTGATGGTCGGCTCGTGGTTGGTGTCCATGTAGGTGCAAATCTCCGGATACACGCACGAGGCGCGGCGGCAGGTCTGCTCGGCGCGCGGGTTGGTGCAGCGCAGCATATACATGTTGGCGGTCGGGCCGCCGAGATCGGAGATCACGCCGGTAAAGCCCGGCACCTTGTCGCGGATCTCTTCGATTTCGCGAACGATCGAATCTTCCGAACGGCTCTGGATGATGCGCCCTTCGTGCTCGGTGATCGAACAGAACGAGCAGCCGCCGTAGCAACCGCGCATGATGTTCACCGAGAAACGGATCATGTCATAGGCCGGAATGCGATCCTGGCCGTAGGACGGATGCGGTACGCGCTGATAAGGCAGCGCGAAGACGCTGTCCATCTCCGGCGTGGTCAGCGGGATCGCCGGCGGGTTGATCCACACGTAGCGATCGCCGTGTTTCTGCATCAGCGCACGGGCGCAGCCCGGGTTGGTTTCATGGTGCAAAATGCGCGAGGTGTGCGCATACAGCACCTTGTCGCCCTTCACTTTCTCGAAGGACGGCAGCAGCACGTAGGTCTTCTCCCACGGCTTCGGCTTGGCGGCGCGCACGGTGACAGGCTTGGCTTCAGGCTCTTTCGGCTTGGCGCCGTCGGCGCACGGCAGATCGTCGCCGTACGGGTTCGGGATAGCTTCGATGCGGCCCGGCTTGTCGAGACGGGTGGAATCCACGCCGCTCCAGCCCGGCAGCGCTTCTTTGCGCATCACCGCGGTATTGCGAATATCGTGGATGTCGCCGATCTTCTCGCCGGCGGCCAGGCGATGTGCCACTTCCACCAGCGGGCGTTCGCCGTTGCCGTAGATCAGCATGTCGGCTTTGGAATCCACCAGCACCGAGCGGCGCACGGTATCAGACCAGTAATCGTAGTGGGCGATGCGGCGCAGGCTGGCTTCGATGCCGCCCAGCACGATCGGCACGTCTTTGTAGGCTTCTTTACAACGCTGGCTGTAAACCAGGGTAGCGCGATCCGGGCGTTTGCCGCCGACGTTGCCGGCGGTGTAAGCATCGTCGTGGCGCAGTTTGCGATCGGCGGTATAGCGGTTGATCATCGAGTCCATGTTGCCGGCGGTGATGCCGAAGAACAGGTTCGGTTTCCCCAACCGCATGAAATCTTCTTTGTTGCTCCAGTCCGGCTGCGCGATGATGCCGACGCGGAAGCCCTGCGCTTCCAGCATGCGGCCGATGATCGCCATGCCGAAGCTCGGGTGATCGACATAGGCGTCGCCGCTGATGATGATCACGTCGCAGCTGTCCCAGCCCAGTTGATCCATCTCTGCTCGCGACATCGGTAAAAACGGCGCGGTGCCAAAACATTCAGCCCAATAAGGCTTATAGGAAAACAGTTCACGATCGGGTTGGATCAGGCTGGTGGTGCTCATTCTGCTGCTCTTTTTACAGGTTAATTAATCGCCGGGCGGCGATTATACGCACTAGCAGCAAAAAGAGCATGGTTATTTCGCTAACCGTTCACTTCGAATTCATAAACGTCGCTGCGACACAGGATATCGCTGAACTCCAGCGCCTCGCCCTGGGCATTGCGGCTGGTCTGGGTGATGTGCAACAACGGCGCGCCGCACGGCACGTTGAGCAGCTCGGCGACCTCGTCGCTGCAGGACACCGCCTTCAGCAGAAAGTGTTTATCTTCAGGCACGATGCCGCGCGATTGCCATAACGCATACAGCGAATGCTCCAGCTGCCCCGGTTCGGGCAGGAAGCGCGGCGGAATATAGGTGGTTTCCAGCGAGACCGGGCTGCCGTTCAGCAAGCGCAAACGCCGCAGTTTGATCACCTCATCCCCCTCCGCCAGCCCCAGCGCCGCCGCGGCCTTGGACGGCGCGCCGACCCGGGTGCGCAGCAACCATCGGTTACTGACGCTGCTGCCGTGGCGCAGCGCCTGAGCGGTGAAACCGCTGTCTTTATCGAGGGAATAGCCGATGCGCATCGCCACGCGGGTGCCAACGCCCTGCTGCCGCGAAATCAGCCCCTTCTCCTCCAGCAGCTTCATCGCCTTGCTGACGGTGACGCGCGACAGCCCCAGGCCTTCCGCCATCTGCCGTTCCGGCGGCAAAAACGCCTCCGCCGCCAACACCTGCTGCCTGATTGCGGTTTCTATCGCCGTCGCCAGCTGAATATAACGCGGCGCTACCGCCCCCTGCGCCAGATGGCCACGCAGCCAGGCCATAAAATCCGTCATTCGCCCGCCCTCTTACCTATGCCATTTGTCTGGATTTCGTTTTTTATCCTATCGCCGATCCGGCGATAAGCCCCTCACCTTAACTAAAATATCGCTAATGTTTTCAGAGTGGCATCACAATTTTTGCCTAATGGACTTTCATTGGATCTAGATCGCGCGTAATCTGTGCTTATTGATGTTGATACATCAATCGCACCAACACCAGGGACCCACTTTAAAAACAATAAAAAACCCGCTGCCAGCCCTAAAGGATACCCTTGATGGCCGGTAGCGGGGATATACTGTCAGCACAAACGGCCGAGAATAAGCAACGTAGCTAATGGATAGCTTGCTCACTGCTCATAGCCACATCACAGGATCCCCTTGCGGTGGGCGCAACGGATCGATGTCGGCAAATAGAAACGTTCCCGCTTCGCCAAACCCCGCTGCAGACCCACTCTTTGACTACACTCATTGGCGCCGTGCGGCCGACGTGCCTCACCCGATAAGGCGGATACCGCCCTCATTTTGACAGACCCGGCGGTCTCAGCCGCTACACACTGCGCGGAATCGGCGTCTTCACCGACAACGGAATAGCCGGCGTCAACCGCGCCAACGGAATCGATTTTCAGTCAACTGCGGCGGCCCTCGCGGCCCTGCGCTACAGGGATCATTTGCTATGACCGATATCAATCGCAATGAAGCATGGAAGGTAGAAAGCACCGGTATCGATCGGGTGCCGGACGCGGAACAGACCGGCAAGCCCATCGAGCTGTTTTGGATCTGGTCGGCGGCCAATATCGGCATTCTCGGCGTGGTGTACGGCGCCATTATCGTCGGCTTCGGCTTATCCTTCCTGCAATCGGTACTCGCCGCGCTGGTCGGCGTCGCCAGCTTCGTGCTGGTCGGCCTCACCAGCTTCGCCGGCAAGCGCGGGCGCACCTCTACGCTGACGCTCTCACGGGTGATTTTCGGCCTGAAGGGCAACGTGGCGCCCACCCTGTTCAGTTGGATCAACCTGATGGGCTGGGAAGCGGTCAATGTGATCACCGGCACCCTGACGCTGGCGGCGCTGTTCGAGGCCTTCGGGTTGGGTAGCAGCCACCTGCTGACCGCGCTCAGCCTGCTGCTGTTCGGCGGGCTCACTGTCGTCGTCAGCCTGCTGGGGCAAAATACCGTGGTCTGGATGCAAAGCTGGTTCAGCCGCATCTTCGGCACCATGACGCTGATCGTGGTGCTCTATATCCTGTTCAACACCGAGTGGAGCCAGGTGCTGGCGCTGCCTTCCGGCAGCTGGTTGACCGGCTTCCTGCCGGCAGTATCGGTGATCGCCGCCGGCACCGGCATCAGCTGGGCGATTGCCGGCGCCGATTACAGCCGCTATCAAAGCCCGAGCTCGTCGAGCAAAAGCATTTTCGCCGCGGTAATGGGCGGCGCCTGTTTGCCGCTGATGCTGCTGATGCTGGCCGGCATCCTGCTTTCCGTGCAGCTGCCCGATCTGGCCAGCGCCGCCAACCCCATCGCGCTGATAGGCTCCGTGCTGCCCGCCTGGATGGCGATCCCTTATCTGCTGGCCGCCACCGCCGGCATCGTCACCATCGCGGTGCTCAGCCTGTATTCCGCCAGCCTTAACCTGCTGACCATCGGCGTGCAGGTCAAACAGTGGCTGGCGGTGTCGATCGACGCGGCCGTAGTGCTGGGCATCGCCCTGTATGTGCTGTTCATCTCCGGCGATTTCATGGGGCCATTCATCTCCTTCCTGGTGTTCTGCGGCGTCTTCCTGGCGGCCTGGGAGGCGATTTTCCTGCTCGATTACCTGTGCCTGCGCCGCCGCCACGGGTATGATGGCAACGCTTTGTACGGCCTGCATGGCCAGAACCGCGGCGTGCGCAAAGCCCCGCTGTTCTGCTGGTTCCTCGGCGCCCTGTGCGGCCTGCTGGTCACCAAAACCGGTTTTATCGACGGCCCGCTGGCCAAAGGCTTGTTCGCCGATTCCAGCCTGGGGCTGTTTGTGTCGTTCGCGGTGAGTCTGATCGCTTACGGTCTGTACCTGACCCAACGCAGAGAACATCAATGAGTGAGTGGGAAGCTGTAACACCTGTCCTGGTTATTGGGGGCGCGGTCGGCGATCTGGTGATGACGCTGCCGCGCCTGCCGACCAGCGGCGAAGATATCGAAGCCCAGCCGCAGGCGCGGCAAATCGGCGGCTGCGCGTTCAACGTGGCGCGCGCGCTGGTGCGCCTGGAAACGCCGGTGATTAACGGCATGCCGGTTGGCAACGGCGAATGGGGCGCGGCTGCCGAAGCCGCCATGGGCGAGCTGGGGCTGGAGGTGCTGTTGCGCCACGGCCAGATGGACAACGGCTGGTGCCTGGCGCTGGTGGAGCCGGACGGCGAACGCACCTTCATCACGGTTTCCGGCTGCGAAAGCCAATGGAATAAAGCGCAGCTGGCGACGCTGCCGCTGACGGAGCACACCCTGATCTACGCCAGCGGCTACGAGCTGGCGGGCGAAAGCGGCGAAGCGCTGCGCGAGTGGCTGACGCGCATGCCGTTCGACCAACCGCGCCTGATCGATCCCGGCCCGCGCATCGCTCAGCTCAGTGAAGATTTCTTCGCCATGCTCAGCGACAGCCACACCCTATTGACGCTCAACCGCGACGAAGTGGCCGCGCTGTGCGGCGCCGGCGACGCCGTAGAGGCCGCGCAGCGCTATGCCGCCGCCCGCAACCTGACGCTGATCTGCCGCCTGGATCGCGACGGCGCATGGATCTGCGACGGCCGCACGCCGCCGCTGCACGTTCCCGCCTATCCGGTAGACGTGGTCGACACCATCGGCGCGGGCGATGCCCACTGCGCCGGTTTACTGGCGGGCCTGTCCGCCGGCTGGCCGCTGCCGCAGGCGGTCGATCTGGCCAACCGGGTCGCCGCTTGCGTGGTGGCCAGCCTCGGGGCCGCCAATCCGCCGGACTGGCAGCAGTTGCAACAGCGCTTCCCGCAGGCCTGACGTTTCAGGGCGCAGCCAGGCTGCGCCCCCAGCCTTACTGCGCCGCCACCGCGCTCTTCTGCGGCGAGTGGCGGTAGTTGAAGCTCAACGCGAACACGATCCCCAGCACCAGCGTATACAGCGCAAACACCAGCCAGATGCTCTGCCAGTCTTTCACGCCGTCATGGCTGAAGAAGTCCACCACCTCGCCGCTGGCGAGCGCCCCGAGATAGGCGCCCAACCCGTTCACCATGGTCATGAACAGCCCCTGCGCGCTGGCGCGGATGCGGTGATCGGCCTCTTTCTCGACGAAGATCGCGCCGGAGATATTAAAGAAGTCGAACGCACAGCCGTAGACGATCATCGACAGCAGCAGCAGAACGAAACCAAAGCCGACCGGCGTGCCGTACGCCAGGAACAGGAAACGCAGCGTCCAGGCCGCCATGCTGATCAGCATCACCTGCTTGATGCCGTAACGGCGCAGGAAGAAGGGAATGGTGAGGATAAAGAACACTTCAGAGATCTGCGACAGCGACAGCAGCACCGCCGGATACCGGACGCTGAGGCTGTCCTGATACAGCGGATTGAGCGACAGATCGTGCAGGAACGGGTTGCCGAAGGTATTGGTTATCTGCAGCGCCGCCCCAAGCAACATGGCGAACAGGAAAAACAGCGCCATGCGCCGCTGGCGGAACAGCACCAGCGCATCCAGCCCCAGCACGCTCACCCAGCTCTTTGACTCGGCCGCGCGGTTGGTCGGGCAGCGCGGCAGCGTCAGCGAATAGGCCGACAGCAGCAGCGACGCCGCAGAAGCCAGGTACAGCTGCAGATTGCTGAGCTCGATTTGGCTAAAGCCGACCAGCCACATCGCCAGAATGAACCCCACCGTGCCGTACACCCGCACCGGCGGAAAGTCCTTCACCGTGTCAAAGCCGTGCTTCTCGAGGCAAAAATAGGAAATGGCGTTGGAGAGCGCGATGGTCGGCATATAGACCATGGCGTTGAACAGCATCACCCAGAACATCAGCATCGGTTGCTCGACCTGCGCCGCGCAGTACAGCGCCAGCGCCCCGAGCAGGTGGCAAAGCGCATACAGAGAGTTGGCCTTCATCCACCGATCGGCAATGATGCCCGCCAGCCCCGGCATGATCAGCGCAGCGATGCCTTTGGCGCTGTAAACCATCCCCACCTGCATGCCGCTGAAATGCAGCGTGTTGATCATGTAGGAGCCCAGCGTCACCAGCCAGGCACCCCAGATAAAGAACTGCAGGAAAATCATGACTTTCAATCGTGTTTTTATCGCCATCGCCATCACCTTGTTATTATGCTTTCAACGATGATTGATGCGGCAGGCCCCCTGCAGCCCGCCGCCGGTTTGCTTGCGCTATTACAGCGTTTTGAACAGCTCGCGGATCAGGCGCATGAAATCGTCCGCCGCCAGCGCCGCGCAGCTGAGCGTTTGTTCATGGGAAAGCGGCGTATCCGACAGCCCTTCGGCGTAGTTGGTCATCGCGGATACCACCAGCACCTTGAGGCCGCAGTGGCGCGCCGTCAGGACTTCCGGCACGATCGACATCCCCACCACGTCGCAGCCCAGGGTCTGCATCATGCGGATCTCCGCCGGCGTTTCGAAATTCGGCCCGGTGTAGGCGGCGAATACCCCTTCCGCCAGCGGGATGCCCGCGCTTTCGGCCACCGCCGCCAGTTGGGCGCGCAGATCGCGATCGTAGGCGTTTGCCAGGCTGAAGAAGCGCGGCCCGAAGCGCTCGTCGTTGGCGCCGACCAGCGGCGATTCCGGCATGAAGTTGATGTGATCGGTAATGGCCACCAGGCTGCCCGGCGCCACCGAGTGGCGCAGCGAACCGGCGGCGTTGGTCGCCAGCAGGAATTCGCAGCCCAGCAGTTTGAAGGTGCGCACCGCGGTGGTCATCACCTGCATGCCGCGCCCTTCATAGAAATGACCGCGCCCTTTCATGCACAATACCGGTACGCCCTCCAGCTTGCCGGCGACCAGCTGCCCGGCATGGCCGGCGACGCCGCTCACCGGAAAGCCCGGCAGCTCCGCGTAGTCGATGGTGACGGTTTCGGTCATCACCTCCGCCAGGGCGCCGAGCCCGGAGCCGAGAATCAAGGCCGCTTTCGGCTGGAACCCCGGCAGGCGTGCGCGGACGACATCGGCGCAGGTAAAAGCATCTTCTTGATTAAACATCGTATTCTCTCTTTCAGCGGGGGATAATAATCCCCATAGTAGAGAGCGAGGCTCAGCCGAGACCAATACATTCTTGGCGGCCGATTTATTCCATTTACCTATAAGTTGAGCTGCGTCACAAGGAGACGATATCCCGGATGAATCAGCCCCATGCCCTGCCCGATCCCGGCCGGATTAACTTCCGCCTGCTGCACTATTTCCGCGTAGTGGCGGAAGAGATGAACTTCACCCAGGCGGCTCGGCGGCTGAATATGTCACAGCCGCCGCTCAGCAAGCACATCAAGGAGCTGGAGAGCCAGCTCGGCGTGGTGCTGTTCAAACGCACCACCCGCTCCATGACGCTGACGCCGGCCGGCCGCACGCTGCTGCGCAACGTCGAGCGGCTGCTGGATCAGGCCGACAGCGCGCTGCATCAGGTGCAACAGATGGGGCGCGGCGAAGGCGGCCACATGGTGGTCGGCATGGTCGGCACCTCGGCCTGGGGCGGCCTGATCGCGGCGCTGCGGCGGTTCAGCGAGCAAAGCGCCGGCGTCACCTGGTCGTTGAACGAGCTGACGCCCAGCCAGCAAATCGCCGCGCTGCAAAAGCGGCATATCGATATCGGGGTCTGGCGAGAGGCGCAGCAGCAGACGCTGCCGGGGTTGACCTGCCAACGGTTGGCGAGCGAAAGCATCGCCGTGGTGCTGCCGCTCGATCATCCGCTGGCGCAGCAGGAAAACATCCCGCTGGCGGCGCTGCAGAACGATAGCTTCATCGTGCTGCCGCCGCATGAGGCCAGCCTGGGGCTGTATCTGCACAATCTGTGTCTGCAGCAAGGATTCCTGCCGGACGTCGCTTATCAGGTCAACGAGCCGCAAACCCTGCTGGCGCTGGTGGCGGAAGGCTGCGGCATTACGCTGCTGCCGGACAGCTACGGCCGCATTCCGTGGCCCGGCGTCCGCTTTTGCTCGCTGCAACAGGCGCCGCCGGCGGATCTGTATGCGGTTTACCGCGCCGACAGCGTCACACCGGTGGTGCAGGCCTTTTTGGAGATGCTGCGGGCGCCGTAAGCGGCCCGCAGCGCAGATTACATCGTCGGCTGCACCATCAGCTGGCCGGCGGTGCCGCGATCGGCCATTTCCAGCGTCTGGCTGTAATACAGGAACGGGAAGTGTTCGGAGGTAGGTTGGTTGAAATACACCAGCAGCTCGACGTCGCCATCGACCCAGACGGTGTCCTTCCAGCCGCGATCTTCCGCCATCGGCTGCGCGCCGTTGACGCGTTTGATCAGGAACTGCACGCCCTGAATATGGAACGACTGCGGCGTATCCGCATGAATGTTCCAGCGTTCCCAGGTGCCTTGCTGCGCCTGCACGTCGATGCGGTTCATATCCCAAATCGCGCCGTTGATGCCAACGCCGCCGTCGCCCAGGCGGAAATCGCGGGTGCGGCTGGCGCTGCCGTCCAACAGCTGATCCGCCAGCAGGCGCATCGGCAGGTTGTCGGTCACCAGCGGCAGCAGGCCGGTCGGGCGCAGCGTCAGCACCTGGGTGGACACCAGAATGCTCGACGGCTCGAACAGGCCGCGCAGGCGATCCATGATGCCCGCCGCTTCACCGGCGGTGATGGTCACCTCGTCGCCCTTCGACATGTCGATCAGCACTTCCCGGCGTTCGCCCGGCGCCAGCGACAGCTGCTGCACCGCGACCGGCGCGGGCAGGAAGCCCTGATCGCTGGCGATCACGTTGAATGGGCGCCCGTCGCTGAGCTGCAGGGTATAGCGGCGCGCGTTGGAGGCGTTAAGCAGGCGCAAACGCACCCAGCCGCGCGACACTTCGACATACGGGTTTTGCACGCCGTTGACCAACAGCGTATCGCCGACGAAGCCGCCCTGCGACGGCGCATCGTATTGCGGCGTGCCGAAGTTATCGAAGCGCTTGTCCTGAATGATCAGCGGGAAATCGTCGACGCCGTAGTGGTTGGGCAGCGGCAGCGCTTTGCTGACGGCATCTTCCACCAGCCACAGCCCGGCCAGCCCGTTGTAAACGTGCGGCGCCATGCGGTTCGGCGTGTTGGCGTGGTACCAGCAGGTGGCTGCCGCCTGACGAATAGGCAGCACCGGCGACCAGTCGACGTTCGGCGACATCATGCGCGGCGCGCCACCCATCAGCGTGCCCGGCACCTGCAACCCGCTGACGGTCATCGCCACCGGCTCCTGCAGGCGGTTGCTGTAGATCAGCTTGACGTCGTCGCCGCTGTAAACCCGCACCGTCGGCCCCAAATACATGCCGTTGACGCCCCACACCGCCGCTTTGCGGTTATCCATAAACGCCCAGTGGGCGCGCTGCAGGGTCAGGAACAGCGGCTGACCGCGGCGAGACTCCAGCAGTGGAGGGATGGGTAATGGGGTCTGCGTTCCGCTCGCCTCTGCCCTCAGCGGCACGGCGCTCGCGCACAGCGCCAGGCCCGATGCCTGTAAAAACTGACGTCGACTGAGTGACATATTTTCTCCATGAAAAGCAATAACTAAACCGTGTGCAAAACCCAAACGCCCGCCAATCAAGATTAGCAGGCGCTCAGGCGTTAACGGCGCTGAACGCCAATTAAAAACGTATTCTTTGAAGCCGGTAGACTCTTATTTTTTGGCGGCGTTGCGCTGGGCGACTTCGGCGTCCAATTCGGCGATCTTCGCCTCCATCAGCTCGCGGCAATGGGCCGCCAGCTCGCGCACGTTTTCTTTGCCGTATTTGCTGGTATCCACCGGCGCCAACATCTCGACGATCACATGACCGTTATTCCAGCGATTAAGATTTATATTACCGCTGGTGGTCGATACGCAGATCGGCACAATCGGCACGCCGGCGGCGATGGCCGCGTGGAACGCGCCGGTTTTAAACGGCATCAGCCCGCGGCCGCGGCTGCGGGTCCCTTCCGGGAACATCCAGATCGAAATGTCCTTCTTTTTGAACTGCTCCGCCACCTGGGCGATGGTGCCGTGCGCCTTGGCACGATTATCACGATCTATCAGCAGATTACCGGTCAGCCAATACAGCGGGCCGAAAAACGGGATCCACACCAGACTTTTTTTACCGACGGTCACGGTGCGCGGCTGCACGATATTCGAGGCCGTCACCATGTCGTAGTTATTTTGGTGGTTGGCGATATAGATGCAGTTGCCGTTGTTGGCCGCATCGGCCGGCACGCGGGTTTCAACCTTGATGCCGAACAGCGTCGACAGGCGGCCGAAAAGGTGGCCGAAGGTCGCCACATGGCGGGGATTGCGCGGGCTGAACAAGCAATAAACAGAACCGAAAATACACACCAGAATACAGAAAAGAGTGGCGAGAACGGCACGCAAAATCAATAACATAACAACCTCATTAGCACACTGCCAACGCAGTTTACTTCGCTGCGCAGATTCCTTTACTCATTATTTGCCGGCCAGGCGATAAGCACGCCGATGTCGCCTGCCTTTCTCGCTATTTTCCCGCCAGCCGGCAATACGCACAATAATTTTATGCGCAGAAATGTTAACTATTTGGAAAATAAACGCCAGCAAAAATAAATAAGGCGGCCAC
The DNA here is from genome assembly GCF_900182895.1 of Serratia sp. CC22-02. NCBI lineage: Bacteria > Pseudomonadati > Pseudomonadota > Gammaproteobacteria > Enterobacterales > Yersiniaceae > Serratia > Serratia sp. CC22-02. The sequence continues at coordinate 266,362 of NZ_FXUD01000005.1, read as the reverse complement.
AGCATGCTGCGACCGCCCGTTAACGCTAGCGCCAACGCTTACTCTTCGCTGTCGCCGCCCGACGCCCGCACCGGCGCATCCACTTCAACGCGATCGATACGCTGCAGTCCGCGCGGCAGCTGGGTGCCCTTGCGACCGCGCTCTGCACGGAACTTCTGCAGATCTTCCGGCCGCAGCGTCAGCTTGCGTTTGCCGACGTGCAGCGTGACGGACGCCTGCGGCGGCAGCACGAACAGCCAGGCCAGCTTGTCTTCACCGGCCGCCGCCTGGGCTGCCGGAATGGAGACGATCTTGTTGCCTTTGCCCTTCGACAGCTGCGGCAGATCGGCAACCGGGAACATCAGCATGCGCCCGGCGGCGGTGATCGACAGCAGCATGTCGTCTGCGCCGTGGATCTCCATCGGCGGCAGCGCCCTGGCGTTGTCCGGCAGCGTGATCATCACCTTGCCGGCGCGGTTGCGCGCCACCAGATCGTTGAAGGTGCAAACGAAGCCGTAACCGGCATCGGACGCCATCAGCAGCTTCTGATCGTCGGCCGCCATCAGCACCTGCTCAATGGTGGCGCCCGGCGGCGGCGTCAGCTTGCCGGTCAGCGGCTCGCCCTGCCCGCGCGCCGAAGGCAGCGTCATCGGATCGAGCGCGTAGCTGCGCCCGGTGGAGTCGATGAACACCACCGGCTGGTTGCTCTTGCCGCGCGCCGCGCCGCGGAAGCTGTCGCCGGCCTTGTAGCTCAGGCCGGCCGGATCGATGTCGTGGCCCTTGGCGCTGCGCACCCAGCCCATTTCAGACAGTACGATGGTCACCGGCTCGGACGGCACGAAGTCGTGCTCGCTCATCGCCTTGGCTTCCGCACGCTCGGTCAGCGGCGAACGGCGATCGTCGCCGTAGGTCTGCGCGTCGGCCTGGATCTCTTTCTTAATCAGCGTGTTCAGCTTGCGCTCGGACGCCAGTAGCGCCTGCAGCTGATCGCGCTCTTTCGCCAGCTCATCCTGCTCGCCGCGGATCTTGACCTCTTCCAGCTTGGCCAGGTGACGCAGTTTCAGCTCGAGGATCGCTTCCGCCTGGGTGTCGGAGATGCCGAAACGCTGCATCAGCACCGGCTTCGGTTCATCCTCGCTGCGGATGATGTGGATCACCTCGTCGATGTTGAGGAACGCCACCAGCAAACCTTCGAGGATATGCAGGCGTTTCAGCACTTTCTCGAGGCGGTAGTTCAGGCGGCGGCGCACCGTGTCGCGACGGTAGGCCAGCCATTCGGTGAGGATCTCCACCAGCCCTTTGACCTGCGGGCGGTTATCCAGACCGATCATGTTCATGTTGATGCGGTAGCTGCGCTCCAGATCGGTGGTGGCGAACAGGTGGTTCATCACCTGTTCCAGATCGATACGGTTGGAGCGCGGCACGATCACCAGACGCGTCGGGTTTTCGTGGTCGGATTCATCGCGCAGATCTTCGACCATCGGCAGCTTCTTGGCGCGCATCTGGCTGGCGATCTGCTCCAGCACCTTGGCGCCGGACACCTGGTGCGGTAAGGCGGTGATCACCGCGCTGCCGTCTTCTTTCTTCCACACGGCGCGCATGCGCACCGAGCCGCGGCCGCTCTGGTAAATTTTGCGGATTTCATCGCGCGGGGTGATGATCTCGGCTTCGGTCGGGAAGTCCGGCCCCTGCACGAATTCGAGCAGGTCATCGAGCGAGGCGCCCGGCTTGTCGAGCAGCGCCACCGCCGCCGCCGCGACTTCGCGCACGTTGTGCGGCGGAATGTCGGTCGCCATGCCGACGGCGATGCCGGTGGTGCCGTTCAGCAGGATATTCGGCAGGCGCGCCGGCAACATCTTCGGCTCTTGCAGCGTACCATCAAAGTTCGGGATCCAGTCGACGGTGCCCTGCCCCAGCTCGGCCAGCAGCACTTCGGCGTATTTGGAGAGGCGCGATTCGGTATAACGCATCGCCGCAAACGACTTGGGATCGTCCGGCGCCCCCCAGTTCCCCTGGCCGTCCACCAGCGGATAGCGGTACGAGAACGGCTGCGCCATCAGCACCATGGCTTCATAACACGCGCTGTCGCCGTGCGGGTGGTATTTACCCAGCACGTCGCCCACGGTACGGGCGGATTTCTTGAATTTGGCGCTGTTGTTCAACCCCAGCTCAGACATGGCGTAGATGATGCGGCGTTGTACCGGTTTCAAGCCGTCGCCAATGTACGGCAACGCCCGATCCATGATGACGTACATGGAATAGTTCAGATAGGCGTTTTCAGTGAATGTGTGCAGCGGTAAACGCTCTACACCGTCATGAGTCAGATCACTCATTACTCAATTATCCTCAGACCGTGGCTTGGCAATCCCTGGACGACAATAAGGCATCGCTTGTCGATTCTGCCCGCGATAGTAACCCATCTGCGGGGTGGCTGTCACAGTTGGCGCAAGGATCGCCGGCCGAAGGCGCTGTCGCCGGAGCGTTTAGGCAAAATTCCACCGTGATTGTTGATTAATAATCAACACTGTTGTGCCTGCCGTCACGTTTTTACTTGCCTGGCCAACGATTACACTCTCGTTCAGCAAGCTGTTTTTGCGCACCGCAGCGGAAAACGGCATCTATCTTAACTCTGACGGGAGCCGCAAAAGATGAGCAATATCCTGATTATCAACGCTAAAAAGCAATTCGGCCATTCCAACGGCGAACTCAACCAAACCCTGAGCGACGTGGCGGAAAGCTTCCTGCGCGATCTGCAGCACGATGTGCAGGTCACGGTGGTCGACGACGGCTATGACATTGAGGCCGAGGTGCAGAAATACCTGTGGGCCGATGCGGTCATCTATCAGATGCCGGGTTGGTGGATGGGCGAGCCGTGGATCCTGAAAAAATACATCGACGAAGTGTTCACCGCCGGCCACGGCAGCCTGTACGCCAGCGATGGCCGCACCCGCTCCGACGCCGGCAAGAAGTACGGTTCCGGCGGCCTGATTCAGGGAAAAAAATACCTGCTGAGCCTGACCTGGAACGCCCCGCTCGAGGCTTTCACCGATCCGAACCAGTTCTTCCACGGCGTCGGCGTCGACGGCGTTTACCTGCACTTCCACAAGGCCAACCAGTTCCTGGGGATGGAAGCCTTGCCAACCTTTATCTGCAATGACGTGATAAAACAACCGGATATCGAAACGGACATCGCACGTTATCGCGAGCATCTGGCGGAAATTTTTGCTTAACTGGCAGCGAAGGGCTTAACCAACGAGGTAATGATGATCACCGTAATCGCAGAAATCAAAGTCAAACCCGGCCACCGCGCCACCGTGTTACAAGCCATTGAAAAACTGGTGCCACTGGTGCTGGCGGAAGAAGGCTGCGGCGAATACACGCCGATGGTAGACAGCCACACCCAGGCCCCCTGGCAGAAACTGTCGCCGGACTCGGTGTTTATGCTGGAAAAATGGCAAAGCCAGGCGCATCTGGAAAAACACCTGCAGATCGACCATATGCTCAAGCACCGCGAGACCATCAAGGACTACGTGCTGGGCACCGAGATCTACGTGCTGGAAAACGCACTGTAATCCCCTCAGAGGCCCTCTGCGGCCTCTGGCGGTTCTCCCTCAAGGCGGGCGCTGACGTAGTCGAGAAAACAGGTGAGGCGCGCCGCCAGCTGGGCGTCGTGGTAATACACCGCGTGGATCGGTTGACGCACGTCCAGCGTCTCCCGCACCAGCAGCGGCACCAGCCTGCCCGCTTCCCGATCGCGTCGCGTCATAAAGTCCGCCAGCTGGACAATGCCCGCCCCACGCAGCGCCAACTCGCGCAGCGTCTCCCCGCTGGAGGCCGAGATCGTCGGTTCGATGGCGAAATGCCGCGCCTGCCGGTGGCGTAGCGGCCACTGGTTCAGCGACTCCGGATAGGTGAATCCCAACAGGCAATGGCGGTGCAGATCTTCCACGCCGCGCGGTTCGCCATGCCGTTGCAGGTAATCCGGGCTGGCGAGAATGCGCAACCGGCTGTTGCCCAGCAGGCGCGCGTGCAGCGTAGAGTCGCGCAGCGCGCCGATGCGGATCGCGATGTCGGCGCGTTTCTCCAGCAGGTCGATATTGCGATCGTCGGTGTCCAGCTCCAGCTCAATCTGCGGATAACGGCGGCGGAACTCCGCCACCATCGGCACCAGCACGTGCGCCATGAAAGGGGCGGCGGCGTTGACCCGCAGCCGACCGGCGGGCAGCCGGCGCCGCAGCGCCATGAGTTCTTCGGCCTGATCTACCGAACGCAGGATTTCTCGCGCAGGCGCCAGGAAGCTCTGCCCTTCTTCGGTCAGGCTCAGGCGACGCGTGGTGCGGCGCAAGAGCGTAGCGTCGAGCTTCGTTTCCAGACGGCTGAGTGCGCGGCTGACGCCGGAGGTGGTTTGGCCGAGCCGATCGGCGGCGGCGGTGACCGAACCGCTGTCGACCACCGCCGTGAACGCCAGCAGCTCTTCAAGGGTGATCTTCACGCGGTTCGCCCCAGGTTGACGGGCGCCGCATGCAACGCCCTGCGGGAAAGCAGGCCCAGCGTTTCACCGGGCCAGGGTCAGGCTCAGACCGCCAGTTCGGCCATGTCGCCCTTGTCTTGCAGCCAGTTGCGGCGATCTTCCGAACGCTTCTTGGCCAACAGCATGTCCATCACCGCCAGCGTCTGATCGACGTCATCCTCTGCCACCGTCAGTTGCACCAGACGGCGAGTGTTCGGATCGAGGGTGGTTTCGCGCAGCTGCAGCGGGTTCATCTCGCCCAGCCCTTTAAAGCGCTGTACGTTCGGCTTGCCCTTCTTGCGCTTCAGCTGTTCCAGCACGCCGGCTTTCTCTTCTTCATCCAGCGCGTAGAACACCTCTTTACCGAGATCGATACGGTACAGCGGCGGCATGGCGACATAGACATGGCCGCCTTTCACCAGCGAACGGAAGTGGCGCACGAACAGCGCGCACAGCAGCGTGGCGATGTGCAGGCCGTCGGAGTCCGCATCCGCCAGGATGCAGATTTTACCGTAGCGCAGCTGGCTGAGATCTTCGCTGTCCGGATCGATGCCGATCGCCACGGAAATGTCGTGCACTTCCTGCGAGGCCAGCACTTCGTCCGAGGAGACTTCCCAGGTATTCAGGATCTTGCCCTTGAGCGGCATGATCGCCTGATATTCGCGATCGCGCGCCTGCTTGGCCGATCCGCCCGCCGAGTCCCCTTCCACCAGGAACAGTTCGGTCATGGCCAGATCCTGCGAGGTGCAGTCCGCCAGCTTGCCCGGCAGCGCCGGCCCGCTGGTCAGCTTCTTGCGCACCACTTTCTTGGCGGCGCGCAGACGGCGCTGGGCGCTGGAGATCGCCAGCTCGGCCAGCTGTTCCGCCGCCTGAACGTTCTGGTTCAGCCACAGGCTGAAGGCGTCTTTCACCACGCCGGAAACGAAGGCCGCGCACTGGCGCGAGGAGAGACGCTCTTTGGTCTGCCCGGCGAACTGCGGATCCTGCATCTTCACCGACAGCACGTAGGCGCAGCGATCCCAGATATCCTCCGCCGACAGCTTCACGCCGCGCGGCAGAATATTGCGGAATTCGCAGAACTCGCGCATCGCGTCCAGCAGCCCCTGGCGCAGGCCGTTGACGTGGGTGCCGCCCTGCATGGTCGGGATCAGGTTGACGTAGCTTTCGGTCAGCAGCTCGCCGCCTTCCGGCAGCCACAGCAGCGCCCAGTCCACCGCTTCGGTGTCACCGGCGAAATTACCGACGAACGGCGCTTCCGGCAGGGTAATCAGGCCGTTGACCGCTTCCATCAGGTAGTCGGTCAGACCGTCCTGGTAGCACCAGCGCTGTTCGGTGTTGTTCACCTTGTCGATGAAATAGATCTCGACGCCGGGGCACAGCACCGCCTTGGCTTTCAGCAGGTGAGTCAGGCGCGATACCGAGAAGCGCGGGCTGTCGAAGAACTGTTCGTCCGGCCAGAAGTGCACGCTGGTGCCGGTATTGCGTTTGCCGCAGGTGCCGGTCACCGTCAGATCTTGCACCTTGTCGCCGTTTTCGAAGGCGATGCCGTAGACGTTGCCGTCGCGGCGCACGTTGACTTCCACCCGCTTCGACAGGGCGTTGACCACCGAGATCCCAACGCCGTGCAGGCCGCCGGAGAACTGGTAGTTTTTATTCGAGAATTTACCGCCGGCGTGCAGCCGGCACAGGATCAACTCAACCGCCGGCACGCCCTCTTCCGGGTGGATGTCCACCGGCATGCCGCGGCCGTCGTCGATCACTTCCAGCGACTGATCGGCGTGCAGAATCACGTCGATACGCTTGGCGTGACCAGCCAACGCTTCGTCGACGCTGTTATCGATCACCTCTTGGCCGAGGTGGTTTGGGCGCGTCGTGTCGGTATACATGCCGGGACGACGGCGCACTGGTTCTAGACCGCTGAGTACTTCAATGGCATCAGCGTTATAGCTGGATTGAGTCATCGTTGATTATTTTTTCGTGGTTAAAGGGAGGTGCCGGAACGGTCCGTCAGACCGCGTTTAGCCCTAAAAAATCCACAATCTGGGGGAAGTAGTGCTCGAAACCGACGAAGGCGTGGTTTCCACCCGACTCCACCGTTTGCCGACACGCGGTGTAATACGCCACTGCCTGGCCGTAATCGAGAATTTCATCGCCCGTTTGCTGCAGCAGCCAGATTAAATCCGGCGACTCCAAGGGATCGATCTGCATCACTTTCAGATCGTAAACGTGACGAGACTCTAACACATATTGCTGGCCGGTGTAGGGGTTCTCGTTGGCGCCGAGATAGTCAACCAGCAGCTCAAACGGCTTGACCGCCGGGTTGACCACCACCGCCGGCAGCGAAAAACACTGCGACAGCCAGGTGGCGTAATAGCCGCCGAGCGAGGAGCCGACCAGCCCGAGCGTTTGGCCGGCGCGCTCCAGCACCAGATTCTCCAGCATCTCGGCGGCCTCCGCCGGAAAAGCCGGCAGCTGCGGCACCAGCATCTGGATATCGGGATGGTGCTCAGCCAGCCAGGCCTTGAAGGCCACCGCCTTGGCCGACTGCGGCGAGCTGTTGAAACCGTGCAGGTAGAGCAGTGTCGAAGGCATCAGTATCCATCCGAGTCCATATCGGGGCGGAAATCGTCGTTTTCCAGGCGGAACACCTGCGTCTCGACGCGGCCATCCGGCAACAGATCGAGGTAGCGCCAGCCGGGGGAGACGTCGTCGATGGTGAAGTTCGTGCAGTGCGGCTTGAATTGCACGCAGGTCGAGGGCGTCGCCAAAAGGCGCCGGCCCTGCCATTCCAGATCCAGATCCTGGTGAATGTGCCCGCACACTACGGTATTCACTTTCGGATAACGCAGCAGGATCGCACCCAGCATATGCGGGTTGCGCAGGCTGTGCTGATCAAGCCAGGTACAGCCGGAAGGCAGCGGATGATGGTGCAGCAGCAACAGCGTATAGCGCTCGGGGTGAGCCTGCAGGCAGCGCTCCATCCACTCGAGCTGGTATTCGCTCAATTCGCCGTGCGGTACGCCGAACACCTGGCTGTCCAACATCAGCACTTGCCAGTTATCGCCCAGCAGCACCTGTTTGGAAGGCGCGATACCGGCGGCGGCCAACGCGTCGACCATCGCCGGTTGAAAATCGTGGTTACCCGGCAGCCACACGCAGGGGGCCGGCAGTTGCGCGATGCCGGCGGCGAAGTGGCGGTACGCCTCCTGCGAATGATCCTGCGCCAAATCTCCCGTGGCGACGATCAAGTCGACATCGCGGCGCTGCGCCTGGATGGCGTCCAGCACCGCGTGATAGCTGCGATAGGTATTGATGCCGAGCAACGTCTCGTGTTCGCCGGCAAAAAGGTGGGTATCTGTTATTTGTAGAATCCTGACCGCGGCCCCACTCGCCACGGGCAGTTTAAACAGGCTTTCCAAATGGTGTCCTTTGTTATTTCAGTCTGTCTAACAAACCGGAACCGCCATCGCTCCATGCGCCAAACAGTAGCGCAGCCAATCAGCAAGAAACTGGTTAATTTGATGCTTTTCGTCGCGTTGATGCAACTTTTTATTAGGATAATCATAACGCGCTTTAAAGCGGTAGATCTGCTGACTGGAACACACTTCCGCAACCATGGCGTCATGGTACAGCCGCACCGTCATCGCGGGCAGGCTCCAGTAGCTGACCGCCGGAAAGATCTGCTCGATCTCCACCAGCGACGTGTAACGCGTGGACTCAACGATGGTCAAACGATAGCCGGCGCCGTTCACCTGATAAGTCACCGTTTCGCCCGCTTCGTCGTTGCGCGGCAACAAGCGGCGCAATTGCGCGAAGTTGGTTTCGCACAATCTCATCATTTCGGGGAAATCAGGGGTATAGCGCTGTTTCATTAGTTGGCCCACTCTTTTCTCAACGATTCATGGTGCAACGCCAGCCATTGCAATGCAATCACTGATGCGGCGTTATCGATCGCGCCCTCCTCCACCCAGCGGTAAGCCTGCTCGCGGCTGACCACGTGGACGCGGATATCCTCATGTTCTTCCGCCAGGCCATGGATGCCTTCGGCGGTGCCGGCGTCTACCTCGCCGACCATGATCGACAGACGTTCGCTGGTGCCCCCTGGGCTGGCCAGATAGCTCAGCACCGGCTTGCAGCGCCCGACCACCACGCCGGCCTCTTCCTGCGCTTCGCGGCGGCACACGTCTTCGACGCTTTCGCCGGTTTCGATCATACCCGCCACCATTTCCAGCAGCCAGGGCGAATTACTGGTATCGACCGCGGCGATGCGCAGTTGTTCAATCAGTACCACTTCGTCGCGCACCGGATCGTAGGGCAGCAGCACCGCCGCATGGCCGCGCTCGAAAATTTCACGCGTGATTTCAGGACTCATTTCACCATTGAACAAGCGATGGCGAAACCGGTATAAATTGAGTGAAAAAAAACCACGATACAGCGTCTCGCGTGCAATAATTTCTACATCTTTTTTATCGAAAGTGACGGGTGACGGCTGCGAACGGTTCATGTGCGAATTCTCCTGCGTAGTATGCCGATAAAATAAACGGTTTTGATGACAGAAACAGTGGGACTCTCCGCCGCGGCTTTATGTTAGGCTGTTTTTCGCCGCCGGATGCGGCACGTTTGTGCGCTCGCATGTAATAGTGGGAAACAATCCGGATTGTCAGCCATAATATCAGCTGCAGCCGACCCGGGCAGTTTGCCAAGGTAAATGGGCGGTCTGGAAGGTAAAAGTTACGCGAGATGGCACATTCAGCCACCTGATGCGTACCGCAGACTCTGCTAGAATCGGCAACTATTTCGTCTATCGTCAGCGCTAACATAGCAATATTGCTGCACAACAAGGAATGCAAATGAAGAAACTGCTCCCCCTTCTTATCGGACTGAGCCTGGGCGGCTTCAGTGCAATGAGCCAGGCAGAGAACCTGCTGCAGGTCTACAAACAGGCCAGGGAAAGTAACCCGGATCTGCGCAAAAGTGCTGCTGACCGCGACGCCGCATTCGAAAAGATCAATGAAGCGCGCAGCCCGCTGCTGCCGCAGCTCGGCCTGAGCGCCGGTTACAACTACAACAACGGCTATCGCGACAGCAACGGCGTCAACAGCAATGTCACCAGCGCTTCGCTCGGCCTGACGCAAACCATCTTCGACATGTCGAAATGGCGTGCGCTGACGCTGCAGGAAAAGACCGCCGGCATCTCCGACGTGACCTTCCAGACCGCGGAACAGCAGCTGATCCTCAACACCGCCACCGCCTATTTCAACGTGCTGAGCGCCATTGACACGCTCTCTTATACCCAGGCGAACAAACAAGCGGTTTACCGCACGCTGGATCAAACCACCCAACGCTTCAACGTAGGCCTGGTGGCGATCACCGACGTGCAGAACGCCCGTTCCGCCTACGATACCGTGCTGGCGGCCGAAGTCACCGCCCGCAACAACCTGGACAACGCGCTGGAATCGCTGCGCCAGATCACCGGCACCTTCTATCCTGAGCTGGCCTCGCTGAATACCGATCGCTTCAATACCCAGCGCCCGGAAGCGGTGAACAACCTGCTGAAAGAAGCGGAAGCGCGCAACCTGAGCCTGCTGTCTGCCCGTCTGAGCCAGGACCTGGCGCGCGAGCAGATCCGCTCTGCGCAGACCGGTTACATGCCAACGGTCAACCTGAATGCGTCGACCGGGATCACCAATACCCGTTACAACGGTTCCGCCACTCACGACACGCTGAGCTCCAGCCGTTACAGCAATTCTGACGCCGGTCAGAACCAGGTTGGCGTTTCGATCAGCCTGCCGCTGTACAGCGGCGGCGCAACCAATTCGCAGGTGGAACAGGCGCAGTACGGCTTCGTCGGCGCCAGCGAGCAGCTGGAAAGCGCCCACCGCGGCGTAGTGCAGACCGTGCGTTCGTCGTTCAACAACGTCAACGCCTCGATCAGCAGCATCAACGCCTACAAACAGGCAGTGATCTCCGCGCAGAGCTCGTTGGATGCGATGGAAGCCGGTTATCAGGTCGGTACCCGCACCATCGTCGACGTACTGAACGCCACCAGTACCCTGTATAACGCCAAGCAGCAGCTTTCCAGCGCGCGTTATACCTACCTGATCAACCAGCTGAACATCAAGTCGGCGCTCGGCACGCTGAACCAGAACGATCTGCTGACGCTGAACGGCGCACTGGGCAAACCGGTGTCGACCGCGCCTGACGCCGTCGCGCCGCAGAACCGCTCTCAGGACGCCTACGCGGACGGCTACCAGGACAACGCGCCGATGCAACAGGTCGCCGCGCCGGCACCGAGCGCCACACGCGCTGCGGCACCGGCCGTCAGCCAACCGGCACGCAACAGCGGCAACCCATTCCGCAACTGATGCGCGCGCGTTGATAAACACGGGGTCCGGCCTGCGCCGCACCCCGTTTTTTTTGCCCCGATTTCCCCACTTCTGCCCGCCGCCTCACAGCCGTCGCTGCCCCAGGTGGTATCATCGTCACTCTCGTTTTCGCAGTCTGGTGAGGTTCGATGGACAACGATTCACGCTGGCAGCGCTTGATTAACGACGGCGAACTGCCGCCGCCGCTGCGCCCGGCACAGGCGATTTACGCCTCCTGGCTACGCTGCCGCAGCCTGATGCAGCCCGACGTCTGGCAAGCACCGCACCGCGCTCAGGGCGCCACCTTCGAATCGATTTGCCGCCGCAAGAACGACCTGCTGACGCTCGGCCAGGCGGCGCTGGAAGACGCCTGCGAATACATGGAGCCGCGTCGTTGCCTGTTGATGATCCTCGACGAGAGCGGCTGCATGCTGTGGCGCTGCGGCGACGCCAAAACCTGGGAGCTGTTGCAGCCATTGGGGTTCGCCCCCGGCGCTTACTGGGCCGAGGGGCAGATCGGCACCAACGCCCCGGCGCTGGCGGCGGCGGAAGGCCACCCGGTGCGGGTGAGCGGCGAAGAGCACGTGCGCCGGGCGCTGCACGGCTGGTCGTTCTGCGCCACGCCGGTCTACGACAACAGCGGCCGCCAACGCGGCTCGATCGCGCTAGGCTGCCTGCTGGCCGACTGCGCCGCCGGCGATCTGTCGCTGACGCTGGCCATCGCCCGCGAAATCGGCAATTCGCTGAACGCCGACGGCCTGCTGGCGGAATCCAACCGCCATCTGAATCAGCTTTACGGCCTGCTGGACGGCGTGGACGACGGCGTTATGGCCTGGGATCACCGTGGCTACCTGCAATACATCAACCAGCGCGCCGCCGGCTTGTTGAAGCTGGACGAGCAGCAGAGCCAGGGCAAACCGCTGGCGCAGCTGCTGACGCTGCCCGCCCTGCTCAAGCGCGCCATCACCGACCGGCAGCCGCTGCAACACGTCGAAGTCACCTTCGAAAGCCAGCGGCAGTTTATCGCCGCCTTGCTGACGCTCAAGCCGATTTTCGACGGCGATCGCTGCAGTTTCATCGCCCTGCTGCACCCGCTCGAGCGGCTGCGCCAGTACGTCAGCAGCCAGCTGGGGCGAGTCAGCCACAGCTTCGAGCAGATGCCCTCCGCCTCGCTGGAGATGCGGCGGCTGATCCGTTACGGGCAGCAGGCGGCCAAGGGCCAGCATCCAATCCTGCTGCGCGGAGAGGAAGGGGTCGGCAAAGAGCGGCTCAGCCAGGCTATCCACAACGCCGGCGAACGCGCCGCCGGGCCGTATATCGCCCTCAACTGCCAGCTGCTGCCGCAGGCGCAGGGGTTGCGTGAGCTGCTGGGCAGCGACGCCAGCGAAGAAGAGGCCGGCCAGCTGAGCAAATTCGAATTGGCCAACGGCGGCACGCTGTATCTCGAACAGATCGAATACCTGCCGGCGGAGATGCAGTCGGCGTTGCTGCAGGTGCTGAAAACCGGCGTGGTGATCCGCCTCAATTCCAGCCGGGTGATCCCGGTCGATGTGCGGGTGATCGCCGGCAGCGCCGCCGATCTGCCGCTGCTGGTGCAGCAAAACCGCTTCCGCCGCCAGCTGTTTTACAGCCTGCAAGCCTTCGAGATCCAGATCCCGCCGCTGCGCCAGCGGCTGAGCGATATTCCGCTGCTGGTCAAACACCATCTGCGCGCGCTGGAGCAACACTTTCAGTGTCGCTTTCGGGTGGATGACGAAGTGATGGCCCAGCTGGCGCTCTACCTGTGGCCGGGCAACGATTTGGAACTGAAAGGAGTGGTGGAGCGCGCGGCGATGATCTGCCACGGCCACCACATCCAGTTAGCAGATTTGCCGGCGCACCTGCTCGGCCAGCCGTCGCTGCTGGAGAGCGATCCGCAGCCCGGCGCGCCGCTGTTGACGCTGACGGACATGGAGCGCCAGGCGATCCTCCGCGCGGCGACCGTCAGCCGGGGTCAGCTGACGGAGATGGCGCAGCTGCTGGGCATCGGCCGCACCACCCTGTGGCGGAAGATCAAACAACACGGGATCGACATCCGCCAGTTCAAGCTGCGTGCCTAGTGGCTGAGCTGCAACACCCCACGCGCGGCGTCCAGCATCGCCTTCTGCCCGCTGCGGGTTTTGCTCAGGCAATCCTGCATGCCGACCACCATCGGAATGCCCATCGCCTTCGCCAGAATGGCGCTGTGCGACAGGGCATTGCCACCGCTGAGGCAGATGCCGAGCACCAGCCGCCTGTCGAGCATCACCACCTCTGAAGGCATCAGCTCGTCCATCACCAGTATCGATGGCTCTGCCAGCGCGATGGCCGGCAGCGGCAGCCCCTGCAGATGGCACAGCGTGCGGCGCAGCATGTCGCGCACGTCCAGTTCACGCGCCCGCATGTAGTCGTCATCCAGTTCGCGGTACTCTTCGGCGATCGCTTCCAGCACCTGCCGCCAGGCCTGTTCGGCGCAGCACAGCTGTTGCGCAATGCGGGTGTAAGCCGCCTGCTGCAGATCCGGATCGTCCAACAGCATGCTGTGGGCGCCGAAGATCGCCGCCTGCGGCTTGCCGATCAGCGTACCGGTACGTTCCGCCAGCCGGTTCAGATCGCTCAGGGTGTGCTGCAGCGCCTCCCGCAGGCGTTGCTGTTCGCCCAACACCTCGTCCGCGCCGATCCGTCGATCGACGGTTGACGGCCAGAAGCTGTGGGCCTGGAACACCGGCCCGCTGGTGACGCTTTCCGCCACCGGGATACCGTGCAGCGAAGGCTGCTGCCGCTCGGAGACCGTCTCGCCGAAATGTTGTTCCGCCAGCGCTTTGAACGCCGCCAGCGCTTCGTCCGCCTGTGCGCCGTCGGCGATCAGGCGAATGGTGTCGCCGTGGCGCACCTGCAGCAGCGCCAGCTGATTGAGGCTGCGCGGATCGACGCACTGCCCCTGTTTTTCCAGCACCAGCTCGGCCTTGAACGGCGCCAGCGCCTCTACCAGCCGCGCCGCCGGGCGCGCATGCAGCCCGTGCGGGTTCTGCACCGTCCAGGTTGCGCTTTTACCCTGCGCCAGCGGCAAAGCCGCGCTTTTCGCGGCCGGCGAGCCTTCGCCTAGCTGCGCCTGTTTAGCCTGCAACGCGCTCTGCGCCTCCGCCACCACCTGCTCCAGCGAAGCGCCGGAGTTGGCGGCGACCACCGCCGCCAGCGTGCCTTCGACCAGCGGCGCCGCACACAGCCGCACTTTGGCGGCCAAGCCCGGGTCCAGCAAATCGAGCGCTGTTTCCGCGCTGAGCAGCGCACTGCCCAAATCCATCAGCACCAGAACGCCGTCGCCGTCAGCAACCGCTTCAATCGCCTCCATCACTTTGACCGCGTCGGTACCGATCGGGTGTTCCTCGTCATCCACGCCCGCAGCCAGCGCCAGCTTGCAGCCATCGCCGCGCATCATCTGCCGCGCCAACTGCTCAACGCCGCGCGCCAGCAACGCACTGTGCGAAACCACCACGATATTAATCATCTCGCCTCCTGCTACGGCTAACTACCGGCGACCTCGGCCAGCGTTTTCATCATCAGCATCACCGAAGTGGCGCCGGGATCCTGGTGGCCGATGCTGCGCTCGCCCAGGTAACTGGCCCGCCCCTTGCGCGCCTGCATCGTGATGGTGCTCTCCACCGCCCGCTCGGCGCTGTCGGCGGCGCGCTGCAGCGCCTCCGCCACGCTCAGATTCTGCTGCGCGGACTGGCCGAGGCTGTCCACCACCGGCCACCAGACGTCGCACATAGTTTTGTCGCCCGGCTCCGCCTTACCGCGCATCACCACGCCTTCCACCCCCTCCTGCATCATCTGCTGCAGCTCCGCCAGATCCAGGCTTTGCTTGGCGTTCGCCGCCTGCGCCGCGCGGATGAAGAAGGTGCCGAACAGCGGGCCGCTGGCGCCGCCCACGCTCGACAGCAGCGTCATGCCGGTATTTTTCAGAATGAAGCCGATATCTTTGTCTGCCACCGACGGCAGTTTTTCTACCACCTTGTTAAAACCGCGATTCATGTTCAAACCGTGGTCGGCATCGCCGATCTCGGTGTCCAACCGGGTCAGAAAATCGCGCTCCCGGCTGAACACCTCGCCGCAACGCATCAGCCAATCGACAACCTGTTGTTTGGTCAACGCCATGATTCCTCCTCAGCAACCCCAACGCAGCGCAGGCGTTTTCACCGGCGCATCCCACAAGGACAACAGCTCGTCGTCCACGTTCAACAGCGTGATGGACACGCCCTGCATATCGAGCGAGGTGCAATAAGAGCCCACCAGGTTGCGTTCGATAATGATGCCCGCCTCGGCGCAGCGTTCCGCCAATCGATGGTACACGCCATACAGCTCGGACAGCGGCGTGGCGCCCAGGTTGTTGACCAGCGCGATCGCCCGATCGCCGCGCGTCAGCGGCTGCTTGGTTTGCATCTCGTCGCGCCACTCGCCCTGCTGACGATCCCAGACGCGGATCGTGCGCTGATAGTGGCCGTGGTCGATCAGCGTATGGAACATGTCGTCCACCGCCGCGTTGAGCGTGGTGAACGGGCGGCGCGCAATGCCCGGCTCGCCGTGAATGCCGACGCCGAACTCCATTTCGTTCTCCGCCAGGGTGAACGACGGCTTGCCGGCGGCCGGCACGGTGCAAGCCCCCAGCGCGATGCCGATCGAATGCCCGTGGTTATTGATGCGATGCCCCAGCGTCACCACGCAGTCCAGATCGTCGCCGCGCGCCGCGGCGGCGCCCAGCAACTTCTCCATCAGCACGGTGTTGGCTACCCCACGCCGCCCGGCGGTAAACAGACTGTCTTTGACCGCCACGTCATCATCCACCAGCACCGTCGCCACCGCGACGCCGCTGTCGTGCAGCAGCTCGGTGGCGGTTTCGAAGTTGAGCACGTCGCCGGTATAGTTCTTGATCAGCAGCAACACCCCGGCGCCGCCGTCGATCGCCTGGCCGCACTCGTACATTTTATCCGGCGTCGGCGAGGTAAAAATCTCGCCCGGACAGGCGCCGTCGAGCATCCCTTCGCCGACGAAACCGCAGTGCATCGGCTCATGGCCGCTGCCGCCGCCGGACAGGATCGCCACCTTGCCCGCCACCGGCGCGTCGGCGCGGGTCACGAACACCGGATCCGCGTGCACCAACAGCTCGGGATGGGCCTCCGCCAGCCCCTGCAACTGCTCTTCCAACACCGACTCGACCTGATTAATCAGTTTTTTCACGATGGTTTCCTCTGTAAGAACAGGGGCGCGGCGCACCGCGCCCCAAGGGTATCAATGACGCTGCAGCCAGGCGGCGCCCAGCCTATCCGCCGTCAGGATCGCCGCCTGCACGCCCGCTGGGGTGACCTTGAACGGCATGTTGTGAATGGTTTCGCCGGCGGCGCAGCTGGCCTCGGCCACCGCCATGATCTTCGCCGTCGCATCGCCGGTGACGCCCATCTGCGCCAGCGTGATCGGCAGGCCGATGCCATGGCAAAACGCCAGCACGGTTTCAATCTGCGCCATGGGGCTGTTCTGCAGCACCAGCTGTGCCAGGGTGCCGAACGCCACTTTCTCGCCGTGATACAGGTGGTGGCACTCCTCGAGCACGGTGAAACCGTTGTGAATGGCATGCGCCGCCGCTAGCCCGCTGCTCTCGAAGCCGATGCCGCTCAGATAGGTATTGGCCTCAATGATGCGCTCCACCGCTTCCGTCACCACGCCGGCCTCGACCGCCAGTTTGGCTTTTACCCCTTCCGCCAGCAGCGTGTCATAACACAGCCGCGCCAGGCTGAGCGCCGCCAGCGTCGATTTGCCGCCGGCCATGCTGGTGGCCTGGGCGTCGAAACAGGCCTGGGCTTCGAAATAGGTGGAGAGCGCGTCGCCCATGCCGGCCACCAGCAGGCGCACCGGCGCTTTGGCGATGATGGCGCTGTCCATCACCACCATGTCCGGGTTGCGCGGATAAATCAGGTATTCGGCAAATTCGCCCTGTTCAGTGTAGAGGACCGACAGCGCGCTGGTCGGCGCATCGGTGGAGGCGATGGTGGGAATAAGCACCACCGGCAGCTGTTGGTAGTGCGCCACGGCCTTGGCGGTGTCGAGCGTCTTGCCGCCGCCGACGCCGATCACGCCGCGGCGGCCGTGAGCCTGCAACTCATGGCCGAGCCGGTCTATCTCTTTGCGGCAGCATTCGCCGTTGAAGCGGGCCACGTGATGTTTCACGCCGTGCTGCTGCAGGCTGCCCATCAGGGTGTCGCCCGCCAGCTGCATCACGAAGTCGTCTGCGATCACCAGGTAGTGATCGGCGAGGGATTTGGCGTATTCGCCGACGGCGGCCAGCGCATTGGCGCCCTGAATATATTTACCTGGTGACTGGATGATTCTCAACATAACCGGATCCTTGTAGGGAGTTGGCGATGGTAACGTTCAGATATCAGGTGATGACGCGCCGACTTCGCCGCCGGCTTGTTGTTGTGCTTCGACTATGAGCGCCCGCCGCCCGCCTGGCGAGCTTCGCGATTTTTGTTCCATTATGGAACATCATCATAGCGACAACGTTTCATGATGAAACGCCAACGCGCGTTTTTTCGCCGCGAAAGCGAACTGGCGCACACCCCAACGTATAACTGCGTAAAGAGTCGATTCTGCGGGCGTTTCAGCTTTAATTTTGACCATGTTTCCCCTATCCTTAGCGCCACTACTGGGAAAGGGCGAAAACAGCCCGCATGATGGGATTGATAACGATGAAACGGACAAAAAACATCAACCAAGAGACGTTCCGCAAATCCTGGCGCAGCTACCGTGTCGCGCCCGTGGCTTTGGCGATCAGCGCTGTCTTTATGCTGGCCGGCTGCGAGAAGAGCGATGAAACGGTCTCCCTGTATCAGAATGCCGATGACTGTTCGCGCGCCAATCCTTCGATGAGCGAGCAGTGCACCACCGCCTACAACAACGCCTTGAAAGAAGCGGCGAAAACCGCACCGAAATACGCTACACGCGAAGACTGCGTCGCCGAGTTCGGCGAAGCGCAGTGCACCCAGGCGCCGGCTCCGGCGCAGGCCGGCATGGCGGCGGAATCGCAAAGCAGCGGCAGCTTCTGGATGCCGCTGATGGCGGGCTACATGATGGGTCGCCTGATGGGCGGCTCCGGCTTCGCGCAGCAGCCGCTGTTCACCTCCAAGAACGCCGCCAGCCCGGCGAACGGCAAGTTTGTCGACGCCAGCGGCAAGAGCTACGGCCCGGCCACCGCCGGCGGCCGCACCATGACGGTGCCGAAAACCGCCATGGCACCGAAGCCTGCGGTCACCAACACCGTGACCCGCGGCGGCTTCGGCGAGACCGTGGCCAAGCAGACCAGCATGCAGCGCAGCAGCGCCACCTCCAACTCCGGCTCTCGCAGCATGGGCGGTTGATGCATGAAACGTATTGCTATTACCGAGCGCCCGGACTGGCGTGAAAAAGCGACCGAGTTCGGGTTCCGTTTCCACACCATGTACGGCGAGCCCTACTGGTGTGAAGACGCCTATTACCAGTTCACGCTGGCGCAGATTGAAGAGATCGAAAGCGCCACCGCCGAGCTGCACCAGATGTGCCTGCAGGTGGTGGAAAAAGTGGTCGGCAGCGACGAGCTGATGGCCAAGTTCTGCATCCCGAAACACACCTGGGAGTTCGTGCGCAGCTCCTGGCGCACCAACCAGCCGTCGCTGTACTCGCGTCTCGATCTGGCCTACGACGGCGTCAACCCGCCGAAGCTGCTGGAGAACAACGCCGATACGCCAACCTCGCTGTATGAGGCGGCCTTCTTCCAGTGGCTGTGGCTGGAAGACCAGATCAACGCCGGCAAACTGGATCCGGAGTCGGATCAGTACAACAGCCTGCAGGAGAAGCTGATCGAGCGTTTCGCCGAGCTGAAAGCGCATCACGGCTTCGGCCTGTTGCACCTGGCCTGCTGCCAGGACAGCGAAGAAGATCGCGGCACGGTGCAATATCTGCAGGACTGCGCGCAGGAAGCCGGTCTGCCGACCGAGTTCCTGTTCATGGAAGAGATAGGCCTCGGCGAGAAAGGCCAGTTTACCGATCTGCAGGATCAGGTGATTGGTAACCTGTTCAAGCTCTACCCGTGGGAATTCATGCTGCGCGAGATGTTCTCCACCAAGCTCGAAGACGCCGGCGTGCGCTGGCTGGAGCCGGCCTGGAAGAGCATCATCTCCAACAAAGCGCTACTGCCGCTGCTGTGGGAAATGTTCCCGAACCACCCGAATCTGTTGCCGGCTTATTTCGCGCAAGACGATCATCCGCCGATGGATCATTACGTCACCAAGCCGCTGTTCTCACGCGAAGGCGCCAATATCCAGATCGTCGAAAACGGTCAGGAAGTGGCGCGCGTCGATGGGCCATACGGCGAAGAGGGCATGATCGTGCAGCAGTTCCATCCGCTGCCGAAGTTCGAAGACAGCTACACGTTGATCGGCAGCTGGCTGGTGAACGATCAACCTTGCGGCATCGGTCTGCGCGAAGATCGCGAACTGATCACGCAGGATCTGTCGCGCTTCTATCCGCACACCATCCTCGGCTGATCGCTCCGCCGAAGACAAAAACGCCAGTCTCTGACTGGCGTTTTTCTTTACCCCACCTGCACCGACAGCATGCTCAGCGCTCCCATTTCGATACCGTCGATCGGCACGCTGATGGCCTCTTTTCCATCCCAACCGCCAAGCACGTACAGCAACGGTAGATAGTGTTCCGGCGTCGGATTCGACAGCGCCGCCCCCTCATGGCGCATGAAATCCACCAGCGGATGGTTATCGCCCCGATAACGCAGGTTATCGCGGACAAAGTTATTGAACGATTCCGCCCACGGGTAGGCGCTGGTATCGCCCTGCCATTTCACCATGCGCAGGTTGTGCACCACGTTGCCGCTGGCGACAATCATCACCCCCTCATCGCGCAGCGCAGCAAGTTTGCGGCCCAGTTCATAGTGATAGGCCGCCGGCTGTGTGCCGTCGACGCTGAGCTGCACCACCGGGATGTCAGCATTGGGATACATCTTGATCAAGACGCCCCAGGTACCGTGATCCAACCCCCACTCGCCGAGATCGGCCGTTACCGGCACCGGCGCCAGCATTTGCTGCAGCTGCGCAGCCAGCGCGGGAGAGCCCGGCGCCGGATAACGGGTATCGAACAGCGCCTGCGGGAACCCGCCGAAGTCGTGAATGGTTTTGGGTTTTTCCATCGCGGTAACCGCAGTGCCGCGGGTATACCAATGTGCGGAAACCGCCACGATCGCCTTCGGGCGCGGCAATGACTCACCCAACGCACGCCATGCCCGGGTGTAACGGTTGTCTTCCAGCACATTCATCGGGCTACCGTGGCCAAGAAACAGTGCAGGCATACGAGAGGTGTTCATAGGGAGATCCTTAGTTCAAATTGTGCTATGCCGCTACATTACGCGCTTTGCCGCACCAACACAGCCGGATAACCGTGATGAAGATATTCAATAAATTTGAATTAAAAACGGAGGAATGCGCCGGCAGACAGAAAGATAAAAAATTTATATATTTCAATAGATTAATAACAAACATGAATGTCATGGCATTACTGCCACACAGATCCAATTTGTGAACAATTTATGTATTTTTTGTTAACACAATCTATACACTCCTCCTCTGCCGACGGGTGCCGACAGCCCCGCCGCGCAATGGGAATTACGTCTCACCAAGGAGGAATTCATGTTCAGACTCACACTGGCAACCCGCCTGGCACTTTCCATGTCCTTATTCGCCGGCTGGACGGCAACCGCCGGCACAGCGGACAACGCGCAGCTGACGCAGCGCGAAGACCCTTACTTCCTTCAGGCGCAAGCTCAGCTGCAACAGCGGCTGAAACAGACGCCAAACACCAACCGCGCCAAAAACGTCATTCTGGTGGTCGGCGACGGCATGGGGTTTTCCACCGTGACCGCCGCCCGCATTTTTGAAGGGCAGCAGCGCGGCGTGGACGGCGAATCCAACGTGCTGGCCTGGGAGGCCTTCCCCTATCTGGCGGCGGCCAAAACCTACTCCGCCGACGCCCAAATCACCGACTCCGCGCCCAGCGCTGTGGCGATGACTACCGGCGTCAAAACCATCAACGATCTGATGGGCCTCAACCATACGGCGACCCTCAACAATTGCGAGGACCAGCAAACCAAGGCCGTCACCACGCTGTGGGAGATGGCCGCAACGCTCGGCATGTCCACCGGCGCCGTGACGACCGCGACCATCACCCACGCCACGCCGGGCGCGACCTATGCCCATATCGCCAACCGCGATTGGGAATCCGACGCAAAAATGCCGGCAGCGGCCCTGGCCGCAGGCTGCCGCGACATCGCGCGCCAACTGGTGGAAATGAAGTACGGCAACGGCCTCAACGTGGCAATGGGCGGCGGGCGCGCCAACTTCCTGCCCGACAGCGTGAGCGATCCGGAATACCCCGGCAAGACAGGCGCCAGAAAGGATGGCCGCGATCTGACGCAGGCCTGGCTACAACGCTATGGCGAGCGAGGGCAATACGTATGGAATCAGGCGCAGTTCGACAAAATCGAGCCGGGTAAGATCGACCACCTGTTGGCCCTGTTTGAGCCGTCGCACATGAACTTCGAGCACGATCGGCGGCAAGACGCGGCGGGAGAACCTTCGCTGGCGGAAATGACCGGCAAGGCCATCGATATTCTGGCCAAGAATCCCGAGGGCTACCTGCTGTTGGTGGAGGGTGGACGCATCGATCACGGCAGCCATAGCGGTAACGCCTACCGCACGCTGAGCGACGCGGTCGCCCTGAACGAAGCGGTGAAAACCATCGTCGACAAGGTCAATCTGGACGAAACCCTGGTAATCGTGACCGGCGATCACAGCCACACACTCACCATCGCCGGCTATGCCAAGCGGGGTAATCCTATCCTCGGTATTTCCGTGGGGGTCAACGGCAAACCGCTGCTGGGCAGCGACGGCAAGCCTTACACCACCGTCGGCTTCGCCAATGGCCCCGGCGGCACGATCCCACTGGCCGAACGCCCGGCATTGACCATGGAGCAGGCCACCGCGCCCGACTTTATTCAGCCGGCGCTGGTCCCGCTGAAAAGCGAGACCCACGGCGGGGAAGATCTCGGCATCTACGCCATCGGCCCCTGGGCCCATCTGTTCCAGGGCACGGTGGAGGAGAACTACACCTTCCACGTGATGAATTACGCCAGCCGCATCGGCGAACGCCTGTCAAAACGGTAGCCACAAAAAAAGCCGCGTTACGCGGCTTTTTTATCGTTGAAAGCGGCCGGCTATCAGCTGGCTTTTTTCTCGTGCGCCTGGCGGTAGGCCACCAGATCTTCGATGGTCAGCACCACCATGTCGTGCTGTTTGGCGAAGGCGATCACTTCCGGCGCGTGCGCCATGCTGCCATCGTCGTTGGTCAGTTCACACAGCACGCCGGCAGGTTTGAAACCGGCCATGGAAACCAGATCGATGGTCGCTTCGGTGTGGCCGCGACGGCTCAGCACGCCGCCCGGCTGCGCGCGCAGCGGGAACACGTGGCCCGGACGGTTCAGGTCGCTCGGCTTGGCGCTGTCTGCCACCGCCGCACGGATGGTGGTCAGGCGATCGGAAGCGGAAACCCCGGTGGTCACGCCCTGCGCCGCTTCAATGGTCACGGTGAAGGCGGTCTGGAATTGGCTGGAGTTGTTGGTCACCATCATCGGCAGCTCAAGCTGCTGACGGCGTTCTTCGGTGATGCACAGGCACACGATACCGCTGCCGTGGCGAATGGTCAGCGCCATCTGCTCAACGGTCATGGTTTCCGCGGCGAAGATCATGTCACCTTCGTTTTCACGGTTTTCATCATCGAGCACCATTACGCCGCGCCCGTTGCGCAGTGCGTCAATCGCGCGTTCAACGCGTTCTGTCGGCGTGCCGAAGTCTGAAAGTAGCGTCTGATTCATGGTAAAAAACCTCATTAAAAATTATGGATTACCAGAACCAGGGCGATCTTGAGGAGTAGCTAGCAATAGCTAAAAAAATAACGCAAGCGGGCGCAAGCCCGGCAGATACCGTTACTCTCTCCCATCCGGACTATAACCGTCGGCCCCGGAATTACACCGGATCTGCTGACCTCTAACCGGCCCTGACAGGCTGGCTGAGCGCTCGCGGGCTTTCACCGTAGAAGGTGATTTACCGCCGGTGGGGACTTTCACCCCGCCCTGAGAATAAGCAGGATGACTATAACGCTAATGGGTAGGCAGGGCAATTGGCAAAAGCACAATTCGGCCACGCACGGCGAATGCGCTTAATGGTTTATCCGGCGGGCAACTCGCATTACACTAAGCGGCAGCTATTAAACTCTGAAAGGGATACGCCATGATTGACCCGAAAAAAATCGAACAAATCGCACGCCAGGTTCATGAGTCCATGCCTAAAGGCGTTCGTGAATTCGGGGAAGACGTTGAGAAAAAAATCCGTCAGGTCCTGCAGTCGCAGCTGACCCGCCTGGATTTGGTTAACCGCGAAGAGTTCGACGTACAGACTCAGGTGCTGTTGCGCACCCGCGAGAAGCTGGCGCTGTTGGAACAGCGCATGGCCGAGCTGGAAAGCAAACTGAGCGCGGCACCGGCCGCCAAGCAGGAAGACGAATAAATTCCCGCCAAGGGCGCGCACCGCGCGCCCTTGTTCTTTAGGTCGCCCGGCGTTAGCCGCGCCCGTCTTTGATCGCTTTGATGATGTTGGTGGTCGACAGCCCGTCTTCAAAGTTCAGCACTTTGACATCGCCGCCGTTGGCCCACACTTCCGCACTGCCGGCAATCTCTTCCGGTTTGTAATCACCCCCTTTCACCAGCAGATCCGGCAGAATGTCGGCGATCAAGCGCTGCGGCGTATCCTCTTCGAACGGCACTACCCAATCCACCGCTTCCAGCGCGCCCAGCACGATCATGCGGTTCTCCAGCGCGTTGACCGGGCGTGTTTCCCCTTTCAGGCGCTTGGTCGAGGCGTCGCTGTTCACCGCCACGATCAGGCGATCGCCCAGCTTGCGGGCGTTGGCCAGATAAGAGACGTGGCCCGCATGCAGAATGTCGAAGATGCCGTTGGTCATCACCACTTTCTCGCCGCGCTGGCGCGCCTGCGCCACGGCGTGTTTCAACTGCGCTTCGGTCATCACGCCAAAGCCGGTTTCGGCCCGGCCGCGCACCGCGTTTTCCAGCTCGATGGGCGACACGGTGGAAGTACCGAGCTTGCCCACCACCACGCCGGCGGCGGCGTTGGCCAGGAAACAGGACTCTTCCAGCGAATTGCCGGCGGCCAGCGAGGCGGCCAGCACGCCGATCACGGTGTCACCGGCGCCGGTCACATCAAATACTTCCTGCGCCTGGGTCGGCAGGTGCAGCGGCTCAACGCCAGGCTGCAGCAGCGTCATGCCGTGTTCGGAACGGGTGACCAACAGCGCCGACAGCTCGAAATCCGCCACCAGCTTCATGCCGCGTTCCACCAGTTCCGCCTCATCCTTGCAGTGGCCCACCACCGCTTCGAACTCGGACAGGTTCGGCGTCAGCAGCGTCGCGCCGCGATAGCGCTCGAAGTCAGAGCCTTTCGGATCGATCAGCACCGGCACCTTGGCGGCGCGCGCCAGTTGGATCATGCCCTGCACCTGGCTGAGCGCGCCCTTGGCATAATCGGACAGCACCAGCGCGCCGATCTGCGGCAGCGCCTGCTGAATGCGCTCCAGCATCGGCTGCGGATCGACGTTGGAGAAGCCTTCTTCGAAGTCGAGACGGATCAGTTGCTGGTTGCGCGACAGCACGCGCAGCTTGGTGATGGTCGGATGGGTCGGCACCGAGACGAAGTCGCAGCGCACGTTGACTTCATTCAGCTTGGCGCTCAGCGCCCGCGCCGCATCGTCGATGCCGGTCAGGCCCACCAGACGGGAAGTGGCACCCAGCGAAGCGATGTTCATCGCCACGTTAGCCGCGCCGCCGGGACGCTCTTCGATGGTATCGACCTTGACCACCGGCACCGGGGCTTCCGGTGAAATGCGGCTGGTCGGCCCGTACCAATAGCGATCCAACATGACGTCACCGACCACCAGCACACCGGCGCGGCGAAAATCAGGCAGCGTAACTTTCATCCGATAACTCCAAAAAAGTACAAAATTTTAGTGGCGCAGATATTACCACAGACCGCCGGAATACCCGCAAAAAGGTATTAATCCAGCCATTTGGCCCAGCTGGCGCGCACCTGCTCGCGCTCGGCGGCGAACAGCCCGCTGCCGACCTTGCCGGAATGCTCCTGCAGCGCCAGATGGTGGATCTCGTCGCGCATGGTGACATAGGCCTGGGTCAGCGCGCGCGCCTCCTCTTCCGGCATGATGTCGTAATTGGCCATCAGCTCGAAGATGCGCACGTTGTCCGACCAACGCGTCAGCCGCGGTTCACCCGGCGCATAGCGTAAGACCAGATATTGGGCGATAAATTCGATGTCGGTAATGCCGCCCTCATCGGTTTTGATATCAAACAGATCGCGCTGCTTGTTGCCGAGATGGTTGCGCATCTTTTCGCGCATCTCGCGCACTTCGCGCTTCAGGATCTCCGCATCGCGCGTTTTGCACAGGATCTCGCGCCGGATCGTGTCGAACTGCTGATGCAGCGCCGGGTCGCCATGCACGATGCGCGCGCGCACCAGGGCCTGATGTTCCCAGGTCCAGGCTTCGTTTTGCTGGTAATCGGCGAACGCCTCGACGGTGCTGACCAGCATCCCCGCAGCGCCGGAAGGCCGCAGGCGCGCGTCCACCTCATACAGAATGCCGGAGGAGGTGCGGGTGCTGAACAGATGCATCACCCGCTGCGCCAGCCGCAGGTAGAACTGACGACCGTCGATGCAGCGATCGCCGTCGGTCATCACCTCCGGCGGGCAATCCAGCAGGAATACCAGATCGAGATCGGAACTGTAACCCAGCTCCCAGCCGCCCAGCTTGCCGTAGCCGATCACCGCAAAGCCGCGCCCTTCACGCTCCTGCAGATGGGTCGGCTGGCCGTAGCGCGCCACCATGTCACTCCAGGCCTGCTGCACCACCGCGTCGATGATCGCCTCCGCCAGATAAGTCAGGTGGTCGCTCACTTTCATCACCGGCAGCGCGCCGGCGATATCCGCTGCGGCGATGCGCAGCTGCTGCGCCTGCTTGAACTGGCGCAGCGCCTCCAGCTTTTGCTCTTCGTCATCTTCCGGCACCCGCAGCAGGTACTGGCGCAGCTCGCTGCGGTAGGCGTCCAGCGCCACCGGCTGATACAGCGTGGCCGGATCCAGCAGTTCGTCCAGCAACAGCGGGTAGCGCGACAGCTGGTTGGCGACCATCGGCGACGCGGCGCACAGGCGGATCAGATGGCTGAGCGCCGCGTGATACTCCACCAGCAGTTCGAGGTAGGTAGTGCGGGTGACGATGCTGAGCAGCAGCTGCGCCAGCCGCACCAGCGCGGTCGGCGCATCCTGGCGCGGGCACACCTCAGCCAGCAGGCGCGGCATCAGCTGATCGAGCACGTCGCGGCCACGCGGGCCGATGGTGCGTTTGTCGACGTCGTGGCGGAAATCGGCGATGGTGCGCAGCATCTGTCGGCGCCCCTCTTCGTCCAGGTGCGGCGTCAGCGGCGCCAGCTCGTTTTCCTCCAGCGCGTCCTGCCACAGGCTGTGGTAGTGCTGGTAGTCGGGATCTTCGCCGACATCCGGGCTATCATCGCCGATCAGGTCATCGAACACCGCCCGCACCGCCTGCATGTGCAACTCCAGTGCCGCCATCAGCGCCGGCCAATCCGCCAGCCCCATACCGTAGGCCAGCCGCGCCTGATCGAGCGCATCCTGCGGCAGCGTCTGGGTTTGCTGATCGCCGATCGCCTGCAGCAGATTCTCCAGCCGCCGCAGGAACAGGTAGGCGGCGCTCAGCGCCCGCACCTGCTCGGCCTCCAGCAGCCCCAGTTCACCCACCGCCTGCAGCGTCGGCAGCAGCGAACGCCCCTGCAGCGCCGGCTCGCGGCCGCCGCGGATCAGCTGGAATACCTGGGTGATGAATTCGATTTCGCGAATGCCGCCGGCGCCCAGCTTGATGTTGTCCTTCAGGCCGCGACGCCGCACTTCACGGGCGATCATGCCCTTCATGTTGCGCAGTGACTGGATGACGCTGAAATCGATATAGCGGCGGAATACGAACGGACGCAGCGTTTTGCGCAGCTCCTGGCTGTAGGCGTCTTCCGCGCCGCCCATCAGGCGCGCCTTCACCATCGCATAGCGCTCCCAGTCGCGCCCCTGCTCCTGATAGTAATCTTCCAGCGCCGCAAAGCTCATCACCAATGGGCCGCTGTCGCCGAACGGCCGCAGCCGCATGTCGACGCGATAGACGAAGCCGTCAATGGTCTGCTGATCCAGCGCCTTGATCAGCCGCTGGCCAAGGCGGGTGAAGAACTGGGCATTGTCCAGCTCGCGCCGCCCGCCCTGAGTCTGGCCGTTTTCCGGGTAGGCGAAGATCAGATCGATATCCGACGAGAAATTCAGCTCGCCGCCGCCCAGCTTGCCCATGCCGAGGATCAGCAGCGGCTGCGGTTCACCGGCGGCGTTGCACGGTGTGCCCCACTCGCGGCAACAGGTTTGGTACAGCCAGTCGCGCGCGCTGACGATCAGCGTTTCCGCCAATCCGCTCAGCTGCAGCAACGTTTCTTCGGTCGAACACAGCCCCTGAGCCTGCGCCCAGGCGATGCGCACCAGCGTTTCACGGCGAAACAGACGCAGCGTGCGCATCAGCTGCGCCTCATCGCGCACCTCTTCCAGCTCGTCCTGCAGCCAGGCGGCATAGTGTTGCCACTCGCCGGGCGCCGGTGGTTGTTCGCGCAGCGTCGCCAGCCAGGCCGGCTGGGCAAGCAGCGCGTCGCTGACGAAGTCGCTCGACGCCAGCACCCACTGCTCCTGTTCGCTAAAGGCGCTGTCCGCGCCGTGAACTTCCTGAAAACGCTGCACAACCTGCTGTGCCTGAGCCTGTAACGCGGCTGAAAGTGGCGACATAGTGTATGACCCGTTCTGCGGCCCACGGCTGGCGGGCCGGCTTGATTAACGAAGCGCGCCGTTTAACCAGAATGGCGCATGCGATAAGGCCTGTTTGCGGCTGGCTTCATACCAGCCCTGACGGCGCTCGCTCAGCGCCGCCTGCAGTTCGCGCCAGGCCTCGATATAAGGGCCGGTCTGCTCGTCGGGGTAGGCACCCGACAGCAGGACCAGCGCCGAAATCTGACGCGTCAGGCGCGGCAATTGTTCCTGATATTCATCTTCGTTCAGCGTACGGCTGAAGGCTTCTTTCAGCTCCGCACCGCTGCGCCCCAGCATGATGTCGCTGAAGCGTTTGAAAGAACCGTCCAGCTTGGCCTGCGCTTTGGCATCGATAAACGGCCGCCAGGCGCCGCTCACCAGCCATGATGTGAGCGCCAACTTACATTGCAGGTAGGTGGCGCTGTAGCACAGGGCCTCTGGTTGCGCGGCTTTGTCCGCCAACAGCGGCTCGAGCTCGGTCAGACGGGCGCGCAGATCGGCGCTGGCCTTGCGCGGCACCAAACCGCCGAAGATCACCAGCGCCTGGCGAATCGTTCCGACCGCCTCAATCACCGAAGCGCGCGCCTGCGCGTCGCCGCGCAGCCACAGCTCTTCGTGGTACTGCCAGTGGCCCAGCGCCAGCTCGAAGGCGGCGATCATCCCCTGCTCCACGGTCGCCTTCGCCGCCGGCTTCAGCACCCGCAGCGGGCGCACCTCGCGCGGCGGATTGCCCTGCGCCAGGTGGTAACCACGCGCCGCCTTGCTCAGGCTGCCCTGACGCAGCCCGCCGTGCGCCGCCAGCTCACCGGCCAACGCCAGCAGATCGGCGGTATTGCCGTTCAGCAGCTCCAGCTCTACCTCGCTCAGGGCTTCGCTGAGGTCACCGGCGCGCACCTCGCCCTGGTCCAGGCCAATCTCGATCTCGCTTTGGCCGTAAGTAACCACCCACTTCTCTCGCACGAAATCGGTACGGAACAGCGGCTGCAACGCCTGCTGCAGCGCCGCGATATCGCAATCCTGCGGCCAGATGTCGGCAGGGAACTGCGCCAACGCCAGCTGCGGCTCGGCGATAGCGACATTGTATTCCGGGCGCTGGTGCAGGCCGCCCACCACTTTACCGGCGGTTTTGATGGTCATCTCATAGCGATCGTCGAAACCGCGAATGCGCAGCCCCATGTCGTGACGGCGCAGGACGTTGTCGGCCGTTTCGAAGTAAATGTTGGTCAGCTTTTGCGGCGCGGAATGCTGATGCGGCCAGGCGGCGAGCCATTGTGGCAGAGCGGCCACCGCTTGCGGCGCGGCGATGAATTTCAGTTCAATTTCAACGGTCATAATTCTTTAACACCAATAAGTTACGCATTCGCGTCAGTTTCAGCGCGGCGCGTTCGGCCCGCCGTATGCTGCCCAATGACGCACAGTTGCCATTATCTTACCGCGATTCCCGGCGCCTTAACCCTGCTAACTGTAGAAAAAACCTGTTACGTTATAAAACGCTGCGCAACTCACAGAATCAGCCACAGTAAGATAGTTCTCATTCCGGTTTTGGCGTTGCGTCGTCAGACTGAACGCTCTACTATCGTTCCATAAATTCACCCAGAAACGATGAACTAATGCAGAAATTACGCCTGATTTGCCTTGCCGCGCTGAGCTTCAGCATCACTTGGGCCGCACATGCCGAAGATAAACGCTATATCTCCGATGAGTTAAGCACTTACGTCCATAGCGGCCCAGGTAATCAGTACCGTATTGTCGGCACTCTGAACGCCGGTGAAGAAGTCACCCTGCTGAGCGTCAACGACAGCACCAACTACGGCCAGATCCGCGATCCGAAAGGCCGCACCACCTGGATCCCGCTCGACCAGCTCAGCCAGACGCCAAGCCTGCGCACTCGCGTGCCCGAGCTGGAACAGCAGGTGAAAACCCTGACCGACAAGCTGGCCAACATCGACAACACCTGGAACCAGCGCACCTCGGAAATGCAGGAGAAAGTCGCGGGCAGCGACAGCACCATCAGCAGCCTGCAGAAGGAAAACCAGGATCTGAAAAACCAGCTGGTGGTCGCGCAGAAGAAGGTCAACGCCGTTAACCTGCAGCTCGACGACAAGCAGCGCACCATTATCCTGCAGTGGTTCATGTACGGCGGCGGCGTCGCCGGCGTCGGTTTGCTGCTGGGCCTGCTGTTGCCGCACCTGATCCCGCGCCGCAAGAACAACAACCGCTGGATGAACTGATCTCAGTATCGTTCAGTTTGAGTATGGGCGCCTGCGGGCGCCCTTTTCATTGGTGCCGACATCCCGCGGCCAATTCATGTAATCTGATAGACAGAGCCTTACACGATATTCAGGAGTCAACAGTGCAGATTTATCTGGTCGGCGGCGCCGTTCGCGACAGCCTGCTCAACATCCCGGTGGTCGATCATGATTGGGTGGTGGTGGGCGCTACGCCGGCGGAGCTGCTGGCATTGGGTTATCAGCAGGTCGGCAAAGATTTCCCGGTGTTCCTCAACCCCGATTCTCATGAGGAGTACGCGCTGGCGCGCACCGAGCGCAAATCCGGCCAGGGGTATACCGGTTTTACCTGCTATGCCGCGCCGGACGTGACGCTGGAAGAAGATCTGCTGCGGCGCGATCTGACCATCAACGCCATCGCCCGCTCCGCCGAAGGGGAACTGATTGATCCTTACGGCGGCGTGGCCGATCTGCAGGCGCGCGTGCTGCGCCACGTTTCCGACGCGTTCGGCGAAGATCCGCTGCGCGTGCTGCGCGTGGCCCGCTTCGCCGCTCGCTTCGCCCATCTGGGTTTTCACATCGCCGACGAAACGCTCGCGCTGATGCGCCAAATGGCGCACGGCGGTGAACTGGCTGCGCTGACCGCCGAACGTGTCTGGAAGGAAACCGAAAAGGCGCTGCAAAGCCAGAGCCCGCAGGTCTATTTTCAGGTGTTGCGCGACTGCGATGCGCTGGCAGTGCTGTTCCCGGAAATCGACGCGCTGTTCGGCGTACCGGCCCCCGCCAAGTGGCACCCGGAGATCGACACCGGCGTGCACACGCTGATGGCGCTGGCGATTGCCGCCCGCCTCACGCCGGAGGTGGACGTGCGCTTCGCCACCCTGTGCCATGATCTCGGCAAAGGATTGACGCCGAAAGAATTCTGGCCGCATCACCACGGCCACGGCCCGGCGGGCGTGCGGCTGGTCGAAGCCCTGTGCCAGCGGCTGCGGGTGCCCAACCCGGTGCGCGATCTGAGCAAGCTGGTGGCCGAGTACCATGACCTGATCCACACCGTGAACAAGCTGCGGCCGGAAACCCTGCTGAAGCTGTTCGACGCCATCGACGTCTGGCGCAAGCCCCAGAGGCTGGAGCAGATGATCCTGACCAGCGAAGCGGACGCGCGCGGCCGCACCGGCTTTGAGGAGAACCCTTATCCACAGGGTGACTATCTGCGCCAGGCGTATCAGGTGGCGAACGCGGTATCTATCAAAGAAGTGGTGGCCAGCGGGCTACAGGGCACCGCGATCCGCGACGAGCTCAAACGCCGCCGCCAGCAGGCGCTGGCCGATTGGAAGCTCAGCCAAACGATTATCAACGATCAGGCATAAAAAAACCCCGCAGAGCGGGGTTTTTTCTTGGCGTCGGGCTTACAGGAATACCATGTAAACCACGGCTGCCACGATAAAGCGGTAGATGGCGAACGGCACGAACGAGATGCGTTTGATCAGCGACAGGAAGGTCTTGATCGCAATCAGCGCCACCACGAAGGCCGTAATGAAACCGACGGCAAACATCGGCAGATCGCCCCAGGTCAGGAAGTGCAGGCTCTTGTACAGATCCAGGCCGCTGGCGCCAATCATCATCGGCACCGCCAGGATGAAGGAGAACTCGGACGCCGCATAGCGGTTCACGCCCACCAGCATACCGCCGGCGATAGTGGAACCCGAACGGGAGAAGCCCGGCCACAGCGCCAGGCACTGGAAGCAGCCGATCATGAACGCCTGGCGGTAGGTGATGTCATCCAGCCCTTCCGCGCTCGGTTTCTTCGGCTTCAGCCATTCCGCCGCCAACAGCAGCAGGCCGCCGACCACCAACGCGTACATCACGTTTTTCGGCGCGAACAGCGACTTGATGAAATCATGGAAGGCCAGGCCCAGCACCACCGCCGGGATCATCGCCAACAGGATGTGCCCCAGCTTCAGCTGGCCACTGGTTTTGCCCTCGTGCTCCACCGGCTTGCCGCCGAAATGGATGCCGATCAGGCCGAACAGCCGGCGCCAGAACATCACGACTACGGCCAGGATCGACCCCAGCTGGATAATGACTTCAAAGGTTTTGGCTTTGTCGCCGGTAAAGCCCAGCCACTCGCCGACGATGATCATATGCCCGGTGGAAGAAACCGGCAGAAATTCGGTTAATCCCTCGACAACCCCAAGAACAAACGCAATAAACAGTGAATGCATGTCTGCCATGTGCTTCGCTCACCCCATAAAATAACGGCTATCACATAAAAAAGCGGCAATGCTTAAAGACAATGCCGCTAAAACAATTCTCAGGATTAAGACCAGGTTAACGGTCTTTCGTTGCAAGCAGATGACATAAAATCATGCGGGACGAGTGCCGCGCTCGATGATCACGCCGACCCGACTGGCATGTGCTACAGCGCCCGGTTTGCTGACCTTAATACGGACCCAGGGGGAATTGAAGCGCTGAAGCAAAATTTCAGATATTTCCTCTGCCACTCGCTCCACCAGCGCAAAACGGTTCGACTCTACGTGCTGGATCACGGCGTCGCTGACGTCGGCATAGCTCAGACAGTCAGTTACGTCGTCGCTGGCGGCGGCCGGCCGGTTATCCCAGCCCATTTCGATATCGAACACCAGCTTCTGACGAATGCCCTGTTCCCACTCATAAACGCCAATGGTGGTAATTACGGTAAGCTCTTCAATAAATACGATATCCATCACGTCATTCTCTGTTTTTGGCCTTGCCGGATACCACTTCCAGCGGAATGTGCGTATTATCCATAGATGTTGCGAGTAAAACGACCATTATTAAACGGAACCGCGTTATGAGTGCTACCGCGCTTGGCATGATTATCTTCGCGTATCTGTGCGGCTCGATTTCCAGCGCGATCCTGGTTTGCCGGATCGCCAGGCTGCCGGATCCGCGTGAACATGGCTCAGGAAATCCCGGGGCGACCAACGTCCTGCGCATCGGCGGCCGGCTGGCGGCAGCGGCGGTGCTGGTATTCGATATTCTGAAAGGGATGTTGCCGGTCTGGCTGGCCTACAAACTCGATGTGCCGCCGCTGTACCTCGGCCTGACGGCGATCGCTGCCTGCCTGGGGCACATCTATCCGGTGTTCTTCCACTTCCGCGGCGGTAAAGGCGTAGCGACGGCGTTTGGCGCCATCGCGCCTATCGGCTGGGATCTGACCGGCCTGATGACCGGCACCTGGCTGCTGACGGTGCTGCTCAGCGGCTACTCTTCGCTCGGCGCCATCGTCAGCGCGCTGATCGCCCCGTTCTACGTCTGGTGGTTCAAACCGCAGTTCACCTTCCCGGTGGCGATGCTCTCCTGCCTGATCCTGATGCGGCATCACGACAATATTCAGCGCCTGTGGCGCGGCCAGGAAGGCAAGATCTGGGGCAAGTTCCGCAAGAAGAAAAACCAGGCGGATGCGGATAACGGCGACCAGCCGAAAGACGAATAACAGAAGGGCCGGATTATCCGGCCCTTTGCTTTATACCGCAGGCAGTTCCGCCAGCGGCCAGCGCGGCCGCACCGAAACGCTCAGCTCCGGGTTGGCACCGCTCTTCAGGCGCACCATGCCGGCATAGGCGATCATCGCGCCGTTGTCGGTGCAAAATTCCGGGCGGGCATAGAATACTTCCCCACCGCGCTTGTGCATCATCTCCGCCAGCTTGGCGCGCAACGTGCGGTTGGCGCTCACGCCGCCAGCCATCACCAGGCGTTTGAAACCGGTCTGCTCCAGCGCGCGTTTGCACTTGATTGCCAGCGTGTCCACCACCGCATCCTCGAAGGCGCGCGCGATGTCGGCACGCGTCTGATCGTCGTTGCCGTTGGAGCGAATGGTGTTGGCGGCGAAGGTTTTCAGCCCGGAGAAGCTGAAGTCCAGGCCCGGACGATCGGTCATCGGCCGCGGGAAAGTGAAACGCCCCGCCGTGCCCTGCTGCGCCATCTTCGACAGCATCGGCCCGCCGGGGTAATCCAGGCCGAGCAGCTTGGCGGTTTTGTCGAACGCTTCGCCGGCCGCATCGTCGATCGATTCGCCCAGCAGTTCATACTCACCGATGCCGGTGACGCTGATCAGCTGAGTATGGCCGCCGGAGACCAGCAGCGCGACGAACGGGAACGCCGGCGGGTTATCTTCCAGCATCGGCGCCAGCAGGTGGCCTTCCATATGGTGCACCGGCACCGCCGGCACGTTCCAGGCGAACGCCAGCGCGCGCCCCACGGTAGCGCCGACCAGCAGCGCCCCCACCAGGCCCGGCCCGGCGGTGTAGGCCACGCCGTCGATGTCGGCCGGAGTCAGGTTGGCCTCTTTCAGCGCCGCCTGAATCAGCGGCACGGTTTTGCGCACGTGATCGCGCGAGGCCAGTTCCGGCACCACGCCGCCGTAGTCGGCGTGCAGCTTCACCTGGCTGTATAATTGGTTGGCCAACAAACCGGTTTGATCGTCATACACTGCAATTCCGGTTTCATCGCAGGACGTTTCTATACCCAGTACTCGCATTACATTTCCCATCATTCACGTGCGGCCGCCAGTCTACCACATTCCGCCGCATTTACCGCCGGTGCCGCGCATCTTGTCACCGGCTCGCACCTATGTCGATGATTCATCCAGAAAATGCCCAGGCGATTAAACACGAGCATTTTTTTCTGATTAGTCTATAATCAGCGCCCGGTGCAAAATTGCGCACGTTGCGGCAGAGCGACGCGGGTTTCAATTTGCGGTGATGCTTTACAAAGCAGCATCCATTGGAGTAAAATTCCGCACCATTTTGAAAAGGCTGGCGCTTGGCCAGCAACAAACCGAATTTTATTGAGGTGAGAGGCACATGCCGGTAATTAAAGTACGTGAAAACGAGCCATTTGACGTTGCTCTGCGTCGTTTCAAACGCTCTTGCGAAAAAGCAGGTGTTTTAGCTGAAGTTCGTCGTCGTGAGTTTTATGAAAAACCAACTACCGAACGTAAACGCGCTAAAGCTTCTGCTGTGAAACGTCACGCGAAGAAACTGGCTCGCGAAAACGCACGCCGCACTCGTCTGTATTAATTCTTCGGGGGCAACCCCACCGCGTGAATTTCTGATTTTCAAAATCGCGCAGACCGAGTAGTTGCATACGAAGGCCGTGCTTTCCGAAAGGAATGCGCGGCTTGTTCTCGTTTATAGGCTAATGAAGTAAGGGCTTATGGCTGGACGAATTCCGCGCGTATTTATCAATGACTTGCTGGCTCGCACCGACATCGTCGACTTGATCGACGCTCGCGTGAAGCTCAAGAAGCAAGGCAAGAACTACCACGCGTGCTGTCCGTTCCACCACGAAAAGACGCCTTCCTTTACCGTTAATGGCGAAAAGCAGTTTTATCACTGTTTTGGGTGTGGTGCGCACGGCAACGCCGTCGATTTTTTGATGAATTACGACCGACTCGAGTTTGTCGAAACCATCGAAGAGCTGGCGACCATGCACGGGCTGGAAGTGCCTTACGAAGCGGGCACCGGGCCAACCCAGATCGAACGCCATCAGCGCCAGAGCCTGTACCAACTGATGGAGCAGCTCAGCGCGTTCTATCAACAGTCACTGCAGCAGTCCTCCGGGGCACCGGCGCGCAGCTATTTGCAGCAGCGCGGATTAAGTGACGACGTTATTCGCCATTTCGCCATCGGCTTCGCGCCGGCGGGATGGGACAACGCCCTGAAGCGTTTCGGCCGCGACGCCGACTCGCGCCGCGCATTGAACGATGCCGGCATGCTGGTGACTAACGATCAGGGGCGTTCGTACGACCGTTTCCGTGAACGGGTGATGTTCCCCATCCGCGACAAGCGCGGGCGCGTGATCGCCTTCGGCGGCCGCGTATTGGGTGACGGTATGCCGAAGTACCTGAACTCGCCGGAAACCGAAGTTTTCCATAAGGGCCGCCAGCTGTACGGCCTGTATGAAGCACAGCAGAACCACCCTACCCTCCAGCGGCTGCTGGTGGTGGAAGGGTATATGGACGTGGTGGCGTTGGCGCAATTCGGCATCGATTATGCCGTCGCCTCGCTCGGAACCTCGACGACGGCTGAACACATTCAGCTGCTGTTCCGCGCCACCGACAACGTCGTCTGCTGTTACGACGGCGACCGCGCCGGCCGCGAGGCGGCATGGCGGGCGCTGGAAACCGCGCTGCCGTACCTGAACGACGGGCGCCAGCTGCGGTTCATGTTTTTGCCCGACGGCGAAGATCCGGACACCCTGGTGCGCAAGGAAGGCAAAGAAGCCTTCGAACAGCGAATGGAGCAGGCGCAGCCGCTGTCCACGTTCCTGTTCGAAAGCCTGCTGCCGCAGGTGGATCTGAGCAGCCCGGACGGACGCGCCAAGCTGAGCACGCTGGCGCTGCCGCTGATTACTCAGGTGCCGGGCGAAACGTTGCGCTTGTACCTGCGTCAGGAGCTCGGCAACAAGCTGGGGCTGCTGGACGACAGCCAGCTCGACAAGCTGATGCCCAAGCAGGCGGAAAATGCGAATCCTTATCAGGCGCCCCAGCTAAAACGCACAACCATGCGTATACTGATAGGGTTACTGGTGCAAAATCCGCAGTTGGCTACACTTATCCCTTCGCTTGAAGGGCTGGAGCAGACCAAACAGGCGGGATTGCCGCTGTTCGTCGAACTGGTGCAGACCTGTTTGGCGCAGCCGGGCCTGACGACCGGGCAATTGCTGGAGCTGTATCGCGACAACAAATTCAGCCAGCAGCTTGAAACCTTGGCGACATGGAACCATATGATCGTTGAGGACATGGTCGAACAGACCTTTTTGGATACGTTGGCCAGCCTGTACGACTCGGTGCTCGAGCAACGGCTGGAAACGCTGATCGCCCAGGCCAGAACGCGCGGCCTGAGCCCGGAGGAACGTGAAGAAGTCCGTTCTCTCAACCAGGTTTTAGCGAAGAAAAACTGAATACCAAACGGCTTAAGTGCCGATAATTGCGAGGGCAGAGCCCTGCACAGTGCCGCCATAGTGGGCCGCGGCGATAACGAAAACGCCCCAAATGCTATTGTTGGCGGTTTCGCCGACCGACACCAACCTAAATACTCTGAAGTGTGGATACCGTCTTATGGAGCAAAACCCGCAGTCACAGCTGAAGCTACTTGTCACCCGTGGTAAGGAGCAAGGCTATCTGACCTATGCTGAGGTCAATGACCATCTGCCGGAAGATATCGTCGACTCCGATCAGATCGAAGACATCATCCAGATGATTAACGACATGGGCATCCAGGTGATGGAAGAAGCACCGGACGCCGATGACCTGCTGCTCGCCGAAAACTCGAACAGCACGGACGAAGATGCGGAAGAAGCCGCCGCACAGGTTCTGTCCAGCGTGGAATCCGAAATCGGCCGCACCACCGACCCGGTGCGCATGTACATGCGCGAAATGGGTACCGTCGAACTGCTGACGCGCGAAGGCGAAATCGACATCGCCAAACGCATCGAAGACGGCATCAACCAGGTGCAGTGCTCGGTTGCCGAATACCCGGAAGCCATTACCTACCTGCTTGAGCAGTACGATCGCGTCGAAGCGGGCGAAGCGCGCCTGTCCGATCTGATCACCGGCTTCGTCGATCCTAACGCGGAAGAGGACATCGCCCCAACCGCCACCCACATCGGTTCTGAACTGTCGAGCGAAGAGCAAGACGACGACGAAGAAGATGAAGACGACGAAGACGACGATACCGAAGACGACAACAGCATCGATCCTGAGCTGGCGCGTCAGAAGTTCGCCGAGCTGCGCGATCAGTATGAAGCGACGCGTCTGGTTATCAAGAAGAACGGCCGCAGCCACGCCAGCGCCGCGGACGAGATCCTGAAGCTGTCTGAAGTGTTCAAGCAGTTCCGCCTGGTGCCGAAGCAGTTCGACTTCCTGGTCAACAGCATGCGCACCATGATGGACCGCGTTCGCACCCAGGAACGCATCATCATGAAGCTGTGCGTTGAACAGTGCAAAATGCCGAAGAAAAACTTCGTCACCCTGTTCGCCGGCAACGAAACCAGCGATTCCTGGTTCGAAGCCGCGCTGGCGATGGCCAAGCCATGGTCGGAAAAGCTGAAAGACGTGGCTGAAGACGTGCAGCGCAGCCTGCAGAAACTGCGTCAGATCGAAGAAGAAACCGGCCTGACCATCGAGCAGGTCAAAGACATCAACCGTCGCATGTCGATCGGTGAAGCGAAAGCCCGCCGCGCGAAAAAAGAGATGGTTGAGGCCAACCTGCGTCTGGTTATTTCTATCGCCAAGAAATACACCAACCGCGGCCTGCAGTTCCTGGATCTGATCCAGGAAGGCAACATCGGCCTGATGAAAGCGGTAGACAAGTTCGAATACCGCCGCGGCTACAAGTTCTCGACGTACGCCACCTGGTGGATCCGTCAGGCTATCACCCGCTCCATCGCCGACCAGGCGCGCACCATCCGTATTCCGGTGCATATGATTGAGACCATCAACAAGCTCAACCGTATTTCGCGCCAGATGCTGCAAGAGATGGGCCGCGAGCCGACGCCGGAAGAGCTGGCAGAGCGTATGCTGATGCCGGAAGACAAGATCCGCAAGGTGCTGAAGATCGCCAAAGAGCCAATCTCGATGGAAACGCCGATCGGCGACGACGAAGATTCGCATCTGGGTGATTTCATCGAGGATACCACCCTCGAGCTGCCGCTGGACTCCGCGACCTCGGAAAGCCTGCGCTCCGCCACCCACGACGTGCTGGCCGGCCTGACCGCGCGCGAAGCGAAAGTGCTGCGCATGCGTTTCGGCATCGATATGAACACCGACCACACGCTGGAAGAGGTAGGCAAGCAGTTTGACGTTACCCGTGAGCGTATTCGTCAGATCGAAGCCAAGGCGCTGCGCAAGCTGCGTCACCCAAGCCGCTCCGAAGTGCTGCGCAGCTTCCTGGACGACTAAGTCCGGCTGCCGCACCCAAAACAAAAACCCCGGCCTGCCGGGGTTTTTTTATGCCCTGAATACGCCCCGCCGCATCATTGCAACGCCAGGAACAGCTCGCGATAGCTGGCGGTAAGCTGCTCCAGCGTGGCGCGATTCAATCCGCTGGGGTTGGGCAATACCCACACCTCGGTTTCCCCCAGCATCAGCGCCTGCTTGCCCCAGGGCGCGTTTTTCACCCCGAAGGCGGTGGTAAACGCCTGCTTGCCCAAAATCGCCAGCGCGCGCGGCTGATAGCGCAGGATTTTCTCTTGCAGCACCTCGCCGCCGCTGCGCAGCTCGTCGCGCGACAGCTCGCTGGCCGCCACCGTCGGGCGCGCCACCAGCGCGGTAATGCCGCAGCCGTTATCCTTCAGCAGCTGCCACTGCTCCGGCGCCAGCTGGCGCTCGGTAAAGCCAGCCTGATGGATCACCTTCCAGAAGCGATTGCTGCCGTTGGCGAAAGGGTAGCCCTGATGGGCGGAAGAAAGGCCGGGGTTGATGCCGCAAAACACCACCCGCAGGTCAGGCGCCAGAAGTTCCATGAGTGTCGTGAGTCCATTGCAGGGATTTACTGCGGTTATCGCAAAATCCGCCAGCAATTACAACAGGCTAGAACTGTGCAGAAAAGCAACATACGGGCGGGTAACAGTAGACCGCCGCTTAAGGATTCCCTATAATCTCGCGGCTTGGCCCCTTAGCTCAGTGGTTAGAGCAGGCGACTCATAATCGCTTGGTCGTTGGTTCAAACCCAACAGGGGCCACCAAATTTTAGCTGTTTTCACAGCCTTACAAGCCATTCTGTCCGGGATGGCTTTTTTGTTTCCCGCCGCCGTGCCACACTTCTCTTTAGGCATTCCTGATTTATTCCGACTCATAAGGGCCCCGCATGATCGTCAACTGCGACCACGACAACCTCGACGCCTGGCTGGCGCTGCGCACCGCGCTGTGGCCCTCCAGCTCGCCTGAAGATCACCGCGCGGAAATGCGCGAGATATTGGCTTCGCCGCACCACACCGCGTTTATGGCGCGGGGGCTGGACGGCGCTTTCGTTGGCTTTGCCGAGGTCGCGCTGCGCTACGATTACGTCAACGGCTGCGAATCGTCACCGGTGGCGTTTTTGGAAGGGATTTATACCGTCGAGCGCGCGCGCCGCCAGGGCTGGGCCGCGCGCTTAATCGCACAGGTGCAGGAGTGGGCGAAGCAACAGGGGTGCAGCGAGCTGGCGTCGGATACCGACATCGCCAATCTGGACTCCCAGCGCCTGCATGCGGCGCTGGGCTTTGCCGAAACGGAGCGGGTGGTGTTTTACCGCAAAACGCTGGGCTGATCAGGCGGTCTTGCTTTGCCGCTGATGCGCCAGCTGCTCGGCGCGCAGCAGGATCTCCTGCAGATCGTCCTCGTCAATATCGAACAGATCCCCCTCCATCAGCGCCTCGTGCAGATCGGCGCGGGTGATGGCAACGGCATCGATCGGCAGATTGGCCGGTTTGGCCTCCGCCGGCGCCAGCGCGTGCGGGTAGCGTCGCCCGGCCAGGTTATTGAACAGAATGGCCAGCGCCGCCAGCAGCACCGAGTTCAGCAGCACCGGGTACAGCACGAAGTGGTAGCCCATCTGGTGAATGCCGGGGCCGCCGAGGATGGCGGTCAGCGCCACCGCGCCACCCGGAGGATGCAGGCAGCGCAGCTTGAACATCAGGCCGATGGCCACCGCCGCCGCAACGCCGCAGGCCAGGCCCGGATCGGGGATCAGCAGACCGGCGCTGACACCCACCGTCGCCGCCAGCGCATTGCCGCCGGCGATCGACCAGGGCTGCGCCAGCGGGCTGTTGGG
This sequence comes from Serratia sp. CC22-02, assembly GCF_900182895.1. Taxonomy (NCBI): domain Bacteria; kingdom Pseudomonadati; phylum Pseudomonadota; class Gammaproteobacteria; order Enterobacterales; family Yersiniaceae; genus Serratia; species Serratia sp. CC22-02. Next base: position 225,385 of record NZ_FXUD01000005.1, on the reverse strand, counting down.
CACGCCGAACAGCAGCACCGCCGAGGCGCCCATCGGCGCGATAAACCACAGGTTCACCTCGCCCAAAATAAAGTGGCTGATCCAGCCGGCGAGCATCAGCCCCAAACCGGCGCCGACGCTGGAAATCAGCATCTCTCGTTTGCCCACCGCCAGCGGGTGCGGCCACAGGCGCGCGCATCCCACTTTTACTCGTTCTATCCACTGCGTCTTCATGTTACCCAATACGGCTCAATTCACGTGTTGGCAACAAATATATCACATCATCCTGAAGGAGCTCACGGCGCCGTACGCCGCGCCACCCAAGAACTTTTAGGCTAACAGATTGATTTTTAGCCTCCCCTCGTCAATGATGAATGTTCCCCCCTTAACCCCGAGGAACCGCCGATGTCTCAACCGATCATCGAGCTTTATACCGACAGTGAATTTTTCAGCCCGTACGCCATGTCCGCCTTTGTCGTGCTGACGGAAAAAGGCATTCCGTTCACCGTGAAGCCGGTGGATCTGGCGAAAGAAGAGCACAAAGAGGCGGCCTACGCGGCGCTGTCGCTCACCCGCCGGGTGCCGACGCTGGCGATCGGCGAGTTTCAGCTCTCGGAGTCTTCGGCGATCGCCGAATACCTGGAAGACATCCACCCGGCCCACGCCGTGTACCCGCGCGACGTGAAGCTGCGCGCCAAGGCGCGCGAGATCCAGGCCTGGCTGCGCAGCGATCTGCTGCCGATCCGCGCCGAGCGCTCGACCGAAGTGGTGTTCAACAACGGCAAGTTCCCGCCGCTGTCCGAAGCCGCGCAGGAGGCCGCGCGCAAACTGATCGCCGCCGTGGAAAAGCTGCTGAGCCACGGGCAGGACAATCTGTTCAGGGAGTGGTGCATCGCCGACACCGATCTGGCGCTGATGCTCAACCGGCTGGTGATGCACGGCGATCCGGTGCCGGAGCGCGTGCGCCACTATGCGCACAAGCAGTGGCAGCGCCCGTCGGTGCAGGCGTGGCTAGCGTTGTCGGAAAAACGGCGCGCCTGAGAAAAAAATCGGCGGCCACGACGCCGCCGTTCTCAATGCCGAGAAACAACATCACTGCTTGAGGGAAGGCAAATCACCATCCAGAGGGCAGATAGCCTAACAATGAAGCGATGGCGTACACCGCGCTGGCCAGGTACAGCAGCACAATGCTGACCTGCAGCAGCGGGTGCGTGATCCAGTTGCACTGCCAGCGCGGGGTCTGGTCGCCGTGTTTCCGCGCGCCGCGCAGGATCAGCATCGGCATGATCGACAGGATCACCCCGCTGAACACCCCGGCGAAGTAGAGCGCGTTGACGAACGACACCAGCCCGCTGTAGGCCAGCACGAACGGCGGCACCACCACCAGCAGCAGCACGCCGAAGCGGCGCAGCGGCAGCTCGTCGTTGCCCAGCCGGAACTTGTCGAAAATATTGGTCAGGAAGCTGCCGCCCAATCCCCAGTACGAGGTTAGCATCGCACACAGCGCAAAGATGTTGGCGGAGAAGAACGCCCACTGCCCCAGCGCCTGGCCCCAGGAGATGGTGGCCACGTCGGAGATGTCATCCAGCCCGCTGAGCGCGATCACCGACATCGGCACCGCCGCCAGCAAAATGAAGGTCACCACCATACCGACGATGATCGCCTTCGGCAGTTGTTCCGGCTTGTCGGCAAAGCCGCGCGCCATTTCCGGCACGATGTACTGCGCCGAGAAGCAGAACACCACCACGTTGAACACCGGCACCATATAGCGCCAGTCGCCGTCCAGCAGGTTGCGCATCTGGGTGGTGTCTTTCAGCAGCGTTGCCGCCACCAGCGCGGTCAACATCACCACCATGCCGATGCTGATGAACTTCTCGCCGCGGCCGATCGCTTTCAAACCGAGGTACAGCACACCGGCGGCGGGCACGAAGAACAGCAGGCTGCCCAGCGCCGGCGAGATGCCGAACAGCGATTGCAGCAGCTTGCCGCTGCCGGTCATGTAGGCGGTAAGCGCCCCGACGCTGTTGACGCACACCGAAGCGAACATCAGCCAGGCGCCCAGGCCGCCTACGTAGCGCTTCGCCAGCCCGCTCAGCTGCAGATGTGCGCGGGTGCGCAGCGTGGATTCGGCGACGTACAGCATAGTGATGGTGGTCAGGCTCCCCACCAGCACCAGCCAGAACAGCAGCGGCAGGAAACCGGCCTTGCTAGAGGCGTAGGCGATGGAGAGCACCCCGGCGCCGATGTTGGTGCCGACGATCATCGCCACCCCTTCGAGGAAACTTAACGATTTGGCGGGTGCAGGTGCTCGCACCCCGGCGGCAAGCGCCGGAGAAACAGAGATATTATCAGACATGCATCATCCTTTATCGCCCGGCGACGCTGGCCGCCGGGATGGGTTAACGTCCTGACGCTCAACAGCTCACATCGATACACAGGTATTTCAGCTCCAGATATTCTTCTATCCCGTAGCGCGATCCTTCACGCCCGAGCCCTGACTGTTTCACGCCGCCGAACGGCGCCACTTCGTTGGAAATCAGCCCGGTGTTGATGCCGACCATGCCGTACTCCAGTGCCTCCGGCACGCGCCACTGGCGCGCGGCGTTCTGCGTGAACAGGTAGGCGGCCAGGCCGAATTCGGTGTCGTTGGCCATGGCGATGGCTTCCGCCTCGTCATGGAAGCGGAACAGCGGCGCCACCGGCCCGAAGGTCTCTTCTTTGGCGAAGCGCATCTTCTGCGTTACGCCGGTCACCACCGTCGGCTGGAAGAAAGTGCCGCCAAGCGCGTGCGGCTGGCCGCCGGTGGCGATCTGCGCCCCTTTGATCAACGCGTCGTCGATATGGCTCTGTACCTTCGCTACCGCATCGCTGTCGATCAGCGGCCCCTGGGTGGTGCCTTCCTGGCTGCCGTCGCCGACTTTTAGCTGCTCGACCGCCGCCACCAGTTTCTCCGCCAGCCGCTCGTAGATGCCGTCCTGCACGTAGATGCGGTTGGCGCAGACGCAGGTCTGGCCGCTGTTGCGGAACTTGGAGGCCATGATGCCCGCCACTGCCGCGTCCAGATTGGCGTCGTCGAACACGATGACCGGCGCGTTACCGCCCAGCTCCAGCGACAGTTTTTTGATGCTCGGCGCGCACTGCGCCATCAGGATGCGGCCGACCTCGGTCGAACCGGTAAAGCTCAGCTTGCGCACCACCGGGCTGTCGCACAGCACCTTGCCCACCTGTGCCGCTTCCCCGGTCACCACCTGCAACACGCCGGCGGGAATGCCGGCGTCCTGCGCCAGCTTGGCCAACGCCAGCGCGGTCAACGGCGTTTGCTCGGCCGGTTTGACGATGATGGCGCAACCGGCCGCCAGCGCCGGCGCCACCTTGCGGGTGATCATCGCCGCCGGGAAGTTCCACGGGGTGATGGCCGCGCACACGCCGATCGGCTGCTTCACCACCACCAGGCGCTGCGAAGCCTGCGGCGCCTGCAATACCGCACCGTCCACCCGCTTGGCCTCTTCGGCGAACCAGGTGATGAACGACGCGGCGTACGCCACTTCGCCGCGCGCTTCCGCCAGCGATTTGCCCTGCTCGGCGGTCATCAGCTGCGCCAGATCTTCCTGTGCGGCAAGTACCTTGTCGGCCCAGGCCAGCAGCAGCGCGGAACGCTGCTTGGCGGTCAGTTGCTTCCACTCGTTTTGCGCCCGCTGCGCCGCCGCGATCGCCTGCTGGGTTTCCTCTTCGCTGACCAGCGGAATGCTGGCCAGTTCGGCGCCGGTGGCCGGGTTGATCACCGCTTCGCGCTTGCCGCTCAGGGCATCGCACCATTCGCCGTTGATCAGACATTGGCTGCGCAGCAGTTCGGGATTGTTCAATTTCATGCCGTTCGCTCCTTAGTGGGCCAGCGCGCGAGACAGGATGCCCATCGCCTTGGTGAACTGATCGTCCGGGATGGTCAGCGGGTACAGGAAGCGAATCACGTTGCCGTTCACGCCGCAGCTCAGCAGCAGCAGCCCTTCTTCCATCGCCTTCTGCTGCACCTGACGGGTGATATCGGCAGATGGTTTGCCGGTGGCCGGATCGTTGAACTCCACCGCCACCATCGAGCCTTGCGCGCGCACATCGGCGATCGCCGGGCTGGTTTTGCGCGCCTGCTGCAACACTTCCACCAGGTGCTGCCCCAAACGCTGGGCGCGCTGGCACAGCTGCTCTTCGTCGATCACGTCCAGCACCGCATGCGCCGCGGCCACCGCCAGCGGGTTACCGGCATAGGTACCGCCCAGCCCGCCCGGCGCCGGCGCGTCCATCACCTCGGCGCGGCCCGCCACCGCCGACAGCGGCATGCCGCCCGCCAGGCTTTTCGCCATGGTGATCAGATCCGGTTTAACGCTGTAGTGCTCCATGGCGAACAGCTTGCCGGTACGGGCGAAGCCGGTCTGCACTTCGTCGGCGATCAGCAGGATGCCATGCTGGTCGCACAGCGCGCGCAGCGCCTGCATGAACTCGGCCGGCGCCACGTTGAAGCCGCCTTCGCCCTGCACCGGCTCCAGCACGATCGCCGCCACCTGCTTGGGATCGATATCCGCTTTAAACAGGCGATCCAGGCTGTTCATCGCGTCTTCGGTGGTCACGCCGTACAGCGCGTTCGGGTACTGGCCGTGGAACACCGAGCCGGGGAATGGGCCAAAGCCCAGTTTGTAAGGCGCCACTTTGCCGGTCAGCGCCATGGTCATGTAGGTGCGGCCGTGGAAACCGCCGCCGAAGGTGATCAACCCCGGGCGGCCGGTGTAAGCGCGGGCGATCTTCACCGCGTTTTCCACCGCTTCCGCGCCGGTGGTGAAGAAGGCGGTTTTACACGGGCCGGCGATCGGCGCGCGCTGGTTGATGCGCTCCGCCAGCGAGACATAGCTTTCGTAAGGAACGATCTGATAGGCGGTGTGGGTGAAGGCCTGCAGCTGCTTTTCAATCGCGGCGATCACCTTCGGGTGGCGATGGCCGGTGTTCAGCACGGCGATCCCCGAGGCGAAATCGATCACTTCTTTGCCTTCCACATCCCACAGCGTGGCGTTCTCTGCGCGCTCGGCGTAAAAACCACACATCACGCCCACTCCGCGCGGGGTGGCGTCCTGACGGCGTTGGTTCAATTCTGCGTTTTTCATGCTGTTCTCTCCGGTCGGTGCCAGTTACACGTTTCGTTCACATTCGTGAAACAATGCCGTTTATTTACACAGGATGTGGCCCTATAATCGAGTGCCAGTTACGAATAATTGAGGGATCCAATTGCGCTCATTGAGTGGTGATCTGTTGCTGCAGCGCCTCGGCGAGCAGCCCGATGACAAGCTGCACAAGCGGCTTTACAACGCGATCCGCACCAGCATTCTCGACGGCAGCCTGCCGCCCTCCAGCCGCCTGCCCGCCTCGCGCGATCTGGCGCAGGAACTCAGCCTGTCCCGCAACACCGTGTTAACCGTTTATGAACAACTATTGGCGGAAGGTTACGTGTTGGCGCGCGCCGGAAGCGGCACCTTCGTCGCCGACACGGTGCCGGACAGCTGCCTCTCCACCGGCAGCGCCCCGGCGGACGGCAGCGGGCAACCGCGCCGCGTCGAACTGTCGGAGCGCGGCGCCACGCTGCTGCACCACGCCAGCGCCAGCCCCAAACAGTGGGGGGCATTCATTCCCGGCGTGCCCGACGTCAACGCCTTCCCCCATCAGCTGTTCAGCAAGATCCAGGCGCGCCTCAGCCGCCGCCCGGCGCCGCAGCGGCTGACCTACAGCAATCAGGGCGGTAGCCCGGAGCTGCAGCATGCGCTGGTGGAGTATTTACGGGTGGCGCGCTCGGTGCGCTGCTCGCCGGAACAGATCCTGATCACCGAGGGCATCCATCAGGCGATCGATCTGGTGACACGCATGCTGTGCAATCCGGGGGATGACGCCTGGATCGAAGAGCCGGGCTATTGGGGGATCCGCAATATCCTGCGTATCAATGCGCTGAACATCTGCCCGCTGGCGGTGGACGAAGCCGGGCTGGTGCCGCCGGAGCAGCCGACCAACCCACCGCGGCTGATCTTCGTGACCCCGTCGCACCAGTATCCGCTCGGCTCGGTGATGAGCCTGGCGCGCCGCCAACGGCTGCTGGCGCTGGCGCGCAACGCCGGCGGCTGGATCGTCGAGGACGACTACGACAGCGAATTCCGCTTTTCCGGCCAACCGATCCCGGCGCTGCAAGGGCTGGAGGCCGACGCGCCGGTGATTTACATCGGCACCTTCAGCAAAACGCTCTACCCGGCGCTGCGCCTCGGCTATGTGGTGTTGCCGCCGCCGCTGGTGCAGGCGCTGAAAACCGCCCACGCCGAGCTGTACCGCGGCGGGCACCTCCTGATCCAGAGCGCGCTGGCTGAGTTTATTCAGGCGGGGCACTACACCGCGCATATCCGCCGCATGCGGTTGCTGTACGCCCGGCGGCGCGCCTTCCTGACCGGATTGATCGAACAGCACCTCGGCAAACAGGCGCTCAGCGAATTCAACAGCAACGCCGGATTGCACCTGATCCTCAACCTGCCGGACGAGGCCGACGACGTGGCGATCGCCGCCACCGCCGGCGCGCAGGGGGTGCTGGTGCGGCCGCTGTCGCGCTACTACATGCTGCCCAACCGCCGGCGCGGCCTGCTGATGGGATTTGCCTGCGTGCCGGAAGAGCAGATGGCCGCGGCCTTCACCCAACTGCTGGCCTGCATTAACGCGCCCGAGATGAAAAAGGCGGCCCCCTAGGGCCGCCTTTGCGCGTTACCAGGCCTGAAGCCGCCAGCCGTCCGCCTGCCGGTTCAGGCGGTGCGTCGGCCGCAGCGCCTGCAGGAAGTCTTCGTCGTGCGATACCACCAGCATCGCGCCGGGGAAATCCGCCAGGGCAGTTTCGATCGCCAGCGACGACGCCAGATCCAGGTGGTTGGTCGGTTCGTCCAGCAACAGCAGCTGCGCCGGTTGTCGCCGCCACAACGCGCAGGCCAGCGCCGCCTTAAGCCGTTCGCCGCCGCTCAGCGAGCCCAGCGGCAGCGCGATGCGATCCGCACCAAGCTGCAGCTGCGCCAGCCGAGTGCGCAACGCGCCTTCCGCCAGCGGCGAATCCTGCAGCCCCAGATGGTCCATCACCGACAGACTCGGGTCGAGCTGCGACAGAGTTTGATCGAGGTAGGCCGTCGACAGCGGGCAATGACAATGGCCGGAAAGCGCCGTCAGCTGACCGAGAACGGTTTTCAGCAAGGTGGATTTGCCGCAGCCGTTGGGGCCGGTCAACGCTACGCGCATCGGGCCGTCGATACGCAGATCCAGCGGCGGCGCGCTGACGAACGGCAGCTGCAGCTGCTCGAGCACCAGCACCTGCTTGTTCGCGCTCACCTCGCTGCCCGGCAGCGCCAGCAACACCGGTTGCTCGTCCTCCACCCGCTGATAGGCCTCGCGCACCGCCGCATCGAGGCTGTCGCGCTGGTCCTGATGCTGTTTGCGCAGCGTGCCGAGGCTCTCCTTCGCCGCCGATTTGTAGGCCACCCGTTCGAAAGAGGCGATATTCAGCGTATCGACGACGCGCAGCGTTTGCGCCGAGCGCCGCTGGCTCATGTCGTGCTCTTTCTGCTGACGGGCGCGGGTGCGGCGGCGCTCCTCGCGCGCATGTTCCAGATCGGCGCGCGCCGCCTGCTGCTCCATGTCGCGCTGGCGCCGGTAGTCGTCGTAGTTGCCGCCATAGCTGCGCAGCGCACCGGGCGTCAGTTCGACGATGCGCTCCATACGCCCCAGCAGCTGCCGATCATGGCTGGCGATCAGCAGCCCGCCGCGCCACTGATCCAGCTGCTGATACAGCCAGGCGCGCCCGGCGCTGTCGAGGTGGTTGGTCGGTTCGTCCAACAGCAGATAATCCGCCTCCCCCAGAAAAGCGCCACACAGCGCCGCGCGCATCCGTTCGCCGCCGCTCAGTGAGCTTGCGGGTCGCAGCGGATCGAAGGCCGGCAGCCCGGCGGCGGCGAAGGCGCTTTGCAGGCGATCGTTGAGATCCCAGCGCCTTTCCAGACGATCGATGTCGTCCGCCAACGGCCGCCCTTGCTCGATGCGCGCCAGCGCGGCGAAGACCTCGCCGTAGCCCAGCAGCTGCGCCAGCGTGGTGTTCGCCGCGATCTCCGGCTGCTGCGCAACGTAAGCCAATGCGGCATGGGATTCGACGTGCCCGTTGCCCGGCCGCTCCCGCCCGGCGATCAGGCGCAACAGCTGGGTTTTGCCGACGCCGTTGCGCCCCACCAGGCCGCAGCGCGACCGATCGAAAGCGAGATCCAGCGGGCCGAACAGCGTTTCGCCGTCAGCAAATTGGCAGGTCAGTTGATGTAAAACGAAATAAGGGGACTGCGCAAAATGAGCCATAAGCACTCCTGAATGAGATCAAAACATCCCCACAGGGCGCGGGAGCGCACAGCGTGGGACCCGATATCAGCAGGTGTGGTTGTTCATTTTCGGTTATGGCTCCGCAGAGAGAAGGAATTTACAACGCGCAAAGGTTAACCGATCTTTTGTTCGTTATGCAAACGGTGCCTGAGATTCATGACGTCTATCACATTCGGCACAACGCAGATTCCCAAGCGGCGCGACAACGGCTAGATTTATCTCATCCGACCACTTATGTTCACATAATTATAACAACGGGCCCCGATTTCACCCGATGGAGAGTGCAATGAGCAATTACCCTCACCTGCTGGCGCCGCTGGATCTCGGCTTTACCACCCTGAAAAACCGGGTGCTGATGGGATCGATGCATACCGGCCTGGAAGAGCTGCCTGACGGCCCGCAGCGCCTGGCCGCGTTCTATGCCGAGCGCGCCGCCGCCGGCGTGGCCCTGATCGTCACCGGCGGCATCGCGCCCAACGACAAAGGCGTGGTGTATCGCGGCGGTTCCACCCTCAACAGCGAGGCGCAGCTGCCTCACCATCGGCCGGTCACCGAGGCCGTTCATCGCGCGGGCGGCAAGATAGCGCTGCAGATCCTGCATGCCGGCCGCTACAGCTATCAGCCGCACCCGGTGGGCCCTTCCGCGCTGCAGGCGCCGATCAATCCCTTCGCGCCAAGCGCGCTGAATGAAGCGGAGATCGAGCAGACCATCGCCGACTTCGCCCGCTGCGCGGCGCTGGCGCAACAGGCCGGCTACGACGGCGTTGAGGTGATGGGTTCCGAAGGCTACCTGATCAACCAATTTTTGGCGGCGCGCACCAACCAGCGCGACGATCGCTGGGGCGGCAGCTTCACCAACCGCATGCGCTTCGCCGTCGAGATTGTGCGGGCGGTGCGCCAGGCGGTGGGCGCGGAATTCATTCTGATCTACCGGCTGTCGATGCTCGATCTGGTGGAAGACGGCTCCAGCTGGCAGGAGATTGAACAGCTGGCGCTGGCGGTCGAACAGGCAGGCGCCACGATCATCAATACCGGCATCGGCTGGCACGAGGCGCGCATCCCGACCATCGCCACCATGGTGCCGCGCGCCGGGTTCAGCTGGGTGACCCGCAAGCTGATGGGCAAGGTGGGTATTCCGCTGATCACCACTAACCGCATCAACGATCCGGCGGTGGCCGAGCAGGTGCTGGCGGACGGCTGCGCCGACATGGTGTCGATGGCGCGCCCGTTCCTCGCCGACGCCGCCTTTGTGCAGAAAGCCGCCGAGGGACGCGCCGACGAGATCAATACCTGCATCGGTTGCAACCAGGCCTGTCTCGACCAGATTTTTGAAGGCAAGCTGACGTCTTGCCTGGTCAATCCGCGCGCCTGCCGCGAAACCGAAATGCCGTTGACGATGGCGGAGAAACCGAAAAAGCTGGCGGTGATCGGCGCCGGCCCCGCCGGGCTGGCCTTCGCCACCACTGCCGCCAGCCGCGGCCATCAGGTGACGCTGTTCGACGCGGCCGATCAGATCGGCGGCCAGTTCAACATCGCCAAGCAGATCCCCGGCAAGGAAGAATTCCATGAAACCCTGCGTTACTTCCGCCGCCAGCTGGCGCTGCGCGAAGTGACGGTCAGGTTGGGCGTCAAGGTCGAGGCGGCGGATTTAAGCGAATTCGACGAAGTGATCCTCGCCTGCGGCATCGTGCCGCGCACCCCGGACATCCCCGGCATCGGCCACGCCAAGGTGCTGAGCTATCTGGACGTGCTGCGCGATAAAAAACCGGTCGGCCAGCGGGTGGCGATCGTCGGCGCCGGCGGCATCGGCTTCGACACCGCCGAGTACCTCAGCCAGCACGGCGTGTCCAGCAGCCAGGATCAGGCGGAATTCAACCGCGAATGGGGCATTGACGGCCGCCTTGAGCAGCGCGGCGGGCTGGCGGCGCAAGGCCCTCAGGCGCCACGCGCCGCGCGGCAAATCTATCTGCTGCAGCGCAAAACCAGCAAAGTGGGCGAAGGCCTGGGGAAAACCACTGGTTGGATCCACCGCGCCAGCCTGGCGATGCGCGGCGTGAAAATGCTCAACAGCGTCAGCTATCGGCTGATCGACGACGAAGGGCTGCACATCACCCGCGCCGAGCAGGACAGCTGCCTGCCGGTAGACACGGTGGTCATCTGCGCCGGGCAGGAACCACGCCGCGAGCTGCAGCAGCCGCTGCAGGCGATGGGGAAAATCGTACATCTGATCGGCGGCGCCGACGTGGCCGCCGAGCTGGACGCCCGCCGCGCGATCGATCAGGGTACGCGGCTGGCGATGGCGCTGTAAAAAAGGGGCGCACAGCGCCCCTTGGTCATCACGCTCAGCGACGCGCGCCGGATTTAACCGCTCTCAAGATCACGAACTTCTTGTTCGAGGCCACCAGCGTGCAGTTGCCGAACAGACGCTTGAGCTTCTGATGATAGTCGAGGTGGCGGTTGCCGACGATGCGTAACTCGCCGCCTACCTGCAGGCAGCGCTTGGCGTCGCAGAACATCTGCCAGGCGGTGTGATCGGTAATGGCATGCTGCTGGTGGAACGGCGGGTTACACAGCACCGCCTGCACGCTTTCGCGCTCGATGCCCGCCAGCGCGTTGTTCACCTCAAACTGGCAACGATCCAGCTCTTGCGGCAGGTTGTGCTCCACGTTCAGCTCGCTGGAGGCCACCGCCATGTAAGATTCATCGACGAAGGTCACCTGCGCTTCCGGGTTTTGCGCCAGCGCCGTCAGGCCAATCACGCCGTTGCCGCAGCCCAGATCGACGATATGGCCGTTCAGGCCACGCGGCAGATGTTCCATAAACAGGCGCGCGCCGATATCCAGGCTGCCGCGCGAGAAGACGTTGGCGTGGTTATGGATAAGCCAATCGGTGCCGTCCAGCGTCCAGTCGGTGGTTTCCGCCGCCGCCGGTGGGACGATATCCGCCGCCTGGCAGAAGATCAGGCGCGCTTTCTTCCACGCCAGGCTGGTGCGCGTCGGGCCCAGCACCTTTTCAAACAGCTGCATCGTCGAGGTATGCACGTCGCGCGCCTTGGCGCCGGCGACGATCAGCGTGTCTTCGGTCACGACGTGGCGCAGCGCGCGCAGCTGCTGCTCCAGCAGCGCCAGCGCTTTCGGCACGCGAATCAGCACCACCGCCGGCGCCGCCGGCAGCTCGGCCAGGCTGTCCAACAGCGTGACCTGCTCGGGATCCAGACCGTTGAGCTTCAGGTTGTGGCGCGTCGCCAGCTGGCTCATGTACGAGTCGCTGACGCTGTAAGGACGATGCGCGTGCAGCGCACAGGCCAGGGTGCCGAAGTTATCGTTGAAAATCAGCACCGGACGGCCGCCGATATCTACGTTTTCAAGCTGTTGCAGCAGATATTCGTCCGCTGCTTCCCACGCCTGCAGTTGGGTGGATTCTTCCTGTTGGGGATAACGCTCCAGCTCAAGTTGCTGTGTTCCCAGATCGAGTTGGCTCATTGCCCCTCCTGACTGATAAAATTTGGGCTGTTTATCCCCTAAAAACGCCCGTCAGTAAAATGTTTTTTCGGATAAATTGCGTATGTCAGGATTTGAGCGAAAAAACAGCATAGAATGACCGGCTGAATGGCCGTTGATACGGAACAAGAATGTCTGAATTGACCTACCTGCAAGGCTACCCAACGCATCTGCAAAGCCAGGTGCAGCAACTGATCCATCAGAACCGGCTGGGAGACGTGCTGCTGCAGCGCTATCCGCAGGTGCACGACTGCACCACCGACAAGTCGCTGTATCAGTTTACCGTCGATCTGAAAAACCAGTATCTGCGCAACGCCCAGCCGCTGAGCAAGGTGGCCTACGACAGCAAGATCCACGTCATGAAGCACGCGCTTGGCCTGCATACCGCCATCTCGCGCGTGCAGGGCGGCAAGCTGAAGGCCAAGGCGGAAATCCGCGTGGCGACGGTGTTCAAGGTGGCGCCCGAACCCTTCCTGCGCATGATCGTGGTGCATGAGCTGGCACACCTGAAAGAGAAAGATCACAACAAGGCGTTCTACAGCCTGTGCTGCCATATGGAGCCGGATTACCACCAGCTGGAGTTCGATACCCGGCTGTATCTGACGCACCTTTCGCTGTTCGGCGAGCTGTATGCATAGCGAGTGAGGGCGTGATAATCTGCGGTTTTAGGCCTGGACCGGAGCTCGCCATGATTCGCTTTGCCGTCGTCGGCACCAACTGGATTACGGAACGTTTTATCGATGCCGCCCATGAAAGCGGCAAACTCAAGCTGAGCGCCGTGTATTCACGCTCGCTGGACCAGGCGCAGGCATTTGGCGCCAACTATCAGGTCACGCAGTTTTTCGACTCGCTCGAGGCGATGGCACAGTCTGACGCCATAGACGCGGTGTATATCGCCAGCCCCAATTCCCTGCACTGCCCGCAATCGCTGCTGTTCCTGCGCCATAAAAAACACGTGATCTGCGAAAAGCCGCTGGCCTCCAACCAGCGCGAAGCGGAACAGCTGGTAGCCTGCGCGCGGGAAAATCAGGTGGTGCTGTTCGAAGCGTTCAAAAGCGCCTACTTGCCGAATTTCCTGGCGCTGCAGCAGGCATTGCCGAAAGTCGGCCGGCTGCGCAAAGCCTTTATCAACTACTGCCAATACTCTTCGCGCTACCCGCGCTATCTCGCCGGCGAGAACCCCAACACCTTTAACCCCCAGTTCTCCAACGGCTCGATCATGGACATCGGCTACTACTGCCTGGCCAGCGCGGTAGCGCTGTTCGGCGCGCCGCAGTCGGTGCTGGCCAGCGCCACGCTGCTGGATACCGGCGTGGACGCCCACGGCACCGTCTGTCTGAACTACGGCGATTTCGACGTCACGCTTTCCCATTCCAAGGTCAGCGACTCGGCGATCCCCAGCGAGATCCAGGGGGAAGAAGGCACGCTGATTATCGACAAGATTTCCGAGTGTCAGGGCGTGGCGCTGACGCCGCGCGGCGGCAACCGCCAGGATCTGAGCCAGACACAGCATATCAATACCATGCTGTATGAAGCGCTGGCCTTCGCCGAGCTGATTGAGAAGCATCAGGTGGAACACCCGGGGCTGGAGAATTCGCTGATCGTCGCCCGCCTGCTGACCGACATCCGCCGCCAGACCGGCGTCGTCTTCCCCGCCGACGGAGAATGAGATGAAACCGCTGCTCGTGATGCAAACCGGCGACGCGCCGCAGGCCATTCGCCAGGAACTGGCCAACTTTGAAGGTATGTTCCTGCAACAGGGCAACATCGACGCCGAACGCGCGCACATCGTGCACCTTCCCGCCGGCGAACGGCCGTTGCCGCCGGCCGCCTATTGCGGCGTTGTCATTACCGGCTCACCGGCGATGGTGACCGAACAGCTGCCGTGGAGCGAGGAAGCCGCCGAATGGCTGCGTCAGGCGATGGCGATCAAACTGCCGCTGTTCGGCGTCTGCTACGGCCACCAGCTGCTGGCCTACGCGCTCGGCGGCGAAGTGGGCTACCACCCGCAGGGCATGGAGGTGGGTACGCTGGAGATCGAACTGCTGCCCGCCGCGGCCGAAGACCGGCGGCTCACCCTGCTGCCGCCGCGTTTCAAGGCCAACCTTATCCATTCGCAGAGCGTGCTGACGCCGCCCGCCGGCGCGCAGACGCTGGCGCGTTCGCAGCAGGACGCGCACCAGATCCTGCGCTATGGCGATCACGCCCTGACCACCCAGTTCCATCCGGAATTCAACGGCGCGGTGATGAGCCAGTATCTGCAGTGGCTTGGCGAACTGCATCCCGAGCAACAAGCCCGCTATCAACAGCAACAACAACAGGTTAGCGACACGCCGTTCAGCCGCCTGCTGCTGCAGGGATTCGTCGTCAGCCTCGGCGCGCAAAAAGCGATGGCCGGCTAACGCGATTCACGTTGACCGCCGACACATTTTGCATTACTTTCTGCTCTGCAAAGGGGAGTAACTTCATTGCCGGTCAATCGTCATTACGATGCGCAAGCATCCGGTTACCGGGCAACCTGATGTCAAAGGTGTAACCACCTTCATCAACGTTGTAAGTGAGACCTTGCCGGAAGGCGAGGTTTGCTTGCAGCGTTCACAGAGCGGCTGGCGTCTTCCGACGTTGGCCGTTTTTGTTTTTGAAGGATACCTCTGATGATGAATTCCGTTGGCACACCGTGGTTATGGGGCAGCTTCGCCGCCGTCATAGTCGTGATGCTCGCAATCGACCTCCTGTTGCAGGGCCGTAAAGGCGCGCACACCATGACCCTGAAGCAGGCCGCCAGCTGGTCGCTGGTGTGGGTCAGCCTCTCCCTGCTGTTCAATTTCGGTTTCTGGTACTACCTGAATGAAACCGCCGGGCGCGCCGTCGCCGATACCCAGGCGCTGGCCTTCCTGACCGGCTACCTGATCGAAAAAGCGCTGGCGGTGGATAACGTGTTCGTCTGGCTGATGCTGTTCAGCTACTTCGCCGTGCCGGCCAACCTGCAGCGGCGGGTGCTGATCTACGGCGTGCTAGGCGCGATCGTCCTGCGTACCATCATGATCTTCGCCGGCAGCTGGCTGGTCAGCCAGTTCCAGTGGCTGCTGTATCTGTTCGGCGCCTTCCTGCTGTTCACCGGCATCAAGATGGCGCTGGCGAAGGAAGATGACTCGGCGATCGGCGACAAGCCGCTGGTGAAATGGCTGCGCAGCCACCTGCGCATGACCGACAGCCTGGAAGGCGAGCGCTTCTTCGTGCGCCGCAACGGCATCCTGTTCGCCACCCCGCTGGTGCTGGTGCTGATCCTGGTCGAACTGAGCGACGTGATCTTCGCGGTGGACAGCATCCCGGCGATCTTCGCCGTGACCACCGATCCGTTCATTGTCCTGACCTCTAACCTGTTCGCCATCATGGGCCTGCGCGCCATGTACTTCCTGCTGGCCAACGTGGCGGAGCGTTTCTCGATGCTGAAATATGGCCTGTCGGTGATTCTGGTGTTTATCGGCATCAAGATGCTGATTATCGACTTCTTCCACATCCCGATCGGCGTGTCGCTCGGCGTGGTGGCAGGCATCCTGACGCTTACCTTGCTGATCAACGCCTGGGTCAATCGCCGTAACGATCGCCTGGCGAAGAAATAACCACAATCTGTTATCCGGGGCGCTAGTCGCCCCGCGATTGTTTGGCAATTCCCCCAAAACGCCAAACGTTATTGCGATCACACAAATGTAACCAGTATGTTATCAAGTGTTGATCCGCGCTCAGAATTTCATCCCCGCCTCTTTCCAACATCATTCGATTGCTGAATACTGATTCGGCAAACACACTTAGTTACAGAATCATATAAAGCTACCCGGTGTCGTTCCCGCCGCGGCGGCCAGATAACATCAGGAAGAAAGCACTATGCAAAAACTACTACAAAGGATCACGCAGGGCAGCCTGGTCAAACAAATCATGGTCGGCCTGGTGGCCGGCATTCTGGTGGCGCTGGTTTCGCCGGCAGCCGCGGCCGCCGTCGGCCTGCTCGGCACCCTGTTCGTCGGCGCGCTGAAAGCGGTGGCTCCGCTGCTGGTGCTGATTCTGGTTATGGCCTCGATCGCCAACCATAAACAGGGGCAGAAGACCAACATTCGCCCGATCCTGTTCCTCTACCTGCTGGGCACCTTTGCCGCCGCGCTGGTGGCGGTCGTCGTCAGCTTTATCTTCCCTTCTACGCTGGCGCTGACCACCGGCGCGACGGACATTACCCCGCCGGGCGGCATCGTGGACGTGATGAAAGGCCTGTTGATGAGCGTGGTGGCCAACCCGTTCCATGCGCTGATTAACGCCAACTACATCGGTATTCTGGCGTGGGCCGTCGGGCTGGGGCTGGCGCTGCGCCACGCTTCCGAAACCACTAAAGGGCTGATCAACGACATGTCCCATGCGGTTACGCTGGTGGTGCGCGCGGTGATCCGCTGTGCGCCGCTCGGCATCTTCGGCCTGGTGGCTTCCACGCTGGCGGAAACCGGCTTCGGCGTGCTGTGGGGCTACGCCCAGCTGCTGATGGTACTGCTCGGCTGCATGCTGCTGGTGGCGCTGGTGCTCAACCCGCTGATCGTTTACTGGAAAATCCGCCGCAACCCGTATCCGCTGGTGTTCGCCTGCCTGCGCGAGAGCGGCGTGACCGCCTTCTTCACCCGCAGCTCCGCCGCCAACATCCCGGTGAACATGGAGCTGTGCAAGAAGCTGAATCTGAATGAGGACACCTACTCGGTTTCCATCCCGCTGGGCGCCACCATCA
This sequence comes from Serratia sp. CC22-02, assembly GCF_900182895.1. Classification (NCBI taxonomy): domain Bacteria; kingdom Pseudomonadati; phylum Pseudomonadota; class Gammaproteobacteria; order Enterobacterales; family Yersiniaceae; genus Serratia; species Serratia sp. CC22-02. The sequence goes on along the minus strand of NZ_FXUD01000005.1, from coordinate 208,726 downwards.
ACATGGCCGGCGCGGCGATCACCATCACCGTGCTGACGCTGGCGGCGGTGAACACGCTGGGCATCGCGGTGGACGTCCCGACCGCTCTGCTGCTGAGCGTGGTGGCCGCCCTGTGCGCCTGCGGGGCCTCCGGCGTGGCCGGCGGCTCGCTGCTGCTGATCCCGTTGGCGTGCAACATGTTCGGCATTCCGAACGACGTGGCGATGCAGGTGGTGGCGGTCGGCTTTATTATCGGCGTGCTGCAGGATTCGGCGGAAACCGCCCTCAACTCCTCCACCGACGTGCTGTTCACCGCCGCGGCCTGCCAGGCGGAAGATCAACGGCTGGCGAACGAAGACCCGCTGAAGGTGCGTTAAGCGCAAGTTGCTTCATAAAAAGGCGCTCCCTCGAGCGCCTTTTTTGTCAGCGTTAGAGCGTCACCCCGCTTTTAAAGATCGCCAGCTCGCGGAAATCGTTGGCTTCATTGCGCGCCGGGCGGCCGTTGGCGATCTCGACGATCAGATCGACGAAGCGGCCGAGCAAGGTCTCCATCGCCACGCCGTGGATCAGGCCGCCGGCGTCGAAATCGATCCAATGCGGTTTCTTCGCCGCCAGCTCGCTGTTGGTGGCCAGCTTCACCGTCGGCACAAAGCCGCCGTATGGCGTGCCGCGCCCGGTGCTGAACAGCACCATATGGCAGCCGGCACCGGCCAGCGCGCTGGTCGCCACCGCATCGTTGCCCGGCGCGCTGAGCAGATTCAGCCCCGGCACGCGCAGCCGCTCACCGTACTTCAGCACGTCCACCACCTGGCTCAGGCCCGCTTTTTGGGTGCAGCCGAGCGATTTCTCTTCCAGCGTGGTAATGCCGCCGGCCTTATTGCCCGGCGATGGGTTCTCGTATATCGGCTGTTGATGGGCGATGAAATAGCGTTTGAAATCGTTGATCATGTCGACGGTTTTGTCGAAGGTCTCCCCGTCGCGGCAGCGGCTCATCAGAATGCGCTCGGCGCCGAACATCTCCGGCACTTCGGTCAGCACCGTGGTGCCGCCGTTGGCGATCACATAATCGGAAAAGCGCCCCAGCAACGGGTTGGCGGTGATGCCCGACAATCCGTCCGAACCGCCGCACTCCAGGCCGAACTTCAGCTCGCTCAGGCGGCCCGGCTCGCGGCGATCGTGGCGCATCTCCCGGTACAGCTCGTGCAACAGCGCCAGCCCGGCCTCCACCTCGTCGTCCTGCTGTTGGCACACCATAAAGCGCAGCCGCCGCTCGTCCGCCATCCCCAGCGTGGCGCGAAAAGCATCCACCTGATTGTTCTCGCACCCCAGCCCGATCACCAGCACCGCGCCGGCGTTGGGATGGCGCGCCATGTTCTGCAGCATGATGCGGGTGTTGGCATGATCCTGCCCCAGCTGCGAGCAGCCGAACGGATGGCTGAACAGATGCACGCCGTCGATCCCCTCCGCCTGCGTTTGCTGCAAAAAGCGCTGCTGGATCTGGCGGGCGATGCCGTTGACGCAGCCGACGGTCGGCACGATCCACAGTTCGTTGCGGATCCCCACGTCGCCGCCGGCCCGGCGGTACAGCTGCACCTCGCGATCCGCCGCCTGCGGTGGCAACGCCGGGAACTGCGGCTGGTAACGGTAGCTGTCCAGATCGCTCAGGTTGGTTTTGGCGTTTTGCGAATGAATATGCTCCCCAGGGCCGATGGCCACGAGCGCGTGGCCGATCGGCTGGCCATATTTGATGATGTCCTCGCCCTCGGCGATCGGGCCGAGCGCAAACTTGTGCCCGCGCGCCACCGGCTGCGCCAGCGGAACGGCGACGCCTGCCAGCTCAACCGTGTCTCCGGCGGCCAGGTCGCGCAGCGCTACCGCCACGTTATCCTGCTCGTGAATCTTTATCGTACTTTGCATAAACCGGTCCCGGATAACGGCTACGCCAGGTCAATGGCGAAATAGTCTTTGGCGTTGTCGAAGCAGATGTTTTTCACCATCCCGCCCAGCAGCGCGATATCGGCCGGCGCTTCGCCGTCCGTCACCCAGCGGCCGATCATCTGGCAAAGGATGCGGCGGAAGTATTCATGGCGCGTATACGACAGGAAGCTGCGACTGTCGGTCAGCATGCCGACGAAGCGGCTCAGCAGCCCGAGCTGCGCCAGCTGCGTCATTTGGCGCTGCATGCCGTCCTTCTGATCGTTGAACCACCAGCCGGAGCCAAACTGCATCTTGCCCGGCGTGCCTTCCCCCTGGAAATTGCCGATCATGGTACCGATCACTTCGTTATCGCGCGGGTTGAGGCAATAGAGAATGGTTTTCGGCAGGCCGCCCTGCCGCGCCTGGGCATCCAGCAGCCGCGACAGCGGCTCCGCCAGCGGCCGATCGTTGATCGAGTCGAAGCCGATATCCGGCCCGACGGCGGCCAACATGCGGCTGTTGTTATTGCGCAGCGCGCCGATGTGATATTGCTGCACCCAGCCGCGGCGCCGGTATTCGCCGGCCAGGAACAGCAGCACCGCGCTTTTGAACTGCGCGCTCTGTTCCGGCGTCGGCAGCTCGCCGTTCAGGCGACGCAGCAGGATCGCATCCAGCGTCGCTTCATCGGCCTCGCCGAACACCACCACGTCCAGCGCATGGTCGGCCACCTTGCAACCGTGGGCGGCGAAGTGATCCATACGCTTGTGCAGGGCGTCGCACAGCATGCTGAAACGGCCGATGGCGGTGTCCGCCGCCGCCTCCAGCTGCCGCAGATAGTCATTGAAGCCGGGCGCATCGATGGCGAAGGCCTTGTCTGGCCGCCAGCTCGGCAACACCTTGATATCGAAGCTATGATCGTCGGCGATCGCCCGATGGTGGCGCAGATCGTCGATCGGATCGTCGGTGGTACCGACCATTTTCACGTTCATCTGCCGCATGATGCCGCGCGCGCGAAACTCATCCTGCGCCAGCAGCGCATTGCCGCGCTGCCAGATCTCATCCGCCGTGCTCGGCGACAGCAGCGTCCCGGTGATGCCGAACGGCCGGCGCAGCTCCAGGTGCGTCCAGTGATAGAGCGGGTTGCCAATGGTGTGCGGCACCGTGGCGGCCCAGGCGTCGAATTTCTCGCGATCGCCCGCATCGCCGGTGCACAGCCGCTCCGCCACGCCGTTGGTGCGCATCGCCCGCCATTTGTAGTGATCGCCCCGCAGCCAGATATCGTACAGGTTGCTGAAGCGGGTATTCTCCGCAATCTGCTGCGGCGGCAAATGGCAGTGGTAGTCGAAAATCGGCTGCTGCGCCGCGTAGTCATGGTACAAACGCCGGGCAAATTCGCTGTCCAGCAGGAAATCTTCGCTCAAAAACGTCGCCATCTCGGGCTCCTTACCTTACTTGCCGTGCGGCACAGGGATCGAATCACAAAAGTTATCACACCAATTTTAGCGAGCGTCCAGCAAATTTTTCCCGCCATCTGCCGTTTTGCTGTCCTCCAATCCCTTTTTCACTCGTTTTTACGGCAAATGTGCGGCATAAACGCCCTATTTCACCGGCGACAGTATCGCTCAGGCGAATAATTCCTTTTGTGATATCACTCAACTTTTAAACCTGTATGACAGGTTATTGTCTCGCCAGCCGCATCGCCGGCCATACCTTCAAACGGGGAGACATTTCGGATGCGTAAAATTAAAGGGTTACGCTGGTACATGATCGGGCTGGTGACCGTCGGCACCGTGCTGGGTTACCTGACCCGCAACGCCATCGCCGTGGCGGCGCCGACGCTGGAAGATACGCTGCACATCACCACCCAGCAGTATTCCTATATCGTCGCCGCCTATTCCGCCTGCTACACCGTGATGCAGCCGGTGGCGGGCTATGTGTTGGACGTGCTCGGCACCAAGGTCGGTTACGCCATGTTCGCCATTCTTTGGGCGGTGTTCTGTATGGGCACCGCGCTGGCCAACAGCTGGGGCGGACTGGCGTTGGCGCGCGGCGCGGTCGGCATGGCCGAGGCGGCGATGATCCCCGCCGGGCTGAAGGCCAGCAGCGAGTGGTTTCCGGCCAAAGAGCGTTCGATCGCCGTCGGCTATTTCAACGTCGGTTCGTCGATCGGCGGCATGATCGCCCCGCCGCTGGTGGTATGGGCCATCGTGGCGCACAGCTGGGAGATGGCGTTCATCATCACCGGCGTGCTGAGCCTGATCTGGGCCATCTGCTGGCTGCTGTTCTACAAGCACCCGAAAGATCAGAAGAAACTGAGCCAGGAAGAGCGTCGTTACATCCTCGAAGGCCAGGAAGCGCAGCACCAGACCTCAAACGCCAAAAAGATGTCCGCCTGGCAGATCGTGCGCAACCGCCAGTTCTGGGGCATCGCGCTGCCGCGCTTTCTGGCGGAACCGGCCTGGGGCACCTTCAACGCCTGGATCCCACTGTTCATGTTCAAGGCCTACGGCTTTAATCTGAAAGAGATCGCCATGTTCGCCTGGATGCCGATGCTGTTCGCCGATCTCGGCTGCATCGTCGGCGGCTACCTGCCGCCGCTGTTCCAGAAGTATTTCAAGGTCAATCTGATCGTCTCGCGCAAGCTGGTGGTGACGATGGGGGCGGTGTTGATGATCGGCCCCGGCATGATCGGCCTGTTCACCAGCCCTTATGCGGCTATCGCGCTGCTGTGCGTCGGCGGCTTCGCCCATCAGGCGCTGTCCGGCGCGCTGATCACCCTCTCTTCCGACGTGTTCGGCCGCAATGAGGTGGCGACCGCCAACGGCCTGACCGGCATGGCGGCCTGGACCGCCAGCACGCTGTTCGCCCTGGTGGTCGGCGCCCTGGCGGACACCCTCGGCTTCAGTCCGCTGTTCGCCGCGCTGTCGGTCTTCGACATTCTCGGCGCCATCGTCATCTGGACGGTGCTGCAAAACCGCCCGGCCGCCGAACCGCAACCCGCCGCGCTGCAGCCGGCCCCGGCGCGCAGCTGATCCCGCCGCCCGGCCGCCGCGCCGGGCCTTTTGCTCCTCTGGCAGCGGTGCCGAATAAGTGGTATAACAAATCCGATGGCCACGCGCCCCCTCCCACCGCACCGTATAGAGCATTCACTATGGAATTCACCGAAACCAGACGCCTGTATCAGCAACTGGCCGCCGAGCTTAAGCAACGTATCGAAAGCGGCCGCTACCCGGTAGGCGACAAGCTGCCGGCCGAGCGATACATCGCCGAAGAGATGAATGTCAGCCGCACCGTGGTGCGCGAAGCGATCATCATGCTGGAAGTGGAAGGCTATGTGGACGTGCGCAAGGGATCCGGGATCCACGTGGTGTCCAACCAGCAAAAACACCTGGTGGTGCCGGGCGACAGCATCGAGTTCGCCACCGCGGGCCCGTTTGAGCTGCTGCAGGCGCGCCAGCTGATCGAAAGCAACATCGCCGAATTCGCCGCCACCCAGGTGACCAAACAAGATATCGTGCAGCTGATGGAGATCCAGGAGCACGCCCGCAAAGAGGATCGCTTCCGCGACTCGCAGTGGGATCTGAAGTTCCACGTGCAGGTGGCGCTGGCCACCCAGAACACCGCCATGGCCACCATCGTAGAAAAAATGTGGGTGCAGCGGGTCAACAACCCTTACTGGAAGAAACTGCACGAGCATATCGACGAACGTTCGATCGCCAGCTGGTGCGACGATCACGATCAGATCCTCAAGGCACTGATGCGCAAAGATCCTTACGCCGCTAAACTGGCGATGTGGCAGCACCTGGAAAACACCAAGCAGATGCTGTTTAACGCCACCAGCGACGACTTCGAATACAACGCCGACCGCTACCTGTTCGCCGAGAATCCGGTGGTGCATCTGGATGGCGTGAGCCACGAGCCGAAATAGCCCCGGCGGTCAAAAACCGTCGGCTTATGTCAGGTAATGTAAAATCCGCTGAATCGATGCCGGAACCGCCGTTTGCCGTGTACTATTTCACCGTCGGCAACGTAGATTTCCCTGTTGCCAATCGTGCTATTTTGGTAGAGTTAGCCCACTTTTTTACCCATTGCTGCGGGGGCGGGACGCGAATAAATGCGCTGGTTGTTTGCCATGCTGATTGCTGTTTTCTGCTGGACCGGTTCGGTCTCCGGCCAACAGCTATGCGTGGCGTCACCCAAGCCAACCCCCAGTGCGCTGAGCAGCCTGCCGCTGCTGGCGGAGCCGGCGCTTTCCCCCTATGATCATGTGTATCGGGCGCCGGCCGAAGCGCGCCGCAAAGCCCCCGGCAAGTTGCCGCTGCTGCTGCCCAGAGCGCACTCTTTCCCCGGTTCGCTGCTCGCGTCCTCCCTGACGGCACCGGTCTATACCCTGGCCGCAGAGCCGGGCTACCGAATTCGTTTCCCCCGCCAGGACACCCCGGCCCCCAACCGGCTTGCCCAGGTCGACTGGACGCTGGACGCCTCCAGGCAACAGAGCCGGCAGGCCGGCTGGAAAGAAAGCAACATGCAGTACCGTGGCACGCTGACTTACCACCTATGACCGGTGTCGCACCGCTTAGAAACCTTAAAGCAACGCCGTTTCATCGTTATCAGCATTCAGGATCGCCGCGCGCTTTCAGCCCACGCCCGCTCCGCCGCTGAGATAAAAATAAACAATGACGTTTTAGGAACACCGGATGGATATCATTAAAGAACTGATACATGCCTTGTGGCAGCAGGATTTTGAGACGCTGGCGAACCCTTCGTTGGTGTGGACCCTCTACATTCTGCTGTTCATGATCCTGTTTTTGGAAAACGGCCTGCTGCCGGCCGCTTTCCTGCCGGGCGACAGCCTGCTGATCCTGGTTGGCGTGCTGATCGCCAAAGGCACCATGGGCTTCCCGCTGACCATCGTCATCCTGACCGTCGCCGCCAGCCTGGGGTGCTGGGTCAGCTATATACAGGGCCGATGGCTCGGCAATACGCGAACGGTGCAAGGCTGGCTTTCGCACCTGCCGGCCCACTACCATCAGCGCGCTCACAACCTGTTCCACCGTCACGGGCTTTCCGCCCTGCTGGTCGGCCGCTTCCTGGCCTTCGTGCGCACCCTGCTGCCGACCATCGCCGGCCTGTCCGGCCTGAGCAACGCGCGCTTCCAGTTCTTCAACTGGATGAGCGGCCTGCTGTGGGTCTTGATCCTGACGACGCTGGGTTTCGCGCTGGGGAAAACCCCGGTGTTCCGCAAGTATGAAGATCAGCTGATGTTCTGCCTGATGATGTTGCCGCTGGTGTTGCTGGTGGTCGGGCTGGTCGGCTCGCTGATCGTGCTGTGGCGCAAAAAACGCGCCGGCAGCCAGAATCCGGGGAAAGGGGCGTGACAGCAAAGCGCCCGCGCTGGCAATACGTCTTGATGATCGCGCTCGCCCTGCTGGCGTTGGCGACGCTGTTGGTGCCCTGCATGGTGCGCACCGAGAGCGAGCTGCGCATTCGCGCCAGCCAGCAAGGGCTGTCGCTGCCCGACGGTTTTTACGTCTATCAGCGCCTGGATGAGCGCGGCATCCGCATCAAAAGCATTACGCCGGAAGGCGATGGCCTGGTCATCCGTCTGGATTCGCCGGAGCAGCAATTGCTGGCGCGCGAAGCGCTGCAAACCATCCTGCCGCCCGGTTACCACATCGCGTTGAGCGAGTCCCCCGTGCCGTCGCACTGGGTACGCGAATTTGCGCGTTCCCCACTCAATCTGGGATAATCCCCTTCATAGGAAGGGGTTTCCTTTCATTGCCATTATCTTCATTTTCATTCGCATCGATTAGCTCAAGAATTAATCAGTCGGCACTGAGTCACGGCTGATTCTTTGGGGGCACGCCGGTTTCATGACTATGCTGAAGGGTAACTTCAGCCGGCGATGAACGCCCTCCTCTCGCGCTGCCGCCTTCGGCAGTCAGGAAAGCGGATGCCTGTTCAGGCATCCCATGAAAAGGAACTGAAAGATGAAATTACGCCATTCACTGTTACTGCTGTTGCCACTCTGCACGCTGCCGGCGCTCGCTTCGGCCGCTGAGGGCGGCTGCGCCGCCAAAGCGCAAGACATCCAGCAGCAAATCGACTACGCCACCCAACACGGCAACACCCACCGCGTGGACGGGCTGAAAAAAGCGCTGAGCGAAGTACAGACTCACTGTACCGAAGCCGGCCTGCAGGCCGAACGCCAGAAAAATATCGCGGAGAAGCAGCGCAAGGTCGACGAGCGCCGACAGGAACTGAAAGAAGCACAGCAAACCGGCAAGCTGGACAAGGTCGCCAAGAAGCAGCAAAAGCTGGCGGAAGCGCAGGCTGAGCTGAAACGCGCCCAGGCGGAATAATTTTTTTACACCAGCGGATTTATCGATGAGAGCCCCATCACACGGGATTTCTTAAGCATATGGAATTGATGTCTGGTGTTATCTGCTGGCCATCACCCCTTTGCTCCGGCGAAAAAATCCGCTATGTTAAAAGTCTGTCGAAATAAACGTTAAGGAATAATCACATGGCACATGATTCAAATGCAGAAAACTTACGCGCTGAACTGAAGTCCTTAGCCGATACGCTGGAGGAAGTGCTGAACTCCTCCACCGATAAGCCGAAAGCCGAGCTGGAGAAGCTGCGTTCGAAAGCGGAAGGCGCGCTGAAAGAGAGCCGCGCTCGCCTGAGCGACGCCGGTGACAAGCTGGCTTCGCAAACCAAACAGATCGCCGGTCAGGCCGACGACTACGTGCGCGACAACCCGTGGACCGGCATCGGTATCGGCGCGGCGGTCGGCGTCGTGCTGGGCGTGCTGCTCGCGCGTCGTTAATCATGGCTGAACAACCGCAAGTGCGCGCGCAGGGCCCCGCTAAAGGGGTCCTGGATATCGGTCAGCGCATCATCACGATCCTGGTCGGCATGGTGGAAACCCGTGTCAGGCTGGCGGTGGTCGAGCTGGAAGAGGAGAAAGCCAACCTCATTCAGTTGCTGATCATGGCCGGTATGACGCTGCTGTTCACCGCCTTCGGTTTGATGAGCCTGCTGATCCTGATCTTCTGGGCCATCGATCCGGTCTACCGGCTGGTGGCGCTGGGCGCCACGACCGGGGTGCTGCTGTTCCTGGCCGTGGTCGGCACCATCTGGACGCTGGTCAAGGCCCGTCGCACCACGCTGCTCGGCGCCACGCGCAAGCAGCTGGAACTCGACCGCGCCGAACTGGAGCGCGAGCCATGAGCCGCCGCCGCTACCTGGAATGGAAAAAAGAAAGGCTGATTCGCCAGATCCAGCAGCAACGCCTGGATCTGGCCGAACACAAGTCTCTGTGGTTGGAGAAGACCGAACGCATTGACCGCGGCTGGCAGACGGTGTTTGGCCTGCGCCGCTATCTGGTGCTCGGTTCCAGCGTCATGGCGCTGTACGGCATTCGCCACCCCAGCAAGATGATCCGCTGGTCGCGCCGCGCTTTCGGTGCCTGGAGCGCTATCCGCCTGTTTAAAAAGACCTTCTCCGCCAAGTAAGCCTCACGCCTTTCCTTCAAACATCCTGTTGCTCCGCCCTCGTTTTCCCCCTAAAACAGCGCTGCTTATCCCGAGGGCCGGGCAACCTGCTGACCAGCGTCAGTTTATTAGCACGCTAAAGATTCAGATTTTTTGAAAAATTACGACAGTTTTACTTGCTAACAACCTGAGCACTTCCCGCTTAACATTCACTCCATCAATACGATATGGGCCGGACAGGGTGAGAGACCCGATATACCGCCCGTTGATATGACTACCGCCGAACAGGCGCACAAAAACACTTTGGAGTAGATGATGAAAAAATTAGAAGATACAGGTTTGCTGGTTGCTCGTATTCTGATGCCAATCCTGTTTATCGTGGCAGGCTACGGCAAAATGGGTGACGCTTATGCCGGTACCCAACAGTACATGCAATCGATGGGCGTGCCTGGCTTCTTGCTGCCGCTGACCATCCTGCTGGAATTTGGCGGCGGTCTGGCGATCCTGTTCGGTTTCCTGACCCGCACCGTAGCGCTGTTCACTGCCGGCTTCACCATTCTGACCGCGCTGCTGTTCCACACTGACTTTGCGGAAGGCGTAAACCAGCTGATGTTCATGAAAAACCTGACCATCGCCGGCGGCTTCATCGTGTTGGCGGTTGCAGGCCCGGGCGGCTTCAGCATCGACCGTCTTCTGAACAAGAAATGGTAATCTAAACTGTCATTCAGGGCCCGGCATGCCGGGCCCTGTCGCTTTTCACTCGGACACCAAGGAGATTCCCATGGGACAACTCGTCGATGGCGTTTGGCAAGACATCTGGTATGACACGAAATCTACCGGCGGCCGTTTCAAACGTTCAACCGCTCAGTTTCGCAATTGGGTGACCGCCGACGGTCAGCCGGGCGAACACGGCGCAGGCGGCTTCCAGGCCGAAGCGGGCCGTTATCACCTGTATGTTTCTCTCGCCTGCCCCTGGGCGCACCGCACGCTGCTGATGCGCAAACTGAAAGGGCTGGAGCAGATCATTCCGGTCTCGGTAGTGCACCCGCTGATGCTGAAAAACGGCTGGACCTTCGGCCAGGATTTTCCTGAAACCACCGGCGATCCGTTGTATCACGCCGACTTCCTGTATCAGATCTACCTGCAGGCCGATCCGCACTACAGCGGGCGCGTGACCGTGCCGGTACTGTGGGATAAACAGCGGCAAACCATCGTCAGCAACGAATCCGCCGACATCATCCGCATGTTCAACAGCGCGTTTGACGGCGTGGGGGCCCGCGCGGGCGATTACTACCCGGCCGAGCTGCGCGGCAAAATCGATGAGCTGAACGGTTGGATTTACGATCAGGTGAACAACGGCGTGTACAAGGCCGGTTTCGCCACCAGCCAGGAAGCGTATGACGAAGCGGTCAACGGGGTCTTCAACGCGCTGGAGCGCCTGGAGCAGATCCTGGGGCAGCACCGCTACCTGACCGGCGATCGGCTGACCGAAGCCGACCTGCGTCTGTGGACCACGCTGGTGCGCTTCGATCCGGTGTACGTCACCCACTTCAAGTGCGATAAACACCGCATCAGCGACTACCTGAACCTGTACGGTTTCCTGCGCGACATCTACCAGATGCCGGGCATTGCCGACACGGTCAGCCTGCCGCACATTCGCAACCACTACTACCGCAGCCACGCCACCATCAACCCGCACGGCATCATTTCCATCGGGCCGGCGCAGGATCTGGACGAGCCGCACGGCCGCGATCGGCTCTTCGGCTAAGACAAAAAAATCCCCTTGCCGCCCGGCAAGGGGATGTCATCCCACCGACGTTAACGCTGCGCGAACAGGCGCGGAATTTCGCGCAGGAACCAGGCTTTCGCCTCCCCCATGCTGTCGCGTCGCCAGGCCATGATGATATCGGCTTCGCGGCTGTATTCCGGCCCCACCACGCGCAGCCGCCCGGCCTCGATGTCTTTCTCCACCATCGGATACGGCATGGTCGCCACCCCCAGCCCGGCCAGCAGCGCCAGACGCTTGTCTTCGATGGTGCTCACCGTCAGACGCTGCTGCTTATCCAGCAGCTGCACGGTCAACACCGGGCGCTCGCGGGCGGTATCCGCCACCGCGATGCCGCGGTACTTCACGCGGGTCACCTCGGACAACGGCTCCGGCTCCTGGTGGATAGGATGATCCGGCGCGGCGACGTAAACGCTCATTACCTTGTACAGTTTGCGGGTGTTGATCTCCGACGACGCGCGAAAATGCATGTCCGGCGCGATCACGATGTCGGCGCGCCCCTGCTCCAGCCGTTCCCAGGCGCCCGCCAGCACCTCGGTGAAAATCGACACCTGGGTGTTGGCCTTCAGCGCCAGCTTGTCCACCAGCGGAAACAGCAGGCTCGGCGGCGACAGCGCTTCGCTGACGATGGTCAGGTGGGTTTCCCAACCGCGCGCCAGCGCCTCGGCGTCGGTGGTCAGCTTGTCGGCCGCTTCCAGCAGCACCCGCCCGCGCTCCAGCAACATGCGCCCTACGTTGGTGAACTTGGTGCGGTGGCCCGAACGGTCGAACAGCACCACGTCCAATTCTTCTTCCAATTTTTGCATGGTGTAGCTGAGCGCCGACGGCACCCGGCCCAATTCGTCGGCGGCCGCGGCGAAGCTGCCGCGGCGGTCGATCGCGTCCATCACTCTCAGCGCCTCAAGCGTGAGCGCCCGATCTCTGGCCATCACATCCCTCTGTCAGGAAATTTGAATATGCCGACCAGATTAACTGGCTAACAATCCGACGTCCAGATGCTTACCATTTGGATAATGAATTTAGAGAGCCGATTGCCATGATTACATGCAGAACAGCACAACAATGCGGGCAAGCTGACTTTGGTTGGCTGCAGGCTCGCTACACCTTTTCCTTTGGTCACTACTTCGATCCCAAACTGATGGGCTATGCGTCGCTGCGGGTGCTGAATCAGGAGGTGCTGGCGCCGGGCGCGTCGTTCCAGCCGCGCACCTATCCCAGCGTGGATATCCTGAACCTGATCCTGCAGGGCGAGGCGGAATACCGCGACAGCGACGGCAACGCCGCGCGCGCCAAAGCCGGCGAAGCGCTGCTGCTGGCCACCCAGCCAGGCCTGAGCTACAGCGAACAGAACGTCAGCAGCGATACGCCGCTGACCCGCCTGCAGCTGTGGCTGGACGCCTGCCCGGAACGCAACAACGAGCGGGTGCAGCGCCTGACGCTGCCGGCGGCGGGCAACCTGCTGCTGGCCTCGCCGGACGGTGCGCAGGGCAGCCTGCAGTTGCGCCAGCAGGTTTGGATCCACCATCTCGATCTGCAGCCGGGCGAAGAACAAACGCTGACGATTAACGGGCCGCGCGCCTATTTGCAGTCGATTCACGGCACCATCGCCGCCACCGGCGAACGCCACGAAGCGCAGCGCCTGACCTGCGGCGACGGCGCCTTCGTGCGCGAGGAGAACCGCCTGACGATTCGCGCCGAGACCCCGCTGCGCGCGCTGCTGATTGACCTGCCGGTGTAAGCCGGCCGGAAAACGAAAAACCCCGCGCAACTGGCGTTGCGCGGGGTTTTCTTTTGTCGAGGGAGTTGACCGGTAAGCCGGGTTCTGTCGTGGACAGTCATTCCTCTAGGCCAGCAATCGCTCACTGGCTCAAGCAGCCTACCCGGGTTCAGTACGGGCCGTACCATGTGAACCCCTATTTGGCCTTGCTCCGGGTGGAGTTTACCGTGCCACGAACTGTTGCCAGCCGCGCGGTGCGCTCTTACCGCACCCTTTCACCCTTACCTGATCCCGCTTGCGCGGGCCATCGGCGGTTTGCTCTCTGTTGCACTAGTCGTAGGCTTGCGCCTCCCAGGCGTTACCTGGCACCCTGCCCTATGGAGCCCGGACTTTCCTCCCCTCCATCTGTCTCCCCGAAGAGGACGGCAATGAAGCGGCGACTGTCTGGTCAACTCCGGCGCGGATAGTAGCGTCGCGGCGGCGGCAGGTCAACCGCTTTACGGCTGTTGTTGCTCCAGCGCGTGCTTATACAGCGCATTTTTCTTCACGCCGTGGATTTCCGCCGCCAGCGCCGCCGCCTTTTTCAGCGGCAGCTCTTTTTGCAGCAGCGCCAGCGTGCGCAGCGCCTCGAGCGGCAGCGCATCGTCCTGCGCCTTGTGGCCTTCGACGATCAGCACCATTTCGCCGCGGCGGCGCACTTCATCTTCCTGTACCCACGTCAGCAGCTCGCCCACCGGCGCGCCGTGGATAGATTCCCAGGTTTTGGTCAGCTCGCGCGCCAACACCACATAGCGCTGCGGGCCCCAGACGGTGACCATGTCCTGCAGGCTTTCCAGCAGGCGGTGAGTGGATTCGTAGAAAATCAGCGTGCGCGGTTCCTCCGCCAGCGCCATCAGCGTATCCTTGCGCCCCTTGGTTTTCGCCGGCAGGAAGCCTTCGTAGCAGAAGCGGTCAGAAGCGACGCCCGCGGCGCACAGCGCGGTGGTAGCGGCGCAGGCGCCCGGCAGCGGCACCACGCGAATGCCGGCCTCGCGGCAGCGGCGCACCAGGTGATAACCGGGATCGTTGATCAGCGGCGTGCCGGCGTCGGAAACCAGCGCGATGCTCTGGCCTTCCTGCAGTTTCGCCAGCAGCTGATCGGCTTTTTGCTGTTCGTTGTGGTCATGCAGCGCGAACAGACGCGCGTTGATCGCGAAGTGTTGCAGCAGCAATCCGGTATGGCGCGTGTCTTCCGCCGCGATCAGATCAACGCTTTTCAGTACCTCTAACGCCCGGTGAGTGATATCGCCCAAATTGCCGATGGGGGTGGGCACCACATACAGCGTTGATGCAGAAATGACTGATTGTTGGTGTTGATTCATTGTTTCATCCGGGTTGCCGATTTAATATTGAGCATCTTGAAAAAAACATCACTGGATACAGTATGCTTTCCTCAACATTCGTTCGTACCAAAGCAGGGCGTTCCAAGCCTGTCCGACTTACCGCAGTCATCGCGGCCGCCCTTTTCCTGGCAGGCTGTCCAAGTCGGGCCCCGCAAACGCCGCCCGCCAATATACAGGACGAAGCGAGCGCCAGCTCCGATTACTACCTGCAGCAGTTGCAGCAAAGCAGCGATGATAACAAGGCTGACTGGCAATTACTTGCTATTCGCGCCTTGCTGCGTGAAGGAAAACTGCCGCAGGCCGGCGACCAGTTGAATCAACTGCCGAAAAACCTCAGCGGTGCGCAGCAGACTGAACGCCAGTTGCTGACCGCCGAACTGCAGATCGCCAACAAGAGCTACGTCAGCGCCCGCAGCACGCTGGGCCATCTGGACAGCGCTTCGCTGTCGCCGAATCAGAAGGTGCGCTACTACCAGGCGCAGATTGCCGCCAATCAGGGCAAAGCGTCGCTGCCCTTGATCCGCGCCTATATCGCTCAGGAGCCGTTGCTGACCGGCAAACCGCACCAGGACAACCTGGATCAGACCTGGCAGGCGCTGCTGCAGCTGACGCCGCAGGAGATGAACAGCCTGGTGATCAACGCCGACGAGAACGTGCTGCAAGGCTGGCTGGATCTGCTGCGCGTCTATCAGGACAACAAGCAGGATCCCGATCTGCTGAAGGCCGGCATCAAAGACTGGCAGAACCGTTATCCGAAGAACCCGGCGGCCAAAACGCTACCCGCTCGCCTGAACCAGGTGCTGAACTTCACCCAGGCCTCCACCTCGAAAATCGCCCTGCTGCTGCCGTTGAACGGCCAGGCGAAAGTGTTCGCCGACGCCATCCAACAAGGCTTCGAAGCGGCGAAAAACGGCGGTTCCATGCCGGCACCGCAGCCTCAAGCCGCGCAACCGGCCAGCGCACCGGCCCCAACGGCGCCGGCCGATCAGGCCGCCACGGGTGACATCAACGCCAACGGCGCGGTCAGCCCTTCGGCGCAAGAGAGCCAGCCTGCGGTGACCGCCGCGCAACCGGCGGCGCCGTCCAGTGCGCCGATAACGCCGCTGCAGGCCGTTAACGCACAGGTCAAAGTGTACGATACCACCAGCCAGCCGCTGGCCGCCTTGCTGAGCCAGGCGCAGCAGGATGGCGCCACCCTGGTGGTCGGGCCGCTGCTGAAAGAGAACGTCGATCAGCTGTCCGCCAGCACCACCACGCTGAACGTGCTGGCGCTCAACCAGCCGGAAACGCCGAAGGACAACCTGAACATCTGTTACTTCGCCCTGTCGCCGGAAGATGAAGCGCGCGACGCCGCCCGCCACATCTGGGAACAGCAGAAGCGTCAACCGCTGCTGCTGGTGCCGCGCGGCGCCTTCGGCGATCGCGTCGCCAAGGCCTTTAACCAGGAATGGCAGAAGCAAGGCGGGCAAACCGTGCTGCGTCAGGACATCGGCTCTGCCGGCGAACTGCGCCAGATGGTCAACAGCGGCGGCATCCGCATGACCGGCACGCCGATATCGAGCGCCCCGGCGCCGCAGAGCGTGACCATCGCCGGATTGACCATTCCTGCGCCGCCGAGCGACGTGCCCGCCGCGACCGGCGGCAGCGTCGACGCGGTGTATATCGTCGCCACCCAGTCTCAGCTGACGCTGATCAAACCGATGATCGACATGGCCACCAGCTCGCGCGGCAAGCCGGCGATGTACGCCAGCTCGCGCAGCTATCAGGCCGGCGCCGGCCCGGACTTCCGTCTGGAAATGGAAGGCCTGCAGTTCAGCGACATCCCGCTGCTGGCCGGTTCAAACCCTCAGCTGTTGCAACAGGCCAGCGCGCGCTTCCGCAACGACTACTCGCTGGTGCGCCTGTATGCGATGGGGATGGATGCCTGGACATTGGCCAACCACTTTGCTGAAATGCGCCAGCTGCCGGGCTTCCAGGTTTCCGGCACCACCGGTACGCTGAGCGCGTCGCCGAACTGCGTGATCAACCGCAAACTGCCTTGGCTGCAATACCGTCAGGGTACGGTCGTTCCGGTCTCTTGAACCCACGCGCCTCAGGGGCGGGCTATGAGTTACTGGCCCGCCGTCACCTGGAACACGCCGGGCTCACCTTCTGCGCCGCCAACGTCGCGGTGCGCGGCGGTGAGCTCGACCTCATCATGCGCGACGGCGCCACCTGGGTGTTCGTCGAAGTGCGCTACCGCCGCAACAACGCCTTCGGCGGCGCGGCCGCCAGCGTCACCTTTCGCAAACAACAGCGGTTGCTGCATGCCGCCGCCGTCTGGCTGGCGGGGCGCGGAGCCAGTTTTGACACATCATCTTGCCGTTTTGATGTTTTGGCCATTACCGGTAGCCAGTTAGAATGGATACCCAACGCCTTCAATGCGGATTAATCGGGGTTTTGCGGCGCAGACCGGCCCTTTGACTTAGTGGATTAATACAACGTGCTGGATAGAATTAAAGTCTGTTTTACCGAAAGCATCCAAACCCAGATCGCGGCGGCGGAAGCATTGCCGGACGCCATTTCCCGCGCTGCGATGACGCTGGTTCAATCCTTACTCAACGGCAACAAAATCCTGTGCTGCGGCAACGGCACCTCGGCGGCCAACGCGCAGCACTTCGCCGCCAGCATGATCAACCGTTTTGAAACCGAGCGCCCCAGCCTGCCGGCCATCGCCCTCAACGCCGACAACGTGGTGCTGACGGCGATCAGCAACGATCGGCTGCACGACGAAGTGTACGCCAAGCAGGTGCGCGCGCTCGGGCACACCGGCGACGTGCTGCTGGCGATTTCCACCCGCGGCAACAGCCGTGATATTGTGAAAGCGGTCGAGGCGGCCGTCACGCGCGATATGACCATCGTCGCGCTCACCGGCTACGACGGCGGCGAGCTGGCCGGGCTGCTCGGCCAGCAGGATGTCGAGATCCGCATCCCGTCGCACCGCAGCTCGCGCATTCAGGAAATGCATATGCTGACCGTAAACTGCCTGTGCGATCTGATAGACAATACGTTATTCCCCCACCAGGACGATTAAGGAACTGAGATGAAGCTAAAAGCCACATTTGCAGTACTGTCCAGCGCCCTGCTGTTGCAAGGCTGTATCGCCGGCGTCGTCGTCGGCAGTGCGGCCGTCGCGACCAAAACCGCCACCGACCCGCGCAGCGTCGGGACCCAGGTGGATGACGGTACGCTGGAAGCCAGGGTCGAAAGCGCTCTGAGCAAAGACCAGCAGTTGAAGAAAGACGCCCGGGTGGTCGCCACCGCCTATCAGGGCAAAGTGCTGTTGACCGGCCAGTCGCCTAACGCCGATCTCACCGCGCGCGCCAAGCAGATCGCCATGGGCGTGGAAGGCACGACCGAAGTGTATAACGAAATCCGTCAGGGCACGCCGGTCAGCCTGAGCACCGCGTCCTCCGACACCTGGATCACCACCAAGGTGCGTTCGCAGCTGCTCACCAGCGATACGGTGAAATCATCCAACGTGAAGGTCACCACCGAAAACGGCGAAGTGTTCTTGCTGGGCCTGGTCACCCAACAGGAAGGGCAGTCGGCGGCGCAGATCGCCAGCCAGGTGAGCGGCGTGAAGCACGTCACCACCGCCTTTACCTATGTGAAATGAGCCTGCAGGCAAGGGGCCTTCCCCTTGCCGCTTTTCTGTACGCTTCCCGCTGTTTTACCCTGGTTTAATGAGCCGCGTTTAAAGTAATCTCTCACTTCATTACGGATAAAATTCAAATGGACAGAATTTTAATCGGTTTTCTCACTGCCGTTTCTTTATTCACCGCCGGAGTTTCCGCCGCCAATCCCACACAGGATGCGCCCCGCACCGAACATGCCCCGGCCCCGATGGCCGATCAAACCGTGGCTACTGAAGGCGCGATCACGGTCGACCAGGTAAAAATCAATTATCAGGCGCAAACCGGGGTGCTGGAATTGAGTAAAGAGGATCCGGAAGATCCCGTGACCGGCATGTTCTATGTTGCGTATTTCAAAAAGAATGAGAATAAGAACGAGAGCAGGCCGATTACCTTTATCTACAACGGCGGGCCGGGCTCCGCCTCGCTTTGGCTGCATATGGGGGCGCTGGGGCCTAAACGGGTTATCGCTACTCAGCCAGAGAAAACACAGCTGGCACCTTACCAACTCACCGATAACCAATACAGCCTGCTCAACGTCAGCGATCTGGTGTTTATCGATGCCCCCGGAACGGGTTACAGCCGCTTTTCCAGCAGTGCCGCCAGCCAGCCGGAGAGAGCGCAGCAAAAATCACAGAGTGCCAGCAACGTTTATGGCGTCAACGGCGATGCTCAGGCTTTCTCTCAATTTATCGTTCAGTTTTTAACGCATTACCAACGCTGGAACTCACCTAAATATTTATTGGGTGAAAGCTACGGCACTACCCGCTCGGTGGTATTGGCCGAGACGCTAAAAAATCAGAATATCGATCTTAACGGTATTATCCTGATGTCGCAGTTTCTGAACTACGACAATAACGTCGACGATCCCAATCAAAACCCCGGCGTCGATCAACCTTACTATCTGGCACTCCCCACCTACGCAGCCAGCGCATGGTACCACCAGCGGCTGCCGGGCAAGCACCCGAGCCTGAAAACCCTGTTAGACCAGGCCGAGCAGTTTGCGCTGGGGGCTTATGCCCAAGCCTTGCTGCAAGGTGCCAATCTGCCTGAAAAAGATCGCCAAACGCTCGCCGAGCAGCTTTACCAATTTACCGGCATTCCGGCCGATTATTGGCTCAAGGCCAATTTGCGCCTGAGTGGACCGGTCTTCGCCAAGCAACTGTTGCGCAGTCAGGACGAGACCATTGGCAGAATCGATACCCGCTATCGTGGGCCGTCGCTGGATAATATCGCTGAAACGTCCAACTACGATCCCAACGTCAGTGCCATTACTTCCGCCTACGTCGCGCAATTCCACAATTATCTTGGCAAAACGCTGCATTTTAGCGCCGACCAAAACTATCGCGCATTTTCCGATGAGGTCTATGACTGGAACATGTCCAGCAACAGCCGGGACAGATCATTTAACGTGTTGCCGAACCTGTCGCGGGTGATGAAAATGACCCCGACAATGAGAGTGATGGTGATTGGTGGGGTTTACGATCTGGCCACCCCTTACTTCGTCGCCAAATATGAGATGAGCCATCTGCCCGTGTCGCCCAAATTACGCGACAATATCCGTTTCTATTGGTATGACACCGGGCATATGCCGTACTTGGATGAACCATCGCTTAAAAAGATGCACGCGGATTTAACTGCATTTATCAGCGATAAGCCCTGATGCGGCATTAGCCACCGAAGAGAGAGATACCTTGCGCGAAAGCAGGGTATCTCTTGGTTAATCCAGCTTGTTCTCTTTCAGGAAACCTTCCCCGCCCAGCTGCCGCATCTGGCGCATGATCCACTGCTGTCGCTGTATCACATAGCCGGAAGGCGCATCGGCCCTGAAGCGATGCGGATTCGGCAATACCGCCGCCAACAGCGCCGCTTCCGCCGCGCTTAGCCGTTTGGCCGGCTTATGGAAAAAGCGTTGTGAAGCCTCTTCAACGCCAAACACCCCGTCGCCGAACTCGACGATGTTCAGATACACCGTCAGAATGCGCCGCTTGGTCCACACCAGCTCGATGCCCGACGTCAATCCGGCCTCCAGCCCTTTGCGTAGCCAGCTGCGGCCATCCCACAGAAACAGGTTCTTGGCGGTTTGCTGCGACAGCGTGGACGCGCCGCGGATGCGCGTCGGGCGCTTCTCGTTGTGACTAAGCGCCTTTTCAATGGCCGCCACGTCGAAGCCCCAATGGTCTGGAAACTTCTGATCCTCCGCCGCCATCACCGCCAGCGCCATCTGCGGCGAGATGTCGTCCATCGACACCCAATCCGAATGGGCGACGTAGCCAAAGTCGCCGCTCAGCCAGGCGCTGACTTGCCGCTCCACCATCACGGCGGAAAACGGCACCGGCAGGAAGGCAAAGGCCACAATGCCCAACACCCACAGGCCGAGAATCGCGATGACCCCGCGCTTCAGCCAATACCACGGGCGCAGTCGCCGCCATCCGCCGAGCGATTTTCTCATTCAGCCATTTCCAGTACCCGCACCACCAGCTTATCGATACCGAGGGCCGCCTGCGCGATCGACGGCGCCAGCATATAGGCCGGCGTGGTCACGACTTTGTGTTCGCTGTCCACCACGATATCGTCCACCGGACAAATCACCGGCTCGCCGCCCATGGCGTCAATCACTTCTCCCAGGTCCGGATCGTTGCCAATGGTCAGCCGCGCTTGTTGATCCAGCAGTTTCGGCAACAGCGCCGGCGCGATGCACATCAGGCCAATTGGTTTGCCGGCCTTATGCATCTCGCGCGTCAGACGCGCCAAATCCTCATCGACCCAACATTCCGCGCCGGCTTCGGCGAAATTGCTGAGGTTCTTGGCGGCGCCGAAGCCGCCGGGCACGATCAGCGCATCCAACTGCGCGGCCTCCGCCAGCGCCAGCGGCTGCACCGCGCCGCGGGCAATGCGCGCCGACTCGATCAGAACATTGCGCGACTCCGCCATCTCCTCACCTGATAAGTGATTAATAACATGGCATTGTGGTTTATCGGGCGCAAAGCACACCGCCTGCGCGCCGGCACGGTCCAACGCCAGCAGCGTCAGCACCGCTTCATGGATCTCCGTACCGTCATAAACACCGCTGCCGCTGAGGACGACACCCACCTTTTTCATCACTCTTACTCCTGTCGCTGCTGTCAACTGGTTCGTGCTCGGAGTTGACAAACACTAATCTACATCACACATTTTAATGAATCTTCTAACAAGAGCGCTTACATTTGCTATGTTGTTGGCTGTATGATGTTTAGGAATTCGCTACAACCTGCTCGACCAGAACACTGAAACCAATACGCAGGTTCACAATTTCCCTGGTGTTGGCGCAATATTCGCGCACCCCGGCTTAGGTCGGGGTCATTTTTTTTCAGCGTTCTCAACCCAAGCCCGCAGTACCTGCACGTCGTTGCGCCACTCTTGTTTCAACTCATCCACCCAATCCTGCACGTTATCCCACCAGGCCGGCAGCGTCGGCGTTTGAATCTGTTGCGCCAGCTGCTGCAGGTGACGCAGACCGACCGAACCGGCGGCGCCTTTGATCTTGTGCCCTTCTTCGGTGATGCCTTTCTGATCGCGCGCCGTCATGTTGGAGTCCAGCACCGCCAGGTAGCCCGGCATCATCTGTTCGAACATCTCCAGGCTTTGGTGGATCAGCTGCGGGCCAACCAGGTCCATGTACTGCTCCAGCATCGCGGTATCGAGTAACGACTCATTAATCTGCATCGCCTTGTGCTCCGTTTTCTTTGAAGTGTGAGAAGGTTGATGATCCCAATAGTGTTTGATGACCTGGGTCAACGCCGGCACCGACAGCGGCTTGCTCAGCACATCGTCCATGCCCGCCTCGAGGTACTCTTTTTTGTCTTTCAGCACGTTAGCGGTCAGGGCCACCAGCGGCGGCAGCGCCTGCCCGGCGTAGCGTTCGCGCAGCACCCGGGCGATGTCCAGCCCGGTCATGTCCGGCAGCTGGATGTCCAGCAGCACCAGATCGAACTCGTCCGGATCGAACATCGCCAGCGCGTCGTGGCCGTTCATCGCCACCTCGACGCTGTTGCCCAGTTTCTCCAGCACCGAGCGCGCCACGATCACGTTCAGCTCGATATCCTCCACCAGCAGGATGTGCAGCGCCGGCAACGGCAGTTCCTCTTCCTTCGGCACCGCGCTGGCGGCTTCCTGCACCGCCGGCGCCTGGATGGTCAGAGTGAAGCAAGAACCGTGCCCCTGTTCGCTGCGCACGGTGATGTCGCCGCCCATGCTCTGCGCCAGTCGCTTGGAGACCGCCAGCCCGATGCCGGTGCCGGTGGCCGGGCGGCCGCCGCGCTGATCTTTCACCTGGTAATACATGGCGAAGATCTTGTCCTGCTCGTCCTG
This sequence comes from Serratia sp. CC22-02, assembly GCF_900182895.1. Lineage (NCBI taxonomy): Bacteria > Pseudomonadati > Pseudomonadota > Gammaproteobacteria > Enterobacterales > Yersiniaceae > Serratia > Serratia sp. CC22-02. The sequence continues at coordinate 186,422 of NZ_FXUD01000005.1, read as the reverse complement.
CGGGATGCCCATGCCCGAGTCTTCCACCTCGAACACCAGCTTCTCCTGCGCCTCACGCCGCACGCGCACCACGATTTGCCCCTGCTGGGTGAATTTCACCGCGTTGCCGATCAGGTTCCACAAAATCTGCCGCAGGCGCGTACCGTCGGTCACGATCTGCTGCGGCAGCGGCGTCTGCGGCTCCATGATGAACTGCAGCCCTTTCGGCTGCGCCAACAGGCCGGAGAGGTTCTCCAGATCCGCCAGGAAGCCGGTGAAGTCCACCGGCTGGTTGTCGAGTTGCACCTTGCGCCGCTCGAGCTTATCCATTTCGATAATGTCGTTGAAGATATTGCCGAGGGTGATGGCGCTGACGTGAATGGTCTTCAGGTATTTCAGCTGCTCGTCGTTCAGCTCGGTATCGAGCAGGATACGGCTCAGGCCAACGATGCCGTTAAGCGGCGTACGCAGCTCGTGGCTGATCGTGGAGATAAAGGTGGTCTTCTCCCTGCTGGCGTTCTCCAGCGCGTCCTGGTAGCGCTTACGCTCGGTAATATCGCGGCCGAAGCCCATCAGCCCGTGGCGTTTGCCCACCCGGTCATAAAACGGGACCTTGCGCAGCTCGAAACAGGCCTTGCGACCGTCGGGATACACCAGCCACTGTTCGTAGGTCAGCGAGACGTTGTGGCGGAACACCTTCTCGTCGGTCTCAATGACCTTTTCGGCGATCTCCTGGCCGTAGACGTCGAACGGCGTCAGGCCGATCAGCTGCTTCTCGCTCTTGCCGGTCAGCAGCTCCATCGCGCGGTTGCAGCCGGAAAATTCTTTGTCTTCGTTGCGGTAGTAGACCAGATCCGGCGAGGCATCGAGGAAGGAACGCAGCAGCGCCGATTGCTGGCCCAGCTCAATCTGCGCCAGTTCACGCTGTTCCATCTCTTCCGTCAGCTTGTCCATCACCTGCAGGCGCTCTTCTTCCGCCTTGATACGGTCAGCGATCTCCTGGTTCAGCTGGCTGATATTGTCTTTGAGCTGCTGATTGAGCTCCAGATCGCGGTGGCGCATTTCCTCCAGCTTGTCCACCAGCCGCGCCAGCCGCTGGCGCGACTCCTCCAGTTGCTCCACCACCACCGAGAGGAAGTAGACCGCCCACGGGGTGATCAACAGGCCGAAGAAGATCGAACGCACCACGTCGATGCTTTCCACTTCGCCGCGCAGCAACATGGTCACCGCCATCTGCACCACCATCGCCAGCACCACCAGCGCCGAGGCCAGCAGCAGCGAGAAGCGCACCAACCCCAGTTTCACCATTAAATCGACGTAGTACTGGGCCAACACCCGGATTTGCTTCATAGCGGCTCCCATCAGACACAATCTTTTGAATCATACCGTAAAACAGCGGTGAGATAAGGCGGCAAACGCCGAAGTGTGGCAAAGATTGCACTTCAGAGCGGCATTCCAGGGCGGTAGCGCCGCTTTTCATCCAGCGCGCTGCCCTGCCCGCCGTATTGCTGCAGATAAGCGCCCACCGCCTGCATGCCGCTCCAGCGGTTTTCGCACCACAGCGGCGCCAGCAGCGTGGGCCGACGGGCGCTGGCGGACAGGCGGTGATACACCACCTCGCCAGGCGTGTGGCGGATCATCTCCCCGGCGCTGACGGCGTAGTCCTCCAGCGCCAGTTCGGGCAAACGCCCGGCTCGCCACGCGCGGGCCAGGGTACTGCCGGTCACGACGTGCAGCGGATGCAGCTTAATGCCATCCACGCCGGACTCCACCACCCGCTGCAGCGTGAGCAGATGATCGCGCTGGGTTTCTCCCGGCAGCCCGACGATCAGATGGCAGCACACCTTCAGCCCGCGCTGCCGGGCCCGTTGCGCGGTCTGCTGATAGCAGCGGAAATCATGGCCGCGGTTGATGCGTTTGAGCGTTTTATCGTGCGCCGTCTGCAGCCCCAGCTCCAGCCACACTTCATAACCCTCCTCGCGATACCCCGTCAGCAGATCCAATGCGGCGGGCGGCACGCAGTCCGGCCGGGTGCCGACGCACAGGCCGACCATCTCACTCTGCGCCAACGCCTGCCGATACATCGACGCCAACAATTCGACCTCCGCATAGGTGCTGGTATAGGCCTGGAAATAGGCCAGATAGCGCCGCGCCCGGTTGACCCGCGCGGCCTGCTGCGCCAGCTGTTCGGCGATACTTTGCCGCTGCATCGCCTCATCGGCAAACGAAGCGACGTTGCAAAACGTACAGCCGCCGCGCCCCAACGTGCCGTCGCGGTTAGGGCAGCTGAATCCGCCGTGCAGCGTGAGTTTATGGATCTTTTCGCCATAGCGGCGCTGGAGATCTGCGCCAAACATATTGACTAATTGCGGCAACTGCATAATCTTGGTGATTCTCTGTGTTCAAAGCCGCGATGCTAATAAGAAACGGCTTTTCCCGCGATGACAGAGATCAACGCTTTCCCCGCAAGGCGCCACCAGGCATAACTATTCATCATAAATGCAAATCAATTCACTATAATTCTGATGAATTATTCTAATCGTCGCGCAACCGTTAACGGCAATATGACAATGCGGTGAAAAACAGTGACAAACATCAACAAAGAAATATCTTATAGAATAAAATTCTGCCATTAACCCCCGCACTAGCATGGTGCAGAGATTAAGGGGTTGCACTATAGTGAGACAGCTCACACTTCTGTGGGGATCGGCGTTGCCCCACGATAGTGCAAAAACACATTAAAATACTTATTTTTCAAATAAATAAACATCATCAATTCGATAAGAATCTATCTTAAGCCCACATTTGACCTGCGAATTCTTTCTCGCTAAGTTGGAAGTCCGCTGGAAGCTTTCTGGACGGGCAAACGTCTCGTCATATTTATGCAGTAATTGAAGACTCCCTCTTAAAACAAGTCCTATACCACTTGTGAGACCGTCACGAGAGGCCATTGATGGAGGGCGGAAAAGCAGATTAGCGGGGTTAACTTGCTGATTGGACTTCTGCCTGAAATTGGGAAGCCCCCTCGCAGTAGGTTGTGAGAGTCACGCAGAGCCTGGGGAGGTTCACTGATATGTTGTACGATAAATCCCAAGAGAGGGACAACTGTGGTTTCGGCCTGATCGCCCACATAGAAGGCGAACCTAGCCACAAGGTGGTTCGCACCGCCATTCACGCGCTGGCCCGCATGCAACACCGCGGCGCAATCCTGGCCGACGGCAAGACCGGCGACGGCTGCGGCCTGTTGCTGCAAAAACCCGATCGCTTCTTCCGCATGGTGGCGGAAGAGCGCGGCTGGCGTTTGGCCAAGAACTACGCCGTCGGCATGATGTTCCTCAGCCAGAATGAAGAGGAAGCGCGCCTCAGCCGCCGCATCGTGGAAGAAGAGCTGCAAAACGAAACGCTGTCGATCGTCGGCTGGCGTGAAGTACCGACCAACCCGGACGTGCTGGGTGAAATCGCCCTCTCCTCCCTGCCGCGCATCGAGCAAATCTTCGTTAACGCCCCGGCCGGCTGGCGCCCGCGCGATATGGAGCGCCGCCTGTTCGTGGCGCGCCGCCGCATCGAGAAACGCGTGCAGGACAACAGCTTCTACGTCTGCAGCTTCTCCAACCTGGTGACGATCTATAAAGGCCTTTGCATGCCTGCGGATCTGCCGCGCTTCTATCTCGATCTGGCGGACCTGCGCCTGGAGTCGGCCATTTGCCTGTTCCACCAGCGCTTCTCCACCAACACCGTGCCGCGCTGGCCGCTGGCGCAGCCGTTCCGCTACCTGGCGCACAACGGCGAAATCAACACCATCACCGGCAACCGCCAGTGGGCGCGTGCCCGTACCTACAAATTCCAAACGCCGCTGATCCCGGATCTGCAGGCCGCCGCGCCGTTCGTCAACGAAACCGGCTCCGACTCCAGCTCGCTGGACAACATGCTGGAGCTGCTGCTGGCGGGCGGGATGGATCTCATTCGCGCCATGCGTTTGCTAGTGCCGCCGGCCTGGCAGAACAACCCGGACATGGACGGCGATCTGCGCGCCTTCTTCGACTTCAACTCGATGCACATGGAGCCGTGGGACGGCCCGGCCGGCATCGTGATGTCCGACGGCCGCTACGCCGCCTGTAACCTCGATCGCAACGGCCTGCGCCCGGCGCGCTATGTGATCACCAAAGACAAGCTGATCACCTGCGCCTCCGAAGTCGGCATCTGGGATTACCAGCCGGACGAAGTGGTGGAAAAAGGCCGCGTCGGCCCCGGCGAGCTGATGGTGATCGACACCCGCAGCGGCCGCATCCTGCACTCGGCGGAAACCGACAACGATCTGAAAAGCCGCCATCCGTATAAAGAGTGGATGGAGAAAAACGTCAAACGTCTGGTGCCGTTCGAAGATCTGCCGGACGATCAGGTCGGCAGCCGCGAGCTCGACGACGCGCAGCTCGAAACCTACCAGAAACAGTTCGGCTACAGCAGCGAAGAGCTGGATCAGGTGATCCGCGTGCTGGGCGAGATTGGCCAGGAAGCCACCGGCTCGATGGGCGACGATACCCCGTTCGCCGTGCTCTCCAGCCGGCCGCGCATCGTTTACGACTATTTCCGCCAGCAGTTCGCGCAGGTCACCAACCCGCCGATCGATCCGCTGCGCGAAGCGCACGTCATGTCGCTGGCCACCAGCATCGGCCGTGAAATGAACGTGTTCTGCGAAGCCGAAGGCCAGGCGCACCGCCTGAGCTTCAAATCGCCGATCCTGCTGTACTCCGATTTCAAACAGCTCACCACGCTGGAAGGCGAATACTATCGCGCCGAGACCCTCGATCTGACCTTCGATCCGCAGCAGCAGGATCTGGAGCAGACCATTCGCGCCCTGTGCGACGAAGCGGAACGCAAGGTGCGCGAAGGTGCGGTGCTGTTGGTGCTGTCCGACCGCGCCATCGCGCCCGGCCGCCTGCCGGTACCGGCTCCGATGGCGGTGGGCGCCGTGCAAACCCGCCTGGTGGAGAAAAGCCTGCGCTGCGACGCCAACCTGATCGTTGAAACCGCCAGCGCCCGCGATCCGCACCACTTCGCCGTGCTGCTCGGCTTCGGCGCGACCGCCATCTACCCGTACCTGGCCTATGAAACCCTGGCCAAGCTGGTGGACAGCCAGGCGATCGACAAGAAATACCGCGACGTGATGCTGAACTACCGCAACGGCATCAACAAAGGCCTGTACAAGATCATGTCCAAAATGGGCATCTCGACCATCGCCTCTTACCGCTGCTCCAAGCTGTTCGAAGCGGTCGGCCTGCACCGCGATCTGGCGGATCTGTGCTTCCAGGGCGTGGTCAGCCGCATCGGCGGCGCCAGCTTCAGCGATTTCCAGCAGGATCTGCAGAACCTTTCCAAGCGCGCCTGGCTGAAACGCAAGCCGCTGGAGCAAGGCGGCCTGCTGAAGTTCGTGCACGGCGGCGAATACCACGCCTACAACCCGGACGTGGTGAACTCGCTGCAAAAAGCGGTGCACAGCGGGGAATACAGTGACTATCAGGCCTACGCCAAGCTGGTGAACGAGCGGCCGGTCGCCATGCTGCGCGATCTGCTGGCCATCACGCCGAAAGGCGAACCGATCCCGGTCGATCAGGTTGAACCGGCGGAGTCGCTGTTCAAACGCTTCGACACCGCGGCGATGTCGATCGGCGCACTGAGCCCGGAAGCGCACGAGTCGCTGGCGATCGCCATGAACGGCCTCGGCGGCTTCTCCAACTCCGGCGAAGGCGGCGAAGATCCGGCGCGCTACCGCACCAACAAGGTGTCGCGCATCAAACAGGTGGCCTCCGGCCGCTTCGGCGTGACGCCGGCCTACCTGGTGAACGCCGACGTGATCCAGATTAAGGTGGCGCAGGGCGCCAAGCCGGGTGAAGGCGGCCAGCTGCCGGGCGACAAAGTCACCCCGTACATCGCCAGACTGCGTTACTCGGTGCCGGGCGTGACCCTAATCTCCCCGCCGCCGCACCACGACATCTACTCGATCGAAGATCTGGCGCAGCTGATCTTCGACCTGAAGCAGGTCAACCCGAAGGCGGTGATTTCGGTGAAACTGGTGTCCGAACCGGGCGTCGGCACCATCGCCACCGGCGTGGCGAAAGCCTATGCCGATCTCATCACCATCGCCGGTTACGACGGCGGCACCGGCGCCAGCCCGCTGTCCTCGGTGAAATACGCCGGCTGTCCGTGGGAGCTGGGCCTGGTGGAAACCCAGCAGGCACTGGTGGCCAACGGCCTGCGCCACAAGATCCGCCTGCAGGTGGACGGCGGCCTGAAAACCGGCGTGGACATCGTCAAGGCGGCGATCCTGGGCGCGGAAAGCTTCGGCTTCGGCACCGGACCGATGGTGGCGCTGGGCTGTAAATACCTGCGCATCTGCCACCTCAACAACTGCGCGACCGGCGTCGCGACTCAGGACGACAAGCTGCGCCGCGATCACTACCACGGCCTGCCGGAACGCGTGACGAATTACTTCCAGTTTATCGCGCGTGAAACCCGCGAGATCATGGCGCAGCTGGGCGTGAGCCAACTGGTGGATCTGATCGGCCGCACCGAGTTCCTGACCGAGCTGGACGGCATCTCTGCCAAGCAGAACAAGCTGGATCTTTCGCCGCTGCTGAAAACCGCCACGCCGCATCCGGGTAAAGCGGTGTACTGCACCGAAAGCAGCAACCCGGCGTTCGACAAGGGCCTGCTGAACAAAGAACTGCTGGCGCAGGCGCAACCGCATATCGAAGCGAAGCAGGGTAAAACCTTCTACTTCGACATTCGCAACACCGACCGCTCCGTGGGCGCCATGCTGTCCGGCGCTATCGCCGACGTGCACGGCGATCAGGGCATGGCGGCCGATCCGATCAAGGCGCACTTCTCCGGCACCGCCGGGCAGAGCTTCGGCGTCTGGAACGCCGGCGGGGTCGAGCTGACCCTGACCGGCGACGCCAACGACTATGTCGGCAAAGGCATGGCCGGCGGCAGCATCGCGGTGCGTCCGCCGATCGGCTCCGCCTTCCGCAGCCATGAAGCCAGCATCGTCGGCAACACCTGCCTGTACGGCGCTACCGGCGGCAAGCTGTTCGCCGCCGGCCGCGCGGGCGAACGCTTCGCGGTGCGCAACTCCGGCGCCATCACCGTGGTGGAAGGCATCGGCGACAACGGCTGCGAATACATGACCGGCGGCATCGTCTGCGTGCTGGGTAAAACCGGCATCAACTTCGGTGCGGGCATGACCGGCGGTTTCGCCTACGTGCTGGACGAAGACGGCGAGTTCCGCAAGCGCGTGAACCCGGAGCTGGTGGAAGTGCTGGATGTCGATCAGCTGGCGATCCATGAGGAGCACCTGCGCGGCCTGATCACCGAACACGTGCAGGCGACCGGCTCTTCCCGCGCGGAAGAGATCCTGGCCAACTGGCCGGAGTGGGCACCGAAGTTCGCCCTGGTCAAACCGAAGTCCAGCGATGTCAAAGCGCTGTTGGGTCACCGTAGCCGTTCCGCAGCCGAGCTGCGGGTGCAGGCGCAGTAAGAGGTAGGTCATTAATGAGCCAGAACGTTTACCAATTTATCGACCTGCAGCGTGTTGATCCGCCAAAGAAACCGCTGAAGATCCGCAAAATCGAGTTCGTCGAGATCTACGAACCGTTTTCGGAAACCCAGGCCAAGGCCCAGGCGGACCGCTGTTTGTCCTGCGGCAACCCGTATTGCGAGTGGAAGTGCCCGGTGCACAACTACATCCCGAACTGGCTGAAGCTGGCCAACGAAGGCCGCATCATGGAAGCGGCGGACCTGGCGCATCAGACCAACAGTCTGCCGGAAGTGTGCGGCCGCGTGTGCCCGCAGGATCGCCTGTGCGAAGGCTCCTGCACCCTGAACGACGAGTTCGGTGCGGTCACCATCGGCAATATCGAACGCTACATCAGCGATAAGGCCATCGAAATGGGCTGGAAGCCGGACATGTCGCACGTGCAGCCGACCGGCAAGCGCGTGGCGATCGTCGGTGCCGGCCCTGCCGGGCTGGCCTGCGCCGACGTATTGACCCGCAACGGCGTCAAGGCGGTGGTATATGACCGTCATCCGGAGATCGGCGGCCTGCTGACCTTCGGCATCCCGGCCTTCAAGCTGGAAAAGGAAGTGATGGTCAAACGCCGCAGCATCTTCAGTGAGATGGGCATCGAGTTCCAGCTGAACACCGAAGTGGGCAAAGACATCAGCATGGAGACCTTGCTGAGCGAGTACGATGCGGTATTCCTCGGCGTCGGCACCTATCAGTCGATGCGCGGTGGCCTGGAGAACGAGGAAGCGCAGGGCGTGTACGATGCGCTGCCGTTCCTGATCGCCAACACCAAGCAGCTGATGGGCTATGAAACCGAGCAGCACGAGCCTTACGTCAGCATGGAAGGCAAGCGCGTGGTGGTGCTGGGCGGCGGCGATACCGCCATGGACTGCGTGCGTACCTCGGTGCGCCAGGGCGCGACGCAGGTCACCTGCGCCTACCGCCGCGACGAAGCCAACATGCCGGGTTCCAAGCGCGAAGTGAAGAACGCCCGGGAAGAAGGGGTGGACTTCCAGTTCAACCTGCAGCCGCTGAGCATCGAGCTGAACAGCGCCGGCCGCGTGGCCGGGGTGAAGATGGTGCGCACTCAGCTGGGCGCACCGGATGCCAACGGCCGTCAGGCGGCGGAGCAGGTGCCGGGTTCCGAACACGTGATCGACGCCGACGCGGTGGTGATGGCATTCGGCTTCCGCCCGCACCGTATGGACTGGCTGGCGGCGCACGACGTGCAGCTCGATAAACAGGGCCGCATCCTGGCGCCGGAAGGCAGCGACAACGCGTTCCAGACCAGCAACCCGAAAATCTTCGCCGGCGGCGACGCGGTGCGCGGTTCCGACCTGGTGGTGACGGCGATCGCCGAAGGCCGCAAGGCGGCAGACGGCATCATGAACTACCTGGAAGTGTAAACCTTCCGTACCGCCAGAGGCCCGGCACATTGCCGGGCCTCTGTTTTTAGCCTGCCACGCTTTGTAACAACCTCCCCTCACCTCACCGCGTCAACGCGCTATAGTATTGAGTTAGCACCATTGCGGGGCGCGGCTGCGCCTGACACCGAGATAAGGATAGCGAACATGAAATGCTCCATTTCCCTGTTGGCCGGCGCAGTGCTGGCCGTCAGTTTCAGCGCTTCAGCCATGGCGCTGGATTCGCAGGAGGTCGGTTACAATATCGAAGCGCGCGGCGCGCGGCCGGTCGTGGCACAGTTGGGCAAGGCCGGGCAGTTCAGCGCCGTGGAAAACAGCATCCGGCTGGGGGACGACAGCTGGATTGCCCTGGCGCCCAAGCTGGCCGGCGGCGGCAATGCCGGCTTCACCGCCGGCATCAAATCGGCGCTCTCCGCCGCCCTGATTTACAATCCGGCGGCGGTGTTGCAGGCGCTCAACAAAGGCAACGATCTGCCGCTCAATGACATTTGCACCGCGCCGCCGGAAGTGCAAGGCGACACCGCCATCACCAGTTTCCGCCAGCGCGCAACCCGCGCCTTGTCCACCGTGCGCGTAGGCGATCTCAGCGCACCGCGCGATGCCTGCATTGCCGCCTTGAAAGGCTGATCCGCTTCTGCCGGGCAAAAAAAAAGCACCCCATAGGGTGCTTTTTCGTTTGTTCGCGCAGGGATTACTTCACCACGCGCAGCGCCGGGCGGCCACCGCGCGGCGGCTGCGGCGGCTCGTCGTCCGGGCCGTTGTCTTCCGCGGTATCCGGGCGATCGCCGTCGATCACCGACATCAGGGTTTCCGAAGGGATCGTCTCATTGTCCAGGCCTTCGAACACGCCTTCGCTCTCGTCGTAGGCGGCTTCCGGTTCGAACATCGTGCCGGCGCCGTTTTCACGCGCATAGATCGCCAGCACGGCGGCCATCGGCACCGAAACCTGACGCGGCACGCCGCCGAAGCGCGCGTTGAACTGCACGTCTTCGTTGCCCAACGCCAGGTTGCCTACCGCGCGCGGCGCGATATTCAGCACGATCTGGCCGTCACGCGCGAACTCCATCGGCACCTGCACGTCCGGGCGAGTCACATCGACCACCAGGTGCGGCGTCAGCTGGTTATCCAGCAGCCAGTCATAGAACGCCCGCAGCAGATACGGGCGACGCGGCGTCATCTGAGACATGTCCATCGCGCTTAGCCCCGGGTTTGCAGGCGCATTTCACGCTCGGCTTCGGTCAGGGAAGCCAGGAAAGCGTCGCGTTCGAAGACGCGGGTCATGTAGCCTTTCAGCTCTTTGGAGCCGGCACCGCTCAATTCAATGCCCAGCTGCGGCAGACGCCACAACAGCGGCGCCAGATAGCAATCCACCAGGCTGAACTCTTCGCTCATGAAATACGGCGCCTGGCCGAAGATCGGTGCGATCGCCAGCAGCTCTTCACGCAGCTGACGACGGGCGGATTCCGCTTCCTGACCGCTGCTCTTCTCGATCTTGTCCATCAGCGAGTACCAGTTCTTCTCGATGCGCAGCATCATCAGACGGCTCTCGCCACGGGCAACCGGGTAAACCGGCATCAGCGGCGGGTGTGGGAAACGCTCATCCAGGTATTCCATGATGATGCGGGATTCATACAGGGTCAGTTCGCGATCGACCAGCGTAGGCACCGTCTGGTAAGGGTTGAGGTCAATCAGATCTTGCGGCAGGTTATCCATTTCGACCTGCTCGATCTCGACGCTGACACCTTTCTCCGCCAGTACGATACGTACTTGATGGCTAAAAATGTCGGTCGGGCCAGAGAACAGCGTCATTACCGAACGTTTGTTGGCAGCGACAGCCATGAAAACCTCCAAGTTATCTAGAAAATACTGCGAATAGCCAACTGACAGGCTGCTATCCTGAATAATCTTGCCGCAGGCCGGCAGCACGCAGCGCGACCCGAGCCCATGAAAAACCGGCCCAGGAGGTCAACTGCACGGCGAACAGGCGCAAAAGTGGGTGATAGTTTACCAGATTTTGCTTGTTTTGTGGGGACGGTGCGGTGAATTCATGTTGAATTGTCTGATCTGCCACAGATTTTAGTCGGGGACGGCGGATTTCAGGCATAAAAAAACCCGGTGAAGCACCGGGTTTTTTGCGTAAATCGCACTGCCGAAGCAGCGAAAATTAACGCTTGGAGAACTGCGGACGACGACGTGCTTTACGCAGGCCGACTTTCTTACGTTCAACCTGACGAGCGTCACGGGTGACGAAGCCAGCTTTACGCAGTTCAGAACGCAGAGTCTCATCGTACTCCATCAGTGCACGGGTGATACCGTGACGGATAGCGCCAGCTTGACCGGAGATACCACCACCTTTAACGGTGATGTACAGGTCCAGTTTGCCAACCATGTCGACCAGCTCCAGCGGCTGACGAACTACCATGCGGGCAGTTTCGCGACCGAAGTACTGTTCCAGGCTGCGCTGGTTGATAACGATGTTACCGTTGCCCGGCTTGATGAAGACGCGAGCGGCGGAGCTTTTGCGGCGACCAGTGCCGTAGTATTGATTTTCAGCCATTGCCATTAATCCCGATTAAATGTCCAGAACTTGCGGTTGCTGTGCCGCGTGATTGTGCTCGGTGCCCGCGTAAACTTTCAGTTTACGGAACATAGCACGACCCAGCGGGCCCTTTGGCAGCATGCCTTTAACCGCGATTTCAATCACGCGCTCAGGACGGCGGGCAATCATCTCTTCAAAGGTCGCTTGCTTGATACCACCGATGTGGCCGGTGTGGTGGTAGTACACTTTGTCTGTACGCTTGTTGCCGGTTACAGCAACTTTGTCAGCGTTCAGAACGATGATGTAATCACCGGTATCCACGTGCGGGGTGTATTCCGCTTTATGCTTGCCGCGCAGGCGACGAGCCAGTTCAGTAGCGAGACGGCCTAAAGTTTTACCATCTGCATCAACAACGTACCAGTCGCGTTTTACGGTTTCTGGTTTAGCTGTAAAAGTTTTCATTAGAAAGCTTACCCAATAATTAGTTACACGTTGGTGAACACCCAAACGCTCGAAAACAGTTGAGGCTCACACGACCATACAAGTCCAGCAAACCTACCCCTTCGAATAGCCATTGCCGGCACTATAAAGTTTTTGGGAAAAAAAACTTTGTTGTAACGTGGGGTCGCAAGATTATAGAGAAGTCGCTCACAAAGATCGAACGGTTTTTGAATGGAAAATAAATTTATCGCCGGCGGCAGGCAACCGGCGATAGGCCCGGCGGACTCAGGGCAGATGCGGCAGCTTGAGGTACTCTTCGCTCTGCATTTCCTGCAGGCGCGACAGGCAGCGCTGGTACTCGAACTTCAGCCTCTCCCCCTGGTAGATCTCGAACATCGACGCCTCGGCGCCGATCACCAGCTTGACGTGTCGCTCGTAGAATTCGTCCACCAGCGCCAGGAAGCGGCGCGCGGTATTCTCTTTCAGCGGCCCCATCACCTGCACATTATACAGGATCACGCTGTGATATAGCCGCGACAGCGCAATGTAGTCCAGCTGGCTGCGCGCCTCTTCGCACAGCGTGTGGAAATCCACCGCCAGCACGCCGTCCACCGAACGGATCGCCTGCAGCGGCCGATGGTTGATCTGCAGCACCGGCGCGTCCTCCCCCGCCTTGCCCGCCAGCTTGACGAACATCCGATCCAGGGTCGCGCGCGTCTGGTCGTTCAGCGGCGTCAGATAGAGGTGCGCCTGGGTCAGGGTGCGCAGACGATAGTCGATGCCGGCATCGACGTTCATCACGTCGCAGTACTCATTGATCAGATCGATTGCCGGCAGGAAACGCGCCCGCTGCAGGCCGTTGCGGTACAGATCGTCCGGCGGGATGTTCGACGTGGCCACCAGCGTGATGCCCCGGGCGAACAGCGCCTGCAGCAGCGTGGCCAGCAGCATGGCGTCGGTGATGTCGGACACGAAGAATTCGTCGAAGCACAGTACGTCGGTTTCGGCCTTGAAGCCGTCGGCGACGATTTCCAGCGGGTTTTCCCGCCCTTGCAGTTCGGTCAGCTCTTCATGCACCCGCAGCATGAAGCGGTGGAAGTGCAGACGCATTTTGCGATCGCCCGGCAGGCTGTGGAAGAACATGTCCATCAGCCAGGTTTTGCCGCGCCCGACGCCGCCCCACATATACAGCCCCTGCACCGGACGCTGCGGCGCCGTTTCGCCGCCCTTGCCCAACAAACGGCTGAGCTTGCCGCGCAGCCCGCCCGCAGGCGCGCTCGCCGCGGGCTTTTGCAGCAGAGCCTGATAAATGCGATCCAGTTGAGCGACGGCCCGGCGTTGAACCTCATCGGCCTGATATTCCCCCGCGTCCAGCGCCTGCTGGTAGCGAGATAACGGTGATAGTGCCTGCATCTGTTCGATGTTCCCTAAGAACGCTTAGAAATTATTTAGCCAACGTTGGCGGCAAGTTGATGCCGATTCGCACCGTTATCGCCACAAATGCCCGCTGCGGGCGCCGTTGAAAACCCTGTAAACACTGGGTGGAAGCGCATCAGGATTCCACTCGGACAAGGTTAACGGTTATAGTGGATATTATTAAGTGAAAAATCCCTGCGGAACAACGAAGTCAAAATAGGAGTCATCATGACCTGGGAGTATGCGCTGATTGGTTTGGTCGTCGGTATCGTGATTGGAGCGGTGGCGATGCGTTTTGGCAACCGTAAATTACGTCAACAACAAGTCCTGCAGAACGAGCTGGACAAGAGCAAAACCGAGCTGGAAGAGTACCGCCAGGAGCTGGTCGGCCACTTCGCCCGCAGCGCCGAGCTGCTGGACAACATGGCTCGCGATTATCGCCAGCTGTATCAGCATATGGCGAAAAGCTCCAACAACCTGCTGCCGGATCTGCCGATGCAGGAGAACCCGTTCCGCTATCGCCTGACCGAAGCGGAAGCGGACAACGATCAGGCGCCGGTGGAAATGCCGCGCGACTATTCTGAAGGGGCCTCCGGCCTGCTGCGCGGTCAAAGCGCACGCCGCGACTGATATTCCTTCTTCGCCCGCGGGGCCACCCGCGGGTTTATTCCCCCTTTGTGCCTTATTGACCTTCCTTCGCATTACCTTTACTGAACTTTGCACGCAAATTCACGGTCTTACCCTTCACTATGACAAGGTGATTGCCTTATCATCAAATTTTCATCGGCAGGTATTGAGAGAGTTATCATCAATGAAGAAAAAGTCTTTAATTCTTAGTGCATTGGCAATGAGCCTCGGCCTGGCGTTCAGCGCCGTACCGGTGGCCAACGCGGCCCTGCCCGTTGCCGTTCAGGGGCAGCCGCTGCCGAGCCTGGCGCCGATGCTGGAAAAAGTCTTGCCCGCCGTAGTGAGCGTGCATGTCGCAGGCACCCAGGTGCAGCGTCAACAGCTGCCGGAAGAGTTCAGACGCTTCTTCGGCCCCAATTTCCCCGGCCAACAGCAGAGCTCCCGCCCGTTTGAAGGGCTGGGTTCCGGCGTCATCATCGACGCCGCCAAAGGCTACGTGCTGACCAACAATCACGTCATCAACAACGCCGATAAAATCCGCGTACAGTTGAACGACGGGCGCGAACTGGACGCCAAGCTGGTCGGCCGCGATGAGCAATCCGACATCGCCCTGCTGCAGCTCAGCGACACCAAAAACCTGACCGCCATCAAGATGGCCGATTCCGACCAGCTACGCGTCGGCGACTTCGCCGTGGCGGTCGGCAACCCGTTTGGCCTGGGCCAAACCGCCACTTCAGGCATCATCTCGGCGCTGGGCCGCACCGGCCTGAATCTGGAAGGGCTGGAAAACTTCATTCAGACCGACGCCTCGATCAACCGCGGCAACTCCGGCGGCGCGTTGGTTAACCTGAACGGCGAGCTGATCGGCATCAATACCGCCATTCTCGCGCCGAGCGGCGGCAACGTCGGCATCGGTTTCGCCATTCCGAGCAATATGGCGCAGAACCTGAGCCAGCAGCTGATCGAATTCGGCGAAGTGAAACGCGGCCTGCTCGGCATCAAGGGCAGCGAAATGACCCCTGACATGGCCAAAGCCTTCAACACCGACGCGCAGCGCGGCGCCTTCGTCAGCGAAGTGCTGCCGAAATCCGCCGCCGCCAAGGCCGGCATCAAAGCCGGGGATATTCTGGTTTCCGTCGACGGCAAGCCGGTGAACAGCTTCGCCGAGCTGCGCGCCAAGGTCGGCACCACTGCGCCGGGCAAAACCCTCAAAGTGGGCCTGCTGCGCGACGGCAAACCGCAGGAAGTCTCGGTCACGCTGGACAACAGCGAGAGCGCCTCGACCAATGCCGAAACGCTGTCGCCGGCGCTGCAGGGCGTTTCCCTCAGCAACGGTGCGCTGCCGAGCGGCGACAAGGGCGTGAAGGTAGAGAACGTGGATAAAGGCTCGACGGCGGCGCAAATCGGCCTGCAAAAAGGCGACGTGATCATCGGCGTCAACCGCCAGCGCGTGGACAGCATTACCGCGCTGCGCAAGGTGCTGGAAGCCAAACCACCGGTGATGGCGCTCAATATCGTGCGCGGTACCGAAACCATTTATCTGCTGCTGCGTTAATTTGTGCAAAAACCGGGCTCGGTGACATACTGCGCCCGGTTAACTCATGCTATCCTCCGAACATCGTTCACCACACCACGAAAACTCCATGTTTGCTAAGCTCTTGCGTTCTGTCGTTATCGGTCTCATCGTTGCCGGCCTGCTGTTGGCTGCCCTGCCCATGCTGCGCTCTTCCAACGGCCTGTTTGCAGAGAAAACCGAGAATACCAGCGACGAAACGCCGGTGAGCTACAACAAGGCGGTGCGCCGCGCCGCGCCCGCCGTGGTGAACATCTACAACCGCAACCTGAACGGCGCCGCCAACGTGCTGTCGCTCGGTTCCGGCGTGATCATGAACGAACGCGGCTATATCATCACCAACCGCCACGTGATCAAAGACGCCCAGCAGATCACCGTGGTGTTGCAGGACGGCCGCCGCTACGAAGCGCTGCTGGTCGGCTCCGACGGCCTGACCGATTTGGCGGTGCTGAAGATCGATCCCGGCAACCTGCCGGTGATCCCGACCAACAAAAACCGCGTTGCCCACGTCGGCGACGTGGTGTTGGCGATCGGCAACCCGTATAACCTGGGGCAGACCGTCACTCAGGGCATCCTCAGCGCCACCGGGCGCATCAGTATGAGCACCACCGGCCGACAGACTTTCCTGCAGACCGACGCTTCAATCAACCGCGGCAACTCCGGCGGCGCGCTGGTCAACTCGCTGGGCGAGCTGATCGGCATCAACACCCTGACCTATGACAAAATCACCGACGGTGAAACGCCGGAGGGCCTCGGCTTCGCCATTCCGATCGAACTGGCCACCAAAATCATGGACAAGCTGATCCGCGACGGCCGCGTGATCCGTGGCTATTTCGGCATTCAGGGCAAGGAGATCATTCCGCTGCGTTCCTCCAATTCCGGCATCGATCGCCTGCAGGGCATCATCGTGACCGAAATTACGCCGAACGGCCCGGCGAGCAGCGCCGGTTTCCAGATCAACGACATCATCATCAACGTGGATAACAAACCGGCGGTATCCGTGCTGGAGACCATGGATCAGGTCGCGGAGATCAGGCCGGGCACCGAGATACCGGTTATCGTACTGCGCGACGGCAAACGCATTACGTTGAAAATGACGGTGGGTGAATTCCCGGAAGACAGCAATTAAAAAAAGGGCCGGCATTGATAGCCGGCCCTTTGATTTTCATCCTGCCGACGCAGCCGCGCCGGCGCTAATCACTTACTCGCCTTTCACGCGCTCGATGTTCGCACCCAGCGCGCGCAGCTTGTCTTCAATACGCTCATAGCCGCGATCGATGTGGTAGATGCGATCGACGACGGTCACGCCGTCGGCGATGCAGCCGGCGATCACCAGGCTGGCGGAAGCGCGCAGATCGGTCGCCATTACCTGAGCGCCGGACAGCTGCTCAACGCCGTGGCAAATCACGGTGTTGCTCTCGATTTCCGCGTGCGCGCCCATGCGGATCAGTTCCGGCACGTGCATGAAGCGGTTTTCGAAGATGGTCTCGGTGATGACGCCGGTACCTTCCGCCACCAGGTTCAGCAGGCTGAACTGGGCCTGCATGTCGGTCGGGAAGCCCGGGTGCGGCGCGGTGCGCACGGTGACCGCTTTCGGGCGTTTGCCGTGCATGTCCAGGCTGATCCAGTCTTCACCCACTTCGATATCGGCACCGGCTTCGCGCAGCTTGGCCAGCACCGCATCCAGCGTGTCCGGACGGGTGTTGCGGCACATCACTTTGCCGCCGGAAACCGCGGCGGCGATCAGGAAGGTGCCGGTCTCGATGCGGTCAGGCAGCACGCGGTACACGCCGCCGCCCAGACGCTCGACGCCCTCGATGGTGATTTTGTCGCTGCCGGCGCCGCTGATCTTCGCGCCCAGCGTGTTGAGGAAGTTGGCGGTATCGACAATTTCCGGCTCACGCGCGGCGTTTTCGATAACGGTGGTGCCGGTCGCCAGGGTCGCGGCGCTCATGATGGTCACGGTCGCGCCCACGCTCACCTTGTCCATGACGATGTGCGCGCCCTTCAGGCGGCCCTCGACGGACGCCTTGACGTAACCTTCTTCCAGCTTGATCTCGGCACCCAACTGCTCCAGGCCGGTGATGTGCAGATCGACCGGACGCGCGCCGATCGCGCAGCCGCCCGGCAGGGAAACCTGGCCGCGGCCGAAGCGCGCCACCAGTGGCCCCAGCGCCCAGATGGATGCGCGCATGGTTTTCACCAGATCGTAAGGGGCACAGAACTCGTTTACCCCGCTGGCGTCCACGAAGACCGAACCGTTGCGCTCAATCTTGGTACCCAACTGGTTGAGTAGTTTAATGGTGGTGTCGATGTCCTTCAGCTTAGGGACATTCTGCAGCTCGACCGGCTCTTCCGCCAACAGGGCGGCGAACAGGATCGGCAGGGCGGCGTTTTTGGCCCCGGAAATAGACACTTCACCACTCAGGCGAGTCCGACCCTGCACACGAAATTTATCCATCTGACTACTCTCTGTTATCTAATCTGAAGCTGCCCGCCCGGCAGGGCAAACAGCCTTAAAATCCGTTGAGTTTGCGGTCTCGCTGCCACTCTTCAGGGGTGTACGCCTTGATAGACAAGGCATGAATGCGGTTGTCCGCAATGTATTCCATCAGCGGTGCGTAAACCGTCTGCTGTTTTTTGACGCGGCTCATACCGGCGAACAGTTCACCGACCACGATCGCCTGAAAATGGCTGCCGTCGCCCGTCACATGTACTTCATCCAGTGCCAATGCCTGCATCAGCACGTCTTTAATCTCGTTGGTTTCCATAGTATCCAGTTCTGCCGCTAAAGGATCATAAACAGCCTAGTATCTTAGTGGAATACGATGTTTTCTTAAACTAAAGAAAAAGCCCCTGCGTAACAGGGGCTTTGTATCGTTTTACCACGCAAGGGCGGCGTAAAACGCCGCTAACCGGCGGTATCGACAGGCATTATCGCCTGCAGGTTGTAGAGCGCGATCAGCGTTTTCAGGCGCTCGGTGGCGCCGAAAATTTTTAGCGCTACGCCGCGCTCGCGCTGCTCTTCCTGCAGATGCAGCAACAGCGCCAGCCCGGCGGAGTCCACCCGCTCCAGTTGCGCCACGTCGATCGCGGTTTTATCCGCCATCAGCGCATCGCGCTGCCGCCACAGCGGCTGCAGCGTTTCCCGGTCCAGTTCACCGCGCAGGATCAGCGTCTGCTGCTGTGATTCGAAGCTGAGCGCTGCCGACATCAGTTTTTCTTGTCCAGCGTAATAGGCTGCGCGGCGGCGGCCTGCAGCTGTTTGGTCAGGCCATCGATGCCCTGAGTACGCAGCGTGGACGCCCACTCGTTCTGCTTGGTGGTGATCATGCTGACGCCTTCGGCGATCATGTCATACGCCTGCCAATAGCCGGTTTTGCTGTTCTTGCGCCATTGGAAATCCAGACGTACCGGCGGACGGCCGCCGTTGTCGATGATGGTGACGCGAATGGCCACGATGTCGGCATTGCCCAGCGGCTGTTCAGGCGCGATCTGGTAAGTCTGGCCGTGGTACATCGCCAGCGCCTGGCCGTAAGCCTGCTCCAGGTAAGACTGGAAGGCGGTGAAGTACGCTTCGCGCTGCGCAGGCGTCGCGTCTTTGTAGTAACGGCCCAGCACCAGCGCGCCGGCGTATTTCACCTGCACGAACGGCATCAGTTCCTGATGCACGATGGAGCGCAGGTAGTTCGGGTCCTGCTTGATCTTCGGCTGTTCGTTCTTCAAACGGCTGAAGGTCTTCTGCGCCGCGTCTTGCATCAAGCTGTAAGGATTGGTTTGGTCGGCTGCGCTCGCCAGCGGTGCAACCACCAGCAGAGCCACCATCAGTAAACGTTTAAACATGCAGGTATCCTCTCTTAATGATTTGGAACAGCGGGTTGCGGTGCGGCGCCGGCAGCCGGCTCAGCGGCCGCGTCTCCCGATTTGGCGCTGTCCTGACCGCCGCTTTTATACAGGAACTGGCCGATCAAATCTTCCAGAACCATGGCTGACTTGGTGTCCTGGATGGTGCCGCCGTCTTTCAGAATGGTGGTGCCCATGTCAGGATCTTCGAAGCCCACGTTAAGCGCCAGATATTGCTCGCCCAGCAGGCCGGAGGTGCGGATCGCCAGCGAGCTGGTATCCGGGATTTGGTCGTACTTTTTCTGGATATCCAGCGCCACGCGCGGCGTGTAGGTTTTCGGATCGAGCTCGATGTCCGCCACGCGGCCGATCACCACGCCACCGATCTTCACCGGCGAACGCGGTTTCAGGCCGCCGATGTTGTCGAACGTCGCGTAAATGCGGTAGGTCGGCTCGCTGCCGATCGATTTAAGGTTCGCCACCTGCAGGCAGATAAACACGATGGCGCACAGCGCGATCAGCATAAATGCCCCAACCCAGATTTCACTCTTCTTCGTTTGCATCGAATCAATTCCCAAACATCAGTGCTGTCAGCACGAAATCCAATCCCAACACCGCCAGTGACGAATGCACCACGGTACGCGTCGTCGCCCGGCTAATCCCTTCAGAGGTAGGCACGGCGTCGTACCCGTTGAAAATGGCAATCCAGGTTACGGTAATGGCGAATACCACGCTTTTGATCAGGCAGTTGAGCAGATCTTTTTTCCACTCCACGGCACCCTGCATCGCCGACCAGAAGAAGCCGCTGTCGATGCCCTTCCAGTCCACGCCGACCACCGAGCCGCCCCAGATGCCGATCGCCACGAAAATGATGGTCAACAGCGGCATGCTGATGAGCCCCGCCCAGAAGCGCGGCGCCACGATGCGCCGCAGCGGATCGACCGCCATCATTTCCAGGCTGGAGATCTGCTCCGTCGCCTTCATCAGGCCGATTTCCGCCGTGAGCGCGGAACCGGCGCGGCCGGCGAACAGCAGCGCCGTCACCACCGGCCCCAGTTCGCGCAGCAGCGACAGCGCCACCATCATGCCGAGGCTGGCCTCGGCGCTGTAGGTGGTGAGCACGATATAGCCCTGCAGGCCCAGCACCATGCCGATGAACAGCCCAGAGACCATGATGATCAGCAGCGACTGCACGCCGACGCTGTAGAGCTGTTTCAACAACAGCGGCCACTGCTTGCCGGGTTCCGGCCGGCCAATCAACGCGTTGAACAGCATCAACCCGGCGCGGCCGAAGCTGGCGCTGGTGTTGATGCCACTGCGCCCCAAGGACGCTAACGCTCTTAATAACATGAGCTTATTTACTCCCTAAGCCTAGCAGTTCGGTCTGATAATCCCCGGCCGGGTAACGGAACGGCACCGGCCCATCCGCTATACCATCCAGGAACTGGCGCACGCGCGCATCAGGATTGTTCTGCAATTGCTGCGTGGTGCCTTCGGCGATCACCCGGTGATCGGCCACGATGTAGGCGTAGTCGGCGATGCTCAGCACCTCCGGCACGTCGTGCGACACCACGATGCAGGTAATGCCCAGCGCATGGTTCAGCTCATCGATCAGCTTGACCAGCACGCCCATGGTGATCGGATCCTGGCCGACGAAGGGTTCGTCGAACATGATCATCTCAGGGTCCAGCGCGATCGCGCGCGCCAACGCCGCCCGGCGCGCCATGCCGCCAGAAAGCTCATTGGGCATCAGCTGGGCCGCACCGCGCAGCCCTACCGCCTCCAGCTTCATCAGCACCGTGCTGCGCAGCAGGGGTTCAGGCAGGTTGCTGTGCTCGCGCAGCGGGTAGGCCACGTTTTCGAATACGGTCAAATCGGTGAACAGCGCGCCCGACTGGAACAGCATGCTCATCTTTTTGCGCGCGTCGTATAACTGACGGCGGGACAACGCGGGAATGTTGTCGCCGTCGAACCAAATCTCCCCGCTGTCCGGCGTCAGCTGGCCGCCTATCAGGCGCAACAGCGTGGTTTTGCCGATGCCCGATGGCCCCATGATTGCCGTGACCTTGCCTCGGGGCACCGTCAGGTTGATGTCTTCAAATATCCGCCGGTCGCCGCGCGAGAAGCTCATGTCGCGCACTTCGACCAAATTATCTGCCTTATGGAGCATGTTAATGGACCCTTTACGACTCATCTGTTGCTGAATCTACCCGTGATGTTAAAGCAATGGGCTCAATCCGTCTCATCTTTACAAAAACTTACTGCCATTTCGCGACCAATGGTGCCATTGGTTTTACTTTTCCGCGCCACCCGGTCAAAATTGGCGCCATAACGAAAAAAAACGAAACTGTTCAACTATTAGCCGGGAAAAACCGTTGCTGTAGCTCTAACGCACGCAACGGAGGGCAAGCAATACCGCCGCATTGACGGCTTTAACCAACGAACCGGGATAATACCCGACAAAGGACCCTGCATGTTTCTCGCGATAGCATTATTAATCGTTGGTTTATTTCTACTGGTGTATGGTGCAGACCGCTTAGTTTATGGTGCTGCCGTGATTTCCCGCTCGCTCGGCGTCCCGCCGTTGATCATCGGCATGACCATCGTCGGCATCGGCACTTCGCTGCCGGAGCTGATCGTGTCCACCACCGCCGCGCTGAACGGGCAGATAGATATGGCCGTTGGCAACGTATTAGGTTCCAACATTACCAACATTTTATTGATCCTGGGCGTGGCGGCGCTGATTCACCCGCTGGCCGCGCGCTCCGAGATACTGCGGCGCGAACTGCCGCTGATGTTAGCGGTCACAGTATTGTGCGGTTTCGTGTTGATGGACGGCACCCTGAGCAGGCTGGACGGCGTACTGCTGCTGGCCGCCGCCGCCGGCTTCATCCTGCTGATGCTGAAAATCGCCCGGCTGGCGCAGCGCGAGGGCAGCGACAGCCTGACCATGGAACAGATCGCCGAGCTGCCGCAGGACAGCAGCAACACCGTGGCGGTGCTGTGGCTGGTGTTGGCGTTTATCATTCTGCCGCTCTCTTCCAGGATGGTGGTCGATAACGCGACGGTGATTGCGCACTATTTCGGCCTGAGCGAACTGGCGGTCGGCTTGACCATTATCGCCATCGGCACCAGCCTGCCCGAACTGGCCACCTCCATCGCCGGGGCGCTGAAGGGCGAGGATGATATGGCGATTGGTAATATCATCGGCTCCAATATTTTCAACACGGTGATCGTGCTGGGCGTCCCCGCCCTGCTGTCGCCGGGTAGCGTGGACACCGCCGCCTTCCAGCGCGATTACTGGGTGATGCTGGCGGCCAGCGTGCTGCTGAGCGTGCTGTGCATCGGCCGCAAGCACCGCATCGGCCACCTGGCGGGCGCGCTGTTATTATGCGGCTTTATTGCGTATCTTGCGGTGCTGTTCTTTAACCCTTTCAGTACTTTCGGCTAAACCGACGGGAATGAGTATGTCGAACATTGAGTTGCAACCGGGCTTCGATTTTCAGCAGGCCGGCAAAGAAGTGCTTCAGATAGAGCGTGAAGGGCTGGCTCAGCTCGACAGCTACATCAACGCAGACTTCACCCGCGCCTGCGAAACGATCGCCGCCTGCGGCGGCAAAGTGGTGGTGATGGGCATGGGCAAATCCGGCCATATCGGCTGCAAGATCGCCGCGACCTTCGCCAGCACCGGCACCCCCTCATTCTTCGTTCACCCGGCGGAGGCCAGCCATGGCGATTTGGGCATGGTCACCCCGCAGGACATCGTGCTCGCCATCTCCAACTCCGGCGAGTCCAGCGAGATCCTGGCGCTGATCCCGGTATTGAAACGCCAGCAGATCACCCTCATCTGTATGACTAACAATCCGGAAAGCTCGATGGGCAAAGCGGCGGATATCCACCTGTGCATCAAGGTGCCGCAGGAAGCCTGCCCGCTGGGGCTGGCGCCGACCACCAGCACCACCGCCACGCTGGTGATGGGCGATGCGCTGGCCGTCGCGCTGCTGAAAGCGCGCGGTTTCACGCCGGAAGATTTCGCGCTGTCGCATCCGGGTGGCGCACTCGGCCGCAAACTGCTGCTGCGGGTTAGCGATATCATGCACAGCGGCGGCGAAATGCCCCACGTCAGCGCCGACGCCTCGTTGCGCGACGCGCTGCTGGAAATTACCCGAAAAAATCTGGGCCTGACGGTGATTTGCGACGATCTGATGAAAATCGCCGGCATCTTCACCGACGGCGACCTGCGCCGGGTGTTCGACATGGGCATCAACCTGCACGAGGCGAAGATCGCCGACGTCATGACGCCGGGCGGCGTGCGGGTGCGCCCCAACATCCTGGCGGTCGATGCATTGAACCTGATGCAACAACGCCACATCACCGCGCTGCTGGTTGCCGATGGCGACCAGTTGCTGGGTGTGGTACATATGCATGACATGCTGCGCGCCGGCGTCGTTTAATTAAGGAATAGAACGGAATGGGTATGGTAGAAACCTGCTACGGGCCGGTAGAACAAGAGGTTATGGCGCGTGCCGGGAACATCCGCCTGTTGATTTGCGACGTTGACGGCGTGCTGTCGGACGGCCTGATCTTCATGGGCAACAACGGTGAAGAATTGAAAGCGTTCAACGTGCGCGACGGCTACGGCATCCGCTGCTTGAAAACCTCGGACATCGAGGTGGCGATCATCACCGGTCGCTCCGCCAAGCTGCTGGAAGACCGCGCGCAGACGCTCGGTATCACCCATCTGTATCAGGGGCAGTCCGATAAGCTTTTGGCCTTCCGCAAACTGTTGGATAAACTGTCGTTAACGGCGGATCAGGTCGCCTATATCGGCGATGACCTGATCGACTGGCCGGTGATGGCGCAGGTCGGCCTGGCGGTCGCGGTGGCGGACGCCCACCCGCTGCTGACGCCGCGCGCCCACTACGTCACCCGCATTGCCGGCGGCCGCGGCGCGGTGCGCGAACTGTGCGACATCATTCTTTTGGCTCAAAATAAGCTGGAGGACGCCAAAGGGCTGTCGATATGAGTAAAACCAAACTGTGGATCACCATCCTGTTGACGGTGATCGTTCTGGCGCTGATCGGCTGGAACATGACGGATTTTAGCGACGACACGGCCCCTGGCCCGGTCAACGATAAGGATCCGACCTACCAGAGCCAGCACACGGTCACCGTGGTGTACAACCCGGCCGGCAAGCTGAATTACAAACTGGTGGCGGAAGACGCGAAGTATTACACCGCCGGCGAGCTGAGCTGGTTCACCCAGCCGGTGATGACGCTGTTCGATGAGAATGCGGTGGCCACCTGGTCAGTTCGCGCCGATCGCGCCAAACTGACTAAAGACCGGATGCTGTATCTGTATGGTCACGTCGAGGTAAACAGCCTGACCACCACCTCGCAGCTGGAAAAAATTAAGACGGACAACGCTCAGGTAAACCTGGTCACCCAGGACGTCACCTCCGATGACGAAGTCACGCTTTACGGGACCAATTTTACCTCTAACGGCATGAAAATGCGTGGGAACCTGCGGACCAAAACCGCTGAGCTGATTGATAAGGTTAAGACCAACTATGAAATTCAGAACCAAAAACCAACTCCGTAACCTGTTGCTCGGCAGCTTAGTTTTGGCCGCCAGCGCCCCCGCACTGGCGCTGAAATCCGACTCCAGCCAGCCGGTGAGCATCGACTCGCTCAAGCAGTCGTTGGACATGCAAAGCAACGTCAGTACCTTCACCGACAACGTGGTGATCAAGCAAGGCACCATCGATATTCGCGCCGATAAGGTGGTGGTCACCCGTCCGGGCGGAGATCAGAATAAGACCTATATTGAAGCGTTCGGCAACCCGGTAACCTTCTACCAGATGCAGGACAGCGGCAAGCCGGTCAAAGGCCACGCGCAGAAAGTGCGTTACGACGTGGCGACCCAGCTGGTGACCCTGACGGGCAACGCCTATCTGGAGCAGCTCGACAGCAACGTGAAAGGCGATCGCATCACCTATCTGGTGCAACAGCAGCAAATGCAGGCGTTCAGCGATAAAGGCAAACGCGTGACAACGGTTCTGGTACCGTCGCAGTTGCAAGACAAAAACGGGCAAAAAAAGAGTAACTAATCACTTATGGCAACACTCATCGCAGAAAACCTGGCGAAAGCCTACAAGGGCCGTAAAGTTGTCGAAGACGTCAGCCTGAAAGTGAAATCCGGCGAGATCGTCGGCCTGCTCGGGCCGAACGGCGCCGGTAAAACCACCACCTTCTACATGGTGGTCGGCATCGTGCCGCGCGACGCCGGGCGCATCGTGATCGACGAAGAAGACATCAGCCTGCTGCCGCTGCACGCCCGCGCGCGCCGCGGCATCGGATACCTGCCGCAGGAAGCGTCGATCTTCCGCCGCCTGAGCGTGTACGACAACCTGATGGCGGTGCTGGAGATTCGCCCCGACCTCACCAGCGAACAACGCGAAGACCGCGCCAAAGAGCTGATGGAAGAGTTCCACATCTCCCATCTGCGCGACAACCTCGGCCAGGCGCTGTCCGGCGGTGAACGCCGCCGCGTCGAAATCGCCCGCGCGCTGGCGGCCAACCCGAAATTCATTCTGCTGGACGAACCCTTCGCCGGGGTGGATCCGATTTCCGTTATCGACATCAAAAAAATCATCGAGCACCTGCGTGACAGCGGCCTGGGCGTGCTGATCACCGACCACAACGTGCGCGAGACGCTGGACGTATGTGAACGCGCCTACATCGTCAGCCAGGGCAAACTGATTGCCCACGGCACGCCGGATGCTATTCTGGCCGACGAGCAGGTAAAACGCGTTTATCTGGGCGAAGAGTTCCGCCTCTGAGCGCCGGCGCGCCCTGCGGGGCGACACCGTTAACGGAAGTAGACAGAAGACTATGAAGCAAGGTTTGCAACTCAGGCTCAGCCAACAGCTGGCCATGACTCCTCAGCTCCAGCAGGCGATCCGCCTGCTGCAGTTGTCCACGCTTGAGCTTCAGCAAGAGATCCAGCTGGCGCTGGAGAGCAATCCGCTGCTTGAACAGACCGATCTGCACGACGAAATCGACGCCAAAGAAATCCAGGAGACCGAGGGGCTCGATACCCGCGAGGCGCTGGAACAGAAAGACATGCCGGAAGAGCTGCCGCTGGACGCCACCTGGGATGAGATCTACACCGCCGGCACGCCGTCAGGCACCGGCACCGACTACAGCGACGACGAGCTGCCGGTCTATCAGGGCGAGACTACCCAAACGCTGCAGGATTACCTGATGTGGCAGGTGGATCTGACGCCGTTCTCCGATACCGACGCCGCCATCGCCACCTCCATCGTCGACGCGGTGGACGACACCGGTTATCTCACCGTGCCGCTGGAAGACATTCTGGAAAGCCTGGGCGACGAGAACGTGACCCTCGAGGAAGTCGAGGCGGTGTTGAAGCGCGTGCAGCGTTTCGATCCGATCGGCGTCGCCGCGCGCGATCTGCGCGATTGCCTGCTGGTGCAGCTCTCCCAATACGCCAAAGACACCCCTTATCTGGCCGAAGCGCGGCTGATCATCAGCGACAATCTGGATCTGTTGGCCAACCACGACTTTCGCAGCCTGATGCGATCAACCCGGCTAAAAGAAGATACACTGAAAGAAGCGATGCTGCTGATTCAGTCGCTCGATCCGCGCCCGGGGCAGTCGATCAATACCGGCGAATCGGAGTACGTAATTCCGGACGTGCTGGTGCGCAAAACGCAGAACACGTGGACGGTCGAGCTCAACGGCGACAGCATACCGCGTTTGAAGATCAATCAGCAGTACGCCGCGCTGGGCAACAGTGCCCGCAGCGAAGCCGACGGCCAGTTCATCCGCAGCAACCTGCAGGAAGCCAAGTGGCTGATTAAAAGCCTGGAGAGCCGCAACGAGACGCTGCTGAAGGTCACCCGCTGCATCGTCAGCCAACAGCAGGCGTTCTTCGAGCAAGGCGAAGAGTTTATGAAACCCATGGTGTTGGCGGATATCGCCCAGGCCGTGGAGATGCATGAATCGACGATCTCGCGCGTCACCACGCAGAAGTTTCTGCACAGCCCGCGCGGCATTTTCGAATTGAAATATTTCTTCTCCAGCCACGTGAATACCGACAGCGGCGGCGAAGCCTCCTCGACGGCGATCCGCGCGTTGGTGAAGAAATTGATTGCGGCGGAAAACCCCGCCAAACCACTCAGCGACAGCAAGCTGGCCACCCTGCTCTCCGATCAGGGGATCATCGTGGCGCGGCGCACCGTCGCCAAGTACCGAGAGTCTTTGTCCATCCCGCCGTCGAACCAGCGTAAACAGTTGGTTTGACCTCTATTGAGAAGGAAGACACTATGCAGCTCAACATTACCGGACACCACATCGAAATCACCGATCCGTTGCGCGAGTTCGTGAACAACAAGTTCGCCAAACTCGAACAGTATTTTGATCGCATCAATCAGGTGTATGTTGTATTAAGTGTGGAAAAAGTGCAGCAAATTGCGGAAGCAACGGTGCACGTGAATGGAGGCGAGTTGCACGCCACCTCGGAAGACGAGAATATGTATGCCGCAATTGATACGCTGATCGACAAATTGGCACGTCAATTGAACAAACATAAAGACAAATTGAAGCAACACTGACACCCTAACCCATTCCGTGAGGTTGCCTCCGTCGCAGCCTCGCCCTTCGGCGCGTGACCCGCATGGGTGACGCGCCGAACGGTAATCAGGGTTAAAACCGACGAAAAACCGCCTTGCCGGGTGCGCCCGGCGGCGCGGTTTTAAGTGAAGATGAGATGAACAACGAATATATGCAATTAAGCTCGGTGTTAAACATCGAGTGCACCAAAAGCTCGGTACACTGCACCAGCAAGAAGCGGGCTTTGGAAATTATCAGCGAACTGGCCGCCAAACAGCTCAATCTGCCTTCGCAGGTGGTGTTTGACGCGGTTCTCACCCGGGAACGCATGGGCAGCACCGGTATCGGCAACGGTATCGCCATTCCCCACGGCAAACTGGAAGAGGACACACTGCGGGCCGTTGGCGTGTTTATCCGTCTCGACCAACCCATCGCTTTCGACGCTATCGACAACCAGCCGGTCGACCTGCTGTTCGCGCTGCTGGTGCCTGCCGATCAGTGCAAAACCCATTTGCATACCCTGTCGCTGGTCGCCAAACGCCTGGCCGACAAAACCGTATGCCGCCGCCTGCGCGCCGCGCAGAGCGACGAAGAGCTTTACCAAATCATCACCGAGTGAGGCCCGGCCGGCGTGACTTCCAGCCCGGATAACGCTACTGTTTCACGATGATGGATCCGGCTGCGGCCGGAATAACAAAGTTTCCACCGGTGGCGATGAACGCCGCCGCGATGCCAGGGGAGTTGCCACATGGTGCTGATGATTGTCAGCGGCCGTTCCGGTTCCGGAAAATCCGTCGCCTTGCGGGCGCTGGAAGACATGGGTTTTTACTGCGTTGACAACCTGCCTGTGGTGCTGCTGCCGCAGCTCGCCAACACGCTGGCGGAACGCAATATCTCCGCGGCTGTCAGCATCGACGTGCGCAACATGCCGGAATCGCCGGAAGTGTTCGAATACGCGATGACTCAGCTGCCGGACAGCTTCTCGCCGCAGCTGCTGTTCCTCGATGCCGATCGCAACACGCTGATCCGCCGTTACAGCGACACCCGCCGCCTGCATCCGCTCTCCAGCAAAAACCTGTCGCTGGAAAGCGCCATCGACGAAGAGAGCGATCTGCTCGAACCGCTGCGCTCGCGGGCTGACCTGATTATCGACACCTCGGAAATGTCGGTGCACGAACTGGCCGAAATGCTGCGCACCCGCCTGCTGGGCAAGCGCGAGCGCGAGCTGACCATGGTGTTCGAATCCTTCGGCTTCAAGCACGGCATTCCGATCGACGCCGACTACGTGTTCGACGTGCGCTTCCTGCCTAACCCGCACTGGGATCCGAAGCTGCGGCCGATGACCGGTCTGGACAAGCCGGTCGCGTCGTTCCTCGATCGCCATACCGAAGTGCACAACTTCATCTACCAGACCCGCAGCTACCTGGAGCAATGGCTGCCGATGCTGGAAACCAACAACCGCAGCTACCTGACGGTCGCCATCGGCTGTACCGGCGGTAAACACCGCTCGGTATACGTGGCGGAACAGCTGGCCGATTACTTCCGCTCGCGCGGCAAGAACGTGCAGTCGCGCCACCGCACGCTGGAAAAGCGCAAACAATGACGGTCAAACAGACGGTTGAAATCAAAAACAAGCTGGGCATGCACGCGCGTCCGGCGATGAAACTGTTCGAGCTGGTGCAAAGCTTCGACGCCGAGGTGATGCTGCGCAACGAAAGCGGCACCGAAGCCGAAGCCAGCAGCGTCATCGCGCTGCTGATGCTGGACTCCGCCCAGGGCCGGCATATCGAAGTCGAAGCGACCGGCCCCGACGAAGTCAACGCGCTGGCGGCGGTGGTCGAGCTGTTCAACTCCGGGTTTGATGAAGATTAGCCGCTGAAGCCCTCTCGCGAATGCGTCGTACCGGCGCGTTCGTTCCCTTTGCCTCCTATCCCTGACACAACCTCCCGCTTTTCACTTTGCGTACCCGCTTCCAAAATCAGCAGTAACTGCCTGTAAATGCGAGGCATGGATTTACCATCACGGCGCTAACCGCAATAGTGTGCCACGACAGAAACGGGCTGCAGCCGGGTATTTCCCTCTCACTGCGAGCGGGGATGATAAGTTTACAATTTGTGAACACCTAAGGCAGCCGCTATAATGTTCACCAGGCAGGAATCGAGGGAACGATGCATATCATTTCCAGGGAACCGTTCAATAACGCAACGAAGCAATACCCTAATGAAGCCGCTGCTCTCGAGGCCATTTATAAAACGTTGCGACGCGGCGAGTTCCGCACGCCGGACGAGTTAAAAGCGCTTTTTCCTTCGCTCGATCGTATGAAATACAAAGAGAAATGGTGGGTCATTGACGTCGGCGGCAACCACCTGCGAATTTTGTTCTTTGCCAGCTTTGAGACACAGAAAGTATTCATAAAGCACATTGTTAGCCACGCCGAGTACGACAAGCTGATGCAGCACTATCGAAGGAGTTCATCATGATTACAGATGCCATTAAGGCCGCCGATGCGCTGCTGCGCGCCGTGCCCTTATTGCAGGGCAGCGGTTCTCAGCAAGACTACCGGGAAGCGCTCGAATTGGTGGAATATCTGCTGGAAAACGATGAACACCATCCGCTGATTGACATGCTGGCAAAAAAGATCGCCGAATATGAAGATAACAGCGCCGAGTTTACCGCATTCAACCAGCGTATCGCCCAACTCCCGCAGGGGGTGGCCGCGCTTCGCGTATTGATGGAACAGCGCCAACTCAGCCAAAGTGATTTTGAACATGAGATCGGCAAAAAGTCGTTGGTCAACCAAATCCTAAGCGGCAAAAGATCGCTGACCATTCCGCACATTATGGCGCTGGCCAAACGCTTCAATCTGCCCCCGGCCCTCTTTCTGCCGGAAGCAGATTAGCCCCCTCAACTCCGGCTCAGGCAGTCCAGCGCCACCGCTTTAAAGCTGTCGAAGCTGTCGCTGCCCAACAGACGGCTCATTGAGCGTTCACGCACGAAGGTGACGAACAGCTCGTAGATCGCCATCGCCTCTTCATAGTCGCTCTTGCTGATCGCCAGCAGGAAAATCACGTGCGCGACCTCGCCTTCTCCCCAGGCGACGCCCTGCGGCGCCAGCAGCGTCACCACCACGGTCTTTTTGGCCAGCAGCCCCAGCGAGTGCGGCAGCGCGATGCCCTCGCCCAGCAGCGTGGAGACGATCGCCTCGCGTTCGACCAGCGACGGATAGAAGTCCGCGCCGACGTACCCTTCCCGCTCCAGCTGGCCGCACACCCGGCTGAACAGCTCCGCCTGCGTCAACGGCTCGTTGAGCACCATGAAATGCTCGGCGTCGAAGAACTTCTCCAGCATGTACGGTCGGGTGCGATCCACCAGCACCAGCTTGCCCAGTTGCTCCAGTTGGTAATCGGTCGGGAACGGCGACATCACCACCACCGGCTTGTTCTTTTCGCCGATGCGGGCGTTGGAAATCACGAAGTCTTCGTCGATATGCGCAAGCATCTCGTAATCGCGCAGCGAGACAATGCGCGTCATCACCAGCTGCGGATACTTGCGCGCAATCTGCGCCTGGATCATGCGCACCGTCGAGTTGCCGGTATCGCACACCAGCATCACCTGCGGGTGGCGCTCATAACCGATGTTGTAATGCCGCTCCAGCCCCACGCCGATGTGCAGCACCAGATAGCCGATTTCGTTCTCGCTCAGGGTATAGGGGGTGTATTTGCCCCAGCTGGAGACCGCCGCCAGCGTCACGTCGTAAGCCATCGGATAGTGCTGCTTGATGTTGGCCAACAGCGGATTGGGGATATTGATCTGGTATTTCACCCGCGTAATCATGGTCTTGATATGGGTGAGCAGATCGGCCCGCAGCTGCTCGTCGCCCTGCAGGTTGTAGTTATAGTGTGCGTTGATGTAGGACAGGATGTAGTCCACCAGCGCTTCTTCATCGTCGGCGTTGATCTCGGTCGGCTGCACGTCCTGCACGCGCCGCGCGGCAATGTTGACCCGCAAATAGGCCTCTTCGGCCATCGAGATCTCTTTACCGGAGGCCGAACGCAGCTCCGCCGCCAGGCGGGTCGACACCTGACGCACCGCGTCGTCGCCGTCTTCCACCTCGAAGTCCGGCAGCGGATAGCCGTCGTTGATGCGCCGCAGCGCCACCGCGCAGTAGAAGATCAGGTACTGCTCGCCCTCGTCGGTCAGGCGAATGGCATATTGCGACAGCAGCGGGTGCAGCAATCCGGCGAACGCCGCTACCTGCGGCTGCAGCAGGATCTCGTTGTTGAGCAGCGGGTTCTCGGCGTCGGCCAGCTGCAGCTGGAACAGCAGATCGGTGAGACAGGCGCGGATCGCCATCTCGGCGCCGAACAGCTTCATGCCGTAGCGCGGCTTGGTTTCGATCGTCAATTGATAGTGCGCCAGACGCTCTCTCACCTCAGCCATGTCGTTTTGCAACGTACCGCGGCTGACGAACCACTCGTCGGCCAAATCCTCCAGTTTAAGGGAGAAGGCTGAGGTCAAAAAACGCACCAGCAGATAATGCACCCGCTCCTGCGCGCTGCGCGGGGTGGCGTGCTTGCGGCGCTCCTGATGCTGCAGAGCGCTGAACAGCGCGGCGTTATCGACCTGCAGGCGATAGCCGGCCCCGCGGCTATGCACGAAACGCGCGCCGTATTTGTCCAGAATCTCGTTCAGCGCGGTGATGTCCGCCCGCACCGTGCGGGTGGACACGGCGAAACGC
Organism: Serratia sp. CC22-02; assembly: GCF_900182895.1. Taxonomy (NCBI): domain Bacteria; kingdom Pseudomonadati; phylum Pseudomonadota; class Gammaproteobacteria; order Enterobacterales; family Yersiniaceae; genus Serratia; species Serratia sp. CC22-02. Next base: position 153,645 of record NZ_FXUD01000005.1, on the reverse strand, counting down.
TTCGCCAGCTCATCCTGCGGCAAAGTCTCGGTTTGCAAAGCATCGAACAAGTAAGCCAAACGCGGGTAAGGAAATCGCACCATTCTGTGTCCGTCAATCAGGCAACCCGCCCGGTGAACCGGGCGGGCCACGGGTTACTTCGGCGGCGGCAGGAACGCCATTTGCGAGGGGCTGCCGATCGGCAGATAGCCGCCCACAAAGCTGAGTTTGCCGTCCGTCGGATTTACGCTGAAACGGGTAACGTTATCGCTGCGCTGGTTCAACGCATACAGATAGCGGCCATCCGGGCTCAGCGCCAGCGAACGCGGGTAATCGCCACGCGTCCAGGTTTCCGCCACCGGCTTCAACTCACCGCCGGCGCCCACGCTGAACTGGGCAATGCTGTTATGCAGCCGGTTGGCGACGTACAGCGTGTCGCCGTTCTTGCTGAGCGCCAGCCCCGAAGCGAAGCTGGTGCCCTGATAGTCGGCGGGCAGTGCGGAAACCGCATGCAGTTGTTTCAGAGTACCTTTTTGGCGATCAAAACGGTAGCTGGTCAACGTCGAGGCCTCTTCGTTCACCAGCAGCACGGTTTCGCCGTCCGGATGGAACACAAAGTGACGCGGCCCCGCGCCGGCGGAAGAGGCGGCGATCCACGGCGGATCGTTCGGCGTCAGCCGGCCGCTCGCGGCGTCAAAGCGCCATTGGTAGATGCGATCCAACCCCAGATCGGTGGAGAACACGAACTTGCCGCTCGGATCGCTGGCGATCATATGGGCATGCGGGCCGTTGTGATCGCTGATGGCGAAGCTGCCGTTCACCGCCGCCGCCGGTTTGGCCGCGCCCGCCGGGCCCTGCTGTTGCTGCACCGAGCTGGCGGCGCCCAGGCTGCCGTCCGCTTCGATCGGGAAAGCCGCCACGCTGCCGCTGACGTAGTTGGCCACCAGCAGATGCCGCCCGTCCGGCGTCGATGAGAGATACACCGGCCCCGCCCCCTGCGAATCCACCTGGTTGAGCTGCGTCAGGCCGCCGTCGACAGGATTGACCCGGTAAGCGGTAATGCCGCCGTGTTTGCCGCCGTTGAAATCGGCCACTTCGCTGGCGACATACAGCGTCTTGCCATCGGCGCCCAGCGTCAGCTGGGCCGGATTCGGCACTTTGCTGACCAGCGTAGTGTGGCTCAGCGCGCCGCTGGCCGGATCGACCTGCACCCGGTAAACGCCTTCGCCGTTGGGATTATAGGTGCCGATATAGGCGAAATGAGATGACGTGGAATTCATTGCATCCTCAGCATGCAGCGCTGGGCCGGTCACGGCCAGCAGCGCCAGGAACAACGCGGTGCGTCGGGTTGGAGCCTGCCAGTTTCGCATAGTAATCCTCAGTATATATCCGTCATCTTTCAAGCTGCAGCGTTGTTGGCTGCCCGCACTCACCCCAGTCACTTACTTAAGTAAGCTCCTGGGGCTCCTGCGCTTGCCGCCTAGCTGCAACTTGAAAGCTATAGGCTATAGCTAACGGCGACGCGGCATGCCGCGCCACGAGAAAACCTTCGCCTCCCAGCGTTATCCCGTCATACTTAAAGTTGCTTCTGTGTTGGCTGCAAGCACTCCCCCCAGTCACTTACTTAAGTAAGCTCCTGGGGACTCATGCTCTTGCCGCCGGGAAGCAACTCCAATTATTTAGGGCATACCTCATCCTATTGCGCGTTCAGCCCACCAGCTTTTTGGTCATCGCCAGCAGGGTTTTCACGTCCTGCGGACGCGTGTCGCCGCTGGCGGCGTCGATGATCGAGCTGTAGACATGCGGGATCACGCGCTTCACGCCGGCCGCCAGCGCGATCTCGACGATCGGCTCGTAATTCTCCAGATCGATGCCGCCGGTCGGCTCCAGCATAAAGTCATGCTCGGCGCAGGCCTTGGCTACGTACTGGTACTCGTCCTTGCACTTCAGGCCACCCATCGGGAAATACTTGATCGAGCTGCCGCCCATGTCCTTCAGCAAGGCGATGGCGGTTTCCACCGGCACGATGCCGTCAGGCGCTGCGGCACTCAAGGGGCCGGTAGAAATCTTCACCCAGCCGACGCGGCCGGTCGGCGATACCAGGCCGTTGACCACGCTGTCATTCTGGCCCAGCAGCGCGCGGCTGGCGCCGACGCCGGTAAACACCTGGTTAACGTGCTGCGGCTGCACCTGCTGAGCGATCAGGCTGACCATCGCCGACTGTTTCGGATCGCCGGCGCCCAGGCCGACCGAGAGCGCGTTTTCGATCAGGCGCGCATAGCGCAGCATGTCGGTCACCGCGCTGTCGACGTCCGGGTAGTTCTTGGAGAGTACGCCCACCAGCACATGGCCTTCCGCCGCGGCGTAGATGTCCTGCGCGTTGGCTTTGGAGCCGGCCAGCACGTTCAGGCAGACACGGTCGCGATAGTAGTTAGGCTGCAGCTTCATGCTTGTTTCTCCGTAAACAGGTTCTTGATACAGCTAAAGACGGTCATCAGCTGTTGCTCGTCGACGCTGCGCACGTCGACCTCAATCTTGCCCTCGTTGGCCTTGTAGCCGCGGAAGTAGATGGCAATATCGCCGGTTTTCAGCGCCTGAACGATGTCATAGGTCGACCGCCCCAGCACCGCTTCGTCGAAAGTGATCTCGGCGCGGGCGATATCGCGGCCGGCGCTGTCCCAGACGGTTTTGGCGCTGACGCCGGTCAGGGTGTTGAGGCTATCGAGGAACGGCGTCATCCGCGCCACCATCTGTTGCCCGGTGGTTTTCTCAAGCGTCAGATAGCTTTCAATCGCCTGCGTCAGCCCGAGGATGCCCTCTTTGCCGACCTTCATCGCCCGGCCGATACCGCCGGACTGCAGCTTCACCCACTCGACGTACTGTTTCTTGCCGATAACCAGGCCGCTGGTCGGCCCTTCGATGGCTTTGGCGCCGCTGTAGATCACCAGATCGGCCCCCATCTGGTAGTAACACATCAGATCTTCTTCCGCCGCGGCGTCGACGATCAGCGGCAGGTTATGCTTGCGCGCCACTACCGCCGCCTGTTCGACGGACAGAATGCTTTTCTGCACGCAGTGGTGCGATTTGACGTACAGGATCGCCGCCGTCTGCGGCGTGATGCAGGCTTCAATCTGCTCCGGCGAACATTCGTTGGCGTAGCCCGCCTCCACCACCTTGCCGCCGCCCAGCGCCACCATGGTGTCCACCGGCGCGCCGAAGTTGACGTTGTGACCGCGCGGCAACACGATCTCGCGCGGCACGGCGATCGGCGCCGAGTGCAGGTTCACCAGCAGATTGGCGTTATCTTTGACGATCGCTGCCGCCACCGACTGGGCGATGCCCGCCGAGGCGCAGGAAACGATCACCGCGTCCTCAACGTTGAGCAGATCGGCGATGTAGGCGCCGGTCTTGTTGACCAGATCCTTTATTTCGAAATAGTGATTCAGGCCGTAGTCAACGGCGTCAATCACGTCCTGGCGCGGCGTGGAAACGCCGAGAATGGTCATGCGGCCGGAGGTGTTGATCACCTGCTTCAAACCGTATTTTTCATAAATCGAAGACATGGGCTGCCTCCCCTTGTTCGGTTAATAGGATTTCCCCGGCCACCACCGCGGCCAGCGGCACCAACAGCTGTTCGCCCTCGGCGGTTTGCCCTTCGGCGTCGGCGAACACCTGCGGTTCGCGGCGCAGTTCAAACAGCGTGAAATCAGCGTCATAGCCCGGCTCCAACCGCCCTTTGCCGCTCAGCTGCAGCGCCGACGCGGCGTTCTCCGTCACGCAGGCGATCACCTGCGGCAGCGTCAGGCCGACGCTGAAGAATTTGGACATCACCGTCGCCAGGCTGTGCACCGGCCCGTTCATGCGGTTGCGGCAGTAAATATCGGAGCTGATGGTATGCGGCAAAATGCCCAGCGAGATCGCCTGGCGCGCCACCTCGAAGCTGAAGCTGGCGGTGCCGTGCCCCACGTCGAGCAACACGCCGCGCCGCAGCGCGCGCTGGATCGACTCGCGCAGCGTGCCCGCCGGCGTCAGAATGCGGTTCGGTTTGCCGTTGTAGCAGTGGGTGATGATGTCGCCACGGGTCAGCAGATCGGCGATCTCGTCCAGATTCGGCGGGTTGTTGCCGATATGCACCATCAGCGGCAGCTGGCGGTTTTCCCGCTGGATCTCTTTGGCCAACACCAGCGGCCGGGTGCCGTTCTTGCCCACCACGCTACTGCTCATGCGCGCCTTGATGCCGATGATAAAGCCGGGATGGTTGGCGATGGCCTGGCCGGCCTCGTGCTTGTCGATGTCCGTCAACTCCGCCAGCTCGTTCTGCCGCAGCAGGCCGATGCGCGAGATGTTGAGGAAGGCGAACACGTTGGTTTTGGCGCTGCGCGTCAGCTGATAAAAGGCGTCGATATCGTCGGCGCCGGTGCTGCCGGCATCGACCACGCTGGTGACGCCGCTGGCGACACCGACCCGATCCGGCTCGTCATGGTAAATCGGCGAGTCGGGATAGCAGTGTACGTGCGCATCGATCCAACCGGCGCTCAGGCGGCAGTTGCCCGCCAGATCCAGTTGGCGAACGGCGCTGACGTCCGCCGCCAACCGCCCGACCGAGGCTATTTTGCCGTCTTTCACCGCCAGATCGATCAGCGTGTCGTCCGCCAGCCTGGCGCCTCTGATTACTAAGTCATACATACCGCATTGCTCCTGTTAGCCCGGGCGCCGCCGCAGCATCGGGCGGCGCCTGGCGCAGGCCTCTTAAGAAATGGCTACCGGGAAGATCGCCCCCAGGATCATCGCGCCGAGGATCGCTCCGCCGGTGATCGGTTTACCCCAGATATAGAACAGCAGCGCGCCGAGCAGCGAACCGATGCCGATCGGGATCGAGGCGGTCATCGCCGACAGGATGATCAACGGCCCGAGGAAGCGGCCCGACGAGTTGCCCGCGCCCATCATCACGTCCGCCCCGTAGGTGGAGTTGCTCTGATTGATGGTGAATTTGCGCGCCAGGATGATCACGTAACCGATCGCCAGGCCGATGACGAGGCCGGTGGCCAGCGAAGCGGCGAAGTTGGCGACCGGGAACACGATGCCGGCCCCCAGCAGCAGCGCCGGTACGCCCAGCCCGACGCCGGTCTGGATCGCGCCACCGATGTCCAGGATCCCCACCAGCGAACCTTCGATGATGCGCGCGAACAGGAAGCTGGCGCCGAACGCCGCCACCGCGCCATACACGCCGGTATCCATCCCCGCCCGCAGCATGGAAACGAACGCCACTTCGTTAAAGGCGCCGATGCCGTACAGGTAGTACATGTGCGTCCCGGCGAACACGCCGGAGGACAGCAGGCCAACAAAAATCGGGAATGACCAGTCGGCGTACCAGAAGCCTTTTTGGGTTTGCTCTTCCATCATCCCGCTCCTTATTTACCGCTCAGGGTGTTGTGAATGGCGTCCAGCCAGCCCGGCACGCCGAGGCTGAAGGACTCGAGAACTTTCATGTCGAAGCCGCGGAAGAAGCCGCTCAGCACGAACAGCAGCACGATCACCGCCATCATGATCTTGGTGATCTTGTTCCAGCCGCTCTCTTCCACGCCTTTGCCGATCAGAATGCCCAGCACCAGGCCCGGTACGGCGTTGCCCATGATCAGCTGCGCCAGGCCGCCGAAGATGGTGCCCCAGAAGCCGGAACGGCGCCCGGCGTCGATCGCCGCCAGCCAAAAGATCACCGGCATCACGGTGTTCACCAGCAGGTTGGCCGCCGGCACCAGCACCTTGATCGCGGTGACCTGCAGCGCGGCAGGCACGGCGGAAGCGGTGGTATTGAGGAACGCCACCACCAGCATGCCGATGATGCCGCAGGCAATGGCCATTTTTTTCGGATCGTGCAGCGTTTGCGCCAGATTGCGGTTCTTGACCATCAGGGCCGCCGCACCCCAGTGCGGGATGATGCGGTGGTCGACGTCCTGCGTGAAGGAGCCCGCCGCCACGGAAGACGCCCAGGCGTTGAAGAAGAAGCCCAGACCGAATGAGAAGTGGGAAGCCGGATCGCCCTCGCAGGAATTCAGCTCGCCCAGGGTGCGAAACGCCCCCATGCCCTGTGTTGTCGGTGCGTGGAACATGCGCGCGGCGCCGGCCCCTACGCCGACCCCCACCAGCCCACCGATAATAATCGATTTAAATAAGATGATTAAAAACATCAGTATACCCTTTCATTTATGCTAACGTTTTTATTTCGTGACGAAGACAACCTTCTCGGTATTGATAATGGTTACGTTCACGGTTATTTCCAGAGAAACGGCATAGCTCTTTCTTTCACGCGGCAAAAAGAAGAAAAGAAATTTCTCTTTAGTTATTTTCTCTTCCGCTTTCACTACGCTGACGTCCTGCGGCTCGATACGCAGCAGAATATTGTTGGTGGACTTTAATACCGCGCCCTGCACATTAGCCAAGGCGGAAGCAAAAGCTTTCGCTTTGCTGTCGCCTTTACCCTCCACCTTTACCGATGTGGTATATTGCTCTTTCATTATGGATTGCCATGTTTTTTGACGTAGGCTTCCACCAGTTTCTGGCCCAGCTCTTCTTTATCCATAAAGCCGAAGCCCAGCACGTTGTAGCCTTCGTTAATTGCCGTCACGCCCTCTTCCACCGAACGCATGCCATATTTAGCCTTGTAGCCGTGTTTGGTTTGCGCGGTAATCGCGCCGGCGCCGCCGCTGCCGCAAAAAGAGATGCCCAGCTGCGCGTTTTCCGCTTTCATGACGTCGCCGAGCTTCATGTCCGCCGCGACGCCGGGGATGACCACCGCTTTTCCGCCTGCGCTTTCAACGCCTTGGCCAACTTTTTGCCCTTTGCCCAGACGATCGCCGATCACTACGGTAATTTGACCCATGGTATATTCTCCTGATTGAAATCGATGCGTTAACCGCTATGCGTTATTATCTTTCGCCACTTCGAAGTGCACTGACAGCAAATAGGCTTCTTCGATAGGCAATGTGCCAAACTGATTCACCACGCGCTCCGCCATTTGCATGGATTCGGCAGAGATTTCGTCGAACAACGATTTATCCACCTCCGGCAACGGCTCACCGGTTATTGAACGCAGCACCATGGCGCGAATATGCGATTCCAGCATCTGTTGCTGCACCGCATTGGTATAAATATTTTCAGCATTCAGCATCGCGGTAATATCCGCCAACACCCGAGCAGCGATCGCTCCGGCTTCGCTGACATCGGATTGTTCAATTTCTTTTATCGAAGCAGATCCATCATTCACTTTTCAGTACCCCTAGATCCTACATTAATCAGTAAGCCGTAAAGCGCATCACCTGAATAACCCGCTTTCTGTGATGTCTTTACCCTACCCCCGGTAGGATTTTCTGTGTAGACCGGTTTTTTCCAGTTCGAAGTGGAAATCGAATGACGCGCGGGGATCCATTTCGCAAAACGGCGCGGCGGTGAAAAAGTCAATGAGATAACAAATAGATAACCGGGCTAACCGTTTCTTTTGCCACGATTGACGATAAAAGCCTTCGTGATCGGGATCTCTTTCTTTTCTCGCCCCAACCGCCTACTATCAATAGGACAAATCGACATTACCCACACCCCCGCTCCTCTGGCGCGGGGGTGTTGCTTTGTGTTGTTTTTCCGAATTTATGGGTGCACAGACTGGCACCCTTTGATTTGACTGGAGAGTGGAATGACCAAACCCATCATTACTATTAATGAGCTGGATGCGGAACGCCTGGATGCGCTATTGGAACAACCGGCCTTTGCCAACACCGACGTCGCCGCCGCGCTGAACGACGAGTTGGATCGCGCGGAAATCCTGCCGCCGGAGAAAATGCCGGCCAACGTGGTGACCATGAACAGCCGCGTGCGTTTTCGCGATCTGCACACCGATGAAGAGCACGTGCGCACGCTGGTTTACCCGGCATCGCTGAAAGACAGCCACGATCAGCTGTCGGTGATGGCGCCGCTCGGCGCAGCGCTGCTCGGCATGCACGTCGGCAAGCAGATCTCCTGGCAATTGCCGAACGGTGAAGAAGCGCGGATTGAAGTGCTGGAATTGCTGTACCAGCCGGAAGCGGCGGGCGAATACCACCGTTAAGCGGTTCTCAGGGCGGCATCCGGCCGCCCTTTCTGTTTCAGAGGCAAATAGCGATCAGCACGGCGATCAGCAGCAGCACGTAGATTTTGGCATGCAACGCATCGCTCACCTTAGGCAAACAGCGCCTGGCAAACACGATCCCCGCAATCCCCGCGACCACCAGCAACCCCAGAATGTTCAGATTGACGTAGCCCAGATACTGCGGCCCGCTCATCTCGTGCCACCCCAACACGATATACATCAGCGCCCCGATCACCGCCACCGGGATCGACAGCGGGTTGGCGGCACTGACGCAATACTTCATGTCGTAACCATGGCGGCGCAGCAGCGGCACGGTCATCACGCTGCCGCCCACCCCCAGCAGGGTGGCGATGCCGCCGATCAGCGGCCCACCGCCCCACAGCGTAACGGGGGACAGTTCGGCGCGCGCCGGTTTGATCAAAAAACCCCGGCGGAACAGGCAGTCGGCGATGGTCACTGCCATATAGACCACAAACAGCCCGCGGATCACGCCGTCCGCCAGCAGTGAAGAGGCGAACGCGCCCAGCGCCGCGCCGATGCCGATGAAAAAGATCAGCGGCACGATGGTTTCACGCAGCAGGTTGCCGCTGCGCCAGTTGGTCAGCGTGGCGTAACTCGCGTTGAGGATCATCACCGCCGTCGAGGTCGCCACCGCGATATGCATCGCCTGGCCGGGCTGCTCGCCCGAGGCGGAGATCAGGTGATAGACGAAAGGCACCACCACAAAGCCGCCGCCGAAGCCGAACAGAATGGTGGTGATGCCGGTCAGAAAGCCGGCACCCAGTACAATCAAGGTTTCAATCATGGCCGTGCGCCCGCACGAAGTCGTCGAACCCGGCGCAGAACTGCCCCGCCAGCGGGTGGAAACGATCGCCGACGAACAGCCCCAGATACTGCTCTCGCACGGCGTCATGGTCCACCAGCTCAATGCCCGCCTGCTCTGCCTGCGCCAGCGTCTGCGCGTCCGGGAAGCCCCAGTAGCGCGAATCGCCCTGCTTTTCCGCCGCTATCGCTTCGCTATGCTCCGCCCGCATCAGCTGGCGCGCCAGGAAAGTGCCGCTCTGCACGCCCAACAGCATCATGTTTTCCAGGAACGACAGATCGTGACGCAGCTCGGCGGGCAGGCGGGCGATCACCGGGCCGGCGTCCCAGTGCTCATCCATTTCATGCAGCGTTACCGCACAGTCCCTGTCACCGTTCATCATCGCGCGGAACAGCGTCATCACCCCGCGATAGCGCGGCAAATCCCCCGGATGCAGGTTCCAGAGCAGCTTGCCGCGTCGGCTGAAGGCGCGCACATAGTCGGCGGAGAATTTCTGATAACAGCGCAGGGAGATCACCCCATCCATATGCCCCAGGCTGCTGATAAACGCGGTGTCGTTGATGTCGAGAACGCGATGCGCTTTGACCCCGGCGGCGGCCAGGAACAGCGCCGGCGGCTGATAGACGCCCTCGCAGGCGGCGGCGTTGCGGCCCACGAACGGGAACACGAAATCGTTCAGCACTTCGCGCTCATACAGCCCCAGGTGGCGAACCGCCGGCTCCTGCGTGCGCCCGGCGCTTTTCGCCAGGGGGAAATACACCGTAAAGGCACACTCGCCTTTCAGGGCGGCGATCAGATCCTGACACACCAGCCAGGAGAAAATGTCGTTGCCGACAAAGAGCGCTACGTTTTTCATACTTCAGCCTTCTTTGCGTTGAAAATAGGGTTGTTAAACACGATCTTGCTGATATCCCGCGTGATGGACTCCATCGCCGAGGTGTAAAACAGATCGCCCTTGGCGGGCGCGCCGAGCGAGTAGAGATGCTGCTCGCGGCCGCGCCGGTCGGCGATTTTCAGCGTGTGCGGGTTGCACTTCACGCCGCCGAACAGGTTCTCTTGCACCAGCCCGTCTTGCAGCAGCTGATGGCTCAGGCGGTTGGGCGGCAGTTGATAGGAAGGCGTGGTGCAGTTGAACAGATACTGCGCGTGCACCCGCGTCTCATGGCAACGGAGGGTAAACCCGTCCGCTCCCTTGCTGATATCCGCCAGGCCGCCGCAGGCGCGCAGGCGTTGGCTCTCCAGCGCCGCCACGATCTTGTTGGCGTTCTTGATCGGCATGGCGTGCCGATTGCGCATCCAGGAGGAGTTGTAAAAACGCATGAAGACCTGCCGGTTGTTGGCATCCATCTTGACCCAGGCGGCGCACACCGCCGGGTGGATCGCCGCCAGATAGCTGCAAATATGCTCCCGGGCAAAACGCGCGCGATCGAGGCTGTCCGCCAGATCGCGGTAACAATCGCGCCTTTCCCCCAGCGCCGAGAGCACCGTCAACCGCTCCGGCCCCGGATAGTGGCGCGCCAGCGCGGCATTGATCGCATGCACCAGCTGATGCGCATCAATGAAATCGCTGCCGGCGACAAAGCGCCGCACCCCCTCCACAAACGCCTCCGGCGGCGGACGCATCAGCGCCGGCTGCACGCTGGGGAACAGGCCCGAGCGCGATAAAGCGCAGATGTCGGTCGCCCCCAGGCGCTCCATCAGCTCTACGATGGCGTCAATCGCCGTCAGGCTGCAGCCGATCACGCCGATGGTCGAATAAGGGTTGATCGGCGGCAGATCCTGGTGGGCCTGATAAGCGATCACCCCGTCCACCGGATAGAGACATTCCGGCGGGTTGTGCCCTGAGCACAGCACCAGCGCGTTCATCTGCTCGGCGCCGCCGCAGGCGGTGGTCAGCCGATAGCCGGCTTCGTGCGGCGCGATGGCATTCACTTCGGCGGTCACGAAATTCAGCGTCACGTTACTGTCCGCCGCCATATAAATCGTCATGTCGCGAATAAAATCGAGATATTCCCGATACAGCCAGCGCGGCGGATAACGATCCTGGCAAAACTGCGGGAAATGCATGGCAATCCAATCAACAAAGTGCGCATCGTCGAAAATATCCGCCGACATGTTTTCCGGCGTCATATTTAATATATGGCTGTCAAAATCGCTGCTGTATGCCATACCGCCCTTGAAGCCCTGCTTGTCGAAAACCTTCAGGGAAAGCGGTCTTTTGCAATGATTAACCGACTTATTTTTTATAAAGTTATACGCAAAAGAGATCCCGGCGGCTCCGCCGCCAATCACACCGAACTTATACATGAAATATCACCTTATAGTCATTGAACTGCACTAAGAACTATTGCTTCAGGTGTTGGAATAAAATGACGCTTTATTCCTTATTAACTTCTTGTATTGCGAGAACGAGAACGTTCGTCCCACCCCGGTGTGAAAACTTGCATGGGTTGCCTGGCCGATAAAATAGCGGCGCCCCGAACAAGCGTTATTTTTCTGCCCCGATAGTAGGGCGACGGCCGTTGGCTTGCTTTATATGAAGGGCCAACTATCATTGCGTTTCGGCCAATCTGCCCGCCAAAGAGGACACATGCGCAATGTCCACATTGATGACATCGACCACGTAACGCGCGCGGTGATCGCCATCGGCACCGACTACCCGCCGGGGCATCTGCTGCCGATGCACAGCCACCGGCGCGCGCAGTTGCTGTACGGCGCCACCGGCGTCATGCACGTTTTCACCCAGCAAGGCAATTGGGTCGTCCCGCCGCAGCATGCGGTGTGGCTGCCGCCGCAGATGCCGCACGCGGTAAGGATGGTCGGCGTCACCACCCGCAGCCTGTATCTCGAACCCGGCGCGTTGCCCGCCGAACGGCCGCAGGTCTGTCAGGTGGTCAGCGTTACCCCGCTGATGCGCCAGCTGTTGATGGCGGCCGTGGATATGCCGCTGGAGTATGAGCAAGACGGGCGCGACGGGGCGTTGGCGGCGCTGCTGCTGCACGAGCTGGCCCGGCTGCAACCCTTGCCGTTGCACATCCCGCTGCCCGCCGATCCTCGGCTGGGCGAGCTGTGCCACGCCTTTTTGCAGCACCCCGACGCCCACGACTCCGCGCAGCGGTGGGCGCCTCGTCTGTACATGAGCATTCGCACCTTCAGCCGCTTCTTTCGCGCGCAGACCGGCCTGCCGTTTTCGCAATGGCGCCAGCGCGCCTGCGTGGTGCTGGCGTTGGCGCTGCTGGCCGAAGGGCGCAGCGTAACGCAGGTGGCGATGGAGATGGGATATGACAGCAGCGCGGCGTTTTCAACCATGTTTCGCCGCGTGCTGGGGCAGGCGCCCTCCTCCTATCTGACGGAAGACGGGCGCGACGGTTGACGGATTAGCGGAATTTCTTGTGGTTGGCGTCGCGGGTTTGCTTGAAGCCCTGCGCCAGCTGCTTCGCTTCGGCGACTTTGCCCTGGTTGGCCAGCGCCAACGCCTGATCGATCTGGCCTATCAGGGTATCCAGCCCGCTGCGAAAATCTTTCATCTCCGGGCTGTCGGCGGCTTTGTCTTCCAGCTTCGGCGGGGTGCCCTGCTTGGCATCCTGCGCGGCGGCGCGCATGTTTTGCAGGCTCTGTGTGAGGGTAGCGGCCGAATCGGTATTTAGCACCGTTTTGTAGTTTTCCGCCAGGGTGTCCATATCGTCGCCCAGATCGGCGGCGGCCGCCAGCGAACTGGCTGCCAGCAGCGTCAACGCCGCCAGCGCTTTCAGGGTATTCTGCATGTTTGCTCACCTTCCAGTTATTGTTTTAATTAACCCACCGTTACCATAGGCAAGGCCGGGCAAAACCGAAACCGGAGATTTGTAAGCAAGGTTGAGACGGGATAACGCGCGACCGGCGGGCGCCGGCCGCGCAGAGGATCATTGACCGGCGATCTTCATTTCCGGCAACAGCACCGAACCGCACTGGATATTGCTGCGGGTTTCGATATCGCTGCCGACGCTGACGATATTGCGCAGCATGTCTTTCAGGTTACCGGCGATGGTGATCTCGCTGACCGGGTATTGGATCTCGCCGTTTTCGACCCAGAAACCGGCGGCGCCGCGCGAGTAATCGCCGGTAACGCCGCTGACGCCCTGGCCCATCAGCTCGGTCACCACCAGGCCGGTGCCAAGCTGTTTCAACATGCCGGCAAAGTCCGCGCCCTGCCCGGCAATGCGCCAGTTATGGATGCCGCCGGCATGACCGGTGCTGTGCAGGCCCAGCTTGCGCGCCGAGTAGCTGGTCATCAGCCAGGTTTGCAGCACGCCGTCCTTGACGATATCGCGCCGCTGGGTGCGCACGCCCTCGCTGTCGAACGGCGTCGACGCCAGCCCTTTCAGCAGGTGCGGATGCTCCTCGACGGTCAGCCACGCCGGCAGGATCTGTTTGCCGAGCGAGTCCAGCAGGAAGGTCGACTTGCGGTAAACGCTGCTGCCGCTGATGGCGCCCACCAGATGGCCGAACAGCCCGGTGGCCACCTCGGAGGCGAACAGCACCGGCGCCTTCATGGTCGACAGTTTGCGCGGCGCGAGACGCGCCAGCGTGCGACGGGCGCACTCTTGCCCCACCCACTCGGGGCTGTGCAGATCGCCCATCGCACGGCCGATGGTGTAAGCGTAATCTCGCTCCATATCGCCGTCCTGCTCAGCAATGACGCAGCTGGACAGCGAGTGGCGGCTGGAACAGTAGCTTTGCAGCATGCCGTGGCTGTTGCCGAACACCTTGATGCCGTAGTGGCTGTTGAAGCTGCCGCCTTCGGTGTTGGTAATGCGCTTGTCCGCCGCCAGCGAAGCCTGCTCGGCGCGCGCCGCCAGCTCGATGCCGCGCTCGGCGTCCAGTTCGATCGGGTGGAACAGATCGAGATCCGGCGCCTCGAACGCCAGCAGATCTTTCTCCGCCGGGCCGGCGCAGGGATCTTCAGAGGTGTAGCGCGCGATATCCAACGCCGCCTGCACGGTGCGGGCGATGGCGTCCGGGCTGAGATCGGTGGAAGAGGCGCTGCCTTTGCGCTGACGGTGATACACGGTGATACCCAGCGCGCCATCGCTGTTGAACTCGACGTTTTCCACCTCGCCGAAGCGGGTACTGACGCTGATGCCGGTCGATTTGGTGACCGCGACTTCCGCCGCGTCGGAACCGGCGCGGGCCAGCTCCAGCGCCTGAGAAACGGCCTGTTCCAGCGCCTTGCGCTGTTCTGCAACTTGAGTGACTACTTTCATCAATCTGCCATAATTAATCAGAAAATCGTTGAGAAAAGTGCCGGAGCGGCGTAGTTGTGCACGCGGGGCGGCGCGCAAAAATCCTGAGATCTCTGCCGTTGAGTCTAACAGGAACCGCGTTGAATTTCGCATAAAGCCGGCAACCTGTTAGGATTAGCCTCTTTTTAACGGAGCCTACCATGAACAAACAGCCTGAAGACTGGCTCGACGATGTCCCGGAGAATGAAAACGAGGACGATGACGAGATTATCTGGGTCAGTAAAAGTGAGATTAAACGTGATGCCGAAGCGCTGAAAGACCTGGGGGCCGAAATGGTCGATCTGGGCAAAAACGCGCTGGACCGCATTCCGTTGGACGAAGATCTGCGTGCCGCCATCGAGCTGGCGCAAAAGATCAAGAAAGAGGGCCGTCGCCGTCAGCTGCAGCTGATCGGCAAGATGCTGCGCGCCCGCGATATCGAGCCGATCCAGACCGCGCTCGACAAGCTGAAAAACCGCCACAACCAGCAGGTTTCGCTGTTCCATAAACTGGAAGCGCTACGCGACCGCCTGGTGGAAGAAGGCGATGACGTCATTCCGTCGATCCTGGATCTGTATCCGGCCGCCGATCGCCAACAGCTGCGTTCACTGGTGCGCAACGCGCAGAAAGAGAAGGCCGCCAACAAGCCGCCTAAGGCTTACCGCCAAATCTTCCAATACCTGCGCGAGCTGGCCGAAGCGGCCGACTAAGCGCCGCCGCCATCCCGGGATGAAGCCGTTTCATCCCCGGTGATGGGCCGGCTCGCCGCTGCTTTCACGGATATTGAAGCGCAGGCTGCCTTCCAGCTCTTCTTCCGCCTCTTCAAACAGCAGAATGATCGCGCCGAAACGACGCTTGCTGCGGGCATTCAGGTGAGTGAACTCGATTTCCACCGGCAGGCCGATATCGCCGGTCACCACGTCCCACAGCGCGTCGAGGTTGGCGCCGAACCCCTCGTCCAGCGCAAACTTGCGCGCGAAATCGCGGTAGAAGGCCGGCACATCCTGGATCTGTTCAAAATCAAACTCTACTTTTGCCATCAAACTCACTCCACACGAATGAAGTTTTTGTAATGGTCGCGCGTGACGAAGATCAGACCGTCGCTCGAATACAGCAGGCGATCGGCGCCGCGCCGGCCACACTGGTAATTGATGTCCGCTTCGCGCCAGACCCGGCCGCCGGCGGTCGGCAATTGCCCTTCACGGTTAGAGAATCGATCGCCGCCAATCGCCTTGCCCGGCAATACCACACAGAGGTTGCCTGAACGCGGATCCCAGCCCTGCTCGCGCGCCTGCTTCTTGGTGACGTAATAATCCGGCAGCCGCTGATGCTGCTGCAGGTAACTCACCACCGTTTGCTGCTGCGTGAGCCGATCGATGCTCTGCTGCTGCCCCGCCGGGGCCTGGACCACCGCCGGATTGCCGCCGATCGCACGGTGCTCGTTGCCGCGCAGCGCGCTGAAGACGGCGATAACCACGGCGATGACAATCGCCACCAGAATCCGCTTGTTCATGACATTCCCTGAAATTATGCCGCCGAAGGCGCCGCAGCTCCCCCAGGCTAGTTAGGTATATAGTCGACCTGGATGAAACTAAGATGACCGGCAAGTAACGTTTTCGCGGCGGCTAAGGTTTCATCCATTCATGACAATGATGCCACTTTCCAGCCGTTCTGGCACTCGGAGTCTCTCTGAAAACGGGCCGCCTCTTATGAGACGGCCGCCGTACCAGGCGCTGCTTTCAGTATAGTCAGGGAAGGCGCCGCATAACGCGGCGCAAAAGGCGGGAACGCATCAATCGATCAAGGCGTGGCGATAGCGATGCAGCATGTTGGCCAGGCGTTTCACCGGCCCGGTGACGCTGAGCGGCGCCTGATTGTCCACCAATTTTTGCTGGTACTCGTTCATTTCACCCAGCAAGCGATCGTAGTAATAGGCGCGCTTGACGTCGTTCTTGGCCGAGACCACCCGATCGGCGGTGCTGCGGATCTGGCGGTGGAAGGCCGACAGCTCTTCGCTGACCGGGATTTCCGCCCGCTGCATACGCTGGTGGGCGATGATCAGGTTCAGCGCCAGACGATACTTGGCGATATCGTTCGGGAACATCATCAGCAGCTGGTTGAGCTGTTGATACAGCGCTGGCAGGTGGTTCTGCCGACGGCGCGCCGCCTTGGTGGTCAGCGCCGACACCGCGCTGCTGACGAACTGGTTGAGCAACGTGCGGCCGGTGCGCTCGCGCGAATTGTCGCGGATCAGCAGCAGCACCATCAGCCCCACGCAGCTACCGAGGAACTGGCCGAGCGCCCCATCGAGAAACTGGGTGACGTTGAACTCCATCGGGTTGCTCAGCACCAGAATGTTGATCGTCCCCGCCAGCAGCCCCAGCGAACCGAGCCGCCGCTTCTGCACCTCGATGCCGATGAAAAACGCCAGCAGGCCGAGGCTGAGACACAGCAGCAAGATGCTCTGCTGCGTCGCCGGCAGGATCACCATGAAGAACAGGGAACCGACCGGGATCGCCGCCAGCATGCCCAGCACGAAATCCATCGCCACCATGCGCGGCGCCGGGGTGCGCATCGCCAGCGAGGTGATTACCGCGATGATCACCATAAAACCGCTGCCGGACGTCCAACCGGTCCACAGCCACAGCAGGCTGCCGAACGCCGTGGCCACAAAGGTGCGCAGGCCGTTGATCATCGCGTGATGCCCTTCCGCCGAGGTCGGCTTGACCACGGTTTCATTGCTCAACACACCCTCTTCCACCGCGCTGATGCTGCCGTTGGTGTGTACGCCCTTCGACAGCAGCAGGTAGCGCGTCGCCGCGCCGACCCAGCCGGTGAGGGTCGGCAGCGTTTCATCGGAGCGATGCGTGGTCAGCACCTGGCGCAACAGCTTCATGCGCTTGTGGATCTCCTGCGGGGTTTCCGCCGGCACCATCAGTTGCTCCCGCAGGCTCGCTTGCAGCGCGTTCGGGTGATTCAGCAGGATCAGATAGGTTTCGCAAGCCTGGGTGATCAGCGTCAGCGACAGGGTATGCAGCGCCTTCACCCGACGGTTGACCTTCTGCCAGCGCGAGGACTCCATCATCAGGTTGTTGCGCATGCCATCCAGCGCCGTGGTGCTCTTGACCAGATTGCTCCAGGCACGGTCAATGTCTTCTTTGTCGGCGTTGCTGATGCACATCTGCATCAGGCGATATTGATCCACCAACAGCTCATCCACCGCCCGATCGATGTCCTGCTTGATCGAACGCGGCGAGAACAGCAGATCCGCCAATACGGCGCTGACGATGCCCAGCACGATCTCGCTGCAACGCTCGATGGCGAACTGCGGCGCTTCCAGCAGATGGGCCTCGCTGGTGGCGACCGTCACGATGATGATCAGCGCGGTATAGCCGGCCAGGCCCCAGGCGTAGGAGTTCTCGACCTTGATCAGCGAAGAGAGCCAGGTGCAGAAGCCGGCCCAGATGCAGCACAGCAGCAGCATCACCACCGGCGCACGGGCGGTGGTGATGATAATGATCAGGCCGACAAAGCAGCCGATAAAGGTGCCGATGATGCGCAGCCAGCCGCGGTGGCGGATGGCGCCGGAGAAGGGTTCACCGCCGGCGGCAAAGGCCGGGCCGGCGGCGACGATGGCGGCGGTCATCGCCGACCAGCGCGGGGTTTCCAGGTTGAGATGGAAACCGACGAACAGCGCAAACACAATCGCGAAGCTGAGTTTGAAGGCAAACCTCAGCCGGATAAAGGTTGGGCTGTTCATTAGCCGAACTCACGCAGCCGGTGCATCAGGCGCACAAAGGGCGAGCCGCTGTCGGCATTGCGATCGTTCTTGCCGACGATCACCACGGTGGCGGTGGTGCCGGCCGGGTACGGATGCTGTTGGTCCTTGGCGTCCAGCAGGATCTTCACCGGCACGCGCTGCGCCAGGCGCACCCACTCCAGGTTGCTGTCGATCGAGGCCAGCCCTTTGCTGTTGACCGTGCTGCTGCTGTTGTTTACCGCCGCCGCCACGCTGTCGACGGTGCCGTGCATGATGCGATTGCTGCCGAGCGGAGTGATCTCCGCGCGGTCGCCCTTATTCAGGCCGGTCAGCTTGGTTTCTTCCAGATAGGCCAGGATGTAGAAGGAGTCTTTCTTCACCAGCGCCACCGCCACCGAGCCGCGGGTGATGTATTCGCCGGCGTGGACGTTGAGGTTGGTGATCCAGCCATCGGCCGGGGCACGCACCGTGGTGCGCTCCAGATCCAGCTGCGCCAGCTCGCGCGCCGCCACGGCCTTCGCCAGCTGGTGTTGCACGGTCTGCAGCGAGTTGTTCGACTGGTCGATTTCTTCCTGCGACATCGCCTGCACGCCCAGCTTGACGCGGCGGCCGGCCTCGCGCCGTTTTTCCGCCGCCAGCGTTTGATAGTAGGCGACGTCGGCACCGGCTTCCGCCAGCGCCTGCTCATAGCGCGGCCGATCGACCACGAACAGCACCTGCCCTTTCTTCACCAGTTGGTTGTCCACCACCGGTACTTCGGTCAGCAGGCCGCTGACGTCCGGGGCGATCGCCACCACGTCGGCGGTGAACTTGGCGTCACGTGTCCACGGCGACTCGGTGTAGAACACCCAGGCCTTGAACACCGCAACGATACCCAGCAGCACAAGAATCAAAGTGATCGCGATTCGGGTTATTTTTATCGAAAAATTTTTCACAGCGACCTCAAACAAAAAGACATGAAATCAGATAAAACAAGCAGCAATACAGCGCGGTGTTAAACAGCGCCGGATGCCAGACAAAATCGTAAATCCCCGTCGGCTGCAGCAGGCGGCGCAAGAGAAAAAACAGCGCCAGCGACAC
This sequence comes from Serratia sp. CC22-02, assembly GCF_900182895.1. Lineage (NCBI taxonomy): Bacteria > Pseudomonadati > Pseudomonadota > Gammaproteobacteria > Enterobacterales > Yersiniaceae > Serratia > Serratia sp. CC22-02. Next base: position 134,623 of record NZ_FXUD01000005.1, on the reverse strand, counting down.
CAGCAGCTCGAAAAACACCGGCGGAAACGACAGTCCGAAGATGACCATAACCGGAAGCAAACTCATCACTTTTTCCTTATTGTTCACTACGCCGGGGAAAGACACATCTCGCCATTCACATTCTCTTTACATTTTAGCGTGCGCGCGCCACAAATCTTGACCGGACAGCTTGTCCAGGTCACGAACCCGAAAAAAGGTTAAACTTTGGGGCAGACATCCACGACAGGGATTGCGAGGGTGCCGGAGGAGCGGCAGGATTGCGTCGCCGCTCGCTCTCGCACGTTGGTAAGGTCTATTCACCCGACCACGTTATATTAGCCTGCTTACTATCAAGGCATCAACAATCTGTGATCTAAATCACTTTTAAGCCAGAGTGAATAATGGAAAGATTAAAACGGATGTCGGTATTCGCCAAAGTGGTTGAGTTCGGGTCGTTTACCGCGGCCGCGCGCCAACTCGACATGAGCGTTTCATCGATCAGTCAAACCGTCTCGAAACTGGAAAATGAGCTGCAGGTCAAGCTGTTGAACCGCAGCACGCGCAGCATCGGCCTGACCGAGGCCGGCAAAATCTACTATCAGGGCTGCCGACGCATGCTGCAGGAAGTCAGCGAAGTGCATGAGCAGCTGTACGCGTTTAACAATACGCCTGCCGGCACGCTGCGCATCGGCAGCTCATCCACCATGGCGCAAAACGTGCTGGCGAACATGACCGCCGAGATGATGAAAGAGTACCCGGGCCTGACGGTCAACCTGGTGACCGGCATTCCGGCACCGGATCTGATCACCGATGGATTGGATCTGGTGATCCGCACCGGCGCGCTGCAGGACTCCAGCCTGTTCTCCCGCCGCCTGGGGCAGATGCCGATGGTGGTGTGCGCGGCCAAAAGCTACCTCAGCCAGCACGGCACGCCGCAGAAGCCGAGCGACATGGTCAACTTTTCCTGGCTGGAGTACAGCGTGCGCCCCGACAGCGAATTTGAACTGATGTCGCCGGAGGGCATCACCACGCGCATTTCACCGCAGGGGCGCTTCGTCACCAACGACTCCTCCACCATGATCCGTTGGCTGAAAAACGGCGCCGGCATCGCCTACGCCCCGCTGATGTGGGTGATCGAAGAGATCAAGCGCGGCGAGATCGAGATCCTGTTCAAAAGCTACCATTCGGATCCGCGGCCGATCTACGCGCTCTATACCGAGAAGGACAAACTGCCGCTGAAGGTGCAGGTGTGTATCAACTACCTAACCGACTATTTCGAACGCGTGGCGGCGGTCTATCAGGGCTATCGCTGAGCGACGCTCAAATAGCGGTGCGCCAGCGCGCCCAGCAGCATCAGCGCCAGCATGCCGAGGCCCCATAGCAACCAGACGGCGTAGCCGGCCCAGTTCAGCAGCAGAGGAAAATAGCTCGCCACCCCGCTGCCCAGCTGTTTCAGCCACGGCAGCCAGGCATCCAGCACCGTCTGCGGCACCAGACTCAGCGCACCGCTCACCGGCAGCGATGCGCCGCCGGCCGCTTCCGCCAACGCCGGGAGCCAGGTCAGCACGCCGGCCACGCCCCAGGCCAGCAGCGTCCATAGCGCCATGGCGCCCAGCAGTAACGCGGCTGTCCAACCGCCCCGGTTCACGGCACACCGCCACCGCACTGCGGGCAAAAGCGGCTGCCCAGCGGCAACGGCGCGGCGCACTGGCCGCAGGTGGCGCTCACTGCGGCAAATGGCTGGCCGCAGCGATGGCAATAACGCGCGCCCGGTTTATTCACCGCCTGGCATTCCGGACACTGCGGCCCCGGCTCGCCATGCTGGTTATAGCGGTTGCCATGATGCCCGCCGCGGTGACCCGCGCGCTGATGACCGCCGTTAATACCGCCTTGCCCCAATAACCTTTTCAGTAAGCTCATCCCGCCTCTCCTCTGTACATTGACGCTAAAGCTCACTGTAAACCCTGGAGTAAACTCCAGGGTAAAGCCCGGCGATGAGGATTTACGTTTCATTACATCGAAAAAGTGGCAAGGCTTTGATGCCGTTAACAAAAGCACCATCGGTATTATCCCACGCCGCCGCGCTGCGTTATGCTGCGGGAACCTCTCCCTGCATCAGGAATAACCATGAAAAAAATCATACTGGACTGTGACCCGGGGCATGACGACGCCATCGCCCTGCTGCTGGCCTGGGGCAATCCGCAGATCGACCTGCTGGCGGTCACCACCGTGGTGGGCAATCAGACGCTGGACAAAGTGACGCGCAACGCACTGGCGGTGGCGCGCATCGCCAATATCACCGGCGTGCCCTTCGCCGCCGGCTGCCCGCGCCCGCTGGTGCGCAATATCGAAGTGGCGCCCGACATTCACGGCGATTCCGGCCTCGATGGCCCGGTGCTGCCGGAACCCCACCTGCAGCTGGACTCGCGCCACGCGGTGGATCTGATCATCGATACCGTGATGGCTCACCCGCCCGGCAGCGTGACGCTGGTGCCGACCGGCGGCCTGACCAATATTGCCATGGCAGTGCGCAAAGAGCCGCGCATTGCCGAGCGGGTCAAGGAAGTGGTGCTGATGGGCGGCGGCTACCACGTGGGCAACTGGAGCGCGGTGGCGGAGTTCAATATCAAAATCGATCCTGAGGCGGCGCACATCGTGTTTAACGAAAAATGGCCGCTGACCATGGTCGGGCTGGATCTCACCCACCAGGCGTTGGCCACGCCGGCAGTCTGCGAGCGCATCGCCGCCCTCGGTACCCGGCCGGCCGCCTTCGTCGGCGAACTGCTGGCCTTCTTTGGCCACATGTACCGGCAGGCGCAGGGCTTCAGCGCCCCGCCGGTACACGATCCTTGCGCGGTGGCTTACGTGATCGATCCGAGCGTGATGACGGTGCGCAAAGCGCCGGTGGATATCGAACTCACCGGCACCCTGACGCTGGGCATGACGGTCGCGGACTTCCGCGCGCCGCCGCCGCCGGACTGCCACACCCAGGTGGCGGTCAAGCTGGATCAGGATAAATTCTGGGATCTGGTGGTGGATGCGCTGGAACGGATTGGCGAAGTGGAGTGAGATCTGTGAAACATGGATTAACGCGCTTTTACAGGCGCGTTGGTCCGTCTGGCATGATGGCAACAGGGATAGGCAGACCATCTCTCCGTTATTTACAAGAGCACAGAACAATCTTAAAAAAATTTACTTTAATAAAATTCAAAAAAAACCATAAGAACAAGAATAGTCTTAACAAAAATAAAAAATGGCGTGATAAAGAAAATGTGAAATAAGATAATGAACAGCGATAAATAAAATAACGCCCACCGCACCGCCATTAGCAACAACGATTTAACAAGAAAATGCTTATCTCATTGGCTCCGTCAGCTGTTTGCCCAGACACTCGTTGCCGCTCACACGGCGTTTTATTACGCACAAAACAATCACAAACAATTGATTTAAATATAAAAATAAAACAATAGATTAAAAATTGACTGGAGCGAGATAAATTTGAGAAAATGACAACCCTGTTTTAAAATAAAGAAAAAACCTTTTTTCAAGCAACTGAATACGGCTTCCCCTTTTTATACAAGCAGTCCCCGCGCTCACAGGGGGAAATTATTTATCACTTCGACATGAAGTCTTTTCAATTCCTATAAAGCATTTTAGGCATTGACGCTTCAGCGAATTTAACCATCAGGATAAGGATAGGAAATCCTCAAAACATGCATTCAATGAACGATATCGAGACATGGCGGGTTAACCATGACCGATAAAGCCCCCGTTAACGCACCGGCTATCGCCGTGTTGCCCCTGCTGCTGATCTGGATGGCGGTGATCCTGCCGGTCTATCACCCCAACATGGGCGGCGGCGGCCTGGCGCTGCCGCAAAATATTCTGGCCTGGAGCGTCATGGCACTGACCACGCTGATCGTGACCTTCACCGTTTGCCTTGGCCGTACCCGTCTTTCGCTTACCCCCACGGCACGCCTGTTGCTGCTCGGCATCGCCGTGCTGGCGCTGCCGCTGCTGTATACCCGCCCCGAGTGGCGCGAAGATGCCCTGTGGCGCTGCGCCGGTTTGCTCGGCGGTTGGCTGTTCTATGTCGCCTGTCTGCAGCTGCGCCTGACAGCCCGGCAGCGCAACCTGTTGCTGTACGGCCTGCTGTTCGCCGTCGGCGTTCAGGCGTTGCTAGCGGCGCTACAGCTGTTCGCCCCTGCTCTGGCCTGGGTATCTCCTAACGGCAGCCGGGTCTACGGCGTCTTTCAGCAACCGAACGTGCTGGGCAGCTTCATCGCCACCGGGCTGGCTTTGGCGCTCTGGCTGCTGCTTGCCCCTCTCTCTGTGCCGACGCGGCGGCAGCTCCCGCTGCTCGTGTTGCTGGCCGCTTTTTCCACCCTGCTGGTGCTGATCCAGTCGCGCGCCGCCTGGCTGGGCGGTGCCCTGGCAGCGGCGTTGCTGCTGTGGCGTTTTGCCCGCCAGAGCCCGGCCGTGAGCCGCTGGGCCGGCGGTGCGCTGCTGTTGGGCGTGGCGCTCGGTACCACGGTGTTGCTCACCGGTTTCGGTCTGGATGGCCGCGCGGGTCTGATCGGTCGGGAGCTTTCCAATAGCGCTCGCCTGACCATGCTCCATGACGTCGGCGCCATGATCCTGGCCAAACCGCTGCTAGGCTGGGGCTACGGCGGCTTTGAATACAGCTTCGCGCACTTCCGTCTGCAGACAATGCCCTGGCGAGAAGTGTTGGAAGTCGCCGGGCACCCGCACAATGAAATCCTGCTCTGGTGGGTTGAGGGCGGCCTGCCGGCGCTGGCGGGTATCGTTATCGTCCTCGTCGCCGGCGCGCTGCTGTTGAAACGCGCCTGGCAACGGGATCGCGAGCAGCCGGCCGGTGTGCGCGTCGGGCTGTTTCTGGTGCTGCTGCCAATGCTGGTACACACCCAGCTGGAATACCCTTTCTATCTGTCTGCGCCGCATTGGCTGGCGTTTCTGCTGCTGCTGGCGCTGCTGGATGGCCAAACCGGCGAGCCGCGCCCGCTGCCGTTCGCCAAAGCCCTGAGCCTACCGGTGGCGATGGCGGCCATCGGCGTACTGGTGATGGCGGTCTTCGCCTGGCAAGGGCGCATGGCGCTCACCCAATCGGAGCGCACCATGCTGGCCACCATCGACAGCATCGAGCAGATGCCGCCGGCCGCCGCCTGGATCTACCGGGAGCGCAAAACCTTCGACGAGCAATCTCACGCGCTGCTGGTCTATAACCAAACGCGTGATGATGCCCTGTTGACCGGCTATCGGCAGTGGGCCAACGCCTATCTGCAGCGCCGTATCGACGCCAACGTCTACGCCACGCTGATCATGATCTTGCGCTACCAGGGTGCTCAGGCGGAAGCCGACGCTCGCCAGCGGGAGGCCGCTTTCCTGTTTGCGCGGGATGCGCGGTTCAGGTAGGAAAAGTGAGGTGAGAGCGTGTTGCTCTCACCTGCCGTCTTGAGATTCACGCGGCAAAATCGCGCACGCTTTATCCAGCAGCGATTCTACCGAGGCGCGGTTGCCAACGTCCCAGCCGCGCTTCGAGGCCAGCAAGATAAACCCCCGTTGGCCGGCAAACGTGGTCGGGACGACGGCCACGCCATATTCCGCCAGCTGCTGCGGCGACAGATGAAAATAATCCGCAAGATCCTTAATCGGGTAGATGCCCATCGCGGTCGGTTGCATCACGCGGCGGGCAAAGTAGGTGTGGCGCAACAGCTTATCCGGCAAAGGTCGCCATTGTTCCTGAATATAGGGGCGCTCTGCCTGCAATTGGCGCCGTACATCTTCGCGCAGACAGGTCAGGTGAATATGCAATTGGTTCTGGCTGCGGCCATAAGCGGAGTTGATCGCCATGCCCAGCCTGTCGTCCGGCACCGGCCCGCCATACTCGGCGGCCAGCCGGTAACGCATCAGCCATGCATAGCCAAAATAGTCCGTCCGCTCCCCGGCCAGCAACTGCGGGCTTTCAATGCCGGAAAGCGGCGCCGTCGGCACCAAAATGAAGTGATAGGGATAACGCGGGTTTTGCAGCACGCTAAAACCCTGCGCTTTCCCCTGCGGCATATAAATCTGCTCACACGGGGCCGGATCGCGCTTTTGCTGATAGTTGGCCATGCAGAGCTTATCGACCACGCCCCACAGCGCATCGGAACGGGCGCAGCCCGTCAGGGAAAGAACGCCCAGCAACAGCAACCAACGCTGGGTAGACACACCAAAGCACGCCATCGTCATCTTTCTCGGCATCATCGCCGCACAGCACTCTTTGCGTGGGCGAGAAAAAACTCAAAATGGGGAATGAACAAGGGGCCAGTGCATGGCCCCTTGAGGAAAGATTACGCCGTGCCGCCGACGGTCAGCGTATCCAGTTTCAGCGTCGGTTGGCCGACGCCTACCGGCACGCTCTGGCCTTCCTTGCCGCACACGCCCACGCCTTTATCGAGCGCCAGATCGTTGCCGACCATCGAGATCTGCTGCATCGCCTCGATGCCGGAGCCGATCAGCGTCGCCCCTTTCACCGGTTTGGTGATGCGGCCCTTCTCGATCAGGTAGGCTTCGGTGGTGGAGAACACGAACTTGCCGGAGGTGATGTCCACCTGGCCGCCGCCAAAGTTCGGCGCGTACAGGCCGTACTCGACGCTGGCGATGATCTCTTCCGGCGTCGATTGGCCCGCCAGCATGTAGGTATTGGTCATGCGCGGCATCGGCAGATGCGCATAGGACTCGCGGCGGCCGTTGCCGGTCGGCGCGACGCCCATCAACCGCGCGTTGAGCTTGTCCTGCATGTAGCCTTTCAGCACGCCGTTTTCGATCAGCACGTTGTACTGGCCCGGCACGCCTTCGTCGTCGATCGCCAGCGAACCGCGCCGCCCTTGCAGGGTGCCGTCATCCACCACGGTGCACAGCTCGGAAGCCACCAGCTCGCCCATATGGCCGCTGAACACCGAGGTGCCACGCCGATTGAAGTCGCCTTCCAGGCCGTGGCCCACCGCCTCGTGCAGCAGGACACCCGGCCAGCCGGCCCCCAGCACCACCGGCATATTGCCGGCCGGCGCCGCCACCGCGCCAAGGTTGACCAGCGCCATGCGCACCGCTTCTTTGGCGTAAGCATCGGCGCGCACGTCGCCGTCGACGGTTTCCAGGAAGTAGTCATAGCCGAAACGGCCGCCGCCGCCGCTGGAGCCGCGCTCACGCTTGCCATCCTGCTCCACCAGCACGCTGACGGAGAGGCGTACCAGCGGGCGAACGTCCGCCGCCAGCGTGCCGTCGGTGGCAGCCACCAACACCTGTTCGTAAACGCCGGTGATGCTGGCGTTCACTTCCTGCACCCGTGCATCGGCGGCACGCGCCACCTTGTCGACGCGGTGCAGCAGGGCAATTTTCTCTTCGCGCGGCAGGCTTTGCAGCGGATCGAGCAGCGGGTACAGCGCCCGATAGCCGATCTCGCCCAGGGTGTGCGCCCGCCCGTCACCCTGCTCACGCACGATGCTGCGCGCCGCCTGGGCGCTCTGCTGCAGCGCATTCAGGGTGATCTGATCGGCATAGGCGAAGCCGGTCTTCTCGCCGCTGACGGCGCGCACGCCAACGCCCTGGTCGATATTGTAAGAGCCATCCTTGATGATGCCGTCCTCGATCACCCAGGCTTCGTGATAGCTGGACTGGAAATAGAGATCGGCGTAATCGATACGGCGTTCTGCCAGTTGACCCAGTACCTTGTACAGGTCTTGATGACTCAGCTTGTTGGTAGCGAGTAACTGCTCACTGACAAACGTCAGGCTCATAATGGTTTCACTCTTGATTGGAGGATAACTTGTCAGACGGCGCCGTCAGCGACGTCTGGAATCGGTTGTGCTGCAGCACCGGCATCTGCGCACGAATATTTTTCAGGCTTGCGGTGTCCACGCGCACCTTCAGCGCCGCCACGGCGTCCGCGTTCTCAGCCAGCACCTTGCCCCAGCCGTCGACAGCCAGCGAGTGGCCCCAGGTGCGGCGGGTCGGCCCGTGGCGCCCCACCTGCGCCGGCGCCAGGATCATGCACTGGTTCTCGATCGCCCGGGCGCGCAGCAGAATTTCCCAATGCGCCTCGCCGGTGACCCGGGTAAAGGCCGCCGGCACTGAAATCAGTTCGGCCCCCTGCGCCCGCAGCGCCTGGAACAGCGCGGGAAAGCGCAGATCGTAGCATATGGTCATACCCAAACGCCCGACCGGCGTATCCACTACCGTCAGGTGCTGCCCGTGCTGGTAGGTATCCGACTCGCGGTAGTGGCCGTGCGCATCGTTGATGTCCACATCGAACATGTGCAGCTTGTCGTAGCGGGCGCGGATTTCGCCCTGCTCGTCGAACAACAGGCTGCTGGTGGTGATAAGCTCCGGGTTTTCGCGGCTGATCAAGGGCATCGAGCCCACCAGCAACCACACGCCATAGCGGCGCGCCAGCTCGCGCACCGCGTTTTGCAGCGGACCGTCGCCCTGTTTTTCCGCCTGTTGGCGGTAAGCCGCGGAGTTGGCGAACAGCAACGCGTTCTCCGGCGTCATGACCAGTTTTACCCCGGCATTGAGCTGTTTGATCTGCTGTTCAATCTGGGCCAGGTTATCGCGCACCTGATCGCCACTGCACAACTGCAACAACGCAACGTTAGCATTCCTCATGACGCCTTATCCTCCTTTGCCTTACGAAGTACCTCATTGATCTTCGGCTGGTCGAGATCGCCGCCGATATGGTAGCGAATCAGCGAAATCTTGCTCCACAGCGGCCCCAGCACCTGCGAGGCGGCAAATACCGCCGCGCCGACGATCGGGTTCACCACAAACGCCGTGGCCACGCCGACGGTCGCCGAAATCGCCGGCGCCACCACCGCCTCCATATCAATACGGCGGCGCGCCAGATCGATCTGGCCACTCATGGCGATATCCGCCGCCAAGCCGTCGATCAATAGATTATCAGTATGCATTATGCCATCTTTCAGCCAGGCGGTGCTGCGGATGGAATCAAAGTAGAAGCCTTTGCCGAAGGTATCGCTGAAATCGAACTGCAGCTTGCGCAGCAAGGCGTCGAAGCTGACCAATCGCAGCAACTGACCGGCACGGCCGCCGCCCATGCTGTCGATCTCGCCCTTGCCCATCTTGACCTGCAGCGCGCCGCTCAGCGTATTGACCTGCGGCTGCCACGGCGCGCCGTGCCAGTACAGATCGAAGTCCACGTCGTAAGGCGCGCCTTTCAGCGGAATAGTGATGCCGAAGAAGGCGGCGGTTTCATCTATTTTGCCGCCGAGCAGCTTGCCTTTCAGCGAGCTGCGCTCTTCCTGCGCATTTTGCTTCCACAGGCCGGTGGCGCTCATACGCCCTTTGCCGGTGTCGACCAGGCCGTGATCCAGCGTCAGGGTATCCCCCCGATTGCTCAGATCCGCCTCGACCCTGCCGAAGTTCTGCCCCAGCACCCAGCACGACTTGCAGCGCAGCATCAGCGAAGGCCAGTCGCGGAAGGAAACTTTCTCCGCCGGCGGCGTCGGCGTGCCCGCCGCGTTTTTCGTCTCGGCGAACTGCGGGTTGTAATACAGGTAGTTGATATCGGCGCGCCACGGCCCGCGATCGGCCACCCGCAGGCTGCCGTCCACTTCATCGCTCTTGGCGCTCACCACGGTGGCACCCAGCTGTTTTTCGGCCGACAGCGTCAGCTTATGCCAGGCCTGGCCGCCCAACAGCAGCTGCGGCGTGGTCAGCGCCACGGTGGTGGGGAAGCTGAAACCGCCCACCTGACCGCTACCGCCCCCCTGTTTCAGCGCCGGCGCCAGCAACGCCAGCCACTGCTCGCCGTCCAGCGCCGGCAGGTTCAGCGTCATCGACTTGCCGGCCGGCAGCGGCGGCGTGCCGCCACCGTTGGTTTGCCAGGCGGCGCGCGCCAGATTCACCTGTTTTTTGTCGAAGCGCCATTCACTGTTGAAGCGGTTTTGCTTGCCCGCGCTGCCGGTCAACATGAAGCCGTTCAGACCGCCTTTGACCTTAACGTTCACCGGCAACGCCTCGCCCGGCGGTTTGTCCAGCGGTGAAGGTAAGTGACTGCTCACTTTTTTCAAATCCGCGTCGATGCCGATATCGTAGCTGGCCGAGCCCTGATGTGGGAGCGTGATGGCCACCTGGCTCTGCCAGGGCGCACTGCCGCTGAGCGCATCGGCAACCTCTTTCGGCAGGCCGGGGAACTTGCCCGGCTGCCAATCACCCTTCAGGCCGACGTCAATCTTGTAGTCGCGAGCGCCTTCCTGCGTGGAGAAGTTGACCGCCACCGGCTGCCCGAACCAGGTGGCCGACAGCGGGTCGCTCTGCAGGTTACCGTTGTCGAAGCGGAACTTGCCGCTGAGCTTCTGCAACTCGCTATCCAGCGGCTTAATCAGCAACGAGTTGTTGTTCAGCGCCACTTCACCGGTGGCTTTGACCAGCTCGCCGTCCAAGGGGATATTGAGATGTAAGCGCCCACTGACATCACCGCCAATCTGCAGCTGATCCAGCGCCGCCCCCAGCGAATCGTGCAACGGCGTCTGCATGAAGTAGTCGTGCACGTCGCTGCCCGCGCCTGCGACTTCGGCGTCGATCAGCAGCCGCTCTTTCAGGTAATCCGGGATCACCGCGCTGATATTTTTGCCCGCCACCTTGCCCAACCGGGTTTGCGGCGCATGCATCCACAGCCCCTCGTTGGCGAAGTCGAGGTCGATCGCCAAATCGGTCAGCGCCGGCCAGCCCGGTTGGAACTGGAAGGTGGCGTGGCGCAGCGGCACGAAGACTTCAAACTGTCCTTCGTTTTTACGGTACGGGAAGTGCTGCGGATCGCCGGAATAAATCAGCGTGGCGTTATCTACCTGGCCGCCCTGAATGGCGCCGCTCAGGTAGTCCACCAGATGCTTGCCCATCAGCGGTTCAGGGAAATAGCGCCAGGCGTCGGCGCCGTCATACAGGCGGATGCCCGCCAGAATGTTCAGCCACGGATCGCCCTTGGCCGGCTGCTGATAACGAAAATCGCCGTTGACCCACAGCGACTTCGCCTTGACGTCCAGCCCCTGGCTCGCCAGCTCCCAGCCTTGATCGTTGTAACGCCAGGTCAGCGCGCCACGCGCGCTGCTGATTTCAAGCGGGGCGCGGAACATGTCGCCGTAAGGCAAGGTGCTGCCTGCCAGCCCCAGCGTCAGGCGGCCGTTCTCCACCCCACCGCTCAACGCGCCGGAGAAGTGGTTGACGCCCGGCAGCAGTTCCCAACGCTGCCAGCTGACATCGCGCCACAGCGCCTGGAAACGGCTCTTTTCCGGCTGGTTCAACGGGATGTCCAGCGCCAAGGCCTCCATCATCCCCTGCGGCTGCAGATCGTTCCAGCGATCGAGCACGTCCGGGCTGAGGAACGAGAAGGTCGGCAGCAGCGCCGACAGGCGCTCCAGCTGAAGGTTGGTCGCGCGCACCCGCAGCTCTTCATTCTGCGCCGGCCCCATGAACTCGGTGTTTTCCGGCAGCCACAGGGCGGAAAGCGTGCCCTGCGGCCAAGCCTGGCCGTCGGTGCTCAAGCGCAGCTGCGGCACGTCGAGCTGCCAACCGGTACCCTGGCGGCGCAGCGACAGCGCCAGATTGTCCACGTCCAGCCGGTGCTGCGCGGCGCCGGTATTCCAGTTGGCCGCCCCCTGCTTGAGCAACGCGTGGCCGCCGGCAATCTCGCCGTTCTGCACCTGCAGCCAGGCCGCCAGGCTGAAGTCGGCGCTTTCCAGCCCGGTGTTGGCGCGCAGCCAGCGGGTAAACCAGGGTTTCATGTCGATGTTATCGGCCTGCAGGTAGACCGTGCCAGTGTCCAACAGGCCCTGATTATCGCGCAGGTCCATGCGCAGCTGCACCACGCCGTGTTGGCCGTTCAGCGTCGACAGGCTGATCTGCCCCTCGGCGCGGTGACGATCGCGGCCGTTGAGCCAGGTCAGCTGAGGAATGTCGAATTCGGCGCGCGCGCCGGCGGGCGTCAGGAACGAGATGCGGCTGTCGCGCAAATCGAAGTGGTCGAGCTGGCGTAGCATCAGATCGCTGATTTTACCCGGTTCAAGGCCTTCGCCCTGCCGGTCGCCGCCCAGCGTGGCGTTCAGATCGAGCCGGAATTGATAGAAGGTCAGATCGCGGAACTGCCAGCGCCAGTGCAGCAGCGATTGCCACACGTCCAGCGCCAGCGTCACGCGTTCGATATGCACATCGCTTTTGGGCAGCGTAACGCTCAGGTTACGCACTTCAAGCTGTGGGCCGAACGTTTCCCAACTGCCCTGCAGGAAATCCATCTGCACGGGCACGCCGGACAGCTTCTCCACCTGCGCCAGCAGTTGGGGACGGTAGTCGTTCAGCTTCGGCAGCATCAGGCGCAGCCCGCTGATCAGCAGCGCCACAATCACGATTAGGGTGGCGCCTGTTGCTAACAAAATCCCAGGCAGTCGCCTCACGCAGTTCTCCTTGCTCCGCTGCCTGGCAACGGGAATATCTATGCACTGACGGGCCCGGCATCCGGGCCCTTACGATGTCGGACGGGCTACATCATGACGACGTCGAACTGCTCCTGGCTGTACAACGGTTCGATCTGCACCTTCACCTGTTTGCCGACGAAGATCTCCACTTCGGCCAGCGCATGCGACTCTTCGCTCTTCAGCGCTTCGCCGACCGCCGCCGAAGCGTACACCAGGAAGCGATCGGAATCGTAAGCATGGTGCACGCGCACAATCTCGCGCAGGATCTCGTAGCACACGGTTTCCACCGTTTTCACGGTGCCGCGTCCATTGCAAGTAGGACAATCGTGACAGAGCACATGTTCAATGCTTTCACGCGTTCGTTTACGCGTCATTTCAACTAAGCCTAGCTGAGAGAAGCCGTTAATCGTGGTTTTTACCCGATCTTTACTCAACGCCTGCTCCAGCGAGTGCAGCACCCGGCGGCGATGCTCTTCGTTGTTCATATCGATAAAGTCGATGATGATGATGCCGCCCAGGTTACGCAGCCGCAGCTGGCGCGCGATGGCCTGTGTCGCCTCGATGTTGGTATTGAAGATGGTTTCGTCGAGGTTGCGGTGGCCGACGAAGGCGCCGGTGTTGATGTCGACCGTGGTCATCGCCTCGGTCTGATCGATGATCAGATAGCCGCCAGACTTCAGCTCCACCTTGCGTTCCAGCGCACGCTGGATCTCGTTTTCCACATCGTACAGATCGAAAATCGGCTGGCTGCCGGTATAGAGTTCGAGCTTGTTGGTAATGTCCGGGATGTACTCGCCGGTAAACTCCACCAGCAGATCGTGCGTTAGCCGCGAATCGACGCGGATGCGATCCAGCGCCGCGCCGGCGAAATCGCGCAAGATGCGTTGCGCCAACGCCAGCTCGCCGTACAGCTTGTATTTGGTCTGGTTGCGCTTCTTGCGCTCCATTACCTTGGTCCACAGGCGTTTAAGGAACGCGGCATCCTGCGCCAGCTCTTCCTCGCCGATGCCTTCCGCCGCGGTGCGGATGATAAAACCGCCCAGCTCGTCGCAGTGCGGCGCAACGATGGATTTCAGGCGCTCGCGCTCGGCTTCGCTGTCGATACGCTGTGAAACGCCGACGTGCGCCGCGCCCGGCATGAAGACCAGATAGCGCGATGGCAGCGTGATGTCAGTGGTCAGGCGCGCGCCCTTGGTGCCGAGCGGATCTTTCACCACCTGCACCATCAGGTCTTGCCCCTGGCGCACCAGCTCGGCGATGTCGCGCACGTGGAAGTTTTTCCGCTCGTCGCCGGCGACACATTCGGTATGCGGCATGATGTCGGAGGCGTGCAGGAAGGCGGCCTTGTCCAGGCCGATGTCGACGAACGCCGCCTGCATCCCCGGCAAGACGCGGCTGACGCGCCCTTTATAGATATTGCCGACGATGCCGCGTTTGGATTCGCGTTCGATATGGATCTCTTGCAGAATGCCGCCATCGATATAGGCGACCCGCGTTTCAGACGGTGTGATATTAACCAGTAGCTCAGCTGTCATGCCTTCTCCTCAGAGCCGGTCGATAATGGCAGCGCCCATCAACCGGTTCTTACATCACGTAATGCGACAAAATTACTGAGCAGCTCATGTGTTTCGACCAGCGGCAGACCGACCACCGCGTGATAACTCCCGGTTATCGTTCTGACGAAACAACCACCCTTTCCTTGAATTCCATAGGCGCCCGCTTTATCCATCGGTTCGCCCGTAGCAATATAGTCGCGGATATCCTGTTGTGACAGGCTGCGGAACGTCACGTCGGTCACCACCAGCTGGCAGCGCACGTCGTGGCGATCGGCGATCGCCACCGCCGTCATCACCTGATGCTGTTTGCCCGACAGAGCCGCCAGCATGTCCGCCGCATGGGCTTCGTCGCGCGGCTTCTCCAGCACCCGGCCGTTGAGCACCACGATGGTGTCGGCGCCCAGCACCGGCCGATCTTCCTGCGCCAACGCTACACCCGCTTTGGCCTTGTCCTGCGCCAGGCGGCGCACATAGGCTTCGGCGGCTTCGCCTTCCCGGCGCTGCTCTTCGGTATGCGTCAGCAGAATGTCGAACGACACGCCCAACAGGGTCAGCAGTTCACGTCGACGTGGGGAGCCGGAGGCCAGATAAAGCGAAGTCATTGAGATACCCTTACTGTACGGCGAACTGACGGCGGATTTTGCGCATCAACAGGAACAACCACGGCCACAAAATGCCGTTTACCACACTACTCCAGAACACCTCTGGGCGGAAAGAGACGTTGATCACTAAAAACTCAGCCCAGAACACCACCACGTCCATCGACAGCGACAGCAGCACGACGATCAGCGCCTGTTGCCACAGCGCCATATTGCGGAACAGTTGGAATTTGAACGCCACCAGGTAGGCGATAATACCCAGCGCCAGCGCGCGCACGCCCAGCGTGGAGCCGAGGATCAGATCCATGATCAACCCCAGCACGAAGCCGGTGCCGACGTTGACCCGGTGCGGCAAGGCCATTACCCAGTAGATCAGGATCAACACCAGCCAGGAAGGCCGGAACATGTAGATTTGCTCCGGCCACGGCATGATTTGCAGCACCAACGCCACCAGGAACGACAGCCAGATTATCCAGCGCCCGTGGCTGCGGTAGCTGTTCATTGCACCACTCCCGCCGCGGCAGGCTGAGCTTGAGGCTGGGCAGACGCCGGAGCGGCGGTTTGCGGCGCCACGCCGGTAGCCGGAGCCGGCAGCTGAGGCCCGACCGAACCGGCAGGCGGCAGCACCTGCGGCATCATCTGCATCAGGCGTTCATTGGCCACGCGGTGCACTTCGTCCGGCGGCAGCGGCATGTCGCCGTTGCGATCGGCGCCCCACAGCAGCAGCAGGTAGCGCAAGCGCTGCAGACCGGCGGTCGGCCGCGCCTGAATCACGGTGTAAGCGCGCTGGTTGTCGACCTTGACCGAGGAGACCACCGCCACCGGATAGCCTTCCGGGAAGCGGCCGCCGAGGCCGGAGGTCACCAGCACGTCGCCAACGCGGATATCGGTGTTGTTCGGCAGGTGCTCCAGCTGCAGATCGTCGGCGCAGCCGCTGCCTGCGGCAATCACCCGAATATCGTTGCGCAGCACCTGGATCGGCAGCGCGTGCGAGGCATCGCAGATCAGCAGCACGCGGCTGGTGACTTTCGCCACCGCCACCACCTGACCGACCACGCCTTTGTCGCTGATCACCGGCTGGCCTTCATAGACGCCGTTGTCCGACCCTTTGTCGATCACCACCTGATCGCTGTACGGATCGGAACCGGTGGAGATGACCTGGGTCACCATCTTGTGTTCGTCCTGGCGCAGCGGGGAACCCAGCAGCTCGCGCAAGCGGGCGTTTTCCTGCTTGAATTGGCCAAGAAGAAGAATATCGCTGTTTTTCAGCAGCAGTTCCTGCCGCAGAGCTCGGTTTTCCAGCTCCAGCTGTTGGCGGGTAGCCAGCGTTTCTGACACGCTGTCCAAAACTTTACGCGGCCCGTTGGCCAGAAAATAGAAAGGGCTGACTGCGGTGTCCATGTAGTTGCGTATCTTCACGAACGTGCCGAGCCGGCTGTCGGCAACGATCAGGCCAATGGCCGCGATCACCGCCAAAAAAAGTCGCAGTTGCAGGGAAGGCCCCCTGCTAAAAATCGGCTTCATAAATTATGCGAGTTCCTCGACAACAGAAAGAGGAACCGTACCCGATTTTCGCTGTGCGCATTCATCCGATACGATTCCTCCTTCCAGGGGCTGACTATTCTTCGCTGAACAAATCGCCGCCGTGCATGTCGATCATTTCCAACGCCTTGCCGCCACCGCGCGCTACGCAGGTCAACGGATCTTCCGCCACCACGACCGGAATACCGGTTTCTTCCATCAGCAGACGATCGAGGTTGCGCAGCAGCGCGCCGCCGCCGGTCAAGACCATACCACGTTCGGAAATGTCGGAGGCCAATTCTGGCGGGCACTGCTCCAGCGCAACCATCACCGCGCTGACGATGCCGGTCAGCGGCTCTTGCAGGGCTTCGAGGATTTCATTGGAGTTCAGGGTAAAGCCGCGCGGTACGCCTTCGGCCAGGTTACGGCCGCGGACTTCGATTTCGCGCACTTCGTCGCCCGGATAGGCAGAACCGATTTCGTGCTTGATGCGCTCGGCGGTCGCTTCGCCGATCAGCGAGCCGTAGTTACGGCGCACATAATTGATGATGGCTTCATCGAAGCGGTCGCCGCCGATGCGCACGGAAGAGGAGTACACCACGCCGTTCAGCGAGATCACCGCCACTTCCGTGGTACCGCCACCGATATCCACCACCATGGAACCGGTCGCTTCGGAAACCGGCAGACCTGCGCCGATCGCCGCCGCCATCGGCTCTTCAATCAGGAACACTTCACGCGCGCCGGCCCCTTGGGCGGACTCGCGGATAGCGCGGCGTTCAACCTGGGTTGCGCCGACCGGCACACAGACCAGCACGCGCGGGCTTGGGCGCATGAAGCTGTTGCTGTGAACCTGTTTGATAAAGTGCTGCAGCATTTTTTCGGTCACGAAGAAGTCGGCGATCACGCCGTCTTTCATCGGGCGAATAGCCGCGATGTTACCGGGGGTGCGGCCCAGCATCTGTTTGGCGTCATGACCGACGGCCGCTACGCTCTTTGGGGAGCCGGCACGATCCTGGCGAATGGCAACCACCGAAGGTTCATTCAGTACGATGCCTTGCCCTTTAACATAAATCAGGGTATTGGCGGTACCCAAGTCGATGGACAAGTCGTTGGAAAACATGCCACGAAATTTCTTAAACATAACGAAAGGATAATCCTGCAAGCTGGGGGCGGAAAATAAAATCCGCCTACTTTACCAACCACACGAAGCAGCGACAAGGCGCAAAAACGTTCTACTTCGGTGAAAAATAGTCTGTATTGTTTCTGCTCGAATGCACGGAAATTGGATGAGGCCTGAATTCCCTGAACAAAGGCTCAGTTTACCACCCTGTCAACGCACGAAACGGCGTAACACAGCTCATAAAATCTAACATATTCCCTGATTGCCGCCGATGGTAAGCACCTACCAACGTCAACCAGATAAAAGCTGACAAGAGCCTATCTCAAATAGGCGTCGTTGTCGCAGGCAGATTGGAGAAAACTCCAAAATGACGGGTGACATGGCCCAGATGGATCCGGCGTTCATTCTACGTCAATTTTTGTCCGGCAATCAGCTTAAACACGATAACGACGTGAATATTTTTTACGCCCCACGTCGATCGGTTCCGGCGACGCAAAAAAGTCGCCCTGCCCGCCGTGGATACCACGCTCTTTCAGCGTCTGCCACTCGTTGCGCGTGCGTACGCTGGCGGCGAACACCTGCGCGTGCGTGCCCGCGCAGGCGCCCGTCAGGCTCTGCACGAACAGCTGATTTTCGTCCCGCTTATCGATACTCCGCACCAGCCCCGGGTGGAGCTTGACGATCTCCACCTGCAACGACTTGATATAGGACGTACTGACCACGGTTAAACCCGCTTTGGACACCGCGAGGCGGCAGCCCAGCCCTGACAGCAACTTCAGTACCGGACGCAAACGGTCGATATGTTGACACACATCTGCCTCCGCAAGTTCAATCAGAATTCGCCTACGCTGACTTTTTTCGCACTGCAACAGCGTATCGCGCAGCCAGCGCTGGAAAGAACGCTGCAAAATCGAGTCGACGCACAGCGGAAACGCCAGCGTTTCCTCAGGCCATTGCGCCAGCAAGGGGATGATGCGGCTCACCTGTTGGCGATCGTAACTCTCCGCCAACCCCAGCTGCTGCACCAGCGGCATATATTCCGCCGGCAGCAACTCCTGGGAGCCGTCATAAATCCGGCTCATGATCTCAAGATGGTGTACCTCGCCTGCCACGGTCACCGCCGGTTTCTGATACAGCCGCGGGCCGCCGCGCGCCAGTACCTGTTCCAGCAAAGTGCGCCACTTGACGCTGCCGCGCCCCTTTTCCGGCACCTGGCTGTCGTACACATACCAGCCGTTCTCGCCCTGCAGCGTCGCGTGGCGCGTCGCCTGCTCCGCGTAATCGATCACCTGCTCCGTGGTTTGGCCGCTGCGGTACGCCACGATGCCGATGTGCAGGAAGGCCTCACGATCGATCAGCGCCGTGGAAGGCAAGGCATCGATGGCGTTGACCAGCTGTGACGCGATGCCGTCGGCCTCCTTCAGGGTTCGATGCGGCAACAGCACGGTAAAATCGCTGTGGAAATAGCGCGCCAGCAGCGCCGAGGGGTAGCGCATCACGAAGGTAGACAGCAGGTTGACCAGCGAATACATCAGCTCCTGGACCGCCACGCTGCCGTGCGTGTCGCGCAGGGTCTCGAAATCGGGCAGCCGCACCATCATCACGATGCCGTGCGAACCTTCGTCTTCCAGCTGAGTGGTCAATTGATTATCGAAGAACAGGCGATTATTCAGCCCGGTTTTGGCGTCCTGCGCGGCGAAGGCGCGGATCAGCGTATCGACCCGGCTGCGCTCTTCCCGCGCTTCCGCCAGATCGGCCAGCAGGCGATCGAGCGCGCCGCTGACGTTGGCCGGCCACTCACGCACGTCGCCCTGCATGACGTTTTCACGCTCGCCGTTCAGAATGCGCCGCGCGCGGCGTTCCAGGCGATCTTCACCGTCGGCCTGCTCACGCAACCAGCGCAGGCTGAACAGCAAAACCACCACCATGACGACGATCGACAGCGTGACGGCGGCGGTGGACTGCAACGTGCGCACGTCGCTGGCGAAGGGATCGAGGTAAGTGATGTACAGCGTGCTGCCCGGATGTTGCAACAGGGGGCGCGAGACCTGACGATAGCCGTTCAGCGTATCCCAGGGCTCTTTTTTCAGCGTCGGCAATTTATAGTTGAGAAACTGGCTGGTGCCAGCCTCTACGCGGATCGACACGATGCCGAGCGGGCGCATGACGATCGGCAACCATTTCTCCTGATCGCGCGGCGATTCGTGCAACATGGCCTGATCGAGAGAGGTAACCAGCGAATCAAAGCGACGCTCCTGGCGATCCTGGGTAACGTAAAAGAAGCTGTATGAGCATCCCATCAGCATCAAAAACATCGCCAGCGCGACCAACAGAGTGATCAATGCAGAGAGTTTGGTGGTAAATCGCATCCCTGTGCCTTGTCCGCTATGGTTAAGTGAGTGTTCACCCTTTAGCTAAAAGGGGCCGTCCAACCCTAACAAGCCTTGCTGAAGAATTAAACCTGCAAGCGCCGTTTTTGTCCTTTATCAGGACTTGGGCCGCTTATTATGCATATAGTCAAATAAATGTGATTCAGCCATTGATAGAAAAGTGTAAACGAGAGGAAGAGTGACATGCGTGCACTGTTATTGGAACAACAAGACGACCAAACTCTGGCTCAAATCAAAGATATCGGCAGCGATCGGTTGCCGGAAGGCGATGTCACCGTCGACATCAACTGGTCCAGCCTAAATTATAAGGATGCGCTGGCGATCACCGGCAAAGGCAAGATCGTGCGCAACTTCCCGATGGTGCCGGGCATCGACTTCGCCGGCACCGTGCGCCACAGCCGCGACGATCGCTTCAAAGAGGGGCAAAGCGTGGTGCTCACCGGCTGGGGCGTAGGTGAACATCACTGGGGCGGCCTGGCCGAGCAGGCGCGCGTCTCGGGCGAATGGCTGGTACCGCTGCCGAACGGCCTGGATGAGCGCAAGGCGATGATCATCGGCACCGCCGGCTTTACCGCCATGCTGTGCGTCATGGCGCTGGAGGAAGGCGGCGTGCACCCGGACGACGGCGATATTCTGGTGACCGGCGCCAGCGGCGGCGTGGGCAGCACCGCCATCGCCCTGCTGGCGGCGTTGGGCTATCGGGTGACCGCCATCAGCGGCCGCGACAGCAATACCGACTACCTGAAAGCGCTCGGCGCCAAAGAGGTGATGTCGCGCGATGGCTATATCGACACGCCGCGCCCGCTGGAGAAACAGCTGTGGGCCGGCGCGGTGGACACCGTCGGCGACAAACTGCTGGCGCGGGTGCTGGCGCAGATGAACTATAACGGCACCGTCGCCGCCTGCGGCCTGGCGGGCGGTTATCAGCTGCCGACCACCGTGATGCCGTTCATTCTGCGCAACGTGCGTCTGCAGGGCGTGGATTCGGTACATACGCCGCTGCACCGCCGCCAAACCGCCTGGGAGCGGCTGGCCGGTATTCTGCCGGACAGCTTCTATCAGCAGGCCACGCATGAAATCACCCTCGAGCAGGCGCCGGCCACCGCCGCCGCGCTGCTGAACAACCAAATCACCGGCCGCACCCTGGTGAAAATCCGCTGACCTTCTCCCCCCGGCAACGGGGGTTCACCCGCTTCTGCGAAATTTCATATTTTCCCGCGTCCCCTCGCTTCCGGCCGGCTTTAGCGCCATGCTTATTTCATGGAGACCCGTTAGCCGCTCGCAGGCGGCGGGAATCAGTCGCGGAGAACATAAGCATGAACAAACACCCGAAATTGACCGAGGCCGACGTCACGCCGGAGAGCGTGTTCCACCAGCGGCGCAAAGTGCTGCAGGCGCTCGGCATCACCGCCGCTACGCTGGCGCTGCCTACCGGCGCACGGGCGGACCTGCTGTCGTGGTTCAAAGGCAACGATCGCCCCAAGGCGCCGCCGGGCAAAGCGCTGGAATTCAGCAAGCCGGCCGCCTGGCAGGCGCAGCTGGCAATGACGCCGGAAGACAAGGTCACCGGCTACAACAACTTCTATGAATTCGGCCTCGACAAAGCCGATCCGGCCGCCAACGCCGGCGGGCTGAAAACCGAAGGCTGGAAAGTGCGCATCGACGGCGAAGTGGCGAAGCCGATAACGCTGGATATCGACGATCTGATGAAGCGTTTCCCGCTGGAACAGCGCATTTACCGCATGCGCTGCGTCGAGGCCTGGTCGATGGTGGTGCCGTGGATCGGTTTCGAACTGGGCAAGCTTCTCAAGCTGGCCGAGCCGAACAGCAACGCGCGCTACGTGGCCTTCCAGACGCTGTACGATCCGGAGCAGATGCCCGGCCAGAAAGATCGCTTTATCGGTGGCGGCCTGAAATACCCCTACGTCGAAGGGCTGCGGCTGGACGAGGCGATGCATCCGCTGGCGCTGCTGACCGTCGGCGTGTACGGCAAAACCCTGCCGCCGCAAAACGGCGCGCCGCTGCGGCTGATCACACCGTGGAAATACGGCTTCAAAGGCATCAAATCGATCGTGCATATCCGTCTGGTGCGCGATCAGCCGCCGACCACCTGGAACCAATCCGCGCCGAACGAGTACGGTTTTTATGCCAACGTGAACCCGCACGTCGATCATCCGCGCTGGTCGCAGGCCACCGAGCGCTTCATCGGCTCCGGCGGCATTCTCGACGTCAAACGCCAACCGACGCTGCTGTTCAACGGCTATGCCGATCAGGTGGCGTCGCTGTATCGCGGCATGGATTTGCGGGAGAATTTCTAAGTGCGCCTGACGCCTGTTCATATCAAATGGCTGAAAGCCGCCCTGCATCTGGCGGCGTTTTTGCCCTTTCTGTGGTTGGTGCTGGCGGTAGATCAGGGCTGGTTCAGCGCCGATCCGTCCAAGGACATCCAACATTTTACCGGCAGGATGACGCTGAAACTGCTGCTGGCCACGCTGATGATCGCCCCGCTGGCGCGCTACGCCCGCCAGCCACTGCTAATCCGCTGCCGCCGTCTGGTGGGGCTGTGGTGCTTTGCCTGGGGCACGCTGCACCTGATAAGCTACTCCACGTTGGAGCTGGGGCTGAGCAACCTCGGCCTGCTGGGCAGCGAGTTGGTGAACCGACCTTACCTGACACTCGGCATCCTCACCTGGCTGATCCTGCTGGCGCTGGCGGCCACCTCGACGCTGTGGGCGATGCGCAAACTGGGCGCCAAATGGCAAATGTTGCATAACTTCGTCTATCTGGCAGCGATCCTCGCCCCCATCCACTACCTGTGGTCGGTCAAAACGTTTTCCCCCCAGCCGTTCATCTACGCGCTGCTGGCGGTGGCGCTGTTGGGCCTGCGTTACAAGAAATTCCGCGCCTGGTGGCGCTGAATCACGCGGCGGCACGCGTTATTGTCGTTGAAAAACACGTGCCGCCGGCCGGAACTTTTTCTGTGTTCCAGCGCTCATATTCCTGTCACGGATCCCCGAGTTAGTCGATTTGGGGTTGAATATCTTCGCTGATAAGACCAGTATTTAGCTGCGAATTGCTACGATATCGTTATAATGCCCGACCTTGTTTCTGTTCTCAGGGTGAATTGGCCCCTTAACAGGTGACAAATCGATAACATCGGGTTATTTTCTACGATGATGGTTTTATTGCCGGAGATACCAGCACAATGGCGGATAAGTTTCACATTTTGCTTCTGAACGGCCCCAATCTCAATCTGCTGGGGACGCGTGAGCCGGAGAAGTACGGCAGCACGACGCTGACAGAGATTGTTAACGGATTGGAAAACCAGGCATCCGCATTGGATATTACCCTGAGCCATCTGCAATCCAACGCCGAGCATCAGCTGATCGATCGCATTCATCAGGCGCGCGGCAACACCGATTTCATTCTGATAAACCCGGCGGCGTTCACGCATACCAGCGTGGCGCTGCGCGATGCGTTGCTGGCGGTGCAGATCCCGTTCATCGAGATCCACCTGTCCAACGTGCACGCCCGCGAACCTTTCCGCCATCACTCCTATCTCTCAGACGTGGCGGTAGGCGTGATTTGCGGCCTCGGCGCGGATGGCTACGCTTTCGCTTTACAGGCAGCGGTTAACCGTCTGTCAAAAACCCACTAATTGCTCCACAAAAAGAGTACGGAATCACACTCATGGATATTCGTAAAATCAAGAAACTGATCGAACTGGTTGAAGAATCAGGCATTTCTGAACTGGAAATCTCTGAAGGCGAAGAATCGGTTCGCATCAGCCGTGCCGCACCGGCGCAGGCTTACCCTGTCATGCAACAGGCCTATGCGATGCCGGCACAGCAGCAGCCGGCCCTGGCTGCCGCCGTTGCTACCGCACCTGCGGCAGAAACCCCGGCGGCACCGGCGGCCATGAGTGGCCACGTCGTTCGTTCGCCAATGGTAGGCACCTTCTACCGCACCCCAAGCCCGGACGCGAAAGCCTTCGTGGAAGTGGGCCAGAAAGTGAACGCCGGCGATACCCTGTGCATCGTTGAAGCCATGAAAATGATGAACCAGATCGAAGCGGACAAGTCCGGCGTCGTGAAAGCCATCCTGGTGGAAAACGGCCAGCCGGTCGAATATGACGAGCCGCTGGTCGTCATCGAATAACGAGGCGCCCCCATGCTTGATAAAATTGTTATCGCCAACCGCGGCGAGATCGCGCTTCGCATCCTGCGTGCCTGTAAAGAACTGGGCATCAAGACCGTTGCGGTTCACTCCGCGGCCGACCGCGATCTGAAACACGTGCTGCTGGCCGACGAGACCGTCTGCATCGGTCCTGCGCCATCGGTAAAAAGCTACCTGAACATCCCGGCCATCATCTCGGCGGCGGAAATCACCGGCGCCGTGGCGATCCACCCGGGCTACGGCTTCCTGTCTGAGAACGCCGACTTCGCCGAGCAGGTTGAACGCTCCGGCTTCATCTTCATCGGCCCGAAAGCCGAAACCATCCGCCTGATGGGCGACAAGGTTTCCGCGATCAACGCCATGAAGAAAGCCGGCGTGCCTTGCGTACCGGGCTCCGACGGCCCGCTGACCGACGACATGGATAAAAACCGTGCCTTCGCCAAGCGCATCGGTTATCCGGTGATCATCAAGGCGTCCGGCGGCGGCGGCGGTCGCGGCATGCGCGTCGTGCGCAGCGACAAAGACCTTGAGCAGTCCATCAACATGACGAAAGCGGAAGCCAAAGCGGCTTTCAACAACGACATGGTGTACATGGAAAAATACCTGGAGAATCCGCGCCACATCGAGATTCAGGTATTGGCCGACGGCCAGGGCAACGCCATCTATCTGGCCGAGCGCGACTGCTCCATGCAGCGCCGCCACCAGAAAGTGGTCGAAGAAGCGCCGGCACCGGGCATCACCAGCGAAATGCGCCGTTACATCGGCGAGCGCTGCTCGAAAGCCTGCGTGGAAATCGGCTACCGCGGTGCGGGTACCTTCGAGTTCCTGTATGAAAACGGCGAGTTCTATTTCATCGAAATGAACACCCGTATTCAGGTCGAGCACCCGGTTACCGAAATGATCACCGGCGTGGATCTGATCAAAGAGCAGCTGCGCATCGCTGCCGGTCAACCACTGTCGATCAAACAGGAAGAAGTGAAGATCCACGGCCACGCGGTAGAATGCCGCATCAACGCCGAAGATCCGAACACCTTCCTGCCGAGCCCGGGCAAGATCACCCGCTTCCACGCGCCAGGCGGTTTCGGCGTGCGTTGGGAATCTCATATCTACGCCGGTTATACCGTACCGCCGTACTATGACTCCATGATCGGCAAACTGATCACCTTCGGCGAAAACCGTGACGTGGCGATTGCCCGCATGAAGAACGCCCTGGCTGAACTGATCATCGACGGCATCAAAACCAACGTTGAGCTGCAGCAGAAGATCATGAACGACGAAAACTTCCAGCACGGTGGCACCAATATCCACTATCTGGAGAAGAAGCTGGGTCTGCAGGAAACCTAAGGCAGCCACGCAGCATCGTCTGACGAAAGGCCGGTTAATCACCGGCCTTTTTCTTTGGCGTTGCCGCCAGTAACGGCTTGGCAAAACGCCGTCATGCCGTAAAATTCCCTACCTTTGATGAATCCATCACCGTAAACCTATGGGAGACACGGATGGACAAACGTTTTATCCAGGCGCACCGCGAAGCGCGTTGGGCGCTGGGGCTGACGCTGCTCTACCTGCTGGCCTGGGGGCTGGCGGCCTACCTGCCGGACAGCGCTATCGGCGTCACCGGCCTGCCGCACTGGTTCGAAATGGCCTGCCTGCTGGTGCCGCTGCTGTTCATCGGCCTGTGCTGGCTGATGGTGCGCACGGTGTTCCGCGACATTTCGCTGGAGGACCGCGATGCAAACTGAAGTGATCCTGCCGCTGGTCGCCTACCTGCTGCTGGTGTTCGGCGTGTCGGTGTACGCCTACAGCCGCCGCCAGAGCGGGAATTTCCTCAGCGAATACTTCCTCGGCAACCGCTCGATGGGCGGCTTTGTGCTGGCGATGACCCTGACCGCCACCTACATCAGCGCCAGTTCGTTTATCGGCGGCCCCGGCGCCGCCTACAAATACGGCCTGGGCTGGGTGCTGCTGGCGATGATTCAGCTGCCGGCGGTGTGGCTGTCGCTCGGGGTGCTGGGCAAGAAATTCGCCATCCTGGCGCGGCGCTACAACGCCATCACCCTCAATGACATGCTGTATGGCCGCTACCAAAGCCGCCTGCTGGTGTGGCTGGCCAGCCTCAGCCTGCTGGTGGCGTTCCTCGGCGCCATGACGGTGCAGTTTATCGGCGGCGCCCGCCTGCTGGAGACCGCCGCCGGCATTCCTTACGACACCGGCCTGCTGATCTTCGGCATCAGCATCGCGCTGTACACCGCCTTCGGCGGCTTCCGCGCCAGCGTGCTGAACGACGCCATGCAGGGGCTGGTGATGCTGCTCGGCACCGTGCTGCTGCTGGTGGCGGTGATCCACGCCGCCGGCGGACTGGACAGCGCGGTGCACAAGCTGCAGCAGATCGATCCGGCGCTGGTGTCGCCACAGGGCGGCGATCAGATCCTCAGCCTGCCGTTTATGGCGTCGTTCTGGATCCTGGTGTGCTTCGGGGTGATCGGCCTGCCGCACACCGCCGTGCGCTGTATCTCCTACAAGGACAGCAAGGCGGTGCATCGCGGCATTCTGCTCGGCACCGTTGTGGTGGCGGTGCTGATGTTCGGCATGCACCTGGCCGGCGCGCTCGGCCGCGCGGTGTTGCCGGATCTCAAGATCCCCGATCAGGTGATCCCGACGCTGATGATCACCGTGCTGCCGCCGTACGCCGCCGGGATCTTTTTGGCGGCGCCGATGGCGGCGATCATGTCGACCATCAACGCCCAGCTGCTGCAATCCTCCGCCACCATCATCAAGGATCTCTACCTGGGCGTGCGGCCGCAGCAGATCCACAACGAGCGGTTGATCAAGCGCTTCTCCAGCCTGACCACGCTGATCCTTGGCCTGCTGGTGCTGCTGGCGGCCTGGCGACCGCCGGAGATGATCATCTGGCTCAACCTGCTGGCTTTCGGCGGGCTGGAGGCGGTGTTCCTATGGCCGTTGGTGCTGGGCCTGTATTGGGAACGCGCCAATGCTCAGGGAGCGCTTAGCTCAATGGTGTCGGGTGCGGTATGCTATACGCTATTGGCCAGCTTCAACCTGCAGCCGGCGGGGCTGCACCCTATCGTGCCTTCGCTGTTGCTCAGCCTGTTGGCGTTTTATCTCGGTAACGTCGTCGGCGAAAAGCGCCGGGCGGCGTCATCATTATCTTCTTGAAGAGAATTGCTATGCCTTGGATCCAACTCAAACTGAACACCACCGGCAGCCAGGCGGAAGACCTGAGCGACGCGCTGGTGGAAAGCGGCGCCGTGTCGGTGACCTTCCAGGACACCCACGACAACCCGGTGTTCGAACCCTTGCCGGGTGAAACCCTGCTGTGGGGCGATACCGACGTGATCGGCCTGTACGACGCGGAAACCGATATGGCCGAGGTGGTGGCGATGCTGGAACAGCACCCGCTGCTGGGCGCCGGTTTCCGCCACAAGATAGAACAGCTGGAAGACAAGGACTGGGAGCGCGAGTGGATGGACAACTTCCACCCGATGCGCTTCGGCGAGCGCTTGTGGATCTGCCCGAGCTGGCGTGACGTGCCGGATCCCGACGCGGTCAACGTGATGCTCGATCCGGGCCTGGCGTTCGGCACCGGCACCCACCCGACCACGGCGCTGTGCCTGCAGTGGCTGGACGGCCTCGATCTGGCCGGCAAAACCGTTATCGACTTCGGTTGCGGTTCCGGCATCCTGGCAATCGCCGCCCTGAAGCTGGGTGCAGCGCGCGCTATCGGCATCGATATCGATCCCCAGGCCATTCAGGCCAGCCGCGACAACGCGCAGCGTAACGGCGTTTCAGAGCGTCTGGAGCTGTATCTGCCGAAAGACCAACCGGCAGACCTGCTGGCTGACGTGGTGGTCGCCAACATCCTCGCTGGCCCGCTGCGCGAGCTGGCGCCGCTGATCGGTTGCCTGCCGAAGGCCGGTGGTCATCTGGGGCTGTCCGGCGTGCTGGCCAGCCAGGCCAGCAGCGTTGCGCAAGCCTACGAAGAGAAGTTCACGCTCGACCCGGTCGCCGAGCGTGAAGAGTGGTGTCGCATCACCGGCCGCCGCAAGTAAACGTCACGGTCTATTGCCCCCTCATCCACCGGCCCTGCGCCGGTGGATTTTTTTTGCCTGGCGATCGGCCTGCGGGCGAGACAAAATTTTATGCAATTTTTCGCCGCTCAACGACGGATCGCCCTGACAATGCGCCTTCCAGACAGGCTATCTCGGCAAAAAACGCGGGTGAATGCAGATAATATTCTGCGCAGAGGCGAATATTTTGCCGCACACAAAATAAGCACTTTTCGTCAACTTATTGTAAAATATATATAATATTTTTATGAATCACCGCGTAGCGCATTTTTCGTCCTAATATCGGGCCAATTGGTTAAAGTTTGGCCTTTCATCTCGACGCAAAAATGCGTAATATACGCGCCCTTGCGGACACAGTATGGTCACTCTTTGTCTATGCGCATTGGACACCACCAGCTTACTAATTGCCTGATTGCGGCCCCGATGGCCGGTATTACAGATCGCCCGTTCAGAACCCTCTGTCATGCAATGGGTGCTGGGATGGCTGTATCCGAAATGCTCTCCTCCAACCCGGAGGTGTGGCGGACGGATAAGTCGCGTCTGCGTATGGTGCATAGCGATGAACCAGGGATCCGCTCCGTGCAGATTGCCGGATGCGATCCTGATGATATGGCCGCCGCCGCGCGTATCAACGTGGCCAGCGGCGCGCAGATCATCGACATCAATATGGGATGCCCTGCCAAAAAAGTGAACCGGAAGCTTGCCGGGTCCGCCTTGTTGCAGTACCCGGATCTGGTAAAACGGATCCTCCACGCGGTGGTTGACGCGGTGGATGTGCCGGTAACGCTGAAGATTCGCACCGGCTGGGCGCCAGAGCATCGTAACTGTGTAGAGATTGCCCAACTGGCCGAAGACTGTGGTATTCAGGCCCTGACGATTCACGGCCGAACCCGCGCCTGTCTGTTTAACGGCGACGCGGAATACGACAGCATTCGGGCAGTTAAGCAGAGTGTTTCCATTCCGATTATCGCGAATGGGGATATTACTGACCCGCATAAAGCCAGAGCAGTGCTCGACTACACCGGGGCCGACGCCCTGATGATAGGCCGCGCTGCTCAGGGGAGACCCTGGATCTTCCGGGAAATCCAGCATTATCTGGACACTGGGGAGCTGCTGCCGCCGCTGCCGCTTGGCGAGGTGAAGCGCTTGTTGATTGGGCACATTCGGGAATTGCACGGCTTCTATGGCCAAGGCAAGGGATTCCGGATTGCTCGTAAGCACGTGTCCTGGTATCTCCAGGAACACGCTCCGAATGACCAGTTTCGGCGCACATTCAACGCCATAGAGGATGCCAGCGAACAGCTGGAGGCGTTGGAGGCATATTTCGAAAATCTTAGCGTAAAAAAAGAGCTGACAGAACTATGTTCGAACAACGCGTAAATTCTGACGTACTGACCGTTTCTACCGTTAACTCACAAGATCAGGTGACTCAAAAGCCTCTGCGTGACTCGGTTAAACAAGCACTGAAGAACTATTTTGCTCAACTGAACGGTCAAGACGTAAATGACCTGTATGAGCTGGTACTGGCTGAAGTTGAACAGCCACTGTTGGACATGGTGATGCAATACACCCGTGGCAACCAGACCCGCGCAGCCCTGATGATGGGCATCAACCGCGGCACGCTGCGCAAGAAGCTGAAAAAATACGGCATGAACTGATACTAGTCAGTTAACGTGTTGAAAAGGCGCTTTATCTCATTTGATAAGCGCCTTTTTCTTTTTCTGGCCTGTGCCTACATTGGCGGGGCTTTACGCGGAATGCGCTTATCAATATATCCGGCAATGAAATAGCAAATACCCGCCACGCCCGCGATCATCACGTAGCGCTTCCACCCGTCCAACTCCACACCCAGGCTATCCAGCCCGCTCAACACCACAAACACCAGCAGACCCAAAATAACCGATGCTCTGCCTGTCCAGGTTGGCGGAGGTGTAAATAAACGCCTTACCCAATAGGGCCTCATAGGGCTTCCTTCTTACTTACGACGGAGTCACCAATCGATGAAGGATACTCTCACGTTTTAATCAGGGCGACAAAGCACGACATCAGCGTGGCGGATTATAACCATAAAAAAAGGCCGGAAACCCGGCCCTCTTGTTGTGACGACAGCAAATTACTCGGTCGCTTTGTTCTTGAGGCTTTCCGCCCCTTGCTTGGTCTTATCCCAAGCCTTCTCCGTACCCTGTTTGGTGGAGTGCCAGGCCTTTTGCGAGCCTTCGCTCACTTTGCTGCCGACGCTGTCGCTCTTGCCTTCAGCGGCGTGCTTGGCTTTCAGCTTCAGCTCTTCACCCTTGTCCTGAGACTGGTGCAGCTTTTCTTTGGCGGTATCCGCCCCTTTGTGCGCTTCGGCAACGACCTCGTTGCTGGCGTGAGCGGCGGTGTCGGTCGCGGTCTCAGCGGCGAACACCGGGGAAGCGAGCAGCAGTGCAGACAAGGCAATGATTGATTTCTTCATAAGTCCCTCTTTTTTCAGATACGTGCCATTCGTCATGAAACAAGATGGCATGAAACGCCCCTTGAACGATTTAAGAATAGGACTAAAACCAAAAAAATCGATATAAAGTTTTATTAAAAATAAATTTCTCATTTTTTTATGCCGTTCGAGCGAATCCCGGTCAAAAAGCACGAAAACGTTAAATTTTTCCTGTCACAAAACTATAATTTGTATGAATTTTTAACAAGCATTAACAGGGATGGATTCTATGGTTGCCGCGATCATTATCGGCATTTTCATCGTCAGCTTCTTCTACGCGCACTCCCGCGGCAAAGAGAAACAAAAGGTTACCCGCCAACTGTTCGATCACTCCACCTTTATGGGGCCGATCAACATGTTTATGACCGGTTTCTCCCGTTTGCCCGCCAAACAGCCCTATTTCGACGAAAAAGGCTTCCCGGAGCTGCAGACGCTGACCGACAACTGGCAGGTGATCCGCGAAGAAGCGGTGCGCCTGCAGGATCACATCAAAAAGGCGCAGTCGCACAACGATGCCGGCTTCAACACCTTCTTCAAACGCGGCTGGAAACGTTTCTATCTGAAATGGTACAGCGACAGTCACCCTTCGGCGCAGACGCTGTGCCCGCAAACCGTCGAGCTGCTCAACCGCATCCCGTCGGTCAAGGCGGCGATGTTCGCCGAGCTGCCGCCCGGCAGCCATTTGGGTAAACACCGCGACCCTTACGCCGGCTCGGTGCGCTATCACCTGGGGCTGATGACGCCCAACGACGATCGCTGCTTCATCGAAGTGGATGGCGAACAGCACAGCTGGCGTGACGGCGAGGCGGTGATCTTCGACGAAACCTACGTGCACTGGGCACAGAACGACACCGACCAGACGCGCATCATTCTATTTTGCGACGTCGAGCGGCCGATGAAGTGGCGCTGGGCGCAGGCGGTCAACCACTGGGTCGGCTCTACGCTGATGTCGGCGGCCAGCTCGCCGAACGACGACCAGGACCGCACCGGCGGCATCAACCGCATCTTCAAATACGTCAACGCGGTGCGCGATGCCGGTCAGCGCCTGAAAGCACGCAACCGCCGCGGTTACTACCTGCTGAAATGGCTGGTGATCGCTGCAATCTTCGCCGCGATTATCATTCCCAGCCTATAAAACGCGCCAATCTTCAACTTAGGGGCAACGCGAATGAGAATATTCGCATGCCCCTCTTCCGCCACACCCCGTACCCTGTGCTAGCATAAGCATTCCTAGAGCCGCCTCCGCTGGCCAACAGCTATCCCTCCGAAGCCTGATAGCAGCGCAAACCGCCCTTCGAATGTAAATGTTTAGTCAATTATGGAATCCCGACTAAACCCTGGTCGTGCCCGGGTGTCTGAGTGGTCGTATCGCTATCGAGTGGAACCTTTATGCGTTACAGCTTGCTGCCCCTTTTTAACGTATAAAACGAGTTTCTATGAAATCAGCCAAAGCATTTCAACTGGCCTTGCTGCACCCGCGCTACTGGCTCACCTGGTTCGGCCTCGCCCTGCTGTTCCTGCTGGTCCAGCTCCCCTATCCGTTGCTTTACCGGCTGGGGGTGTGGATGGGGCGTACCTCGATGCGTTTTCTCAAGCGTCGCGTCGCCATCACCCGCCGCAACCTCGAGCTGTGCTTCCCCGAGATGGACGAAGCGCAGCGCGAGCACAAAGTGGTGGGCAACTTCGAATCGCTCGGCATGGGCCTGTTGGAAACCGGCATGGCCTGGTTCTGGCCGGATAAACGCGTCAAGCGCTGGTTCAACGTCTCCGGCATCAACCACCTCAACCTGGCGCAGCGTGACGATCGCGGCGTGCTGGTGATCGGCGTGCACTTTATGTCGCTGGAGCTGGGCGGCCGGGCTATGGGCCTGTGTCAGCCGATGATGGCGATGTACCGCCCACACAACAACAAAGCGATGGAGTGGGCCCAGACCAAGGGCCGTATGCGCTCCAACAAGGCGATGATCGATCGCAAGGATCTGCGCGGCATGGTGCACGCACTCAAGCGCGGCGAGGCGGTGTGGTTCGCGCCGGATCAGGACTACGGCCCGCGCGGCAGCGTATTCGCCCCGCTGTTCGCCGTCGATCAGGCCGCGACCACCAGCGGCACCTTTATGCTGGCGCGCATGGCCAACCCGGCGCTGGTGCCGGTGGTGCTGATCCGCCGCGAAGGGGGCCGCGGTTACGACCTGCTGATTCAACCGGCCCTGGAAGACTATCCGCTCAGCGACGAACAGGCGGCGGCGGCCTATATGAACAAAGTGATCGAGAAAGAGATCCTGCGGGCACCGGAGCAATATCTGTGGCTGCACCGCCGCTTCAAAACCCGGCCGGTCGGCGCGCCGTCGCTGTACTGACCCCTTTTTCCAGCCCGGCCGACGCCGGGCTTTTTTGTGCGCAGCGTTTAAAAAATCTGCGGTTCACGATCCCGCTTTCCTGTAATCTCCTTTTTTACCCGCACAGGAAAGGAAATGATGAAAGCTCAAGTCCGCATTGCTCTGGTCGGTGATTACACCCCGCAAGCCGTGGCCCATCAGGCCATCCCCGTAGCGCTCCAGCTCACCGCCGCCCACCTCGATATCGACGTGCAGCCCCAGTGGCTACCGACCGACACCCTGACCTCCCCCGACGTCCTACAAGATTTCGACGCCATCTGGGTGGTGCCGGGCAGCCCGTATCGTCACGACGACGGTGCCTTTATGGCGATCCGTCATGCGCGGGAAAACGACGTGCCGTTCCTCGGCTCCTGCGGCGGTTTTCAATACGCGATCGTCGAGTACGCCCGCAACGTGATGGGCTGGCACGACGCCGGTCATGCGGAAACCGACAGCGGTGGCCGGCTGGTGATCGCTCCGCTTAGCTGCTCGCTGGTGGAAAAAACCGGCGACATCGTTTTCCAGCCCGACACCCGCGTCGCACGGGCCTACGGCAGCCTGAACACCCATGAAGGCTACCACTGCAACTTCGGCGTCAATCCGGAATTCGTCGTCGATCTGCAACGCTTCCCGCTGGTCATCAGCGGCCACGACAGCGAAGGCGACGTGCGCGCCATCGAACTGCCGGCTCACCGTTTTTACGTCGCTACGCTGTTCCAGTCGGAACGCGCCGCGCTGCGCGGCGAGCTATCACCGCTGGTGGTGGAGCTCGTCAAAACCGCCGCCAACGGGTAAAAAAAAAGCCCTCTTGCGAGGGCTTTCTCATCGGATACATCCCGCCGGCTTACGCCTGTCCGAGCTCGCGCAACGCCAGATTGAAGTGTTGCCCCAGCTCACGCCGATGAACCGGATGCTCCATCATCGACACATGGTCGCCGTTGACCTGGCTGACGCGGACGGTCGCCGGCGGCAGCAGCTTATCCCATCCCAACGCGGAAGCGTCTTCGCGGCAATATCCCGCCTGCTTGATCTTCTGCCAATACGCCTGGAACTGTGCGTTCTGCGAATTGACGGAAACCTGCTCCTGCTTCGCCTTGAACAGATGGATTTTCAGCGATGCGGGCTGCACCAGGGTCGCTTCCACCAGTTTGGCGTAGTGGTGCCGCTGCTGCCAGAGCGCCGCCTCGTCGGCCACTTCCTCACGCTGAGTCTTGATCCCGGCGCGTTGCACGGCCGCAATCGCCTCCGGCAACGGCAGCTCAGCCAACTGCTGACAGAACTGCGGATCCGGCCTTTCCTGCGTTGACTCCACCCAGTTCAGCAACAGCTGGACCGGGCTGTGCATCGCCGCCACCGGCCGCAACGTGTCGATCAACCCCAGGAAAGCGACCGCTTCCCCGGCCGATTGCAGCTGCTCGGCGATGGCATAGGCCAACACCCCGCCGGAAGAGTACCCCGCCAGATGGTATGGCCCCTGCGGCTGCACTTCGCGAATCAACGCCACGGCGCTGGCGGCCATATCGGACATGGTGGCCGGCTTCTCCTCCACCGCCGGCCACGGCACGGCGTAGACCGGGAAGGTCTCGTCGATCTCCTTGGCCAATTCAAACACGTAGGAGTGGTCGCCAAAGCCGGTCGGGACGAAGAACAGCGGCGGCCGGCTGCCGCTGCTGCGAGCCGGCACCGCTTTACGCAACGGAGCCTCGGCGGTGCGACGATCTATCCGCTCGGCCAGCTCGGCCAATATCGGATGGTTGAAGATCGCCTGTACCGGCAAGGTGATGCCTTGCTGACGCAGCTGGCTGGAAAGACGTACCGCCAGCAGCGAATGGCCACCGAGCTCGAAGAAATTGTCGTGACGCCCTATCTGGCCAATCTCGAGCAGCTCACACCATACCCGCGCCAGCGTCGTTTCGGTCTCCCCCTGAGGCGCCGCATACTCCCGAGTGCCGACTGCCGCGCGCTCCGGCTCCGGCAAGGCGCGCCGATCCAGCTTGCCGTTGGCGGTCAACGGCAGCGCATCCAGCCAGACATAAGCCGACGGCACCATGTACTCCGGCAAACGTTCGCTCAGATAGGCCCGTAGCTGTCCCTGCAACGCGCTGCGGTCAACGTCGGCCGTCGGTACGATCCAGGCGACCAGGCGCGGATGATGTTCCGTCGAACAAACCTGCACCACCGCTTCCCGCACCCACGGGCTCGCCGCCAGCTGCACCTCAATCTCGCCCGGTTCGATGCGGAACCCGCGCAGCTTGATCTGCTGATCGCATCGCCCCTGGTATTCAAGACTGCCGTCCGGCAAATAACGCGCCAGATCGCCGGTGCGATACATGCGGCCGCCACCGACCGGATTGAACGGATCGCTCAGGAAGCGCTGTGCCGTCAGTTCCGGTCGGTTCAGGTAGCCCAACGCCACCCCCACGCCGCCGATGTGCAATTCCCCCACCGCCCCCATCGGCACCGGGCGCCCGCGGGCGTCCAGCAAGTAAGCGCGGGTATTGCCGATCGGTTTCCCAATCGGCAAGCGCGCCTCCCCTTCAGCCCGCTCGATACGTGCCGTCGTCGCAAAGGTGGTGGTCTCCGTCGGCCCATAGGCATGGATCAGGTGCACCGGCCCCCGCTCTTGCAACAGCCGCGCATAAGCGCCCGGATCCTCTTTCTCCCCTCCGCTAATCAGATATT
Source organism: Serratia sp. CC22-02 (assembly GCF_900182895.1). Classification (NCBI taxonomy): domain Bacteria; kingdom Pseudomonadati; phylum Pseudomonadota; class Gammaproteobacteria; order Enterobacterales; family Yersiniaceae; genus Serratia; species Serratia sp. CC22-02. The sequence continues at coordinate 99,182 of NZ_FXUD01000005.1, read as the reverse complement.
TCAACTGCGCCAGTGCGCCGCTGATGCTGTGCACATACTGATTGAACAGCGCGGTAGTCAAGAACAGCGTGGTGATGCGATGGCGTTGCAGTTCGGCCGCCAGACGCTCGGCCTCCATCATCACCTCCGGCGCGATCACCACCAGCGCACCGCCATTCAACAGGGCGGCCCAAACCTCCATCGTGCTGGCATCAAATGCCGGGTTGGCGGCAAAGGCGATGCGGTCGTCGGCGTCAAAGGCGGCGTAGCGGTTGTTGCGCACCAGACGCGTGATCCCCTGGTGCGGCGTCATGACGCCTTTCGGCGTACCGGTCGAGCCGGAGGTATACATGATGTAGGCCGTCGCGCCGCTCGACACGCGCAACGCCGGGTTACCGACATGACCTTCAGCTTCGCGATCCTCGACCGTCAGCTGCGGAATGCTTTCGTCGCCGACGGCGTCCGTCAGCATCAGGCAGGCGCCGCTGTCATCGGCGATCCACGCCTGGCGCGCGGCCGGCAGTTGCGGATCGATAGGGACATACGCCGCCCCGGCCTTGATTACCGCCAATTGGGCGCAGACCAGTTCGATGCTGCGCGCCAGCCGCACGGCGACCCGGTCGCCCGGTTGTACGCCGCGCTCAATCAGCCGATGCGCCAACCGGTTGGCGCGCGCATTCAACTGTGCGTAGCTGAGCCGTTGCGCATCCTGAATCAAAGCGATGGCCTGCGGCGTCTGCCGCGCCTGCTGTTCAAACAGTTCGTGCACGCAGGTATCCGCCGGGTAAGCTTCCGCCGTATGATTCCAGCGGCACAGCTGCAGCGCATACTCTTCATCCGGCATTACCTCCAGTTCGCAGACCGGTGTCTGAGGCGCCTGCTCCAATGCCTGCGCCAATGCGCTCAACGCCTGCGCCATATAGCCGCACACGCGCTGCGCTTCAATCGGCTGCCTGACCTGCGCCGTCAGGCCCAGCGAATCACCGCCATCCTCGACCGACAGCACGAACGGATAGTTGGTACGTTCCTGGCTATCGAGCAGCGTCACGCCGGTCGGCAATGCGGTCTCCTCGCCGCTGTTATGCCGGTAGTTCAGCAGGGCACTGAACAGCGGCGTGCCTGCGGCGACGCCGCTGCAGCGCTGCGCCAACGCCAGCGGCGCATGCTCATGGGCCAGCAGCCCGCTCAGCCGGATGTGCGCCTGCAACACCGCCGATTCCGCGCCGACCTCGTTGACATCCAGCCGTAGCGGCAGAGTATTGATAAACAATCCGAGCGCCCGTTCCGCCCCGTCTCCGGCCTGCATGCGGCCCAACAATACGGTGCCGAACACCACCTCATCGCGGCCGGTAGCGCGCGCCAACACCTGCGCCCAGGCCAGGTGGCACAGGCTGGCCAGGCTGACGCCCAGCCGCCGCGCCTGCCGCCGCAGCTGTTGGTTGAGCGTATGCGGTAAGGCCAGGTGCGCTGTCGAGATATCCCGCCCTTCGCCATGCACGTCGCTCAGGCCGAACGGCAACGACGGTTCATCGATATCCGCCAGCATAGTGCGGAAGAACTGTTCGTGTTCGGCCCTGCTGACGCCGAGCCTTGCCTGCGCCACCGCGTTGCGGAACGGCGGCGCCTTGGCCAGTTCGTCCCCGCGCCCGGCCAGGATCAGGTTGATCTCCTCCTGCATCACCGCCAGGGTCGAGTGGTCGCCGATCAGGTGATGCCACTGCTGGAGCACGCACCAACTGCCTTCTTCCCCCTGTGCGGCGACAAAGCTCAGCAACGGTGCGCGCGTCAGGTCAGGCCGCACGCGGCGCGGATCAAACAACGCCGTCAGCCGCGAACCGATCTCGCCCTCCGCCGGATTGAGCCGCAGTTCTCGCAGCGACAACTCGGCCTTGCGCCACACCACCTGCACCGGCGATGACACGCCCTGCGTGATGAACGCGGTGCGCAGAATGTCATGGCGATCGATCACCTGCTGCATCGCCGCCAGCCAGGCGTCCAGGCGCGCACGGCTGTCGAAACGCAGCACCGCGGACAGCTGGTACGGGTCGCCCCGTTCCGCCAGCAGATGGTGGAACAAAATCCCCTCCTGCAGCGGCGACAAGGCGTAGATGTCCTGTACGTTGGCCACGCCGCCCGGCACCTGCGCTACCACCGCGTCGATCTCCGGCTGGCTCAGCGTCGCCAGCGGCAACATCTCCGGCGTAATGGCTACGCAGCCCGGTAGGATACCGTTGGCCGGCACGCTCACTTCCTGCTGCGTGACCAACGTCTGCGCCAGCGTTGACAGCGTCGGCGCGGTGAACAGCGTTTGCACCCCGGCGCTCAATCCGACACGGCGCAGCTGCGCCATCAACTTCACCGCCAGCAGCGAGTGGCCGCCCAATTCGAAGAAGTTATCGTGGCGCCCGACCCGCTCAAGGCCCAGCAGCTCGCGCCAGATCCCCGCCAGCAGCGTTTCCAGTTCGCCTTCAGGTTCGGCGTAAACCTCACGCACGTAGGCGTCCTCCTGCGGCTCAGGCAGCGCGCGCCGATCCAGTTTGCCGTTCGGCGTCAGCGGTAGCGTATCCAGCGCCACCCAGGCCGCCGGCAGCATAAACTCCGGCAACATCCCCGCCAGATACTGTCGCAGCGTCACCGCCAACGTCTGGCGATCCGCGTCAGCCTCCGGCACTACCCAGGCCACCAACCGCTTAGTGTCCGCTTCGCCGAGGACATCCACCACCGCTTCGCGCACCGCCGGGTGACCGGCCACTCGCGCCTCGATCTCACCGCATTCGATGCGGAAGCCGCGAATTTTCACCTGCCGATCGTTGCGTCCCAGGTAGTCGATATTGCCGTCCGGCAGATAGCGCGCCAGATCGCCGGTGCGGTACATCCGCTCGCCTGGGTTAAACGGATCCGCCAGGAATCGCTCTGCCGTTAACTCTGCGCGGTTGAGATAACCCAGCGCCACTCCGGGGCCGGCGATGTAGATCTCGCCGGTCGCGCCGAGCGGCACCGGTTGCCCGTGCGCATCCAGCAGATAAATCCGGGTATTGCCGATTGGCCGCCCGATAGGCAAACGCTGCCAGGGATCCACCCGCTCGATCGTGGCCGTCGTGGCAAACACCGTACACTCGGTCGGCCCATAACCGTTGATCAGCCGTACCGGCCCAGCCTCTTTCAGCATGCGGGCAAAGGCGTGCGGATCCGCCGCTTCACCGCCGCTCAGCAGATATTTCAACTGCGCCAGCGTCGCGGCGATGCTATGGACATATTGGTTAAACAACGAGGTGGTCAGGAACAAGACGTTAATCCCTTGCCGCACCAGCGCCGCCGCCAACGCCTCGGCTTCCGTCAACACTTCCGGCGCAATGATTGCCAGACTGGCGCCATTCAACAGGGCTCCCCACATTTCCAGCGTGCTGGCGTCAAACGCCGGATTGGCGGCGAAAGCGAAGCGATCGCCGCGTTCAAACGACGCAAAACGGTTGTTGATCGCCAGCCGGAGGATGCCTTGATGCGTCACCATGACGCCTTTAGGCGTACCGGTCGAGCCCGAGGTATACATGATGTAGGCCGGCGCGTCGCCGGCGCGAGGCACCGCCGGATCGTGGGTCGGATTCTGCCGCAGCCGATCGATACGCAGGCATGCGATCTCGCCGGCTATCTCGCGGTCGAGATCGCGATCGCACAGGATCAACGACGCCCCGCTGTCGCCGATGATCCACGCCTGCCGCGCAACGGGCAGGTGCGGATCGAGCGGCACATAAGCAGCCCCCGCCTTGAGGATCGCCAGCTGGGCGATGACCAGAGAAACGCTGCGTTCAAGCGACGTGGCCACGCGATCGCCCGGGCGCACGCCCTGTGCGATGAGTTGGTGCGCCAGTTGGTTGGCGTGGGCGTTCAATTGGGCATAGCTCAGGCTGTCCCGATCGTTCACCACCGCAACGGCGTCCGGCGTGCGCTGCGCCCACTGTTCAAACAGGACGTGGGCACTGCTCTGCGCCGGATAAACTTCCGCGGTTCGGTTCCAGCCGTACAACAACAGTTCGCGCTCGGCAGCCGGCAGCAGATCGAGATGCGACGCAGGCTGCGTAGCATTTGTCGCCATCGCCCGCAACACCTGCACCAGGTAAACGCCGTAACGCTCGGCGGTAGCGCGGTCGAACAGCGCGGTGGCGAAGTTCAGCGTACCGCTGATTTGCTCATCGCGCTCCGCCAGATCGAGCGTCAAATCATACTTGGCGATCTGATAGCCCAACTCGGCACTCTCGGCCTGCAGCCCAGGCAGCGAGATATCGCGCACCGAGCCGTCCTGCCAGGCCAGCATCACCTGGAACAGCGGGGTATAGCCCAGGTGGCGCGGCGGATTGACCAGCTCCACCACCTGCTCGAACGGCAGATCGCGATTTTCCTGTGCCGTTAGCACCGTGTGGCGGATCCGCGCGATCAGCGTCGGCAGATCCGGATCGTCGCGAAGATCGATGCGCAGCGCCAGCGTGCTGACGAAGAAGCCGACCAGCGATTCGGTTTCCAGCCGGCCACGGTTGGCCTCCGGCGTGCCGATCACCAGCTCCTGCTGCCCGGCCATGCGCGCCAGCACCAGGCTCCAGGCCGCCAGCACCGTCATGAACAGCGTGCCGCCATGCTGCCGGCTGAACTGCCGCAGCGCCTGTGTCAGCTCGGCGTCGATCGCGATCGGCACCTCTCCGCCACTGAAAGACTGCACCGTCGGACGCGGTCGGTCGGTCGGCAGCGTCAGCAGCGCCGGCGCATCGCTCAGCGTTTCGCGCCAGTATTGCGCCTGCGCCGCCAGCCGCTCCGGCGTCAGATAGCGACGCTGCCAGGCGGCGTAATCCGGGTATTGCAGCGTCAGCGGCGGCAGCGGATCGGTATCGCCGCGACGGAAAGCCCCGTACAACGCCCCCAGTTCACGCAGCAGAATGCCGGTCGACCAACCGTCGGAGACGATGTGATGACAGGTGAGCAGGAACAGATGTTCCTCATCCGCCAGGCGGATCAGCGCGGCGCGCACCAGCGGCCCCTGCGTCAAATCGAAAGGCGCCTCCGTCAGGCGCTGCGCCAGTTGCCGCGCCTGGCTCTGAGCATCCTGCCGCCCGCGCAGATCGTGAACCGTCAACGGCAGCGCGTCTGCCGGCAGAATGTGCGCCTGCGGCTGCCCCTCGACGGTGACAAACCGGCTGCGCAACGCTTCGTGGCGGGCATAGAGCGCATCCAGGCTCTGCCGCCAGGCGGGCAGATCCAGCTCGCCGCGCAGGCTCAGCGCCAGGGGAATATGGTAAGTTTCACTCAGGCCTTCCAACTGCGTCAGGAACCACAAACGCTGCTGGGCAAACGACAGCGGCAACTCGGCGCCGCGTGGCATAGCCTCGATCGGCGGCAGCGCCTCATCGGTTCTCCGCAGTTGCTGCGCCAACGCCAGCAGCGTCGGGTTGGCGAACAGGGTCTGCAACGGCAGCTGCCATTCCACCTGCTGCAGACGGTTGGTCAGACGTACCGCCAACAGCGAGTGCCCTCCCAGTTCGAAGAAGTTATCGTGGCGACCTACCTGCTCCACGTTCAGCAGCTCGCGCCAGATCGCCGCCAGCAGCGTTTCGTGTTCACCCTGCGGCGCTTCGTACGCTGCCTGGCTCTGCGCCCCCTGCGGCTCCGGCAACGCCCGACGATCCAGCTTGCCGTTCGGCGACAGCGGCAACGCCGCCACCACCACCCAGGCCGACGGCACCATATAGTCCGGCAGCGCCGCGCTCACATGCTGCCGCAGCGCGCCTGCCAGCGTCTCTTCTGCCACGCCGGCGGCCGGCACCACCCACGCCACCAGCCGTTTGTCGTCGCCCACCGCCCGCGCATCCACCACCGCTTCACGCACCGCCGGGTGCGCCGCCAGCACCGCCTCTATCTCCCCGCATTCGATGCGGAAGCCGCGGATTTTCACCTGCTGGTCATTGCGCCCCAGGTACTCGATGTCGCCGCTCGCCAGATAACGCGCCACGTCGCCGGTGCGGTACATCCGCCCGCCCGGCGCGAACGGATCGCTCAGGAAGCGCTCCGCCGTCAATTCGGGCCGATTCAGATAGCCCCGCGCCACCTGCACCCCGCCGATATACAGCTCGCCCACCGCCCCCAGCGGCACCGGCTGCCCGTGCTCGTCCAGCAGGTAGAT
>NZ_FXUD01000005.1:0-91282 GCF_900182895.1 Serratia sp. CC22-02 | reverse complement strand
TCAGCGTTTCGCGCCAGTATTGCGCCTGCGCCGCCAGCCGCTCCGGCGTCAGATAGCGACGCTGCCAGGCGGCGTAATCCGGGTATTGCAGCGTCGGCAGCGGCAGTGGATCGGCATCGCCGCGACGGAAAGCGCCGTACAACGCCCCCAGTTCACGCAGCAAAATGCCGGTCGACCAACCGTCGGAGACGATGTGATGACAGGTGAGCAGGAACAGGTGCTCCTCATCCGCCAGGCGGATCAGCGCGGCGCGCACCAGCGGCCCCTGCGTCAAATCGAACGGTTGAGTGGCCGCCTGACGGCACAGCGTGTCGGCTTGCGCGGGGTGACGTCGCAGATCGTGGAACGCAAGCGGCAGCCCGTTTGCCGGCAAAATCTGCACCTGTGGCCGATCTTCCCGGGTGATGAACCGACTACGCAGCGATTCGTGACGCGCATAGAGCGCATCCAGACTATGTTGCAGCGCCTGCCGGTCCAACCGGCCGTGCAGCCGCAGCGCCAGGGGGATATGGTAGGTTTCGCTCATCCCCTCCAACTGGGTCAGGAACCACAGGCGTTGCTGGGCGAACGACAGGGGCAATTCGCCGTCGCGCGCCACCGGCAGTATCGGCAGCGGTTCCTGAGCCGGCGCAACTTCCAGCGCCTGCGCCAGCACGTGCAGTACCGGGCTGGCGAACAGCGCCTGCAACGGTAACTGCCATCCGGCCTGTTGCACGCGGTTAGCCAGGCGCACCGCCATCAGCGAATGCCCGCCCAGTTCGAAGAAGTGGTCATAGCGACCGACGCGCTCTACGCCCAGCAGCTCGCGCCAGATAGCCGCCAGCAGGTTTTCCGCCTCGCCCTGCGGCGGCGCATAGGCTTCACGCACATAGGCGTCGACCTGCGGCACCGGCAGAGCCCGCTTGTCCAATTTGCCGTTGCCGGTCAGCGGCAACGCCTCCAGCCAAACGTAAGCCATCGGCACCATATAATCCGGCAGCCGCGCCTGCAGATGCTGGCGCAGCCCGGTCGCCAGCGTAGCGCGTTCGGCTTCCGGTGCCGGAACCACCCACGCCACCAGTCGCTTGCCCCCGTCGCCATCGTCAATCGCGTCCACGGCTACGCTGCGCACGCGCGGATCGGTACTCAGCTGTGCCTCCACCTCGCCGCATTCGATGCGGAAACCGCGGATTTTTACCTGCTGGTCATTGCGCCCCAGGTATTCGATATCGCCCCCCGGCAGATAGCGCGCCAGATCGCCGGTACGATACATGCGCGCACCCGGCGCCCGGTTGAAAGGATCATCGAGAAAACGTTCCGCCGTCAATTCGGGCCGGTTCAGGTAACCCCGCGCCACCCCTTCGCCACCGACGTACAGTTCGCCGATCGCCCCCATCGGCACCGGTTCGCCGTCGGCGCCCAGCAGATACAAGCGCAAATCCGGGATGCGGCTGCCGATCGGACTGGTGGTGATCGCCGTGTCCTGCGCCGACAGCGGCCGATAAGTCACATGCACCGTGGTCTCGGTGATACCGTACATGTTGATCAACCGCGTCTGCCGGTTCTCTGGACGAGCAAACCACGGCACAAGATCGGAAGGCTTCAGCATTTCGCCACCAAACACGATCTCGCGTAGCTGCTGGCGCGCTTCGCTGTGCGCCTGAGCTTGGATAAAGGCTTTGAAGGCACTCGGCGTCTGGTTCAATACCGTGATGCCGCTGCGGCAGACGAAATGATAAAAATCCGGCGCCGAGCGGGCGATCGCCTGCGGTACGATGAACAGCTGGCCGCCATACAGCCAGGCGCCCCAGATCTCCCAGACGGAGAAGTCGAAGGCGAATGAGTGGAACAGGCACCACCTGTCGGCGGCGCTGAAGTTGAACCAGGCGTTCGTCGCGCTGAACAACCGCGCGACCTGCCGGTGCTCCACCATCACCCCTTTGGGTTTGCCGGTCGAGCCGGAGGTATAAATCACATACGCCAGGTGCGCCGGGCGCACCCCGACGTCCTGCAGATCGCCGCTTTCCCCCGTCAGTGGCTGTTCCAGCGCCAGCACCGGCACCTCGCAGTCACCCAGCGCTTGTCGGCCGAGCTCATCCGCCAACAGCAGCACCGGCGCTGAGTCCGCCAGGATGTACTGTAGCCGCTCGCCGCTATAGGCGGGATCCAGCGGCACATAGGCGCCGCCGGCTTTGAGGATCCCCAGCAGCCCGACCAGCATCGGCAGCCCGCGCCCGGCGCACAGCGCCACCAGGCTGTCCGGCTGCACGCCAAGCTGTACCAGCCGATGGGCCCAACGGTTCGCCTGGGTATTCAATTCCGCGTAGGTCAGGCTGTCATCGCCATACGTCACCGCGATCGCCTCCGGCGTCCGTCTGACCTGTGCTTCGAACAACCGGTGCAGACAAACCGCCGGCGAGTGTGAAGCGACGGTATGGTTGAGGCCCTGCAGCAACTGCGCGCGCTCTTCCTCGGAAACCAGACTGAGTTCGCCGACGGTGCGACGATGAGAACCCGCCCTCACCGCATCGTTGAGCAGCATCAGCAGATGTTGCGTCGCACGCAACATCTGTTCGTCAGCCACGGAGGCGGCGTCGTAGACCCAACGGAAAGCGCCGTCAGCCTTGCAGATTTGCAATACCGCGCGCGAGCCGGAAGCCATGATGGCGGCAACCCCCTCGTCTTCAGGCTGCAACCCCTGCGCCGAGCGCCGGCTGACGATCGATACCGCCGTCGGCCAAGTCTGAGGCGCTCGCAGGTCCGCATCGCGCGTCAGCAACGCGGGATGATAATCGGCATGAGCGCGCAGCTGGCTATATTCCTGTTCCAGCGCGGCCAACGCCTGCTGGAAATTGCCGGTGTGATCAACAGAGACCTGCAGCGGCAGCACGCGCGCGCTCAGGTGAGCCCAACGTCCCCAATTCCGATCGTCCGGGGTGATCCACCCCAGCTGAAAATCGGTTTCATTGCACATGCGCGCCAGATAAAGGGTTGCTGCCGCCAGCACCTGCTCGCCGGCAATTTTTTCTAGGCGCTGCCAGGCTGTCGCCTGCCAGCGTGCGGGAAGATCCGCCTGGCGGCCAGGCCCCGGCGGGAACGGCGCCGGATAATAACGCGTCAGACGCGGTTGCCAAAAAGCGGCGCTATCGGCGCTGGCGCCATACGCCGCGCCTAACAGCGAGGCTTCGGCAGCGTTAATCGTCGGCAAGACCGAGCCGACAGACAAGCCGCAGGCCTGCGCCAGCGCATCGCCTGGCTGAACCGATCCGTCGGCGCGCAAGAACGGCCCGACGCGCACCACGCCGGGGTTCGCGGCAATCACCCAGCCGTCGGCCTCGACGTGCAGCAGGGTACCGGGCTCGGCCTGCCGCTCATCGCTCACCGCCTGCAGCGCCGTCACGCCCAACACGCGCTCCGCCAGCAGTATCTTCGCCGCGCATCCCGCGCCATGGCTCAGCGAGCTCACCAGGCGCTGCAGCGCCTCAGCCGGGCGATCCCAACGAATGATGCCGCCGGCAGGCGGTTGCCGACGGTTGGTGTAAAAGCTGCCGCCGGCCTCGGCATCCGCCAGCGCCGCCACTTGCCGATCCAACGCCTCGATCGTCCCCGCCGTTGATGCGTTCAGCGCCCGTAAAATAAACTGGAAACGGCGCTGCAAAACATCCAGATCGCCTAATGAATTTGCATAAGCGGCGTCAGAAAAAGTGACGTCCAGCTCATTCGCCTGCTGGTCTTCATACAGCATAATCTGTAGATCGCCGGACGGAATATTCCCGCCATAATACCAACGGGTGCGGCATCCCCAGAAAGGATCGCCGTGGTCGAAAGAAACAATGTTAATTGAAGGGCCAAACCAGGCGGAATCCGTCGCGCCATTGTCACGCCGAATGTCCTCCCCACGATATAATTGATGGCGAACCACTTTTGCTATTTCGGCCGCAACCTTTTGGATAAATTCGGCCAGGCTCAGCTGGGGTTCAACCTTGATAATCAAAGGGACAACGTTAGAGGTCATACCAATACTGTTTCGTTCTCTCGTCCCGGTCACCGGCATGCTGAAATTAAGATATTCACTGCCGGTCAGGCTGTAGAAACATAATGCTACGGCGGCGGCCAATATATGTGCGCGGTGTACGCCGATATTGTCGGCTTGTTGCTGCAGCTGATCCAATGCCTCTTTTTCCAGCAGCTGCGTGTTGCGGTTCATCGCGGCGTCCGGGGTCAATATGGCTCTACGCGACAAACTCTGCGGCGCAGCGGCAGTATATTCCCGCCAAAAAGCCTGATCGGAAGAAAAGCGTGAGGAGTCGCGGTATTTGATGTCGTTTTCATAAAGCAGAGAGAAATTGCAGTTGGCGAATTCAGGGATGACGCCGCCGGACGCCAGCGCGTTATAGTAGGCCGCGATGCGCCGCATCACTTCCTCGGCACTGCGGCCGTCGGTGATCATATGGTGGAAACGCCGATAGAGGACATAGCGCTGCGGGGCGAGCGTAATCACATAAAAACTAAAAGGTTCCTCTCCCGTGGCGCGGCGCGGCAGCGCCGCATCCGCCACCATCCAGCGTCTGGCCGCCTGCAGGGGATCGGGTTCCTTACTGAGATCGAGAGTGAACAGCGGCTCATGGGTGCGTGGCGCGCGGTATTGATAAAGCTCACCGTCTTTTTCCACAAAATGCGCTTGCAGAGCCGGCGTTTCTTCCACGATTGCATCGATGGCTTGCCGCAGCAGCTTAACGTCGAGAGGCCCGTCAACCTGCCCATAGCCCCAGATATTGAACGACAACTCTTTGGAAATGTTTTCCCCCAGCCAGAGTTCACGCTGGGCGATAGTCATTTCATGCAGTTCGACTTTCTCCGCCGCAGCCTGAGCACCGGTACGGAATTCCCCACTCTTCACATCAGTTTGTTTGTTCATAATATTCTCTAGCACGTTTTCATTACGTTAATGAAAGGGACCGTCCGGATTTAGGCAAAGCCTGGCCGTCCGACAGTTCAAGTCAGAATAAAAAACCGTAGAAAAGCTGGGTCTCCCCCCAACTAAGAAAGAATGAAATGGTTAATCCAGAGGTTCCCCCCTGTGCCTCAATTTGTAGAGCTGTGAAGTATAGGAGAGGATATTTTTTTTGGCGAAATGTGCGAAAGGGAATAAATGACCATTTTATTTCCCCGATATTACTCAGGGATGACGAGCGTATTCCTCTTGTATTAATCCGATATAATTAGAGAGAAATTCATATTCTTTTGTATTATTCACCACAGTTAATGTGCAACAATACTTACGATAAGAGCCTCTCCATATCAATAAGTTATACTTTATTGTTTTAATGATAATAATTTATTGATTAATTAATTCATTACCATTAAAAATGAACGGCAATTTTGCCCGCGGCGCATCTATCGTTTTTTGTTATAACGATGGGAAAAATTATGCTGAAAAATTTCTTCGTTTTTTGGGGCGCTCATCGACGGCACCGTTCCCAACGACAGACAATGTAAAATGGGGCGGCAGAGCCCGCCCCGAGAGGTCTTACCACATCAGCCGGCCGATCAGCGGCGCGGCCACCACCGTGATAATGCCGGCCAGCATCATCACCAGGCTCGACACCACGCCCTCCTGCGGCCCCAGTTCATAAGCGCGGGCGGTGCCGGCGCCGTGCGACGAGGCGCCAAACCCGGCTCCCTTGGCCAGGCGGCTGCGCACCGCCAGCCGCAGAAACAGAATGTCGCCCACCGCCATGCCGAACACCCCGGTGATCACCACGAACAGCGCCACCAGATCCGGCTGCCCGCCCATCTGTTTGGCGGCCTCCAGCGCGAACGGCGTGGTAATCGAACGCACCGCCAGGCTGCGCTGCACCTCTTCCGGCAGCGTCAGCAGGCGCGCCAGCCACACCGAGCTGTACACCGCCACCAGCACCGCCGTCGTTACCCCGGCGGTCAGCGACAGCCAGTGGCGGCGGATGATGTGCAGATTCTCGTACACCGGCACCGCAAAGGCGATGGTCGCCGGCCCCAGCAGCCACAGCAGCCAGTGGGTTTCACCGATATAGTCCTGATAGGAGATGTGGGTGACCACCAGCAGCAGCACCAGGATCATCGGCGTCAGTACCAGCGGCATCAGCAGTAACGTGCGGCGGCGGCGGTACAGCTTTTTGTTGGCGAAGTAGAGCGCCAGCGTCGCCAGAAAGCAGGCCAGGCTGAGGATAAAATCATTCATGGCGCTGCTTCCGTCGCTGCAGCCAAATCTCCAGCCGATACACCCTGTCCACCACCAGCCCGGTGGCGCCCAGCGTCAGCATGGTGCTGACCGCGATCACCAGAAAGATCTTCCAGCCCTCGACCATCAGCAGCTGGGCATAGTTGACCACCGCCACCACCGCCGGCACGAAGAACAGCAGCATTTCCGCCAGCAGCCAGCGGGAGCCGGCCTTGACCCAGCTCAGCGGCAGAATGCGCAGCAGGATCAGCGCCAGCAGCATCAGCATGCCGACGATATTGGCGGGGAGCGGCAGGTGGAATTGTTGCACCAGGCGATCGGCGATCAGGAACAGCGCCGCATACAACGCCACCTGAATCGGCACCTGCAAACGGGTCAGCAGGGAGGGGGCAACGCGGCGTAACGCCAGAGACATGGAAGATGACCTCAAACAATAAATTGACGGCCTACAGTATACGCAGCCGGGAAACCACGCCTGAAATGAATTAAAATTATCGACATCATGCCGTCCGGGAATAGTTTCCCGCCGGTAGCGCCCTCAAGGAGAACCCTAACGTGGATGTCCGCACCCTGCGCTACTTCGTTGAAGTGGTGCGCCAGCAAAGCTTCACCCGCGCGGCGGAAAAACTGTTCGTCACCCAGCCCACCATCAGCAAGATGCTGCGGCATCTGGAAGAGGAGCTGGAATGCACGCTGCTGATCCGCGAAGGCCGCAAGCTGCGCCTGACCGACAGCGGCCAGGCGGTGTATCAGCGCGGCCTGACGATCCTCGACGAATTCCGCCAGCTGGAGGCGGAGCTGGAAGACATCAGCTCGGTGAAAAAGGGCGTGCTGCGGCTGGGCATTCCGCCGATGGTGGGCAGGCAGATCGCCGATCTGATCCGCCGCTTTCGCCAGACCTACCCCGGCATCGAATTAAAAATTTCCGAGCTGGGCGGGCTGTCGGTCGAACAGGCGGTGATGTCCGGCGAACTGGATCTGGCGATGACGGTGCTGCCCTTCGATTCGGAACAGCCGCTGACCTTTCTGCCGCTGCTGGGCCATCCGATGTGCGTGGTGGCGCCGCGCACGCCGCAGTGGCTCAACCGCACCCGCATCAATATCGCCGAATTGGCCGACAGCCCGATCCTGATTTATAACGAAGACTTTGCGCTGTACAAGATGCTGATGAAGGCGTTTCGCCAGGCCGGTTTTGAACCGCAAATCGCGGTGCGCAGCGGCCAATGGGATTTCCTCGCCTCAATGGTGCAGGCCGGCGTGGGCATCGCCATGCTGCCGGAGCCGGTCTGCCGCTGGCTGGACAAGGAAAACCTGGTCTGGCTGCCGCTGGAGCCGCGCATGGAGTGGAAAATCGGGCTGATCTGGCGCCAGGGCAGCTACCTGTCGCACAGCGCGCAGGCCTGGATCGCCTGCTGCCGCGACTACTGGCCGCCGCTCAAGTAGCCAAAAAACAAGGGCCGCACAGGCGGCCCTTCGGGAAGAAATAAAGAGGAAAACATGATTCCTCTTCTGAGGTTTACCCTTCGCGCTCGATCAGCAGCGCTTCGAGCAGGTCGAGATCGTGCAGCAGTTTTTGCAGCGTCTCGTTGCTGATTTTCTGCGTGGCGCGCAGGTGGTACAGCTCGCCGCGCTCGGCGCGCAGCGCCGTCAGGCGGAAACGCCGCTCGAGGTTTTCCATCGCCAGCGCATTCTCGATATCGTCTTTCGACGCGATGCGCCGCCGCAGCATGCCCGTCACCCGCGAGCTGACCTCTTTCAACACCTGCGGATCGAGGTTCTCTTCGGTATCGGCGACCAGACGCTCTTCCATTTTATTCACGCTCTCGATCGCCACTTCGGCCGCCATGGCGATCGCCATGCGCTCTTCGTGCTTGCTGGCGCTCTTGTCGGCCACCTGAACGCCGCGCAGCAGCAGCGGCAATGCCAGCACGCCGACGATCAACGACAGCAGGATCACCCCGGCGGCGATAAACACCAGCTGATAGCGCGCCGGGAAGGCGGTGCCGTCGCTCAGCAACAGCGGTATCGACAGCACACCGGCCAGGGTAATCGCCCCGCGCACCCCGGCGAACGACGCCACCCACAGCTCACGCGTGCTGTAGTCGCCGAACTGCAGCGGGCGCTTTTTCATAAAGCGGTTGCTGGCCTTCTTCATCACCCACAGCCAGGTGAAACGCAGCACCAGCAGCGCGGCGTAGATGGTGGCCACGTCGGCGAACAGGTACCAGGTCTGGATGGTCGGATCCAGCTCCGCCTGCAGGATAGAGGTTTCAAGAATGCCCGGCAGCTGCAGGCCCAACATGATGAACACCATGCCGTTGAACACGAACTCCAGCATCGCCCATACGCTGTTGGCGCGCAGGCGCATCGCCAGCGGCGCGTTGCGGATCACGCCGGATTGGCTGATGGTCATCCCCGCCGCCACCGCCGCCAGGATGCCGGAAACGCCGATATGTTCGGCGATCAGGTAGGAGGCGAACGGCAGCAGCAGCAGGAATACGATCTGGGTCGCCGGATCGTCGCCGCTCCAGCGGCTCATCACCCGCAGCGATTTACTGTAGGTCCAGGTGACCGCCACGCCGGCCAGCAGGCCACCGATCGCCACTTTGAGGAACTCGAGGGTTGCGCCGCCCACGGTGAACACCATGGTGCCCATCGCCACCGCGATGGCAAACTTGAGCGACACCAGGCCGGATGCGTCGTTCATCAGCGCCTCGCCTTCGAGCACGCCCATGATCGGCTTAGGAATGCGCCCTTTGCCGACGATGCCGGACAGCGCCACGGCATCGGTCGGCGACAGCACCGCCGCCAACGCGAAGGCCGCCACCAGCGGAATGCCCGGCACCATGGCGTAGATCAGATAGCCGACGCCGACCACGGTGATCAGCACCAGCACCAGCGCCAGGCCGAGAATTTCACGCCCGTGGTGCAGGAATTCGCGCGTTGGCGTTTTCCAACCGTCGGCGAACAGCAGCGGCGGGATGAACAGCACCAGGAACAGTTCGGGATCAAAGTCGACGTGCAGCCCGAAATGCGGCCAGGCCAACAGGGCCCCGATGGCGATTTGCATCAGCGGCAGCGGCACCTGGAACGGCAACATGCGCGTCACTACCCCGGACAGGGAGACCACCAGGATCAAAATGAGGATTGTAAAAAAGATTTCCATGCTTTCCTTAGACTCTACGATTCAGACGACATCGGCTCAGGGCCTGCGTTGGTCCCGATAGTAGATCACTTTTTTTACAGCCGTTAAAGCTTGTTGTGCCTTTCAAAACGCGGTGCAGAGCAGAAGAAGACTTATCTTAAGAAGGGAAATGCCGTGACAGTTTCCCTCGCCCGCCGGGCGAGGGAAGCTGAGGGTCTTAAATCGCCCAGCCGCCGGCGTAGAACGCCACCAGCGCCACGGCGATCAGCACGGTGCCGATGTTCAGCTTACGCCATTCGCCGGAGAAGATGCGGCCGATGACCAGCGAGCTGAAGCCCAGCATGATGCCGGTAACGATGTTGCAGGTCAGTACGATGAACACCGCACACAGCAGGCCGGCCATCGCGTCGACGAAGTCGTTGAAGTCCAGCTTGGTGACGTTGCTCAGCATCAGCAGGCCGACGTACATCAGCGCCGGTGCGGTGGCATAGACCGGCACCAGATAGGCCAGCGGCGACAGGAACAGGATCAGCAGGAACAGAATGCCGACCACGGTGGCGGTCAGGCCGGTCTTGCCGCCCGCGGCGGTGCCGGCGGCGGATTCGATGTAGACCGCGGCGGGCGCGGCGCCCACCAGGCCGGAGAAGATGCTGCTCAGGGAATCCGAGGTCAGCGCCTTGCCGCCGTTGATGATCTGCCCGTCTTTATCCAGCAGGTTGGCCTGCCCGGCCACCGCGCGGATGGTGCCGGTGGCGTCGAACACCGCGGTCATCACCAGCGCCAGCACGCTCGGCAACACCACCGGCTGCAATGCGCCCATGATATCCAGGCTGAAGATCAACGATTTGCCGTCAGCGTCCGCCAGGTTCGGCATGGCGAACAGCCCCTGGTATTTCACCGCCGGGTCGAAGATCAGGCCGATGATGGAAATGGCGATGATCACCAGCAAAATGCCGCCGGGCACGCGCAGTTTTTCCAGGCCGAAGATCACCGCCAGGCCGACCAGCGTCATCACCACCGGGAAGGAGGTGAACGCGCCGAGCGCCACCGGCAGGCCATCCAGCGGGTTCTTCACCACCAGGCCGACGCCGTTGGCGGCGATCAGCAGCAGGAACAGACCGATACCGATGCCGGTGCCGTGCGCCACGCCCATCGGCAGGTTGCGCAGGATCCAGGCGCGGATGCCGGTGACCGAGATAATGGTAAACAGTACGCCCATCAGGAACACCGCACCCAGCGCCACCGGAATGCTGATGTGCTGGCCCAGCACCAGGCTGAAGGCGGTGAAGGCGGTCAACGAGATCGCACAGCCGATCGCCATCGGCAGGTTAGCCCACAGCCCCATCAGCAGCGAGCCCAGCCCGGCCACCAGGCAGGTGGAGACAAACACCGCCGCCGGCGGGAAGCCCGCTTTGCCCAGCATGCTCGGCACCACGATCACCGAGTACACCATCGCCAGGAAGGTGGTTAGCCCCGCCACCACCTCCTGGCGCACGCTGCTGCCGCGCGCGGAAATTTTAAAATAGCCATCAAGCCCGCCGGTTGGTTTTGCGGCGTGGTTCGCTTGAGAGTTCGACATAGGTTACTTCCCCTGTGTTTCATGAATCGGCCCGTCGCAGCAGGCCTGTAATCTCGCCCGCGCCCGATCGTCACGTAATCGTTTACGTCACGTTCCGCATCCTTGCCCTTCTGTCGCAGCGCCAACGGCGATGCGCACCAAGGCAAACGTTTAACTCGCAGCGCGCGGTACGGGTGATTTATGGTGGTTTATTCAAGGCAAACGATTATCCTGCCTTCCATAGCGTCTAATCAACTAAAGATCGCGGCAATTTATGCAGAAAGCGGCGGGAATGACGCCTGTACGATAAAACCGGGGCGACGGGCGCCCCGGCGAACGCCGTCGCGGCAGGGTTATTGCGTCTGCACCGCAGCGGGATCCATATACATCAATTCCCAGATATGGCCATCCAGATCCTGAAAACCGTGGCCGTACATCACGCCGTAGTCCCGCGGCGGGTGGTAGGTGTTGCCGCCGCCGGCGACCGCCTTGCGCACCAGTTTGTCCACCGCCGCCCGGCTGGGTTGCGACAGGCATACCAGCACTTCGGTGGCCTGCTTGGCGTCGCCGATCGGGTTCGGGGTAAACATTCTGAATTTGTCGTGGGTCAGCAACATCACGTAAATCGTGTCGCTGACCACCATGCACGCGGCGGTGTCATCGGTGAATTGCGGATTGAAAGTGAAACCCAGGTGGGTGAAGAACGCCATCGAGGCGGGCAGATCGCTGACGGGCAGGTTAACGAAGATTTGCGTAGCCATGGGCTACCTCCGATGAAGAATGACCCCATCGAGTATAGCCCATCCGGTTAGCTCAGCAGGTCGTAAGGGCCGCCCTGCTCCAACGCCCGCTGGTAGGCGGGCCGGGCGTGAATGCGCTGCAGAAAACCGCGCAGTTTCGGGCAATCATCCAACGCGCCGCGCGCCGCCATCGCCTCCAGCGGGAAGCTCATCTGAATGTCCGCCGCGCTGAAGTCGTTGCCGACAAACCAGCTGCCCTTGTTCAGGTGCTGTTCGAGGAATTCGCAGTGCGGCGCGATCTGCTTGTCGAGATATTCGCGCTGCACGCCCTTGCCGATCGCGCCGGCCACCGGCCGCAGCAGCCAGGGGATCGGCGGCTGGCCGAGCCGGCTGAACACCAGTTTCATCACCAACAGCGGCATCAGCGATCCTTCGGCGTAGTGCAGCCAGTAGCGGTATTGCTGGCGCGCGTGGAAGTCGGTCGGCATGAACATCCCTTGCGCGTCATAGGCTTCTTGCAGGTATTCGATGATGGCGCCGGATTCCGCCAGCGTCAGATCGCCGTCGACGATCACCGGCGATTTGCCCAGCGGATGGATCTTTTTCAGCGCCGCCGGCGCCAGCATAGTCTGCGGATCGCGTTCGTAGCGTTGCACCTGATAGGGCACGCCCAGCTCTTCCAGAAACCACAGAATGCGCTGCGACCGCGAGTGATTGAGATGATGAACAATGATCATAAAGAAGCTCCTGTCCGCTGCCACACCAGTTCGCCCACCTGCACGCCGTTGCCGAGCTGCAAGGGCACCGTGCGCAACGTCAGCCGATCGCCGCTGAAAGCGTAAAAACGCACCTGACGGCTGCCTACCCAGTTGGGGAACGAACAGCCTTCGACCTGATGCACCACCCGCTGTTCGCTTTCCTCCACCTGATAGCGGCCGAAGTAGCAAATCATATTGATGAAGGCCGCGCGGATCTCCCGCTCGGACCCCTGCGCCAAATCGTCGGCGGCGAAACGCGGCCGCACGGCACTGTACAGCTGCGCCGCCATCGTGCCGTTGGCCTCATAGTGGATTCGCCCCAACACCTGCTCGCCCAGCGGGTAATTCAGCTCGCCGTTCTGGTTTTTGAACACCGACGACACCAGCGCCCAACTGCCGATAAACGCGTTTACCGTCATTACGCTTCTCCGGTTAAGGATCGTCTGTATAGGGTAGTGGCGATTTTTACCGCACGCCAGCGGATGAAAAAACAATCAATTTATTTGACTGAGATACTCAAAACTCTCCGATTTTTTATTCCGCCCCGTCGCACTATTATTTAACACATCGAGAGACAACGGGCTCTCATCCAATCAATACGCTGAGGAACACATCATGAAAAACGTCAAAATTTTTGCTACCGCTGCACTGCTGGCTACCGCTTCTTTTGCTACCTTCGCCGCTGACCTGCCATCCAGCCAACCCGCTGCAGACGCCCAGAAAATCGGCGTAGTCTCCGTTAGCGGCGCCACCAACCTGAGCGCGCTGGAAAGCGAACTGGCCAGCAAAGCCGCCGCGTCGGGCGCCAGCTCATACCGCATCGTCGCCGCCGGCGGCCAGAACAAACTGTACGGCACCGCAGAAATCTTCAACTGATCGTCGAACAGCCAACCGACGGAAGAAAGAAGCCCCGCAAGGGGCTTTTCTCGTTTTAGCGGGCGTCGAAGCGTGTCGCCAGCTTCTGCAGGCGAAACTGCTCGGTGATGAAATCGACAAAAACCCGGGTTTTGGTCGGTAAGAATTTGGTGGTGGGAAAATAAAGGTGCATGCTGCCGCGATCGACATACCAACCCGGCAACACCCGCACCAGGCGGCCGTTTTCCAGATAGGGCACCGCATTCGGCATGGCGATCAAGGCAATGCCCAAGCCCATTTCCGCCGCCCGCGCCGCCGCCTCCGGCTCGTTTACCGTCATGCCAATCGCCATCGCCGGCGCATGCTGCTCGTTTTCCGCATTGCGCAGCGGCTGATGGCGGATGCGCCCGGTCTGTGGCGAACGGATGAAAATCCCGGTGTGTTGCGCCAGCTGTTCCGGCTGCCGCAGCGGCGGCCGTTGCCGCAGATAATCCGCCGAAGCCACCAACACGCCGTGTGCGGGCGCCAGCTCGCGCGCAATCATCCCCTGAGCCAGTTCGATGCCGCCGCCCAACGCGGCGTCGAAGTGCTCGCCGATCAGATCCACCTGGCGATTATCGAAATGCCAGTCCGGCACGATCGCCGGATAACGCGCCAGAAAATCCGGCAACATCGGCAACACGAAATTCAGACCGAAAGCGGTGCCCATGCTGATCCTCAGGCTGCCGGCCGCCACGCCGCCGCTGCTGCTCAGGCCCTTCAACGCGCACTGAATCGACTGCAGGCCACCGCTGACTTCCTGCAAAAAACGCTCGCCCTCTTCGGTCAGGATCAGCTGGCGAGTGTTGCGCTGAAACAGGCGCACGCCAACCAGCGTCTCCAGCCGGGTGACGTTTTTGCCCACCGCCGCCGGGCTGAGGCCCAGCTTGCGGCCGGCGGCGGAAAAGCTGCCGTTTTCCGCGCTGCTGACGAAGCATTCCAGGTGTCCCAGCATACTTTTCCTCTATGGATTTCAAACTAATGGTTTGAACTGATTATAGCTCTTTGTGGCTAGTGGCCGTGCCGGCGATCTCCGATACTGAATGCCGGCACTTTACTTTACCCTCACCCACTTTGGAGAAATAACATGACCACAGCACACCCTCTGCAAGGCAAAGTCGCGTTCGTTCAAGGCGGTTCACGCGGCATCGGCGCCGCCATCGTTAAACGTTTGGCGAGTGAAGGCGCCGCCGTCGCCTTTACCTACGCCGCCTCGGCCGATCGCGCCGAAGCGGTGGCAAGCGCCATCACCGCCGCCGGCGGCAAAGCCCTCGCCATCAAGGCCGACAGCGCCGATGCGGCGGCGCTGCAGCAGGCGGTGCGCCAGGCGGTCAGCCAGTTCGGCAATCTGGATATTCTGGTGAACAACGCCGGGGTGTTTACGCTGGGCAGCACCGAGGAACTGGCGTTGGAAGACCTGGATCGCATGCTGGCGGTCAACGTGCGCAGCGTGTTCGTCGCCAGCCAGGAGGCGGCGCGCCACATGAACGACGGTGGCCGCATCATCCACATCGGCAGCACCAACGCCGAGCGCGTGCCGTTCGGCGGCGCGGCGGTGTATGCGATGAGCAAATCGGCGCTGGTCGGCCTGACCAAAGGCATGGCGCGCGATCTCGGCCCGCGCGGCATCACCGTCAATAACGTGCAGCCCGGCCCGGTGGACACCGAAATGAACCCGGATGCCGGCGAGTTCGCCGATCGGCTCAAGCAGCTGATGGCGATCGGCCGCTACGGCAAAGATGAAGAGATCGCCGGCTTCGTCGCCTACCTCGCCGGCCCGCAGGCGGGTTATATCACCGGCGCCAGCCTGAGCATCGACGGCGGCTTCTCGGCGTAACCGCCCCTGAAATGCAAAAAGCCCCGTGAAGGGGCTTTTTTGTTGGCTGTAAACGGCCGGATATCAGAACGGGATATCGTCGTCGAAATCCATTGGCGGTTCGTTGCTGGTCGCCGGAGCGCTGTTCTGCGCCGGGCGAGACTGCTGCTGGCCGCCGCTGAACTGGTTGCCGCCCTGTGGCTGCTGAGGCTGGCCCCAACCGCCCTGGCCACCGGCAGATTGACCGGCCGGTGCGCCGCCGCCCTGACGGCCGCCCAGCATCTGCATGGTGCCGCCGACGTTAACCACGATCTCGGTGGTGTAGCGATCCTGGCCGCTCTGATCCTGCCATTTACGGGTCTGCAGGGAGCCTTCGATGTAGACCTGAGAGCCCTTGCGCAGGTATTCGCCCGCCACTTCGGCCAGTTTGCCGAACAGCACGACGCGGTGCCACTCGGTCTTCTCTTTCTGTTCGCCGGTCGCCTTGTCACGCCAGCTTTCGGAGGTCGCCAGGGTAATGTTGGCCACTGCGCCGCCGTTCGGCATGTAACGGACTTCTGGATCCTGACCCAGATTCCCGACCAGAATTACTTTGTTTACGCCTCTGCTGGCCATGAGCACTTCTCCCGATGATTGATTTCTACACAGTATAAACGCGTCAGTTTACCACGCTGAGTGCGAAACCACACCCGTGTTGATAAGTGCGAATTGCATTCCAGAATTGTCTTTTCGATCGACCTTGTTGCATTCGCATACTGGATATTCATTCAGGTTTTTTTGTGTCATAATTATGCGTTTCGACCAGGCTGTGCCGGTTTTTTGCGAGATCCATCACAAAATCCCCCGCAAAAATCGCGACAGGCGCGGTGTATCATCAAGACGGGAAGTGTAAATGGACAATATCGAAGTTCGTGGTGCTCGAACCCATAATCTGAAAAACATCAACCTGATCATCCCGCGTGACAAACTGATCGTCGTCACCGGCCTGTCCGGTTCCGGCAAGTCATCGCTGGCTTTCGATACGCTGTATGCCGAAGGGCAACGCCGCTACGTCGAATCGCTCTCCGCCTATGCGCGCCAGTTCCTGTCGCTGATGGAAAAACCCGACGTCGACCATATCGAAGGCCTGTCGCCGGCGATCTCCATCGAGCAGAAATCCACCTCGCACAACCCGCGATCCACGGTCGGCACCATCACCGAGATCCACGACTACCTGCGCCTGCTGTTCGCCCGCGTTGGCGAGCCGCGCTGCCCGGATCACCATGTGCCGCTGGCGGCACAAACCGTCAGCCAGATGGTCGATAACGTGCTGAGCCAGCCGGAAGGCAAACGCCTGATGCTGCTGGCGCCGGTGGTGAAAGACCGCAAGGGCGAGCACACCAAAACGCTGGAAAACCTGGCCGCCCAGGGCTACATCCGCGCGCGCATCGACGGCGAAGTGTGCGATCTGTCCGATCCGCCGAAGCTGGAGCTGCAGAAGAAACACACCATCGAAGTGGTGGTCGATCGCTTCAAGGTGCGCGACGACATGGCGCAGCGCCTGGCCGAATCGTTCGAAACCGCGCTGGAATTGTCCGGTGGCACCGCGGTGGTGGCGGACATGGACGACGAGAAAGCGGACGAGCTGCTGTTTTCCGCCAACTTCGCCTGCCCGATCTGCGGCTACAGCATGCGCGAGCTGGAACCGCGCTTGTTTTCCTTCAACAACCCGGCCGGCGCCTGCCCGACCTGCGACGGCCTGGGCGTGCAGCAGTTCTTCGATCCGGATCGCGTGGTGCAAAACCCCGAGCTGTCGCTGGCCGGCGGCGCGATCCGCGGCTGGGATCGCCGCAACTTCTATTACTTCCAGATGCTGCGCTCGCTGGCGGAGCACTATGAGTTCGACGTAGAGGCGCCGTTCAACACCCTGAGCGCCAACGTGCAGAAGGCAGTGCTGAGCGGCTCCGGCAAAGAGTCGATCGAATTCAAATACATCAACGATCGCGGTGACACCACCGTGCGCCGCCATCCGTTCGAAGGCGTGCTGCACAACATGGAGCGCCGCTACAAAGAGACCGAATCCAGCGCGGTGCGCGAAGAGCTGGCGAAGTTCATCAGCAACCGCCCTTGCGCCTCGTGCCACGGCACCCGCCTGCGCGAAGAAGCGCGCAACGTGTTCGTAGAAGACACCACGCTGCCGGAGATCTCCGATTTGAGCATCGGCCATGCGATGACCTTCTTCCAGAACATGAAGCTCAGCGGCCAACGCGCCAAAATCGCCGAAAAAGTGCTGAAAGAGATCGGCGATCGCCTGAAATTCCTGGTGAACGTCGGCCTGAACTACCTGTCACTGTCCCGCTCGGCGGAGACGCTCTCCGGCGGCGAAGCGCAGCGTATCCGTTTGGCCAGCCAGATCGGCGCCGGCCTGGTGGGCGTGATGTACGTGCTGGATGAGCCGTCGATCGGCCTGCACCAGCGCGACAACGAGCGCCTGCTGGAAACGCTGATCCACCTGCGCAACCTCGGCAACACGGTGATCGTGGTGGAGCATGACGAAGACGCCATCCGCGCCGCCGACCACGTGATCGACATCGGCCCCGGCGCCGGCGTGCACGGCGGCCAGGTGGTGGCGGAAGGCACCGTCGACGACATCATGGCGCAGCCGGAGTCGCTGACCGGCCAGTTCCTCAGCGGCAAGCGCGAGATCGCCATTCCGGCGCAGCGCGTGCAGGCCGATCCGACCAAGGTGCTGAAGCTGAGCGGCGCGCGCGGCAACAACCTGAAGGACGTGACGCTGACGCTGCCGGTCGGGCTGTTTACCTGCATCACCGGCGTTTCCGGCTCCGGCAAATCGACGCTGATCAACGATACGCTGTTCCCGATCGCTCAGCGCCAGCTCAACGGCGCCACCATCGCCGAACCGGCGCCGTTCCGCGAAGTGACCGGCCTGGAACATTTCGACAAGGTGATCGACATCGATCAAAGCCCGATCGGCCGCACGCCGCGCTCCAACCCGGCCACCTACACCGGCATTTTTACCCCGGTGCGCGAGCTGTTCGCCGGCGTGCCGGAATCGCGCAGCCGCGGTTATACGCCGGGCCGTTTCAGCTTCAACGTCAAGGGCGGGCGCTGTGAAGCCTGCCAGGGCGACGGGGTGATCAAGGTCGAGATGCACTTCCTGCCGGACATCTACGTGCCGTGCGACCAGTGCAAGGGCAAGCGCTATAACCGCGAAACGCTGGAAGTGAAGTACAAGGGCAAGAGCATCCACGAAGTGCTGGAGATGACCATCGAAGAAGCGCGTGAGTTCTTCGACGCGGTGCCGGCGCTGGCGCGCAAGCTGCAGACCCTGATGGATGTCGGCCTGTCGTACATCCGTCTCGGCCAGTCGGCCACCACGCTCTCCGGCGGTGAGGCGCAGCGCGTCAAGCTGGCGCGCGAGCTGTCGAAACGCGGCACCGGCCAGACGCTGTATATCCTCGACGAGCCGACCACCGGTCTGCACTTCGCCGATATCCAGCAGCTGTTGGCGGTGCTGCATCAGCTGCGCGATCAGGGCAACACCATCGTGGTCATCGAGCATAACCTGGACGTGATCAAGACCGCCGACTGGATCGTCGATCTGGGGCCGGAAGGCGGCAGCGGCGGCGGCGAAATCCTGGTCGCCGGCACGCCGGAAACCGTGGCCGAGTGTGAAAAATCGCACACCGCACGCTTCCTGAAACCGCTGCTGGAAAAATAACGGCGGGTTATCCCTCTCAACGAGGCGGAATAGGCCGCCTCGTTGAGCAATCAACATATCCCTTTCTGAAAAACATTAAATCATCTTCTCTGCATCATGCCTTTAAAAACAGGCGCTTTGAGCCCTGCCAATAATAAACTCGCCCAATCATGCCACTCGTTTGGCTGTTGTTTATTCCCCATGCGTTTCACTGTTGCGGTGAAATAACGCCAATGACGCGCCGTCGTCTGTCAATTAATCAATATAAACCTGGCGTTTATAAATAAGCTGCAATTAATCGCCGGCCTGCGGGCCGTATATTCAATGGGATGATATAAAAGGTGTTTAACGTGGATACTAAACTGGGAACCTCTGTCGCCGCGCTGTTATTTCTGTTTCCTTTCGCCGCTCAGGCGCAGGACGGCGAGGCCTCTTTAACGCTCGCCGGCGGCCTTGCCGTCGCCCCCGCCTATGAAGGCTCTTCTTTTTACAGCATTGAACCCTTGTATCAGGTGAATGCCGGCTATCAAAACGCCAGCTGGGGGGAGCTCAGCGCAGGCAGCGAGGGGGCACGCTGGCAATTCCCGCTTGCCGGCCCCGTCGGCATCGCGTTATTGCTCAACTATGACGCCGGCCGTGACGAGGAAATCAGAACCTTGCGCGGGCGCAACACACGACTCAAGGGCATGGGCAAGCTGGGTGGCGCACTGGAGGCCGGCGCCGAACTGAGCTACCAACTCGATCCCTTCCGCGCCTACGTAAAAGGCATGCAGGCAACGCGCAAGCGCAGCTACGGCGGGGAAGAACTGGGCCACACGGCCTATGTGGAAACCGGGCTCACCGGGCAATATCCACTCAGCGAACAGCTGACATTGATCGGCAACCTCTCCACCACCTGGGCCAACAGCGGCTATCAGCGCGGCTATTTCGGCGTGACGTCGCAGCAGGCACAGCGCAGCGCTTTCAGCGCTTATCGGCCGGGCAGCGGCTTCAAGGACGCGACCCTCACCGCCGCGCTCAATTACCAATGGCGACCGAACGTGGCCTTCCAGGCCGGGGTCGGCGTGACCCGTCTGCTGGGCGACGCGGCCGACAGCCCTATCGTCGAAAAAACCACGTCGGGTATGGCCTTCACCAGCGCCAGCTACAGCTTCTGACGTTTTACCCAATGAGAGCGAGCGCGTACGCCCGTCAGATAACGCCATAACGCGACGGTGAAAAAATAAACTATAGTTTAACGAATTGTGAGGTAAACAGGCGGATAATTAAACCATGCCATATTTACCTGACAATATCTGGCGTTGCTCTCCCTTATTAAGGATATTTTATGTGCCAACATCATTCGACAGAATGTCGTAACTTCACGGCATTTCGCCACCGCTGGGAAATGCCCATGATCTGGCTATCGGCGATAATAACACTTCTCGGTTTTTTATTTGGCATCGCCGCTATCGTCGCGTCCTCGGACGAGACGATTCTGGGATTAGGCACGGAAGCCAAAGAAACATTGGATACGCTCAGCCTGTTCGCCTTATTACCGCTGATCCCTATCGCTTTCTATATTTATCGTTTCTATCTCGCCGCCCAGGCGAAATCCAACGCCTTGCGCGTCGGGCCGGCACAATTTCCCGAGCTGTTCGCGCTGTATCAGGATATTGGCCGCCGCCTGGAGCTCAAGACGCTGCCGAAGCTCTACCTGACCAACGGCAACGGCGTGGTCAACGCCTTTGCGCTGGAATGCAACCGCCGTCAGCGCTATGTGGTGATCCACGCTGAAATCGCCATGCTGATGCCCACCGCGCCGGAGATCGTGGAGTTCGTGCTGGCGCACGAGCTGGCCCACCACAAGCTGCGCCACGTGTCGCTGTGGCGCCTGGCGATCGGCGTCGTACCGCAATCGCTGGTGCTGCCCGGCCTGGCGACCACCCGCGCACAGGAGTATTCCGCAGACCGCGTGGCGCTCGCCCTCTGCCCGAATTACGCCGACACGGTGCGGCTGCTGGCCGTCGGCCCCTGGATGCAGCACGGCGTGAACCCGCAGGCCTGGCTGGAACAGTGCGAAGAAGAAAACAAGGAGCTGTTTGTCCGCATCAGTAACCTGCTGTCGGATCATGCGGTGATGGTCAAACGCTTCAAGGCGCTCAAAGACATTGAGATGCACGGCTTCGAGCGCCACGGCAGCATGTTTTAATCCGCCCCGCCGGGCCTACAGCGTTTTCAGCACCCGCGCGGGGTTGCCGCCCACCACGCAGTTGGCCGGCACGTCTTTGGTCACCACCGCGCCGGAGGCCACGACCGCATTGTCGCCGATGGTCACGCCCGGATTGATCACCGCGCGTCCGCCAATCCATACGTTGTCGCCAATCTTGACCGGCTTACCGAGCTCCGCACCGCCGACGCGGGTCTCAGCGTCCAGCGGATGGGTCGCGGTGTAAATATGCACGCCCGGTGCCAGCAGGCAGTTGTCGCCGATATGCACCTCGCACACGTCGAGGATCACGCAGTCGAAATTGGCGTAGAAGTTCTTGCCGAGATAGATGTTATACCCGTAGTCGCAGCGGAAGGTCGGCTCGATGGTGCCGCCCTGATAGCCGCCCAGCAGCTCACCCAGCCACTGTTTACGCAGTTCGCCCTCTTCCGGCGAGGAGTGGTTATAGCGATGCGTCAGCTGGCGCGCGCGCCGACGCTCGCTGCGCAGCAGGTCATCGCCGGCGTCGTACAGCTCCCCGGCGATCATCTTGCGCTTTTCTTCGCTGATGGCCATGTCGGCCTCCTTATGTTATCCGCGTTTCTTGAATGCCCCAAGCGTAGCCGCTTTTGCCTGACGACAAAAAGGGAACGTTCCCAATTTAAAATCACGATCACGCTTTGACGCGAAAAAACAGGAGAAAAACGGGCGGCGCCGCCGCCCGGCAATCAGGCGCGCAGTTCCTGGCGCACGTGTTCGGGCAGGCCTTCCACCACCAGCTGATAGGAGCTGTCGATCAGCGTGTAAAACTGCGAGTTCGGCAGGTTGCCGTCGAGAAACACCGTGTTCCAGTGCGCCTTGTTCAGGCCGGCGCAGGCGACGATCTCAGGATGGTGTTCACGCAGGCTTTCCGCCAGCTCCGGGCTGGACTTGACCGCCAGCGCCGGCCGCCCTTCGACCTCGCACACCATGGCGAACATCACGTCGCCTACCTTGATCTGACTGGCCTGCCACTGGTTTTGGTCGCTTTGCTCCGCGCCCGGCTTCGCCATGCAGTACTCCAGCAATGCGCTGTTATTCATTGGGTTACTCCCCCTGTAATGTGGCCACAATACGGCGTGCTCCGCCGTGGATGCGGTGCTCCCCCAGCCAGATGCCCTGCCATGTGCCCAACATCAGCCGCCCGTGCCTGACGGGCAGCGTCAAGGACGCGCCCAGCAGCGAGGATTTGATGTGCGCCGGCATGTCGTCCGGCCCTTCGTAGTCATGCTGATAGGGTGCGTTTTCCGGCACCTGACGCAGGAAATGCTGCTCCATATCGGCTCGCACCGTGGGATCGCAGTTCTCGTTGAGCGTCAGCGAGGCCGAGGTATGCTGCAGCAACAGATGCAGCAGGCCGGTTTGCAGGCGGTGTAAGTGGGTTAACTGGTTGACGATCTCGTCGGTAACCAGATGAAAGCCACGCGCTTTTGCGCTGAGGATTAGCGTTTGCTGATGCCACATGAGTGAGCGCCCCTCAATCAGTATATTCTCTCTCCGGTTTGCGGCAACTTCGGCGGCGCGCCGGCAATAAAAAAGGAGCGATATCGCTATCGCTCCCCGATGAACGTCCGTTCAGACTAACAGGCGTTACTGCACCGCGGCAAACGCCTCGGCCACCTGACGCACGTTGTTGTGGTTCAGGCCGGCCACGCACATGCGGCCGCTGTGGATCAGGTAGACGCCGAACTCTTCACGCAGGCGATCGACCTGCGCCGCGCTGAAACCGGTGTAGCTGAACATGCCACGCTGCGCCAGCAGGTAATCGAAGTTGCGCTGCGGCAGCGCGCTCTTCAGGGTGTCCACCAGCGCGTGACGCATCTCGAGAATGCGGGTGCGCATGCTCTCCACTTCGTCCAGCCATTGGGTTTTCAGCTGGGCGTCGTTCAGCACCTTGGCCACCAGCTGCGCGCCGAAATTCGGCGGGCTCGAGTAGTTGCGGCGCACGGTGGCCTTCAGCTGGCCCAGCACGCGCCCGGCCGCCTCTTCGCTTTCGCACACCACCGACAGGCCGCCGACGCGCTCGCCGTACAGCGAGAAGATCTTCGAGAACGAGTTGCTCACCAGGCACGGCAGGCCGGCCGCCGCGATGGCGCGAATGGCGTAGGCGTCCTGCTCCATGCCGCCGCCGAAGCCCTGGTAGGCGATGTCGAGGAACGGAATGATTTCACGCTCGGCGATCACCTTGACCACCTCATCCCACTGGGCAGGGGTCAGGTCGGAACCGGTCGGGTTGTGGCAGCACGGGTGCAGCAGCGCGATGCTGTGCTTCGGCAGCTGTTTCAGCGCCGCGAGCATGGCGTCGAACTTCACGCCCAGGCTTTCGCTGTCGAAATAAGGGTAGGTATTCACCTTGAAACCGGCGCCGCTGAAGATGGCGACGTGGTTTTCCCAGGTCGGATCGCTGACCCACACCTGCGAATCCGGGAAGTAGCTTTTCAGGAAATCGGCGCCCACTTTCAACGCGCCGGAACCGCCGACGGTCTGAATGGTGGCGATACGCCCCTGCTGCAGCATCGGGTGCTGCGCGCCGAACAGCAGATGCTGGATGGCGGAACGGTAGGGTTGCAGCCCTTCCATCGGCAGGTATACCGAGGCGCCGTGCTCGACGCTGTTCAACTGCGATTCCGCCGCAGCGACCGCCCGCATCTGCGGAATGATGCCCTGCGCATCGTAGTACAGGCCGATACTCAGGTTCACCTTGTGTGCGCGCGGGTCTTGTTTGAATTTTTCCATCAGCGACAGAATGGGATCGCCGGCATAGGCGTCAACGTTCTGGAACACGGGGTTTTTCTCCTGGTTTATTTATTGTGGTTTGGGCACAGCGTTACGTTCCTAATATAGACGGAAAACCGCGTTAGGTTTTAGCTTTCTCGCGCCACCGGCAATAAACCGTTTTCCTTGATGCGATTGAGCACCACCGCCGTTTTGATATGCGCCACGCTTTTGTGCGGCGACAGCGTCTGGCTGATGAATTCGCTCAGCGCCGGCAGGTCCGCCACCGCCACTTTCAGCAGGTAATCGGCGTCGCCGGTGGTCTTGTAAGCGTCGAGGATCGCATCCACCTCCTCCAGCATCTGATGAAAGCTGTCGATCTGCTCTTGGGCGTGCGTGATCAGGCTGACTTCGATCAGCCCCACCAGCCCCAGGCCGACTGCCTCCGGCGCCAGCCGCGCGTGGTAGCCGCGGATCAGCTGCGCCTGCTCCAGGCTGATGCGCCGCCGCGAACACTGGGAGGCGGAGAGCCCCACCAGCTCGCTCAGCTCCTGATTGGTCAGCCGGCCGTTGGCCTGTAACAGCGTCAGGATTTTCATATCAAAATCGTCAATGTTGTACATAGCCACCTGTAAACTGTGTTAATAAATGTTGACGTTACAGCCTACCAGTTTTTTTACCGTTGCCGACGTCACACCCTGGCGCTTAAATCGCGTACAGCAGCAAAGCCCGGCGTTTTCGCCGGTAAGCGGCATAAAAAACGGCTAACTCATGCAGGCAAACGACAATTAACGGCGAAGTAACGCATAAAACCACGAATGTATAAAAAGGACGCCAGATGAAAAAGTTACTCCCTCTCGCGCTGCTGCTCGCCGCCGGCAGCGCCGGCGCGCAATCCCACCTGGATAAGGTGCTGCAGCAAAAGACCCTGGAGGTCTGCACCACCGGCGACTACAAGCCCTATACCTTCCTCAAGGAAGACGGCAGCTATGAAGGCATCGATATCGACATGGCGGAATCGCTGGCCAAGAGCCTGGGCGCGAAAGTGAAGTGGGTGAAGACCAGCTGGAAAACCCTGACGCCGGACTTCACCTCCGGCAAGTGCGACATTGCGATGGGCGGTATCTCCGTCACACTGGAACGGCAAAAGCAGGTGTTCTTCGCCGACAAGCTGGATACCGACGGCAAAATCCCGCTGGTGCGCTGCACCGACGTGAAGAAATACCGCACTCTCGAGCAGATCAACAAACCGTCGGTGCGTCTGTTGGAACCGGCGGGCGGCACCAACGAAGCCTTCGTGCACGCCTATCTGCCAAAGGCCAAACTGACGCTCACGCACGACAACATGAGCATTTTCCAGCAGTTGGTGGACCGCAAGGCAGACGTGATGATCACCGACGCCTCCGAGGCGCTGTACCAGCAGAAGCGCTATCCGAAGCTGTGCGCGGTGAATCCGACCAAACCGATGCAGTACGGCGAGAAGGCTTACATGCTGCCGCGCGACGATCTGAGCTGGAAACTGTATGTGGATCAGTGGCTGCACCTGGCCAAGGCGACCGGCGAATATCAGAAGATTATCGATAAGTGGTTGGCGGTAAAGAAGTAACCCGCTGAGAAACGGGGCCGACGCGCGTCGGCCCCTGCGGCGTTTCAGTCGCCGATGTATTCCATCGCCACGCGCTGCGTGAGCTTGGTGATCAGCTCGTAGGCACTGATGCCGGTGCAGACGGCGATGCGCTCGACCGGCAGCGCCGGCCCCCACAGCACCGCTTCATCCCCCACCTTATCGGCGGCGGCCGGCCCGAGATCGACCGAAATCATGTCCATCGACACCCGGCCGACGATCGGCACTTCGCGGCCGTTGATCAGGATCGGCGTACCGGTCGGCGCGCTGCGCGGGTAGCCGTCGCCGTACCCCATCGCCACCACGCCCAGCCGGGTATCGCGCGGGCTGACCCAGGTGCCGCCGTAGCCGACCGCTTCGCCGGCCTTGTGCTCGCGCACCGCGATCAGGCTGGACTTCAGCGTCATCGCCGGCTGCAGCCCATGCTCGGCGCCGCTGCCGTTATCCAGCGGCGACACGCCGTACAAAATAATACCGGGGCGTACCCACTCGTTGTGGGCGTCCGGCCACAGCAGCGTGCCGCCGGAGGCGGCGACCGAGCGCTGGCCCGGTTTGCCGCGCGCGAACTGCTCGAAGCAGGCGATCTGTTTCAACGTGGTGTCGGATTCCGGCTCGTCGGCGCGGCTGAAGTGACTCATGATATTGACCGGCTGCGCCACGTTGCGGCAGGCGCACAGGCGCTGATAAAACGCCTCCGCGTGTTCGGGGCGCACCCCCAGCCGATGCATGCCGGTATCGAGCTTCATCCACACCGGCACCGGACGCGCCAGCTCGGCCTGCTCCAGCGCTTCGAGCTGTTCGATGCTGTGCACCGCGGTTTCGATGTTGTTCGCCACCAGCACCGGCAGATCTTCGGCACTGAAGAAGCCTTCCAGCAGCAGGATCGGTTTGACGATGCCGCCGGAACGCAGCATCAGCGCTTCGCCGATGCGCGCCACGCCGTAGCAGTCGGCGTCTTGCAGGGTGTGTGCTGTTTCCAGCAGGCCATGTCCATAAGCGTTTGCTTTCACAACGGCAATCAGGCGGCTTTGCGGCGCCTGGCGGCGCACCTGTTGCAGATTATGTCGCAGAGCGCGGCGGTCGATTACAGCGGTTGCCGCTTTCATTTCAGTTCCTTAGCTGATTATTCGTCATCGTATTGTGGCCCCGCGTAGTTGTCGAAACGCGACCACTGGCCGTTAAAGGTAAGGCGCACGGTGCCGATCGGGCCGTTACGCTGCTTACCGATAATAATTTCCGCGATCCCTTTCAGATCGCTGTTCTCGTGATACACCTCATCACGATAGATGAACATAATCAGGTCAGCATCCTGCTCGATAGAGCCGGATTCACGCAGGTCGGAGTTGACCGGGCGCTTATCGGCGCGCTGCTCCAGGCTTCGGTTCAGCTGCGACAGCGCCACCACCGGCACCTGCAGCTCTTTCGCCAGCGCCTTCAGCGAGCGCGAAATCTCGGCGATCTCCAGCGTACGGTTGTCGGACAGGGCCGGCACGCGCATCAGCTGCAGGTAGTCGATCATGATGAGGCTAAGCCCGTCGTGCTCGCGGAAAATGCGCCGCGCGCGCGAGCGCACTTCGGTCGGCGTCAGGCCGGAGGAGTCGTCGATGTACATGTTGCGCTTCTCCAGCAGGATACCCATGGTGCTGGAAATGCGCGCCCAGTCCTCGTCGTCGAGCTGGCCGGTACGGATGCGCGTCTGATCCACGCGCGACAGCGACGCCAGCATACGCATCATGATCTGTTCGCCGGGCATCTCCAGGCTGAAGATCAGCACCGGTTTTTCCTGGGTCATCGCGGCGTTTTCGCACAGGTTCATGGCGAAGGTGGTTTTCCCCATCGATGGACGGGCGGCGACGATGATCAGATCGGACTTTTGCATGCCCGCAGTTTTCTTGTTGAGGTCCTGATAGCCGGTATCGACCCCGGTCACGCCGTCGTGCGGCTGCTGATACAGCTGCTCGATACGCGATACGGTGTCTTCCAGGATGCGCTCGATGCCCTTCGGGCCTTCGTCTTTGCTGGCGCGGTTCTCGGCGATTTGGAATACGCGAGATTCCGCCAGATCGAGCAGGTCTTCGCTGCTGCGCCCCTGCGGATCGTAGCCGGCGTCGGCGATCTCGTTAGCCACCGAGATCATCTCGCGCACCACCGCGCGCTCGCGCACGATGTCGGCGTAGGCGCCGATGTTGGCGGCGCTCGGGGTGTTTTTCGACAGCTCGGCCAGGTAGGCGAAGCCGCCGACCGAGTCCAGCTCGCCTTTCTGCTCCAGCGATTCGGACAGGGTGATGAGGTCGATAGGCTTGCTCATCTCCAGCAGACGCTGCATCTCGGTAAAGATCAGGCGATGCGGGCGGCTGAAGAAGTCGTTGGCGACCACGCGCTCCGCCACGTTGTCCCAGCGCTCGTTATCCAGCATCAAACCGCCCAACACCGACTGCTCGGCCTCCAGCGAGTGCGGCGGCATCTTCAGCCCTTCCATCTGACGATCTCTGGAACGCTCTCTGGTTTCGTCCGCGTTTGTTTTGTTGGTTGGTTTTTTTCCTGCCATGAAACGTAGTCTTTATCCGGTTGCGAATGAAGGATCTTGACGCGAGAGTATACGTGATTTTTGCGTCATAACCGATGCAAAAAAGGTATTGAATCCCGCACGGGTGAACTGGATCTCCGATACTAAAAAGAATAGGGTGAAATCAGACACTCAAACGAGGTAACGATATGGCCAAGCGCATTCAGTTTTCCGCCACCGGCGGGCCGGAAGTCTTGCAATACGTTGATTTTACACCGCTCGATCCCGCCGCCGGCGAAGTGCAGATCGAGAACAAGGCGATCGGCATCAACTACATCGACACCTATGTGCGCAGCGGGCTGTACGCCCCGGCGAGCCTGCCGAGCGGCCTCGGCACCGAGGCGGCCGGCGTGGTGGTCAAGGTTGGCGCCGGCGTCAGCGCGATCAAACCGGGCGACCGGGTGGTGTATGCGCAGTCATCGCTCGGCGCCTACAGCGAAGTCCACAACGTGCCGGAAGAAAAAGTGGCGCTGCTGCCGCACAACCTCAGCTTTGAGCAGGGCGCCGCTTCTTTCCTCAAAGGGTTGACGGTGCACTACCTGCTGCGCCAGACCCACGACGTGCAGCCGGGTGAAGTGTTCCTGTTCCATGCCGCCGCCGGCGGGGTTGGGCTGATCGCCTGCCAATGGGCCAAAGCGCTGGGCGCGCGCCTGATCGGCAGCGTCGGCTCCGACGAAAAGGCCGCGCTGGCGAAACAGGCCGGCGCCTGGGCCACCATCAACTACCACAAAGAGGATATCGCCCAGCGGGTGGCCGAGCTGACGCACGGCGAGAAGGTCGGCGTGGTGTACGATTCGGTGGGGCAAAGCACCTGGCAGGCCTCGCTCAACAGCCTGAAACGGCGCGGCCTGATGGTCAGCTTCGGCAACGCCTCCGGCCCGGTGACCGGCGTCGATCTGGCACTGCTGAATCAGAAGGGCTCACTGTACGTCACCCGCCCTTCCCTTAACGGCTACATCACCAACCGCGCCGAGCTGCAGTACGCCAGCAACGAGCTGTTCTCGCTGATCGGCAGCGGCGCCATTCGGGTGGAGGTGAAAGACGAGCAGAAATTTGCGCTGGCCGACGCCCAGCGGGCACACCAGGTGCTGGAAAGCCGCGGCACCAGCGGCTCCAGCCTGCTGATCCCCTAATTGCCGCAAAAGAAAAGGGCTCCTTACGGAGCCCTTTCTGTTACTGCGTTTTGTAGGGGTAGAGCAGAGTCCGCCAGAGACAGGGGGTTGCTTCAGCAACACGAATTTTGGTTGTCTCTCACGGTGATGAAATCGGTCGCATCACTGCATCGACAAACATCCTAACAGCCCCGTCCGGCAAAAAACACGCTTTATGTGCCACATCGCGCGGCAAAACTGCCAAGCTGTGATCGCTGCCGCATTAGCGGGGCGGCAAGTTGTGCAAGTTTCATCGCGACTGACTGATTATTCAGCAAAAAATCAGTAACGTCTGGCCTGCGGTTTCTGCATCGACCGGTAAATCCATACCCCGACGACCGCCAAAATCAGCCACGGCAGCAGCTTGATGACCACCGCGAACAACCCGCCCAACAGCATGAACGCCGCCGCCACCAACAGCGCAGCGAAGATCCCCAGCAGCGAGATGCCGGTCACCATCAGCATCACCACAAAGCCAATGAGAAAGAAGATTTCCAACATGATTGCTCCTTTGCAATACAACGTATCTGCTGAGGGAATTACAAGAAGCGTGCCAGAATGGCGGAAGGGCTAACCTATTGAAAAGATGGGGCAGGCATCCGGCAACGCGCCGAATGCCTGGTGAAAAAGACTAACTGTTAGTCAAAATTTTTGTGGGTTACGCCATTTCCACACGCGGCTGACGCACCAGCGCCAGCGCCTGCTCCACCACCCGCGCATCGGCGCCCGGCTTGTGGGCGTTCTCGCTCAGGTGGCGACGCCACTGGCGCGCGCCCGGCACGCCCTGGAACAAACCGAGGATGTGGCGGGTGATGTGGCCGAGATAGGTGCCGTTGGACAGCTCGCGCTCAATGTACGGATACAGTGCTTCGACGATCGCCACGCTGTCCGGCACTGCGGTCTGCGCGCCGAACAGTTCGCTGTCGACCTGCGCCAGGATGCCCGGATTCTGGTACGCCTCGCGCCCCATCATCACGCCGTCCAGATGCTGCAGATGCTGCTGCGCCTCTTCCAGCGTTTTCACCCCGCCGTTGATGGCGATGGTCAGCGCCGGGAAATCCCGCTTCAGCTGATAAACGCGCGGGTAGTCCAGCGGCGGCACTTCGCGGTTCTCTTTCGGGCTGAGGCCGGAGAGCCAGGCCTTGCGCGCGTGGATGGTGAACATGTCGCACTCGCCGCGCCCGGCGACGGTTTGGATAAAGTCGCACAGGAAGGCATAGCTGTCCTGATCGTCGATGCCGATGCGGGTCTTCACCGTCACCGGGATCGACACCACGTCGCGCATCGCCTTGATGCAGTCGGCGACCAGCGTCGCCTGCCCCATCAAACAGGCACCGAACATGCCGTTTTGCACGCGATCGGACGGGCAGCCGACGTTGAGGTTAATCTCGTCGTAACCGCGCTGCTCCGCCAGTTTGGCGCAGTGCGCCAACGCGGCCGGATCGCTGCCGCCCAGCTGCAGCGCCACCGGATGCTCTTCTTCGCTGTAGGCCAGGTAGTCGCCCTTGCCGTGAATGATCGCGCCGGTGGTCACCATTTCGGTGTACAGCAGCGTTTCCTTGGTCAGCAGGCGGTGGAAGTAACGGCAATGACGATCGGTCCAGTCGAGCATCGGCGCGATGGAGAAACGATTGGCGGCGTAGGTTGGGGCGTGGTTGTCTTTCGTCATGCTGAGTTACTGGCTACCTGAGTCTGTCTGGGTTTAACGAACGGCGCGCGGCCGCAAACGGCTATTATAACGGCAATCGGCGCCGTTGGGAAAACCGCCTTCGTTTCCCCTCTATTCCAACGTGCGGATAACCCGGCACGGCTGCCCCAGCGCCAGCACATTGGCCGGGATGTCGCCGGTCACGATGCTGCCCGCGCCGATAGTCGTGCCGTCGCCGATGGTCACGCCCGGCAAGATCACCACGTTACCGCCGATCCATACGTTGCTGCCGATGGACACCGGCTGCGCCGAGGTGTGGAAAGGAAAGGCCGGGTCGCCGGTAAAGCGTTCGCCGGCCTTCAGCGGGTGGCTCGGCGTGTAGATTTGCACGTTGGGGCCGATCAGCGTGTTGTCGCCGATGGTGATGGTATTGCAGTCGAGGAACACCGCATTGACGTTGATAAAACAGTTTTTACCGATGCGGACATGTTGCCCGTAGTCGCACCAGAACGGCGTTTCGATCCAGCTCGCCTCGCCCCAGGCGCCGAACAGTTCGCCGAGCAGGCGGTTTTTCTCGTCCGCCTGATGCGAATCCAGCGTCCCCAGGCTTTTGGTCAACGCCCTGGCCCGATGGTACATCGCAATCAGTTCTTCATCGCGGCTGTTGTACTCCAGGCCGCTTAACAGCTTCTCTCTTTCCGTCATCACACAAGGCTCCTGTTCGTCACGCGGGTGAAGCGCGTTATACCGCTCTCGCCAGCGGCTCTCCAGCGCTAAAATCGGCAACGTTGATTTGCCGCCCGGCGGAGGGGAAAAGTTGTGATGCATCTCTCTTTTAGCGCGCTCAGCGCGCCTTTCCCTGCGCAATCCTCAGGGGAAAAGGGGGCAACTCTCGGCGATTCGCCGTAATCATGGTAAAATCGGCTTTTTTACGTACCGGGATATTTGCGATGAACTCAACCACCCAGGAAAAGCTGCTGGCGCAGGCGGAACGCCTCTGCCAACAACGCAATGTGCGATTGACGCCGCAACGGCTGGAAGTGCTGCGTCTGATGACCCAGCAACCCGGTGCAATCAGCGCTTATGACCTGCTCGATCTGCTGCGCGTCGCCGAACCGCAGGCCAAGCCGCCGACGGTCTATCGCGCGCTGGATTTTCTGCTGGAGCAAGGGTTTATCCATAGAGTGGAATCCGCCAACAGCTACGTGCTGTGCCACCACTTCGAACAGCCGATGCACACGTCCGCACTGTTTATCTGCGACCGCTGCGGCCAGGTGACCGAACGCACTACCGAAGGCGTAGAGGAAACGCTGCAGAAGCTGGCGCAGGAGGCCGGATTTGCGCTGCGTCACAGCGTGGTGGAAGCGCACGGCCTGTGCGCCGGCTGCGTGGAGGTTGAGGCATGCGACAGCAAGCATGACTGCGCCGAACACGATCACAGCATCGCCATCAAGAAGAAGTAACACGAAGTCAGGTACCTCCCTGTACCTGCGGCCGGGGCGCCAGAGGATGAGAGCGACGCCGGCCTGCGCTGGGCAAGCCGCCTTCAATGGCGGCCCTGCAAATTACCAGCGGTGTTTGGTGTGATCTTCCCAGGCTTTCACCTCTTTCTCGGCCGCCTCTTTCTGGTAACCGTAGCGCTCCTGGATTTTACCGACCAGCTGTTCGCGTTTCCCTTCGATGACCGTCAGATCGTCATCGGTCAGCTTGCCCCATTTTTCCTTCACTTTGCCTTTAAGCTGCTTCCAGTTACCGTCGGCTTGATCTTTATTCATAGTCTCTCCGTTAACCTGTGGTGAATCAGTGATCCCTGTCGCCGGCTGGGGTTAACCAGAAATTTTTCTGGCCGATACGCCCTTCACCTTAAGGAATATCGCTCCCCTTCATTCGCCAGCCACATGATTCATTCTAGTTAAACATGGAAATAAAAAAGCCATATGACAGAATAAAAAACCATTAATAAATGAAATAAACATAAAAAACGCCAACAAACAACGAGCTAAGCCGGGCAGAACCAGGCTGGAAACATGTAAGCAAACATGAACAAAAACATAAGACAAATTAATAATTAACCCAACAAAGCGCACGGTTTAGCGTGCGGCAAACCAGCTGCCGCGCACCTGATGGCGGTGCCAAATCCAGCCCAGTGCCAGACCGCGCAGCGCCAGAAACACCGCCAGCGCCAGCCAGAGTCCGTGGTTGCCAAGCAGCGGCACGCTGAACAGCGCCAGACCGTATCCCGCCGCAGCCACCGCCATGCTGTTGCGCATCTCGGCACCGCGCGTGGCACCGATAAACATGCCGTCCAGCAAATAGCACCACACCCCGACCAGCGGCAGGATGACCTGCCACGGTAAATAGTGGGCGGCCAACGCACGCAGCTCCGGCAAGGAGGTCAACGCCGCCACGATCTGCTGGCCGGTAACGGCATACGCCAGGGCGAAGGCCAGCGCGACCAGCCCTGCCTGCCTGCAGGCCGCGTGCCACACCTTTCGCAGCTGGCTGTCGTCCCGGGCACCGTAGGCGTGGCCCGAATGGGCTTCCACCGCATAAGCGAAGCCGTCGAGCGCATAGGCGGTGAACGTCAGCAGATTCATCAATACCGCGTTGACCGCCACCACGTCGCTCCCCAGACGAGCGCCAAAGATGGTCAGCGATGCAAAGCACAGCTGCAGCAGCAATGAACGCAACATGATGTCGCGGTTAAGCGCCAGCAGCCGACGCAGATCGCCACGCCAGGCCTGGCGCAGCATCGGCAGGGTGATACCGCGCAGGCGCATCACCCGCCACGCCAGCCACAGGCCGAGCAGCAGCGTGGCGTATTCGGCGATGGCGGTTGCCGCCGCCGCCCCTCGCACGTTCCAGCCCAGGCCCATCACCAGCCAGATATCCAGCACGATGTTCAGCAGGTTGCCGACAATCAGCAGGATCACCGGCGCACGCACATACTGCACGCCGAGCAGCCAGCCCAGCAGCACCAGATTAGCCAGCGCCGCCGGCGCGCTCAGCCAACGGATCTCAAGAAAACGCCGCGCCTGTTCCAGCACCTCGCCATTACCACCGACGATCCGCAGCGCCAGTTCGATCAGCGGATAGCGCAACAGGACGATCGCCACCCCGGCCAGCAGCGCCAGCAGAAGCGGCTGCATAAAGGCGCGCGCCAGCGCCTGCGGGTTCTGTGCCCCCAGCGCCTGCGCCGCCAGGCCGGTGGTGCTCATGCGCAGGAACAACAGCAGCATGAACAGGAAGCTGGTCGCCACCGCGCCGATCGCGACGCCCCCCAGGTAGATCGGGCTGTCGAGGTGGCCGATCACCGCGGTGTCCACCAGCCCGAGCAGCGGTACGGTGATATTGGAGAAAATCATCGGCAGAGCCAGACGCCACAGGGCTTTATCGGTGTCGCTGGTGAAGGCGGAAATCAAGCGCATGATGAGATGTTCCCGTAGCAGTGGCGAAGGGCAAGGTCAGAAACAAAAACGCCCCAGAACAGGGGCGATTGATACAAGAGGCGGCACTGAGAGTGCGACGATTAAATCCAGTCACCGTTGCGGATCACGCCGACCGCCAGCCCTTCGATAGTGAAATTCTGCTGGCGCAGATCGACCACGATCGGTTGGAATTCGTTGTTCTCCGGCAGCAGCTCGACCACGTTGCCGTGTTTTTTCAGGCGCTTGACCGTCACTTCGTCTTCGATGCGCGCCACCACGACCTGGCCGTTGCGCACGTCTTGCGTTTTGTGCACCGCCAGCAGATCGCCGTCCAGAATGCCGATGTCACGCATCGACATGCCGTTCACCCGCAGCAGGAAATCGGCGCTCGGTTTAAACAGGGAAGGATCCACCTGGTAGTGCCCTTCGATGTGCTGCTGCGCCAGCAGCGGCTCGCCGGCGGCGACGCGGCCGATCAGCGGCAGCCCTTCTTCTTCTTCCATCAACAGGCGGATACCGCGCGAGGCACCGGAGACGATTTCGATCACGCCTTTGCGTGCCAGCGCCTTCAGGTGTTCTTCGGCGGCGTTAGGCGAGCGGAACCCCAGACGCATCGCGATCTCGGCACGCGTTGGCGGCATGCCCGTTTGCGAAATATGATCGCGAATCAGATCGTAGACCTCTTGCTGTCTGGTAGTTAGTGCTTTCATTCCGCCCCCTGTTTGTTTATACAGTCTTGCTGTGAGTATATACAGGTAAGCGCGGATTGGGAACCGAAGAATAAATAAAAATCAGTCAGTAGGCGCCTTTCGTCAGCCAAAATGCTGCCATAAGACCGTGCCCCAAACGAACAGCGCCAGCACGATCGCCAGCGACACCGCCGCCGATCCCATGTCCTTGGCCCGGCCGGACAGTTCGTGATGTTCGCTGCCGATGCGATCCACCACCGCCTCGATCGCGCTGTTCAGGATCTCGACGATCATCACCAGCGCTACCGATCCGATCAATAAAATGCGCGCTATCGCACCCACATCCAGCCAGACAGCCAGTATGATAGCCAGCAGGGTGACCACCAGTTCCTGGCGGAAAGCCGCTTCGTGCTGCCAGGCGGCGGAAAGCCCTTTATAGGAATAGCCGGCGGCCTTGATGATGCGGGTCAGTCCGGTTGCTTGGTTTGCCATGTTTTCGTGCCTTTCTCAGAGGTCGGTCATAATAAAAAGAGTCTAGAACAGTCCGCGCTGACGGCTCTCGGTTTTCGAACACCACAGATCTGCTACCCGGTTTCTGGTATGCTTGCGGCGCATTGCTAACAAGAGGCTTCACGTTGTTTATGTCAGGTTGGCGTAAAATTTATTATAAAATATTGAATTTACCACTTAAATTGTTGGTAAGAAGTAAGGTCATCCCTTCAGATCCGGTTACCGAGCTAGGGTTGGATCCCTCACGGCCGATTTTGTATGTTTTACCTTACAATTCCAAGGCGGATTTGCTGACGCTGCGCACCCAGTGCCTGGCGCAGGATCTGCCCGATCCGCTCAACTCGCTGGAGATCGACGGCACCGTGCTGCCGAGCTACGTGTTCATTCACGACGGCCCGCGCGTGTTCCGCTACTACACCCCGAAAGAAGAGTCGGTAAAGCTGTTCCACGACTATCTGGATCTGCACCGCAGCAATCCGGATCTCGACATTCAGATGCTGCCGGTTTCGGTGATGTTCGGCCGCTCGCCGGGCCGCGAAGGCCACGGCACGCCGCACCTGCGTCTGTTGAACGGCGTGCAGAAATTCTTCGCCGTGCTGTGGCTCGGCCGCGACAGCTTCGTGCGTTTCTCCAACACCGTTTCGCTGCGCCGCATGGCCACCGAGCACGGCACGGATAAAACCATCGCGCAGAAACTGGCGCGCGTGGCGCGCATGCACTTCTCGCGTCAGCGCCTGGCCGCGGTAGGCCCGAGCCTGCCGGCCCGCCAGGATCTGTTCAACAAGCTGTTGGCGTCCAAAGCGATCGAAAAAGCGGTCGAGGACGAAGCGCGCAGCAAGAAGATCTCGCACGAGAAAGCCCAGCAGAACGCCATCGCGCTGATGGAAGAGATCGCCGCCGATTTCTCCTACGAAACCGTGCGCCTGTCCGACCGCGTGCTGAGCTGGACCTGGAACCGGCTGTATCAGGGCATCAACGTCACCAACGCCGAGCGCGTGCGCCAGCTGGCGCAGGACGGCC
The DNA here is from genome assembly GCF_900182895.1 of Serratia sp. CC22-02. Lineage (NCBI taxonomy): Bacteria > Pseudomonadati > Pseudomonadota > Gammaproteobacteria > Enterobacterales > Yersiniaceae > Serratia > Serratia sp. CC22-02. The sequence goes on along the minus strand of NZ_FXUD01000005.1, from coordinate 54,894 downwards.
ACGAGATCGTCTACGTGCCCTGCCACCGCAGCCACATGGACTACCTGCTGCTGTCCTACGTGCTGTATCACCAGGGCCTGGTGCCGCCGCACATCGCCGCCGGCATCAACCTCAACTTCTGGCCGGCCGGCCCGATCTTCCGCCGCTTGGGCGCGTTCTTCATCCGCCGCACCTTCAAGGGCAACAAGCTGTACTCGACGGTGTTCCGCGAATACCTCGGCGAGCTGTTCACCCGCGGCTACTCGGTGGAATACTTCGTGGAAGGTGGCCGTTCCCGCACCGGGCGTCTGCTGGAGCCGAAGACCGGCACCCTGTCGATGACCATCCAGGCGATGCTGCGCGGCGGCACCCGTCCGATCACGCTGGTGCCGATTTACATCGGTTACGAACACGTGATGGAAGTGGGCACCTACGCCAAAGAGCTGCGCGGCGCCACCAAGGAAAAAGAGAGCCTGCCGCAGATGCTGCGCGGCCTGCGCAAGCTGCGCAATCTGGGCCAGGGTTATGTCAACTTCGGCGAGCCGCTGCCGTTGACCGCTTACCTCAACCAGCACGTGCCGCAGTGGCGCGAGTCTATCGATCCGATCGAAGCTCAGCGCCCAAGCTGGCTGACGCCGACGGTCAACGATCTGGCCGGCCAGATCATGGTGCGCATCAACAACGCCGCCGCGGCCAACGCCATGAACCTGTGTTCCACCGCGCTGCTGGCTTCGCGCCAGCGTTCGCTGACCCGCGAACAGCTGGTCGAACAGCTCGAGTGTTACCTGCAGCTGATGCGCAACGCGCCTTACGCGCATGACGTCACCGTGCCGACGCAAACGCCGGACGAGCTGCTGGATCACGCGCTGAACATGAACAAGTTCGAGGTGGAGAAGGACAACATCGGCGACATCATCATCCTGCCGCGCGAGCAGGCGGTGCTGATGACCTATTACCGCAACAACATCCACCACCTGCTGGTGCTGCCGTCGCTGATCGCCAGCATCGTGATGCATCATCGCCGGGTATCGCGCGCCGAGCTGCTGCGTCAAATCGGCATGATCTACCCGATGCTGAAAGCCGAGCTGTTCCTGCATAACGACAAGGAACAGCTGCCGGAGGTGCTGCAGCCGGTGATCGACGAGCTGATCCGCCAACAGCTGATCTGCGACAAAGGCGACGAGCTGGTGCTGAACCCGGCGCGCATTCGCCCGCTGCAGCTGCTGGCCGCCGGGGTGCGCGAAACCCTGCAACGCTACGCCATCACCATGTCGATCCTCAGCGCCAACCCGAGCATCAACCGCGGCGCGCTGGAGAAAGAGAGCCGCATCATGGCGCAGCGTCTGTCGGTGCTGCACGGCATCAACGCGCCGGAGTTCTTCGACAAGGCGGTGTTCTCCACCCTGGTGGCGACGCTGCGCGAAGAAGGCTATATCAACGATAGCGGGGATGCGATCCGCGAGCACACCCTTGAGGTGTACAACATGCTGAGCGATCTGATCACGCCGGAAATCAAGCTGACCATCGAAAGCGTCAACATGCCGGCAGAGACCAACGCCCTGCCGCAAGCCGACGCGGAAGAAGAGCAGGACGAGTGATGTCGTCCGGCACCGAAACACAAAAGGCACCCCCTGGGGTGCCTTTTTTCTTGCTTTGCGAAACCGTTACGCCGGCAGATAGCTCAGCGCGATGCCGATAAATACCACCAAGCCGACATAGTTGTTCTGCAGGAAGGCCTTGAAGCAGGCTTCGCGCTCGCGGCCGGCGATCTGTTTTTGCTGGTGAATGAACAGCGCGCCCGCCAGCAACAGCGACCAGTAAAACGCCCCGCCGAGCTGCGCCAGATAACCGACCCACACCAGCAGCAGCAGCGTCGCGAACTGCAGCAGCCCGACGATCAGCTTGTCATAACGGCCGAACAGGATAGCGGTGGATTTGATGCCGATCTTCAAGTCATCGTCGCGATCGACCATCGCATACAGCGTGTCGTAGGCCACCGTCCAGCAGATGTTGGCCAGCAGCAGCAGCCAGCAGCTGAGCGGCAGCGATTCGCTGACCGCCGCATACCCCATCGGAATGCCCCAGCCGAACGCGGCGCCCAGCACGAACTGCGGCAGGTTGGTCACCCGCTTCATGAACGGATACACCCAGGCCAGCGCCAGCGCCGCCAGCGACAGCCAGATGGTCATCGCATTGAGCGTCAACACCAGGCAGAACGAGATCAGCACCAGCACCGCAAACAGCACCTTGGCCTCTTTCGCGCTCACCCGACCGCTCGGCATCGGCCGCCCGGCGGTGCGTTTCACGTAGCCGTCCACCGCGCGATCGGCGTAGTCATTCACCACGCAGCCGGCGGCGCGCATCAGGAACACGCCGAGCACGAACACCAGCAAAATCGACAGCGGCGGCACGCCTTTCCCGGCCAGCCACAGCGCCCACAGCGTCGGCCACAGCAGCAACAGCGTGCCGATCGGTTTATCAATGCGCATCAAATGGCTGTAAGCCCGCCATTTACTTTGAGTCACGCTTCCCTCCAAGGTCTTGCTCTCCTCTCTTATGCAGGAACCGCTGAATACAGCGGCGAAGCCGGTAAAAACAATTCGGTCAGCAACAGCGGTTTGCCCGCCAGCCGCAGCCGTGAACGGCGCGCCCACAGCGCATCCTGTCGGCCGATATGGATATAGTCGCGGGTCAGATCGCCGCTGCTGAACAGGTAGCGCCCCAGCGGCAGCGTGCCCAGATCCACCAGCGCCTGGTCGGGGCCGGTCAGCGTATTTTCCGGGATCACCGTGCGCCCCAGCAGCCAGGGCTGGTCGTCGCCCAGCAGCACCACTTCGCGCAGCCAGTAGCGCGGGCTGTCGGGCAGGTGATTCGCCTCGTCGCCCAGCGCCTCGCGCGTGACGAAGCATTCGCGCTGCGGTTCGACGCGCACCTGGGCGCAATGGCGTTCAAATCGGCGGGTCATGGAGCCTAACTCCATCAGCCAGTCGCTGACGGCGGCGGGCGCCGGAGGATCCTGTTCGGACAACCACTCCAGCGGCGGCAGGATGGAATCCCTGATGCCAGACATTGCTTTACTCCTCGCCTGAACCGCGGCCGGTACGGCGCGCCAGACGATACAAACTGTTAACAGGCCCCCATTGTAGCGCAGAAATACGAAAGCGGCAGGCTGATTCGTGGCGAAAACGGCGGTGGCTTCCGCCGGAAAAACCGGGTTCCTGTCATCTTTTTGCCATCCGCGTTCTCTATCTTCGTTCCCCGGCACGATGACGATTCTGTGATCGCCTGCAAAGTTTCATCTTTGTCGCGTTGTTTTATCTACGCGCGTAGATACTCTGACACCGCAGCGTTGAATCGCCATGCGTCCGACATCATTTGTCGGCACACCTTTGTTGCCGGCACCAGGGAAACCATCTTTAACCGCGCCCCTCCAGGCGCAGAACAAAAGAGGATAGCACTGCCATGAGCGAAACAACGCTTGCCACTCCACAGACCGCCGACGCCGCGCTGGCGGCCGATGAACGCCTGGCAACCAAAGAGGGGCGCAGCCAATTTTGGCGCGCCACCTTCTCCTGCTGGCTCGGCACCGCCATGGAATACGTCGATTTCGCGCTGTACGGCCTGGCGGCCGGCATGGTGTTCGGCGACGTGTTCTTCCCCGAGGCCACGCCGCTGGTCGCCCTGCTGGCCAGCTTCGCCACCTACTCCGTCGGCTTCGTCGCGCGGCCGATCGGCGCGCTGGTGTTCGGTTGGATCGGCGATCGCAAAGGCCGCCGCGTGGTGCTGATCACCACCGTGGCGCTGATGGGCCTCTCCACCACGCTGATCGGCCTGATCCCGTCCTATGCGCAAATCGGCGTCTGGGCACCCACCTGCCTGGTGATCCTGCGCTTCGCGCAGGGGTTCGGCGCCGGCGCGGAGCTGTCCGGCGGCGCGGTGATGCTGGCGGAATACGCGCCGGCCAAACGGCGCGGGCTGGTGGCGTCGATCATCGCCATCGGCTCCAACAGCGGCACCCTGCTGGCGTCGCTGGTGTGGCTGCTGGTACTGCAGCTCGACAAGGAAGACCTGATGAGCTGGGGCTGGCGCATTCCGTTCCTCGCCAGCATTCTGATCGCCGGCGTGGCGCTGTACCTGCGCCGCCACGTGCGGGAAACGCCGGTCTTCGAGCGCGAGCTGCAGCAAAACCACCAGCGCATGCTGGACGCCGCCCAGGCCGCACCGGATACGCGCAGCTACCTGCAGCGCACCAAGGCGTTCTGGGTGATGCTCGGCCTGCGCATCGGCGAAAACGGCCCTTCCTACCTGTGCCAGGGCTTTATCGTCGGCTACGTCGCCAAGGTGCTGATGGTCGATAAATCGGTGCCGGCGCTGGCGGTGCTGATCGCCTCGCTGTGCGGTTTTCTGGTGATCCCGCTGGCCGGCTGGCTGTCCGATCGCTTCGGCCGCCGCGTCACCTACCGGTGGTTCTGCCTGCTGCTGGTGCTGTACGCCTTCCCGGCGTTCTGGCTGCTCGACAGCCGTGAACCGGCGATCGTCATCTCGGTGATCGTGGTCGGCATGTGCATCGCGTCGCTGGGGATCTTCGGCGTGCAAGCGGCCTATGGCGTCGAACTGTTCGGCGTGAAGAACCGCTACTCCAAAATGGCGTTCGCCAAGGAGCTCGGCTCGATCCTCTCCGGCGGCACCGCGCCGCTGATCGCCACCGCACTGCTGTCCGGTTTCGGTCACTGGTGGCCTGTCGCCTGCTATTTTGTTGTAATGGCGGGCATCGGCTTAATCACCACCTTCTTTGCTCCCGAAACCCGCGGCCGCGATCTCAACCTGCCGCAGGATGCCGCGTAGCGAGAAGGCGAACAGGACCTCAATGTGGATAATCACTCCGCGCGACGCGTTACCCGCGCCGACGTGGCTCGCGTAGCGGGCACCTCCGTCGCCGTAGTCAGCTATGTGATCAACAACGGCCCGCGCCCGGTGGCGGAAGCCACCCGGCTGCGCGTGCTGGCGGCGATCGAGCAGACCGGCTACCGGCCGAACGACATCGCGCGGGCGCTGGCCTCCGGCAGCACACAAACCTACGGGCTGGTGGTGCCGGATATTTCCAACCCGTTCTTCGCCACCCTGGCGCGGGCACTGCAGCAGGAAGCCTTCAGCCGCGGCCGTGTGCTGCTGCTGGGCGACGCCGGCGACGATCGTCAGCGCGAGTATGAACTTATCAACAACCTGCTGCGCCGCCAGGTCGAAGGCCTGCTGTACACCAGCGTCGATCGCCACCCGTGGTTCGATCTGATCCGCGCCTCCGGCACGCCCTGCGTAATGATAGACACCATCGACAGCCAGGCCGGCGTCTGCGCCATTCGCGTCGACGAGCGCGACGCCGCCTGCCAGGCAACCCGCCATCTGCTGCAACACGGCTATCGCGACATCGGCATTTTTATCGGCCCGCTGACCATGCTCAACGCGCAGGATCGCCTGAACGGCTGGCGCGATGCGCTGCTGGAGGCGGGTATCGCGCCACGCGACGAGTGGATTTTCGAAGTGCCCTACACCCGCCAGGGCGGTTACCAGGCCACCCAGCGCCTGGTGCAAGGCCCACGCCCGCGCGCCGTTTTCACCTCTAACGAGCAACAGGCGCTCGGCTGCCTGTCGGCGTTGGCGGAGCATGGGCTGCGCGCGCCGGACGATCTGGCGCTGATCTGTTTTAACGGCACGCAGCAATCCGAATTCAGCGTGCCGCCGCTCAGCGCGGTCGAGCAGCCGATCGACGCCATGGCCAAGCGGGCCATCGCCATGCTGGCCGCCGGTGCCGCGCCCGCCGAGCTGCATGAATTCGCTTTTCAACTGCGCATCCGCCGCTCCTGCGGCTGTTAGCGGTTTTTCAGGACACCTTATATATATGCGTTTAATCATTGATTGCGATCCCGGCAACGGCGTGCCCGGCGCCAACGTCGACGACGGCCTGGCGCTGGCCCTGGCGCTGGCGGCCAAACCGCAGCTGCAGCTGGAGCTGATCAGCATCGTGGCTGGCAACACCCCGCGAGAAGTGGGCTTCGCCGTCGCCACCGATCTGCTGGCGCAGAGCGGCTATCAGGTGCCGGTCGCCCTCGGCGCGGCGCGCGCCCTGAGCGAGCCGCCGGAGCCGTGGCGCGCACATCTGGACCGCCCGATCGCCGATCCGAAGCTGGCGGCGCTGTGGCGTGACCTGCCCGCGCCCTCGCTGGCCTACGCGCCCGCACCGGACGCCGCCATCGCCATCGGCGAGCTGATCTGCCGGCATCCCGGCGAGATCACGCTGGCGGCGATCGGCCCGCTGACCAACGTTGCGCACGCCATGCAGCTTTACCCGCAGATGGCGCAGGCGGTGAAAGAGATTGTGATCATGGGGGGCGTATTCAACGTCGACGGGTACATCAAGGACACCAATTTCGGTTTGGATCCGGAAGCGGCGCGGCTGGTGTTGAACAGCGGCGCCACCATCACGCTGGCACCGCTGGATGTCACCACCCAGACCATGCTGACCCAGGCGGATCTGGCCGAGTTGACCCAGCCGGACACCCCGCTGTGCCGCTATTTACGCGCCACCACGCGGCCGTGGATCGACTATTCGCGCCATACGCGGCACCTGCCGGGCTGCTGGATCCATGATGCGTTAGTGATCGCCTGGTTGCTGGCGCCGCAGCTGGTCACCACCGAGATGTTCCATGTGGATGTGGCGCTGGAAGGGGCGTTGACGCGCGGCAGCTCACGCCGCTGGCGGCCGGACAGTCTGCGCCTGACGGTCGGCATGCCGCCGCCGCAGGGCAAGCCGGTGCGTGTCATGCAGCAGGTAGACAACGCCCGTCTGTTGGCGTTGATCGGCGCAACGCTGGCCCGCGGATGAAAAAAGGTGCGCCAAAGCGCACCAATCATCGAGCCAGCATCGGCAGCGCCGGGTGTTACCCCTTGCCTTTAACGCTGCTGATAAACGTTTTACGCGCGGTGGTCGAGCCCAGTTTCTCGGCCTCATTCATCAGTTTCAGCGCCTTGTCGATATCGCCCGCCTTCACCGCCTGTTTGATGCCGTTATTGAAGTAGCTTTCGGTATCGTTGAGCATCGGCTCCGCCGGTTTCTCCGGCTCCGGTGCCGGTGCCGCCACGGCGGCAGGGGCGGTCGAGCCCACCACCACCGGCGCCACGGTCGGCGCAGGCTGCAGCATGCCGATCATCACGTTGCCGGTGCCCTGTTCAGCGGTGACCTTAAGCTTCAGCGTGCCGGTCGTCGCGTGGCCGGCGATCGGATCCGGGATATCCGGTACCGCGTTGCCCACGCCCTGCGCATAGGCCTTGGCCGGGTTGGTCAACTGCGTGGTTTTCGCCAAGTCCTGGCGGGTGGTGTACACCAGCAGGTAAATCTGTTTTTGGCCGAGCGCCGGCGTCAGTTTCAGCGTGCCTTCGAGGCGATCGGAGGACATCGCCCCCGGCGGCTGATACGGGAAGTAGCTGCTCGGGTAATACGCCGCCGGGCGCAGATGCTCGTCCAGCACCAGCACGCTCGGCGCATAAAGCGAATTGTTTTTGGCAAGGCTGCTCAGCGTCACTTCCAGCGAACCGCGATCGGCCGGCAGCGTATAGGCGGCGATCGCCCCCTGAATCTCGCCCTGATTGAGCTGCGGGCTGACGGCGTCGAGCTTCACCTCTTGCGACACCGGCGGCTGCAGCGGCTGCCACGGCAGGCTTTGCAGCGTGGCGGTGCTGATGGCCGGCGCGACGGAAACGTTGGCCGGCGTCTCGGCGTTGGCCGCCAAAGGCGCGCCGACGGTCAGCGCCAGCGACAGGCAGAGTGACAGCAGATTCTTTTTCATCGTTATATCCTCTTTCAGCGCTGCGGCGGATCAGGCAAGAGATCCGGCCGCGGCGAATGCGGTTGGGGGAGAGCCGCTGGCCCTCCCCGCCCTGTCGTCGTTACCACCAAATTTCCATCTGGGCGCCGAAGGTGACTTCGTCATCCTTGCCGCGGCTGAAGGTATGCATGCTGGTGTCGTTGTAAGCGGTGCCGGCGTTATACCCGGTGTCGTCACCGGTGGCGTAGCCCCACTTCTCATCCCACTTGGCGTAGGTGGCGAACAGACGGATGGCCGGGCGCGACCAGATGCTGTTGCCCGCCTGCCACTGCTGGGCCAGGGTCACTTTATACTGGCCGTTGCGATCGCCGGTGCGCTGGGATTTGACGTTGTCGTAGCCCGCTTCCAGCAGGGTGCTCATGATCGGCGTCCATTTGTACATCGGGCGCACGCCCACGGTGTACCAGGTGGTGCCGTTGTTGTTGTCGCGGTCGATGTCCTGGAACATGGCGACGTACATCAACGCCCATTGATCGTTGAAGTCGATGGCGCCGTGATCCAGCACGCGGATCATCTTGCCGTTGTTATCGATGGTGGCGCCTTCGTTGCGGCCGTTGTTCTGCGAGGTCATCGAGTCGGTGGCGTACTGCACCACAAACTTGTTGTAACCGTTCAGGATGCTTTGGGTGTGTTCCGCGGTGAACATCCAGCCGTCTTTGCTGGCGCCGTCGGCCAGGTGGTAGTGGTCCTGCGCATTGGCGCGACCGTAGTCCACGCCCAGCTCCAGGGTGCCGCCCGGGTTCAGCTCCAGGCCGGCCAAGCGCACGTCGAAGGTGTCGTTGACGGTCGGACGCTGTTTCCATTCGTTATCCAGGTAGCCGTAAGAGCCGCCGGACTCCGAGTTGCGGGTCACGGCAGCGGAAAGCTTGCCGAAGCCCAGATCGATGTTTTCCAGACCGGCGCCCGGGCCGGAGATATCCCAGTAGTAGAAGTCGATCATGTGAACGTCATGACGCTGATAGAAGCGCTTACCGGCCCACAGCGTGGAGCCCGGCAGCCAGTCGATCAGGTTTTTACCCTGCACGTTGACTTCGCGGAAGCCCGGAGTCACGTCTTCCCAGTCGGAACGTTGCGAGACCGAATAGGCCAGGTTGGTGTCGAAGTAGAAGCTCTTGTCGCCTTCTTTCCACACTTCCTGCCCCAGTTTGAGCTCGGCGTAGGTTTCGCATTCGTTGCCGAGACGGTATTTGCTCGCGGCACCGGTGGCCTTGAAGCACTGTTGCTCACCGCCGCTGCCGGTCCAGCCGATGCCGGAACGGGCGTAACCGTGGAAATCCACGGCCAGCGCCTGGGTAGAGAGAACACCGGCGGCGACAGCCAGTGCCAGAGGAAGTTTGCGCAGAGTAGTCATCATTATTCTCCTGTTATACCGACTTTGATGCTTTAAACGCCCGGCTCCTGGTGCAGCCGTTTACATGCCGTACCGTCTTCACGGAATAGGTGGCAGCGGTGAGGCGGCAGGCCGATGGCGAATGTGGCACCTTCTTCTACCAGCACCACGTCATTCTGGCGGTACACCAGGTTTTGACGGATAGCCGGGATTTGGATGTGGATTTGCGTCTCGTTGCCGAGTTGCTCCACCACCTGTACGTCGCCGGTAAGCCGCACTTCAGAGGCTTCGCCAGGCAGCAGATGTTCAGGGCGAATGCCCAGTGACAGGTTGGCGCCGGGCTGAACGCCCGCGCCTTCCACCGGCAGCCAGACCAGCTGGCGGTTGGGCAGTTCGACCTGCACCTGTTGCGGCTGCGCCGCGGTCACCTTGACCGGCAGGAAGTTCATCTTCGGCGAGCCGATAAACCCGGCGACGAAGCGGTTGGCCGGGTAGTGGTACAGTTCCAGCGGCTTGCCGACCTGGGCCACGCGACCGGCGTCGAGCACCACGATCTTGTCGGCCAGCGTCATCGCTTCGACCTGATCGTGGGTGACGTAAATCATGGTGCGCTGCAGGCGCTTGTGCAGACGGGAGATCTCGATGCGCATCTGCACCCGCAGCGCGGCATCGAGATTGGACAGCGGTTCGTCGAGCAGGAACACGTCCGGCTCAGCGACCAGCGTGCGGCCGATCGCCACGCGCTGACGCTGCCCGCCGGACAGCGCCTTCGGCCGCCGATCGAGCAGGTGTGCCAGCTGCAGCACCTCGGAAACCTGGTTCACCCGTTGATTGATTTCCGCTTTCCTGGCGCCGGCCAGCTTCAGGCCGAACGACATGTTGTCCGCCACCGACAGGTGTGGATACAGCGCATAGGATTGGAACACCATGCCGATGCCGCGCTCGGAAGGCGGCACCTCATTCATACGTTTCTCGCCGATCAGCAGCTCGCCGGAGGTGATGTCCTCCAGCCCGGCGATCATGCGCAGCAGCGTCGATTTACCGCAGCCCGACGGCCCGACAAACACCACAAACTCGCCGTCTTCGATGGTCAGATTGACGTCTTTGGAAATCACGGCCTCACCGAAGGCCTTATAAACGCTGCGCAGTGTGACGCTAGCCATGCGTTACTCCCCTGCTTTCGCAGTTAACATGTCGTGTGAAAATGGCGGAGGCAAAGCCCGCCAAAACCCATTGATGACCCTCTTGCTGCGCGCCGTGCTGCCATGCCAACGGCAAGGTCGCCTCAGACGGCGCGGCCGCCTGAGTATAAGGCTGCAGGTTTATCAGCGCTTCAAGGCATTGATCCTGATGGGTAATAAGTAAGCGCACCACGCCGTCTCGCTGGCTGACCGCGCTCAGCTCGCCGCGCTGAATTAGCGGCGAACGGCGCAGGGCCAACAGCGCCTGGCAGTAACGTAAGGTGGAGTGGCTGTCATGCTGTTGGCGGCTGATGGCCAGCGCGCGGTGTTCGATCGCCACCTGCTGATACCAGCTGATTTCGCCGGCGGTGACCTGTTCGGGGGCCTCATGCCACGGCATCGGCGTTTGCGCGCCGCGCGGATCCTGCAGGCCAGCGGCATGCGGCAGCCCCAGCTCTTCGCCCTGATACAGGCAGATCGGCGCCGGCAACATCGCCAGCAGCGTCAGAAAAGCGGCGGCGGAGCGCAAATCGCCCTGCCCCCAGCGGCTGACCACTCGGGGCTGATCCGCGTCGCCGGTGCTCCACAGGCTGTCCGCCAACGAGGCGCGGCGGGCATGCAGCACCGCCACCAGCTTCTCCGCGCTGAACGGCATCACGTCCAGCGCCAATGCGCCGTGGGCGAACCGCTGCGGCGCGGCCGCATTGCGAACGCGGTTGGCTTCATCGGCGTACCACAGCGTCAGCCCTTCGCCCGTCACCGTCGCCTCGGTCTCCGGCGCCAGCGTCTGCGGCAGCAACAGGCCGTCGATCGACAGCGCTTTCAGGTACGGCAGCGCCGCCAGCATGCCGTGCGCGTCGCCCACGCCGTCCCCGTTTCCGTCACGGAAACTGGCCGGATGGATCCGGTACAGGGTGGGCTGGGTGGCGATAGGCATTGACGACATAAATCCGGTATCCCTGCTGCGCGTGGCGTTGAAAATCAATGGGCCGATAGTGCGGGAGTCGCCGGAAAGGGTAATCATCCGTAACAGGATTTTTCATGGGGGAGGAGACGGGAGGATGAGAGAACGGCCACAGCGATGAGAAGTTCCGCGCTTAAGGCAAATCTGTGATCCGGCTGGCAAAAATCGCTCCCCTATTTTGTGCCTGACGCCACAGAATAGAGCGCAACGTTAACTGGATCACACTCCTCATCACAGGGGCGTAGAGGGGGGGAGGATGAGAATATGTCGCGTTGTGACCCACTATTACCGCGAAACGTCTCTCCTTGATTTATGTGCCCACAAAAAGAAGGACTGGATTATGACTCGCAGCATTACCCTCGCCCGCACGCTGGCGCTCTCGGCACTGGCCACCCTGGTACTCTCTTCTTCCGCCTTCGCCAAGATCGAGGAAGGCAAACTGGTTATCTGGATCAACGGCGACAAGGGCTATAACGGCCTGGCCGAAGTCGGCAAGAAATTCGAAAAAGACACCGGCATCAAGGTCACCGTCGAGCACCCGGACAAGCTGGAAGAAAAATACCCGCAGGTGGCCGCCACCGGCGACGGCCCGGACATCATCTTCTGGGCCCACGACCGCTTCGGCGGCTATGCGCAGTCCGGCCTGCTGGCCGAAATCCACCCGTCCAAAGCCTTCCAGGACAAGCTGTTCCCGTTCACCTGGGACGCCGTGCGCTATGACGGCAAGCTAATCGGCTACCCGATCGCCGTCGAAGCGCTGTCGCTGATTTACAACAAAGACCTGGTCAAACAGCCGCCGAAGACCTGGGAAGAGATCCCGGCGCTGGACAAGCAGCTGCGCGCCAGCGGCAAAAGCGCCATCATGTGGAACCTGCAGGAACCCTACTTCACCTGGCCTATCATCGCCGCCGACGGCGGTTATGCCTTCAAGTATGAAAACGGCAAATACAACATCAAGGATGTCGGCGTCGCCAATGCCGGTTCGCAGGCCGGTCTGCAGTTCATCGTCGATCTGGTGAAAAACAAGCACATCAACGCCGATACCGACTACTCGATCGCCGAAGCCGCGTTCAACAAAGGCCAGACCGCGATGACCATCAACGGGCCGTGGGCCTGGAACAACATCGAGCAGAGCAAAATCAACTACGGCGTGACGCTGCTGCCAACCTTCAAAGGCAAACCGTCCAAGCCGTTCGTCGGCGTGCTGACCGCCGGCATCAATGCCGCCAGCCCGAATAAAGAGCTGGCGACCGAGTTCCTCGAGAACTACCTGCTGACCAACGAAGGGCTGGCGGACGTCAACAAAGACAAGCCGCTGGGCGCGGTGGCGCTGAAGTCCTATCAGGAAGCGCTGGCCAAAGATCCGAAGATAGCGGCCACCATGCAGAACTCGCAAAACGGGGAAATCATGCCGAACATCCCGCAGATGAGCGCCTTCTGGTACGCCGAACGCAGCGCGGTGATCAACGCCGTCAGCGGCCGTCAGACGGTGAAAGCCGCGCTGGACGACGTGCAGACCCGTATCACCAAGTAACGACGTCGTGCGGGATTAACATCCCCGAAATAATTGGAGTTACACCGCGACGGCAAGTACGCACATCCCCGGGAGCATAGATAACTATGTGACCGGGGTGAGCGGACGCAGCCAACAAAGGTGTAGCTTCAAGTATGAAGGGGACAAGTGCCCCGCCGTTGCTTCACAGAAAGGAACGCCCTATGCAATTCGCTCACGCCGGGACGCCTGCGCGTAAAAAATCGAAGTGGTGGCAAAGCGACGCGCTGAAATGGCTGGTGGTCGGCCTGTTCAGCCTGGTGACCTGCTACCTGATTGTGTTGATGTATGCACAGGGTGAATACCTGTTCGCCATCCTGACGCTGATCCTGGTCAGCGCCGGGCTTTACGTCTTCGCCAACCGCCGCGCCTATGCCTGGCGCTATGTGTATCCCGGCGTCGCCGGCATGGGGCTGTTCGTCCTGTTCCCGCTGATCTGCACCATCGCCATCGCCTTTACCAACTACAGCAGCACCAACCAGCTGACTTTTGAACGCGCGCAATCGGTGCTGATGCAGCGCCAATTCCAGAGCGGAAAAACCTTTACCTTCGGCCTCTACCCGGCGGAAAACCAACAGTGGCGCCTGCAGCTGACGCCACCGGACAGCGAACAGCCGCTGATCTCCGAACCTTTCCGCCTCGACGCCGCCGCGCCGCAAACCCTGAAGCTGACGGCGCAGAGCGCCGCGCTGCAGGGCGAACGCGCCACGCTGCGGGCGATCACCCAGAACCGGCAGGCGCTGAGCCAGCTGGTGGCGCAGCTGCCCGACGGCGGGGAATTGCGCATGAGCTCCCTGCGCCAGTTCTCCGGCACCCGCCCGCTGTATGCGCTGGACAAAGACGGCAGCACGCTGACCAATAACCAGACTCAGGTGCGCTACCGGCCGAACGGCGACACCGGCTTCTATCAGGCGATCAACGCCGACGGCGGCTGGGCGCAGGAAACACTGAGCCCAGGCTATACCGTCACCACCGGCTGGAAGAACTTCCTGCGGGTGCTGCAGGACGAGGGCATCAAGAAACCGTTCGTGTCGATCTTCATCTGGACCATCGTGTTCTCGGTGATGACGGTGATCCTCACCGTGGCGGTCGGCATGGTGTTGGCCTGCGTGGTGCAGTGGGAGGCGCTGAAAGGCAAGGCGATCTACCGCGTGCTGCTGATCCTGCCCTATGCGGTGCCGTCATTCATCTCGATCCTGATCTTCAAAGGTTTGTTCAACCAGAGCTTCGGCGAGATCAACATGATGCTCAGCCATCTGTTCGGCATCAAACCGGCCTGGTTCAGCGATCCGCTCACCGCCAAGAGCATGATCCTGATCGTCAACACCTGGCTCGGCTACCCGTACATGATGATCCTGTGCATGGGGCTGCTGAAGGCCATCCCGGACGATCTGTACGAGGCCTCGGCGATGGACGGCGCCAACCCGTGGCAAAACTTCTTCCGCATCACCTTACCGCTGCTGATCAAGCCGCTGACGCCGCTGATGATCGCCAGCTTCGCCTTCAACTTTAACAACTTCGTGCTGATCCAGCTGCTGACCAACGGCGGCCCGGACATGATCGGCACCACTACGCCGGCCGGCTATACCGATCTGCTGGTCAGCTACACCTACCGCATCGCCTTCGAAGGCGGCGGCGGGCAAGACTTCGGGCTGGCGGCCGCCATCGCCACGCTGATATTCCTGTTGGTGGGCGCGCTGGCGATCCTGAATTTGAAAGCCAGCAAGATGAACTTCGATTAGGGAGAATAACGATGGCCATGGTTCAACCCAAGTCCCAGCGCCTGCGCCTGTGGATCACCCATATTTTGATGCTGTGCTTTATCGCCCTGATCATGTTCCCGCTGCTGATGGTAGTGGCCATCTCGCTGCGCTCCGGCAACTTCGCCACCGGCAGCCTGATACCGGAAACCCTCTCCTGGGATCACTGGCGGCTGGCGCTCGGCTTCAGCGTCACCCACGCCGACGGCAGCGTGACGCCGCCGCCGTTCCCGGTGCTGCTGTGGCTGTGGAACTCCATCAAGATAGCGGCAATCACCGCCATCGGCATCGTGACGCTATCCACCACCTGCGCCTACGCCTTCGCCCGCATGCGTTTTCGCGGCAAGAGCACGCTGCTGAAAAGCATGCTGATATTCCAGATGTTCCCGGCGGTGCTGTCGCTGGTGGCGCTGTACGCGCTGTTCGATCGCCTGGGCCAGTACATTCCGTTTATCGGCCTGAACACCCACGGCGGCGTGATCTTCGCCTACATGGGCGGCATCGCGCTGCACGTCTGGACCATCAAGGGCTATTTCGAAACCATCGACAACTCGCTGGAAGAGGCGGCGGCGCTGGACGGCGCCACGCCGTGGCAGGCCTTCCGTCTGGTGCTGCTGCCGCTGTCGGTGCCAATTCTGGCGGTGGTGTTCATTCTGTCGTTTATCGCCGCCATCACCGAAGTGCCGGTAGCGTCGCTGCTGCTGCGCGATGTGAACAGCTACACGCTGGCGGTGGGGATGCAGCAATATCTCAACCCGCAGAACTACCTGTGGGGTGACTTCGCCGCCGCCGCGGTGCTGTCGGCGATACCGATTACCGCCGTGTTCCTGCTGGCGCAGCGCTGGCTGGTGGGCGGCCTGACGGCCGGCGGCGTGAAGGGGTAATTTGTGCCACTGCAGTGCGTTTGATGTCTTTCCTTATCTTTTACCCTATGGATTTCAAGTTACAGCGAGTACAGTCAACAACGCTGTAGCTTGAAAGACGACGGGTAATGATATCCTGTGTCTTTGGCGGCCATTGGCCGCCATTTTTATCTCCGCTATTCCCGTTTCAGCCGATCGGTGTTGGCCAGATAGAGCGTCACCACCAGTACCAATATCGCCGCGGCGTAGATCAGGGTATCGATGGGATTCTTGTGGTCCACAATAATCAAACGAATAATCGCGGTAATGCCGATATAAATAAAATAGCGCAGCGGGAAATGATAACCCGACTCAAAATACTTGACGATCAAGGCGATAAATTCAAAGTACAAGAAATAAATCACGATGCCTTCAATCAACAGGTATGAAGAAGACTCTTCGTTGTTGATAAATAACACCTTCGCCAGGTGGAGGGTCTCCTTGACCAGAAACACCACCAGAATTGCCGCCAGCAGCAGCAAACCTACGTTCAGTACCCGCTGCAGCCCTTTCGCTATCATGATCGAACGCGACGTTTTTGCCATAAAACCTCTCTCTGAATACCGCTAATATGATTCAACCGTGCCAATATAGGCATTGTCTTAAAAATTATGCCCCGCGCGAAAGCACTTTAAACCCCATTTAATTCATAAAGTTATAATAAGATGTTTCTGGCTTATAGATTTGTAGCAAATCGAAATGTCAACTATCATGGGTCACAGAGATCTTTACATAAAACTAATAACCTCGAATTAACAAGGGAATTCTTTATGCGCGCTAAACTTAACGGACTGGTCGCTGCGGGCCTGTTTACCTGTGCATTGTCCGGCCACGCCGCCGGCCTGGTAACCCCTGACAACGATCTGCGTAACGATCTCGCCTGGTTGTCTGACCGCGGCGTCATCAACGTCAGCCTGTCCACCTGGCCGCTGAGCCAGGAAGAGATCAGTTCCGTTATCGCGCAGGCCAAACCGGTGACCAATACCGAGAAAAACGTCATCGACCGCGTGCAGCGCCGTGTCGATGCCTTGAAAGCCAACATCCGCGTCAGCGGTTACGCGTCGACGGATAAACCCGGTACCCCGCAGGGCTTCGGCCAAAATGAGTACGCCGACGATCGCCTGACCATCGGCGCCGGCGCCAACGGCGAGTTCTGGGACGTACGTCTGCAGGGCTCGGTGGAAGGCGATCAGCGTGTCAGCGACGGCTCCAAATTCAATATGAACGGCTCCTACGGCGCGGTGAAAATCTGGAACCAGTGGCTCTCCTTCGGCGAAGTTTCCCAATGGTGGGGCCCTGGCTACGACGGCAGCCTGATCCGCTCCGATGCCGCACGCCCGGTGGCGGGCTTCATGCTGCAGCGAGCCGACCAATCGCCGTTTGAAACCCCGTGGCTGTCGTGGATCGGCCGCTGGCAATACCAGCTGACCGCCGGCCAGCTATCGCAGTACAGTTCAGTACCGCACACCAAACTGATCGGCGGTCGTTTCACCATGATGCCGACCGATTTCCTGGAATTAGGCGCCTCACGCATCATGCAGTGGGGTGGTGAGGGCCGTCCGCAATCCTGGAGTTCGTTCTGGAAAGGCGTTAGCGGCCGTGATAATGATGATTCCGGCAAGGGCAACGATCCGGGCAACCAGCTCGCCGGCTTCGACTTCAAACTGAAGATGCAGCCGCTGATCGGCCTGCCGGTCAGCCTGTACGGTCAGCTGGTGGGGGAAGATGAAGCGGGCTATCTGCCTTCGCAAAATACCTATCTGCTCGGCCTGGAAGGCCACCCGGAATGGGGCCCGACGACCATCAACTGGTATATCGAAGGGGCGGATACCCGTTCCGATATGAGTCGGGAACGTTATGTCTACACCCACTATATCTATAAGGGTGGGTATTATCAGCAAGGTTACCCGCTGGGCCACGCCATGGGCGGCGACGGCCAGATGCTGTCCGGTCGCGTAGAGCTGGTGCTGGACGACAGCCAGCGCTGGAGTACCCGCCTGGTATACGCCAAAGTGAACCCGAACAATCAGGCGATCAACCAGGCGTTCCCGAAATCCGATACGCTGAAGGGCATTCAGGTCGGTTGGGGTTACACCTTCCCGTCTCAGGTTAAGTTCGATACCAGCCTGTGGTACACCGATAACGATCACAGCACCGCCGATGACGTGGGCGCGGGCGTCAGCTTCGAAGTACCGATCAATCTGTAATTTGTTGCAGACGTAAAAAAACCCGCCGCGGCGGGTTTTTTATTGGCTTCAGCTCAGGCGATTAGCGCCATTCCTTGAAGCGGTTGATCAGCGCATTGGTCGAGCTGTCGTGGCTGCTGATTTTCTCGCTGCCCGCCAGCTCAGGCAGGATGCGGTTAGCCAGCTGTTTGCCCAGCTCCACGCCCCACTGATCGAAGGTGAAGATGTTCAGGATCGCGCCCTGAGTGAAGATTTTGTGCTCGTACAGCGCGATCAGGCTGCCCAGGCTGAACGGGGTGATTTCGCGCAGCAGGATCGAGTTGGTCGGACGGTTGCCTTCAAACACTTTGAACGGCGCCACGTGCTTGACCTGCTCAGGAGTTTTACCCTGCGCCGCGAACTCGGCCTCCACCACTTCCAGCGACTTGCCGAACGCCAGCGCTTCGGTCTGGGCGAAGAAGTTGGACAGCAGTTTGGCGTGGTGATCGCCCAGCGGGTTATGGCTGATGGCCGGCGCGATGAAGTCGCACGGCACCAGCTTGGTGCCCTGGTGGATCAGCTGGTAGAACGCGTGCTGGCCGTTGGTGCCCGGCTCACCCCAGATGATCGGCCCGGTCTGGTAATCCACCGGATTGCCGTTGCGATCGACGTACTTGCCGTTGGACTCCATGTTGCCCTGCTGGAAGTAAGCGGCAAAACGGTGCATGTACTGATCGTACGGCAGAATGGCTTCGGTTTCGGCGCCGAAGAAGTTGTTGTACCAGATACCGATCAGCGCCAGCAGCACCGGCAGGTTTTTCTCCGCCGGCGTTTCGGCGAAGTGCTTATCCATGGCGTGCGCGCCGCTCAGCAGCTGCTCGAAGTTGTCATAACCGATGGACAGCGCGATCGACAGACCAATCGCCGACCACAGGGAGTAACGGCCCCCTACCCAGTCCCAGAACTCGAACATGTTGTCGGTATCGATGCCGAATTCGGCCACCGCTTTGCCGTTGGTAGACAGCGCGGCGAAGTGCTTGGCTACGTGCTGTTGATCGGCGGCGCTGCTCAGGAACCAGTCGCGCGCGCTGTGGGCGTTGGTCATGGTTTCCTGCGTGGTGAAGGTTTTGGAGGCCACCAGGAACAGCGTGGTTTCCGGGTTCAGCGGCTGCAGCGTTTCGGCGATATGGGTGCCGTCGACGTTGGAGACGAAGTGCATGTTCAAGTGATTTTTATATGGGCGCAGCGCTTCGGTCACCATGTAAGGGCCGAGATCCGAACCGCCGATGCCGATGTTCACCACGTCGGTGATCGGCTTGCCGGTGTAGCCTTTCCACTCGCCGCCGATGACTCGCGCGCAGAACTGTTTGATCTTGGCCAATACCGCGTTCACTTCCGGCATCACGTCTTTGCCGTCGACCAGGATCGGGCTGTTGCTGCGGTTGCGCAGGGCAATGTGCAGCACCGCGCGATCTTCGGTGCGGTTGATTTTCTCACCGGCGAACATCGATTTGATGGCGCCTTGCAGATCGGTTTCTTTCGCCAGCGCCTGCAGCTTCTCCAGGGTTTCCTGCGTGATACGGTTCTTGGAATAGTCCACCAACATTTGGTCGTTGAAGGTCGCGGAGAACCGGGAGAAACGATCGCTGTCCTGGGAGAACAGGTCGGCGATCCGTACGTCTTTCATCTGTGCATAATGTTGCTGCAGGGCTTGCCAAGCAGCGGTTTGACTAGGATTGATATTTTTCATAGCAACACTCTTAGGCTTGAGAATAAAAATGACGCGTTTGTCCGATTGTAGCCTGTTCGACTGTGATTATGATCTCTTTTCTTGCGATAGGCGCTAACTGTCAACGCATTGCCGCCTCGTTTCAGCTTTCACTCTATACTTTGGGCTAACGGCCTGTTATCGGGGTTGCCGAATTGTCATCAGGCTGTGTCATCGTTGCTTATTTCGTCATTTGAAAGGGATCTCGCTTATGGAATTATCCGCCCCGCTCATGTTGGTGCTTATCGGCCTGGCGTCGCTGCTGGCGCAGTGGCTGGCCTGGCTGCTGCGCCTGCCGGCCATTTTGCCGCTGTTGCTGTTCGGCATCGTGCTCGGCCCGACGGTGCATCTGGTGCAGCCGGATCTGCTGTTCGGCGATCTGCTGTTTCCGCTGGTGTCGCTGTCGGTGGCGATCATCCTGTTCGAGGGGGCGTTGACGCTGCGTTTCGAGGAGATACGCGGCCTCGGCGGCGTGGTACGCAATCTGGTCACCGTCGGCATGCTGGTTACCTTTCTGGTCATCAGCCTCGCCAGCTGGTGGCTGCTGGATTTCCCGCCGGAGCTGGCGGCGCTGATCGGCGCGGTGACGGTGGTGACCGGGCCGACGGTGATCGCCCCGCTGATGCGCGTGGTGCGGCCGAACGCCAACATTAACCAGGTGCTGCGCTGGGAAGGGATCGTCATCGATCCGGTCGGCGCCATCTTCACCCTGCTGGTGTTCGAATTCATCGTGCTGAAACAGAATGCGGAGTCCTATACCCACCTGTTTTGGACGCTGGGCGTGACCGCCGCCGTCGGCCTGATCGCCGGCGCGCTGTTCGGCTACCTGCTCGGCCTGGCGCTGCGCCGCGTCTGGCTACCGCGCTACCTGCAGAACCTGGCGGTGCTGGCGATCATGCTGGCCGCCTTCGGCGTTTCCAACGCCATCGCCGACGAATCCGGCCTGCTGACCGTCACGGTGATGGGCATCTGGCTGGCCAACATGCGCGACGTCGATACCAGCGATATTCTGGCGTTCAAAGAGGAGTTGTCGGCGATCCTGATCTCGGCGCTGTTCATCATTCTGGCGGCGCGGCTCGACATCCAGGCGCTGTGGAACATGGGCTGGCCGCTGCTCCTGCTGCTGCTGGCGGTGCAGTTCATCGCCCGGCCGCTGTGCATCGCGGTGTCGACCTGGCGCTCTTCCCTGCACTGGCGCGATCGGCTGCTGCTGTGCTGGATCGCCCCGCGCGGCATCGTCGCCGCGGCGGTCAGCTCGCTGTTCGCGCTGACGCTGCAGCGCAGCGGCTATCAGGGCGCGGACCGGCTGGTCACCGTGGTGTTCGCCATCATCATCGGCACCGTGGTGCTACAAAGCCTGACCAGCGGCATGATGGCGCGCTGGCTGCGGGTACAGCAGCAAAAGCCGCGCGGCGTGCTGATCGTCGGCGCCAACAGCGTGGCGCGCATGCTGGCGCAGGCGCTGATCAAGCTGAACGTGCCGGTGATCGTCACCGACAGCAGTTGGGAATACTACCGCCAGGCGCGCATGGACGGCATTCCGGCCTACTATGGCCACGCCTACTCCGAACACGCCGAGAACTATCTCGACCTGAGCAATATCGCCCAGGTGTTGGCGCTGTCGCCCAATCGCCACCAGAACGCGCTGGCGGTCTACCACTTCGGCCATCTCTTCGGTGAGGATCACGTGTTTGCCATCCGTTCGGGGGCGCCGCTGAAAGGGCGCGGCGCCAGCGCGGAAAGTTCGCGTTTCCGCCGGCATGAAATTTTATTTAATCAGGAAGCCACCTACGGCCGCCTGAGCAGCCTGCTCGCCAGGGGGGCCACCATCAAGGCGACCAAATTGAACGAAAATTTCGGTTGGCTGGAGTATTTGGAGAAACATCAGGGCGTTATCCCGTTATTCAGCCAAAAGGAAGACGGTTCTCTGCAACCGATTGGCGCCGGTTCCACGCCCGCGATGCCCTGTACGCTTATCGCGCTGGTACAAGATGAAAATCCCTCACCGTCTGTACGTTGACAGAATGGCGATAACCGGCTATTCCTAACAGCCTACTTGCGCACCCGGTGCGCAAGCCAGAAGAGGCGCGTCGCCCAGGTAGAGTGTCAGAGGAGCCGTTTCTCCGTTGACGGCACCCGAGGGGGAGCGACGCCGAGGTACGATAATGGCCGGCCATTATCGTATCGACTACAGGGGCTGAATCCCCTGGGTTGTCACCAGGGGATCGCCCACAGGGCGATCGACAAGGTGGGGCGCTTCTGGGTGTATCGTAGCCTGACCTCTACGCCTGCCCCCTGTTTACCGCTCTCCCCTTGTGCCAAGGCTATGGAATTACAGTGCCCCCAAACGGGCATCCCTGACACGAGGTTTCTAGATGAACCAAGCAGCACCCCAGAATTCCACCGTGGTAGCCAAGTTCGGCGGCACCAGCGTCGCCGACTTTGAAGCCATGAACCGCAGCGCCGACGTCGTGCTGGCCAACCCGCAGGTCCGCCTGGTGGTGTTGTCCGCTTCGGCGGGCGTCACCAACCTGTTGGTCGCCCTGGCCGAGGGTTGCGAGGCCGACAAGCGCAATTACCAGCTTGATGAAATTCGCCGCATCCAGTACGCCATCCTCGATCGCCTCACGGCGCCGGCGGTGATCCGTGAAGAGATCGACCGGCTGCTGGAAAACATCGCCATGCTGTCGGAGGCCGCGTCGCTGGCCACTTCGACGGCGTTGACCGACGAGCTGGTCAGCCATGGGGAGCTGATGTCCACCCTGCTGTTCGTTGAAATCCTGCGCGCCCGCAACGTGCAGGCCGAATGGTTCGACGTGCGCAAAGTGATGCGCACCGACGATCACTTCGGCCGCGCCGTGCCGGACAGCGCCGCGCTCAGCGAACTGGCCCGAGCGCAGTTGCAGCCGCGCCTGCAGGAAGCGCTGGTGGTCACCCAAGGCTTTATCGGCAGCGAGCCGAAGGGCCGTACCACCACGCTCGGCCGCGGCGGCAGCGACTATACCGCCGCGCTGCTCGGCGAGGCGCTCGGCGTTGGCCGGGTGGATATCTGGACCGACGTGCCGGGCATCTACACCACCGATCCGCGCGTGGTGCCGGCGGCCAAGCGCATCGACAAAATCGGTTTCGAAGAGGCGGCGGAAATGGCCACCTTCGGCGCTAAAGTCCTGCACCCCGCCACCCTGCTGCCGGCGGTGCGCAGCGATATTCCGGTATTCGTCGGCTCCAGCAAGGATCCGGCGGCCGGCGGCACGCTGGTGTGCAACACCACCGAAAACCCGCCGCTGTTCCGTGCGCTGGCGCTGCGCCGCAAGCAAACGCTGCTGACGCTGCACAGCCTGAACATGCTGCACGCGCGCGGTTTCCTGGCCGAGGTGTTCAATATTCTGGCGCGCCACAACATCTCCGTCGATCTGATCACCACCTCGGAGGTCAGCATTGCGCTGACCATGGACACCACCGGTGCCACCTCCGTCGGCGGCAGCCTGCTGACCACCTCGCTGCTGACCGAGCTGTCGTCGCTGTGCCGGGTGGAAGTGGAAGAAAACCTGGCGCTGGTGGCGATCATCGGCAACCAGCTGTCGCGGGCCTGCGGCGTAGGCAAAGAGGTGTTCGGCGTGCTCGATCCGTTCAATATCCGCCTGATCTGCTACGGCGCCAGCAGCTATAACCTGTGCTTCCTGGTCCCGGGCGAAGAAGCCGAGCAGGTGGTGCGCGCCCTGCACCACAACCTGTTCGAATAAGTCATTATCCCTGATTGCGGGCGCAGCACGCTGCGCCCCTGCGTCTAAAAAATTCGTTCAAAACCTGCAGGGGTTCAGCATGTTGAACCCGCAAAAAACACAACCACACCCACCGTTCTCAATCTGGCTAAGGAAAACCTGCATGTTGGCACTCTTCACGCGCTTATTCCCCCTGTGGGCGATACTGCTGTCCGTCACCGCCTATTACACGCCGACCTCCTTTACCGGCATCGGCCCCTACGTCAGCCCGCTGCTGATGCTAATCATGTTCGCCATGGGCGTCACGCTGCGGCTGGACGACTTCAAACGCGTGCTGGCGCGCCCCGGCCCGGTGGCGGCCGGCATCTTCCTGCACTATCTGATCATGCCGCTGGCGGCCTGGATCCTGGCGATGCTGTTCCGCATGCCACCGGATCTGTCCGCCGGCATGGTGCTGGTGGGCAGCGTGGCCAGCGGTACCGCGTCCAACGTAATGATCTACCTGGCCAAGGGTGACGTGGCGCTGTCGGTGACCATCTCAGCGGTCTCGACGCTGGTGGGGGTGTTCGCCACGCCGCTGCTGACCCGCCTGTATGTCGACGCCAAGATCAGCGTCGATATCATGGGCATGCTGCTGAGCATTCTGCAGATCGTGGTGATCCCGATCGGCCTTGGGCTGATCGTCCACCACACCCTGACCAAGGCGGTGAAACGCATTGAGCCGCTGCTGCCGGCGCTGTCGATGGTGTGTATCCTCGCGATCATCAGCGCGGTGGTGGCGGGCAGCCAAAGCCACATCGCCTCGGTCGGTTTGGTGGTGATCGTCGCGGTGATCCTGCACAACGGCATCGGTTTGCTCAGCGGCTACTGGGGCGGCAAGCTGTTCGGCTTCGACGAATCCACCTGCCGCACGCTGGCGATCGAAGTCGGCATGCAGAACTCCGGGCTGGCAGCCACGCTGGGTAAAATCTACTTCTCACCGCTGGCCGCTCTGCCGGGCGCACTGTTCTCGGTCTGGCACAACCTCTCCGGTTCGCTGCTGGCGGGGTATTGGTCCGGCCGCCCTATCAAGAAAAAATAAACCGCCTGTAGGGACGCAAACAATTGCGTCCCCGTTCTTCTCTGCGAAATTTCGTATTTCCCACTGGTCGGATTGTCATAATTCCTCTCATCCCCTATCATCCGTGAAAAATAAAAATTCAGATTCTTCCTAACCATGCCGATAATGTTGGCAAGAGGAAGAGACGTTCTACTTTTTTTAATTAATTAAGTCACCAGGGTTGCCCACCATAAAAGAAGCAGCCTAATTATTATTTAGATCTATACCCACCGTCTTATTTGCCGCGGCAAATCAAGATACCTCGCAATGTGCATGTCGCTCATTATTTCGGGCCGGCCGTCGGCCGCCCGTGGTTAACCTCATGGATTGGGCGGGCTGCCCCGGCGGCCTCTCATAATGGATTACAATGATAAAAAAAATAACCGCCTTGACGCTGTTGGTCAGCACGGCCCTTTCCGCCGAAACCCTGCCGGACGCCCACATGATGCGGGATATGTCGATGGGGGAGTCGCGCCGTGCGTTGCAAGACAGCACGCGTGAAGTCAACCAGTTGATTGAGCAACGCCGCTACCAGCAGCTGAAGCAGCAACGTTTGCTGGCGGAGCCGGAACCGCCCGCGCCCGCCCTGCCGCAGTCCGCGCAGTGCCTGCCGATCGCCGGCGTTTATCTGCAGGGCGTCACCCTGCTCTCGCCGACCGATTTATCCGCCCTGAGCGCGCTGCCGGAAAACTGCATCAGCAGCAATGATATCAATCGCCTGACCCGCGAATTAACGCGCCTTTATGTGCAGAAAGGCTATATCACCGCGCGCGTGCAAATTGTTCGCCCTAATTCACAGGGAGAATTGGGGTTAAGCGTTACCGAAGGATTCATCGAGAAAATAGAAGGCGGCGATCGCTGGGTCAACAGCCGTTTATTATTTCCGGGGCTGGAAGGCAAGCCGTTGAAATTAACCGAGCTCGACCAGGGATTGGATCAGGCCAACCGTTTGCAATCGAATACCACCAAGCTGGATATATTGCCCGGCCACCAGGTTGGCGGTTCGGTCATTCGTTTGCGCAATCAACATGCCAAGCCCTGGCTGATTACCGCCGGCACGGATAATTACGGCCAAAAAAGCACCGGCCAGTGGCTGGCGCGCACCACCGCCACGCTGGACAGCCCGTTCGGCCTGTCGGACTTCGTCAGCCTGAACGCCAGCAGCACGCTGGAAAACCCGGCTCACCGCTATAACCGCGCCTATACCCTGCTCTATTCGCTGCCGTACGGCGCGTTCACCTTCAGCGGGTTCGCCAGCTTCTCGTCCTATGAGAACCACCAGCAACTGCCGCACAACGTGGTCAAACTGCACGGCCAGACCCAACAGTACGGGCTGCGCAGCGACTATGTGTTTTACCGCGATCGCGATCAGATAGACAGCCTGAGCGGCCAGTTGACCTACAAGCGCATCGACAGCTACTTCGAAAGCGTGCGCCTCGAAGTCAGCAGCCCCACGCTGACCCTGGCCGAGCTGAGCGCCAGCCACCTGCAGATTCTGCCCAACGGGGTGTTCAGCGCCAATCTCAGCGTCGAACAGGGTCTGCCGTGGTTGGGGGCCGATCGCCACCCGAGCTCGGTGCACCTCGACAGCCAGTTCACCAAGGGCAAGCTGTTCGCCAACCTCAGCCAGCGCCTTCACCTGGGCGAGGCGACCTATCAGCTCAACAACCTGTTCTATGGCCAGTACAGCCGCGACCCGCTGCCCGGCGTGGAATGGCTGAGCCTTACCGATCGCAGCGCCGTGCGCGGCTTTAGCCGCAGCACCCAGTCCGGCGACAACGGCTGGTATCTGCAGAACACGCTGTCGCGCAGCTTCAATCTGGGCGCCACCACGCTGACGCCGCGCCTCGGCGCCGACGTCGGCCGCATTTTGCCGCGCCAGGACAACTCGGGGTGGCGCAGCAGCACCGGCCTGAGCAGCGGCGCCACGTTGCGCTATCGGCAGGCGCTGGTCGATCTCGAGGTCAGCCGCGGCTGGATCTTGTCAAATCACGCCACGCCGGAAGATCCCGTTCAGGTACTGGCGCGCTTTTCTTACACCTTTTAATTAATCAGCAGTTTTGCAGGACCCCACGGCAATATACGGAGAGACATGGATGAAAAATAATAACTTCAGGCTTTCAGCAGCGGGCAAACTGGCCGCCGCGCTGGCGATTATTCTCGCCGCTTCCGCCGGCGCCTATGCCGCGGAGATCGTGGCGGCCAACGGCGCCAACGGCCCCGGCGTTTCCACCGCCGCAACCGGCGCGCAGGTGGTCGACATCGTCGCGCCGAACGGTAACGGGCTGTCGCACAACCAGTATCAGGACTTCAACGTCAACCAGCCCGGCGCGGTGCTGAACAACTCCCGCGAGGCAGGGCTGTCGCAGCTGGCCGGTCAACTGGGCGCCAACCCCAATCTGGGCGGGCGCGAAGCCAGCGTCATTCTCAACGAAGTGATCGGCCGTAACCCTTCTCTGCTGCACGGCCAGCAAGAGATCTTCGGCATGGCGGCCGACTACGTGCTGGCCAACCCGAACGGCATCAGCTGCCAGGGCTGCGGGTTCATCAATACCAGCCGCTCCTCGCTGGTGGTCGGCAACCCGCTGGTGGAGAACGGCCTGCTGCAGGGCTACAGCACCCTGGACAACCGCAATACCCTGAGCCTCAACGGTACCCTGAACGCCGGCGGCGTGCTGGATCTGATCGCACCGAAGATAGACAGCCGCGGTGACGTGATCGTACAAGACTTCACCCACCGCAACGGCAGCGTAACGCCGGCGGCGATCAACGCCATCAGCGGCCATAACCGCGTGGCGCGCGACGGCAAGGTGCTGGCCAGCGTACAGCCGACCACCGCGCTGGACAGCTACTACCTCGGCAGCATGCAGGCCGGACGCATCAACATCATCAACACCGCGCAGGGCAGCGGCGTGAAGCTGGCGGGCACGCTGGCCGCCCGCGACGATCTCAAGGTGAAAGCCTACGATATTCGCAGCGAAAGCCGGGTTGACGACGCCAGCAGCAACCGCAACGGCGGCGACAACTACCAGAACTACCGCGGCGGCATCTACGTCAACGACCGCAGCAGCAGCCAGAAGCTGACCCGCACCGAGCTGAAAGGCAAGAACATCAGCCTGGTGGCGGATAACCACGCGCACCTCACCGCCACCGATATTCGCGGCGAAGACATCACCCTCCAGGGCGGCAAGCTGACGCTCGACGGCCAGCAGCTGAAACAGACCCAGGGCCACACCGACGACCGCTGGTTCTACTCCTGGCAATACGACGTCACCCGTGAGCGCGAGCAGCAGCAGCAGGCAGGCAGCACCGTCGCCGCCAGCGGCAGCGCCAAACTCGTCAGTACCCGGGAAGACGTGAACCTGTTGGGCGCCAACGTCAGCGCCGATCGGGCGCTGAGCGTCAAGGCGGCGCGCAACGTGCACCTCGCCGGACTGGTGGAGAAGGATAAGTCCACCGAACGCGGCTACCAGCGCAATCACACTTCCAGCCTGCGCACCGGCAGCTGGAGCAGCAGCGACGAAAGCGAAAGCCTGAAGGCCAGCGAACTGCGCAGCCAGGGGGCGCTGACGCTGGAGGCCGGCAACAACGTCGCGACCCAGGGCGCCAAGCTGCACGCCGGCCGCGATTTGACGGTCAATGCCGGCAACCAAATCCAGATCGGGGTGCAGAAAACCGCCAACGCCAAAGCGGTGCGCGATGACAAAACCTCCTGGGGCGGCATCGGCGGCGGCGACAACAAAAACAACAGCAACCGTCGCGAGGTCAGCCACGCCTCCGAACTGACCAGCGACGGCACCCTGCGCCTGAACGGCCAGCAGGGCGTCACCATCACCGGCAGCAAGGCGCGCGGCAAGGAAGGCGGCCTGGTCACCGCCACGCAAGGTGGCCTGCGCATCGACAACGCGCTGAGCACCACCGTGGACAAAATCGACGCGCGCACCGGCACCGCCTTCAACATCACCAGCAGTTCACACAAGGCCGACAACAGCTACCAGAGCAGCACCGCCAGCGAGCTGAAGTCTGATACCAACCTGAAGCTGGTCAGCCGTAAGGATACCGACGTCATCGGCAGCCAGGTCACCAGCGGCGGTGAGCTGAGCGTGACGTCACAGACCGGCAACATCAACGTCAAGGCCGCCGAACAGCAGCAAAAAATCGATGAGCAGAAGACCGCGCTGACCGTCAACGGCTACGCCAAAGAAGCCGGCGACAAGCAATACCGTGCCGGTTTGCGCATCGAACACACCCGCGACAGCGAAAAAACCACCCGCACCGAAAACCGCGCCTCGACCCTCAGCGGCGGTAGCGTGAAGCTCGAGGCGGAGAAGGACGTGACCTTCAGCGGCTCCAAACTGGTCGCCGACAAAGGCGACGCCAGCGTCAGCGGCAACAAGGTCTCGTTCCTGGCGGCCGACGATAAAACCACCTCGAACACCGAGCAGACCAAGATCGGCGGCGGTTTCTACTACACCGGCGGCATCGACAAGCTCGGCAGCGGCGTGGAAGCCGGCTACGAGAACAGCAAAACGCAGGCGCAGAGCAGCAAGGCGGTCACCTCCGGCAGCGACGTCAAAGGCAACCTGACTGTCAACGCCCGCGACAAGCTGACCCAGCAAGGCGCGCAGCACAGCGTCGGCGGCACCTACCAAGAGAACGCCGCCGGCGTCGATCATTTGGCCGCCGCCGACACCGCCAGCAGCAGCACCACCAAAACCGACGTCGGCGTGAACATCGGTGCCAACGTCGATTACAGCGCCGTGACCCGCCCGGTCGAGCGCGCGGTCGGCAAGGCGGCCAAGCTGGACGCCACCGGCGTCATCAACGACATCGGCGGCATCGGCGCGCCTAACGTCGGCCTGGATATCGGCGCACAGGGCGGCAGCAGCGAAAAACGCAGCAGCAGCTCGCAGGCGGTGGTCAGCTCGGTGAAAGCCGGCAGCATCGACATCAACGCCAAAGGCGAAGTGCGCGATCAGGGCACGCAATATCAGGCAAGCAAAGGCGCGGTCACGCTGACGGCGGACAGCCACCGCAGCGAAGCTGCAACGAACCGCCAGGAAGAGCAGAACCGCGATACCCGCGGCAGCGCCGGCGTGCGCGTCTACACCTCCACCGGCAGCGATCTGACCGTGGACGCCAAGGGCGAAGGCGGCACCCAGCGCAGCAACAGCAGCGCCAGCCAGGCGGTGACCGGCTCGATCGACGCGGCCAACGGCATCAACGTCAACGTGAAAAAAGACGCGGTCTATCAGGGTACCGCGCTGAACGGCGGCAGCGGTAAAACCACCGTCGACGCCGGCGGCGATATCCGCTTTGATCAGGCCAGCGACAAACAGAGTGAGAACCACAGCGGCTTTAACGTCAAGGCCTCGGCGAAGGGCGGCTTCACCGCCGACAGTAAAAACTTCGGCGCCGGCTTCGGCGGCGGTACCAACAAAGGCGAAAGCAGCGGCAGTACCGCACAGGTCGGCAACGTCAGCGGCCAACAGGGCGTTGAACTGAAGGCGGGCCGCGATCTGACGCTTAAAGGCACCGACGTTAAAAGCCAGGGCGACATCACCCTGAGCGCGGGCAACAAGGTCGCGCTGCAGGCGGCGGAATCGACCCAAACGCGCAAGGAAAGCCAGCTGTCCGGCAATCTCGATCTGGGCGCCGGCAGCAGCGACAGCAAGGAAAAAACCGGTGGCAGTCTCTCCGCCGGCGGCGCGTTCGACATCGCCAAGGTGAATGAGTCCGCGACCGAACGCCAGGGCGCTACGCTCGCCTCAGACGGCAAGGTCACCCTGTCCGCCGGCGGCAAAGGCGATGACGCGCTGCATCTGCAGGGCGCCAAGGTCAGCGGCGGCAGCGCCGTGCTCGAGGCGAAAAACGGCGGTATCCTGCTGGAGTCCGCCAAGAACGAGCAGCATAAGGACAACTGGAGCCTGGGCATTAAAGCCAACGCCAAAGGCGGCCAAACGTTCAACAAGGACGCCGCCGGCAAGGTCGATCCGAACACCGGCAAAGACACCCATACGCTGGGCGCCGGTCTGAAGGTCGGCGTGGAACAGCAGGATAAAACCACCCACGCCAACACCGGCATCACCGCGGGCAATGTGGCGCTCAACAGCGGCAAGGACACCCGCCTCGCCGGGGCGCGCATCGATGCCGACAGCGTACAGGGCAAGGTGGGCGGCGATCTGCACGTTGAAAGCCGCAAAGACGTCGAGAAAGGCGTGAAGGTGGATGTGGATGCCGGTCTGAGCCACAGCAACGATCCGGGCAGCAGCATCACCTCCAAGCTGTCGAAGGTGGGCACGCCGCGCTACGCCGGGAAAGTGAAAGAGAAACTGGACGCCGGGGTGAACAAAGTGGCCGACGCCACCACCGACAAGTACAACAGCGTGGCGCGTCGCCTCGATCCGCAGCAGGACACCACCGGCGCGGTCAGCTTCAGCAAAGCCGACGGTAAAGTGACGCTGCCGGAAACGCCGGCCGGCGAGAAACCGCAGGGCCCGCTGTGGGATCGCGGTGCACGCACCGTCGGCGGCGCAGTGAAAGACAGCGTCACCGGGCCGGCGGGCCGCCAGGGGCAGCTCAAGGTCAATGCCGAGGTGGTGAACAACAACGCGGTCGGCGAGCAATCGGCGATTACCGGTAAGCACGGCGTGGCGCTGCAGGTCGGCGGCCAAACCCAACTCACCGGCGGCGAGATCCGCAGCCAGCAGGGCAAGGTGGAACTGGGCGGCAGCCAGGTCAGCCAGCAGGACGTCAGCGGCCAACGTTATCAGGGCGGCGGCCGCGTCGATGTGGCGGCCACGGTAGGCGGCCTGGCCGCCGGTGCGGCGAAACAGGGCGTTGACGGCAACGTGCCGTTCGCCAGCGGCCATGCCTCAACGAAACAGGCGGACGCCAAAGCCGGCGTGTTCAGCGGCAAATAACGCACCTCTCCTAGGCAATGCCCCCGGTGAAAACCGGGGGCATTTTTTTACAGCGTGCTTGGGGTGTCTTCCCAGTCGCGATCGTCGTCCTTCGCATCCTGATCCAACACGTTGTAAGCCACGGCGCAAAACAGCGAGTTCAGGCGCTTCATGTCCCCCAACAACCCCAAATGCAGCGAACTGGTCTCGATGCTCTGCACGTTTTGCTGGTGCAGGCGATCGACGTGCGCGTGCGCGTAGCGGCGATCCAGAATGCGGAAGCGGTGCTTGGAACGGCGCAGGCGCTTGGCGCTGGTAACGTCGCCGGACAGGAACACCGACAGCCCCAGACGCAGGTTGCCGATCAGCCGCTCGTGCAGCCCATCCAGCTCCGCCAGCCCTTCCGTCGAGAAGGCCCGGCGCGCGGCGTGCGACTTGGCGCCCACGTCGCCGGCCATGCGTTCGATGATGTCGCCCGCCTGTTCCAGGTTGAGCGCCATTTCGATGATCTCCGCCCAGCGGCGCGAATCTTCCTCGCCCAGATCCTCCTTCTGGATCTGCGCCAGATACAGCTTGATGGCGGTGTACAGCACGTCGACGTCGTCATCCAGACGCCGCACCTCTTTATCCACCCCTTGCTTGCCGTGCAGCACTTCGCGCTGCAGGATCATCATGTGTTCCACCACGTCGCCCATCCGCAGCGTTTCGCGCGCCGCGTTGGCCAGCGCCAGCGTCGGCGTGTCCAGCGCGCTGGCGTCCAGATGGCGCGGCCGCATGCGCGGATCGTCGGCCGCCACGTCGACGATCAGTCGCTCGCACAGCGTCGCCATCGGCCCGGCCAGCGGGATCATCACCAGACAGCGGATCAGGTTGTAGAACACGTGGAAATAGATCACCAGTTCTTCGCTGCCGCCAGGCAACTGAGCCATCACATCCGCCAGATAGGCGACGAACGGCAGCACCAGCACGCACCCCACCAGCTTGAACAGCAGGCTGCCGAGCGCTACGCGCCGTCCGGCGGCGTTCTGGCCGCTGGCGTTGATCATCGCCAGCAGGCCGCTGCCGAGGTTGGCGCCGATCACCAGGCAGAGCGCCACCTTCAGCGAAATCACGCCGGACGCGGTCAGGGTAGCGGTCAGCAGCACCGCCGCCAGGCTGGAATAACTAACGATGGCAAATAACGCGCCGGTCAGGGCGTCCAGCATCACGTCGCCGGTCAGCGACGAGAACAGCACTTTGACCCCGGCCGCCTGGGTGATCGGCGTGGCGGCGGCCACGATCAGCTCCAGCGCCAGCACGATCAGCCCAAGGCCGATCAGGACGCGCCCGATCTGGCCGATCCGCATCTGTTTGCGGCTGAGGAACAGGAAGACGCCGACCAGGATCAGCAGCGGCGACAGCCAGGAAAGATCGAAGGTCAACACGCGCGCCATCAGCGCGGTGCCGACGTCGGCGCCGAGCATGATCACCAGCGCAGGCGCCAGCCCCACCAGCCCCTGAGCGACGAAAGAGGTCACCAGCAGCGCCGTGGCGTTGCTGCTTTGCACCAGCGCGGTCACGCCAATGCCGGAAACGAACGCCAGCGGCTTTTTCTCAACGCTGTCGCTCAACACGCGCCGCAGATTGGCGCCGTAAACCCGCATGATCCCGGTGCGCACGATGTGGGTACCCCACACCAACAGCGCCACGGAGGAAAGCAGGTGAAGAAGGGTCAGCACGGAAGATACGCTCCATTAACGCCCGGCCAAAGGAGGCTGATACCCGATGCCAGTCAGGCGGTGCGGACGGACGGAACGGTTCTGTTCGCCTTAGCCGCAGCCGGTAGGCCAAAAGATGACGGGTACAGCGCGCGGTCCCGCCTGCCGGGCGTAGGTCTGGCAGGACAGCGAGCGGGCGGCAGACCGCAGAAGAGAAGGGTTAATGCGGCGGCGGAAAGGCCCCGGCGCCGCGCTGCGAAGTCATGCAACTTCCCGCAATACAACAGGTTCCAAGTGTAGCCCAATTTCCGCGCCGTCGGGCCGCAGGTCGGCCACCGACCGGTTGAGCACGTCAACCAGCAATTCTACACCGCGAACCTGAATCCGATAGCGTACCACATTCCCGAGCAAACTGTGGCCCAGGATCACCCCGCCGATCCCCTGCCCGGCCGGCAACAGGCCGATAGACTCGGGCCGGATCGCCACCTTGCCGGCATAGCTGCGCCCGGTCAGCTGGGCGGCCTGTTCGGCGGTCAGCAGGTTATAGTTGCCGATAAACCCGGCGGCGAAGGCGTCCGCCGGCTGGGTATACAGGGTTTCCGCATCGCCGCTCTGCACGATCTGCCCCTTGTTCATCAGCACGATGCGATCCGACAGGGTCAACGCCTCTTCCTGATCGTGGGTAACGAAGATCGCCGTCAGGTTCAGCTCGCGTTGAATGCGCCGAATCTGCTCGCGCAGGTGTTTGCGGATACGCGCGTCCAGCGCCGACAGCGGTTCGTCGAGCAGCAGCAGCCGCGGGCGGGTGACCAGCGATCGCGCCAGCGCCACGCGCTGACACTGGCCGCCCGACAGCTGATGCGGATAGCGCTTCGCCAGATCGCTCAGCTCCACCAGCGCCAGCACCTCCTGCACCCGCTGGCCGATCTGCCCGGCCGCCAGCTTCTGCATTTTCAGCCCGAAGGCCACGTTGCCTTCCACCGTCATATTGGGAAACAGCGCATAGCTTTGGAACACCATGCCGATGCCGCGCTTTTGCGGCGCCAGCGGCACCAGATCCTGGCCCTGCAGCAAAATGTGCCCGCTGTCGACCGGGGTCAGGCCGGCCAGGCAGCGCAGCAGCGTCGATTTGCCGCAGCCGCTCGGCCCCAGCAGGGTGACGAACTCCCCCTCTTCGGCGGTGAAATCGATATCCTGAAACACCTGGGTCTGGCCATAGTGTTTGTTCAGGCGGGTGACGTTGAGATAAGCCATCGGGTTAACCCTTGTTTTTATTCAGCAGGTTCGCCAGCCAGGTGACGAGCAGTACCACGGCGAAATAGGAGATGACCAGCGCGCTGGTGAAATGCCCGCTGCCGTTGCGCATGTTGAACAGGTAGACCTGCAGCGTTTCATACTGGCTGCCCACCAGCAGGTTGGCGAACACGAACTCGCCGATCAGAAACGAGAACGACAGCAGCACGGCGATCGTTCCGCCCTTGCGCAGGTTCGGCAGCACCACCAGCAGCGCCGCCTGCCAGGTGCTGGCGCCGAGCAGGTGCGCGGCGTCCATCAGATCGCGCAGATTGATCGCCTGCATGTTATTGCTGATGGCGCGGTAGATAAACGGCAGCGCGATGGTGAAATAGCAGCCCACCAAAATCCACGGAGTGCCGAGCAGCGGCAGCGGATCGGCGGCGAACAGCTGCATCAGCCCCACCGCCGACACCACCGGCGGCACGGCGAACGGCAGCAGAATCAGCACGTTCATCACCGCGTCCAGCTTGGGAAAGTAGTAAGCGATCACAAACATCGCCGGCAGGATCACCACCACCGACAGCAGCAGCGTGCCGAAGCAGATCAACAGCGAGTGCCACAGCGCCTGCAAAAAGCGCGGGTCGCTCCACAGCGCCGTCAGCCACTTCAGGGTAAAACCGTCCGGCAAAATGGTGGCGCCCCACTGGGTGGCCAGCGCATAAATCAGCGTCGCCGCCAGCGGCAACAGCAGGATCAGCAGCAGCAGGCCGGTCACCGTGCGATGGTACAGGCGTTCAGCACGCGACATGAGCATTCTCCATCCGATTATGAGCGCGCATTGAGGTAGCTCCTGCGCAGCATCCATTGGTGGATCACCGTGATAAACGCCATCATCACCACCAGCAGCATCGCCAGCGCGCTGGCCAGGTTCGGATCGAGGGAGATGTCCCCCGCCACCAGCGCCGAGATACGGATCGGGATCACGTTGAAGTTGCCGGTGGTCAGCGCGTAGACCGTAGCGTAGGCGCCCAGCGCATTAGCCAGCAGAATGACGAAGGTGCCCATCAGCGCCGGCGCCAGCACCGGCAGGCCGATATGCCGCCAGTAGCGCCAGGGGCCGGCGCCGAGCAGCGCCGCCGACTCACGCCAATCGGCGCGCAGCGCGTCGAACGCCGGATACAGCAACAGCACCCCCAGTGGGATCTGGAAGTAGGTATACAGCACGATCAGGCCGCTCTTCGAATAGAGGTTGAAACTCTCCATCAGACCGTATTTGCGCAGCAGCAGCGTCAGGCAACCGTTCAGCCCCAGCAGGATGACGAAGGCAAACGCCAGCGGCACCCCGGCGAAGTTGCTGGTCATGTTGGTGAACGACATCACGAAGTCATGAAATCGGGTTTGGCCGAGCTGGCGCAGCGAGTAACTGCCCACTAACGCAATCAGCAAGCCGTAGACGCTCGACCACAGCGAGATCTCCAGCGAGAACTGAAAGGCCTGCAGGTAGAACGGCGACGTGAGGATATCGACATAGTTGCCCCATCCCCAGCCGCTGCTCTCGCTGAAAAAGCTGTGAACGGCGATCCATACCAGCGGGGCGATCTGAAACGCGCCGAACAGCACGATAAACGGCAGCAGGCACAGCGCGGCGATCCATTTGTTTTTGCCGTTCATCGCGCATCCTGCGCCAGCAGCGCGCGGCAGCGCGGCTTGTCGTGCGGCGCCTGCAGCAGATCGCAAATCGTGCCGCACAGCTCGGTTTGCTGCGGATCGGCGTCGTCCAGGCTGAAGCCCGTGCCGAACACGAACAGCGGCACCTGGCGCTCTTCCGGCAACACACCGCCGTGGCTGCGATCGTCGTTCATGCCGTGGTCGGCGGTAACCAGCACCTGATAACCGGCGGCCAGCCACTCGGGCAGATAGCGCGACAGCGAACCATCGGCGCGGCGTGCCGCATTGCGGTACTGCGGCGAAGAGAGGCCGAAGCGGTGCCCGGCGTCGTCGATGTTCATCGGATGGACCAGCAGAAAGTCCGGCTGATGACGCAGGCGCAAGCTTTCGGCGTCGTCGAACAGATGGCTGTCGGGATAGCCGTCGTCGTAATAGAAATGCCCGTGCTGGATCGGCAGCTCAGGCGCGTCGGTATGGCGGTCGCGCGCGGCGTCGAACGGCGTGCGGTTATACAATTCGCTGAACCAATGATACGCGGCGGCGGCGGTGGTCAGCCCGGCGGCGCGCGCGTAATGAAACACGCTTTGTTGATGAGAAAGGCGCGAGACGTGGTTGTGCACCACGCCGCTCTCCACCGGCGTGACGCCGGTGAGGATGCATTCATACAGCGGCCGGGAGAGCGAGGGCAGCTCGCTCTCCAGCAGGTACAACCGTCCGCGTCCCGCCGCGCATTCGGCCTGCAGATAGCCCATGGCGTCGTGCGCCACCCGGTAGTTGAGGCCGTCCAGCAGCACGAGGATCGTTTTCATGGTGCGTTAACTCACTGCTGCATAAACATAATGACGTTTTCCTGCCACAGACGCGGCAGCGCTTTGGCGCTCTGTTCCCAGGCCGCCGGATCGGCGATCGGGTGCGCGTTCTTGTACTGCTCGGCCGGCAGCAGCTTGGCTTTGACGTCGTCCGGCAGCGTCAGATGTTCGGCGCGGATCGGGCGGGCATAGCCGCGCGCCAGGTTGATCTGGCCAGCGTCGGAGAAGATGTATTCGCGCGCCAGCTTGGCGGCGTTCGGGTGCTTGGCGTATTTGTTGATGATGGTGGTGTAGCCGGAGGTGATCGAGCCGTCCGACGGGATCAGCACTTCAAAGCGGGTTTTGTCGATCTGGTCGCGGTAGTTCAGGCCGTTGAAGTCCCACACCACGCCGACCTGCACTTCCCCTTTCTCCAGCGATGCGATCACCGGGTTACTCAGGCTCAGGCGGCCGGCCTTGGCCAGCTTGCCGAAGAATTCCAGGCCCGGCTTGAGGTTTTTCTCGTTGCCGCCCATGGCGTAGGTGGCCGCCAGCACGCCGCTGGCCGCCTGCGACGCAGTGCCGACGTCGCCGATGGTGACCTGATAGCTGCCCTTCAGCAGATCGGCCCAGCTGTGCGGGATATCTTTCACCTGCTGTTTATTGATGATGAAGGCGATGGTGCCGGTGTAAGCCAGCGCCCAGTGGCCGTCTTTGTCTTTCGCCCAGTCCGGCACCTGATCCCAGGTGGAGGGTTTGTACGGCTGCGTTACGCCCTTCTGCACCGCCACCGGGCCGAAGGCCGCGCCGACGTCACCGATGTCCGCCGTGGCGTTGTTCTTTTCCGCATCGAATTTGGCGATCTCCTGTGCGGAGCTCATGTCGGTATCGACATGCTTCAGGCCATATTTGCTCAACAGATCTTGCCAGGTGCCTTTCCAGTTGGCCCAGCTGTCCGGCATGCCGACGCTGTTGACTTCGCCTTCTTTTTTAGCGGCCTGCTCCAGCGCCGCCAGATCGGTATCCGCGGCCCAGCTCATCTGGCTGGATAACACGATGGCACTGGTTAACACAGAAGCGCACAAACGTTTCATAACTGATGCTCCAGGTGGTAGTGTGGGGATGGCTGGACTAGTCCAGCAAGGACCAAACCAATCTAACGGACGAATGTGATAATTATATGTCAGCTTAAAAAAGCGACAGTTTTATCACCCATTGCAACGGCGAAAACGCGACGCTGGTCTACCTTAAGGGAGGCCAAACGCACTGAAACGGGACACCCGCTGTATGAGTGAAGCACCGACGACCGTAGCGACCATCTGCCAAACGCTGAACGCCCGCATCACCGCAGGCGAGTTTGCCGTGGGCGGCAAGCTGCCCTCCGAACGCGCCCTGAGCGAACAGTTCGCCACGACCCGCATTACCTTGCAGGAGGCGCTCGGTCAACTGGAGGCGCAGGGCGTCATCTACCGCCAGGTGCGGCGCGGCTGGTTCATCTCGCCCCCGCGTCTTATCTACAACCCGCTGCAGCGCAGCCATTTTCACGCCATGGCGCAGCAGCAGGGGCGCGCCGCCCATACCGAGGCGATCGACAGCGCGCTAGTCACGCTCGACGCGCCGCTGGCCGGCCGCCTGGCGCTACCCCCCGGCGCCGAGGCCTATCGCATTCGCCGGCTGCGCTATATCGACGGGCGCGCGGTGCTGTACTGCGAGCACTACCTCAACCCGGCCTATTTCCCCGGCATTCTGGAGGAAGACCTGACCCAGTCGCTGACCGCGCTGTACGCCGCGCGCTACGGCATCCACTACGGGCGGGTGCGTTTCGACATGCTGCCCACCCTGCTGCCGCAGCAGGCCGCCGCCATGCTGAAGGTGACCTACGGCAGCCCGGCGCTGTTCATTACGCGGGTGAACCGCGATCAGCACGACCGGGTGATCGATTGCGACCTGGAGTATTGGCGTTACGATGCGCTGCACATCGACGTGGAAGCGCAGTAAATGACAAGGGCGCATCGCTGCGCCCTTAAAGAGGAAATCAGTCGCCGTCGTAGCCGAGGTTAGGTGCCAGCCAGCGCTCGACCTCGCTCACGCTCATCCCTTTACGCACCGCGTAGTCTTCCACCTGATCGCGCTGGATCTGCGCCACCGCGAAGTACTTGCTTTCAGGATGGCTGAAGTACCACCCGGACACCGCCGCCCCCGGCCACATGGCGAAGGACTCCGTCAGCTCCATGCCGGTGTGGCGGTTGACGTCCAGCAGCTGCCAGATGGTCGCTTTTTCGGTGTGCTCCGGGCAGGCCGGGTAACCCGGTGCCGGCCGGATGCCCTGATAGTTTTCGCGGATCAGCTCTTCGTTGCTCAGGCTCTCGTCGGCGGCATAGCCCCAGTGCAGCTTGCGCACCTGCTCATGCAGGTATTCGGCGAAGGCCTCCGCCAAGCGATCCGCCAGCGCTTTGACCATGATTTTGTTGTAATCGTCGTGCTGCGCGTCGTAGGCCGCCGCCAACGCGTCCTCCTCCAGCCCGCCGGTCACCGCGAAGGCGCCGAAGTAGTCGGCCTTGCCGCTGCTTTTCGGCGCCACGAAGTCCGCCAGGCAGTAGTTCGGGAAGTCGGTTTTTTCCGTCTGCTGACGCAGATGGCGGCTCACCGCCAGCACCTCGTCACGCCGTTCGTCGCGGTATACTTCCACGTCGTCGCCGACGCGGTTGGCCGGGAACAGGCCGTAAACGCCGCGCGGGTTGAGGCTGCGCTCGGCGGCCAGCCGATCCAGCATCTGATTGGCGTCGTGGAACAGGCGCTTGGCCTCTTCCCCCACCACCTCGTCTTCCAGGATGCGCGGGTATTTGCCCGCCAGCGACCAGGTCATGAAGAACGGCGTCCAGTCGATGTAGTGGCGTAGCGTCTCGATGCCGGCCGCCACCGGGAACACGCCGAGCTGCCGCGGCGCCGGCGGCTGATAATCGGCCCAGTCCAGCGCCATGGCGTTGGCACGCGCCTTCTGCAAATCGACCGGCGGCGTGCGCGGCTTTTTACGCGCATGCTGAATGCGCA
Source organism: Serratia sp. CC22-02 (assembly GCF_900182895.1). NCBI lineage: Bacteria > Pseudomonadati > Pseudomonadota > Gammaproteobacteria > Enterobacterales > Yersiniaceae > Serratia > Serratia sp. CC22-02. The sequence continues at coordinate 15,250 of NZ_FXUD01000005.1, read as the reverse complement.
CCGTTTCATACTCTTTGCGGGTGCGCGCCACAAACTCGTCGCGCTGGGTGGCGGACAGCAGCGCCGACACCACGCCCACGGTGCGCGAGGCGTTTTGCACGTAGGTGGTCGGGCCGCTGTAGTTCTGCTCGATTTTCACCGCGGTGTGCGCCTTGGAGGTGGTGGCGCCGCCGATCAGCAGCGGCAACGTAAAGCCCTGGCGCTCCATCTCTTTCGCCACGTTGACCATCTCGTCGAGCGACGGCGTGATCAGCCCAGACAGGCCGATGATGTCCACGTTCTCCTCGCGCGCGGTGCGCAGGATTTTCTCCGTCGGCACCATCACGCCGAGATCGACGATTTCATAGTTGTTGCACTGCAGCACCACGCCGACGATGTTCTTGCCGATGTCATGCACGTCGCCCTTCACCGTCGCCAACAGGATTTTCCCCGCAGAGGTGCCCTGTTGCTTGCTGGCCTCGATGTACGGTTCCAGATAGGCCACCGCCTGCTTCATCACGCGGGCGGATTTCACCACCTGCGGCAGGAACATCTTGCCCTCGCCGAACAGATCGCCGACCACGTTCATCCCCGCCATCAGCGGCCCTTCGATCACTTCGATCGGGCGTTCGGCCTGCTGCCGCGCTTCTTCGGTGTCCAGCTCGATAAACTCGGTGATACCCTTCACCAGCGAATATTCCAGCCGTTTCTCCACCGGCCAGCCGCGCCATTCGGCCTGCTGCACCGCCACGTCATTATCTTTGCTGCCGCGGTACTTTTCCGCCAGCTCCAGCAGGCGTTCGGTGCCGTCTTCGCGACGGTTGAGGATCACGTCCTCTACCGCCTCGCGCAGCTCGGTAGGCAGATCGTCATAAATCGCCAGCTGCCCGGCGTTGACGATGCCCATGTCCATGCCGTTGCGAATGGCGTGATACAGGAACACCGCGTGGATCGCTTCACGCACCGGATCGTTGCCGCGGAACGAGAACGACACGTTAGACACGCCACCGGAGATCATCGCGTGCGGCAGGTGGGTTTTGATATCGGCGCAGGCTTCGATAAAGTCGACGGCGTAGTTGTTGTGCTCTTCAATGCCCGTAGCGACAGCGAAAATGTTCGGGTCGAAAATGATGTCTTCCGGCGGGAAGCCGACGCGCTCGGTCAGAATGTTATAGGCGCGGCGGCAGATCTCGAACTTGCGCTCGCGGGTGTCCGCCTGCCCCACTTCGTCGAACGCCATCACCACCACCGCGGCACCGTAGCGGCGCACCAGTTTGGCGTGGTGGATAAAGGCCTCTTCGCCCTCCTTCATCGAGATCGAGTTGACGATGCCCTTGCCCTGAATGCACTTCAGGCCTTTCTCGATAACGGACCACTTGGAGGAGTCGATCATGATCGGCACCCGGGCGATATCCGGCTCGCCGGCGATCAGGTTAAGGAAGCGCACCATCGCCGCTTCGGCGTCGAGCATCCCCTCGTCCATGTTGATGTCGATGATCTGCGCGCCGCTCTCGACCTGCTGGCGCGCCACGTCGAGCGCCTCGTTGTATTTCTCTTCTTTGATCAGGCGCTTGAATCGCGCCGAACCGGTGACGTTGGTGCGCTCGCCGACGTTGACGAACAGGGTGTTGGCGTCGATGGTCAGCGGCTCCAGGCCCGCCAGGCGGCAGGCGACCGGGATCTCCGGCAACCGGCGCGGCGGCACGCCCTCCACCGCGTTGGCCATCGCGGCGATATGTTCCGGTGTGGTGCCGCAGCAGCCGCCGATGATATTGAGGAAGCCGGCCTGCGCCCACTCCCCGACCTGGCGCGCCATCTCGGCCGCATCCAGATCGTACTCGCCGAAGGCGTTCGGCAAGCCGGCGTTCGGGTGCGCGGTGACGTAGGTCTCCGAGATGCGCGCCAGCTCGGCGACGTACTGACGCAGTTCGTCCGGGCCCAGGGCGCAGTTCAGGCCGAATGTCAGCGGCTTAACGTGGCGCAGCGAATTGTAAAACGCTTCGGTGGTCTGGCCGGACAAGGTGCGGCCGGAGGCGTCGGTGATGGTGCCGGAAATCATGATCGGCAGTTCCACCCCCAGCGCTTCGAATTCGGTTTCCACCGCAAAAGCGGCGGCCTTGGCATTCAGGGTGTCGAAGATGGTTTCGATCATGATCAGATCGACGCCGCCCTCCACCAGCGCACGCGTCGATTCGCGGTAAGCCGCCACCAGCTCATCGAACGAAATGTTGCGGAACGCCGGATCGTTGACGTTCGGCGAGATGGAGGCGGTGCGGTTGGTCGGCCCCAGCACCCCGGCGACGTAGCGCGGTTTTTCCGGCGTGCGCGCCGTCCACTCATCGGCGCAGGCGCGCGCCAGACAGGCGGCCTGATAGTTAATCTCGGCGGACAGCGACTCCATGTGGTAGTCGGCCATGGCGATGGAGGTGGAGTTGAAAGTATTGGTCTCAAGGATATCGGCGCCCGCCTCGAGATAGGCGTAATGAATGGCGGTGATCACTTCCGGCTTGGTCAGCACCAGCAGATCGTTATTGCCTTTCAGATCGCTGCGCCAGTCGGCGAAACGCTCACCGCGGAAATCGCGCTCGTCCAGACGGTAGCTCTGGATCATGGTACCCATGCCGCCGTCCAACACCAAAATGCGCTGCGCTAACTGGCGGCGCAGTTGTTCTACTCGATTCGTCACTGTAACCCCTTCCATTGCCATCCAGCCCATCGCTCAACTGCCGCAAAAACCAACGAGTCATCCTAGCACAGCTTGTAGGGACAAAGGGCCAGGCGACAATTGAGAGTTTTTCAGGTTGTGCGCCAACACCTCCGATGAGCTGGCGGCGACTTGCAATTCATCGACAAAAAACGAAAATGAATTCCATCATACGGAAAAAGGAATCTCACCCATGGCCACCCCTGCTCCCGCCAAACGCGGCAAGAAGCCCCGCGCAGCAGCCCCGGCCGCCAGTGCGGCGACCGGCCAGGTACAATCGTTGACCCGTGGCCTGAAGCTGTTGGAATACATTTCGGAAGCCCAGGGCAACGTGGCGCTGACCGATCTGGCGCAGCAGGCCGGCCTGCCGAATTCCACCACCCACCGCCTGCTCACCACCATGCAGCAGCAGGGATTCGTGCGTCAGGTCGGCGATCTCGGCCTGTGGACCATCGGCTCGCACGCCTTTGTGGTCGGCAGCAGCTTCCTGCAAAGCCGCAACCTGCTGGCGATGGTGCATCCGACGCTGCGGCGCCTGATGGAAGAGTCCGGCGAAACCGTCAACCTGGCGGTGCTGGATACCAGCGAGTACCAGGCAATCATCATCGATCAGGTGCAGTGTACGGCGCTGATGCGCATGTCGGCGCCGATCGGCGGTAAACTGCCGATGCACGCCTCCGGCGCCGGCAAGGCGTTCCTCGCCACCCTGCCGGACGATCAGGTGACCAAACTGCTGCACAAGAAAGGCATGCATACCTACACGCCGCACACCCTGACGCCGCACAACCTGAAAGAGGGGCTGGCGCAGATCCGCAAACAGGGCTTCTCCTTTGACGACGAAGAGCACGCGCTCGGCCTGCGCTGCGTGGCGGCCTGTATCTTCGACGAGCACCGTGAAGCCTTCGCCGCCATCTCCATCTCCGGCCCGGTGTCGCGCATCACCGACGATCGCGTGATCGAACTGGGGGCGCTGGTGATCCACGCGGCGAAAGAGATCAGCCTGGCCTACGGCGGCGTGCGCTGATCCTACCCCTCCGAGGGCGCCCCTGCGCGCCCTCTCTCCCGATTCCTTGCTCTGTTGTCAGCATGTAACAGGCTATCGGCATCCTGTTTAGCACACGGGAAAAAAGCTTGAAGCCGATCACAGTTAACGATCCTCACGGCGAAAGCCCATTGCAACCGCTCACACTTCCTTCGACAATGTTACCGATAACATGTTACCGGTAACAATCAAGCTGAACGAAGGTAACGTCACCCGGTGTTTTGGAGCCAAGCCATGACCAACAATCAAAATCGCATTTACGTCGTTATGGGCGTTTCCGGCAGCGGCAAGTCCGCCGTCGCCGCCGCCGCGGCCCGCCAACTCTCCGCCGGTTTCCTCGACGGCGACTTCCTGCATCCGCGCAGCAACATCCTGAAGATGGCCGCCGGCGACGCGTTGAACGACGACGACCGCGCGCCGTGGCTGGCCGCGCTCAACGACGCCGCCTTCGCCATGCAGCGCACCAACAACGTGTCGATCATCGTCTGCTCGGCGCTGAAAAAGCAGTATCGCGACCGCCTGCGCGCCGGCAACGGCAACCTGTCGTTTATCTACCTGCACGGCGAGTTCCCAGTGATCGAATCCCGCCTGGCGGCGCGTAACGGCCACTTCTTCAAACCGCAGATGCTGGTCACCCAGTTCGCCGCGCTGGAGCAACCGGGCGCCGACGAAAGCGACGTGATGGCGATCGACATCAACCAACCGCTGGACGCGGTGATCGCCGATACCGTGCGCCATATCCAGAGCTTCCTGCCGCAGGACGTGTGCGCGTGAGTACCGTTACGCTGGTCGGTACCGCAGTCGGCTCGGTTTTACTGCTGTTATTCCTGGTGATGAAGGCGCGCATGCACGCCTTCGTCGCGTTGATGCTGGTGTCCATCGCCGCCGGCATTTTCTCCGGCATGCCGCTGGACCATATCGCAGACACCATGCAAAAAGGCATGGGCGACACGCTGGGCTTTCTGGCGATCGTGGTGGCGCTGGGGGCGATGTTCGGCAAGATCCTGCATGAGGTCGGCGCGCTCGATCAAATTGCGGCGCAATTGCTGAAACGATTCGGACAAAGCAAGGCGCACTATGCGCTCGGCATCGCCGGCCTGATCTGCGCGCTGCCGCTGTTCTTCGACGTGGCGGTGGTGCTGCTGATCGGCATCGTGTTCGCCGTGGCGCGCCGCACCGACGGCAATATCGTCAAGCTGGCGATCCCGCTGTTCGCCGGCGTGGCCGCCGCCGCCTCCTTCCTGCTGCCGGGGCCGGTGCCGATGCTGCTGGCTTCGCAGATGAAGGCCGACTTCGGCTGGATGATCGCCATCGGCCTGGTGGCGGCGGTGATCGGCATGCTGATCGCCGGCCCGCTGTACGGCAGCTTTATCAGCCGCTTCGTCAACTGGCCAATGCCACCGGAAGAGAACGAGCCGACGCTGACCAAGGGCAATCTGCCGTCATTCGGCTTCAGCCTGGCGCTGGTGCTGTGCCCGCTGGTGCTGGTCGGCATGAAAACCATCGGCGCGCGGCTGGTCACTCCGGGTTCACAGCTGCAGCAGTGGCTGGAGTTTATCGGCCACCCGTTTACCGCCATTCTGCTGGCCTGCCTGATCGTGATTTACGGCCTGGCGAAACCGCGCGGCATGAGCAACGAACAGACGCTGGCCATCTGCTCCGCCGCGGTGCAACCGGCCGGGATCATCCTACTGATGACCGGCGCCGGCGGGGTGTTCAAACAGATCCTGGTGGATTCCGGCGTAGGGCCGGCGCTGGGTGACGCCATGATCGGCGCCGGCCTGCCGATCGCCGTGGCCGCCTTTGCGCTCTCCGCCATGGTGCGGGTGATTCAGGGCTCGGCCACCGTCGCCTGCCTGACCACCGTCGGCCTGGTGCTGCCGGTCACCAGCCAGCTCGGATTGAACGGCGGGCAGCTGGCCGCGCTGGCTATCTGCATCGCCGGCGGCTCCATCGTGCTGAGCCACGTCAACGACGCCGGTTTCTGGCTGTTCGGCAAATTCACCGGCGCCAACGAACTGCAAACGCTGAAAACCTGGACGGTGATGGAAACGATTCTGGGCAGCGTCGGCGGCGCTATCGGCATGATGGCATTCACGATGTTTTAAAATCCCAAATCGCCCCCGGCCTTGCACACCAGGGCTGCAAATCACCACCGGGGGCACCGCCACAGGCGGCGACTATAACAACAGCAATGTGAGGAAGGCATGATTAACCCAACCTTGTCCCGTGTCACACAGCGCATCACCCACCGTTCCCAGGCCAGCCGTGCCGCCTATCTGGCGCGTATCGAAGCGGCCCGTTCCCAAACCGTCCACCGCGCGCAGCTGGCCTGCGGCAACCTGGCCCACGGCTTCGCCGCCTGTCAGCCCGATGACAAGACGGCGCTGAAAAACATGGTGCGCAGCGATATCGCCATCATCACCGCCTATAACGACATGCTGTCGGCCCACCAGCCGTACGAACACTACCCGCAGCGGCTGAAACAGGCGCTGCAGGCGGTGGGCGCCGTGGGCCAGGTAGCCGGCGGCGTGCCGGCGATGTGCGACGGCGTGACGCAGGGGCAGGACGGCATGGAGCTGTCGCTGATGAGCCGTGACGTGATCGCCATGTCGGCCGCCGTCGGCCTGTCGCACAACATGTTCGACGGCGCGCTGTTCCTCGGCATCTGCGACAAGATCGTGCCCGGGCTGGTGATGGCCGCCCTCTCCTTCGGCCACCTGCCCGCGCTGTTCGTGCCGGCCGGCCCGATGAGCAGCGGTTTACCCAACAAGGAAAAGGTACGCGTGCGCCAGCTGTACGCCGAGGGCAAAGCCGACCGCTTGGCTCTGCTGGAAGCCGAGGCCGCGTCCTATCACGGCATCGGCACCTGCACCTTCTACGGCACCGCCAACACCAACCAGATGGTGATGGAAGTGATGGGCCTGCACCTGCCGGGCTCCTCTTTCGTACATCCGGACACGCCGCTGCGCGATGCGTTGAACGACGCCGCCGCGCGCCAGGTGACGCGACTGACCGACACCGCCGGCAACTACCTGCCGATCGGCCGCCTGGTGGACGAGAAAGTGGTGGTAAACGGCATCGTCTCGCTGCTGGCCACCGGCGGCTCCACCAACCTGACCATGCATCTGGTGGCGATGGCGCGCGCAGCAGGCATCATCATTACCTGGGACGATTTCTCGGAACTGTCGGAGGCGGTGCCGCTGCTGTGCCGCATCTATCCGAACGGCCCGGCCGACATCAACCAGTTCCAGGCCGCCGGCGGCGTGCCGCTGGTGGTGCGCGAGCTGCTGCAACATGGGCTGCTGCACGAAGACGTGCACACCGTGGCCGGTTTCGGCCTGCACCGCTACACCCAGGAACCCTGGCTGGATAATGGCCAGCTGGTGTGGCGTGAAGGCGTGGCCGGTTCGCTCGACACCAGCGTGATCGCCAGCGTCGCTCAGCCGTTTGAGCATCACGGCGGCACCAAAGTGATGGCCGGCAATCTGGGCCGTGCGGTGATGAAAACCTCGGCGGTGCCCGCCGACAACCAGATTATCGAAGCGCCGGCGGTGGTGTTCGACAGCCAGCACGACATCGTGCCGGCGTTCGAAGCCGGCAAGCTGGATCGCGATTGCGTGGTGGTGGTGCGCTTCCAGGGGCCACAAGCCAACGGCATGCCGGAGCTGCACAAGCTGATGCCGCCGCTGGGCGTGCTGATAGATCGCGGCTTCAAAGTGGCGCTGGTGACCGACGGCCGCCTGTCAGGCGCCTCCGGCAAGGTGCCTTCCGCCATCCACGTCACCCCGGAAGCCTATACCGGCGGCCTGCTGGCGAAAGTGCGCGACGGCGATCCGATCCGCGTCAACGGCCGCAGCGGCGAGCTGCAGGTGCTGGTCGACGCCGACGAACTGGCCCAGCGCGCGCCATGCCAGCCCGATCTGAGCGCAGAACACATCGGCTGCGGCCGCGAGCTGTTCGGCGCGCTGCGCAGCCAGCTGTCCGGCGCCGAGCAGGGCGCCTGCTGCATCAAATTTTAATCGATAGCCTGGCCGCATCGCCGCCTGGCGGCGGCCACAGAGGAGAACGTCATCATGAACCAATGGAAAACAAGCGCCGAGCAGATCCTGACGGCGGGGCCGGTGGTGCCGGTCATCGTGATCAACAAGCTGGAACATGCGGTACCGCTGGCGAAAGCGCTGGTCGCCGGCGGCGTGCGGGTGCTGGAAGTGACGCTGCGCACCGCCTGCGCCATGGACGCCATTCGCGCCATCGCCCAAGAAGTGCCGGAAGCGATCATCGGCGCCGGTACCGTGATCAATCCCCAGCAGCTGCGTGAAGTGACCGAGGCCGGTGCGCAGTTCGCCATCAGCCCGGGGCTGACCGACGAGCTGCTCAAGGCGGCCACCGCCGGGTCCATTCCGCTTATTCCGGGCATCAGCACCGTTTCCGAGCTGATGCTGGGCATGGATTACGGCCTGCGCGAGTTTAAATTCTTCCCGGCGGAAGCCAACGGCGGCGTAAAAGCGCTGCAGGCGATCGGCGGCCCGTTCCCGCAGGTGCGCTTCTGCCCGACCGGCGGTATCTCGCCGGACAATTACCGCAGCTATCTGGCGCTGAAAAGCGTGCTGTGCATCGGCGGCTCCTGGCTGGTGCCGGCGGACGCGCTGGAAAGCGGCGACTACGCCCGCATCACCGAACTGGCGCGCGCCGCCGTCGCGGGCGCCCAGGCCTGATTTACATCGCAGCGGTGGCGGCCGGCAGCGCCGCCCCGCTGCGCTGGCTGAACCGCTGCTTCTTGCGGTAAGCGAACACGTCTTCCACGTGCCCCTCGCGGATGCGCTGCTGCAACCCGCGCCAATACTCAGCGGTAAACAGATCGCTGTGCAACTCCTCAAACACCTGCCGAATGCGCCGATCGCCGCACAGGAAGTGACGGAACTCCTCCGGGAACACGTCATTGGGCGCGATGCTGTACCACGGCTCACTGGCCAGCTCGTCCTCCGGATAACGCGGCGGCGGAATGTCGCGGAAGTTAACCTCGGTCATGTAGCAAATTTCGTCGTAGTCGTAGAACACCACCCGCCCGTGGCGCGTCACGCCAAAGTTCTTGAACAGCATGTCGCCGGGGAAGATATTGGCGGCGGCCAGCTGCTTGATGGCATTGCCGTACTCTTCGATCGCATCGCGCATCTGCTGGTCGTTGGCCTGCTCCAGATACAGGTTCAGCGGCGTCATGCGCCGTTCCATATACAGGTGCTTGATCACGATGCGATCGCCGAGATCTTCCAGTTTGCCCGGCACTTCGCGCTGCAGTTCCGCCAACAGCGCCGGACTGAGGCGCGCCTTGTCGACGACGAAATTCTCGTACTCCTGGGTATCCGCCATGCGCCCGACGCGATCGTGCTCTTTCACCAGCTGATAGCAGGCCATCACCTGCGCCTGCGTCACCTCTTTTTGCGGGGCGAACTCGTCCTTGATCACTTTGAATACCCGGTCGAAAGACGGCAAGGTGAACACCAGCATCACCATGCCCTTCACCCCCGGCGCGATGATAAATTGCTCCTGCGACTGCGCCATAAAGGTCAGGTATTCGCGATAGCATTCGGTTTTGCCATGCTTCTGGCAGCCGATCGCCATGTACAGCTCGGCGGTGGTTTTGCCCGGCAGGATCTCACGCAGCCACTCCACCATCGCCGCCGGCAGCGGCGCGTAGACCATGAAATAAGAACGGGCGAAGCCGAAGACGATGCTGGCCTCAGCCTTACCGGTCAGGCAGGCGTCGATAAACAGCGCGCCCGATTCGCTGTGGTGGATAGGCAGCAAGAACGGATAAACGCCGTCGGCCAGGCGCAGCTTGCCGACCAGCCAAGCGGCCTTGTTGCGGTAGAACAGTTCGTTGGCGATCTGGAAGGTTGCCCCCGCCAGCTGCTGTGCGCTGAAGGCGCGTTGCAGCGCCTGAGTGATGTAGCGAATATCGCGCGTCAAATCCTCCCACGGCAGACGCAGCGGCAGATCGCTCAGTACGCTGCGCAGCATCGCCGGCAGATCGCCATTGGGCGTGAAATCGCGCGCCAGCGGACGCGGAATATCGCGAAAGCGCCGCTCCGGCTGCGAACTGAAGACGAACAGCTTGTCCGGCGTCAGATCGCGGTGCTTGAACAGCCGGCAGTAGACCGAGTTAAAAAAGCTTTCGGCGATCTCGAAACGCGGATAGTCCGGCAGCAGGTCGATATAGACCGCTTTGACCCGGCTGGGGAAGTCGGCGTCGAAGTATTTCTGCCCGGTGATGCATTTGAGCTGCTCCACCACCAGGCCGACGTGATGGTCGTACAGATGGATGCGCTTTTTCATCGCCTGCTGCACCGCCGGCCAGTCCGCCTGCTCGAAGCGCTGCTGCGCGCCGGCGGTCACTTCCAGAAAGCGGCCGTACTGCGCATCGAAGCCCTGCAGGATCGTCTGTGCGATCAACAACTCCAGTTTTGCCGCCATCCTTACCCCCGCCAGAAAAAGAAGCCTGCGCATGCAGGCTCCGGGTGAAACGTCTTCAAGCTTGCCGCATCAGAACTGCTGTTCTTCCGTCGAACCGGTCAGCGCGGTGACCGAAGAGGCGCCGCCCTGAATGATGGTGGTGACCTTGTCGAAGTAGCCGGTACCCACCTCTTGCTGGTGCGACGCGAAGGTGTAGCCGCGATCCACCGCGGCGAACTCCGCCTGCTGCACCTTCTCGACGTAGTGTTTCATGCCCTCGCCCTGCGCATAGGCGTGCGCCAGGTCGAACATGTTGAACCACATGCTGTGGATGCCCGCCAGCGTAATGAACTGATACTTGTAGCCCATGTCCGACAGCGCCTGCTGGAAGCGGGCGATGGTCTGGTCGTCGAGGTTCTTCTTCCAGTTGAACGACGGCGAGCAGTTGTAGGCCAGCAGCTTGCCCGGGTATTTGGCGTGGATGGCGTCGGCGAAGCGCTGAGCGGCATCCAGATCCGGCGTTGAGGTTTCGCACCACACCATATCCGCGTAAGGGGCGTAAGCCAGGCCGCGGCTGATCGCCTGCTCGACGCCGGCATGGGTACGGAAGAAGCCTTCCGCCGTGCGCTCGCCGGTGACGAAGGCGCTGTCATACGGATCGCAATCGGAAGTCAGCAGATCGGCCGCATCGGCGTCGGTGCGGGCGATCACCAGCGTCGGCACGCCGAGCACGTCGGCCGCCAGGCGCGCGGCGACCAGTTTCTGGATCGCTTCTTGCGTCGGCACCAGCACTTTGCCGCCCATATGGCCGCATTTCTTCACCGCCGCCAGCTGGTCTTCAAAGTGCACCCCGGCGGCGCCAGCGGTGATCATCGCTTTCATCAGCTCGAAGGCGTTCAGCACGCCGCCGAAGCCGGCTTCCGCATCGGCGACGATCGGCAGGAAATAATCGGTGTAGCCTTTGCTGCCCGGCTCAATCTGGTTAGCCCATTGGATCTGATCGGCGCGGCGGAAGGTATTGTTGATGCGCTCGACGACCTTCGGCACCGAGTCCACCGGATACAGCGACTGGTCAGGGTACATGGCCGCCGCGCTGTTGGCGTCCGCCGCCACCTGCCAACCGGACAGGTAGATAGCCTCGACGCCGGCTTTGGCCTGCTGCAGCGCCTGGCCGCCGGTCAGCGCGCCCAGGCAGTTCACGTAGCCTTTGCGCGCCTTGCCGTTCAACAATGCCCACAGTTTGGCGGCGCCGTTTTGCGCCAGGGTGCATTCCGGGTTGACCGAACCGCGCAGGTTGATCACGTCTTCGGCGCTGTAAGGGCGGGTAATGCCTTCCCAACGGGCCGATTTCCATTCCTGTTCCAGCTGCTGGATCTGTTGAGAGCGAGAGGTAGACATAATTTTTATCCTTTCAGTCGTGTAGGGTTAATTGGGAAAACTCAGGCCAGCAGCTCATAGCCGGGCAGCGTCAGGAAATCGATTAATTCATCTTGCGTGGTGATGCGCTCCATCAGGCGCGCCGCCTCTTCGAACCGGCCGGCGTTAAAGCGCGCTTCCCCCACTTCTTCACGCACCACCAACATCTCTTCTTGCAGCATTTGGCGGAACAGCGCCTTGGTGACCGGACGCCCGTCGCTCAGGCTCTTCTCGTGGTGGATCCACTGCCAGATTGACGTACGGGAGATTTCCGCCGTCGCCGCATCTTCCATCAAACCGTAAATCGGTACGCAACCGTTGCCGGAGATCCAGGCTTCGATGTACTGCACCGCCACGCGGATATTGGCGCGCATCCCCGCCTCGGTGCGTTCGCCGTCGCACGGTGCCAGCAGCTGTGCGGCGCTGATCGGCGCGTCTTGCTCACGCAGCACCTCCAGCTGGTTTTGGCGATCGCCCAATGCTTTGCCAAATACCTCCATCACCGTATCCGCCAGCCCCGGGTGCGCCACCCAGGTGCCGTCGTGGCCGTTGCTGGCCTCCAGCTCTTTGTCCGCCCGTACCTTATTCAACACCCAGTCATTTTTCTCGGCGTCTTTGCTCGGGATAAACGCCGCCATACCGCCCATGGCGAACGCGCCGCGCTTGTGACAGGTTTTGATCAACAGACGCGAATAGGCGCTGAGGAAAGGTTTCTCCATGGTCACCGACTGACGATCCGGCAGCACGCGATCGCCATGATTCTTCAGCGTTTTGATGTAGCTGAAGATGTAATCCCAGCGGCCGCAGTTCAGGCCGACGATGTGGTCGCGCAGGTGGTAGAGAATTTCGTCCATCTGGAACACCGCCGGCAGGGTTTCGATCAGCACGGTCGCTTTGATGGTGCCGCGCGGCAGATCGAAACGATCCTCGGTAAAGCTGAAGACATCACTCCACCAGGCCGCCTCTTCCCAGGACTGGGTTTTCGGCAGATAGAAATACGGCCCGCTGCCCTTGGCCAGCAGCTGGCGATAGTTGTGGTAGAAGTACAGCGCGAAATCGAACAGGCCGCCGGGAATGGCTTCATCACGCCACAGCACGTGTTTTTCCGGCAAATGCAGGCCGCGCACGCGAGCGATCAATACCGCCGGGTTCGGTTTCAGCTGGTAGATTTTGCCTGCTTCATTGGTGTAGGAAATGGTGCCGTTAACCGCATCGTGCAGGTTAATTTGGCCGTCGATGACTTTGTCCCAGCTTGGCGCCAGCGAGTCTTCGAAGTCCGCCATGAATACTTTTACGTTGGCATTAAGCGCATTGATCACCATCTTGCGCTCAACCGGCCCGGTGATCTCGACCCGGCGGTCACGCAAATCTTGTGGAATGCCGCGGATCTGCCAGTCACCTTCACGAATGGAAGTGGTTTCCGAAATAAATCCCGGCAGTTCGCCGCGATCGATATTTTGCTGCCAGCGGACACGCGCCGCCAGCAGCTCGTTGCGCCGCAGCGTGAATTTCCCCACCAGTTCCGCCAGGAATTCAACCGCCTCATCGGTCAACACCTGGCGCTCCGCTGCGGCGAAACCCTGCGTAAACCTTAACTCCGTGCCTGCTATCTGTTGTGTCATGACCTTGCTCCTTCCCATCGTTGCGCTCGCGCGACCGGCGCATTTTCATCAGAAATCACTGTGGATCAGGGCGGATGAAACGATCCTCAACTGGTCAGATCTCATCCCGATAGCTCTAAGAATACTCAACAAAAAATAAAAATCAAAAACCATTTCCATTTTATTATTAAATATTTTATTAACACTTTATTATCAATTGGTTAGATAAAATAACAATAATGACAGGTAAGGAAATCGCTTCCATCAGAGTGATAAAGATGCGCTAACGCCTTGTTTAACAATGGACTTTAAGGAGGTGTGACGGAGAAAAAGAGGATCGTTCAGAGGATCAACGGCGCGGCGGCCTCGATTCAGCCGCCGGCGAGCAGAAAAAATCAGTCGAGCGTCGGATTCATATGGCGCAGATCATACGGCGTGATCTGGTAGACGTAATAGTTGAGCCAGTTGGAGAACAGCAGATGGCCATGGCTGCGCCAGGTGGCTTTCGGTGTCAGTGCGGGGTTGTCATCGGGGAAGTAGTTGAGTGGAACGGCGGGATCGAGGCCGGCTTCGTTATCGCGACAATACTCTCCTGCCAGGGTCAGCGTATCGTATTCCGGATGGCCGGTGACAAACGCCAGGCGCTTGTCCCTGCTGGCAAACAGGTAGGCGCCGGCCTGCTCGGATTCGGCCAGAACATCCAGGTCGGTATATTGACGGATCACCTCGGTCGGGAAATCGGCATAGCGTGAATGCGGCGCCAGGAAGCTTTCGTCGAAGCCGCGTGTCAGCAACGCATGCTGCTGCAGCGTTTGGTGCGGATAAACGCCGGAGAGCTTCACCTCGCGCGTCATCTTGGGAATGCCATACAGAATATTCAACGCCGCCTGTACCGCCCAGCACACGAACAGCGTGGAGGTAACGTGGTGCTTGGCCCAGTCGATCACGCGCTCGATCTGCGGCCAGTAGGCAACATCGCAGAAATCGACCAGCCCCAGCGGCGCGCCGGTAACGATCAAACCATCGAAGTTCTCGTTCTGGATATCCTCGAAGTCGCAGTAGAAGTTATTCAGATGCTCGGCCGGCGTGTTCTTCGATTCGCGGCTATCGATACGCAGCAGCTGGATATCAATCTGCAGCGGCGAGTTGGACAGCAGGCGCAAAAACTGGTTTTCCGTTTCGATCTTCTTTGGCATCAGGTTGAGGATCAGCACTTTCAGTGGCCTGATTTCCTGTGTTTTTGCCCGCGAGGATGTCATCACGAAGACATTCTCACCGCGCAAGAAATTGACCGCAGGTAACTCATCAGGAACACGAATCGGCATTGCTTAACCCTCACACATCCATTTATACGTTTAGACTTCTAGATGCCCGAAGATAGCGTTTTTTTCCGTCGATGTCGAGCATTCGGCGGAAAGGTGAAAATGTTTCATTGCGCGCTCTGCGCCAAGATATGAGGAGGGGGAGTAAAGGGACTGAAAAGCAAAAAGGCCATCCTTTCGGATGGCCTCTTGGCTTATTTGATGCTTGGCAGTGTCCTACAGTATTCGTCTCATCCTGAGACTCTCCCCTGCGGGGCCGCCGCAAGCGGCGTTAAGGCCCGTTCCCGACGGGCCTTTCGCATGCCCATGCTCGAGCAGAACACCAAATAACAGACAAAACAAAAAGCCCCATGCTTTCGCATGAGGCTTGTTGTTTTATTTGATGCTTGGCAGTGTCCTACTCTCGCATGGGGAGACCCCACACTACCATCGGCGCTACGGCGTTTCACTTCTGAGTTCGGCATGGGGTCAGGTGGGACCACCGCGCTATTGCCGCCAAGCAAATTCTTTTTTCTGCCGAACTTCTAAACCCACTTTAAATAAAGTGGTGCTGATACCCAGAGTCGAACTGGGGACCTCACCCTTACCAAGGGTGCGCTCTACCAACTGAGCCATATCAGCACGCTTAATTTGATGCCTGGCAGTGTCCTACTCTCGCATGGGGAGACCCCACACTACCATCGGCGCTACGGCGTTTCACTTCTGAGTTCGGCATGGGGTCAGGTGGGACCAC
>NZ_FXUD01000004.1:387529-496522 GCF_900182895.1 Serratia sp. CC22-02 | reverse complement strand
CTATCGGATCCTGCGTGGTGAAACGCCCCACCTCGGGTTCGTAGTAGCGGAACAGGTTGTAGTGCAGGCCGCTTTCGTCGTCCTGATATTGCCCGGCGTAGCGCAGCGGCTGCTGGTATTGCGCACCCTGCCGCTTCGCCGCGCCGGCCACCGTCTGGCCCTGCAGCTTGCCGAAGGTGTCGTATTGCCCGGACCAGCACAGGTTGCCCGCCGCGTCGGTCACCTCCAGCGGTGCGCTGTTCAGATCGGTGTGATACCAGTAAATATCTGCCGAGCGGCTGTCGCCCGCCTGCTCCAGCGCCGCCAGCGGGCTCCACGGGCTGGCCGGATCGTAGCTCCAGCTGCGGCGGCTGCCGTCGTCGCGCTGCTCCTGCAGCAACCGGTAACCCTGCCACAGGAAACGGGTCGTCTGTTCGGTTTTGCCCTTGTAGCGCACCGCCTTGCGGCTGCGGCGGCCCAGCGCATCGTAATGATACTGCGCCTCGAACTCGCCCTGCGGGCCGCGGCCGTGCGCCTGCACCAGCCGATTGTCGGCGTCGTAGCGGTAGTGCTGTTCGTACAGGCCGTTGCGCCGGCTGATCAGGTTGCCCCAGGCGTCGTAACGGTAAAACAGTTTTTGCCAGTGCGTCAGCCGGTTATCGGCGATCGGCGCCAGCGGCAGGTGCGCGTCGATGTCGCTCTGCGGGCTGCGCTCGCCCAGCAGGTTATCCGCCAGATCGTACACCAGCCGCGCGCCCGGTTTGCCCTGATTGGGCTCGCGGTGTTGCAGCAGGCGGCCTTCGGCGTCGTAACCGTAGTGCACTTCGCCGCGCAGCGCGTCGCTCACTCCGGCCAGCTCGCCGCGGCCGGTGTAGCGATAAGCGCGCCACAGCACGCCGTCTTCCGGCCGGGTCAGTTTGTCGTGGCCGAAGGCGCTGCTCTGCCAGCTGCGGCGCCCCATGGCGTCGTAACGCCGCTGCTGCTGCAGCGCGCCCTGGCTGCGGCCGGTTTCCCGGTGCAGGCGATCGCGGGTGAATTCGCTCACCACCTGCTGGTTGAATTTAATGGCGCTGGCGTGGCCGGAGCCGTAATACAGCCACTGCAGGCGATCGCCCTGCGGCAGCGTCAGCGCCTGCAGGTTGGCCAGCTCATCCCACTGGTATTGCAGCTCGCCGTTCACGCCCTGCTCGCCAAGCAGCCGCCCGGCGGCGTCATAGTGCATCTGCACGCTGTCCGGCTCGATGCCCAGCGCCGCGCCGCTCGCCGTCGGCAGGCGGTTCAGCTCGCGCAGCCGTCCCATGGCGTCGAAGCGGTAATGCCATTCCGCGCTGGCGTTGCCGCGCCAGACCAACTGCCCGGCCTCGTCGAAGCGGAAGCGCTGTTCGCGCTGCGTCAGCTCACCCGCGCTGCCCGGCAGGCCGACCTCGCGGTGCTCCTCCAGCAGCCCGGCTGCGCCGTAGCGATAATAGTGGCGGGTGTCGTCCGGGCGCTCTTCGGCCAGCACGCGGCCCATCGCATCGTAGCTGAAGCGGTATTCGCCGCCGTTGCCGTTCTCCAGCCGCGTCAGCCAGCCCTGCGGGCTGTAGTGATAGCGTCGGGTGCGGTTAATGCGGTCGGTGATGCTGACCGGCAGCCCCAGGGCGTTGTACTGCCAGCGGGTCAGGCTGCCCAGCGCGTCCTGATGTTCTGCCAGCTGGCCGTGCGCATTCCAGTTAAAGCGCTCTTCGCCGCCGTCCGGGTGGATCAGGGTGTGCAGGCGGCCGCCGTTATCCCACCGGTAATGGGTCTGATGGCCTTCGGCATCGGTCTGTGCCGTCAGTTGCCCCAGCGCATCGTAGGTATAAGCCGTGACGCTGCCGGAACAGTCGGTGTAGCGCGTCAGCTGGCCGCGGGCGTCCCACTCCAGCTTCACCTCCCCGCCCAGCGCGTCGATCACGCCGGCCGGCAGGCTCTCTTCGTCATCCGGATAGCGGTACAGCGTGGCGTGGCCCAGGGCATCGACATAGCGCGTCGGGCGCCCCAGCGTGTCCCAGTGCTGCGCTTCGCTGCTGCCGTCCGGGTACGCGACGGCGAACAGCCGGCCGCTGTTGCGCGAATATTGATAGCGCGTCACGCGGCCGAGCGGATCGGTCTCCGACAGCAGGCGGCCGTAAGGATCCCATTCGCTCTGGCGCTGCGCGCCGCCGGGCAGCAGCACGCTGCACAGCTCGCCGCGTTGGTAGATAAAACCGTAGCGGCGCTGGTCGAAATCGGTGTACTGCGCCACGTTGTCGTCGTCATCCAGCCGCCACTCCGCCCGCTTGCCGTCGCCGCGCACCGCGCTGCGGCGCCCGCCGGCGAAGTCATAGCCGAACTCAAGGGATTCCCCGGCGCTGTTGCGGTAGGCCGTCACGCGCGGCACGCCGTCGATCTCTTGCCATTGGTATTCGTTCAGCAACCCGGCGGCGTCCTGGTGGCTGATCATCAGGCCGTCGCGCCAGCCAAAACGGCGCGTTACCTCACCGGCGCGGTTGCTCACCGTCGTCAGTTGGCCCTGCTCATCGTAGCCGTAGCGCGCCAGCGTCCGTTCGCCTTCGGCGGTTTGCAGCGCCACTTCGCGCAGGCGGCCCTGCGCATAGCGGCACATCAGGCGCTGCCCGGCGCTGTCCACCAGTTCGCTCAGCAACCCCTCGTCGTCGTAAAACAGCGAGGTAGCGTTGCCGATGGCGTCGGTGATCATGCTGAGCCGGCTCGGCTGGTCGCCCGCCAGCGGCGGGTAGTGGAAAATCTGTTCGCCGACGTCAAACAGCTGCCAGCTGCCGTCGTCGTTGTGCATCAGCCAGCATTTTTCGGCTTCGCAGTAGGTTTTGTGGCCGCGCGGCACCCTGGGGAAAGCGACGAAGTCGCCGGAAGGGGCGCGCCACACCAGGCCGTCCTGATACGGCTGCAGGCTGCTCTCCCAGAACAGGTTCCAGCCGCGGCCCAGTACGCCGTCGCCGGGGTTGCCGCTGCGCCAATAGCGCTGCCAGGCGACCGGCAGGCGCGAAGGCAGCACGAAATCGAGATCGTCTTCGCCGTCGAGGAATTTCTGGCCGCTGACGATATCCACCGGCCGGGCGATAATGCCGACGGCGGCGGTGGCGGTCATCAGGGTGCCGGCGCGGCAGGCGATGCGCGCCAGCTTGTTGATGCCGGGCAGCTTGCCCAACAGTTTGCCGAGCGCCCCCAGCTTGCCGGCGGCGCCGCCCACGCCACCCACCAGGCCGGCGAACAGCAGCGTCAGATCAGAGACCTTGTACAGCCAATCCGGCACTTCGGGCTTGATCGGCAAGGTGGTGACGGTGCCGCCGCCGATAAACACGTTGGGCGAGCCTTCCATTACCTGCGCGTCGCAGTTGGTTTTGTCCCCCACGCGCGAGGCGGGCTGGCCGTTGATGCTGACCTTGTCAGAGCCCTGCGCCATCTGCATGCTCGGGCCGTCGTCGCTGCAGGCCACCTGGCTGTTGGTGGCGAGCGCGGCGGGTTTGCCGTTGATGAAGACGTTGGGGGAGCCGGTGACGATATTGCCTTTGGGGGTCAGGCTACCGGCACCGGCGTCGGCAATGCCGTCGCGCGCCGCGGTGGCCGCCTCCCCGGTGAGATACCCCACCGCCAGGCTGGCGCCGATGAGCAACACGCCAACGCCGATACAGGAAGCCGCCAGGCCGGCGACGAACAGCGCCCCCGCCGCCACCGCGCCTGCGGCGGCGATCAGGCCGCCGACAAGGGTGCCGGCAATCATGCCGGCCAGGGCATGGGAATGCCCGATGGTATCGCCGACGCGGGCCGCTTCGGTCATCGTAAGGTCCTTTTACGTGAAGGGTTCATCGTTATGCCGCCCGGTAGCTGCTCAGCACCTGCAACAGCAGCGCATCGTCTTGCGGCGTCAGCTTGCGCGCCATCGCCAGGGTGAACACCAGCACCCGGCCCTCCGCCAGCGCGAACACCGCCTGGTTTTGCCAGATGCGCTTGCCGTCGCGCAGGTAGCTGGCGCGCACCCATTCACCGGCGGTTAATCCATCGCCCAGCGTCGCCGGCTCGCGGCTTTTGAACGCCCAGCCTTTCAGCCCCTGCGCCAGCGCATCGAGCTGGCGGGTGACGTAGCCTTCCAGGTTTTCCGCCGGCTGCAGCGCATCGCGGGAAATATTGATTGAGGGGGAAACATCATCGCCGGCCAACAGCACGTTGACGGTGCGATCGGCATAGCCTTCCGGCAAAGCGACGCTGCCTTCGCTGAAAGCGCAGCGGGATAAAGCGGACATGCGAGGATCCTTTTGCATAAATAATGCTTAAGCATCGCATAACTTAGCCTTGAAATAAAACCATCAGGCACCGCCAATGTTGCGCGGCGTGACCGCGTTCACTGTGTGCAAGGCCGTGGCCGGAACCTTGCCCGGGATCGGGCCGTAACATTACAGAATTATCTGAAACCATCGGCGCGCCGACGCCCTGATTATGGCTATACTCGGCTATCGTCCGTTTTTCAGGAGATCAGGATGCTGAGATTCACCCGTAGCGCGCTGCTGTGCGCCACGCTGGCCGCGTTCCCCGCCGCCGCCGAAACGCCGAAGTTCGGCCCGGAGCTGCAGGGTTTTCACTACCCTTATCCGTTGCAGCAGTTCAGCTTCACCTCGCAGGGGCAGCCGTTAAAAATGGGCTATATGGACGTGCCGCCGGAAGGCGCCGCCAACGGCCGCACCGCGCTGTTGCTGCACGGTAAAAACTTCTGCGCCGCCACCTGGCAGGACACCATCAAGGCGCTGAGCAAGGCCGGCTACCGCGTGATCGCGCCGGATCAAATCGGCTTTTGCTCCTCCACAAAACCGGCGCATTACCAGTACAGCTTCCAGCAGCTGGCGCAAAACACCCACGGCCTGCTGCAGAACCTGAAAATCAGCCGGGCCATCGTCATCGGCCACTCCACCGGCGGCATGCTGGCCATGCGCTACAGCCTGATGTATCCGCAGGCAGTGGAGCAATTGGTCATGGTCAACCCGATCGGCCTCGAGGACTGGAAGGCCAAAGGCGTGCCGTGGCGCAGCGTCGATCAATGGTTCGAGCGCGAGCTGAACACCACCGCCGAGGGCATCCGCAACTATGAGCAGCGCACCTACTACGGTGGCAACTGGAAGCCGGAGTACGATCGCTGGGTGGATATGCTGGCCGGGCTGAACAACGGGCCGGGCCATCGCCTGGTGGCGTGGAACTCGGCGCTGATCTACGACATGATCTTCACCCAGCCGGTGTATTACGAGTTCAAGGATCTGCAAACCCCCACTACGCTGATGATCGGCACCGCCGACACCACCGCCATCGGCAGCGATATCGCCCCGCCGGCGGTCAAGGCCAGGATCGGCCACTACGCGGAGCTGGGCAAACAGGCGGCGAAGCTGATCCCGCACGCCACGCTGATCGAGTTCGCCGGGCTGGGCCATGCGCCGCAAATGGAGGAGCCGGAGCGTTTCCATCAGGCACTGCTCAAGGCGCTGCAGCCCTGAGCGGCCGGTTGGCGTAGCCGCCGCGCGGCGGCTAAACTTTCAGCTGGCACTCAACGGCAGGAGACAGCCATGCGACAGATTATTGCCAGCGCCTTCGTCAGCCTCGACGGCGTGATGCAGGCGCCGGGCGGGCAGGACGAAGATCGCAGCGGCGGCTTTCAATTCGGCGGCTGGACAGCCCCCTACTGGGATGACGCCATTGCGGAAACGATGGGCGATCTTTTCTCCGCGCCGTTCGATCTGCTGCTGGGGCGGCGCACCTACGACATTTTCGCCGGCTACTGGCCGCAGATCACCGACGAGGCCGATCCGTTTTCCGCCGATATCGCCCGCGTGTTCAATCAGGCCACCAAGTACGTCGCCACCCACCACGGCGAGACGCTGGCGTGGCAGAACAGCCAGTGGCTGGGGCGGGACATCATCGCCCGGCTGCGCGAGCTGAAGCGCACCCAGGGGCCGGTGCTGCTGGTGCAGGGCAGCAGCACGCTGATGCAGCAGCTGCTGGCCAACGATCTGGTGGACGAACTGCGCCTGCTCACCTACCCGGTGCTGCTCGGCGGCGGCAAGCGGCTGTTCGATGACAACGCGGCGCCGGCGGCCTTTACGCTGGCCCAATCGGTGGTCTCGCCCGGCGGCGTGATCGTGGCCCACTACCGCCGCGCCGGCGCGGTGGCGACCGGCTCCTTCGTGGCGGAAAGCGCGGCGGCGGCCCAGGCGTAAAAAAAGGGCCGTTCGGCCCTTTTCTCTTTTCCTTCCTCACCCTCAGGCAAACAGAATATCGCTCTGCTCCACCTGCCCGACCACATGGATCTTGAAGTCGGCGGCGTAGCTGTTGCTGTGGGTGTTCATCAGCAGATCGGTGGTGCCGTTGAAGGCGTCGAAGTTGAGCTGGATCTCGCCTTTCTGGCCGCTGAAGGCGCTGCCGCTGTCGATAAAGCGCAGCTCGCTCAGGCTGTTGTTGAAGCGCAGGCCGGAGAGATCGATCTTGTCGATGCCGTGCTCGAAGTCTTCAATCACGTCGAACGCCGCCACCGTGGACTCTTTGGCATTGAGATAGACGAAATAGTCGGTGAAGTTGTTGGCGTCTTTGCCGCCCCACAGATGATCCGCCCCCATCCCGCCGTACAGGATGTCCGAACCGGCGTTGCCCGCCAGCAGGTTGTCCTGATCGTTGCCGATGATCACATCGCGCCCGCTGCCGCCGATGGCGTTCTCGATGATCGCCCCGCGCGCGATGGCGACGTTCTGCGTGCCGCCGCCGACGCTGGAGAACGCGCCGTCGTTCAGGTTGATCATCTGCTGCTGGCTGTAGCCGGAGAAGTCCAGCGTGTCGTTGCCGCCGGCGTCCCACACCGCGAAGTTGACCGGTTTGCCGTTGTCCGCCGTGGCGGTCAGGAAATCGCGCCCGGTGTTGGAGTTGAAGCCGTACACCGTGTCGCCGGTGCGGGTGCTCATGTTGGCGCCGTACAATTTTTGGATCGCGGCGATGTCATCCACCATCGGGCCATAGCCGTACACCCCTTTGGTGTCGGCGCCGGTATAACCGGCGTTGAAATAGCTCATGATCGAGTATTGCAACGAATCCTGATAGTAAGCGGCATCGTTCTGGTAGCTCGGGTTGCCCAACGAGGCGTCATAAGATCCCGGGTGCGCCAGCCCCAGGGCATGCCCCAGCTCGTGGGTGAAGGTCTGGCTGCTGAAGTCGCCGCTAACCGGCGCCTGATGGGTGGCGAAGTTTTTGTTGAACCACACCGTGCCGGCAAAGGCGTTATCGCTGCCCGGCTTGGAGCTCGGCGGGTAATAGGCGTACGCGTTGATGGCATTCGGGCCGCTGCCGGCGGCGGTGCTGCCGTCGGCGCGCTGGGTGAAGTACGCGAAGGTGATGTCCGCGCGGTGGTTGATATCGGTGGACGCCGCCTCGGTAAAGGTCACATTCGCCACGTCGGCCCAGGCCTGCATCGATTTCAGCGCCTGTGCCTGCGCCGCCTGAGTCAGCGGTTGCAGCCCCTTGTCACCGTCACCGGTTTGGCCGATGCGGTTCAGCGCGCTCTGCGTCAGGAAGGAATAGGTCAGCGCCACCGGCTGGTGATAGACCTGATCGCCGTTGTGCGTCAGGCCCGGCCGCGTCAGCTGATCGGCGGCGCGATCGAAGCTGAAGTTATCGCGGATTTTACCCAGATTGTTGATGGCTGCTCCGCCGCGCTGGTTGCTGTACAGGTTGGCGTTGTCCAGCGTAAACAGCGCGCCGTACCCTAACCCATCATAGAGGCTGCCGGGTCGGTGATAGTAAAACTGATAGTTATGATCGTTGGGGGATGTGGCGGACAGGCTGGTGAACTCATCGTCATCTTGCAAAATATCGTTGTGGCGACTGCTCATTGCATTCTCCTTTTACACAGTAGGAATCCACTCGCTTTGTAAGACTATTCATCAGTCGTTCTAATCTAAGCCAAGGCTTAGGATTGACCAGTATAGTAATTAACCCCGACGGCGCGACCCGACGCCGCCGTGCATCATCGCGCCGGGCGTTAAGACGGAAATAATCATAACGATTTGTATTAGCGCAGTATTAATGAGAAAGATAAGCGTATAGGCGGGCTAATGACTCGTCTTTATGGGCATGTTATCGCCGGTTAGATCAGAATTATCGAGGATTAAAAAAGCTAATCCTTGCCTCATCATCCCGCTGGGAACGTGCTAAGGTGTGAACGGACAGCCGAAAGGAGTGACCCGATGCCAACCCATTTCCTTATGCGCGCCTTGCGCCGCGCCAGCCTGACAGGAGTCGTTATGAGCGTATTGTGCAGCAGTGCCCTGGGCAGTTCACTGCCGTTGCTGGAACCCGCCGCGCTGAAGGGCGACTGGCAGCTCGCCGCCATCGGCGACGGTAAAACCGTCTGCGAGGTGCAGCTGAGCGACGAAGCGGTGGCCAACACCAACGCCTTCCGCTTCAGCGCCTCCGCCCAGTGCCTGCAACCGCTGGCGCTGCAAACGTTGCCGGTCGCCTGGCGGCCGACGCCGGACGGCATGACGCTGACCGACGCCGAAGGCGGCATGGTGGCGTTTCTGGCCCTGACCGCGCCAAAGCGCTATGAGCTGATCGATCGCGGCGGCCCTTCGCGCTTTGTGCTGATCCCGCGCTAACCCCTCAGGCGAACAGCAACCCGAGCAGCGCGCCGCCCGCCAGCACCCACAGCGGATGGAGGCGCTTGCTCATGCTCAATCCCGTCGCCAGCGCCACGATCGCCGCCAGCCGCCAGCTGGGTGCGGAAGCCTCGGCGATCAAGATACCGCTGGCCGCCACCAACCCCACGGTCAGCGGCACCAGCCCGGCCTGCACGATGCGGCGCCACGGGCGATCCTTAAAGCGCCGCCAGGCGCCCATCACCAGCAGCGTGACGATGGAAGACGGCCCGAACTTGGCGACCGAAGAAACCAACAGCCCCGCCCAGCCGGCCACATGCCAGCCGACCAGCGGCACGATCATCATGTTCGGCCCCGGTGCGGCCTGCGCCATGGCGAACAGCGCGCTGAACTCCTGGGCGCTCATCCATTGATGCACTTCCACCACCTGCCGCTGCATCTCCGGCAAAATGGTCATCCCGCCACCAAACGCCAGCAGAGAGAGCTCGGTGAAGATCAGCGCCAGCGCAATCAACACCCCGCTCATGACGGCCACCGCCACATCAGCAGAATGCTCAGCGGCGCCAGCACCAGCATGGTCGGCAGCAGCGGCAGGCGCAGCCAGGCGATGGCGATCAAGGCCAGCGCGACGATCGCCAGCGCCGGCCATTTACCGCGCAGCGGCAGCAGCATCTTGATCCCGGTCGAGAGCAGCAGCCCGGCGGCGGCGGCGGCCAGCCCGGCGAACACATGCTGCACATGCGGATCGTTTTGGAAGCGGGCGTAGACCACGCCCAACCCCACCACGATCGCCGTCGGCGCGCTGATGAGGCCCAGCAAGGCGCACAGCGCGCCGCGCAGCCCGCGAAATTCCATGCCCACCGCCACCGACAGGTTGATCACGTTGCCGCCGGGCAGAAACTGGCACAGCCCGAGCAGCTCGGTGAACTGTTCGCCGCTCAGCCAGCGCCGGCGCTCCACCAGCATGCTGCGCGCCAACGGCAGCACGCCGCCGAAGCCGATCAGCCCCAGCCACAGAAAGCCCACAAACAGCTCTGCGTTGCCCGGCGCTGCCGCCGGGTGCGGTTTTAACGTATTGATATCTGACATGACATTGCCATTCCACATCGCTTATTTTGATGTCTGGTATCATGCGCGCCGCCGTGCCATGATGTCTAATGCATTCCGGAACAACCAAAGATACCTTTTAGGTATGGCTATGATCGAACTGCGTCGCCTGCGGGCGTTCGTCACCGTGGTGGAAGAAGGCAACATCACCCGCGCCGCCGAGCGGCTGTTTATCCAGCAACCGCCGCTGACCCGCCTGCTGCAAGGGCTGGAAGATGAACTGGGCGTCACCTTGTTGCAGCGCCTGCCGCGCGGCGTGCGCGTCACCGAAGCAGGCGGCGTGCTGTTCGAAGAGGCCCGCGCCCTGCTGGCGCGCGCCGAACGCCTGCGCGAAGCGGTGCAGCGCGCCCCTCGCGGCGAGCAGGGACACATCGCCATCGGCTTCACCAGCTCCGCCGCGCTGCACCCGTTCGTGCCCAACCTGCTGCGCCGCTACCGCGACATCCTGCCGGGCATCACCACCCAGCTGGAAGAAGCCGGCAGCGGCGAACTGATGGAGGCGTTGCTGGAACAGCGCCTCGACGCCGCCTTCGTGCGCTCACCGGCCAGCGGCATTCCCGGCCTGAGCGTGGAGCCGGTGCTCAGCGAACCGATGATCGTCGCCCTGCCGCTGGGCCACCGGCTGGCGCAAGAAACGCAGCAGCCGCTGCCGCTGGCCGAACTGGCCCACGAGGCGTTTATTCTCTATCGCCGCCCGGCCGGCCAGGGGCTGTACGACGCCATCCTGGCCGCCTGCCACCGCGCCGGCTTCAGCCCGCGCATCGTGCAGGAAGCGCCGCGCCTGCCGGCCACCCTCAGCCTGGTCGGCGCCGGGCTGGGGCTGTCAGTGGTGCCCGGCTCAATGCGGCGGCTGGGCGGCGACGGCATCGTCTACCGCACCCTCGCCGAAGAGGCGCAGCTCAGCGCCCCGCTTTACCTGGCGCTGCGCCGCAGCCCGGCTTCGCCGATCGTCGAGCGGTTTCGTCAGTTGGTACTGGAGACCGTGGGGGAGAGTTGATGATGACGATCCCATCGCCTAGCTCAATTACGCGTCCGCATCCCAATGGCGGAAATAGCGTTTCAGCTTCTCAATGGTATGCCGCCACTTCGGTGTAGTTGGCTTACACACCGTGTTTTGGTTACCGAAAAAGCCAACCTCACTAATCGCGTCATTTTCGCTGCGAGTTTCAAGCCATTGCACGGGGACAAAATACTCTGACTTATCCGGATCATCGGCATTGCGGCGATACAGATCGCGATACTTAAGCACATCCATCGCCAGCTTTTCGCCGTCTTCCGTATCAATAGTAAAGCTTCTGGCGGGTTCTACCGCGCTCTGAACGATGCCGACGCCAACATAACCCGTTTTCGGAATGTTCACCCAGACCCGATTACCCGGCTGGAGCTGTTTTAAGGTCTGGCTGTACCAACTGCCGCCACCAGCACTGATAAACCCGTAGCGACGCGCCTCTTCCCAGCTCCGGCTTAACGGATCGCCAAATGAAACATAGAACTCCCCGTTCCAGGGTTCTTTAGTTTTGGCGCTGGTTCCCGCGGTGGCCTGCGCAGCATTGGTTTGCGTCTCGCTCGGATCGAGAAGCCATGCGCGGCTTAAGAACTGATCGTCACCGTGCTGGAACACTTTAAAGAACAGTACGTTAATCGAGATGCCATTCTTGCTGAGATAGTCCACGATGCGCTCGGTCGAAGGATCCAGCTCTGCCGCCACAATAATGATCTGATGTGACTGATTCAGGGAGTCCTCTTCCAGCTCGGTGTTGAAGCGCTGCTTAAACGCCTCCCCCAGATTGCCGCCGCCGGAGAATTTTTCGTAAATCTGCGACAGGCGATCGGCGGTGAGATCATCTACCCAGGAGGCATAGTCCAACGCTTGTGCCACGACCTCGCGCGGCGTGCGATCGCGCTTCAGCTCGATCAGAATCAACGAGGCATCCGGCGCGATAGCCAACAGATCGATACGCCCCTTATCGAGGGTATTTTCCTGATGGCCGATCAGCATCCACTGATCGGAGAGAATGGTAGGATCGCTTAAGATCATCTTCTCCAGCAACTGTTCGCTGGGGAGCTTACTGATAGCCAGTGGCTGGGGGGCATCCCCCACCCGCCAGATTGCATGATGCAGTGGCATCGTTATGTTCCTCAGTTTAACGCAGCGTCGGTAAGCGCATCCGCCAGGCGCAGCTGTGTTTGCTGGGCGGATTGGAGGCGGGATTTAAGTTGGTCACAAACCGATAAGAGGTTTTTGACCGTTATAACTAAATCATTCTGAACATCTAAACTAGGCACCACTATTGGTACTTCCTCAACGACTTTTTTACTTATTTTAGGCATTGTCCCTGAGGTTCCGGTCATTCTTGACCACATGTAAGAACGAGCTAATGGTGATGACAACCATATTGCAGCATATTCAGGTGATAATTCATTTTTCGTTCTAATTTTCATCATTAAATCTGGATATATGAATTTATTATAGTTATCTTCAATTAACACACTACAACCCACAAAACCAGGTGAATTGCCTCGCTGAATTAGAATGTCGTTTTTTTTCAAAAATAAATGAGAGTCGTCACTTAACATAACATCAATATGCTTAGCCTCCTTCAGATTCAAGGAACCATAAGATGTTGCACCTAGCTTTAAAACTTTAATATCAGTCTTATATTTTACCTCACTGGGGGATAACCCATTTTTGGGTCCAAAGGATAGATGTCTTTTTAAATGGACTTTTTGGCCAAAGTCACATTTTTTGCTAAAAACTCCCATCACCGCCAGTTGCAGAATGGTTTGCTTAAGTGCGTCAATACTCGCTTCGGTGATAAACAGCGTGTCGAAATGCTGGCTGATTCGCGCCCAGTTTTCGGCGAGTTGTTCGGCATTTTGGCTGTCGGTCAGCGTTGCCAGCAGGGTTTCAACCAGTTGCTGATGGTCTTCCAGACTGGTTAGTGAGTGTTGTTCCAATTGGTCGCAGAGGGACATTAGCTCTTTGACCCTCGCTACGACTTTTTTTTGTTCAAGAATTGGCGGTAATATTACTGGAATCTCTTTGAGTTTTGCAGCCTTAATACCCGTAGCTGTCATCCCCGTAGATTGATCATTAAGCTGTGATTGGAATGGTTTTGCTAAAATTTGAATAAGCATAAATGGGCTTATTTCTGGAATATGCCATTGAAAACATATAGAGCGTTGTGCAAGCGCAAATTTATCATTCAAATCAATAATTGCTGCATTACCTAGAGGAGCTTCTGTGGTGAATAAAATATCACCATTCTTAGGAAAACCCCTTGTCATCCATGATTGGTAATCTTGTTCAGCAATGAACTCCTCTGGATTAAGATCGATAAAGCCTTTTTTAATATTTTTAGCTGTTATAAGCCTGATGCCAGACTCTGTCTTTTTTGGAGTTTTACCACGGTAGTCGATAAACCTTGCTAAATTTCCCAGTCTTATCCATGACCAATTTTTAGGTGTTTCAAGATAATAATCGGCGACATTGATATTACCGTTTGCAGCGGTTTTCATGCTGCCATCTTTTGCTAATTCTTGCTTTCTTTTTTCATTAGATCTCAATAAGTCCGATGCAGGCTCATCATTCGGATCCTGCGGCACCAGTTTGCCGCGCACCGCCAGCTCAAGAATCAGCTCGCGCAGTTTCTTAATGCCATAGAGGTCAATTTTTCCATTACTGCCGCGCCCAGCGGTGGAACGGGTTTGCAGGGCCGAGGACCAGATATCGATATGGTCGGTGATCAGCGTCTCAATGGTCATCAGTTCGCCCCCTTGTTGCTGGCCAGCGCAGCGCCGAGGATGTCGCGCAGCTGGTTGCGCAGATCGCTGATTTCCGCCTGCTGCTTCTGGTACTGCGCCAGCAGTTCATCCGGATCGTGGCTGACGGTTTCACCCTGGTACGGATTTTTGATATCGAGGTTGAAGTTACGGGCGATGATGTCGTCGATACTGACTTGCCACGCCTGGTTGTTTTCTTCGCGGCCGGCAAAACCGTCCGCTTCGTTGCCCCACCAGTCGATTTCGGCCTGGAACTCTTCAAACTTCATCGGTTTGGTTTTGCTGTAGTTCTTCACGCCGTCCGGGTACGGATGCTCGTAGAACCACACCTGTTTAGTCGGCTGACCTTTGGTGAAGAACAGAATATTGGTTCTGATGCCGGTGTACGGGTTAAACACGCCGTTCGGCAAACGCACGATGGTGTGCAGGTTGCACTCTTCGGTGAGTAGCTTTTTGATTTTGGTTTTCACGCCTTCGCCAAACAGCGTGCCGTCCGGCAACACCACCGCCGCACGCCCTTTATCGGCCAGCACTTCGATAATCAGCTGCAGGAACAGATCCGCCGTTTCACGGGTTTGCATCTCGGCCGGGAAGTTCTTCTCGATGCCGTCTTCTTCGGTGCCGCCAAACGGCGGGTTGGTGACGATCACGTCAATCTGCTCATCCCAGGAAGACAGCGGTTTATTGAGCGTGTTGTCGTGGCGAATTTGCACCGGCACCTCAATGCCGTGCAACAGCATATTGGTGGTGCACAGCAGGTGCGGCAGCTGTTTCTTCTCTACGCCGTGAATCTGCGTTTGCAGCGTTTTGTGGTCTTCGGTCGTTTTGACGTAATGTTCTTTCACATGGTCAAACGCGCAGGCAAGAAAACCACCGGTGCCGCAGGCCGGATCCATGATTGACTCGCCCAGTTTCGGGTCAATACGGTTGACCATAAAGCGCGTCACGGCGCGCGGGGTGTAGAATTCGCCCGCATTACCGGCACTTTGCAGGTCACGCAGGATCTGTTCGTAGATATCGCCGAACAGATGGCGCTCTTGGCTGCTACTGAAGTCGATTTCGTTGAGCTTGTTGATCACTTGGCGCAACAACGTGCCGTTCTTCATGTAGTTATAGGCATCGCTAAACGCCTGCTTGACCACAAAACCGCGTGGGTTTTTGTCGATCGGCGCGGTGAGGTTTTTCAACGTCGGGAACAGATCGTCGTTGACGAACTCCAGCAGCGCTTCCCCGGTGATCCCTTCGCTGTTCGCCGCCCAGCTGCGCCATAAATAGCGTTGCGGGATCGGGAACTGGTAATCATCCTGCTCCAGTTCCAGCTCTTCTTCCTGGGTATCGAAAATTTTCAGAAACAGCAGCCACGAAAGCTGGCCAAGGCGCTGCGCGTCGCCGTCTACGCCGGCGTCTTTGCGCATAATGTCCTGAAGGGATTTAATCACTGAGCTAATCGACATGTTTTCTTTCCATACTAAAAAAAGGATGCCATCGGCTGCGGGAGCAACCCGTGGCAAAATGTTTATGCGCTATCAGGCGAAACGCGGCGGTAACCGATAGATTTCGTTTTCCAGTTCGTTAACCGCCTGTTCGTAAGCCTGCTTGTCACCGAAGCGGGTTTTGATGATTTCCAGCGGACGCCCCAGCGTATCGAACGGCTTCAGTTTCAAGACCTGAACGTCCTCGATTTCCCGTACCCCTTCATCGGCATATTTATCCAGCAGCGTGCTGAGCACCTGCTGCGCCGGTTCGGCGTATTTGGTGAAATAGTCACGCTTACGCACGTTGGCGGCGCGCTCCTGGCGCGTCAACGGCGGCTGACCGTACACCACATGGCAAAGCAAATCAAACGGGTCGAGATCTTTCCCCACCTCTTCGGCCAACACATCCCACAGGATACCCAATTGTTCCAGCTCTTCGATAATGGCCTGTTTACGCGGCGCCGCCTGCCATTTACGCACAAAGCTATCAAGCGAGGCGAACTCACCGTCTTTGAGCAAGGTTTTACGGGTGTAATCCTGGAAAGATTCAGTGACCAACTTACCATCGGCATCGTAATACTGAACGCGTTTGGCCAGCACACTGACGGTCACGCCATTGACATAGAATTTACGGGTTTTGCCGTCGTCATTCGGATGGAATTCACCGCTCCCCCCCGGTTTATCCGGGTTGGCCTGGTATTCCGCCGGTTCTTCATGCGCAGCGCCGTAGGTCTCTTCTGCGTTCTCTTCGGCATCCAACCGTTCATTAAAATCAGACTCCGCGTCTGAAATATCGTCAGGCTTCACAACCAGCACTTTTTCCGGCACGCCGTCAAAGCGCTCATCCGCAAACAGCTCGGTCGCTTTTTTGAAATCGAGAATGGTGAACCACAGTTTGCCGTACTTTTCGTTAATGCGCGTGCCGCGCCCGATGATCTGTTTGAACTTGGTCATCGACTGGATGTTCTGATCCAGCACGACCAATTTACAGGTTTGGGCATCCACGCCGGTAGTCATCAACTCGGAGGTCGTCGCGATAACCGGGTAGGCTTTTTTAGGATTGATAAAGTTATCCAGCTGCGCCTTGCCTGCGTCATCATCGCCGGTGATTTTCATCACATACTTTTCGTTCTTCAGGACCTGTTCCGCATTCAGTACCACCAACGCGTGGCGCATGCGATCGGCATGATCGATGTCGTTGCAGAAGACGATAGTTTTATCCATCGGGTTGGTGCGCTTGAGGTAATCGGTGATGGTCTGCGCCACCAGCATGGTGCGCTCATCAATCACCAGCGTGCGGTCAAAATCTTTCAGGTTATAAATACGATCTTCAATTTCTGCGCCGTATTTATCCAACTGTCCTTTAAGCGGTCGCCATCCCTGTACGTCAACGTCGATATCCACACGCACCACTTTGTACGGTGCGAGGAAGCCGTCTTCAATGCCCTCTTTCAACGAGTAGGTGTACACCGGATCACCGAAGTAGTCGATGTTGGAGACGTCTTCGGTTTCTTTCGGCGTCGCCGTCAAGCCAATCTGGGTGGCGCTGCCGAAATACTCCAGAATTTCGCGCCATGCAGAATCCTCTGAAGCGCTGCCACGGTGGCATTCGTCGATCACGATCAGGTCGAAGAAGTCGGGTGCCACCTGTTTGTAGGCTTTTTGATACGCTTCGGGGCCGGTTATCGCCTGGTACAATGCCAGATGAACCTCATAGGCCGGATCGATGGTGCGCCCGGTAATTTTGGTCATGGCGTTGCCTAACGGCTGGAAATCGTTATTTTTGGTCTGATCTACCAGAATGTTGCGATCCGCCAGGAACAGAATGCGTTTTTTGTTTTTCGCTTTCCACAGCCGCCAGATGATCTGAAACGCGGTATAGGTTTTGCCCGTACCGGTCGCCATTACCAACAAAACGCGGTTTTTCCCCGCCGATACGGCATCGACTGTTCGGTTCACCGCCTGCATCTGATAGTAACGGGGGGACTTGCCGCTGCCGTCATCGTAATAATCCTGGCTGATGACCGGCAATTGCTCCTGCGTGAACCCTTTCCAGACACAGTACTTCTGCCATAGCTGTTCAGGCGTCGGAAAATCGCTAAGTGCAATTTCGGACTCCAACTGCTGCGGATTGGTTTTGTCATGGAAGATAAAACCGTCGCCGTTGGAAGCAAACACAAAGGGAACGTCAAGCAGACCGGCGTAATCTAGCCCCTGTTGCATCCCTTTGCCGATGGCGTGCTGATTGGCTTTTGCCTCGATCACCGCCAATGGCAAGTTTGGCTTGTGGTAGAGAACGATATCGGCGGATTTGACTTTGATACGGGAAGCCAGTTTTCCGCGCACCACGATCTTACCATCCCGGAGTTTCACTTCCTGCCGAATCTGTGACATCACATCCCAACCGGCTTCCTTGACCGCCGGCAGAATAAATTTGGTGATGATGTCCGTTTCGGTCAGATGTGTTTTGTTTACGCCAGCCATAGCAAAGTTCTCAACGGTATTGGGTTAACTCTGATTTTACACAAATTAATGCTTTACGTAATGACTTGAAACGGGTTTTCAGGCTGTTGTCACCGTTCAGCCTCGTCGAGCACTTTCGTCAGCTGGTGCTGGAGACCGTGGGGGCGTCATAAAAAGCCCGAACGGCCAATAAAAAATGACGTTCGTTTATTATTTATTTAAACCGGTCGGCGACTAAAATTAATTCCAATTAATGACTATTCAACTTCCGGGGAATTAATCAAACCCGCTCTCACTTAGTAACAAACGCAAACAAATAAGCGCCTACACAATAAATTCCAGCCGCTAGGATTTAAGGGTCACAGCCTGTTCCCGCCGATGACAAAAATCATTTTAATGGCGATCGCGCCTTCCCTGTTGCCTGCCTCTGCAGGCGCACGGTTTTATATTGGAGAAAATGCTATGCTATCGCGTCGTGATATATTGAAAGTCTCCGCCGTCAGCGCGGCCGCCGCCGGCATGATCGGCGGCATCGCTAAAAATGCCGCTGCCGACGACCATCGCAATATCGTGCCCCTCAGCAGCTATCAGCCGCCTGCTAATGCGCAACATCTCTATAAGTACAAATTCACCGACAGCAAAAAACGCAGCCTGCCCAGCGGCTGGGCGCGCGAGGCCACCGTCGAGCAGTTTCCAATATCCGAAGGCGTGGCGGGCGTAGACATGACGCTGGAGCCGGGCGGCGTGCGAGAACTGCACTGGCACGCCATCGCCGCCGAATGGGCGTTTATGCTGGAAGGCCATGCGCGCATCACCATCCTCGATCCCGAGGGCAAATGCGAAGTGGCGGATTTCGGCCCCGGCGACGTGTGGTATTTCCCGAAAGGCTACGGCCATTCCATTCAGGCGCTGGCGGACGGCGCGCATTTTATTCTGGCATTCGATAACGGCCACTTCTCCGAATTCGGCACCTTCAGCA
Source organism: Serratia sp. CC22-02 (assembly GCF_900182895.1). NCBI lineage: Bacteria > Pseudomonadati > Pseudomonadota > Gammaproteobacteria > Enterobacterales > Yersiniaceae > Serratia > Serratia sp. CC22-02. The sequence goes on along the minus strand of NZ_FXUD01000004.1, from coordinate 478,076 downwards.
TCACCGATTGGGTGGCGCATATGCCGAAAGAGGTATTGGAAAAAAGCGTCGACATGCCGGCGGCGGTATTTTCCAAGGCCAAACAGGGCGAAGCTTATATTGTCGGCGGCGCCGTCCCGCCCGCCCTGCCATTGCCGAAAAACGACGGCGGATTAAATAACGCCCCGCTGACCCACCGCTATGAATTAATGAAGCAAAAGCCGTTCTTTGAAAATGACGCCGGCAGCGTGCATTTGGTGTCATCGAAAGAATTTCCCATTTCCACCACCATGACCGGCATCATCGAGATCGTGAAACCCGGCGCGATCCGGGAATTGCACTGGCACCCCAATGCCAACGAATGGCAATACTATATTGCCGGCAAAGGCCGCATGACGGTGTTCAGCTCGCACGGCCACGCGCAGACGGAAGAGTACGCCCCTTCAGACGTCGGCTACGTGCCGCAGGGCTTCGGCCATTACATCGAGAACATCGGCGATGAGGATTTGAAGGTGCTGATCGTGATGGACAACGGCATTTATCAGGATATTTCGTTGTCCGACTGGCTGGCGAAAACCCCGGCCTACCTGCTGGCGGATAACTTCAACAACCAGGCTGAGGACTGGCAGGATCGGCCGAAAGACAAACGGGTGATGTCGCGCCGCAGCCGCTGACGCCACGGCGAGGGAGAGACTCCCTCGCCTCCGTCACATCGGCCAAAGCGTCATATTTAATATTAAGAACAATACATTGATCTCAGTGAGTTAACCGAATTCCTTTTATAAAAAACAGATATTACAGTTGTTTGTTCAGATAGGAGCGTGTTATTTCATTGCCGCAATCCAACTCGCCAATCATTTGAAAACCCTGTTTCAGGTAGAAATTGGGCGCCTGAAAGCTAAACGTGTCCACGGAGACGCTGGCGCATCCCAACTGTCTGGCATGAGCCTCTGCAGCTTCCAGCAGACGGTGGCCTAAACGACGGCCGCGCTGCGCTTCATCAATCCAAAGATAATGGATGTAAAAAACGGCCCCGTAAGACTCTGCATAAAGTCCCGCGATTATTTTCTCATCGCCGTCTTTATAATAAACACCATACTCGTGAGCATTTAACCCCATGAACTTTGAATTAAATCTATCGAGCTGGCCCTCCAGAAAGGAGCGTGCATCATTGTCATAATGCAACGTTAAATTTTCATTTTCCACAACGTGTTCCGCATATATAAAATAAAAAAGGAGGATTGGTTAATACTTTATGGCCCGGCTGAATTCGGCAAAACGCATCAATAATCAGACTGCACAGGGAAAACACTGTACTCAACATGCGCTAAACAAATACCAAACGCATCCATCGATTTGGATTCGCACGCCTGCGGATAGATAAATCCAGCCCCGATCTCTTTCCCCCTTCTTCAGTGCTCATTCAGAGGCCTCCGGAAAGGCCTCTTGTACACTCAGACATTGTCGATAGAGACGGATTACGCTAATGACAACAGCTTCGCGAGCAGCAACTCCGACATATTAAGCTCGGTGCTTAATACCACATGGCAGTTGGCATCGCGCTGCGGCGGATAGTTCATATATCGCCCCCGCATATCGCACAGGGTTTGCCCGCGGCCTGGCCCGTCGGAATCATCGATCGTCACCTTCACGTTAGGCGCAAGGCAGGCGCCGATGCCCTGCACCGCCAACACCGCAGCCACCGGATCGTGCAGTGCGCAGGCTTTGCGGCCGTAGGTATTGATATAAAACTGGATATACCGCTCCAGCATTTGCCCTATCGCCTGCGCAAACCGGCTCTCGGCCGACAGCAGTTTGAGCCGATCCGCCTCTTCAAAGGTATGCGACATGGTGACATCAAGCGGCACCATCACGATATTCTTCATCGCCTTAAACACCATGGCCGCCGCCTCCGGATCGCAGGCAATATTCGCCTCCGCAACGGGCGTTCGGTTGCCGGGCGCCAGTGCCGCACCGCCCATGATCGTCAGCGTGCCGATAAGCTCCCCTAGCGCGGGCTCAAGCTGCAAGGCTTTGGCGATGTTGGTCAGCGGGCCGGTCGCCAAGATGTCCAGCTCCCCCGGGTGCGCTCTGGCCAGCTCAACCAGCAGTTCGGGGGCCGAGAGCGGCGCCAGCTTGGCGTTTGAGGCTTCCAGCGCGATGTCGCCGATGCCGTTGTCTCCGTGTATATGCTGCACATCGCAAAGATACGCCTGGCGCAGGTAGTCCCGTTCCCCCACGGCGACGGGGATCGCGGGAAAACCGGCCAGGCGGGCAAGCTCCAGCGTATTTCTGGCTCCGGCATCGGCGGCGACGTTGCCGCAAACCGTGCCGATCGCCAGAATATCCACCTTGTCACTTTCTGCGAGCAAATAGCCCAACGCCATCGCATCATCGATGCCGGTATCGCAGTCAAAATATAATTTTATTTTCTTCTCGCTCACCGCTTATCTCCATTTTCTGTATTAAGAGAGGCAACCCAAAGATTCATTTTCTTCCGATACGTCATTTTGGCCTCGTCGCTGGCAAAACTGGCGGCAAAAGCATTCAGGGCCACATCGACGATATCCTGGGTGGAAAATGCAAATTCGCTCTGACAGATCAGATATTCATCCACCAACGTGGTGTGCAATAAGACCGGGTCGTCGGTATTGATGGTCGCGATGACCCCGGCATCCCGCAGCCGGCGCAGCGGATGTTCCGCGTAGCCGGGATAGACGCCCAGTTTGATGTTCGAGGTCAGGCATACGCCGATGGGGATACGTCGTTCAGCCAACAGCGCCACGACGGCCGGGTCGTCTATCGCCCGAACGCCGTGATCGATGCGGTCGGCCCCCAGCAGCAAGATGGCGTCGCGCACGCCCTCTGCGCCGCTGGACTCCCCGGCATGCACGGTTCGCTTCAACCCGGCCCTGCCCGCCTGGGCGAAAGCCTGCGCGAAACGCGCACCGCTGCCTTTGGTGACGGCCTCATTGCCATCGACGGACAACGCGACCACTCTGGGGTGCCGCAGCGCGGTTAAAAAATCCACCAGCTCACTCGCCTCGGCGGCGGTTTGCCGGCGGAGCAAACTGACGCACAGCCCAACGGACGCCAATCCATCCTCTTCGGCCGCGCGCAAACCGGCGTCAATCGCGTCGATCATGTCACCAAGCCTGCCGCGCCACGCTTTCCAATGGGTCGGGTTGAAAATCAGATCGGCGTACAGCCCGCCATCCCGCGACAGCCGTTGTGCATAGGAGTAGCTTAACTGCGCCAGGCGTTCGCGGCTGCTCACCAGGCTGCAGGACCAATCGAGGAAATCGAGAAAGTCGGCAAGCCCGTTAAAATTCAGCAGCTCGGCCTGCTTTCTGGGCATCGGTATCCCCGAGGATAACGCCCAGGCCGAGAGCTGTTCCGGCTCAAAGCAGCCCTCCAGATGCACGTGCACTTCCGCCTTCGGCAGGGAAACCATCTGCGCTCGAGAGAGCGTGGTTTGGTTTACATTCCATTCCATAAAATGGCTCCCAAGGGTTATTTATGCAGGCCAACGAGCACTTTTTCGCGTGACGGCATGGGTGCGAAAGCCTCGCTGAAGGGGGAGTGAATGCGGTAAAAAACGCGGTGAGACGAGGAATGATCTAGGGTAAGCATCGCAATATGTTAATCCTGTAATGAGTCAGACGGCAGGCCATCCAAAAATTCATCAACAGGTCAGTAACCTATGCGTGCGGCAACCGGTGAAGGCGGACACGCCTCTCATCACCGAAGCCGGCACGGCATCACCCCATCCTCACTGCAACGCCCGATTTCTATGGGCGCCGGCAATCATCGATGGGGCCGTTCTCTTACCTGAACCTATGTAAAACATGGCGTGTTAAAGCAGAGTGTTCGCCGGCAGCCGCTGTTATGCGCGGCCATCGCCAGCCATCAGCGCCAAAACACGCCGCCAAGCTTATGAAAGCCAAGGGGTCTTGTAAAGCCCTTCCCCAACGCAGGTAACGTCAGGCCTTTCTCAGCAACAGCGCCCACAGCGCCAGCACGGCAAAGGCGATGTATATCGCCATAAAAAGGACAATGGCGGCGAACAAGGCGCCCACTACCCCTATTTTATCCGCCAGCCAACCTGCGACCGGCGGCATGATATTGAACAAATAGACGATAAAGTAAAACTTCGACACCGCGTTCCACCCTGGCGCCGCTAGCGAGAGCTTATTGACCAGGATGGCACCGCCCACAAAAACCGCGCCGTACGAGAAGCCGGACAGCGCCAGACTCACCGCCGCGCTGGCCACAGAACCGCTCTCGAGAGCCATGGTCATGATCACCATGGAGAAAACCTGCGCAATCAGCCCTAGCACCAAAGAAAACTCAGGCTTCAGAAAACGCGGGATCGTGAACTGCACCACGCCGGCCACCAGTAAATAACCGGTGGCGATATAGCCAAAGCCCGCGGGTGACTGGAGCCCGAAGACCTGGATCGCGGCCGTCGGCCCCAACGACAGGATCAGCGCGGCGTATGACCAGGAGATAAACACGCACAGCGCAAGCAGATAGAACAGCGGTTGGCTAAAACCGGCGCCCTTTTCTGCCGTTTTCGTGTCCGCAACGCCGAGGGTAGGCAATCCTTTCTTCGGCCAAAGCAGGACGATGGCGATCGCGGAGAGGAAAACCAATGCGGCGATGGTCACCGCCGGCGAAGTGAGCGGGTAAAACGCCAGCTGGGCGTAAACGCTGCTGATCACCGGGCCCAGCGCCAGGCCGGTCACCAAAGCCAGGCTGCCCAACAGCGCGGCGCGTTTGGCGCTGTCACCGCGGCTGACGTTGATCAACAAGATGTTGATGATGGCCGTGGCCGTACCGGCCCCTAAACCGGAAATAAACCTGAACAGGCACAGCGCCTGCAAAGAACGAGCAAAGGAAAAGCACAGCGTTGGCACCACCACCACCATCAGCGACACCACCACCAGCAGCCGGGCATTTTTATCGATGATGGTGAGCCTGCGTGATAAAAACAAGGCCAGCAATACGCCAAACCCGTAGGAAGAGAAAATGAAGGTCAGGTCGATATTGCTCAGGCCAAGGGTTTCTTGATAGAGGGGATATAACGGCGTGGGAGAGCCGCTGTTCAACAAGATAAAAAATAAAGCGATCGTCAACGCCACCAATAGGCTCACCTGGCTGCGGTTTGTCTGGTCAGAAGTCATTATGCCACCATCATGGAAAATACCGATCGTAGCACCCGACCGGATCGCGAACTTTCGCGTTCGCACTTTTTTTCTTATCGTTCGGACAGGACGGCGGGATAACCTGTACACCGGCTGGCGCCTCACCCATAATGCGTTCACCTCGCCGCACTGCCGGGATCATGCATAGCCCTGGCGCAATAGCGACTATGCTCAACAGTAAACGTATCAGACAAGCAGGTAATAATGGATCCGTTATCCGATATTGTTTCCAGGCTAAAAATCAGCAGCCAGAAAATTGTGACGTTTGACATGAGCGCTAATACCAAAGCGCTGTTTCCCGACTATTCCGGGATGAAAATTTATATCGCCAAGCGCGGATCTTTTTTCATTAAACTGGCGGGCGACGCCAACAGTTACCCGATTGAACAAGGCGATGTGCTGATCTTATCCAGCGGGCGCGAATTCAGCATTTTTGATCACCCTAACGCGCCGGCCATCGATATAACAAAAATTCACGTGATGAAAGACCGCTCATCCTGCTTCAGCAACGGCGGGTGCGATTTCTCCTTTGTGGGTTGCCGCTTCGTATTTCAGATCAACGATACCTTCCGCTTTATCACCAGCCTGCCCGAACCCATCGTGATCAAAACGCAGCGGGAGGAGAACGCCGGCATCAAGGATTTCCTGAGCCGCCTCTCGTCGGAGATAGAAAATCCCGGCCCGGGCAGTGAACTCATCACCGAGCATCTGCTGCAGATCATTTTGACGCAGGCGCTGCGCATGCTGCTCTCTTCCGGCGCGCTCGGCCGCGGTGAGGGCTGGTTTTACGCGATGGCGGACAAACATATCGGCCTCGCGCTGACCCGCATACACGACCAACCGGGCAGAAAATGGCGCCTGGACGAGCTCGCCGGCGTGGCCGGCATGTCGCGTACCGCCTTCACCACCCGCTTCAGAAAGCTGGCCGGCTACAGCGTCAACGAATACATTCGCATCTGGCGTTTTAGCCTGGCCATCGAGCGAATGGTCGCCAATAAAGAAAAAATATCCCAGATCGCCTTTGACCTGGGATATGAATCGGAAAGCGCCTTCAGCACCGCGTTCAAGAAAAGCATGGGCGCGTCGCCAAGGAGTTATATCGGCAGCCATATTTCCTGAAGCAGCCAACGGCGGCACGTCCCTGTGCCGGGCTTATCCTTATTCTGCAAACCAGGCCGCGGGCAGATCCGTCTGCAGCGTGATGGTTTTTATTTGCGTGTAGGCATCGAGCGTTTCTTTGCAGAACTCGCGGCCGATCCCGCTGTTCTTGTAACCGCCGAACGCGGTGCCATCGGTAATGTTCGAGTAGCGGTTGATCCATACGGACCCGGCTTCCAGCCGGTCTGCGGTCGCCAGGGCGTTTTTCAGGCTGCGGGTGTAAATTCCCGACGCCAGCCCATATTCGCTGTCGTTAGCCTGGGCGATCATCTCGTCGTAGTCTGACCATTTGATCAGCGTCAGCACCGGCCCGAAAATTTCTTCCTGGCAAATGCGCATGCCATTTTCCGCAGCAAAGATCGTCGGCTCAATGAAGTAGCCATGCTCGCAGCCGGCGACGGCGCGGCGTTTGCCGCCGGTCAGCAGGGTGGCACCCTCCTCGAGGCCGGTCCGAATATAAGCCAGCACCCGCTCGCCCTGCTTCTCAGAAACCAGGCAGCTGACCCGGGATTGCTCGGCCAGCGGTGAACCGACGCGCACCCGTTCGAAAGCCGTCACCAGTTTGGCGCTGAAACAATCGTAAATGTCCGCGTGGACGAACAGCCGGGTGCCCGCCAGGCAGGACTGACCGTTATTGTGGATGGCGGCAAAGGTCACGTTGTCCACCACCGCGTCCAGGTCTTCGATGTCCGGGAACACAATATTGGGGCTCTTCCCGCCCAGCTCCAGCGTGACGGGCACCAGCCGCTCCGCGGCGGCCTTGGCCACCCGCTTGCCCACCTCCGTGCTGCCGGTGAACGAAAGCTTGCGCACCTTGCGGTTGCCGGTCAGCGCCGCCCCCGCCACGCTCCCGAGCCCGGTAATGATGTTGACGACGCCGGCAGGGAAAATGTTGGCGATCATCTTGCCCAGCTCCAGCGTGGAGAGCGAGGCGTTTTCATCGGCCTTCAGCACCACCGTGTTGCCGGTCACCAGCGCCGGCGCCAGCTTGAACGCCGCCATGATCGCCGGCGCATTCCAGGGGATAATCTGCCCGCAGACGCCGAGCGGCTCGCGTTTCGCCAGGCTGTAGCCGTCCGCGATGCTTCTGCCGCTGTCTTCGTGCCCCATGACAACCGCGGCGAAATAGCGATAGTGTCTGACCGCCGTTTGATAATCGCGGCGCACTTCGCTGATACAGCGGCCCACATCCCGCGCGTCGATTTGCGCCATTCTTTCCAGATCGCTTTCCAGCACATCCGCCAGTTGCGCCACCAGGCGAGCGCGGGCCTGCTGCCCGAATGCCTTCCAGGCGGGGAAAGCCGCTTCCGCCGCCAACACGGCGCGCTCGACGTCCCGTTCGTTGCAGTAGTGCAAATCCGCCAGGCGCTCCCCGGTCGAGGGGGAAATCACGGGATGAATGTCCGTGCCATCCAGTTCGAATACGCCGTTAATCAGTGGCCCGTAGGCTTTATCTAATGTCATTTCTGTTCCATTCTTCGCTAAATTAATGCAAACCGCCGCCGACGATCAGGCTCTCGCCGGTCACCCAACCCGCCTCGTCCGAGGCGAGATAGGCCACGGCCGGGGCGATATCCTCCGGTGTGCCGATGCGCCCCAGCGGGGTGATGGATTCAATGTGCGTTTTAAAATCGGTATCGAAAAAGCCGCTGTCATGCACGCCTTCCGTGATGACCAAGCCAGGATTGACCGCATTGACCCGGATCTTGCGCCCGCCAAGCTCGTTGGCCAGCGTCTTGGTGATCGAGTCCACCGCGGCTTTGGAAGCGGTATAAACCAGCGAATTGGCCGGCGTAAACGAGGTCACACTGGAGCTGATATTGACGATGCTGCCGCCCGATTCAGGCATGGCGGCGACCGCCGCCTTGCAGCAATAAATCAGCCCTTTGACATTTAAATTGAAGTGCCTTTCATATTCCGCGTCGCTGAAGGCTTCCAGGCTATTGGTGGCATAAACCCCGGCGTTATTGACCAGCACGTCCAGGCGACCATACTGCTCGACAATGTTTTGCATCAGGCCGTTGACTTCGGCCTCAATGCCGACATTGGCCTGCAGCGGAAAAGCGACGCCGCCCTGCTCATTGATCTCTTTAACCAACCGGTTGGCATCTTCACGCCCGCGGGAATAGTTAATGAAAACCACGGCGCCTTCCGCCGCCAGGCGTTTAGCAATGGCGGCGCCAATGCCCTTTGAACTGCCCGTCACCAGGGCAACTTTATTTTCAAAGCGTTTCATTCGTCATTCTCCTCAGTGTCTGTGAAACTCGGGAGAAGATTACGGTAAATGCTCGCCGTGCAGCATAGCGAGGCGAACATAAAACCTTATCGAACGAACAACTTTGCCTAAAAGAGAAGTGGCATTTTTAGAGTAAACGCGCGGCCAAAATGGTGCAGGCTAATAACAGAATGACGCCACCGAAGCATTTATTGATATAAATCCCGATGACCGGACGCCGTTTTATACTCAGCGCGATCTTTCCCGCCAGAAATACCAGGGGAACTTCAATCAGAAACATGATGACGATGAGTTCAATGCCTAATATCAGCATCTGCATTCCCGGCCTGCCCGCGTCCACCCGAATAAACTGCGGAATAAACGCCAGCATGAAAATAATGGCCTTGGGGTTAAGCAGGTTGGTCAGCAATCCTTGCGAATAGAGCCTTTTGCGACTTTTGCGCTCGCCGTGGCTTTCCAGGCCAATCGCATTTGCCTGGGTAAAAATGCCCAACCCGACCCACATGATGTACAGCGCGCCGCCGATGACAAAAAGCTGATACAGCAGCGGCGAAGAGGCGATCAGTGCCGTGACGCCGGCAATCGCAAAACATACGTGGCATATCACCCCGGTGACCGCCCCCAATACGGTAATCAGCCCCGCTTTCGTTCCCTGACTGACGGCGTTGGACAGTGCGCAAAGCATATCGGCGCCGGGAATAAGCGTTAAGACGGCAGCAGAAAGGGCAAATAAACCCAGCGTGGATAATTCGATGACCATGATTTTCTCGCGTCGTAAATAGGCGCATTGTCGGCCCCCGTAAGTCGGCGAGATAGAACGATATTGCTCACAGGCAGCGATCGCGATAGCCGCGCGGCGTCACGCCGTAACTCGACTTGAACGCCCTGCCCAGGTGCGACTGATCGGCGAACCCGCAGGCGACGGCGATTTCCGCAATGTCGCCGCCCCGGGATAGCAAAACCTTTGCCTGCTGCAGCCTAAGCTGCCGCTGATAGCGGCTCGGCGACAAGCCGAATGTTGCCGAGAACTGGCGGCAAAGGTGAAACCTGGACAGACCGGCGGCCTGCGCCAGCCTCTCCAGACGCACTTCCCGCGCCGGGTTATCGTGCAGATACTCTTTCGCCCGGCGCAAGCCCGGTGCGATGCCGGCATCTGCCAATGGCGCGCGCCGCGGGGAACACACCGCCAGCAGATCCGCCACACAGTGGCTCCAGGCCACCTCCCGGTCGAAACGGCTGGATTGCGCCGCGGTCAATACCGTCGCGGCCTCACACAGCCGGTTGGCGAAAGGCGCATGGTCGATATGCTTCTCCTTCACTGCCGACGGCAGTGGCATCTCCATGTTTTCCGCCACGTCCAGCAGCATCTCGTGGCTGGGGTAAAACATGAAATAATGGCATCCCTCTTCTCCCAGCACCGTCCCGGCATGCATCTGCCCCGGCGCGATGAGGCTGACTTGCCCGCGGCTGACGATACCGTCGGCATCGCCTTTAGCGCTGTTGTTATTGGCGCCGCGCAGGACCACGCCAATCGACCAGGTATCATGCCAATGCACGTCAAACCGATGGTCTGAAAAGTCCGCGACGAGCAGTTCAAGCCCGCCCAATGCGTCAAAACGATGCATAAATGCCGAATTGCCCATCCTCTTTTACCCGATTGCCGGTTATCCACAGCGGCCAAAATAACACACAACGTACCGTGTGAAAGCCCTGCGCTCTGTACTGAAGCGGCTTTCTGAACGTCGGCAAAAAGGGGCCGGCTGGCCCCTTCGCATTGTTCATTTGCCTTCTTGCCTTGCTCTCATGCCGATTAATGTGGATTCATCGCGCCATAGTTCAACGGCTGCCAGTCGTAACCTTTCCCCTGTTTATTGATGTAGCCAAGGCCCGGGAAGGACAAATGCGCCCCTGCGACCAGCGCCCTTTGCTGCGCGAGGTCATCGAACAGCCGCTTGCGCTGCGCAACGGCGGCGGGGACGTCGATGTCATAGGCGATGGCGACATTCGGATCGGAAAACTGCACCGAGGCGACGTGGATCATATCCCCCAGAATCACCATCTTTTGCCCTTTGCTTTCGACGGCGAACACGCTGTGTCCTGGCGTGTGCCCACGCGTATCGATAGCCGAAATGCCCGGGGTGAGCGCCTGATTGCCTTCAAACGTTTTCAGCTTCCCCGCCGTGACGTAAGGCTGCAATGAGGCGATGGCGGCATCGAAGAAACGTTTATCTTTCTCTTCCGCCTGCCGTTTTTTCTCTTCGCTTAGCCAAAAAGCGACTTCGTCTTTTTCCACCCAGACGGTGGCGTTCGGGAAGGCGAGACGCTTGTCCGCCATCAACCCGCCCACATGGTCGGGATGCAGGTGCGTTAAATAAATCTCATCCACCTGCTCCGCCTGATAGCCGGAAGCGTTCAGGTTTTTCATCATTTTGCCCAGCGTTTCGCCATGCAGCGCACCGGTGCCGGCATCGACCAAAACCAGCTTGCTTCCGGTATTGATCAGGTAGGCGTTCACCGAGGTCGGCAACGGCAGCGACAGGTTGTTGGCCGCCATCGCCTTTTCAAGCTGCTGCGGCCGGGTATTGATCAAAATTTTATCGGCGGGCATCGGGCTGATGCCGTCAGACAGGGCCGTCACTTCCACATCGCCCAGCATGATCCGGTAGAACCCGGGATTGTCTATTGTAGAAAAAGGCGCCGCGGCCATTGCAGCGGCAGAAAAAGCGGCGAAAAAGGCGCCAATAAGCAGATTGCGACGCATAGAAAACCTCATAACGATAAGAAAATACGGCTAAAAGCCCTGGGAATGCCCCCTGGCGATTTAAAACTCCTGCACGGTCGGCCTGATGACAATCTCACTCACGTCCACGTCCGAAGGCTGCTCGATCGCATAGGCGATGGCGCGCGCGATGGCATCGGCGGAAATTGCCTGGCTCTGGTAGAGTTCGCCGACGGCCTGCAAACTTTCCGCGTGCGAACTGCCCTGTTTCAGTTCGGTGTCGATCAGGCCGGGGGCGATCGTCGTGGTTCTGATCTTTCCGCCAACTTCGTGACGCAAACCTTCGGCGATCGCGCTGACCGCGAATTTGGTGCCGCTATAGACCGTGCCGCCGGGGCTGAACACCTTCTTGCCGGCAATGGAGGAAATGGTGATGTAATGACCGAATTGCTGCTTTTCGAACAGCGGCAAGGTTGCCGCGATGCCGTACAGCACTCCTTTCACATTGATATCGATCATCCGTTCCCATTCATCGACCTTCACGGCACTCAGCGGTGCGATCGCCATCAGCCCCGCGTTGTTGACCAGGACATCAATCTTGCCAAACTGCCTGACGGCCTGGGCGATCATCGCTTCGACCTCCTGACGCTTCGTCACATCCACCTGCAGCGCCAACGCGGTGCCGCCGTCGCCAACGATTTGCCGAACCAGCGCATCAAGACGATCTTTCCTGCGCGCCGCCACCACCACCGTCGCCCCTTGCGCGGCCAGATGTAATGCGGTCGCCTCGCCCAGCCCGCTGCTGGCGCCGGTAATCACCACCACTTTGCCTGAAATACGGTTCATTTCTCGTTCCTCTTGTTAGGGTCAGTGCGAATACTTTATCCGCCGTTTCCGCCCGGTAAATGGAAGTGTTATGCTTTGAGAATTCCATTTTTTGGAACAAAGAGGTCAACGTGCAAAACAGACAAGAAGCCTTGCGCATTTTCTGCGCCGCCGCCGAGGAGATGAACTTTAAACACACGGCGACCAGGCTCGGCATTTCCCCGCAAAAAGTCACCCGAGCCATCAAAGAGCTCGAGTCGTTGCTCGGTGAGCAGCTGTTCCACCGCAATACCCGCGGCGTGAAGATCACGGATTTCGGCCTCGGCTTTCTTGAGCAGGCCAAAACGGCGATGGACCAGTTGAACAGGCTGTTTCAGCCGCAGGGGAAAGCAGCGGAAGATCTCGGCGGCGTGGTGCGCATTACGGCGCCGCATACCTATGGCAGCGAGGTCGTCATGCCGATACTGGCGGAATTCGCGCGCCAGTATCCTGCGATTACGATCGAGTTCCACCTGTCGAATATCCACAGCGATCTGGTCGAAGAAAGAATTGATATCGGCATTCGCATCGGCTTTCTGCACGACCAAACCTGTATCGTTCGCCAGCCCAGAACCATGCCTTTCCATCTGGTTGCCTCGCCGACGCTGCTCGATCGCCTGCCGCCGCCGGAGCAGGTAGACCAACTCGCCCATCTGCCGATTGTCGCGCTGGTGAACCGCAAGACCGGGCGCTACTGGCCCTGGGAATTTAGCCAAAAACGTTATCTCTACCCGAAGTCCGCCGCCTTCGTCACCGACACGCCCGATATAGAGCGTAAAGCGGTGCTCGCCGGTTTAGGCTTTGGCCAACTGGCCGGGTATTTGGTTGAAAAACACCTCGCTGCGGGTGAGCTGGTAGCCGTTCTGCCGGGCGACGCCCCGCCGCCCTGGCCGGTCAACCTCTATCATACGCATCAGCACGCCTGCCCGGCGCGCGTGCGCGTGGTCTTTGACTATCTTTTCAATCAATTAAGCCAGGGCTAACCCCGCCTTGCCCACCCAATATTGCGCACTGCCGCCGGTGGTCATCTGCTCAGCTTTAGCGACACGTGGCAGAGTGCCAAGAGTTAAGCCTGTAGAACCAGCCTGGTGCTCGAGTTTTGATAAGCTGGCCTCTGCCTTTCCTGACTGTTTTTCCATCTCCTCAAGAACAACAGATACCCTACGGCTCCCGGTGATCATTTTTGCAGTGTCGATATCGACCTGATAGACGAGGCTGCCGCCGTCTTGTTCTGACATTTAGTGTTCTCCGGGCATAAAAAAAACCCCGCCGAAGCGAGGTTATAAATAATTTTTTCGAGAGAGATTATTTCTCTAGGTGGTCAGCTAAGCCATTCTTGATATTTTTCAAGATGTCTAACTTTTCGTTTTCTCTTTTTTCCAAAAACTCAGCAATCACCCCAGTCATAGCAACTAAGGTGCCGATGATAGCCGTTGCACTACCTGCAATTGTGTAAATCTCTCGGTTTGCCATCAGCCCACTGTTGTAAACCTTATCAACGTAGCCAACAGTAACTTCCATGCCGATAGCGTAACCAACAGTAATTGCACCAACTAAAATCAGCAGCCCACCAATCAACTTAAGCATTTCGTCCTTTTCCCATAGACAAGTAACAAGTCGTTACATGGTAACAGAGAGCATGAAGTAGGCAACGAAAAGCGGTTTTCGCCCGCGATTTGTCGGGCTTTTCCCTGGAATCAAGTGTGGTCAGCGTGACAACATGGCTTCTGGCTAAATAGCTATGAGGTCACTATGCAAAAGAAAATGTTGATACTGGTTCTGGCAGCAGTCGTGCTCGCGATAGCTTTTAACCCTGAGTTCATAGCGAATTTTGGGAGTGATATACCATTAAAAAAACACTAATGCCAGAAAGCAAAAATCCCACTCCAATGGGCTTTTCTCTGTTAGTAGTTTCTCTCAGCACGCTTCATCAGTCTGTCTTGTGGTGATTGCGTTTTGGTAGACAGAGGAGCAACAAACTCCTTCCACTCTTTGCTGTCTTTCTGAGCAGACGATTGTTTGCTATTCAATTGATAATCATCGTTCTGGCCTGCACATCCTGATAGAACTATCACCCCCAGGGCAACCAATAGTGACTTTTGCATTTCTACATCCTTATAGTAACAATCAACCAGGCAAATGATAACGAATCTCACTTGCTGGGTAAAGCACCCCCTAGAAAGCAAAAAAACCACCTCATCGGTGGGTTTGTTTACTGTTATCCTTCAGCATCAAAGACGGTCTGCAGCCCATAGTTAATGCTATCACGCAGATGGTTGGTATCGGCCGTAACGATGAAGAGTAATGCTGCTACAAGACAGGCCAGGTAGTTTTGATTGGTTAACAACGTTACGATTTTTATCACGGTCCCCCCTCTGATTTTTGATTGAGCGTCACACTGCCGCCGGCATGCCGGCAATAAAAAAAGCGGCAATATCCGCGATATCGCCGCCTTTAACCTGCACGCCGCCGTGGCGGCCGCGATGCGCTACTGCTTGCGCTGCTCCGCCACCTGTTTGGCGGTGACGTTGCCCTGCTTATCGCCGAAGTGGCCGACCACGAAGTTGGCGACCGCCGCCACTTCCTCGTCGGAATAGGCGCTGCCGAACGCCGGCATCATTTCATGCCGATCGCCGATGCTGATGCTCGTCCCCTTCAGGATGGCCTGCACCACGCTGCGCCCCTGCGGATCGTTCACCGCCGTGCTGCCTACCAGCGACGCGTACTCGCTCTGGCGGCCCGGCCCGTTCCACTGGTGGCAGCCGCTGCAGTCGTTGGCGAACACCCGCCGGCCGAGCGAACTGTCTTGCCCGCCCGGCAGGATCGGTGTGGAAGCCCCCGCGCCCTTCGGCTGCAGGTTCACCGCCGCTGCGCCGTCGCCGGCGATCGGTTCGATATCGCGCAGGTATTTCACCAGCGCCAGATTGTCTTCCGGCGTCAGGAACTGCAGGCTGTTTTCCACCGCTTCCGCCATCGGGCCGGCGGCGCTGCTGCGCCCCGGGGCATGGCCGGTGGCCAGATATTGCGACAGCTGCTGGTCGCTCCAGCCGCCGATGCCGGTCTGCTTATCCGGCGTGATGTTGGCGGCGAACCAGCCCTGCACCACTTCACCGCTCAGGTGCTTGCTCTGGTTGAGGCCGAACCCCAGATTGCGCGGCGTATGGCACTCGCCGCAGTGGCCGAGCGCCGTCGCCAGATAGGCGCCGCGGTTCCACTGCTCGTCCTTGTTGAGATCCGGCGCAAAGCGCTGCTCATGGAAGAACGCCAGGTTCCAGAATTTCATGCCCCAACGCTGGTTGAACGGGAACGACAAATCGT
This sequence comes from Serratia sp. CC22-02, assembly GCF_900182895.1. Lineage (NCBI taxonomy): Bacteria > Pseudomonadati > Pseudomonadota > Gammaproteobacteria > Enterobacterales > Yersiniaceae > Serratia > Serratia sp. CC22-02. Next base: position 462,595 of record NZ_FXUD01000004.1, on the reverse strand, counting down.
TTTGCGGGTTGGCCTGCTTCACCGGCGGCAGGCTGAACAGATAATCCTTGATCGCCAGCACGTCGTCGCGGCTCAGTTCGGTGTACGAGGTGTACGGCATCGCCGGATACAGGTTGCCCTGCGGGCCGATGCCCTCACGCACCGCACGCACGAACTGATCGTCGCTCCAGTTGCCGATGCCGGTCTCCTTGTCGGCGGTGATGTTGGTGCCGTAAATGGTGCCGAACGGCAGTTTGAAGGCGAAGCCGCCCGCATACGGCGTGCCGCCCGGCGCGGTGTGGCACGCCACGCAGTCGGCGGCGCGCGCCAGGTACTCGCCGCGCGCCAGTTTATCGGTGATGCCGGCCGGCGCCCCGGCGATCGGCGCCGCAGGCTCCGCGCCGGTGGGCCGCAGCAGCGTGTACAGCGCGTATCCTCCCGCCAACACCACCACGGCGATAATCAGCCATAACAGCCCTTTCAAGGCATTGCTCATCGCATCTCTCCCTAACCCAACGCCTTGGCGGCCTGGTGGATGGCGGCGCGAATGCGCACATAGGTGGCGCAGCGGCAGACGTTGCCGCCCATCGCCGCGTCGATGTCCGCATCGCTCGGATCCTTGCTTTGCGCCAGCAGCGCGGTGGCGCTCATGATCTGGCCGGACTGGCAGTAGCCGCACTGCACCACATCCAGATCAAGCCAGGCTTCCTGCACCGCCTTGCCTTCCGGCGTGGCGCCCACGGCTTCGATGGTGGTGATTTTTTTGCCGACGGCGGCGGAGACCGGCGTCATGCACGATCGTACCGGCACACCGTCCAGATGCACGGTACAGGCGCCGCACATGGCGATGCCGCAGCCGAACTTGGTGCCGGTCAGGCCGGCTTCGTCACGCAAAAACCACAACAGCGGCATGTGCGGATCGCCCTCGAAGGTCAGCGGCTGCTCGTTTACGGTTAATTGAATCATCAGGTTCTCTCCTTGTCAGACGCCGGGTTCGCGGTAGGATTATGCAGCGGCAGGCTCAGCGAGGTGCGCGGCCGCCCGAGCAGCGCCAGCGCGTTGCCGACCGCCGGGGCGATGGTCGGCACCCCCAGCTCGCCCACGCCGGTCGGTTTCTCACTCGAGGGCACGATGATCACCTCGATCTCCGGCATCTCATCGATGCGCAGCGGACGGAAGTTATTGAAATTGGACTGTTCGACCACGCCGTCTTTCAGCGTGATGTTGCCGTACAGCGCCATGCTCAGGCCGTAGCCGATGCCGCCCTCGATCTGCGCGCGGATCACGTCGGGGTTCACCGCCACGCCGCAGTCCACCGCGCACCACACCTTGTGCACTTTCGGGATGCCGCCTTCGCCGATCGAGACCTCGGCCACCTGCGCCACATAGGTATCGAACGCCTTGGCGACGCCCACGCCGCGCGCGCGTCCGTCCACCACTTTCGCGCCCTGCCAGTCAGCGGCTTTCGCTACCGCGCGCAGCACGCCCGCCGCACGCGGCGCATCGCCCATCAGCGCCAACCGCCCTTCGACCGGATCCTGCCCGGTTTCCTGCAACAGCTGATCGATAAAGCTCTCCACCGCGTGGCCGGTGTGGGTGCTGGCCACCGACCGCAGCGAGGTGGTCGGCACCTTGCCCGGCACAATGTGCGCATCGCAGCGGAAGGCTTCGAAGGTGTATGAGACCTCGCTGGCGCCCTCGACCATCATCTGATCGAGGCCGTTGACCACCAGCGCATCCATCGCGCTGTGGCGCGTCCAGGAGTGGCCGACCACGGTATCGGTCCAGCCCACCACCTTGCCGCCGCGGATGGCCCCGCGCAGGCGGTGCAGGATCATCGGGCGATACCAGCCGTTGCGGATGTCGTCCTCGCGCGTCCATACCACCTTCACGCCGTGGCCGGGGCCGATGCCCTTGGCCGCCGCCGCCATGTCGGCCGCCAGATCCGGCCCCAGCGTCGGGTTGCCTAAATCGATGCGCCGGCCGAAGCTGCCGCCCGCCAGAATGGTTTCAATCTGCACCTTGTCCGGCGGCAACTCGAACAGATCGCACAGCTGCTTGTGATCGAGCGTTTGGATTTGGCAGCCGTAGCGAGCCTTGACGCTCTCACCGTCCCAGAACAGATAGCCGTCCAGCGGCTCCATCGGCGCGTGCGCGACGTACGGGAAGGTGTATTCGGCCTCGATCACCTTGTCGGCCTTGTCGAACACCTCGTCCGGCTTACCGAGACTCTTCGCCACCACGCCGGTTTTCTGCGCCACCTGGCGGAATTCGGCGTAGATCTCCTCGGTGTTGCGCCGTTCGGCCTGCGCGTCGTCCCACGTCACCTTCAGCCGCTCCCGCCCCTGGATCGCCGCCCAGGTGTTTTTGGCGTAAACCGCCACGCCGGTGGCGATTTGCTTCACCGCCACCACCCCCGGCACCGCCAGCGCCCGTTCGGCGTCGAAGGTCGCCACCTTGCCGCCGAAGCGCGGCGGCTTCTTGATGGTGACGGTCAACATGTCCGGCTCATGGATATCCTGCGAGAACTGCGCGCTGCCGTTGGTTTTCGCCAGCGAATCGACGCGGTGCAGGCCGCGCGTTTTGCCGATCAGGGTGAAATTGGCCGGATCCTTCAGCGTCAGGCTGGCGGGATCGGGCGGCGGCAGCGTGGCGGCCAGCGCGGCGAATTCGCCGAAGCCCGCCTCGCGCCCGCTGGCGGCATGGCGGATCTTGCCCGCCTGCACGGTAATTTCCTGCGCCGAGGTTTTCCAACGCTGTGCGGCGGCCTGCACCAGCAGCGCACGCGCCATGGCGCCCATGCGCCGCATCTGCTCATAGGCATTGGCCACCGAGCTGGAACCGCCGGTGCCCTGGAATCCGAAGGTCAGGTTTTTGTAGATATTGGTGTCCACCGGCGCGGCGACGACCCGTACCTGCGCCCAATCGGCATCGAGCTCTTCGGCGACCAGCGTCGCCATGCCGGTATAGACCCCCTGGCCCACTTCGGTGTGTTTACTGATCACGGTGACGACGCCGTCGGCGCCGATCTGAACGAAGGCGTTGGCGTCAAACGCCGCCGCGCCGGAGGCGGCCGGGGCAGCCGAACGCGCCAGCGCGCCGGTGGACGGCAGATAGGCGCCGATCACCAACGCCCCGGCGCCGACGATAAACCGCCGCCGCGAAAGCGGAACTTGGGATATGCTCATTGCTCATGACTCCAAAAAAGCCGAAGGCGTCACTGCCTTCGGCGAAACAAATCTTGTTATGGAATGGCTTGCCGCGCCCGTCAGGTGATATAGCGCAACAGAGCAATAATTAGCGTAGCCTATTATCCAGCAGGCCTAATCTTGATAAGGGATTTTTCGTTGAGGAATCGTGCGCTGCGGGCCATCGGCGCCAGGCGGCCGCTGGGCGCGTCTTTAAATGCATTTGTGCTATAAATGAAACACTTCCAATCTCTATGAGCCTTACCGCTATGTCGGAACACAAGAAATTTCGTCTGTATCGGCCGCTGCAAGGGTTAAGCCATACCTTTGGCGATCAATGGTTTGCCCTGAAAGCCGAAGCGTTCGCCCGCTTCTTCGGCACGCCGACTTTTTGGGTGGGACAAACGGTGGTGGTCGGCGTGTGGATCTATCTCAACCTCGCCGGCTTCACCAAATTTGACCCTTACCCCTTCATTCTGCTGAATCTGGCGTTCAGTCTGCAGGCCGCCTACGCCGCGCCATTGATCCTGCTGGCGCAAACCCGCCAGGCCGAGCGCGACCAGGCGCATGCCTTGGCCGATGCCCGGCACCGGGAAGATCTGGATGAGGCGATGGCACAGCGGCAAACCCTGGCCGAACGGCAGTCCGAACAGCTGCTCGAGCTGCTGAAGCAAAATACGGAATTAACCGCCCTGACGAAACAGATGGCCGAGCGCATTGAAAACCTCACCCTTCAGCTCGCCAACCGCGAGCGCCTGTAACGGCGTTATCCCTCAGTTCTGCGTCGTCGCCAGATAGGAGAAGACGCTGAGCAGGTTGATTTGCGCCGCCATGTTGTCGCTGTCGAAGGCCACGGTCAGCGCGTCCTGGCGCTGCACGCCGGGCACCAAGCTGAACAGATCCGCCAGCACCGGTTTGGCCGCCATCAACGTCAGCCGATAAGGCGGCATGAAGCGGCGTTCCACCGGCAGCTTCCCGCCCTGGCGCACCTGTTGCATCGCCCGTTCACGGATCTCGGCGCGCGCCCGCTGCGGGCTGAGCGATTCGGCGGCGGTTTGCGAGATGGCGCGCTTCACGCACACATAGCCAGACTGAGGATAACGTTCAGCAATCCAGCGTTGCAGCTCGTCGTCACCGCTCACCAGCCACAGCGGCACGTTCAATTCGGCCGCCGCCGCTGCATACAGATCGCTTTCGCCCACCGCTTCGCCGTTCAGGCTGACGCGGTAAAAGGCCCGGCCGTTGATGGTGTGCGCCAGCACGCCATGTTCACCGGCAGCGCTGTGGTAGCCGATAAACATCAGGCCGTCGTAGCGTTGGTGTTGCAGCCCTTCCACCATCGACAGCCCGCGCGGTTTACCCTGCACCAGCCGCGCACGCCCATCGATGCGATCGGCGCGCAGGTTCTGCATCATGGCGTGGCTGTCGGCCACCGTCACCTCGGTGGCCCCGCCGGCGAAAGCGCCGTCGATGGCGGCGTTGACCTCCTGCTCCATCAGTTCACGCGCCGCCGCATAGTCGGCGTGGGCCGGGTTGCACTGCTCCGGCCGCATCACGCCGGCAATACCTTCGATATCCGCAGAGATAAAGACCTTCACATCACACTCCCGTTATTTAATTTGCCGCCGCCAGCCGGTCGAGCAGCGGGCCCAGCGCTGCGCGCGCATGCTGCTGGAAGCCGCTGACGCCTTCGGCGCTCAGCAACGCATCCAGCACCGCGTATTCGGTGGCGTCCGCCGCCGCTGCAAACAGCGGCTCCAGCCTTTCGTCCGGTAGCGTGGCTCCCAGCAATCGGGTGGAAAACGCCAGCGCGATATCGCCGGAGCCATGCCCCCAATGGCTACCCACCCGCCCCAGGCCCGCGCCCGCTCTGCGGGCGATGCGGTTCAGCTGGCGACTGTCCAGCGCCCGATCGCAGGCGATGATGATAATCACCGAGCCGGCGTCCACCTGCGGCGGCGGATCCGCCAACAGCTTGCCCAGCGCCGGGCCAACGCGCACGCCGCTCAGCGTCAGCGAGTCGAGGGTGCCGAAGTTGGCCAGCACCAGCACGCCGAGCATGGTGCCTAACCCCGGGCAATAGCGCGAGGCCGTGCCGATGCCGCCCTTCAGGCCGAAGCTGCTCATGCCGCGCCCGGCGCCGACGCTGCCGCGCGCAAAGCGGGTGGAATGGTTATCCAGCGCGCTGAAGACGTGCTCCTCACGCACCGCCATCGCCTGAATATCGTTGAGGTAGCCGTCGTTGCACTCCAGTACCAGCGGGTTGATGGTGGCGCTGCCGCGGCCGATCTGTGGGTAGCGCAGGCAGCTGCGCCGCACCATGGCGTTGAACAGCGTGCCGACGGCGAAGGTGTTGCTCAGCAGAATAGGCGTCTGCAACTCCCCCAGCTCATTCAATTGCACCAATCCCAGCGGCTTGGCGAAGCCGTTGAGCACCGCGCTGCCGCACGGCAGCGGCTGGTTGAACAGATCGCCCGGCGGCACGATGGCGGTGACGCCGGTCTGGCATTCGCCGTCGGTCAGGGTGTGATGCCCAACGCTGACGCCCGGCACGTCGCACAGGCTGTCGGTCGGCCCGGCCGGATAGCGCGCGCCCGGCAGGCGGCGATGGCGCCGCCAATAGCTCAGCAGATTGTCGAGGCTTTGTTGTTCAAACACCTGGCTGTCTGTCATGGTTCCCTCATCCGCCGTTAGCCCATCAGAAAACCAGAATATCGCGCAATACGCCGCGCCGTAAATTGAAAACCGGAGCGGGCAGAAAAAATAGCCTGGCCCCATCACCGTTCATTGCCTGCACCACTTTTTTGCCGCCTCTACGGCCAGGGCGACGCCGCTATCGAGTGAAACAACGGGTGTTGAAAGCGTGCAAGCGCTGCGACCTCACGCACGGCAAAGGCAGGGTCATCGCCCACGGCGGGTATGAAGAACGGGAGAGCAAAATCGGCGAAGGCCTCCTCTCCGGCATACAGGAGACCAGTTGGAGTGGGCCGCACGCCTGAGCCTTATTGGGGGGTTAGCGGGCAATCGTATAGTATAAAAAATTGAATGATTCAAAACTGGATTATGGCTCATCTGAATAAATAAACCATGACCATAGCAATGACAAAAATAGAACAGAGTAATAAATCACCGGAAAAGTTTCTCAATGAGTCCAAATAGTCATTGCTGTTCTTATTTAGTTTGTTAATGGCATCATTCTCGTTCTCAGCGTCTACTTCAACATGATGCTTTCTGAACCCCTTTTGCTTCATATCTTTAATTATTTCTCGTGTAACCACTTCCTTTCTCAGCACCCTTGACTCATCACCCTTTATAAAAACAACATATTTACTCATCATATCCCCCATAAAAGCACAGAATTTTACTTCTGTGCTAGGATTGCAGCGGTTAATTAGCGTTTGGTTCCGGATTCTCTGGCCTCTCTCGGTCCAGTGCCATTGCCGCCATACCCATTTCCTGTAGAGCTGCCATTCCCCCAGAAACCACTGGCTCCGTAACCGCTGCTACAAGGGCTGTTTTTTGACAAGAATGACTGAAAGTGTATTCTCAATGCTGGAAATAATCATATTAGAATAAAATACAGAATAATATACCTGACCTAATTACACATAAATGCTATCGATTTAATTAATTGAACGCCAAACAATCTCAATTCCCAAGATTAATAACCCGATAAAGAAAAGGCGGCGAAAAATCAGCGGGCTGCTGTGACGACGCACGATCCCGCCCAGCCACATGCCGCCCAGCGCCGGCAGCAGCGCCAGCAGCGAACCGCCGAGCAGCGCGCCGGGCAGCGCCTGATGCCAGGCTAATCCGGCGGCCAGCGCCAGCGTCGAGACGGTGAACGACAGCCCCAGCGCCTGCACCAGATCGTCACGCGCCAGGCCCAAGGCGTTCAGATAGGGCACCGCCGGTATGACGAATACGCCGGTGGCGCCGGTCAGCGCACCGGTCACCAGGCCGCACAGCGGCCCCAGCCAAGGCTCCGCCGTGGCGGAAACGCGCCAGTCGAAACGGGTGAATCCCAACAGCGCATAGCCGATCAGGCAAACGCCCAGCGCCAGCGGCGCCAGGCGGCCGTCGGTGGCGGTGAGCGCGCCGGCGCTCAGCAACGTGCCCAGCGTGACGCACAGCATCATCGGCCAGAGCCGGCGGCACAGCGCTCCCAGCCGCGGCCCGCACAGCAACTGCCACAGATTGGTGACCAGTGAAGGTAACAGCAGCAGCGCGGCGGCCTGCCCCGGCGGCATCATCAGGCTGAGCAGCCCCATCGACACCGTCGGCAAGCCCAGGCCGATCGCTCCCTTGACCGTGCCGGCCAGCGTAAAAATGCCCGTCAGGGCGATAATCTCGAGTAACGTCAGCGACATGCGTCTATCCTTATGGCAATCAACGGCCCGATTGTGGCCGGCGGCGCGGCGCGGCACAATGCGGCAATGGCAGAGCCTGCCTGCGGCAAAGACAGAGGAAGAACGCATGCATTTTGACTTTATCGATCTGCGGCTGTTGGCGGCGGTGCTCGAGACCGGCAGCATCACCGCCGGCGCCGAACGCGTCGGGCTGTCGCTGGCCGCCGCCAGCGCACGCATGCGCGGGCTGGAGCAACAGGCCGGCGTGGCGTTGCTGACGCGCAATCCGCGCGGCGTCCAGGCGACGCCGGCCGGTGAACGCCTGTTGCAGCACGCGCGCGTGCTGCTGCAACAGCGCGACCGGCTGCGGGGCGAGATGGCCGAGTTCGCGCCGGGCCAGCGCAGCCAGCTGCGCATCGTCGCCAATACCGTCGCCGCCGACGCTTTTCTGCCGGAGCTGCTGGCGGATTTTCTGGTGCTGCACCCGCACACCGACATCGCGCTGGAGGAGCTGCCCAGCCCGGTCATCGCGCAGGCGATCGCCGAACAGGCGGCGGATATCGGCATCGTGGCGGATCACGCCGATCTGCGCGGGCTGGCAAGCTACCCCTTCCGGCAGGATCGTCTGGTGCTGGCGCTGCCGCCGGGGCATGCGCTCAGCGGCCGCCGCACGGTCAGCTTCGCGGACACCCTGTCTTTTGAGTTTATCGGCCTGCCGGAAGAGAGCGCGCTGCAACAGCATTTGGAACAGCTGGCGATACGCAGCGGCGGCCCGATGCGGCTACGGGCGCGCGCCGCTAATTTCGACGCCATCTGCCGCATGGTGTGGCGCGGCGCCGGGCTGGCGGTGGTGCCGGAAGAGAGCGCCCAACGCCATCCGCAGATCCGACACGGCGCCCTGCCGCTGGCGGACGACTGGGCGACCCGGCGCCTGTCGCTGGTGGTGCGCGAATGGGCGCAGCTGCCGCTGCCGGCGCAGCGGCTGGTGGCGTTCCTGCGCCAGGGGGAAGGCGGTATTACAGGTGGTCGTTGAACCAGGCGATCTGACGGCCGATGATGCCGGCGAAGTGCGGGCCGGCGTACATGTCATAGTGCTTCGCATTCTGCTCGACATGCAGCGCCTTCTTCGCGCTGCCTACCGCCTCATACAGCGCGATGCCCTGCTCCGGCGGATTCACGGTATCACCGCCCGCCACCACCACCAGTACCGGGCATGTGACTCGCGCCGCATTGTCACGCGGCTGATAGCGCAGCGTTTCGCGCACGGTCAGGAACGGGATCTTGATGCCCATCGCCGGGTAACGCACCTTGTTCTCCTCGAAGAACGCCTTCGACTCGTCATCGCTCAACACCCGGGTGACGGCGACAAACATTTCTTTGCCGGTGGCCTGTTTCTTCTCCGCCATTTTGTCCAGCGTGGCGATGAACGCCTGTTTTTCATCGGCGGCCATTTTCCCCGTCACGATGGTTTCCCCGTCGGCGAAGGCCAGCTGGCTAACGACGCACTTGATGGCCGGCTCGGCCGCGGCAGCGCCGAACACGTGGCAGCCGCCAAACGACGTGCCCCACAGGCCGATGCGCTCGCTGTCGATCTGCGGCTGCGTTTGCACCCACCGGCTCACCGCCAGGATATCCTCAATCTGCAGCGCCGGTACCAGCCGCCCGCGTTCGCCCTCGCTGGCGCCGAAGCCGCGATAGTCAAACGTCACCGCCGCAAAACCGGCGTTGACGAAGGCCTCGGCAAAGGCCGGCAGCAACAGCTCCTGAATGCCGCAGAAGCCGTGACACAGAATAATCGCCGGAACCTTGGCCGGGTTATCAGGTAAACGAACTGTTACGGCCAGGCCGCTTTCCATTTTATGCGTGGTTAATGTCATGTTAACTTCCTGTTTTTTATAGGTAAGGTAAAAATCAGGCTAACATTAATCCCCGAATGAGCGCCGCCAGTCAATAACCCAATGTAACAATTTACAATGTTAATGATTCCCCGGCTCCGCGCGCAGCCGCGCCACCTGCGCCTCCACGTCGCGCCAGGCCGGTTTGTCGCCGGCATAGCGTTGGCGCAGATAATTCACCAGCGCCGTCACCTGCCGATCGGAAAAGCTGTCCTTAAAGCCCGGCATAAAGCCCAATTCGGCGGTGGCCGGTTTGGGGATCCCTTGCAGGATCACTTTGATCAGGTTATCAGGGCGATCGCTGAAGATATTGGTGTTATTGGCCAGATCCGGGCTGACGCCGAACAGCTGCGGCCCACCGGCAGCGGCGCTGTGGCAGGCCTGGCAAGCGCCTTGGAACAACCGCTCGCCGGCCAACTGCCCCGCCACCGGCAAGGCGCGGGCCGCCAACTGCGCCTGCGGCTCCACATTCAGCGTCGCCTTGGTGCTCAGCGACATCACATAGTTGGCCATCGCCCGCAGATCGCTCTGCGGCAACGTCGCCAGTTCGCTGACCACCGGCCCCATCGGCCCGGCCGCCACGCCGTGCTCGGCGGAATGCCCGCTGCGGAAGTACTGAAACAGCTGCTCCTCGGTCCAGGGCTTGTCCGCATTGGCCAATTGATTCAGCGCCGGCGCTTCCCACCCGTCCACCATCCCCCCCGCCAGGAAAGCCGCGCCGCCCTTTTCTGCCCCCAGCAGATTGCGCGGCGAATGGCAGGCGGCGCAGTGGCCGAGCCCATTGACCAGATAGGCGCCGCGATTCCACTGCGCGCTTTGTTGCGGATCGGGTTGAAATTCCCCCTGGCGCAGGAACAGCGCGTTCCAACCCGCCATCAACGGCCGCAGGTTAAACGGGAAGCGCATCTGATTGGCCGGATTGCTCTGGCGCACCGCCGGTTGCGACATCAGATAAGCGTACAGCGCCTGCATGTCGCCGTCGGTCATTTTACTGAATGCGGTGTAGGGAAATGCCGGATACAGATGGCGGCCGTCGCGGGCGATGCCCTGGCGCATCGCCCGATCGAACGCGGTAAACGACCAGTTGCCGATGCCGGTTGCCACGTCCGGGGTAATGTTGGTGCTGTAGAGCGTGCCGAACGGCGTCGCCATCGCCAGCCCGCCGGCGTTGGTCGCCCCTTCCGACGCGGTATGGCAAACCGCGCAGTCTCCGGCGGCGGCCAACTGGCGGCCGCGCTCCAGCGTGGCGGCCGACCAGGTGCCGGCGCCGGGCGTCGCCACCGGTGCGATCTCCGCCCGCCATGGCAGGGCGCTGCCCGCGATGCCCAGCACCGCGCCGAACAGCCCCGCCGCACCGCCGAACCACCATTTGCCGCGCTTCTTTTTCTTGGGCGGTGCGGCCTGCCGCTCGGTGTCAGGCCCGTTCAGCGCCTCTCGCAGCTTATCCGAGGTGATCGGCAGCTCGCGAAAACGAATGCCGGTGGCGTCGAACACCGCGTTGGCGATGGCCGCCGCGCTGGGCACTGACGCCGACTCCCCGGCGCCCAGCGGCGGATCGTAAGGGCGCGGCATCATCACCACGTCCACCTCCGGCACCTCCGGGAAGGTCAGGATCGGGTAAGCCCCCCATTCTTTGGCGGAGACCGTCGATTCCTCAAAGGTCACGCGCTCTTTCAACACCCGGCTGGTCGATTGCAACACGTTGCCGTGAATTTGGTGGCGCACACCGTCCGGGTTGACCATCATGCCCGCGTCGTGGCCGACCACGATGCGCGTCACCGCCACTTCGCCGCTGGCTTTGTCGATCGCCACGTCGGCCACCCAGGCGGCCCAGGCCGCGCCAAAACCGGGAAACTTGCTGTGGATGTAACGGGCGTAGGCAAAGCCGCGCCCGCGCAGCACGCCGTCTTCCGCCGGGGTCTGCATCGGTTCGGTATGCGGCGTCCAGCCGGCGCGCTCTGCGGTGCTGCGCATCAGCTCACTGGCGCGTTCGTCATGGATATAGCGCAGCCGGTATTCCAGCGGATCGACGCCGGCGGCGTGGGCCAGCTCATCGATATAAGATTCGTGGGCGAAGGTGTTCGGCAAGGCGGAAACGCCACGCATCCAGGAGGCGCGCACGATCGGCGCCATGTCCTCGATGCTGACGCGCAGCGCCGGATATTCATAAGGCGGCACCGAGGTGCGGTCGCCCATTTCATAGGCCACCGGCAACGGCTCGACCCGACCGGTCAGCAGCAGCGCCAGCGTCGGCGCGCCGTTGGAAGGATAATAGGTGCGAAAGTCGTAGGCGACCGGGTGCCCGGCAGCGTCCAGCCCGCCGTCCACCTCCATCAGCTGCGCCGTGCCCTTCGGTTCCCACACATGTTCTTGTTCGCGGGTCAGCTGCACCCGCACCGGCCTGCCCACCGCGCGCGACAGCAGCGCCGCGTCGGCGCAGACGTCATCGGCGCAATTGCGGCCATAGCAACCGGCCGCCTCCATGCGAACGATCTCGATCTGCGCTTCCGGGTATTCCAGCAGCCAGGCCAGATCGGCGCGCAGCAGGTGCGGGTTCTGGCTGCCTGACCAGACCTGCAGGCGCTCCGGCCGGTAGTCCGCCAGCGCGCAGGAAGGGCCAATCGAGGCATGCAGCTGATACGGCCACAGGTAGCTGCGGGTGAAACGCCTGTCGGCCGCCGCCAGCGCCGCGTCCACATCGCCGGTATCGTGCACCACCCGGGTCGAATGCGGGTTGTCGCGCAGCGCCTGCGCCACGTCGGTCATCTGCGGCAAATTGCGCCGCCAGTCTTTCCAGCTGACCTGCAGCGCCTGCGCTGCCTTGATCGCCTGCTCTTCGCGCTCGGCGACAATGCCGATGAAATCGCCGATCACCACCAGTTTGACGATGCCGGGAATATGCGCGATCGAGGTTTCGTCCACCGCCAGCAGGCTGGTGCCGACAAATTCGCCGCTGTCGTAACCGGCATAGGGCGGCCGCACCACCCGGCCGTGCAGCATGTTCGGCAGGCGCATATCGTGTACGTAGGTCGTTTCGCCGGTCGCCTTGGCCGGAATATCGACGCGCGCGGCGCTGGTGCCCACCAGGCGATACTCCGCCTGCGGTTTCAGCGGCGCGTCGCCGGAAATCGACAGCTCGACATGACCGCCGGCCACCAGCTCGGCGTAGCTGAGCGCCTGCCCCTGCGGGCTGCGGATCACGCCCTCCTCCAGCGTCAGCTGTTCCACCGGCGCATCGAAGCGCTGCGCCGCCTGGCGCAACAGCCAACGGCGCGCTTCGGCGGCGGCGTTGCGCAGCGGCACGGCGGAGATCTGCAGCGTGGCGCTGGCGATGGTGGCGCCCTGATTCGGCGCGCGCTCGGTATCGCCCAGCACCATTCGCACCTGATCCATGCGCAGGTACAGCTCTTCGGCGACGATCTGGCCGAGCGCGGTGCGCACGCCGGTGCCGAGATCGACATGGCCGTTAAAGGCATAGATTTCGCCGCTGCCGCACAGGGCGATAAACAGCCCTTGCTCCCTGGGCTTCAGCACCGGCGTTTGCCCTTTGGGCACCGGCCCCGAAGGCGGTTGCACGCTGTCGACGATCAGCAGCACGCCGTCGCGCTGCAGCAATTCGGCCTGGCTCGGCGATGAGGGACGGGAATCAGTCATGAGCGTGGGCGTCCTCATCGCGGCAGAGAATGATGGCGCGCTGAACCGCACGCAGGATTTCGAGATGGGTGCCGCAGCGGCACAGGTTGCCGGACAGCGCCTGACGGATCTCCGCCTCGCTCGGGGCGGGATTGCGATCCAACAGGGCTTTGGTGGTCATGATCATGCCGTTGAGGCAGTAGCCGCATTGCGCCGCCTGCTCTTCGATAAAGGCACGCTGCACCGGGTGCAGGCGCTGGCGATCGCCAAGGCCTTCCAGGGTCACGATCGTCCGGCCGGACACACCGAGCGCCGGGATCACGCAGGAGCGCGCCGCCACGCCGTCGATCAACACGGTACAGGCGCCGCATTCGCCCAGGCCGCAGCCGTATTTCGGGCCGTTGAGCGCCAGATCGTTGCGCAGTACCAGCAAGAGCGGCGTATCCGCCATCACCTGCGCATGAAGCTGTTCGCCGTTCACCGACAGCATCAGCGGATGCTCCGTCAGCGTGGTGTTCGCGCCTTCCCTGGGCGACTGCACTTCAGATATCGCCATTGTTCGCGTCTCCGCCTGCACTTGATGGTCTTATGGGCTGGCCTCTCGCCACCGACCACCAGGCAACCGACGTTGCGCGGGCGAATCAGCCGGTGGGCGGATCTTCCAGCATTTTATTCAGCAGGAATATCAGCGCTATCCGTTCGGCCGGGTTGAGCGTGCCGAACGTCAGCTCTGTAATTTTCGCCGCCTGCGGCACCGTTTCCGTCAGCAGCACGGCGCCGGTGTCGGTCAGGCCGACCACCACCTTGCGCCGATCCACCGGATCCGGCGTCACCGTGATCAGATCGCGCGCCTTCAGCCGCTCGACGATGCCGCGTATGGTGGCCTGATCCACCGCCGTCACCTGCACCAACTCGGTCAGCGAGCTCGGCCCCATATCGCGCACCGCGCACAGGGTGATGAACTGCACCGCCGTCAGCTGCGAATCGCCGACGTTTTGCTGGAAAATCGCCAGGTGGCGCTGATAAACCTTGCGCAGCAGGTGCCCAACTTGCTCGGTAAAATGATAATTTTCGGGTTGGCCGCTCACGGCTGACGGGTATTCGGGGGGCGTCATTGCGTTACTCTCACCATCTATGGAATCCACGAGAATAGTACAAACCCCCGCCGTTGGCAGCAACGATTACGCCCGGCGCACGCGCGAGGCCTCCGGTGCCACCACTTCCCCGTCCGCCACCACCGTTTGCCCGTCGAGGCGGATGTCGCAGCGGCGCAGCGCGATGTCCATATGGCAAGGCGTTTTGCGCGTGCCGCCCACTTCGGTATTCGGCCCGGTGGAGAACAGGAAGTTGCCGTAAAACGCACGCGCGTCCATGCACATGCCGTCGTTCTTGTCGTGCAGGCCCATCGCCGTCCACTGGGCGCGCGGCTGCAGGCCCCAGCCGATGTGCGAGATGCCGTACACCTCCGGATCGTCAAAGTATTTCATGTATTCGCGCAGGTATTCCGCCTCGAAACCGCCATGAATGCGGGTAACGAACCCTTGTTCGATCTCCAGCGTGATGCGTTCGCGCGCGTAGCTTTTAAACGGCAGCAAGATATCGCCGACCTCCAGCACCAGCACCCCTTCCGCCTGCTCCTCATTCGGCCAGGTGAACAGGAAGCCGCTCGGCCAGTGATCCCAGCGCCCCGGTTCATCGGCATAGCCGTACTCGGTCACCGTCGGGTATTGCCCGAGCGGCGCGCGGAAATCGCTGCCGGCGGCGGAGGTCACCTGCATCAGCTTCGCCTGCTCCAGTACGGCGGCGGCGGCCAGCACCCGCGCCTTGTCATCCGCGTTGGGCAACATGCGCGCCAGCACCTCCGGCGGCTCCACCGCCAGCAGGATGCGGGTGCCGGTTTTCAGGATCTGCTCCTGCTCCGGCGAATGCAGCAGCATCATGGTATCCACGATCAGATCGGCAGCCTCCAGCGCATGCTGCGCCGCCAGGTTGCCGGTCAGCGCGGTATCGCCGCAATAGGCGGTCATGTCGTTGCCCATCGCCCGCGGATGGTTGAACGCCGGCAGCTCGACGGCATACACCCTGGCGCCCAGCCGCAGCGCCGCGTCAGTCGCGGCGCGCACCGTGCGCGCATCGGAATAATGGCTTTTCAAAATCGCCACGCTCTGCGAAGCATCGACCTTCGACAGCGTAAGCACCTGCTCGAACAGCTGTACCAACTGGGTTTCATTGACCGCCATGGCCTGTCTCCTGTCTCGTCAAGGGTGTCCGACGCCCGCAAGGCGTCGGTGATTTTTCAAACAATTTAAAGTGAACACACTCATTTTTATCTAAGTCAAAAAAGCAAAGGAAAGCAAGTCGCGACTATCCATCATAAGAAAGTCCTATTTCATCCCTCTTCAATCCTGTGATTAACATGAGTTTAACAGTAATTCGCCGTCAATTAGCGTGAGCAAGATCTGATTTAACACTTTTGCAACTTTGCGTTATTTAGCGCATACACTATAAATCGATCGTCCAGCCACGCGTTGGGCCTACGCTGAAAAAAGCCAACAGACAGGGGAAACATGATGAGCAAACAACCACGCATCGCCGTCGTCGGCGCCGGGCTGGGGGGCGCCGCCGCCGCCGGGCTGCTGCAAAAAGCCGGCTTTACCGTCGATCTGTATGAACAGAGCCCGGCGTTCTCGCGCCTCGGCGCCGGCATTCACATGGGGCCGAACGTCCTGAAGATTTTCCGCCGGCTCGGCATTGAGCAGCGGCTGGAGCAGATGGCGTCTCATCCCGATTTCTGGTTCAGCCGCGATGCCGAGAGCGGCGACTATCTGTCGCGCATCGAACTGGGCGCCTTCGCCCGCCGGGAGTACGGCGCCGCCTATGTGACGGTGCACCGCGGCGATCTCCAGGCGTTGCAGCTTTCCGCGCTGCAGCCCGGCACCCTGCACTTCGGCAAATGCCTGAGCAAGATTGAAGATCGCGGGGACGAGGTGGTGCTGAACTTCGTCGACGGCACCTCGGCCCATGCCGACATCGTGATCGGTGCCGACGGCATCAATTCGCGCATCCGCGAACATCTGCTGGGGGCGGAAGCGCCGACCTACAGCGGCTGGGTGGCCCACCGCGCGCTGATCCGCGGCGAGAAGCTGGCGAAATACAACCTGACGTTCGAAGACTGCGTGAAGTGGTGGTCGGCGGATCGCCATCTGATGGTCTACTACACCACCCAGCGGCGCGACGAGTATTACTACGTGAGCGGCGTGCCGCACCCGGCCTGGGATTTCCAGGGCAGCTTCATCGACAGCAGCCGCGAAGAGATGTTCGAGACCTTCACCGGCTACCACCCGATCGTGCAGGCGCTGATCGAATCCAGCGAGCAGGTCACCAAATGGCCATTGCTGAACCGCAAACCGCTGCCGCTGTGGAGCGAAGGCCGTCTGGTGCTGCTCGGCGACGCCTGCCATCCGATGAAACCGCACATGGCGCAGGGCGCGGCGATGGCGATCGAAGACGCCGCCATGCTGACCCGCTGCCTGCAGGAAACCGGCCTCGGCGACTACCGCACCGCCTTCCAGCTGTATGAAGCCAACCGCAAGGAGCGCGCCTCCAGGGTGCAGGCGGTGTCCAACGCCAACACCTTCCTGCGCACTCAGGAAGATCCGGCCTGGGTCTACGGCTATGACCTGTACGCGCAAGCGCTGAAATCGGAGAACGCCGCATGAGCACCTTCCTCTACGGCGCCCACGCTCACGCCAATGGCATTCGCCAACACTACCTGCGCTACGGCGGCCACGGCCCGGCGCTGATCCTGATCCCCGGCATCACCAGCCCGGCGATCACCTGGGGCTTCGTCGCCGAGCGGCTGGGAGAAAAATACGACGTCTACGTACTCGACGTGCGCGGCCGCGGTCTGTCATCCAGCGGCCCGGAACTGGCTTATGACGCAGAGACCTGCGCGCAGGACGTTAACGCCTTCGCCGCCGCGCTGAACCTGACCAGTTACGCCCTGCTCGGCCATTCGATGGGCGCCCGCTTCGCCCTGCGCGCCGCCGTTTTGCAGCCCGCCGGCGTGCGGCGGCTGGTGCTGGTCGATCCGCCGGTTTCCGGCCCCGGCCGCCGCGCCTATCCCGGCCAATGGCCGTGGTACGCCGACTCTATCCGGCAGTCGCTGCCGGGCATGAGTGCCGAGCAGATGCGCGCCTTCTGCCCGACCTGGAGCGAGGAGCAGCGCCGGCTGCGCGCCGAGTGGCTGCATACCTGCTACGAGCCGGCGATCCAACGCGCCTACGACGATTTTCATCAGGTGGACAGCCACCGTGACTACCCGCTGCTGGCCATGCCGACGCTGCTGATGGCCGCGGGCAAAGGCGGCGTCATTCAGCCCGAAGACCGGGCGGAGATCCGCGCGCTGCAGCCGGAGATCGCCATCGTCGAGGTCGAGAACGCCGGACACATGATCCCGTGGGACAATTTCGACGGCTTCTTCCGCGCCCTGGGCGATTTTCTGGATTAACTGAGGAACACCGACATGAGCAACCACTACCGCATCGGCCAGATCGTGCCCAGCTCCAACACCACGATGGAAACCGAGATCCCGGCGATGCTAGGCGCGCGCCAGCTGATACGCCCGGAGCGTTTCACCTTTCACTCCAGCCGCATGCGCATGAAACACGTCAATAAAGAAGAGCTGGCGGCGATGGACGCCGAGTCCGATCGCTGCGCGCTGGAACTCTCCGACGCGCGGGTCGACGTGCTCGGCTACGCCTGCCTGGTGGCCATCATGGCAATGGGGCTGGGCTACCACCGCGAATCGCAGGCCCGGCTGGCGCAGGTGACGAAAGACAATCAGGCCGCCGCGCCGGTTATCAGCAGCGCCGGCGCGCTGGTCAACGGCCTGAAGGTGATCGGCGCCAAACGCATCGCGCTGGTGGCGCCCTATATGAAACCGCTGACCCAGCTGGTGGTGGACTACATCCAGCACGAAGGCATTGAGGTCAAGGTATGGCGCGCGCTGGAGATCCCGGACAACCTCGACGTCGGCCGGCACGATCCGGCCAGGCTGCCGGGGATCGTCGCCGAGATGGATTTACGCGAGGTCGATGCTATCGTGCTGTCCGCCTGCGTGCAGATGCCTTCGCTGCCGGCCGTTCCGACGGTGGAGGCCCAAACCGGCAAACCGGTGATCACCGCCGCCATCGCCACCACTTACGCGATGCTGACCGCGCTGGAGCTGGAGCCGATCGTCCCCGGCGCCGGCGCCCTGCTGTCCGGCGCCTATTGAGGAGGCATGATGAACGACACCCTCAGCGACAATTATCGCGGCGTCTGGGGCCAGCGCCTCGGCTTCGGCCGGCGCCCGGCGCTGCTGGCGATCGACTTTATGCAGGCCTACACCACCGAAGGCGCGCCGCTGTTCGCGCCGGGCGTGGTGAGCGCGGTCGAGGAAAGCCGCGAGCTGCTGGCCTGTGCGCGCCGCACGGGAATTCCTGTGATCCATACCCATATCCGCTATCATGCAGGCCATTTTGCCGATGGCGGCCTGTGGGTCAAAAAAGCGCCGGTGATGAAGGACATGGTGGCGGGCAACCCGCTGGCGGCGTTCTGCCCGCCGGTGGCGCCGCTGGCCGATGAGGTGGTGCTGAGCAAGCAATACGCCAGCGCCTTCTTCGGCACCGCGCTGGCGCCGCTGCTGGTGGCGCAAGGGATCGACACGCTGCTGATGATCGGCTGCTCCACCAGCGGCTGCATCCGCGCCAGCGCGGTGGACGCGGTGCAGCACGGCTTTCGCGCCATGGTGGTGCGCGAGTGCGTCGGCGATCGTCACCCCGGCCCGCACGAAGCCAACCTGTTCGACATCGACAGCAAATACGGCGACGTGGTGCACAAACGGGAGGCGCTCGACTACCTGAACCGGTTATGAATCAACGACTCACCTGCAACGACAATAACGAAGGCGCAGACAGCGCCTCACGCGACCGCCCGAAACAGGGCGGCGCCCCTGCAACGCAAACACAACAGGCGCCTCCTGCGGAGGCCAACACGCACCACCTGGAGACAACATCATGGCCATTGTCGACACCCCGCTGGCGGGGAAAGCGGACGCAGAATCGTTGCTGCTGTACCGCAAAATCACCTGGAAACTGATCCCGTTTCTTTGCCTGTGTTACCTGGCGGCCTACCTCGATCGCATCAACGTCGGGCTGGCCAAGCTGCAGATGGCCGATGCGCTGCAGCTGAGCGAAGCGGCCTTCGGCCTGGGCGCCGGGCTGTTCTTCGTCGGCTATATTCTGTTCGAGGTGCCGAGCAACCTGATCCTGCAGCGCGTCGGCGCCAAGATGTGGATCGCCCGCATCATGATCACCTGGGGGCTGCTGTCCACCGCCACCATGTTCGTCACCACGCCCACCCAGTTCTACGTCATCCGCTTTCTGCTCGGCGTGGCGGAGGCCGGTTTTCTGCCCGGCGTGCTCTTTTACCTGACGCTGTGGTTCCCGACCTATCGCCGCGGCCGCATCATCGCGCTGTTCATGATCGGCCTGCCGCTGTCCAGCGTGATCGGCGGGCCGCTCTCTGGCTGGATCATGGGCCATTTCGACATGCGCCACGGGCTGCACGGCTGGCAGTGGCTGTTTTTGCTGGAGGGCATTCCCAGCGTGCTGTTGGGGGTGCTGACCTTCTGGCTGTTGCCTAACACTTATCAGCAGGCCAAATGGCTGACGCCCGAGGAAAAACAGCGCATCGCCGACGATTTGGCGCGTGACGACGCCGAGGCCGATCACGGCAAGCACAGCTTCCGCGACGGCTTCTTCAACCTGAAGGTGTGGATGCTCGGCGGCATCGACTTCGCCATTCTGCTCAGCGCCTACGCCATGGGCTTTTGGATGCCGACCTTCATCAAAACCGCCGGCGTTACCGACATCACCACCATCGGCTACCTGACGGCGATCCCCAGCGTCGCCGCCCTGCTCGGCATGTTGCTGATCGGCAGCAGTTCCGACCGACTGCGCGAACGGCGCTGGCATATCATCGTGCCGTTTATCGTCGGCGCGTTGGCAATGGCCGGCAGCACCTTCTTCACCCACAATGCGCTGGCCACGGTGCTGCTGTTCTCCATCGCCCAGGCGGCGATCATCGGCGCGGTGCCGGTATTCTTCAGCCTGCCGGCCACCTTCCTGCGCGGCACGGCGGCGGCGACCGGCTTCGCGCTGGCCTGTTCGCTGGCCAACATCGCCGGGCTGGTGAGCAATTCGCTGATGGGGCTGGCGCTGGATCTGACCGGCAAGAGTGGCGGCGCGCTCTGGGCCTTCGCCGGCTGCCTGCTGCTCAGCTCGCTGCTGGTGGTGGCCCTGCCGGCCAAGGTGGTGAACCGCTGAATGTCGGCCAAGCCGAAAAAGACGAAGGGCGCATAACGCGCCCTTTTGTTTACTTACCGGGAATGGCCGAACTTACTCGTCCTTCAGCCCGCGGTTGATCAGCATCGGTTCGATGCTCGGCTCTTTGCCGCGCCAGTCGATGTACAGCTTCTCCAGATCCTGGCTGTTGCCGCGCGACAGGATCATGTCGCGGAAGCGTTGGCCGTTTTCGGCGGTCAGGCCACCGTGTTCGGTGAACCACTGGAAGGCGTCGTCCGCCAGCATTTCCGTCCACAGATAGGCGTAGTAGCCCGCGGCGTAGCCGTTACCCCAGATGTGCTGGAAATAGCTGGAACGGTAACGCGGTGGCACATAGCTGAGATCGACCTTGTCTTTTTGCAGCGACTCGGCCTCGAACTTGTCCACGTCCTGCTGCGGCTGGTCGGCCGTCAGCATGTGCCAGTGCATATCCAGCAGCGCGGCGGACAGCAGCTCGGTCATGCTGTAGCCCTTGTTGAACTTGTCGGCCTTCTTGATCTTGTCGACCAGTTCCTGCGGCATCGCCTCGCCGGTCTGGTAGTGCTTGGCGAAGTGGCTGAACACTTTCGGATCGCTGACCCAGTGCTCGTTGAACTGCGACGGGAACTCGACGAAGTCGCGCGCGGTGTTGGTGCCCGACAGGCTCGGGTATTCCTGATCGGCGAACATGCCGTGCAGCGCGTGGCCGAACTCGTGGAACATGGTGATTACGTCGTCATACGACAGCAGCGCCGGCTGGCCCGGCGCCGGTTTGGTGAAGTTGGCGACGTTGTAAATCACCGGCTTGGTGCCGTTGAGCTTCGACTGATCGACGAAGTTGCTCATCCAGGCGCCGCCGCCCTTGTTGTCGCGCTTGAAGTAGTCGGTGTAGAACAGCGCCAGCGATTTGCCGTCCTTGTCGAACACTTCATACACCTTGACGTCCGGCTGGTAGACCGGGATGTCCTTGCGCTCCTTGAAGCTGATGCCGTACAGCAGGTTGGCGGCGTAGAACACGCCGTTGTTCAGCACGTTGTTCAGCTCGAAGTAAGGCTTGATCTGCGACTCGTCCAGATCGTACTTGGCCTTGCGCACCTGTTCGGCGTAGAACTGCCAGTCCCAGGCCTGCACCTTGAAATCGCCTTTCTGCTGGTCGATCACCGCCTGAATGTCCTTGGCCTCACGCTCGGCGCGCGCGGTGGCCGCCGGCACGATGTTGCGCATAAAGCTCAGCGCGGCATCCGGCGTCTTGGCCATCTGGTTTTGCAGTTTCCAGGCGGCGTAGTTCGGGTAGCCCAGCAGCTTGGCCTGCTCGGCGCGCACCTTGGCCAGACGGGAGATGGTCTGGCGGGTATCGTTGCCGTCGCCCTTCTCCGCACGCGTCCAGGAGGCGTCGAACAGCGCTTGGCGGGTATCGCGATCTTTCAGGCTCTGCAGCAGCGGCTGTTGCGTGGTGTTTTGCAGCACCAGCAGCCACTGTTTCTCCAGCTTGCGTTCGGCGGCCGCCTGGGCCGCCGCAGCCAGCTCGCCTTCCGACAGGCCGTCCAGCTTCGCCGGATCGGTTATCGCCAGCGCGCCGTTTTTGCTCGCCGCCAGCAGTTTGTTGGTGAACTGGGTGCTCAGCGTCGCCGCTTCCTGGTTCAGCGCCTTCAGCTTGGCCTTGTCGGCGTCCGACAGGTTGGCGCCCGCCAGCTCGAAGTTCTTGTAGGTCACTTCTACCAGCCGGCGCGATTCCGGATCCAGCTTCAGCGCATCGCGATCCTGATAGATGGCCTTGATGCGAGCGAACAGCTTGCCGTTGAGCATGATGTCGTCGTTCAATGCCGCCAGCTTCGGCGAGGTTTCTTCATCCAGTTTCTGCAGCGCGTCGCTGGTGTTGGCCGAAGTCATGGCGCCGAACACGTTCATCACCCGCGTCAGCAGCGAACCGGCCTGCTCCAGCGCCACGAAGGTATTCTTGAAATTAGGCTTGGCCGGGTTGTTGGCGATCTTCTCCACCTCTTCCCGCTTTTGCTTGATGCCCGCCTCGATCGCCGGCGCGTAGTCGCTCTCCTTGATCAGGTTGAACGGCGGCGCCTGGAACGGCAGACGGCTTTGATAGAAGAACGGATTCTGAGTCTTTTGCTTGTCGTGCTGATTGGCTTCACCGGTCACGGTAGCCTCCTTCGCCTGGCCGCTGGGCAGCGCGCTATGGTCGGCGTGAGGTTGGGTTTCTGCTGCCTGTGCCTGCGAGCCCAGCGCCATGCCGATCGCCAGCACCAATGTGGATAAACGCATCAAATCGAAACTCCTCCATGTTCACGGAATAAGGTCTCGGGGAATCGCTCCCTCTGAGTCATCACCTAGCTTAGGTGCAGTTGGCAGTTTGAGCAAAAACAAGTGATTAGAAGTTAGCCGCCTCGCCAACCTGCTGTATCAGGAACGTCAGCAACGCGCGCGTTTTGGCCGGTAGATAGCGGCGGCCGGGGTAAACGGCATACAGCTGCAACGGCGCCGGCGGCAGTGCCAGCGGCACCTCAACCAAACGGCCGTCGGCCAGAAACGGCCGGCAGCCGAGCTCGGAAAGCATGGCGAACCCCACGCCGGCCAAGGCCGCCTTCAGCGCCATCTCCCCGCTGTTGACACGATAGCGCGTATTGACCGGGACGGTAACGAAGGTTCCGTCCGGGCGGACGAACTGCCACGGCATCCCCTTCAGCGCATCCACCGTGCTGATGCAGGGCAATTGCGTGAATTGTTCAATCGCCGACGACGGCGGCCACTGCGCCAGCAACGCCGGAGCGGCCACCACGATGCAGGGGAAAGACGCCAGCGGCTGCGCGACATAGTCGCTGTCGTCCAGCATGCCCCGGCTGATCATCACCGCCAGATCGACATCATCGAGCAGCGACGCCATACCCGCCAGGTTGGTCACGCAGCTGATTTCGATCTGCGGATGCTGCACGGCGAACGCCGCCAGCGGCTCGCCCAACAGGTATGGCCCCACTTCATTGGGCACGCACAGGCGCAGCGGCCCGCGCAGCTGTTGCTGCCGCTCGCTGAGGGTTTGCGCGGTGTGTTCCAGCGACGCCAGCAGCGGCTGGGTGCGTTCATGCAACAGCTGGCCGTTCGGCGTCAGCCGCATCGAACGAGTGCTGCGTTCGAGCAATCGCTGCTCGAGCTGGCGCTCCAGCTGAGAGATGTAGCGGCTGACGTTGGAGGTCGGCATCGCCAGCGCCCGCGCCGCCCCGACGAAGCTGCCTTGCTCCACCACCGCCACGAAGATGCGTAACAGGTTTAAATCCAATTTATCGCGCATGATTATCCCTAATTTGATAACAAACCATGCCATTTCTACCATCTAATCCCGATCAACGCCAAGCGCTACACTGCCGGCCTGACTCTGCAACCGATAGATGCTTATGACACCCACGAGAAAGCTGACGGCGATAACGCTGGTCATCGCCTTTATTCAGTTCACCAATGCCCTGGAATACACGGTATTCAACCCGATATTCCTCTACATGGCCGCCGATTTTTCCGTGCCCGTCAGCTTCGCCGGCTATGTCAGCGCGGCCTATACGCTGGCCGCGGTGATTTCCGGCATCGGCGCATTTTTCTGGATCGGCGGCGTTGAGAAGCGGCGCTTTCTGCTGCTCAATGTCACGCTGCTGGGCGTGACCACCTTATTGATCGCCACAACCCAGCAGTTTTACTGGCTGCTGGCACTGCGGCTGTTGGCCGGGCTGTTGGGCGGCACCACGATGGGCGTCGGGATCGGCCTGCTGCTCAACGCCGCACCGGCCGCACTGCACGGCAAAATGTTGGCGACGGTGATCGCGTCCTTTTCGTTGGTGAGCATTGTCGGCATGCCGGGCATGCTGTACCTGTGCGAAGTGGCGAGCTGGCGCGCCGCGCTGGTGACTATCGGCGGGCTGTGTCTGCTGGCGGCCGTCTTGGTCGCGCTGTTCGTTCCCAGGGATGCGCCGCAGCCACGGGCTACCGCGCCCGTCGCGCTCGATCGCCGATTGCTGCTGTTCGCCGCCGCAGCCGGCCTGACGCAGTTCAGCCCGATGCTGCTGATCCCGGTGCTGGCGCCGCTGCTCACCCAGCGGCTACAGGTGGCAGACGCGCATTTGCCCTGGCTGTTTCTCATCGGCGGCGTGGCCGGCTATCTGGCGACCGTACTGGCGGGCCGCTGGCTGCAACGCTTTGGCACCGTGACGCTGACGGTGGGCGCCACGCTGTTGCTGCTGGGCAGCCTGTGGCTGGCGGCGCGCGGTGGCGATCGCGGCGAGCTGTTCATGGTCGCGTTTCTTGCGGCGGCCTATGCGCGGCTGGTGGCGATCTCTTCCCTGAGCATGCGCTGGCCGGACGCTCGGCAGCGCGCCGCCTTTGGCGTACTGCAAACCGCCCTGATACACCTGAGCGCCACGGCGGCCTTCTTGCTCTCCTCCGCGTTGCTGAGCAGCGGCCTCACCCCGCTTAGCCTGCAACGCCTGTTATGGCTGTGCGCGCTGAGCGCGGTCGCCGTCGCGCCGCTCAGCGTTTGGCTGCAGGCGCGGCTGCGTCAGCGCGGCGCCTGATAAACCACCTTGCCGTCCACATAGGTGCGATAAATGTTGCGATCGTCTCCCAGCGTCATCAGCACGAACCCTTGTTCCGCCGACGTGGCGCTGTTGGCGTAGCGCAACTGCTGCAGCGGCGTGACCGCCGGATCGAGCACCACAAAATCCGCCTCTTTGCCGACGTTGAAGTTGCCGATTTTGTCGTCCAGCGCCAGCGCGCGGGCGCCGCCCAGGGTGGCGTGATAGAACGCTTCTACGGCGGAGAGCCGGTAATGCTGCAGCTGGCCGACTTTGTACGCCTCCCCCAACGTGCGCAGCATATTGAAGGTGGTGCCGGCCCCCACGTCGGTGCCGATGCCGAGCTTCACCCGCTTGCGCCAGGCCTGCTGCAGGTCGAACAGCCCGCTGCCGAGGAACAGGTTGGAGGTGGGGCAAAACGCGATCGCCGAGCGGGTCTCGCACAGGCAGTCCCACTCCTGCTCCTCCAGGTGCAGGCAGTGGGCGAACACGCTTTTGCCACCGGTCATGCCGTAGCGATGGTAAACGTCCAGATAGCTTTGGCTCTGCGGGAACAGCGATTTTACCCAGGCCACTTCCTGCGGATTCTCGCTCAGGTGCGTCTGCAGCCAAACGTCGGGGAATTCTTCGCGCAGCCGCTGCACCTGCGCCAACAGCGCCGGGGTACTGGTGGGCGCAAAGCGCGGCGTAATGGCGTAGCCGAGGCGGCCTTTGCCGTGCCAGCGTTCGATCAACTCACGCGTCTGGCGATAACTTTGCTCCGGCGTTTCCAGCAGCGCCTCCGGCGCATGGCGATCCATCATCACCTTACCGGCGATCAGGCGCATATTCAGCGCTTGCGCCTGGGTGAACAGCGCATCGACCGACTGCGGGTGCACGCTGCCGAACACCAGCGCGGTGGTGGTGCCGTTGCTCAGCAACTCCCGCAGAAAGAAGGCCGACATCTCGTCGGCGTGCTGTTCGCAGCCGTAACGGCTTTCGGTCGGGAAGGTGTAATTGTTTAACCACCCCAGCAACTGGTCGCCATAGGCGCCGATCATTTCGGTTTGTGGGTAGTGGATATGGGTGTCGATAAAGCCCGGCACGATCGGTTTATCGCGATACTCCGTGACCGCGAAACCCGGCGGCAACAGCGCCTCACCCTGCTGCCAGCTGCCGAACCAGACGATGGTGCCCTCGTTGAGCAGCAACAAACCGTCGGGAATGTGCCGCAGGCGTTCGTCGAGCTGTTGCGCTTCCTCCACGCAGGCGGTGATATCAAAAAAATTGCCACGAATAGCCGTGGTGAATTGCAGTGCCATTATTTTCTTCCTTGTGACGACCGGCCAAGCTCACCCGCGTAATAATCTTCGCTGATGAAACAATGCCTTTTATTACCCAAACTCAAAGACCGGATTAAGCATAGCAAGCCGTGTGCCAATAGGCGGCCATAAAATACATTTACATTTAAAAACAGAGACATATTAATTTAATCAAAGAAAAACAACCGATGAAAAAGAATAAAACGCGCGGCGATCTTCAACGGTAGACCAATAGCAACCGTTTGCTTGCCGGAATAACGCCGCGCCGCTGCACCTTTACCGGGCAAGCGGATAATTTCGCGGCCGCTGCGGTTATTTTAACGCGATGCAAAGCGGTCTGCCCCATTCCGCAGGCCACCCGACAAACTTGAAACGATAACCATTCTCAATTATCATCCGCGCATCTTTTTGACCAGCAATGCGAAAACCATGTCCGCCACCGCTTCTGCCCCGCACACCGCGCTGTCGCGCCTTTACGCCACCCACCATGCCTGGTTGCAGGGATGGCTGCGCAGGCGGCTGGGCTGCGCTTTCGACGCGGACGACGTGGCGCAGGACACCTTCATGCGCCTGCTGAAAAGCGACGCCGCGGCGACCCTGCGCGAGCCGAAAGATTTTCTGGTCACCGTCGCCAAGCGGGTGATGGTCGATCTGTTTCGCCGCAGAACGCTGGAGCGCGCCTATCTGGAGATGCTGGCGCTGATCCCGGACGGCTATGCCCCGTCGCCGGAGCTGCGCCAGAGCCTGCTGGAAAGCCTGCAGCAGATCGACGCCATGCTCGACGGCCTGGGGCCAAAGGTGAAACAGGCCTTCCTGCTGTCGCAGCTCGAAGGCCTGGGCTATGCGGACATCGCCGTGCGCCTCGGCGTGTCGGTCAGCTCGGTTAAAAAATACATGGCCAAGGCCACCGAGCATTGCCTGCTGTTCAGCCTGGAAAACGACGTTTTCTCATGAGCAACGCCATCACCCCCGAGCAGCGCCAGGCGCTGAAGATGGCCGCACACTGGTATGCGCTACTGTGCGATGAGCACGTCACCGACCGCCAGCGCCAACAGTGGCAAGCCTGGCATCAGCAGCATGACGATCACCGCTGGGCCTGGCAGCGCGTCGAAGCGTTGCAGAGCCAGCTGCAGGGCGTACCGGGCAAGTTCAGCTACCGTGCGCTCGATCGCGCCGGCCGCCAATCGGCGATCGATCGCCGCACCCTGCTGAAGAGCCTGCTGCTGTTGCTCGGCGTGGGCGGCGGCGGCTTCCTTTACCAGTCGCCGCTCGGCCGGGAGCTGCGCGCCGACTACCGCACCGCCACCGGCGAGATCAAACCCATAGTGTTAAGCGACGGTACCCAGCTGGTGCTGAACACCGCCAGCGCGGTGGACGTGCATTACGACGATCGCCAACGGCTGATCCGCCTGCACGCCGGGGAGATCAGCCTGGTTACCGGACGCGACCCCCGGCCGCTGTGGGTGCAAAGCCCGCAGGGAGCGATGCGCGCGCTCGGCACCCGCTTTTTGGTGCGTGAGAACGGCGGCGAGACGCGCCTGACGGTGCTGGAGCATGCGGTCGAAGCGCAGCTGGCGCAGGACGCGCGGCAAACTCGCCGGGTGGAAGCCGGAGAACAGATAAGCTTCAGCGCCGCGGCCTTCAGCGACAAACAACCGGCTGCGGCGGAGGACGGCTGGCTGCGCGGCGTGCTGAGCGTCAGCCAGTGGCGGCTGGACCGGGTGATCGCCGAACTGGCGCGCTACCGGCGCGGCCATCTGAGCTGCGATCCGGCCGTCGCCGGCCTGCGCGTCAGCGGCAGTTTCCCGCTCAACGATACCGATCGCGCCCTTGCCCTGCTCAGCCAGACCCTGCCGGTGCGCCTGCAGAGCTTTACCCGCTATTGGCTGAAAATCGTCCCCGCCTGAATCTTTTTAAATGAAAATGATAAAAAATCGCATTCTTGATTGTCCCTTTTGCTTTGCTCATCCGACTCCCAGGAAAACACTGCAGCAATAAATAAAAAATGATTCAGGAGAAGGTATGAACAACGCTTGGGGAAAGGGAGCGCCGGCTTCGCTTTGGGGAAAACGGGCCACGCCGCTGGCCGTGGCCATTGGCCTGGCCTTCGCCGCACCGCTGACGGCGAGCGCCGCCAGCGCCGCTGCAACCTATCACATTCCGGCCGGTGAGCTGGACGGCGCGCTGAACGCGTTCGCCGCGCGCGCCGGCATCGCGCTCTCGGTGGACGGCACGCTGACCGCCGGTAAGCGTTCGCCGGGCCTGAGCGGCAGCTACGGCGTCGATGACGGCCTGAACGCCCTGCTGGCCGGCAGCGGCCTGCAGGCTAAAGCGCTCGGCAACCACGGTTACACGCTGGCCAAACTGCCGCAGCCGCAGAAGGAAGAAGACATCACCGTGGTCGGTGACTGGCTGGCGGAAGGCCGTCAGGTAGACGTGTTCGAACATCCCGGCGCGCGCGACGTGGTGCGCCGCGAAGAATTCGCCAAAACCGGCACCACCACCGTGCGCGAAGCGTTGAACCGCGTGCCGGGCGTGGTGGCACCTGAGAACAACGGCACCGGCAGCCATGACATGGCGCTGAACTTCGGCATTCGCGGCCTCAACCCACGCCTCGCCAGCCGCTCCACCGTGTTGATGGACGGCATCCCGGTGCCCTTCGCCCCTTACGGCCAGCCGCAGCTGTCGCTGGCGCCGGTCTCGCTCGGCAATATGGATGCGATTGACGTGGTGCGCGGCGGCGGCGCGGTGCGTTACGGGCCACAGAGCGTCGGCGGCGTCGTCAACTTCGTCACCCGTGCCATCCCGAAAACCTTCGGCATGGAGGCCGGCATGCAGGGGCAGCTCAGCCCAACCTCGCGCCAGGATCACCCGAAAGGCACCGGTAACCTGATGATCGGCGGCACCGCCGACAACGGCCTCGGCGCGGCGCTGCTCTACTCCGGCACCCGCGGCAGCGACTGGCGCGAACACAGCGCGACCAAAATTGACGATGTGATGCTGAAAAGCCGTTACGCCCCGAACGAAGTGCACACCTTCAACAGCCTGCTGCAATACTACGAAGGCGAAGCGGACATGCCGGGCGGCCTGAGCCGGGCGGACTACAACGCCAACCCGTTCCAGTCGACGCGCCCGTACGACAAGTTCTGGGGCCGGCGCCAGCTGGCGAACTTCGGCTACCAGTATCAGCCGGATCAGCAGCACAAGTTCGACGTGCAGAGCTTCTACACCTACACCCTGCGCAGCGGCTATCTCGATCAGGGCAAAAACCTGACGCTGTCGCCGCGCGAATACTGGGTGCGCGGCGTGGAACCGCGCTACAGCCAGAGCTTCCGCTGGGGCGATTCAGCCCATGAGGTGGGCGTCGGCTACCGCTACGTCAGCGAATCCACCCACGAGTTGCGCTACACCAGCAAGGCCAGCACCGGCCGGCTGCCGTCCACCGCCAGCCCGTACGATCGCGACACCCAGTCCGGCACCGAGGCGCACGCCTTCTATATCGACGATCGCATCGATATCGGCGACTGGACCATTACGCCGGGCATGCGTTACGAGTACATCAAGTCGTATCAGAACAACTACATCAAGAACAACCGCCTCGACGTTAGCTATAACGCGCCGCTGCCGGCGTTGAACGTGATGTATCACCTGAACGAATACTGGAACCTGTACGCCAACACCGAAGGCTCCTTCGGCACCGTACAGTACAGCCAGATGGGCAAAGCGGTCGACAGCGGCAAGATTGAACCCGAGAAGGCGCGCACCTGGGAGCTGGGCACCCGCTACGCCGGCGATGCGCTGACCGGTGAGATCGGGCTGTTCCTGATCAACTTCAACAACCAGTACGACTCCAACCAGGTGACCGACAGCGTGACCGCGCGCGGCAAAACCCGCCACGCCGGGCTGGAAGGCAGCCTGCGTTACGATCTGTCGCAGCTGACGCCGAAACTGGACGACCTGACCGCCTACGCCAGCTACGCCTACGTCAACGCCACCATCCGTGAAGACGGCGGCTACAAGGGCAATCAGGTGCCGTTCTCGCCGAAGCATAAAGGCACGCTGGGGCTGGACTACACGCCGGGCAACTGGGCGTTTAACCTTAACGGCGAGTTCCAATCCAGCCAGTTCGCCGACAACGCCAACACCGTGGCGGAAAGCGCCGACGGCAGCACCGGCCGCATTCCCGGCTATATGCTGTGGGGCGTGCGCGCCGCCTATGATTTCGGCCCGGAAATGGCCGGTCTGAATCTGGGCGTCGGCGTGAAAAACCTGTTCAACCACGAGTATTTCACCCGCGCCTATGACGACAATAACAAAGGTCTGTACGTCGGCCAGCCGCGCACGATCTATCTGCAAGGCTCGGTGAAGTTCTGACCCCCGGCGGCGTGCGCACCTATCGCGCTCGCCGCCTCACTAATAGCGTGACATTGTCACCAAACCCGTTCTTTCCACCTTGCCCAAGCGACGAAAAATAAGTCGCTTCTGCCGCCAATGCGCGTAATATCGACGATCCGCCCTAATTTATGGGCGCGGATTTTTTGCCGTTCTGGCCTGAAAAGCGAGGGAAAATAAGATGAATCATAATGACCTTTCTCAGTGCCGCGTGGACACCGACCGTTTGTTGATTGCCCCCTTTACCGCAGCAGACGCCGACGATGTTTACCAGGCGATCACCCCCACTCTGACACGCTTTATGACCTTTGAGCCGGAGGCGTCGCCGGAAGATTTCGCCAACGTCTGGCAAGGCTGGCTGCCGCTGATGCGCGAAGGCGAAGAAGTGATCTTCGTCGCCCGCCGGCGCGAAGACCGGCAGTTCGTCGGCGTCGGCGGCGCACATAACCTGCGCAGCCACACCCCGGAGCTGGGCATCTGGGTGAAAGAGGGCCTGCACGGCCAGGGCTACGGCCGCGAAATCGTGCAGAGTATCGCGCGCTGGGCCACCGAGCGCTTTCAGCCGCCGCACCTTGTCTACCCGGTGGCCGAACAGAATACCGCCAGCCGCCGCCTGGCCGAGTCGCTGGGCGGCGTGCTGGCCGGCCGCTGCGAACGCGTCAAGTACGACGCCGTGGTGTACCACCTGCCGCCTCAGCGCTAATCAGCATCGGGCCGCCGGCCCGGTGTGACCTTTTTTTCTCTGCGCCGTGATAACCGCTGCCACTGCCTGCAGGTTTGTGCTAATGATAGAGGCATGTAGGGTAAAAACAGTTGAGGAACAGCAACATGATTATTTTTGTTACCGGCGCCACCTCCGGTTTCGGCGAGGCCATTGCGCGCCGTTTTATCCGTGAAGGCCATCAGGTGATCGCCGCCGGGCGCCGCCTTGAACGTCTCGAAGAGCTGCAGGAAGAACTCGGCCAAGCGCTGCACATCGTGCGGCTCGACGTGCGCAACCGCGCCGCCATTCAACAGGCGATCGAAGCGCTGCCGGCCGAGCTGCGCCAGATCGACGTGCTGGTGAACAACGCCGGGCTGGCGCTGGGGCTGGAGCCGGCGCACAAGGCCAACGCCGATGACTGGGAAACCATGATCGACACCAACGCCAAGGGGCTGGTGAACATGACGCGCGCGCTGCTGCCGGCCATGGTCGAGCGCAACGTCGGCCATGTGATCAACATCGGCTCCACCGCCGCCAACTGGCCTTACGCCGGCGGCAACGTGTACGGCGCCACCAAGGCGTTCGTCAAACAGTTTAGCCTGGGCCTGCGCGCCGATCTGCACGGCACGCGCATCCGCGTGACCGATATCGAGCCGGGCCTGGTGGGCGGCACCGAGTTCTCCAACGTGCGCTTCAAGGGCGATGACGGCAAGGTCAACAAAACCTACGAAGGCGCCGATGCGCTGACGCCGGAAGACATCGCCGAGTCGGTGTTCTGGGTCGCAACGCTGCCGGCGCGCGTCAACATCAACACGCTGGAAATGATGCCGGTCAGCCAGTCCTTCGCCGGGCTGAACATCCACCGCGGCGCCTGATCTCCAACGGCGGGAGGCGACTCCCGCCCTGTTTCCTCAGGCCGCACGCCAGCCGGAAACGATGATCAGCATGCCCACCAGCGCCACCCCGGCGCCCACCCAGTCCAGCGCGGACAGCTTCACCCCGTCCACCACCCGCAGCCACAGCAGCGCCGTCGCTACATACACGCCGCCGTAGGCCGCGTAGACCCGCCCGCTGGCCGCCGGATGCAGCGTCAACAGCCAGACAAACAGCATCAGGCTCAATGCCGCCGGCAGCAATAGCCAGGCGCTGCCCTGCTTCTTGAGCCAGAGATAAGGCAGGAAACAGCCGATAATTTCGGCGAGCGCAGTGGCGAAAAACAACAGCGTGGTTTTTAACATCGGTCGCAGTTTTCTCTCGGTAAATTAAACGAATCGGCGCTTGGCTGGTGAATTCCAGGAACGCAGTGGTATATTTGTCACCACGCCTGCGGGCGAGGTAACGCCAGTGTCGCCATCATCAGGCGCACTCACTCATAAGGATGAAACGATGAAAACATTTTCGACCCAACGACTGCTACGCGGGATGCTGCCGGTCGCCATGCTGGCCGTCATGGGCGCCTGGCAGGCGCCGGCGCTGGCCGCCACCTGCACTCAGGGCAGCACCTGCGTCACCGTCGATGGCAAAGGCAGCGGCGCGATGAGCACCGAAGAAGCGCGCCAGAGCAAAGAGCAGTGGAATGATACCAAAACCCTGCGCCACAAGGTTAACACTCGCGTCGAGAAAGAGTTCGACAAGGCCGATCGCGCGGCGGATGACGAAGACCGCTGCAACGACAGCAACAACGTCAACGCGTACTGGGAACCGGACACCCGTAAATGCCTGGATCGCCAGACCGGGCGTCGGATTATTCCTTAATCCGCCTGCGGCGGGCGGGCAAGCGTGAAACCCGGCCGCCGTTACTGCTATCCTGTTACAGGAAGTCCATTGTCTAAAAGGATGACGTGATGAAAAAAACGCTGATATTAACCGCTGTATTGCTGGCCGGCGCGCCGTTGGCGGCCCTGGCCTCCTGCGAAAGCGTGAAAGCGGACATTTCGCAAAAAATCATCAATAACGGCGTTCCGGAGTCCGGCTTCAAACTGGAGATCGTGCCTAACGATCAGGCCGATCAAGCCGGCGGCCAAGTGGTCGGCCACTGCGAAAACGACACCCAGAAGATCGTCTATACCCGCCTGAACAACGGCGACGATCGCGGTGACGCGGCGCAGACCGGCACCAGCCAGGACACCTCCAACACGCAGTAAGCCGCTTCGGCTACCCAGGGCGCGCAACAGCCGCGCCCTTTCCTTTTCCCTTAAGCCTGCTCCGCCTCTTCCTCTTCGCCCTGCGGTCGACAACGCGCCGGGATCAGCATCGCCGCCGCCAGCGCCAGCAACGACACCAGCGCCGACACCAGGAACACCCAATGCAGCGAAGCCGCCACCTGCTGGATAAGCTGCGCCAGCGCTTCGCTCCCCATGCTCTGCCGCACCGCCGGCTCCATCAGCCGCTGCACCGGATCGTCGATTTCCGGCAAGCGCCACTGCAGGTTGAGGTTCAGCGTGGCGCCCAGAATGGCGGTGCCGATGGCCGACCCCACCATGCGGGTAAATACCGTACAGGCGGTGGCGATGCCGCGAATGCTGTAATGCGCCGCGTTCTGCACCGACACTAAAAACGTGGTGTTGCACAGCCCCATGCCGGCGCCGACCATAAACGCCGCCACCCGGCCCCACAGCAGGCCGCCGTTCGGCTGCAGCATCAGCAGGATCAGGCCGCCCGCCACCAACAGCAGCGCCCCCAGCAGCGCCGTCGCGCGATACGAGGTCATCAGCATCAAACGGCCGCTCAGCGTGCTGGCCAGCGGCCAACCGATCGACATCAGCGCCAGCGTGGTGCCCGCCTCCAGCGGCGAGCCGCCCATTACGCCCTGAATGAAAGTCGGCAGGAAGGCGCTGATGCCCATCATCGCCGCGCCGATCACCAGCCCGCCGATGTTACCGGCAACGATCACCCGGCTTTGCCACAGCGCCAGTGGGAAAAGCGGTTCGACCGCGCGCCGCTCCTGGCGGACAAGCAAAGCCAGCGAAGCCGCCGCCAGCGCGAGCAACGGCGCCACCCACCATCCCAGGCTTTCCATCTGCAACAGCGCCAGCAGCAGCGCCGAAACGAACAGCGTCAGCCAGGCGGTGCCCGCCAGATCCAGCGCGTGCCGCCGCAGCTGCTGATGCGCCGGCAGATAGCGCCAGAGGAAGAACATCGCCAGCAGGCCGATCGGCAGGTTGACCCAGAACACCAGCGCCCACGGTAGATGCTGGACGATAAACGCGCCCAGCAGCGGGCCGATGATCGCCGACACGCCCCACACGCTCGACAGGTAGCCCATCACCTTTGGCCGCTCGGTGGCGCTGTAAATATCGCCGATGATGGTGGAGGCGATCGGCATGATGGCACCGGCGCCCAACCCTTGCAGCAGACGGAAGCCGATCAGCCAATACATGTCGGGGGCGAAGCCGCACAGCACCGATCCCAGCAGGAACAGCGTAGCGCCGAAGAAGAACACCCGCTTGCGGCCGTAGAGATCGGCCAGCCGCCCGTAGATGGGGATGGTGATCGCCTGCGCCAGCAAATAGACCGCGAACACCCACCCCAGCAGCGAGAAGCCGCCGAGATCGCCGATGATGGTCGGCATGGCAGTGGCGACGATGGTGGCTTCGATCGCCGACATGAACATCGCCAGCATGCAGGCGATCAGAATCAATGGGCGGTGGGCGATGGGTGCGGGTGAAACGTTATTTGTCATGGCGTTATGCAGGTTTCCTGGCGTTTTTATTTTCCCTGAGTATATCAGCAAGCGCCTGTGCCAAGTCTATCCGCCCTCACATCCTGTCTTTGCCGACGGCGAATCGCACCATTTGGACTGATTGTTACGGCGTAACGTTTTGCTGAGAATTTTTTTCACTTTCCCCTCATCCCAGCGCTGACGCGGGCTGAGGCGCCGATCCACGCAATCTCAATCAACTGATTTTGTTCATAAAACTTGGCATGGCCAACGACAGGGTGCTATACCTTCCCTAGCCGGGGTCATTGGGCTTCGTGCTTTCTCTAGTTTAAATATCAGTATCTTATGCTGATTAACTCACGTATTGAGCCACCGTTCAGCACGCTATGCCGAACACACCCTTCGCTCAATGTCGCTAACCTCATGCGAAACGCCCGTTTTGTACCGCCACGCCCGCCGGGCAGTGGGTAACAATCAGAGCGGAATGCGCCGTCTCGTCGGCCGCTCCGCGCAACGGAGGACGCAACATCATGCACAAGTCAGCGCCATACCGGCGCCTGCTCCTCGGGAGCCTGCTGTTTATCGCCGTCATCGCGCTGCTGGTTTACGGCATCGGTTGGGAAACCCTTAAGTCGCGCCGGGAAGATTTGATTTACCTCGGCCAGCAGCACATGTTCCTGGTGGTGTGTTCCATGCTGCTGTCGCTGCTGGTCGGCATTCCCAGCGGCATCCTGCTGAGCCGCCCCTTCGCCCGCCGCTGGGCGGAGCACGTGATGCAGATCTTTAACGTCGGCAACACCCTGCCGCCGCTGGCGGTGCTGGCGCTGGCGATGGTGATTATCGGCATCGGCGACCGGCCGGCGGTGGTGGCGCTGTTCCTCGCCTCGCTGCTGCCCATCGTGCGCAATACCTATGCCGGCCTGCGTTCGGTGCCGCCGGCGCTGGTCGAGGCCGCCAACGGTATTGGCATGACCGCCGGGCAGCGGCTGCGCCAGGTCGAACTGCCCAACGCGCTGCCGGTGATCTTCGCCGGGGTGCGCATCGCGATGGCGATCAACGTCGGCACCGCGCCGCTGGCGTTTTTGATCGGCGCCAGCAGCTACGGCGAGCTGATCTTCCCCGGCATCTACCTGAACGACTTCCCGACGCTGATCCTCGGCGCCGCCGCCACCGCGCTGATCGCCCTGCTGCTGGATCTGGCGCTGGCCGGTCTCGGCCGCCGGCTCAGCCCGCACACCGCATCCTGATGGGAGAAACGCGATGACTCGATGGTTACAACACCTCCGCCACGCGCTGCTGTTCTCTTTGCTGATGACCGGCGCGGCCGCCTGGGCCGCACCGCTCACGCTGGCGAGCAAGAACTTTACCGAACAGCGCATTCTGTCGGCGATCACCGTGCAATACCTGCGGGCCAAAGGTTTTCAGGTCGAACCCAAGACCAATCTGGCCACGGTGATCACCCGCAACGCGATGATCAACAAACAGATCGACATGACCTGGGAATACACCGGCACCTCGCTGATCATCTTTAACCACATCAATAAGCGCATGACGCCGCAGGAAACTTACGACACGGTGAAAAAGCTCGACGCCAAACTCGGCCTGGTGTGGCTGCAGCCGGCGGACATGAACAACACCTACGCCTTCGCCATGCAGCGCCAGCGCGCGGAAAAAGAGCAGATTCGCACCATGTCGCAGCTGGTGGCCAAAGTGGAACAGGTGCGTAAAACCGACCCGAAACACAACTGGCTGCTGGGGCTGGATCTGGAGTTTGCCGGCCGCTCGGACGGCCTGAAGCCGATGCAGGCGCTGTACGACATGCCGCTCGATCGCCCGCAAATCCGCCAAATGGACCCCGGCCTGGTTTACAACGCCATCCGCGACGGCTTCGTCGATGCCGGGCTGGTGTACACCACCGACGGCCGGGTGAAAGGCTTCGATCTGCAGGTGCTCGAAGACGACAAGGGCTATTTCCCGAGCTATGCGGTCACGCCGGTGGTGCGTGCCGACGTGTTGCAAAACACGCCGGGGCTGGAAGCGGCGCTGAACACGCTGTCGAAACAGTTCAACAATCAGGTGATCACCGAGCTTAACGCCAGGGTGGATATCGACTACCAGACGCCGCAACAGGTCGCCGACGCGTTCCTCAAGCAGCGCGGCCTGATTTAGGGAGGCATGTGATGAATACTGTACTTTACGCCTGGCAAAACTGGGCCTATATCGCCGGATTGACGCTGGAGCACCTGCTGCTGGTCGGCGTCGCCGTCGGCCTGGCGATCCTGATCGGCGTACCGCTCGGCGTGCTGATCGTCCGCCACAAATGGCTGGCGACGCCGGTGCTGAGCCTGGCCACGCTGGTGCTGACCGTGCCCTCCATCGCCC
Organism: Serratia sp. CC22-02; assembly: GCF_900182895.1. NCBI lineage: Bacteria > Pseudomonadati > Pseudomonadota > Gammaproteobacteria > Enterobacterales > Yersiniaceae > Serratia > Serratia sp. CC22-02. The sequence continues at coordinate 425,180 of NZ_FXUD01000004.1, read as the reverse complement.
TGTTCGGGCTGATGATCCCGCTGTTTTCCTTAATTGGCCACGGCATCGGCTACGTGCCGGCGATCACCGCGGTGTTCCTCTACTCGCTGCTGCCGATCGTGCGCAACACCCACACCGCGCTCGACAACCTGCCCGGCGGGCTGCGCGAAGCCGGCCGCGGCATCGGCATGACGTTCTGGCAACGCCTGCGCTGGGTAGAGATCCCGGTGGCGCTGCCGGTGATTTTCGGCGGCATTCGCACCGCCGTGGTGATGAATATCGGCGTGATGGCGATCGCCGCAGTGATCGGCGCCGGCGGCCTCGGCCTGCTGCTGCTCAACGGCATCAGCAGCAGCGACATCCGCCAGTTGATTACCGGCGCCGTGATGATCAGCCTGCTGGCGATCGTCCTCGATTGGTTATTGCACCGCTTGCAAATTGCGCTTACGCCCAAGGGGATCCGCTCATGATTAAATTGGAAAATCTGACCAAACAGTTCATGCAGAAGAACGGCACGCCGTTCAACGCCGTCGACAACATCAATCTGGACGTACCGGAAGGCGAAATCTGCGTGCTGCTCGGCCCTTCCGGCTGCGGCAAAACCACCACGCTGAAGATGATCAACCGCCTGATCGAACCCACCGGCGGCACCATTCTGATCAACGGTGAAGACACCAGCGCACTGGATACCGTCAGCCTGCGCCGCAAAATCGGCTACGTCATCCAGCAGATCGGTCTGTTCCCCAACATGACCATCGAAGAGAACATCACCGTGGTGCCGCGCATGCTGGGCTGGGACAAAAAACGCTGCCACGATCGCGCCGAGGAGCTGATGAGCATGGTGGCGCTGGATCCCAAGCGCTTTTTGCACCGCTACCCGAAAGAGATGTCCGGCGGGCAGCAGCAGCGCATCGGCGTGATCCGAGCGCTGGCGGCCGATCCGCCGGTGCTGCTGATGGATGAACCCTTCGGCGCGGTGGACCCGATCAACCGCGAAACCATCCAGAACGAGTTTCTCGACATGCAGCGCCAGCTGAAAAAGACCGTGATGCTGGTGAGCCACGACATCGATGAAGCGCTGAAGCTCGGCGATCGCATCGCGGTGTTCCGCCAGGGCAAAATCGTACAGAACGCCAGCGCCGATGAGCTGCTGGCGCGGCCGGCGAACGAGTTCGTCGCCTCCTTTGTCGGCCAGGACCGCACGCTGAAGCGCCTGCTGTTGGTGCAGGCCGGCGACGTAGCCGATCGGCAGGAAACGGTGACGGTGCGGCGGGAGACGCCGCTAGTGGAAGCGTTCGGGCTGATGGACGATATCGACGCCCGCTCGGTGACGGTGGTGGACGCCGACGGCAAGCCGCTGGGGTACGTCAAACGCCGTGAAGCGCGCGGCGCACCGGGCGTCTGCGCCGACAGTCTGCACCGTTTCCGCGTCACCGCGCGTGCGGAGGAGAACCTGCGCGTGGTGCTGTCGAAACTGTACGAGCACAACACCTCCTGGATGCCGATCGTCGATGAAGACGGCCGCTACAGCGGCGAAATCTCGCAGGATTACATCGCCGACTACCTCAGCTCCGGCCGCACGCGCCGGGTGCTGACGCCGCAATAACTCACTCAGGGGCGCTCACCGCCCCGCCCACGCCGCAGTTTGCTAAAGATTCACTGGTCATCGGCCGGAGCGCCAAGCACAATGCGCTGATGACCCTTTGATTTTTCTCACGACGCCGCCCACGCATGAAAAGATTGGTCCACCTGCACCACTATCGCGCCCTGTTGCGCAGCCTGTTTATCGCCGTGTTCATCGGCGTCGCCGCCGCTCTGGCGGTGTGGCTGTTCCACCGTTCGATGATTGGCCTCGAGTGGCTGCTGCTCGGCAATGCCGACGGCAGCCTGGTGGCCGCCGCCGCCGCGCTGCCCGGCTGGCGGCGCGCCCTCACTCCGGCGCTGGGCGGCCTGGCGGCAGGCCTGCTGCTGTATATTCACCAGCGCTACCGCCACCAGCGCCCGGCGGCGCCCACCGACTATATGGAAGCGATCGAGACCGGCAACGGCAAGCTGGACACCGGCGCCAGCCTGGTGAAGTGCCTGGCGTCGCTGCTGGTGGTGTCGAGCGGCAGCGCCATCGGCCGCGAAGGCGCGATGATCCTGCTGGCGGCGCTGGTGGGCTCACTGTTCGCTCAGCGCTTTACGCACGAGAAAGAGTGGAAACTGTGGGTGGCCTGCGCCGCCGCCGCCGGGATGGCCAGCGCCTATCATGCGCCGCTGGCGGGCAGCCTGTTTATCGCCGAGATCCTGTTCGGCACCCTGATGCTGGCCTCGCTCGGCCCGGTGGTGATCGCCGCGGTCAGCGCTCTGCTGATGACCAACCTGCTCAACGGCGGCCAGGCGCCGCTCTATCTGGTGACGCCGCTCGCGGCTCCCTTGCCGACGCAATACCTGCTGATGGCGCTGGTCGGCGTGGTGGCCGGCGCCGGCGGGCCGCTGTTTTTATGGCTGATGACCGCCACCGGCCATGCCTTCCGCTCGCTGCGGTTGAAGCCGCCGTTGCAGCTGGCGCTGGGCGGCCTGATCGTCGGGCTGCTTTCGCTGCTGTTCCCGCAGGTATGGGGCAACGGTTACAGCGTGGTGCAGGCGCTGCTGATCGCGCCGCCGGGGGTGCTGCTGCTGGGGGCGATCCTGGTGTGCAAACTGTTGGCGATCCTGGCCAGCAGCGGATCGGGCGCGCCGGGCGGGGTCTTCACCCCGACGCTGTTCGTCGGCGCCGCGCTCGGTTCGATCATCGGTCAGCTGTTTGGCCTGTGGCCGGGCATGGATACGGCGGTGCCGCTGCTGCTGGCGCTGACCGGCATGGCTACCCTGCTGGCCGCCACCACCCATGCGCCGATCATGGCGGCGCTGATGGTATTTGAAATGACCGGCGAGTACGCCCTGCTGCCCGGCATTCTGCTCTCGTGCGTGATCGCCACCACCGTGTCGCGCGGCCTGCGGCCGGTGTCGGTGTATCATTCGGCGCCGCCGCCCAAACGCGAGGCTTAGAACTCGCCCTGCTGCAGGATGTTCCTGAACTGCGGGCACTGCAGGTGCTCGGGTTCAGGGCAATCAACCAAGTGGCGCAGCCCGTCGCGCACCTGCACCAGGCGCTGGATATGGCGATCCAGCTCATCCGCCCGCGCCGCCAGCAGCCCGCGATCGAGCGCTATCTTGCCTCGATCGTCAAACAAGGCGCTCATCTCGTCCAGCGTAAAACCGGCCAGGCGCGCCAGCGCGATCAGCCGCAGTTGGTCAAGCACGCCGGCGGCGTATTGGCGACGCAAACCGTGGCGGCCCGTCGACGCGATCAGCCCTTTCTTCTCGTAATGCCGCAGCGCGGAAGGCGCGATCCCGCTCAGGCGCGCCACCGCGCCGATATCCAGTTCTTTTGCCATTGACTTGAAGCCGACTTTAAGTTGCACACTGTGCGCACATTATCACGTCACTGAGCCAAGGACACCCCTATGACCCCTGAACTGTTAGTGCGCATTCTGTTAACCGGCGTTGGCGCCACCCTCTGCATGGATCTGTGGGCGCTGCTGCTGAGGCGGCGCTTCGGCATCCCTTCCCTCGATTATGCGCTGGTGGGCCGCTGGTTTCTCGGCATGTTCGACGGCCGCTGGTTTCACGCCACCATCGTTACGGCGCCGCCGCGCCGGGGGGAGAGAGAAATCGGCTGGATATTGCATTACGCCATCGGCATCGCGTTTGCCTTTATCCCGATCGGTTTGGCGGGCATCGGGTGGTATGCGGCGCCGGAGCCGCTCATCGCGCTGTTGAGCGGCTGGCTGAGCCTGGCGGCGCCGTTTCTGGTGATGCAGCCCGCGCTGGGCTTTGGCGTGGCGGCGGCGAAAACCGCCTACCCGCGAAAAGCGCGGCTCCTTAGCCTGCTCACCCACACGGTGTATGGGCTGGGCCTGCTGATCGCCGCCCGGCTGTTGGCGGCGCTGTGCACCTGAGCAGGCTTACAGCAGCGTGGAAATATCGAGGTAGTGCGCCAGCTCGCGCTGCTCCGCGCGTGGCAAATAGGGAATTTCACCCAGCAGCGGCGCGGGAATGCGCTGCTGCAGCGCCGCGATGGTTTCGGCATAGTGCGCCAACCCCGGGTTGATGCGGTTGGCCACCCAGCCCAGCAGCGGCAGGCCGTCGTTGATGATCGACTGCGCGGTCAGCAGCGCGTGGCTGACGCAGCCCAGCTTGATGCCCACCACCAGCACCACCGGCAGCTGTTCCTGCACCACCCACTCGGCGTAAGGCCGCAGATCGTTCATCAGCACCCGCCAACCGCCGCTGCCTTCCACCACCACCGTGTCGGCTTTGGCGGACAGATCCCGCAGACCGCTGCTCATCACACCATAATTGATGTCCTCGGTCGCATGCGCGTGAAACACCTCATCCAGGCAGGTGATGGGATTGATCTCCTCGTAGGACAGCGGCAGGGTTGACGATGCCTGCAACACCAAAGCGTCTTTATTGCGGATGCCCTCGCTGGTTTCCTGGCAGCGTGCGGCGATCGGCTTGTAGCCGGCCACCGAACGGCCCTCGGCGGCCAGCGCCTGCATCAACCCGCGGGAAACCACGGTTTTACCGACGTCGGTATCCGTGCCTGTCACAAATAAACGCTTCAACATGAATAAAATGCCCCAGAATGCCCCGTTAACAATGTGTCGCCGCATCGGCGGCGAAGAAGTCTTTCGGAAAAATTCTAGGGGATGCGCCCCCATAGGGGCTTGAGGTAGCTCAATCTTTTGCGGAATTAATAAGAAGTTCTGATGTTAGCCCTGCAGCAGCTGTACCAGCAACGAACCGTTGTACAGCGCCTCTTTCACCAGCGCCGCGCCGGGCATGGTGCCCTGATTGAAGAACTGCGTGGATTCGACCTTGACCTGCTCGCTGTAGGCCGGCAGCGCCTGCTGGCGAATGCAGGAGACGATGGCCGGGTGCAGGATCTCCGCCGCGCGGTTGAGCGGCGAGCCCACCAGGATCTTCTCCGGATTGAACAGATTGACCATGATTGCCAGAATGCGCCCCACGCTGTGCCCAACGCCGAGAATGATGTCCCGCGCCAGCTGATCGCCCGCCAGCGCGGCGTCGCACAGCGATTCGACGGTCAGCGGCGCGCCGTGCAGGCTGGAGCTCATCGAGCCGCTCAGCCGCTGCTGGGCGATCTCCAGCATGTTTTCGATGCTGGCCACGGTTTCGAGACAGCCGTGGTTGCCGCAGTAGCAGCGTTTGCCGTAGGGATCGACCTGGGTGTGGCCGATCTCCACCACGCTGTGGCTGCCGGCGTGCAGCACATGGCCACCGGTGATCACCCCGGCACCGACGTTGTGGTCGATCACCACCTGAATGACGTTCTGGCTGCCGCGCGAGGCGCCGTACAGCGCCTCGGCCATGGTCCAGGCGCTGATATCGTGCTGCAGGTAAACCGGCAGGCCGGTGCGGGTTTCCAATGCCGGACCGAGCGGCATCTCCAGCGCGTCGTAAAACGGCATGCGATGCACCACGCCAGACTGCACGTCGATCATGCCCGGCAGCGTGATGGCGATCGCCGTCAGCCGCTCCAGCTTGCTTTGGTGGCGGATAAAGAATTGGTCGACTTCGGTCAGGATGCGTTTCAGCAACGGTTCAGGGTGTTCGGCCGCCAGCGGCAGCTGCTCCTCAACCACCAGTTTGCTGCTGAGATCGCGCAGCGCCAGCGTGATGCTGCCGCGGCTGATGCGGGCGGAAAGGTAGTGCCAGGCCTCGGTGTCCAGCACCAGCCCCACCGCCGGGCGGCCCCGGCTGCCGATTTCCTGGTACTCGGTTTCCTTGACCAGATGGGCTTCCAGCAGTTCGCGCACGATCTTGGTGATGCTGGCGGGCGCCAGCTGCGCGCGTTTTGACAGTTCGATGCGCGAAATCGGGCCCAGTTGATCGATTAGCCGATAAACCGCCCCCGCATTGGTCTGTTTGATTTGATCGATATGCCCAGGCTGCCCAACCGCAATCACAAACCTGCTCCTACTATTTTTCGCGCTTCTAAATAAAGACTAGGGGTTATGGTGGGGCTTTTGTCATACAGCGTCAACTATTTGATTCGTTATGTGATTTGCTGCACAAATTCCTCGCAATTTCAGCGTGAATTGATTTTTATTTGCCCAAGCTCAACGTCATTTCAGCATCAACGCCATCAGCGCCTGCGCGGCGGCGGTCAGCGGCCGCCGGCGGTGATGCACCAGCCACACTTCGGTGGTGGCGTCCGGCTCCGCCAGCGGCAAATAGCGCACGCCGTCCACCCGCACCCGGGCAAATGAGGCCGGCAGAATCGACACCCCTAACCCGGCGGAGACCAGCCCGATGATGGTCATCGCTTCCCCCACTTCCTGGGTGATGTACGGGGTAATGCCTGCCTTGCCGAGCAACAGCAGTATTTCGTCGTACAGCGCGGTGCCCACTTCGCGCGAGAAGAACACGAACGGCTCCTGCGCCAGATGTTGGAAACGCAGCGCGCCGCCGGGCGTTTCCGCCAGCGGATGCCCTTCCGGCACCACCGCCACCAGCGGTTCACGCAGCAGCAGCTGGTAGTGGAGCGCCTCCGGCAGCCGCGTGTTGCGCATTACCCCCAGATCCAGCTCACCGTTCAGCAACGGCTCGATCTGCTGTTTGGTGTTGATTTCGCGCATTTTGATGTGCACCTGCGGAGACTGCTGACGGAAAGCGCGCAGGCTGCGCGACACCACGCCGATGAAGGGCGCGGAAGAGGTAAAGCCGATGGTCATTTCCCCCAGCTCGCCGCGATCCAGACGCGCCGCCTTTTCCGCCGCCCGTCCGACCTGATCGAGCACCTGATAGGCTTCTTTGAGGAACATCTCCCCGGCCTGGGTCAAACTGACGTTGCGGTTGTTGCGCGCCAGCAGCCGCGCGCCGACCATCTCTTCCAACGCCTGGATTTGCTGGCTGAGCGGCGGCTGGGAGATCCGCAGCCGTTCGGCGGCGCGGCCAAAATGCAGCTCTTCCGCCACGGCGATAAAGTAACGCAGGTGTCTCAATTCGATATTCATATTTAAAACGTCTTAATTTGAATTATTAATATATTAGACAAAAAATTCGCCGCTCCCTATCATTTTGTTATCTGTAAAGTGTCTGTTTATCTCCCCGAAGTTCGGTAAGGAAACGCTGTGACAACCCCTGTGCGTTCTGCGGCCGCGATGCCGTCGACGCTGGCCGCCAACGATGACGCGGCCGCTGCGCCAAAAGTAAAACGCTCCACCCTCAACAACAAACTCCCCTATATCGAACGCGGCACGCCGCAGTTTATGCGCGTGACGCTGGCGCTGTTTTCCGCCGGGCTGGCGACCTTCGCGCTGCTCTACTGCGTGCAGCCGATCCTGCCGGTGCTGTCGCAAGATTTCGGCGTATCGCCGGCGGAAAGCAGCCTGTCGCTTTCGGTCTCCACCGGTCTGCTGGCGATCGGCCTGATGTTCACCGGGCCGCTGTCCGACGCCATTGGCCGCAAGTCGGTGATGGTGGTAGCGCTGCTGCTGGCGGCGGTCTGCACGCTGATCTGCGCCTTTATGACCAGCTGGCACGGTATTTTGCTGATGCGCGCGCTGATCGGCCTGTCGCTGAGCGGCGTGGCGGCGGTCGGCATGACCTACCTCAGCGAAGAGATCCACCCCAGCTTCGTCGCCTTCTCAATGGGGCTGTACATCAGCGGCAACTCGATCGGCGGCATGAGCGGCCGCCTGGTGACCGGGGTGGTGACCGACTTCTTCTCCTGGCGCGTATCGCTCGGGGTCATCGGCCTGTTCGCCCTCGCCGCCGCCTGCATGTTCTGGCGCATCCTGCCCGCCTCGCGGCATTTTCGCGCCAGCTCGCTGCGCCCGCGCACCCTGCTGATCAACTTCAAGCTGCATTGGCACGATAAGGGCCTGCCGCTGCTGTTCGCGGAAGGTTTCCTGCTGATGGGCAGCTTCGTCACCCTGTTCAACTACATCGGCTATCGCCTGCTGGCGGATCCTTACCACCTGAGCCAGGCGATTGTCGGCCTGCTGTCGGTGGTATACCTCACCGGCTCCTACAGCTCGCCCAAGGCCGGCGCGCTCACCTCGCGCTTCGGGCGCGGCCCGGTGCTGCTGGCCTCGATCGTGATTATGCTGATCGGGATTCTGATTACCGCGCTGCCGCAGGTGCCGGCTATCTTTATCGGCATGATGCTGTTCACCGCCGGTTTCTTCGCCGCCCACTCGGTGGCCAGCAGCTGGATCGGCCGCCGTGCGCGCCGCGCCAAAGGCCAGGCGTCGTCGCTGTATCTGTTCTGCTATTACGTTGGCTCCAGCGTAGCCGGCACCCTCGGCGGCGTGTTCTGGCACAGCTTCGGCTGGAATGGCGTGGCGGCGTTCATCAGCCTGATGCTGCTGCTGGCGCTGCTGGTGGTGCATTACCTGAAGCGCCTGCCGGAAGCGGCCCGCCTCTGAAAAGAAAAAGCCGCGGCGATTTGCCGCGGCTCGTCATGCCAGTGCCTGTGATTATTGACCGGTTTTCCAGCGGGTGCGCAGGTACTCCACCGCCTTGTCCGTTTGCGGCTCAGTCAAATAACGTTGCCGGAACAGAATGGTTCCCCCCATTCCCGGCAGGCTCTCGTTGAGATCCAGCTGCCTTTTCAGCTCGGGAACGCCGCCGTCGACGGTCCAGGCCGGCTCGCTGGCGGCAGGCGTACCCACTTTATACAACGCCACCCCGGCATAGAGCCGAACCGGCGTGCCTTTCACCACCTCGGCCCACCAGTGGGCCAGCACGTCGTAGCGGACAATTTCACGATCAAAAGGCCAATACAGCTGCGGCGCGATGTAATCGAGCAGCCCCAGTTTGACCCACTGGCGCGTATCGGCATAGGCCGTATCGTACGATGGCGCGCCGGCCCGCGTCGCCGAGCCGGCAGGATCGTCCGCCTGGTTTCGCCATACGCCCGCCGGGCTGACGCCAAACGCCACCGCGGGCTTCAAGGCTCGCACGGTGGCTGAAACCTGTTTTATCAATTGCAGCGTGTTGTCCCTGCGCCAGGCGGCTTTGTCTGCAAACCCTTTGCCGTATGCGCGATACGTTCGTTCATCATCCAGCGGCGATTGCGGCGTTTCGTAATAGAAATAATCGTCAAACTGAATGCCGTCGACCTCATAGTTTTTGACAATTTCGGTCACCACGCTGGTGATCCAGTTGCGCACGTCGGGCAGACCGGGATCGAGCACGAAGCGCTCGTTGGCGGTGCGAATCCAGTCGGGATGCAGCGCATAGACGCTGGCCGGCGGCGACTGCAGCGTATGATTAAGTGCGTCAATCGTTTGTGGGCGGGTATTCATAGAAACCCGATAGGGATTCAGCCAGGCATGCACTTTGATGCCGCGGCGGTGCGCTTCTTGCAGCATAAAGGCCAGCGGATCGTAACCCGGATCCTGGCCCACGGTGCCGGTCAAGACTTCTGACCAGGGCAAGATATTTGAGCGCCACAGGGCCGTGCCGTCCGGTTTAACCTGAAAATACACCGCGTTAATCCCGGTTTTCACCATGTCGTCCAGCGCGTCCGTCAGCCCCTGTTTCTGCAGGCGAACCCGCTCTTGCGCGGTTTCCGCTTTCAGGGAGGCCGCCGGCGGCCAGTCCAACCCAATAACCGTGGCCAGCCAGATGCCCCGCATCGGTGTAACAGGCGGTGTCGGCTGTGCAGGTTTCTCCGGTTCGGGGGGCTTGGCGCATCCGCTCACGCCGAGCATTGCGGCCATCAACAGCCATCCGCCTAATTTTGTTGCGCCTGTCGGCATTCTGGTTCTCCTTCCGTGAGTGACGGTTATCCCATGTCGTTGCGTGCAGAGCAAGAAACGGCCCGATTTCTCAGTGCTATTTCGCTGCCGGCGCCGCCCTGTTCAGACGACGCCGGTGTCCTTATCCCATTACCAGCTCAGCCCCGTGCCGCGAGGGAACGCCACCTTGCCCGTATTGGTTTCCACATCGTAGTCATGCCAGGTATTGACCGGCAGTTTGCCCTGCGGTTTGATTTTGCCCGTCAGCACCTGCGCCAAAGAGACCATCGAAGGGCCACGCCACACGCCGCTGTCATAACCGTAATAGGAATAGGTGGCGACGGCCGCCTCCACCTCGGCGGCATAGTTCACGATATCGTAAGGTGCGCGCAGTGAGAGGTGAACGCGTTTCTTCCCCTGCTCGGCGGCGTATTTCAACCAGCCCGGATAAGGGCTGCTGTCATTGCTCGCTCCGGTTGCGGAGGTAACGACCCCATCCTGTTCAGCCGGCGTAAAGCGGGTTGATAGGGTTCCGAGCAAGAACACGTCGCAGCCGGCAATATGTTCCCTAACCTGGGCGTCGCTCAGCTCCGTTTCCTTCGCGGCAACGACGTTCTGATACCCCTCCTGCGCCATCACGCGCGCAATGCCGCTGGCTTGCTCGCCCCACGGCGTCAGAATAAAGTAGCGCAGCGCCTTGTCCTTTAACGGCAACAGGCTGTGGCGGTTGATCACCACGGTAATGGAACGATCGGCGATGCGTTTTTCCAGCTTGTGCGCTGACGACGCAACGTCGTTGGAACACGGCCTATCGCTATGGTCCATCAGGCTATGGCGTAATTTCAGGCGCAAAATTCGCTCGACCGAGGCATCGATATCGGCCTCGCTGAGATGCCCCGTTTTCACTCTGTCCGCAAGGTACCGGATCAACGCCGGTAGCAGGCTCGCCTGGGCCGGCGAGGCGATGCTGACAGGCATCAAAGCAATATCCACCCCGGCGGCAAAGACGTTTTCAGCCGCTGCTTGCTGGCTGAAATGCTCGGCAATCGCGCCCATATCCAGCGCATCTGAAATCGTTACGCCCGCATACCCCAATTCATTGCGCAGGATCTGGGTCTGAATTTCATGCGACATGGTGGCCGGCACCGTGATTTTTTCACCGCTGCGGGTATCTATCTGGCGGTTATCCAATGCCGGATACTGAATATGCGCGGTCATGACCATGTCCGGCGCCACGCAGCGATCGATGGCCTGCTTGTAAGGGGCGATATCGATGGCAAAGGCCTCTTCCCGCGTGCGATCGACGCGCGGCAGGCCGGTATGTGAGTCGGTGGAGGTGCTGCCATGGCCGGGGAAGTGCTTATACGCGGTGATCAGCCCCTGGTGTTTCATGCCCGCCACCATTTTCTCTGCCAGACGAGAAACGGTGTTCTTATCATCGCTGAAGGCGCGAACGTTAATCACCGGGTTGAACGGGTTGGTGTTGACATCCACGACCGGGGCAAAGTTGGTATTGATATGCAACGCGCGCATATCCTGAGCCATCAGCTTGCCCTGTTCAACGGCGAGCTGTTCATCCGCTCCCCCTTCAATCGCCGCCGCCAGCGCCATATTGCCGGGGAATGAGGCATAGTCGCCGCGCGGCAGCCGGAAAACGTTACCGCCTTCGTTATCCGTGCCAATAAACAAACGAATGCCCGCGTGGGTTTTCATCGCGGCATACCAGGCCGTCAACGTGTTGATCTGCTGCTTGTCTTTCAGATTATTGGCGAACAGGATCACCCCACCCACGTGGTTATCGGCGATCAGCTTGCCAATGGCTTCATCGGGGACGGTCATATCCTGATTGCTGCTACCGTTCCGATCCCAGTAGCGAAAATCCAGCATGATTTTTTGCCCGATCTTCTCTTCCAGCGTCATGTTTTTGACTTTCTGTTTAATATCCACAGTGAACCTCCGTTTAAAGCACCCGTTAATGACAGAAGAAAAGATAACCCCAAGGGCTCATAGCGTCCTGCCATTCTGTTTGTTCCAGTGATTGGACAACGGCGATCGGAAAATGGATTAAACAAAACGCAAACAAACAGGAGAAAATCCATCAATGAATCAAAACACTACGCATACCGGGTGTATTACGTGCCCTGCCGTAGAGGCCGCTATGGCGCATTTTCCGCTGGTAAGCCGGGTGGCCGGTGAAGCTGCCGTCGGCTCAGGGGCCGATGTTGCCCCCAGTCCGCCACTCTTCTATAGTATGTTGTAACTAATATAGGAGCATGCGATGAGCAGATACGATGTAATTGGCCGGATGAACGCCTGCTTTACCGAGCTGGAGCAGGCGCTCGGCGCGCTGCAGCAGCAGATCGCCCCGCTGCGGTTGCTGGCGGCGCGGGTGTTCAGCCTGCCGGAGGTTGAAAAAGGTCAGGAGCATCAGGCTATCTCGCATATCGCGGTCGAACAACATGTGGGGCAAGCAGCGCGCGATCTGGCGCTGGAGCATTATCAGCGGCTATTCATCCACCATAACCGGGAGAATGTCAGCAGCAAGGCCGCCGTGCGCCTGCCCGGCGTCATCTGCCTGGCGGTGGAACAGCCGGAGTATCAGGCGCTGCAAACGCAGCTGGCGCTCATCAACCGACTGAAGGGCGAACTGGAACAGATTATCACCGTCGATTCCGGCCTGGCGCCGGAGCAGCGTTTCGAGTTCGTGCACACCCATCTGCACGGGCTGATTACCCTCAGCGCCTATCGCACCCTCACCGCCCTGACCAATCCCGACTCCGTGCGCTTCGGCTGGGCCAACAAGCACATCATCAAAAACGTCAAGCGGGACGACATCCTGGCGCAGCTGGAGAAAAGCCTGAAAGCCGGCCGTGCAGTGCCGCCGCACAGCCGTGAACAGTGGGCTGCCCTGGTCAGCCGCGAGATAGACGACGTCAGCCGCCTGCCGCAGCACGCGACGCTGAAAATCAAGCGGCCGGTCAAAGTGCAGCCAATCGCCCGGGTGTGGTATCAGCAGCAGCAAAAACAGGTGCAACACCCCTGCCCGCTGCCGCTGATCGCCCTGTGTCAGGCCGAGAGCGGCGCCACAGTGCCGAAGATTGGCGAGCTGCTCAACTACGACGTCGACGCGGTGAAACACCGCTACAAACCCGACGCCCGGCCGCTGCGGCTGCTGGTGCCGCGCCTGCACCTGTATACCGACGACGCTACTCGCTGAGGGCATACACCCGCAGGCGATGGCCGTCCGGATCTCGCGCCACGAAGGTGTAACCGAACTCCATCTCGGTCGGCGTTTGCTCAATCGGCAGCCCGAGTTCGCGCCACTGGTTATAGCGCGCCTCGACCTCTTGCGGATCCTGGCACAAAAAGCCCAGTTCACCGCCGCCGCCGGTCAGGGTCGCCGTAGGTTTTACCCCCTGTTTGGCCCACATCCCCAGCTTGAAGCCGTTGTTGAGCACGAACAGGGCGAAGCCGGGGGAAAGCTCTACCGGCGCCTGTCCCAGTAAACGTTGATAAAAGGCAGCGCTGTTCAGCGGGTTGTCGACGTAAAGCAGGGTCATGCTGGGAAGGGTCATCGGTCTGTCCTCTGGGTGATGGGAACCGGCCGGTTCCCGATAGGCACAGACTAAGGGGTGCGACTGACAGTTTATGGCAGCAGCGTGCCGCTATTGCTCCGCAATGCCCTCGCTGAGGCGCCACTCTTTCAGCAGCAGCCGCCGGCCGCGCGGATAGCGCTGTTCCAAAGGTGTAGCGGCCTGAATGCGATCGAGGCGAAAATGGCGAAACGCCTGGCGCAGCTCGCACCAGGCAACCAGCATCTGGAACTGGTCGAAAAAACCCAGCGCAAAGGGCCACAGCAGGCGTTCGCTGCGCTGCCCCGCCAGATCGAGATAGTCGATATGCAGCTTGCGCTCGCGGCGGATGGTGTCACGGATCAGCACCCGCATCGCATCCGCCACCGGCGGCGCCTGAACCGGCGCGATCAACAGCGTGTTGGCCTCCAGCTCCTCCCGCAGCGCCGGCGGCAGCACGTCGGCGATCTTGGCCAGCGCCTGGCCCGCCGCACTCGCCAGCTGGCTGTCGCCGCGGCGGCTGACCCAGCGCATCCCCAGCACCAGCGCCTCTGTCTCTGCCTGCGAGAACATCAGCGGCGGCAGCATAAAGCCGGGCCGCAGCACATAGCCGACGCCCGCCTCGCCGACGATCTCCGCCCCCTGCTGCTGCAGCGTAGCGATATCGCGGTACAGCGTGCGCATGCTGATGCCCAGCGTTTGCGCCAGCGCATGGCCCGCCACCGGATAACGGTGGCTGCGCAGCAGCTGCATCAGATCGAGTAAACGTTGTGCGCGCGACATCTTGATTTCTCCATAAAAAAGGGGCTTACCTCAGTAAGCCCCCGGTTGCCTCACAGATCAATCATTTCTGCATGCTGCCGACCATCGCTTCCGGCCGCACCCACTCGTCGAACTGCGCGTCGGTCAGGTAGCCGAGCTTCAGCGCCGCGGCTTTCAGCGTCAGCCCTTCCTTGTGCGCTTTCTTGGCGATTTCCGCCGCCTTGTCGTAGCCGATGTGGGTGTTGAGCGCCGTCACCAGCATCAGCGATTCGTTCAGCAGCTGGGTGATGCGATCGCGGTTCGGTTCGATGCCCACCGCGCAGTGCTCGTTGAAGCCCTGCATGCCGTCGGCCAGCAGGCGAATCGACTGCAGGTAGTTGTGGATCACCATCGGGCGGAACACGTTCAGCTCGAAGTTGCCGGAAGCGCCGCCGATGTTCACCGCCACGTCATTGCCCAGCACCTGGGCGCACAGCATGGTCATCGCCTCGCACTGGGTCGGGTTAACTTTGCCCGGCATGATGGAGCTGCCCGGTTCGTTCTCCGGGATCGAAATCTCGCCGATGCCGCAGCGCGGGCCGGACGCCAGCCAGCGCACGTCGTTGGCGATCTTCATCAGTGAAGCCGCCAGCCCTTTCAGCGCGCCATGCCCTTGCACCAGCGCGTCGCAGGTCGCCAGCGCTTCGAACTTGTTCGGGGCGGTGACGAACGGCTGATGGGTCAACTCCGCCAGCGCTTTGGCCACGCGCACCGCGTACTCAGGATGGGTGTTCAGGCCGGTGCCGACCGCCGTGCCGCCCAGCGCCAGCTCGGCGATGTGCGGGATACTGTCTTCGATGTGCTTCAGGTTGTGCGCCAGCATCGCCGCCCAGCCGGAGATCTCCTGCCCCAGGGTCAGCGGCGTGGCGTCCTGCAGGTGGGTGCGGCCGATTTTGACGATGTCGCGGTAGGCTTCGGCCTTGTCGCTCAGCGTCTTGTGCAGCACTTTCAGCTCGGGGATCAGGTGCTCGCGCAGCGCAATCACCGCCGCCACGTGCATCGCGGTGGGAAACACGTCGTTGGAGCTCTGGCTTTTATTGACGTCGTCGTTCGGGTGCACCTTGCGCTCTTCACCGCGCACGCCGCCCAGCAGCTCGCTGGCGCGGTTGGCCAACACTTCGTTCATGTTCATGTTGGTCTGGGTACCGGAACCGGTTTGCCAGATGGACAGCGGGAACTGATCGGCATGGCTGTCCGCCAGCACTTCGTCGGCGGCGTTGATGATGGCGGCGCCCCGCTCGGCCGGCAGCAGCCCCAGATCCACGTTCACCTGCGCAGCGGCGCGCTTGGTCAACGCCAGCGCATGGATCAGCGCGGTCGGCATCTTTTCGGAGGAAATGCGGAAATGCGCCAACGAGCGCTGGGTCTGCGCGCCCCACAGCTTGTCGGCCGGTACTTCGATGGGGCCCATAGAGTCTTTTTCGATACGAACGCCTGCCATCATTGTCTCCTTAGCATAATTCCTAAAATTGTAGGGTTAGGCCGACGCGCTCCCCCCCGTCGGCACGCACTCCCAGTATAGTGACATAATAACTATTCGCATTAAGAGAGTTATCTCACAGCACGTTTCATCTCTTTTACTCCTTCATGACGCGGTTATTTGCCGCCGGTTAACCCGCGCCAAAATAAACGGCCGGGCATGCCCCGGAGAATACAAGCGTGGGTCACGATTAACGCGGATGACGCGAATTAAAATTATTGATGCGCTGGGCCTGTAAATGATTGAGCTCATCGATGCGTTGCTGCTGCAGATGATTGATTTCGTCGTAGGCGTCCTGCCGTTCATTATGGCGATAGGCCCCGGTCGCCACCGCGCCGGCGGTGAGCGCCAGCGGATGGGCCGCGGGCGCGATCGCGGCGGGAAGCACGACCGGCGCGGGTGCAACGACGATCGGCGCCGGCGCGATCACCACAGTGCGCGGCGCGGCGTAAGGATAGGTGACAATCACCGCCGCCTGGGCTGCGCCGGTGCAAAGCCCCAACAGCAACAACAGTTTTTTCATGCAACAGACCTCTGGTTTCGTTAAATCGACTCGTTAGCCCTTACGGTAAAGAGGTCTGGCGCGCCGGTTTAAGCTCGGCGTGTGATCGCCCCGCGCAGCGCGAAAATAATAATAAGGGAATGGCTCAGACGGTAAAAAATAAATTCAGCCGACATATTTTGACATGCTGAAAAATAAATAATGAGGCAGGATGCCCGGGCTATCGGCAATAACCCCATTGCCCCAAAGAATAATCGATTAGCGGCTTTTGACGGCCGCCTTGAGGCCCAGTGCGCCATTTGAGGCGCCGATCGTTATCACGTTATACTTTGGCCCGTTGCCGGGCGCGACGTTATCCGGCGTTATTTTGATCGCGCCCATGATTTTTCCCGCCGACGCGGGCGTATGATGGTCGTCGGCATAGATTAAGTTAATCTTATAAAATCAGTGAGTTATTGCTATGCAGTGCGGCAATGACGCAGAAGGACGTTTATCGACATGCAAAAAATGACCAACGCGGTACAGAATTACGCCTGGGGCAGCCACGATGCGCTGACCCGTCTTTACGGCATCGCCAACCCCGATAATCAGCCGATGGCCGAACTGTGGATGGGCGCCCATCCCAAGAGCCCTTCCCGCGTGCCGGGCGCCGATGGCGCACTGCGTTCGCTGCGCGAGCTGATCGATGAAGACCAGCCAAAGCAACTGGGCGCCGACGTCGCCAGCCGCTTTGGCGAGTTGCCGTTCCTGTTTAAAGTGCTGTGCGCCGATCAACCGCTGTCGATCCAGGTCCACCCGAGCAAAGCGGCGGCCGAGATCGGCTTCGCGAAAGAGAACGCCGCCGGCATCCCGCTGAGCGCCGCCGAACGCAATTACAAAGACCCCAATCACAAGCCCGAGCTGGTGTTCGCCCTGACGCCGTTCCTGGCGATGAACGGCTTTCGCGAACTGACCGATATCGTTTCCCTGCTGCAGCCGATCGCCGGCGCGCACCACGACATCGCCACCTTCCTGCAGCAGCCGGACACCGCGCATCTGTCCACCCTGTTCGCCAGCCTGTTGACCATGAGCGGCGAGCAAAAGTCGCTGGCGCTCGGCGTGCTGAAAGCCGCGCTCAACAACCAGCAGGGCGAGCCCTGGGATACCGTGCGCTTTATCGCCGGCTTTTATCCGGACGACAGCGGCCTGTTCTCACCGCTGCTGCTGAACGTGGTGCAGCTCGCGCCGGGCGAAGCGATGTTCCTGTACGCGGAAACGCCGCACGCCTACCTGAAAGGGGTGGCGCTGGAGGTGATGGCCAACTCGGATAACGTGCTGCGCGCGGGCCTGACGCCGAAATTCATCGACGTGCCTGAGCTGCTGGCCAACCTGCAGTTCCGCCCACAGCCGGCGTCCGGCCTGCTGACCCAGCCGGAGCAACGCGGCAACGAGCTGTTCTTCCCGATCCCGGTGGAGGATTTCGCCTTCTCGCTGCACGATTTAACCGCCGCGCCGCAGGCGCTGGCGCAGCGAAGCGCGGCCATCGTGTTCTGCGTCGCCGGCGAAGCGACGCTGGAAAAATCCGGGCAACGCCTGACGCTCAAACCGGGCGAATCCTGCTTTATCGGGGCTTTCGAATCCCCGGTCAACGTCAGCGGCAGCGGCCGCATCGCCAGGGTTTATAACCAGCTGACCTAACCGTTGATAAATTTCAGCAAATTGCTTGCTGAAAGCGAGAGCTACCCCCACAATTAAACGCCTGCGGGCGTTTTTTGTCGGCCCCTATTTGCCCCTCCCGCGCAACGGAGGGTGATAAGAAAAAAGGATGAAACAGAGCTATGAAAAAATCGTTAGTCGCTGTCAGCGTCATTGTGGTTCTTGGCGCAGCATGGACCGGGGCATCCTGGTACACCGGGAAACTGATCGAGCAGCACATGGGCGAAGTCGTCGACAACGCCAACGGCCAGCTGAAAGCTTACCTGCCGAAAGCCGGCGTGAAGCTGAGCTATGAAAATTACCAGCGCGGCCTGTTCAGCAGTAAAGTGCGTTATGTGCTGCGTTCCGACGGCACGGATACCAGTGAAAACGCGGCGCTGAAAGCCGGTGAAGAAGTGGCGTTCCTGGAAACCATCGATCACGGCCCGTTCCCCTTCGCCCAGCTGAAAAAATTCAATCTGCTGCCGAGCATGGCGTCGGTGCATACCGAGCTGGAAAATACCCCGGCGGTGAAAGGTCTGTTTGACACCACCAAAGGCAAATCGCTGTTTACCGCCGATTCGCGCATCTCTTACAGCGGGGACACCTCGTCTGCCATCGACATCATCCCGCTGGACTACCAAAAAGATAAGTCTTCGCTGAAATTCAGCGGCGCCACCATTAACGCTGACGTGTCCAGCGATCTGAAAAAATTCGTGCTGGACGCCAATAGCGACAATATCGTGTTCGCCAGCCCGAACGAATTCGGTCAAAACGAGCAGATCACCTTCCAGGGCTTCAACCTGAAAGGCAACAGCAACGAGAGCAAGTTCGGCGTGAAGCTCGGCGATCAGACGATGACGCTGAAGCAGTTCAAACTGACGATCGACGGTAAAGATACCGTGGCGTTGGACGGTTTCAACCTGGTGAGCAAGTTCGGCGAGCAAGGCAGCAGCAACATCGGCGGCCAGATCGACTACACCATGGACGCGCTCAAGGTGCAGGGCAACGACTTCGGCGCCGGCAAGCTGGCGCTGAAAATCGACAACGTCGACGGCAAGGCGCTGAAAGACTTCGCCGACAGCTACAACCGCCAGACCATGGCGCTGCTGCAACAGGGCGAGAACCTGGATCCGGCCGTGTATGAGCAGCAAAACGCCGAACTGCTGCAAAAGAACCTGCCGCTGCTGCTGAAAGGCAACCCGAGCCTCAGCATCGCACCGCTGAGCTGGAAAAACAGCAAGGGCGAGAGCACCTTCACGCTGGATCTGGCGCTGACCGATCCGAGCAAGGCCGCTTCCCCGGCACAATCGCCGGATCAGCTGATCGCGCAGGCGGTTAAAAAGCTGGATATCAACCTGACCATTCCGGAAGCGATGGCTACCGAAGTGACCGCGAAAACCGCGCTGTTGCAGGGTTACAACGAGGAAGACGCGCAGAAACTGGCGCAGCAGCAAGTGCAGGGCCTGGCGGCCATGGGCCAGATGTTCAAGCTGACCACCCAGAAAGACGGCGTGATCGCGAGCACGTTCCACTATGCCGACAATCAGGTTGACCTGAACGGCAACAAAATGTCGCTGCAGGAGTTCATCGGCCAGTTCGGCCTGCTGGGCGCCCCGGCGGAAGACGGCGAACCGGCGCAGGATGCACAACCTGCTCCGGCACCGGCGCAGTAAGCGTTTGAAAGCCTGATCAAGGGCCCCCTGCGGGGCCCTTTTTATTTACGCCGCGTAAACCGCATCGCGGATCTGCTGCGGATAGCGGCCGCACATGCCCTCAAACGCGGTGTTGGTCAGTATCACCACGCTCAGCTGCGCCTGTGGGTCAAAGAACCAGCTGTGGCCGTAAACCCCGCCCCAGGTCAGCGTGCCGGCATGCTGCGGCGTCTGTGCCGCTTCTGCGTCCACCAGCAGCGCCCCGCCAAAACCGAATCCCCAGCCCGGCCCTTGCGTTTGCGCCTGCGCGCCCACGTGCGGGCTGCGCAGCAACGCCACCGTGTCCGGCTGCAAAATGCCCTGCCCGCCGCTGCGTAATGCCTCCACCAGCTTCAGCACGTCGTCGGCATCGCCGACCATGCCTGCGCCGCCGGAAGGATAGGCCCCGGCGTTGAGCGCCCGCATCGGTGAAAACAGCACCTCGCCCCCCGCCATCTCCTTCGGCAGTGCCACCCGCAGGCCTTCATGCATGCGCTGCGGCCCTTGCGGGGTGTTGTAATACGGCGTCGCCAGGTTCGCGGCGTCCGTCGCATGGAACGCGGTATTGCCTAGCCCCAGCGGCTGCGCCACCCATTCGACAAACAGCTGCGGCAGCGGCATGCCCGTCACCCGTTCCAGCACCGCACCAAGCACGTCGATCGCCAGCGAATAGTTGAAGCGCTCCCCCGGCGCCGACAGCAACGGCGCCTGCGCCAGCAGCCGCAGGTTTTGCTCCAGCGTCAGCGTCGACAGCTCCACGCCGTCCTGGATCCCCAACTGATGATAAACGCCCGCCGGTGGTTGGTTCAGCCGGTAGTCCAGCCCCGCGGTATGGCTCAGCAAATGACGAATCTTGATCGTCGGGCGCCGGCCGTCGGCGAGCGCCGGAGTAAACCACGGCAGCCACTCGCTGACCGCGTCGTCCAGGCTCAGCTTGCCCTGTTCGATCAGGCGCAGCGCCGCCAGCGTGGTATAGGGTTTGGAGACCGACGACAGCCGGAACTGCGTTTCTCGCCGCATCGGCCGCCGCGCTTCGCGATCGGCATAGCCGGCCGCCCCGGCGTAACAAATCTCGCCCTGCCGCGCCACCAGCACCACGCTACCCACGATGCGCCCTTCGGCCATCGCCTGTTGATCGATCGCCGCGATCCGTTCTGTTAACGCCCGTTGTTCTGCCGACATGATTTTCATCTCGCGAATGGAAAGTAAAATCAGTCTAAAAGGTTCGTCATAAATTAAAATAAGGCATAATTTAATGAATCATTAAGCACAGGTTATTGATAGATGAGTTCACTCCTGCAGCTGCTGCCCTATTTCGAAGCCGTCGCACGCCTGGGCAACTTTACCCGCGCGGCCAGCCAGCTCGGCGTCACGCCGCCGGCGGTGTCGCAAAACATTCAGGCGCTGGAGAATCAGCTGGGAGTGCGGCTATTTCACCGCACCAGCCGCTCGGTGCGCCTCAGCGACGAGGGCCGGTTGTTCTATCAGAAGGTGTCGCCGGCGATGAGCCAGATCGACGTGGCGGCGGACGACGTGCGCGCCCTGGGCGCACAGCCGGCGGGCCTGCTGCGCATCACGCTGCCGCAGCTGGCCGCCTCGCTGCTGGTGATGCCGCACCTGGCGGAATTTCAACGGCGCTATCCCGACGTGCAGCTGGAGCTGTTTACCGAAGACCGCTTTTCCGATCTGGTGCTGGGCAGTTTCGATGCCGGCATTCGCATGCACGCCATGCTGCAAAAAGACATGATCGCCGTGCCGATCGACAACGGCCAGCGCCGGGTGCTGGTCGCCTCGCCCGACTATCTGGCGCGTTGCGGCGTTCCGGCCACGCCGGACGATCTGCCTGCTCACCACTGCCTGCGCTACCGTTTCCCCGGCAGCGGCAAACTGGAACCCTGGTATTTTAGCCTGGGCAACGATGAACGCGCGCTGGACGTCAGCGGCAGTTTGATTTTTAACGAAGATCGGCTGATCAAGGATGCCGCGTTGGCGGGCCTGGGTATCGCACAGCGTTTTCAGGGCACGGTGTTGCAGGAGCTGGCGCAGGGGCAACTGGTGGAAGTGCTGCCGGGTTACGCCAGCGAAGCGTCGGGCTTTTTCATCTACTTTCCCGCCGGCAAGCATCTGCCGCTCAAGCTGCGCGCCTTTATCGATTTCATGCGCGAGCGGCGTGAACGGCAGCACCGGTGGTAGGGGCGCCTCGCCGACGCCCCTGACCGTCAGCGCTTCTCCAGCGCCTGGATGATGTGGTAAGCCGCTTCGACGCGATCGTCGTTCGGGAACCACTTGTTGGCCAGCATCACCACGGCGATATTCTTCGCCGGGATAAATACCGCGTAGGTGGAGAAACCGCCGGTGGAGCCGGTTTTGTTATACCAGCCGGCGCGCAATTCCGGCTGCGGCGGCGTGATGGCGGTAGCCGGCGTGCCGTTCATGATCATCCCGGCGTTGTTGCCTTCAATCAAACGCGACAGTTTCACCGGATACGGGTAGTTCTCCCACATCAGATCCTGCGTGAACGCGCCCGCCTTGTAATAACCGACGTGCGTCGCGGCCAGCGCGTCGCGCCACGGCTGCGCTACCTTCACCTGCTGCAGGTTGGCGTCCAGATAGCGAATCAGATCGCGGGCGTTGGACTTGATGCCGTAAGACTCGGCGTCCAGCGGGCCAGGATTGACCCTCACCGGCTTATCGTCCTTGCTGTAACCCTGCGCATAGTTGGCCATCTGCGCCGCCGGCACCTGCACGTAGGTGTGGCTCATGCCCAATGCCGGCAGCATCCCCTGTTCCATCGCCTGGATAAACGGCTGGTCGAGGCTCTTGGCGGCGATCATGCCCAGCATGCCGATGCCGAGGTTGGAATAGACGCGGTAGCTGCCCGCCGGGTGCTTCGGCTGCCAGGCCCGGTAGTAGGCCATCAGCTGGGCGTTGTTGGTCACGTCGTCCGGCACGAACAGCGGCAGGCCGGAGGTATGCGTCGCCAGATTCAGCAGGCTGACGCCGTCGAAGGCGCTGCCGCGCAGCTCGGGCAGGTAGTGACTGGCCGGGTCTTTAAACGACAGCTTGCCCTGCTGCTGCGCATAGACCGCCAGCGTCGCGGTGAAGGTTTTGCTCAGCGAGCCCACTTCAAACAGCGTCTGCTCGGTGATCGGTTTACCAGTCTGCTTCGAGGCGACGCCATACGGGTAAATCTGCTGTTTGCCGTCGACCGACACGGCGATCGCCATGCCCGGCACGCCGTATTTTTTCATCAGCGGCTGAATAACGGCGTCGATATCCTGCTGCTGTGCGGCGTGCGCGGTCGGCAGGATCAGTGCGGCGATCAGCGCGGCCGCCAGGCGGTTCATTTTCGTCATGATAGAAGCTCTTAGGTTGCAGGGCATCGGCCGCGGCCAAAAGTTTTTATTGGCGTTATATACGGCGCTTTCCCTGATTGATGATGTCATTCCTTTACGGCTGCCGTGACACTCTGAGCAGCCGCGCCAAATATCGGATTTTGCCGCCGGGTTGACAAGCGATAATAATTTCAGCCAGCATAAAGAAAAACTTATGGCTATCGACAATGCGCAATCGACTTCCCCTCAACGCCCTGCGGGCGTTCGAATCCTCCGCTCGTCACCTGAACTTCACCCGCGCCGGTCTGGAGCTGCGCGTCACCCAGGCCGCCGTCAGCCAGCAGGTGCGCATGCTGGAAGAACAGCTGGGCATTCAGCTGTTCCGCCGCCTGCCGCGCGGGCTGGATCTGACCGAAGAGGGCCAGGCGCTGCTGCCGGTATTGAGCGACGCCTTCGACCGCATCGAGGCGGTGCTGCAGCAGTTCGAAGGCGGGCATTTCCACGAGGTGCTGACGGTGGCGGTGGTCGGCACCTTCGCCGTCGGCTGGCTGATGCCGCGGCTGGCGGCGTTCCGCACGGCGCACCCGTTTATCGATCTGCGGGTGCTCACCCACAACAACCTGGTCAATCTGTCGGCCGACGGCATGGATTTCGCCATCCGCTTCGGCGAAGGGCTCTGGCCCGCCACCTGCAATATCAAGCTGTTCGACGCGCCGCTGACGGTGCTCTGCCCGCCGGCGGTCGCCGCGCGCCTGCGCACGCCGCAGGATCTGCAGCACGAGCAGCTGATGCGCACCTACCGCAAGGATGAATGGGAGCGCTGGTTCGCGGCGGCACAGGTGACGCCGTGGCGGATCAACGGCCCGGTGTTCGACTCGTCAAGGCTGATGGTGGAAGGCGCTATCCAGTGCGACGGCGTGGCGCTGGCGCCGGTCAGCATGTTCCGCCGCGAACTGGCCGCCGGCGCGCTGCAGCGGCCGTTTGCCGCCGAGGCCGCGCTCGGCGCCTATTGGCTGACCCATTTGAAATCGCGGGATCTGACGCCGGCGATGAAAACCTTTATCGGCTGGATCCGCCGGGAGGCGGAAGAGGAACAGCGGCAGGGCTAGGCGGAACCGCGCCGGATCAGCGTCGGCGGCAGAATGACGTTCTGCGCCGGCAGGTCGGCGTCACCGATGCGCTGCAGCAGGCGCGCGGCGGCGCTGCGCCCCACTTCCCGCGCCGAGCTGGAGACGAAGGTCAGCGGCGGCTCGGTCAGTTCGGCTTCCGGCACGTCACCGAAGCCGATCAGCGCCACCTGCCGTCCGTAGTAGGCGTCTACCCCGTCCGAACCGATGCTGCGGCCGCTGCGCGCCAGGCCAAAATAGGCGCCGAGCGCCACCGACGCCTTGTGGCAGACGATGGCGGTAATGTTCGGGTAATGGCGCAGCAGTTGCTCCGCCGCTTCCGCCGCCTCACGCTGCCGGCAATCGCACTCGACGATCCATTCACTGCGAAACGGCAGGCCGTACTGCACCAGCGTGGCGCAAAAGCCGCCCAGCCGCTCGGCGCGCGTCAATGAATCGCTCTGGCCGCCGAGGTAGGCGATTTGGCTGTGGCCGCGCTTGATCAAAAATTCGGTGGCCAGCTTGGCGGCCTGCATGTTGTCCGGCCGCACCACGTCCACGCCATCGAGACCGCTGGAGCGCGCCACGCAGACCAGCGGTACGCCCTGCTCGGCCGCCTTCTCCTTCAGGCCCGCCGCCGCGCGAATGCCGCCCGCCAGCACGATGCCGTCGACGCCCTGCGCCAGCAGCGCGTCAAACGCCCGCTGCAGGCCCTGGCCGTCGCGCCCGCTCTGCGTCAAAAACAGCAGCTTGTCGTGCGCCTCCAGCGCTTCGCTCAGCCCGGCGGTCATTTCGGCATAGAAGGGTTCGCAGATGTCGCGCAGAATAAGGCCAATCACTCCGGACTCCCCGCCGCGCAGCGTCGCCGCCTGGCGATTGCGCACGTAGCCCAGCTGCTCTATCGCCTGATTGACCTTCTCGACGGTGGTCGGCGAAATGCGCCCCTTGCCGCTCAACACCAGGGAAACCGTGGTGACCGACACGCCCGCCTGCTGCGCCACATCGGTGATGGTGATTTTTTTGATGCTCATAGTCTCTGCGAACCCGTTCCTGGGCAACCCGCCGTAATGATCAAGGGTATACCGAATCCGTTAGCTCAGTAAAACGTTTTACTGCCTGCCGCATTGTCGCCAAAAACCGGGCGGCAGATTTGTGATTGGCGGCGCATTTTTGCTAGGTAAAACGTTTTATCTTCTTTTTACCTAATCAGAAGTCCCCTTTTTGCTCGTCTTTTCGCCAGGAGAAGTCGGTTATGTCAGCAGCCAACAAACCAAAAATCACCCTCTGGGAGTTCTTCCAGAGCCTGGGCAAAACCTTCATGTTGCCCGTCGCCTTGCTCTCTTTCTGCGGCATCATGCTGGGGATCGGCAGCTCGCTGAGCAGCCGCGACGTGATCACCCTGATGCCGTTTATCGGCCACCCGATCTTCCAGCTGATCTTTACCTGGATGAGCAAGGTCGGTTCCTTCGCCTTCAGCTTCCTGCCGGTGATGTTCGCCATCGCCATTCCGCTGGGCATGGCGCGCGAAAACAAGGGCGTCGCCGCCTTCTCCGGCTTCGTCGGCTTCGCCGTGCTGAATTTGGGCACCAATTTCTACCTGACCGCCGCCGGCGTGCTGCCCACCAGCGATCCGCTGGTGCTGAAAGCCAACAACATCCAGAACATTCTCGGCATTCAGTCGATCGATACCGGCATCCTCGGCGCGGTGATCGTCGGCATCATCGTCTATCGCCTGCATGAACGTTTCCACACCATCCGCCTGCCGGACGCGCTGGCGTTCTTCGGCGGCACGCGCTTCGTGCCGATCGTCACCACCGTGGTGCTGGGCCTGTGCGGCCTGGTGATCCCGCTGATCTGGCCGTGGTTCGCCGCCGGCATCACCGGGCTGGGCTGGGTGATCAACAGCGCCGGCGCCTTTGGCCCGATGCTGTTCGGCACCGGCGAACGCTTGCTGCTGCCGTTCGGCCTGCAGCACATACTGGTGGCGCTGATCCGCTTTACCGAGGCGGGCGGCACGATGGAAGTGTGCGGCCACAGCGTCAGCGGCGCCCTGACCATCTTCCAGGCGCAGCTCTCCTGCCCAACCACCACCGGCTTCGCCGAGAGCGCCACTCGCTTCCTTTCGCAGGGTAAAATGCCGGCGTTCCTCGGCGGGCTGCCGGGCGCGGCGCTGGCGATGTATCACTGCGCTAAACCTGAGAACCGCCATAAAATCAAAGGGCTGTTGATTTCCGGCGTGGTGGCCTGTGTGGTCGGCGGCACCACCGAGCCGATCGAGTTCCTGTTCCTGTTCGTCGCGCCGTTCCTCTACCTGATCCACGCGCTGCTCACCGGGTTGGGCTTTACCGTGATGGCGCTGCTGGGCGTGACCATCGGCAACACCGACGGCAATATCATCGACTTCGTGGTGTTCGGCATTCTGCACGGCACCGCCACCAAGTGGTATCTGGTGCCGGTGGTGGCCGCCGTCTGGTTTGTCGGCTATTACGCCATTTTCCGCTTCGCCATCCAGCGCTTTAACATCAAAACGCCGGGCCGCGAAAGCGACAGCGCCGTCAGCCAGAGCGCGCCGGCCGGCGCGGTGGGCAAATCCGGCTACAACGTGCCGGCGATTTTGGCGGCGCTCGGCGGCCCGGACAACATCATCACGCTGGACAACTGCATCACCCGCCTGCGCCTGTCGGTCAACGACATGAGCCGGGTGGACGACGCGGCGCTGAAGGCCAACCGCGCCATCGGCGTAGTGCATCTCAACGAGCATAATCTGCAGGTGGTGATCGGCCCACAGGTGCAATCGGTGAAGGATGAATTAGACTCACTGATAGCCACGGCGCAACCTGCCGCGGCGCTGCAGGGAGCCACCCATGTTTGATTTCGCCACCCCGATCGACCGCCACGGCACCTGGTGCACCCAGTGGGACTATATCGCCGATCGCTTCGGCAGCGCCGATCTGCTGCCGTTCACCATCTCCGATATGGATTTCGCCACCGCGCCGTGCATTCTCGAGGCGTTGCAGCAGCGCCTGCAGCACGGCGTGCTGGGCTACAGCCGCTGGCAGCACGAGGATTTTCTCGGCGCGCTGCGCCACTGGTATCAGCAACGTTTCAACGCCGCCATCGACACCGCAACGGCGGTGTACGGCCCTTCCGTTATCTACATGGCGGCGCAGCTGATCCGCCAATGGTCCGTACCGGGCGACTACGTGGTGACCCATACTCCGGCCTACGACGCCTTCTACAAGGTGATCCTCGCCAACCAGCGCCAGCTGTTGGCCTGCCCGCTGCAAAAAGCCGGCGACGACTGGCGCTGCGACATGGCGCACCTTGAGGCCTTGCTGGCGCGGCCGCAGACCAAGATCCTGCTGCTGTGCAGCCCGCATAACCCCACCGGCAAAGTGTGGCGCCGCGACGAGCTGCAGCAGATGGCCGAACTGTGCGAGCGCCACGACGTGCGCGTCATCAGCGATGAGATCCACATGGACATGGTCTGGGGGGAACACCGCCATACGCCGTGGAGCCAGGTGGCGACCGGCGGCTGGGCCCTGCTGACCTCCGGCTCCAAGAGTTTCAATATCCCGGCGCTGACCGGCGCCTACGGCTTCATCAGCGACGACGCCAGCCGCGAAGCCTACTTCCAGCAGCTCAAAGCCCGCGACGGCCTCTCCTCGCCGGCGGTGCTGGCGGTCGCCGCGCACGTGGCCGCCTATCGCCACGGAGAACCCTGGTTGGATTCCCTGCGCGACTATCTGCAGGATAATCTGACCTACGTCGCCGAGCGGTTGGAGCAGGCGTTTCCGGCGCTGGGCTGGCGCCCGCCGCAGGCCACCTACCTGGCCTGGATCGATCTGCGGCCGTTGGCCGTTGACGATCGGGCGCTGCAGCAGGTGCTGATCGAGCGCGAAAAGGTGGCGATCATGCCGGGCTTTACCTACGGCGAGGAAGGTCGCGGGTTCCTGCGCCTCAACGTCGGCTGCCCGCGCAGCAAGTTGGAGGCCGGCATGGACAAGCTGATCGCCGGATTGCGGTTGGTGCTGGGCGAGCAATAGCGCGAGGGGGCGAGCCTCTGCCCGCCCCTCGATTACCCCTGAACAGGCGGAATGTCCTCCAGGCGGCGATAGACCGTCAGGCCCCACTCGTTGGCCAACCGCACGTCGTTATCGGCTCCCGCAGACGCCCCTTCGATGCGATACACCGCCTGACACTGCGCAATCAGCCGATGCGCCACCGGGTAAAGAAACGCCTCACTCACCGCATCGCCAACCTGAGTGGAACCCGCCGCCGCCGCCAACGGCAGCGCCAGCCACTCGCCGATCACCGGCACGTGCCCCCGCTGGTAAACCGCCAGCGCCGCCTGTTCCAGGCGCGCCAGATTGGCGGCGATACGCTGCGGATCGCCATCGGTGCCGCTGCGATAGGGGCCGGCGATCAAGATTTGTTGGGCTTTCATCGTTCTTCCTCCAATGTCCGGTTCAAGGCGACAAACTGCAGCAGCATGATGGTCTTGGCGTCAACGATCGTGCCCTGGCGAACCGCCTGCAGGGCTTGCGCCAGCGGCAGCTCGAGCACCTCCAGATCTTCCCCCTCCGCCGCCACCCCGCCACCCTCGTTGATGCGGTCGCCCGCCTGATATTCGCCGACGAAAAAGTGCAGCTTCTCGGTGACCGAGCCTGGGCTCATGTAGGCTTCGAACACCTTTTCCACGCTCTGCACGAAATAGCCGGTTTCCTCTTCCGCTTCGGCGCGGATGCGCGCCTCCGGCGACGCGTTGTCCAGCAAACCGGCGGCGGCCTCAATCAACATGCCGTCATGGCCGTTGACGAACACCGGAAAACGGAACTGGCGCGTCAGGATCACCGTTTGCGCCTGCCGGTTGAACAGCAAAATCACCGCGCCATCGCCGCGATCGTAGGTCTCACGGCTTTGTCGCTGCCAAACGCCGTCGCGCCGCAGAAAATCAAAGGTGGTTTTTTTCAGTAGGTACCAGTCATCGGACAACACCCGGGTTTCGACAATGCGAACCCTGTCTTTGGTGGCTATCATCGGTTTACTCCGCCAGAGGAAGGAAATTGATACTATCGTGCAGTTTCGTGTATGATCAAGAAATTTCGTGCAACCCAAATTTGAGAGGAAAATGGCCATGTTGACCAGCCAGCGCAAGAAGATCATCCTGGAAAAACTGGCCCAGGACGGCCAGGTGTTGGCCAAGCAGCTCAGCGAAATGTTTGGGTTGTCAGAAGATACTGTCCGGCGCGATCTGCGCGAACTGGACGCCGAGGGGTTGCTGCAGCGGGTACATGGCGGCGCCCTGCCGGTTTCCTCTGCCATTGCCAGCTTCGCCGAGCGCAATCAGTTGGAATCCGGCGCCAAACGCGCGATCGCCAAAGCCGCAGCGGCGCTGATCGCCCCCGGCCAGGTAGTGATTATCGACGGTGGCACCACCTCTGCAGAACTGGTCCGGCAGCTGCCGCTCAACCTGAACGCCACCATCGTCACCCACAGCCCCAGCGTCGCCGTGGGCCTGGTCGATCACCCCACGGTGGAGGTGATCCTGATCGGCGGCCGGCTGTACAAGCATTCGATCGTCAGCGTCGGCGCCGCCGCGGTGGAGGCGATGTCGCATATTCGCGCCGATCTCTATTTTATGGGCGTGACCGGCGTGCACCCCACTGCAGGGCTGAGCACCGGCGATCTGGAAGAGGCCTACATCAAGCGGGCGCTGGCGGCCCGCGCGGCGGAAACCGTGGTGCTGGCTTCCGCCGCCAAGCTTAACGCCGCCTCGCAGTATGCGATCGGTGACATTACGCTGGCGCATACCATCATCGTTGAACGCGCCACCGACGACGCATTGATCGCGCCGTTGCAGCAGGCGGGCGTCAGCGTGTTGAAAGCCTGATTCACGACAATAATGCGATACACCTCGCATTATTTGTGATGCAAGTCACTTTTTTATGCAACGAGATGGCAAGTTTCATTCATTTGTTTTTATACTGTTCTGCACTTTACCTACGATAAACTAGCGAGTGCCCAGCATGATCGATCCCCGCCTACCGCTTACCGACATTCACCGCCATCTTGACGGCAACATCCGCGCGCAGACCATTCTCGACCTCGGTCGCCAGTTCAATCTCGCCCTGCCGGCCAACGATTTGGAGAGCCTGCGCCCGCACGTGCAGATCACCCACGCCGAACCGGATCTGGTCAGCTTCCTGCAGAAACTGGACTGGGGCGTAGCGGTGCTGGGCGATCTGGACGCCTGCCGCCGCGTGGCCTACGAAAACGTCGAAGACGCCGCCAACGCCGGCCTGCACTACGCCGAGCTGCGTTTTTCCCCTTACTACATGGCGATGAAGCACCAGCTGCCGGTCGCCGGCGTGGTGGAAGCGGTGATCGACGGGATCCGTTCGGGCTGCCGCGATCGCGACATCGACATTCGCCTGATCGGCATCATGAGCCGCACCTTCGGCGAGGCCGCCTGTCTGCAGGAACTGGAAGGATTGCTGGCGCACCGCGACGGCATTACCGCGCTGGATTTGGCGGGCGATGAGCTGGGCTTCCCCGGCAGCCTGTTCCTCAGCCACTTCAACCGCGCCCGCGACGCCGGCCTGCGCATCACCGTGCACGCGGGCGAAGCCGCCGGCCCGGAAAGCATCTGGCAGGCGATCCGCGAACTGGGCGCCGAGCGTATCGGCCACGGGGTGAAAGCGGTCGAAGATCCGGCGCTGATGGACTTCCTGGCGGAACACGGCATCGGCATCGAATCCTGCCTGACCTCCAACATCCAGACCAGCACCGTGCCTTCGCTGGCGCAGCATCCGCTGGCCACCTTCCTGCGCCACGGCGTGCTGGCATCGATCAACACCGACGATCCGGCGGTTCAGGGCATCGAGATCGAGCACGAATACCGCGTCGCCGCGCCGCAGGCCGGGCTGACGCCGGAGGAAATCCGCACCGCACAGGAAAACGGCCTGAAGCTGGCCTTCCTCAGCGAGCAGGAAAAACAGGCGCTGCGCGCCAAAGTTCAGGGTTAAATCTCCCCAAGGCGCCAAGCGGCGCCTTCTTCTCACCCCCCCCCATTTTCTTCCGCCTGCTCGTCTTTATCGCTGTTTTCACCCATAGCTCTGCCGCAAGAGAGGAATTCCGTATGTCTGACAAACTACGCCGCATCGTGCTGACCGGCGGCCCGGGTTCGGGCAAAAGCACGCTCATCGACGTTCTTCATCGCCGAGGTTACCCGCATTCGCAGGAGGCGGGCCGGGCGATTATTCAGGATCAGGTGGGTATTGGCGGCAATGCGCTGCCATGGGGCGATCGCCAGGCTTTCGCCGAGCGGATGCTGGATTGGGAGCTGCGCTCATGGCGAGAAGCGACGGGCGCAACATGCTGGTTCTTCGATCGCGGCCTGCCGGATATCGCCGGTTACCTGACGCTGTGCGGGTTGCCGATCCCCGCCCCCTTAACCGCGGCGATCGGCGCTTTTCGCTATGCCGATACGGTGTTCATCGCCCCGCCGTGGCAAGCGATCTACGCGCAGGACAGCGAGAGAAAACAATCTTTCGCCGAAGCCGAGCAGACCTACCAAGCGATGCTGGCCGTCTACCGCCGATCGGGTTATCGGCTGCAGGAACTGCCGCGCGCCTCACCCGACGAGCGCGCCGACTTTCTGCTCGACGCGCTGGGCCGCCGTTAGCGGCCTGTGCTTTATTTGGCCACCAGCGCCTCCGCCTCGGCCCGCTGTTTGGCGGTTTTACGCGCATAGCGCTGCGCCAGCACCGCGCACACCATCAGTTGCACCTGGTGGAAAATCATCAGCGGCAGCACCATGGCGCCCACCGCTGCAGCCGGGAACAGCACGTTGGCCATCGGGATGCCGTTCGCCAGGCTCTTTTTCGAGCCGCAGAAAACGATGGTGATCTCATCGGCGGTATTGAAGCCCAGCCAGCGCGCCGCATAGGTGTTGATCACCAATACCACCGTCAGCAGCACCAGCGACATCACCAGGATGGTCAGCAGCGACCAGCCGTCGATACGGTGCCAAATCCCTTCCACCACCGCCGCGCTGAACGCGGTGTACACCACCAGCAGGATCGACGAGCGGTCGGTCAGGTTGATCAGCTTGCGATGGCGATCGACCCACTTGCCGATCAGCGGCCGCGCCAGATGGCCAACCACGAACGGCACCATCAGCTGCAGAATGATTGAACCGATGGCGTGCAGCACGTCGGTGTTGCCGCCCTGGGTATGCATCAACGCCCCCACCAGCAGCGGCGACAGGAACACGCCGAGAATGCTCGACGCCGAGGCGCTGCAGATCGCCGCCGCCACGTTGCCGCCCGCCGCCGAGGTAAAGGCGATGGCCGATTGCACCGTGGCCGGCAGCGCGCACAGGTAGAGGAAGCCGAGATAGACCGTCGGCGTCATAATGCCCGGCACCAGCAGGTTCATCGCCAGCCCAAGCAGCGGGAACAGCGCAAAGGTACTGAGGAACACCAGCAGATGCAGCTTCCAGTGGCTCATGCCGGCGACGATCGCCTCGCGCGACAGCTTGGCGCCGTGCATAAAGAACAGCAGCGCGATGGCGGCGGTGGTCAGGTGTTCAAAGAAGGTTTTCCAGATGCCTTCGCAGGGGAACAGCGAGGCGACGATCACCACCAAAATCAGAACCAGCAAAAATTTATCAATGCGCAAACGCTGCAACCAGGACATGAAACGGATTTCCTTGCACGTAAAGTCGTAAAAAGGCCCGACGTTGCGCCGGGCCACTGGAGAAACGGGCGGTATCAGGCCACCGGCAGCGCCTGCTGCAGCCGGGCCGACTCCAACCCCAGTTCGATCAATGCCATCACCGCAATGGCGTCGGCGGCCGGCACCGGGTTTTCGCCTGTGCCGGCGATCGCGTCGCGCACCGCGGCGTAATAGGCCGGGTAATTGCCGGGAATGTTGAGCAGCGGTTGCTCCGCCAGCAGATCGCCACGTGACAGCGTCACTACGCCGTCGCGCATGTCATAGCCCCAGTCGGCCTGCGGCAGGCGCTCGCCGGCCTTCAGCCGGTCTTCCTGCGGGTCCAGGCCGTATTTGATATAGCTACCGCGGGTGCCGTGCACCACGTAGCGCGGGCTCTCCGCCGCCGCCAGCATGCTGGCGTGCAGCACCACGCGACGATTGCCATAACTCAGCAGCGCGTGGAAATAGTCCACCGCCTGCGCCCCCGGCCGCAGCTCCCCCAAATCGACGAACAGCCGGTCGGGCTTGCCGAATAACTGCAGCGCCTGATCGAGCAGATGCGGCCCTAAATCGTACCAGATTCCGCTGCCGACGCCGCCTTGTTCGCGCCAACGCTGGCGCACCTGCGGCCGGTAGCGATCGAAATGCGACTCGAAATAGACCACCTCACCCAGCGCGCCCTCATTCAGCAGCGCTTTCAGGGTAAGGAAGTCGCTGTCCCAGCGGCGGTTGTGAAATACCGACAGCAGCAAACCGCTCTGCTGCGCCTGTTGTTGCAGCGCCTGCGCTTGTGACAATGTCACGGTAAACGGTTTATCCACCACCACGTGCTTGCCGGCGGCCAGCGCCTGCTGCGCCAGCGGGAAATGGGTATCGTTGGGGGTAGGAATCACGATCAGATCGAGGGCCGGATCGGCGAACAGCGCCTGCGCATCGCCCACCACCGCCATCGACGGCCAGTCGGCGTGCACTTTGCCGGCATCGCTGCTGGCGACGGCGGCCAGCTCGAGCCCCGGCGTACCGGCGATCAGCGGCGCATGAAAGGTTTTGCCGGCGTAGCCGTAACCGACCAGCCCAACACGAATTTTTTCAGCCATGGGATTTCCTCTTGCAGGCTCACGACAGACCTTTCGATTTGACACCATGCGGCCGGATGGAACAAGAAGTAAATGAGATGTTAATTTGAAGCAGGCTCAATACGGCGTCGAGTAGCCAAACGTGCTGCCACGCGCCGCGATGCCGAGCTATCCGGTTGATAGAGATGACGAAGCCGGTATTACCCGCTAAGCTATGCCGCCTGTGATCCCCGTTTCAATCAGGAAGCCTTTATGTCTCAAGCTGAATACTCTCGTATCGGCGGTTGGTTGCTGGCCCCGATGGCCTATCTGATCGTCACCCTGCTCAGCGCCAGCCTGATGCTGCTCCTGTACGCCATGGCGATCTTTATGCCCGAGTCGCGCGACTACCTGCTGACCAACGCCCAGGCGTTTACCCTGCAATGGTACTTTTCGGTGCTGACCACGCTCTTGATGTGGTGCTTCACCCTGTGGCTGCTGTGGCTGTTTTGCCAGCGCTCGCAGCGCTTCCCCAAGCTGTTCTTGCTGTGGCTGCTGATCACGGTGATCCTGGCGGTGAAAGCCTTCGCCTTCGCGCCGGTGCCGGATGAAGTGGCGGTGCGCAGCCTCGGCTGGCCGCTGCTGATGGCGGCGTTGCTGGTGCCTTACATCAAGCGCTCGCAGCGGGTCAAAGGGACCTTTACCGAACGTTAAAGGCGCTTGCAGCACGTTTTATTGGGTGATTTGTGTAAATTTTCACCAAAAAAGGCAATACCCCTGCGATTCATATGTTGTCGTCCGGCCGCCGATTCCCGATAATAGGCGGCTTTTATTTTTTTAGGCATCGCAATGACCGAATACCTGCTCCTGTTTGTCGGCACCGTACTGGTGAACAACTTCGTTCTGGTGAAGTTTCTTGGCCTGTGCCCGTTCCTCGGCGTTTCCAAGAAGCTGGAAAGCGCCATCGGCATGGGAATGGCCACCACCTTCGTCATGACGCTGGCCTCCGTCAGCGCCTGGGTGATCAACACCTTTATTCTGGTTCCGCTGGATCTGGTGTATCTGCGCACGCTCTCCTTCATTCTGGTGATCGCCGTCGTCGTGCAGTTCACCGAGATGGTGGTGCGCAAAACCAGCCCGGCGCTCTACCGCCTGCTGGGCATCTTCCTGCCGTTGATCACCACCAACTGCGCGGTGCTGGGCGTAGCGTTGCTTAACGTCAACCTCGGCTACAACTTCCTGCAGTCCGCCGTTTACGGCTTTAGCGCCGCCGCCGGCTTCTCGCTGGTCATGGTGCTGTTCGCCGCCATTCGCGAACGCCTGGCGGTCGCCGACGTGCCGGCGCCGTTCCGCGGCTCCTCGATCGCGCTGATCACCGCCGGGCTGATGTCGCTGGCCTTTATGGGCTTTACCGGGCTGGTGAAATTCTAATGACTGCGTTGTGGATAGCTATCGCGGCTTTAAGCGCGCTCGGGCTGCTGTTCGGACTGGTGCTGGGCTATGCCGCGCGCCGTTTTGAGGTGGAAGAGGATCCGGTCGCCGAGCAGGTCGACGCGATCCTGCCGCAGAGCCAGTGCGGCCAGTGCGGCTACCCCGGTTGCCGCCCCTACGCCGAGGCGGTGGCCAACGGCGAGATGATCAACAAATGCGCGCCGGGTGGCGAACAGGTGATGCTGAAGCTGGCGGAGCTGCTCAACGTCGAGCCGCAGCCGCTGGGCAGCGAAGCCGCCGCCGAGCCGGAGCGTAAAGTGGCCTATATCGACGAGGCCAACTGTATCGGCTGCACCAAGTGCATTCAGGCCTGCCCGGTGGACGCCATCGTCGGCGCCACCCGCGCCATGCACACCGTCATCACCGACCTCTGCACCGGCTGCGATCTGTGCGTCGCCCCTTGCCCTACCGACTGTATTGAAATGAGACCGGTCGCCACCACCACTGCCAACTGGAAGTGGGACATGAAGACGATCCCGGTGCAAGTGATCCACGTGGAGCAACATGCTTAATCTGTTCGCCGCCTTTAAAAAAGACCGGATCTGGGATTTCGACGGCGGGATCCATCCACCGGAAATGAAAACGCAGTCCAGCGGTGCGCCGCTGCGTGTCGCTCCCCTGCCCAAGACCTTTATCATTCCGCTGCAGCAGCATCTGGGGCCGGAAGGCGAGCTGTGCGTCAACGCCGGCGATCGGGTGTTGAAAGGCCAGCCGCTGACCGTCGGCCGTGGCCGCACCGTGCCGGTACACGCCCCAACCTCGGGCACCGTCAGCGCCATCACGCCGCACATCACCGCTCACCCTTCCGGGCTGACGGAACTGTGCGTGATTATCGAGGCGGACGGGGAAGACCGCTGGTGCGAGCGCGATCCGGTGGCGGACTACCGCCAGGCGCCCGCCGCAGAGCTGATTCAACGTATTCATCAGGCCGGCATCGCCGGTCTGGGCGGCGCCGGTTTCCCGACCGCCAGCAAACTGCAGGGCGGCATGAGCGGCGTGGAAACGCTGATCCTCAACGCCGCCGAGTGCGAGCCTTACATTACCGCCGACGACCGCCTGATGCAGGAACATGCCGACCAGATCATCGAAGGCACGCAGATCCTGCAACACATTCTGCAGCCCAAGGTCACGCTGATCGGCATCGAAGACAATAAACCGGAGGCGATCGCGGCGCTGAAGCAGGCGCTGCGCGGCCAGTCCGGCATTGGGCTGCGCGTTATCCCCACCAAATACCCGTCCGGCGGCGCCAAGCAGTTGACCAAGATCCTGACCGGCAAGGAAGTGCCGCACGGCAAGCACTCCTCCGCCATCGGCGTGCTGATGCAGAACGTCGGCACCGCCTTCGCCATCAAACGAGCAATCGTCGACGGCGAACCGCTGATTGAGCGCGTGGTGACCCTGACCGGCGAGGCTATCGAGCGCCCGGGCAACCTGTGGGCGCGCATCGGCACGCCGGTGCAGCACCTGCTCGACTTCGCCGGTTTCCGCCCGCAGGCGCAGCAGATGGTAGTCATGGGCGGCCCGCTGATGGGCTTCACCCTGCCCGCGCTGAATGTACCGATCGTCAAGATCAGCAACTGCATTCTGGCGCCGACGGTCGATGAAATGACGCCGCAGGAGCCGGAGCAGTCCTGCATCCGCTGCGGCCTGTGCGTAGACGCTTGCCCTGCTGGGCTGCTGCCGCAGCAGCTGTACTGGTTCAGCCGCGGACAAGAACACGACAAGGCGCGCAACCATAACCTGTTCGACTGCATCGAATGCGGCGCCTGCGCGTTCGTCTGCCCCAGCAACATCCCGCTGGTGCAGTACTACCGTCAGGAAAAGGCCGAGATCAAGGCTATCGATCTGGAGGCAGCGCGCACCGCCGAGGCCAAGGCGCGTTACGAAGCCAAACTGGCCCGTCTGGAGCGCGAGAAGCTGGCGCGCGAAGAGCGGCACAAAAAAGCCGCCGTCAAACTGACCGACGACGATCAGGGCGCGGTGCAGGCCGCGTTGGCGCGCGTACGCAGCAAAAATGCCGAAGCGGCGGTCACGCCGGTCGACGGCCAGCAGCCGGATAACAGCGAGATGATCGCCGCCCGCGAAGCGCGTAAAGCGCAGGCGCGCGAACGCCGAGCCCAGTTGGATGCCGAAGCAGAGCAAGCCTCACCGGCCGTTTCCGGCGACGACGCGCGCAAAGCCGCCGTGGCCGCAGCGCTGGCCCGTGTGAAAGCACGCAAAGAAGCGCCGGCCGCAGATGGCAATGCTCCTGCCGTAACAGAGGACGATCCGCGTAAGGCGGCGGTCGCTGCCGCCCTGGCGCGCGTCAAAGCCAAAAAAGCAGAGCAGCAGGCGGACGCTCCTGCTCCAGCGGAAACGACGCCAGCAACCGCCGAGGAAGACCCGCGCAAGGCCGCGGTCGCTGCCGCTCTGGCGCGTGTAAAGGCCAAGAAAGCGGC
>NZ_FXUD01000004.1:62119-387219 GCF_900182895.1 Serratia sp. CC22-02 | reverse complement strand
GCCAAGAAAGCGGCGCAGCAGGCGGACGCCCCTGCACCGGCGGAAACGGCACCGGCGACCGCCGAGGAAGATCCGCGCAAGGCGGCGGTGGCAGCGGCTATCGCCCGCGCCAAAGCGAAGAAAGCCGCCAGAGAATCGCTGGCGGCCGCAACGGAAGAAAAATGATCGATAGCGGTGCCGGGCCTACGCCGGGTGCCGTTTAATCGATAGAGATCAGGTAGGTGTAATCCACCTCAATCTGACGCAGTTTAGATTCCGGATTCCACTCTTTGGTTTGAATGATCTCCATTTCCATACTGCCGCGCACCTCATCCTTCAGCCCTGGCATCACATGCGACATCAGGTAACCGAAAAACTGCAGACACTCTTTCGCCGTGCCCTTATGGTTGATGGAGATAAACTCGCGGCTCGGCAAATGGAAGGTGTCTATCTGATGGTTGGAAAGAATATCCTTTTTGTGTTCAGGATCGACCGCCATCACCAGCGTGGATGACAGCTCGTCGCCTTCCCCGGCCTGGGGGGAATAGATGCTGTAAATCCGCCGGCAGTCGACGTGCAGCCCCTTGAAGAAGTCGTTGAAAATCTCGTCCTTCATCGCCATGCAGGAAGAGTACTCCAGCTCCTGCTCGGAGGCGAAATCCAGCCGGCGCGTGAAGCCGACCAGCTGCATCTCGGGCAGCGTCAGGCGCTTCACCTCCGGATAATAACCGGCGCCGTAGCTGGCTTCGAAGTTAAAGCGCGGCATCAGGTTTTTCACGTCCCAGTGCTCCATCGCGCGGTAGCGATTGGGGGTGATGTTGAAGCGCTGCTTGAACATGCGGGTAAAGGTCTGCTGCGAGTCGAAGCCCAGCTCATCGGAAATGTCGATGATCGAGCGACGGGTGATGCGCAGCGCCACCGCGGCGCGCGTCAGGATGCGCGAACGGATATAGGTGGCGAGTTGAATGCCGGTAATACGCTTGAATTTACGCTGCAGATGCCACTTGGAATAGCCCGAAATACGCGCGACTTCATCCAGGTTTGGCCGTTTCTCCAGATGTATCTCCACCCACTCAATTAGCTCTTCAATAAAAAAAATGTCTTCATTTGTCATTATTATGGATTCACTAACTCAATAATGTCGCGATAGTAACCTACACAGATTATGTGAAAGTTGTTATTTTGTGCGAAAACTTGGAGAAAAATCATATCTCATTCATACGGTTACCCGGTTTTTTGCGGTCGCTAGCGGCACAAGTTCCACTGACAATTCCTCACGTTAGCCCATTTTCCGGCCAAAAAAAAATCAAATTGCATTGCCCCGATCGCCGCGAATGCGAAAAGCTGAATACCCCTATTATTAAGGCGTATTACCCTCGCATCGAATCAGGTAGAATGCTCGGCTATCATTTTTGCCGCGCCTTCAGAACGGCGCATCGAAACTGCCGCAGGCGCGGCGCAGAAGGTATCGTTACTCTATGAAGTTCAGGCCGGTATCACCCACAGCCGCCAAAGGCTTACACATCGCCAGCTCGCCTTTCACCCACAACCAGCAAAGCACCAGCCGCATCATGCTGTGGGTCATGTTGGCGTGCATTCCCGGCATCGCGGCACAGATTTGGTTCTTCGGCTACGGCGTATTGATTCAGGTGGCGCTGGCGGCGATCGTCGCGCTGGCGGCGGAAGGCGCGATCCTCAAGCTGCGCAAGCTGCCGGTGCGCAGCCGGCTGGCGGATAACTCCGCCCTGCTCACCGCGCTGCTGCTCGGTATCAGCCTGCCGCCGCTGGCCCCCTGGTGGATGATCGTCATCGGTACTTTCTTCGCCATCATCATCGCCAAGCAGCTGTACGGCGGCCTCGGGCAGAACCCGTTCAACCCGGCAATGGTCGGTTACGTGGTGTTGCTGATCTCCTTCCCGGTACAGATGACCAGCTGGCTGCCGCCGGATGAGCTGCGCGCCACCGCACTCTCGCTCCACGACACGCTGCTGGCCATTTTCAGCGGCCATACCTCGCAAGGCGCGACGCTGCACGAACTGCAGATGGGCGTGGACGGCATCAGCCAGGCCACGCCGCTCGACGGCTTCAAAACCGGCCTGCGCAGCGGCCACAGCGTGGAACAGGTGCTGCAGCAGCCGCTGTTTGGCGGCGCCCTGGCCGGCATCGGCTGGCAGTGGGTCAACCTCGGCTTCTTGGCCGGCGGCCTGTTTATGCTGGCGCGCCGCCTGATCCATTGGCAGATCCCTTTCAGCATGTTGGCCGCCATCGCCTTCTGTTCCGGCCTGGCCTGGTGGATCGATCCGGCGCATCAGGCTTCGCCGCTGATCCACCTGTTCTCCGGCGCCAGCATGCTGGGCGCGTTCTTTATCGCCACCGAT
Organism: Serratia sp. CC22-02; assembly: GCF_900182895.1. Classification (NCBI taxonomy): domain Bacteria; kingdom Pseudomonadati; phylum Pseudomonadota; class Gammaproteobacteria; order Enterobacterales; family Yersiniaceae; genus Serratia; species Serratia sp. CC22-02. The sequence goes on along the minus strand of NZ_FXUD01000004.1, from coordinate 384,862 downwards.
CCGGTCAGCGCCTCTACTACGCCGAAGGGCCGTTTGATCTACGGCGCGCTGATCGGCGTGCTGGTGTGGCTGATCCGCGTCTATGGCGGCTACCCTGACGGCGTAGCCTTCGCCGTGCTGCTCGCCAACATCACCGTCCCGTTAATCGACCACTACACGCAGCCGCGCGTGTACGGCCATCGCTAAGGAGCCGCCATGCTGAATTCCATGAGAAAGCACGGCACCACGCTGGCGGTGTTCGCGGCGGTCACCACCGGCCTGACCGCCGTGGTCTACGCCCTGACGAAAACCACCATCGCCCATCAGGCGGCGCTGCAACAAAAAGCGCTGCTCGATCAGGTGGTGCCGCCGGAAAACTACGACAACGTCATGCAGAACGAATGCTTCCTGGTCAGCGACCCGGCGCTGGGCGACGGCGCGCCGCACCGCTTGTACCTGGCGCGCAAAAACGGGCAGCCGACCGCCGCCGCGCTGGAAACCACCGCGCCGGACGGCTACTCCGGCGCCATCAAGCTGCTGGTCGGCGCCGATTTCAACGGCACGGTGCTCGGCACCCGAGTCATTGAGCACCACGAAACCCCGGGGCTGGGGGACAAAATCGAACTGCGCATTTCCGACTGGATTTCCTTCTTCAGCGGCAAGAAAATCGAAGGCCCGGACGATAAGCGCTGGGCGGTGAAGAAAGACGGCGGCATGTTCGACCAGTTCACCGGCGCCACCATCACCCCGCGAGCGGTGGTCAATGCGGTACGCCGCACGGCGTTGTATATGGAAACGCTGCCGCCTAAACTTGAAAGCTTACCTGCGTGTGGAGCCAGCGAATGAGTGAAGCCAAAGAATTGATCGTCCAGGGGCTGTGGAAAAACAACTCCGCCTTGGTGCAGCTGCTGGGCATGTGTCCGCTGCTGGCGGTGACCTCCACCGTCACCAATGCGCTCGGCCTGGGGCTGGCCACCACGCTGGTGCTGACGCTGACCAACGCCTCCATCTCCGCGGTGCGCCGCTGGGTGCCGAGCGAGGTGCGCATTCCTATCTACGTGATGATCATCGCCGCCGTGGTGAGCATCGTGCAGATGCTGATCAACGCCTATGCCTTCGGCCTGTATCAGTCGCTCGGCATCTTTATTCCGTTGATCGTAACCAACTGCATCGTGGTGGGCCGCGCCGAAGCGGTGGCCGCCAAGAAGCCGGTCGGCCTCTCGGCGCTGGACGGCATGGCCATCGGCCTCGGCGCTACCGGCGTGATGGTGACGCTGGGCTCGATGCGCGAACTGTTGGGTAACGGCACACTGTTCGACGGCGCCGATCAGCTGCTGGGCGGCTGGGCCAAGTCGCTGCGCATCGAAGTGGTGCATTTCGACAGCCCCTTCCTGCTGGCGATGCTGCCGCCGGGCGCCTTTATCGGCCTGGGGCTGCTGCTGGCGGTCAAATATCTGATCGACGAAAAAATGAAGGCGCGCAAAGCCCGCGCCGTGGCGGTGGAACCGCTGCTGGAACAAGGACGTGCTGAGAAGGCCTGATGAACAAGCAGAAGCGACTCGAAATTCTGACCCGGCTGCGCGACAACAATCCGCACCCGACCACCGAGCTGGTGTATACCACGCCGTTTGAACTGCTGATTGCGGTGCTGCTGTCTGCACAAGCCACCGACGTGAGCGTCAACAAGGCGACCGCCAAGCTTTATCCGGTCGCCAACACTCCCGCCGCCATGCTGGCGCTGGGGGTTGATGGCGTCAAGGAGTACATCAAGACCATCGGCCTGTTCAACAGCAAGGCCGAAAACGTGATCAAAACCTGCCGCATGCTGCTGGAGCTGCACGGTGGCGAAGTGCCGGAAGACCGTGCCGCGCTGGAAGCGTTGCCCGGCGTCGGCCGCAAGACCGCCAACGTGGTGCTCAACACCGCCTTCGGCTGGGCGACCATCGCCGTCGACACCCATATCTTCCGGGTGTGCAATCGCACCCACTTCGCGCCGGGCAAGAACGTCGATCAGGTGGAAGAGAAGCTGTTGAAGGTGGTGCCCGCCGAATTCAAGGTCGATTGCCACCACTGGCTGATCCTGCACGGCCGCTATACCTGCATCGCGCGCAAACCGCGCTGCGGCTCCTGCATTATCGAAGACCTGTGCGAGTATAAAGAAAAAGTTTATCCGGAATCCTGAGTTTGTGGGGTGCGACAAACCGTACCCCACCGCGTCCTTTCCCCCGCCAACGCCTCTTTTTTATCGGAAATGTGATATCGCGCAGCAGTAACCCCGGCGTTATCGCGGTTTTCAGTGAAAAACTCAGTGCCGTGTTATTTTCAAGCGAAAAATTAGTCGAAAATTGCGGTGAACGTCACGCTTTCGGGATCACAAGACGTTCACAAATGCCAGTCCCGTTTTCCTAAATTTCTATAATTTTACAAACCGCGCCATATACACAACATTCCAACGGATTAATAACCGTACATACACTGATGCGCTAAAAAATAGCAATTCAGCAGAATATATCCCTGTTTAAAATCCGTATAGCTTTTAATCAAAACAAAAAATCGGCAAACCATTAAAACCCGAAAGTTAATACTGCATAACATTTGCAACATCGCGGCATAATCCTGCGGGCGTTAAATGTAACCGAATATGACAAACTGCTTGCCACGTTGACAAAGATAGTGAACATTAACCGCCGTCCCCATCCTATAACAACGCAAAAGGATGCCGTTCCGCATCAACTTTTGTACTTTCCCGTCCTCCAAAGACGGGCTGCGAAAAAACAGAGGTACCAGTGTCAACAGCAAACAACCAACACCCGGAGAGCGTTAGCCTTAACGCGTTCAAACAACCGAAAGCGTTCTATCTGATCTTCTCGATCGAACTGTGGGAGCGTTTCGGCTATTACGGCCTGCAAGGCATCATGGCGGTTTATCTGGTCAAGATGCTCGGCATGAGCGAAGCCGACTCCATCACCCTGTTCTCTTCCTTCAGCGCCTTGGTATACGGCTTCGTCGCCATCGGCGGCTGGCTGGGCGACAAGGTGCTGGGCGCCAAACGCGTGATCGTGCTCGGCGCGCTGGTGCTGGCCGCCGGTTACGCCATGGTGGCCTACTCCGGCCACGACATCTTCTGGGTCTACATGGGTATGGCGACCATCGCCGTGGGCAGCGGCCTGTTCAAGGCCAACCCGTCCTCCCTGCTGTCCACCTGCTATGAGAAAGACGATCCGCGTATCGACGGCGCCTTCACCATGTACTACATGTCGGTGAACATCGGTTCCTTCTTCTCCATGCTGGCGACTCCGTGGCTGGCGGCAAAATACGGCTGGAGCGTGGCGTTCTCCCTGAGCGTGGTCGGCATGCTGATCACCCTGGTCAACTTTATGATGTGCCACAAGTGGGTGAAGGAAAACGGTTCCAAGCCTGACTTCAAGCCGCTGCATCTGCCGAAACTGCTGATGGTGCTGGTCGGCATCGTGGCGCTGATCGCCGTGTCCAGCTGGCTGCTGCACAACCAGGTGATCGCGCGCTGGGCGCTGGCCCTGGTTTCCGCCGGCATCGTATTGGTGTTCGCCAAGGAAACCTTCGCCCTGCACGGCGCCGCACGCCGCAAGATGATCGTCGCCTTCCTGCTGATGCTGGAAGCGGTGGTGTTCTTCGTGCTGTACAGCCAGATGCCAACCTCGCTGAACTTCTTCGCCATCCATAACGTGGAACACAGCATCTTCGGCGTTGCCTTCGAGCCGGAGCAGTATCAGGCGCTGAACCCGTTCTGGATCATGCTCGCCAGCCCGATTCTGGCCGCGCTGTATAACAAAATGGGCGATCGCCTGCCGATGCCGCACAAGTTCGCTTTCGGCATGATCCTGTGTTCCTGCGCCTTCCTGGTGCTGCCATGGGGCGCCAGCTTCGCCAACGAACAGGGCATCGTGTCGGTCAACTGGCTGATCCTGAGCTACGCGCTGCAGAGCATCGGCGAGCTGATGATTTCCGGCCTGGGTCTGGCGATGGTGGCACAGCTGGTGCCGCAGCGTCTGATGGGCTTCATCATGGGCTCCTGGTTCCTGACCACCGCCGCCGCCGCGCTGATCGCCGGTAAGGTTGCCGGTCTGACCGCCGTCCCGAGCGACATCAACGACGCGCACGCTTCGCTGGCCATCTACAGCCATGTGTTTATGCAGATCGGCATCGTCACCGCCGTCATCGCTATCCTGATGATGCTGACCGCGCCGAAGCTGTACCGCATGACGCTGGACACCACCGAAGACGCCAATCAGAAAGCGCAGGAAGCCACCGCGGCTCGCTGATCGCCGGCAGATTGAACGTAAATAAAAACACCGGGGTTAACGCCCCGGTGTTTTTTTATGCCTGCAAGAAAAAGGCTTACGCTGACTTGGGCTTGCCGCTCAGGTTGGCCCACATGAATTCGCTTACCAGCGCGCTGTGGAACGCCGCCTGTTGCTTGTCGGCGGCGGCGCTGTGCCCGCCTTCGGTATTTTCATAGAAATAGGCCTGCTGATACCCCATCGCCTGCATGCGCGCAGCCATTTTGCGGGCGTGGGCCGGGTTGACCCGATCGTCGCTGGTCGCGGTATAGAACAGCACCGGCGGATAGGCCGTCTGCGCCTGAATATTGTGGTACGGCGAGAAGGTCTTGATGTAGGCCCACTCCTCCGGCTTGCTCGGGTCACCGTATTCGGCGATCCACGACGCGCCGGCGGAAAGCTGGGTATAACGCTGCATGTCCAGCAGCGGCACTTCGCAGACGATGCAGCCGAACAGCTGCGGATACAGCGTCAGCATATTGCCCACCAACAGGCCGCCGTTGCTGCCGCCGCGCGCCCCCAGATGCGGCGCCGAGGTCACCTTGCGTGCGATGAGATCTTCGGCCACGGCGGCAAAATCCTCGTAGGCGCGATGGCGGTTCTGCTTGAGCGCCGCCTGGTGCCAGGCCGGGCCGTATTCGCCGCCGCCGCGGATATTGGCCACCACGTACACCCCGCCGCGCTCCAACCAGGCCGGCGCCTTGCCGCCGAGATAGCCCGGCAGCAGCGGCACTTCAAACCCCCCGTAGCCATACAGCAGCGTCGGCGTGCTGCCGTCCGGTTTGAGATCTTTGGCGGCAATCTGGAAATACGGCACGCGGGTACCGTCCTTGGAACGCGCAAAATGCTGGCTCACCTGGTAGCCTGACGCGTCAAAATCCTGCGGCGCCTGTTTCAGCAGCGTCGCCTCACCGCCGTCGAGATTGCCCATGTACAGCGAGGTCGGCTGCAGGAACCCGCTGACGGTCAAGAAATAGGCGTTGCTCTCTTCGTCGATGCCGCCGGCGGAAAGGGTGCTGATGGCGCCGGGGTTGCCCAGCGGGCGACGTTGCCAGCTGCCGCCCTGCGGCGTCAGCACTTCCAGACGGTTGACCACGTTATCCATGATGCTGAGGATCAGATGATCGCGGGTGCCGCTGTAGCCGCTCAGCGCCTGCTCCGCCGTCGGGGTAAACAACAGCTGCAGCTCGCGCTTGCCCGCCAGATAGTCATCGAAGTTGGCCGCCAGCAGCGCGCCGGACGGATAACGCTTGCCGCCCACCTCCCAGTCGCTGCTCGGTTTGATCAGCAGCCATTCCCGATGCGTGTCCAGCTCGGCGTCGGCCGGGATATCGATTTTTTTCTGCCGGCCGTCCTGCATCAGCAGGAAATAGTCGCGGCGATAGAAATCCAGGCTGCGGCCGACGAAATCGCGCTCAAAGCCCGGCGTGCGATCGTGATAGGCGAAGACCGCCATGTCCTCGGGCTGCGCTTCGTACAGCGTTTCGGCGGCGCTCAGCGGCGTGCCGCGCCGCCAGCGTTTGGCGATGCGCGCGTAACCGGACTGGGTCATCGATCCGGGGCCGAAATCGGTGGCGATGAACAGCGTGTCCCGATCGACCCAGGAGACCCGGCTTTTCGCCACCGGCACGTTGAAGCCGTCCTTGACGAAGCGTTTGGCCACCAGATCGAATTCGCGGATTTCGGTGGCATCACCGCCGTCCGGCGACAGCTGCATCAGGCAATAGCGGTATTCCGGCGCCAGCGGTTGCGAGCCCTGATAGACCCAATCCTTGCCTTCCGCCTTGCCCAACGCATCGATATCCAGCACCGTCTCCCAGGCCGGTTTGGCCTTGCGGTACTCGTCCAGCGTGGTGCGCCGCAGCAGGCCGCGCGGGTTGGCCTGATCCTGCCAGAAGTTGTAATAGTACTCGCCGCGCTTGCTCACCCACGGGATTTGGGTGTCTTTATTGAGGATATCCAACACCTCGCGTTCAATGCGCTGAAAGTCTTCGCCCTGGCCGAAACGCGCCACGGTGCGCTGATTTTCCTGCTGCACCCATTGCAGCGCTTTTTTACCCTGCAGCTCTTCCAGCCACAGGAATTCATCGCCGGCGGCCGCGCCGCCTTCCGCTGCCATCGCCAGGCGGATACTGTTGGGTAATGAAGTCATCGCGAATACGGCTCCTGCGGTTTGCGCACTGAGTTTAATGAACTGACGTCGATTGGTGACCGGCAAAATCAAGCTCCTTTTGAGTCGGCTGCAACGCCGCCCCGTCGTGGGCGACAGCCTGTGAAATAAGAGTCATTTTCAACAAGGTAGGCGTTTGGCGGCGCGGAGTCAAAGCCCACGGCCGCCGCGTTGAGTCAGGATTGAGGATAGTGGATCAGATCGTGAATACGCACCGTTTGTGAACTGGCGTTGCGGTAAGCGTGCGGCCGATCGGCCTGAAAGCGCATCGCCTCGCCGGCGGCCAGGCTGTGCCATTCGCCGTCTATCGCCAACTCCAACCGGCCGCTGATCACGATGACATGCTCGATCACGCCCGGCTCATGGGGCGACGACTCGCTGAGCGCGCCCGGTGCAAGATCGATGACGAACATATCGAAACCCAGCTGGCGATCGTAGGGAAACAGCGGCACCACGCGCATATCGGCGTTGTCCTGATCGTACACCGGCAGCTCGCCGTAGCGATGCAGCGTCGCCTGCTGCTGCGCGGGCGAGGCCTCAAGGAAGGCGGAAAACGCCACGTTGAAACCGGTGGCGATCTTCCACAGCGTCGCCACCGTCGGGCTGGACTCGCCGCGTTCAATCTGCCCGAGCATCGCCTTGCTGACGCCGGTGTATTCCGCCGCCTGCGTCAGGCTCCAGCCGCGCTGCGCGCGCAGCGTGCGAAGGGTGTGTGCCAAATGGCCGGCAAGTTCCTGCATCCAGTTCTCCTCTGCGTGTCGAGCCCGATTATACCCGCTTGTGCGCTATAGCGCACGGTGCTATGCTGATTTCTCAACGTGCGTTATAACGCACAACCACCGATTGGAGCCACTCATGCGCCCAGCCCTCTCCCTGCGCCATCTGACCCTGCCCGCCGTCATGGCCGGCTTTGTCGCCGTTCTGGTGGGTTACACCAGCTCCGCCGCGATCATTTTTCAGGCCGCCGCCGCTGCAGGCGCCACGCCGGCGCAGATCGGCGGCTGGCTGAGCACGCTGGGGATCGCGATGGGCATCACCTCGCTCGGACTCTCGCTTTACTACCGTACCCCGATCCTCACCGCCTGGTCGACGCCCGGTGCGGCACTGCTGGTCACCAGCCTGCCCGGCACGCCGATCAACGAGGCGATCGGCGTGTTTATCTTCGCTTCCGGTCTGATCCTGCTGTGCGGCGTCACCGGGCTGTTCGCCCGCCTGATGGACTACATTCCGCAGGCGATTTCCGCCGCGATGCTGGCGGGGATCCTGCTGCGTTTCGGCCTGGACGCCTTCGCTTCGCTGCAGCTCAATTTCCCTATGAGCGCCGGCATGGGGCTGGCCTATCTGCTCAGCCGCCGTTATCAACCGCGCTACGCCATCGTGCTAACGCTGGCGGCCGGGCTGGCGATCGCCGCGCTGCAGGGCAATATCCAGCTGACGCAGCATGCGCCGGCGTTCGCCATGCCGGAATTTATCGCGCCGCACTTCAGCTGGCCGACGCTGCTGGGCATCGGCGTACCCTTCTTCGTGGTGACCATGGCTTCGCAGAACGCCCCCGGCATCGCCACGCTGCAGGCGGCGGGCTACCGCGTGCCTACGTCACCGCTGATCGCCTGGACGGCGCTCACCGCGCTGCTGCTGGCGCCGTTCGGCGGCTTCTCGGTGTGCATCGCCGCGATCACCGCCGCCATCTGCATGGGGCCGGACGTGCATCCCGATCCGCAGCGGCGCTATATGGGCGCGGTGGCCGCCGGCGGTTTCTACCTGCTGGCCGGGCTGTTCGGCGGCGCCATCGGCCTGCTGTTCAGCGCGTTGCCGGTCGCCCTGATCCACACCATCGCCGGGCTGGCGCTGCTCGGCACCATCGGCGGCAGCCTGCAACGCGCCCTGCATGATGAAAAGCAGCGCGACGCGGCGCTGATCGCCTTCCTCATCACCGCCTCCGGTGTCACGCTGCTCGGCATCGGTTCGGCCTTCTGGGGCATTGTCGGCGGCGCCATCGCCCACCTGCTGCTGTCGCTGCCGCGGCGAGGAACGGCAGCATAAAATGCCAACCGCACGCCGTGCATTGACAAGCACGGCGGTGACGCCTTCACTGGATGGGCACACTGCGATTTCCGCACGAGGCCCACATGAAAGAAAAGGAACAATGGTCCCAGGTCGATCGCTATATCGTAGACAGCCTGGTAGAACAAGACGATGCCCTGTTGCAGGCGCTGGCGACCAACGCCGCCGCCGGGCTGCCGGCGCATGATGTGGCACCGAATCAGGGCAAACTGCTGCAGCTGTTCGCCCGCATGGTTAACGCCAAACGCATTTTGGAAATCGGCACGTTGGGCGGCTACAGCACCATCTGGCTGGCGCGCGCGCTACCGGCGGATGGCAAATTGATCACGCTGGAAGCGGATGAAAGCCACGCCGCCATCGCCCGCCGGAATATCACGCGCGCCGGTCTCGACGGCCTGGTTGAGCTGCGTGTCGGCCCCGCCATGACTCACCTGCCGACGCTGCACACCCTGGCCCCCTTTGATCTCATCTTCATCGACGCCGACAAACCCAGCAACCCCGATTACCTGCGTTGGGCGCTTAAACTCGCGCGCCCGGGCACGGTGATTATCGGTGACAACGTGGTGCGCGATGGCGCAGTCACCGACGCCGCCAGTACGGACGCCCGTGTACAAGGCGTACGCGAGTTCTTCACGATGATGGCGCAGGAACCCCGTTTGACCGCCACCGCCTTGCAAACCGTGGGCAGCAAGGGCTGGGACGGATTTTCTCTGGCTATCGTCAATTTTTAAGTGACAATGTCACCAAGGAAGCCTATGACTGAGAAAGCCGCGCTGTTAGCTCAGCGCTTGATACGCAATGTCGAACGGGTAGATAAGCAACACGATCGGCGGCCGCCGCTGTATGACAGCGTCGGCGCTCGCCTCGGCACCGGCACCGCCGCCGACAAGCTGGGCGCCTCCTTCGATTGCGTGGCGCCGGGCATGCGTTCCTGCCCCTACCATTTTCACTACGCTCAGGAGGAAATGTTCATCATTCTGGAAGGCAGCGGTACGCTGCGGGTGGCCGGAGAAATGCTGCCGATCGTCAGCGGGGATGTCATCTTCATTCCGCCGGGCCCGGAATACCCGCACCAGATCATCAACACCTCCGATGCGCCGCTGAAGTACCTGTCCGTCAGCACGCGCGAGCAGCCGGAGCTGGTGATGTACCCGGATTCCGGCAAATACCAGGCGATGGCGCGCAGCGCAGACGGCGAGCAGGTACGCTACCTGCAGCGCCCTTCAACCTCGCTCGATTACTGGCAGGATGAACCCTGAATCGCCGTCCGGCAGCGGGAGATCCAATGCGCGCGCCGCCAGCTCGGCCACGCGGAAGTCGATATCCGCCGCCTGCCCGTCTTCCATAAACCAGGCGGCGGAGAGCCCCGACCAGGCCAGGATCCATTGCAGCAAGCGCCGGCGCTCCAGCCCGGCCAAGCGGCAGACCTGTTCCACGCGCCGCTGGAAAATGGCCGGGTCGGTGGCGATGCCGTAGTTGGGATTACAGAAGATATTGGCGTAATCGAAGCCCCGTTCGCCGTACAAGCGCTTGGGATCGATCGCCAGCCAGCCGCGTTCGCCGAAGTCCAGCACGTTGTCATGGTGGATATCGCCGTGCAGCACACTTTCTTCTCGCGGGCTGCTCAGCAGCTCCGCCGCCGTCGTGGCGCTGAGACGCAGCATGCCGCCGTGCGCCTGCGCCGCCGGCCACAGCGAGCTGAACCACTCCTGCAGCAGGATCAGCTCGGGCAACGGCGCGGCACGCGGCGCATGCAACGCGGCGATCGCCCGACAAAGGATCTGCGTGGCCTGCTCATCGTCGCCGTCACGCACCAGCTGCGCCAGCGAACCTTCACCCTGCGCGCGCTCCAGCAGAATGCCGTCGTCGTGCCACGCCAGCACCTGCGCAGCGCCTTCCCCGCGCCACCAGCACATCAGCTGGCCGCCGAAGCGCTCTTCCTGCTCGCGGGCGATCTTCAACATAGCCGCCTCGCCCCGGTAACGCACCGGCATCAGCAGGCTGCTGTGGGTTTCGAAGGCCTTGCCGTCCTGTTCCAGTTGCCAGCGTTGCAGGTAGGGAGTAAAAAGCGGGTTCATCGTCTCATGCGTCCTTGTGGCCGATCTGCGCCGCACTGTCACATTCGCGTGAGAGACGACGTATAAAATAAAGAGGGATGATACTCTCAGATATCATCGGTGTGCGGCGTCTGGCCGCCGTTTCCTCAGTATCCTAACCAAGTTTGTCGATTTTATTAACCGGTCTTGCGCGGGGTTTGATCATGACATCATTAAAACGCACGAATTATCCGCAGTTGCCTACGCCGGGCGGCCCCTATGTGCATGCGGTGCGCCACGGCGATCGCCTGTACGTGTCGGGATTGACGGCCTTCGCCACCGACGCGCAAGGCTTGAGCGCGCCGGAACAGACGCAGGAGATCCTCGAACAGCTGGCGACCATCGCCGCCAGTGAAGGCGTGAATCTCAAGGCATTGATTAAAATCAGCGTGTTCCTGACCGATATTGCCGATCTGGCGGGCGTGCGCCCGGTGCTGTTTGACTATTTCGATGGCGCGCTGCCGGCCTGTTCATTGGTGGCGGTCAGCGCGTTGTTCTCACCGCTGGTGTGCGTAGAGATAGAGGCGGTGATGGCGTTGCAATAATACGCGGCTAGAGCGCGCCCTCATCCGGCACGCAGGGGCCGATCTTGAACCAGGCTTTGGCAATCTGCCCCTGCTCCACTTCGTAGATGGCGATGACATCCATTTTGCCGCGCCCCTGCGGGAAGTTGCGCGTCACCACTTCCTGATCGACCACCATGTTCCCCACCGCCATGCGTTTTATCCGTTCGCCGTACAGACTCGGCTCCTGGAAACGCACCAGATGCCGTTCGCGGATCGCCGCCTTACCGCTGGCCAGCAGCGTGTCGGGATGCTCGTAATACTGCGCGTCGTCCGCCCAGCAGGCCATGAAGGCGTCGATGTCGCGGGCGTTATAGGCGTCAAGCTGTTGTTGAACCACATCCTGCGGGCGTGCCGTTTTATCGTTCATCACATCCTCCTGCCGAAGTTAACCGCCGCATGTATCGAACCCATCACGTTAACCGCCCAGTGCTGCAGCTTGATGACACGGCGAGAATTGAATAAAAACCCAAAAATAGCGAATAAATAACCTACCACGCCCAATGGACAATTCAAGCACCCGCACACAAATTTTCTGCGCCGCGCCAGGGGCGGTGAAAACCGCATGGCACCGTGCGTTAATCTTTGCGACGGTGAGGGAAATTCTGCTAATTTAGCGTGAACAGCCTGATGATAACGAAACGCTATGCAGCCAAAGCCGGTGTTGGACGAAGCCAGACAGTTAAAGCGACTCAACGCCGCCACGCGGCGTCAATCCCATATGTATAAATGGATCGCGCTGATTGCGGCGCTGGATGCGCTGCTGGTGTTTTGGTATGACCGGGATATGCGCAACGTCACCTTCTCGGGAGCGGTTGCGCTGGTGTGCGGCTATCTGTGGATCCGCGATCGCAACAAGGCCCGGGGTTACCGGCGCGAGTTCGACCGCAAATTCGGCAAGCGCAGCGGCGATTAAGGCTGCATCGCTTCCAGCACTTTAGCGCTGTCGACAATCTGCACGAACTTCACGATTTTGCCGGCGCGCAGCGTATAAATATGCGCAAAAGAGGCGCTGAAGGATTTGCCGGTGGCCCGGTAGGTGCCGTGATAAAAACCTTGCGCGATCACATTGTCGCCGGCGTCGTAAAAGTGGTCGACATCGGCGCGGTAGCCTTGCCATTCGCTGCCCAGACGCTGATGCACGTTCTTGATGATATTTTCCGGGCCGATATAGGTACCGGCATAGGGGAAACCGGCGGCTTCGGTCCACTCGGCATCGGGGGCCAGCGCCGCCAGCAGATTACGGCCGTTTTCTTCGGAACTGCCTTCATAGGTTGCGCGCACTATCTCAAGAGGGGTTGGCATGTCTCTTCTCCAATGGCTGATGAGGATATTCCGGCCATCCCCGCGGACACAGGCTCTCACCAAGCGGAGACGGCGGAATGCGGCTATTCTAGGTTGCTTGTTTCGCTGCAAAAACCGCAGTTATGACAATAGTGGGTTGCACTTTAGTAAACAATAGCCGTTTTACTGTCATTCTCCCGGCATCCGGCGCGGCTATGCTGATTGACCGATTTCCCCCAACAGGAGCTGAACGTGTCTTTACCCTCGCTGACGCAAGAGCTGTTACAACCTTTCTCACCCTACCAGGCGCTGGCGCAAACGTTGCTGCCGCTGACCCTCGAGTCGGACGACGGTTCGCATGACGTCGCGCACCTGCACCGGGTCTGGAAGAACTGCCGCCGAATCAGCAAGCTGGAAGGTGGCGACCGGCGCATTCTCTGCGCGGCGGTGCTGCTGCACGACGCCGTCGCGGTGGAAAAAAACTCGCCGCAGCGCCATCTGGCCTCGCGCATGGCGGCGGAGCAAGCCACGTTGACGCTGACCCAGCTGGAATGGGCACCGGCGGATATCGCGGCGGTGGCTCACGCCATCGAAGCGCACAGTTTTTCCGCCGGCATCCCCCCGCAAACGCTGGAGGCGAAGATCCTGCAGGATGCCGATCGCCTCGACGCCATCGGTCTTATCGGCGTGGCGCGCTGCTTTTATATCGGCGGCCGCATGCGCAGCGCGCTGTATGACGCCGCCGATCCGCGGGCCGAACATCGTCAATATGACGACAAGCGTTTCAGCCTGGACCACTTCGAAACCAAGCTGTTCAAACTGCAAGACGGCTTCCAGACCGCCGCCGGGCGGCACATGGCCGAACTGCGCACCGAACGCATGCGGCGCTTTGTCGACGATCTGCTGGAAGAGGTGTAATGCCGGCTTACCGGGCATTTTCGTTATGCCCATAACATTTTCGGTCACATAACGCCGCTAAACTGTAAGTCAACTTCACCGAACGGGCGGTACAGATGAAAAAGTTGACGTTGAAAGAGATGACGGAAAGCGAACAGCGGGAAGTGAAAACCGAACTGGACAAGGCGCGCAAAAGCCATGGGCGGCCGCTGACCAACGCCGAACAGCACAAGGTCAAAGATGAAGTGGTGGCGCGCATCATGGCCGCCAGAGCGAAGCTCGCCAAAGCGGAGCGCGCAGAACGCAAGGCCAACCGCTACCGGCCAAGCGGCGACACCTTCAGTTGGTCCGCCACCATCGGGTCCCGCCCGCCGCGCTGAGCCGGCCAACCCCTCCCCGCCGCTGCGGGGATTTTTATTTATTAGCCAAACTCATTCCCGCCGACGAATCATGAATAACAATGTTATCAATCTGTTGTAAATTGACAGCCTGATGAAGACTATTCATTATCACCCCACTTCCCCTTTTCGCGAGACCGCCATGGCCTACCCACGCAACGCTGACATTCTGATGACGCCCGCGTTGCCTATTGGCGGTTTGGCGGCGGTAAAATCGAAGAAACAGACGCTCATTTGACCGGGGCGAGCTGTCCCGTCAGATGAGCTGACTGGATGGCACGCAACGCCCCGCCTTCAATTTTCTCATCTGGCTTCTCTGTCGGTCACACAGAAGGAATATTTTATGGCCTCATTTTCGGGTATTTGGGTGGCGATGGTTACCCCTTTCAATCACGATGCCGTCGATCTGCCGGCGGTGAAACGCCTGGCGCGGCACCTGCTCGACGCCGGCATCGAGGGTCTGGTGGTCTGCGGCTCTACCGGTGAAGCTGCCGCGCTGAGCAAAGAAGAACAGCTGGCGGTGCTCGACGCCGTGCTGGACGTGGCGCCCGCCCATCAGGTGGTGATGGGCCTGTCCGGCAATAACATGGTCGCCACGCTGCAAATGCAGCAGGCTATTCAGCTGCGCGACATCGCCGGCGTGCTGATCCCGGCGCCTTACTACATCCGCCCTTCGCAATGCGGCCTGATCGACTATTTCACCCAGCTGGCCGACGCCTCAACCGTGCCGGTGATCCTGTACAACATTCCGCAGCGCACCGGCATCGCCATGGAGCTGGCCACGCTGCGCCAGCTCGCACGCCACCCGCGCATCGCCGCCATCAAGGACTGCGGCGGCAACCCTGACGCCACCATGGCACTGATCGCCGACGGCGAGATCGATGTGATGACCGGGGAAGACAATCTGATCCTCACCACGCTGTGCCTCGGCGGCACCGGCGCCATTTCCGCCGCGGCCCATGTTCACCCGGAACGCTTCGTTCAGCTGACGCAGCAGGTCGCCGCCGGCGATCTGGCCGCGGCGCGCAGCAACTTCTATGAGCTGCTGCCGATGATCCACCAGATGTTCAGCTTCCCCAATCCGGCGCCGGTCAAGACGGTGCTGGCCCAGCAGGGGCTGATCGCCAACGAGCTGCGCTCGCCGATGCAGGTGGCGCCGCAGGCGCTGCAGCAGCAGATCGCCGCAACGCTGGCGCAGCTGCAGCCCGCCGAGGCGATCATCGGTTAAATTTGTTAGCTAAGCCGCTGTAATTTTGGCGCTATGGGACTACGATGAGAGGTTAAGCATGCCCGTCATTCGTCATCAACAAGGAGCTTCCGATGAAACTGTTCTATAAAGCCGGCGCCTGTTCGCTGTCCCCGCATATCGTGCTGCGTGAGGCAGGGCTGGATTTTACGGCGGAGAAGGTCGACCTGGCGCAGAAGAAAACCGAGAGCGGCGCCGATTACCTCACCATCAACCCCAAGGGACAGGTACCGGCGCTGCAGCTGGATGACGGCAGCCTGCTGACCGAGGGCGTGGCGATCGTGCAATACCTGGCGGATCGCGTGCCGGATCGCAACCTGATCCCGGCGGCGGGCACCCTGTCGCGCTACCACGCGATCGAATGGCTGAACTACATCGCCACCGAGCTGCACAAAGGATTCAGCCCGCTGTTCAACCCGAAAACGCCCGAGGAATATAAAACCATCGCGCGCGCCAAGCTGGAGCAGCAGTTCAGCTATCTGGATTCGGTGCTGGCGAAGCAGCATTTCCTGTTGGGAAGCCGTTTCAGCGTGGCCGACGCCTACCTGTTCACCGTGTTGCGTTGGGCGTTTGCCCTGCAGTTCGACGTGCGCAAGCACGCCCATCTAGCGGCCTGGTTCGATCGCGTTGCGGCGCGCCCGGCGGTAGATGCGGCGCTGAACGCCGAAGGATTGAAGTAAACATCGGGCCCCGGCGGCTGTCGCCGGGGCCGAATGCCACTTACAGTTTGACCGCTTTGAACTCGCTGCGCGGCTGCACGATCCGATCTTGCGCCGCCACCACCTGCAGTTCGTACTCGCCCATCTCCTGCGTGGTCAGCATCACCTCATACACGGCGGCGGTGACGTGCTCCAGCGCTTTATCCAGCGCCTCGCCCTTCAGCAGATCCACCAGCAGCAGACCGCTGGTCAAATCGCCGACGCCGACCGGCTGACGCGCGCCGAAGTCCACCAGCGGCCGGCTGATGTGCCAGGCCTCGTCCGCCGTCACCAGCAGCATTTCGAAACAGTCGGCATGATAGCCGGCGCGGGCCAGGTGCTTGACCAGCACCAGCCGCGGCCCTTTGGCGATCAGCGCGCGGGCGGCCTGCACCGCATCGGCCACGTCGGCGACGGCCATCTGGCTCAGCATCTCCAATTCCAGCAGGTTCGGCGCCATCATGTCGCTGCACGGCAGCGCCTGGCGGCAGTGAAACTCGGCCACGCCCGGCGCCACGATGCAGCCCTTTTCCGGATGCCCCATCACCGGATCGCAGAAATACCAGGCATTCGGGTTCGCCTGCTTAACTTGACGCACGATCTCCAGAATATGGTCACCCTGCTCCGGCGAACCGATATAGCCACTCAACACCGCATCACAGCACTTCAGCTGATCGATATTGGCAATGCCCTGCGCGATCTCTGTCAGGTGGCTGGCCGGCATGACGCAGCCGGTCCACTGACCGTATTGCGTATGGTTGGAGAACTGCACCGTGTTTAGCGGCCAGACGTTGACGCCCATGCGGCGCATCGGGAACTCCGCCGCACTGTTGCCGGCGTGACCAAACACCACGTGCGACTGGATAGAAAGAATGTTTTTCATCGACAGAACTCGTTCGGAATACGGCAGCCGGGCGGCTGCCCAAAAATAAAGGGGCCGCCAGGGCCCCTTACCGTCATTATTCGTTACTGCCAATCCACCAGGCAGTAGTGTTTCTTGCCGCGACGCAGCAGCGTGTAGCGGCCGAACAGACGGTCTGAATCGCTGAAGCGGTATTCGGCATCGGACTGTTTCTCGCCGTTGATGGTCACCGCGTTGGAACCGATCATGGTGCGCGCCTGGCCGCGTGACGGCACCAGTTCGGCATTCACCAACGCCTGCTGCAGATCGGCGTCGCCATCCAGTTTGATGGTCGGCATGCCGTCCTGCGCCAGCTGGGCGAAGTCCGCTTCGGTCATGTCGTGCAGCGCGCCGGAGAACAGGCTCTGGGTGATGCGCTTCGCGGCCGCCAGGCCTTCCGCACCGTGCACCATGCCGGTCACTTCTTCCGCCAGCATGTACTGGGCGCGTGGCGCCTTGCCGCTGTTCTTGTCTTCTTCTTCCAGCGCATTGATGTCTTCCAGGCTCATGAAGGTGAAGAACTTCAGGAAGCGGTAGACGTCGGCATCGGCGGTGTTGATCCAGAACTGGTAGAACTTGTACGGGCTGGTTTTTTCCGGCGCCAGCCAGACCGCGCCGCCTTCGGTTTTACCGAACTTGGTGCCGTCTGCTTTGGTGATCAACGGCACGGTCAGACCGAACACCTGCTTCTGGTGCTGGCGACGCGTCAGATCGATACCCGAGGTGATGTTGCCCCACTGATCGGAACCGCCGATCTGCAGCTCCACCTGGTGGCGGTTGTACAGCTCGGAGAAATCGAAGCCCTGCAGCAGGTTATAGGAAAACTCGGTGAAGGAGATGCCGGAGTCGTCGCGATTCAGGCGCTGCTTAACCGCTTCCTTATTGATCATCTGGTTGACGGAGAAGTGCTTGCCGATGTCACGCAGGAAGGTCAGCACGTTCATGCCGCCGAACCAGTCGTAGTTGTTGGCCGCGATGGCGCTGTTGCTGCCGCAGTCGAAATCGAGGAACGGAGAAACCTGCTTGCGGATCTTCTCGACCCACTCGTTCACCGTATCGGTGGTGTTCAGCTTGCGCTCCGCCGCTTTGAAGCTCGGATCGCCGATGAGGCCGGTGGCGCCGCCCACCAGCGCCACCGGCTTGTGGCCGGCCAGCTGGAAGCGCTTCAGGCACAACAGAGGAACCAGATGGCCCAAATGCAAGCTGTCAGCGGTCGGATCGAAACCGCAATACAGTGCAATTGGCCCTTGCGCCAGTCGCTCCGCTAACGCTTCCTCATCCGTAACCTGGGCAACGAGGCCCCGCTCTTGCAGTTGTTTAATCAAGTTGCTGCTTGCCATCAATGACTCCATGTATAAACGAATGCACCTTTGCCGGTACACGGCCTTTCGCCCAGTGGCGAAATAAAAAATTCAGGGTAGCGCATAGAATAAAGCGCCGGCGGCGTCAGCACCAGCGCTTAGAGGGGATTTTCCGTCTTCAGGGTGCCAGTCGGTCAATTTTCCAGTCATTCCCGTCCCGCTGATACAGGAAACGGTCATGCAGGCGATGGGCGCCGCCCTGCCAGAACTCGACGGAGTCGAATTTCACGCGGAATCCGCCCCAGAAACTCGGCAACGGCACCTCGCCCTGCTGGAACTTCTGCTTCAGCTCGAGGAATTTGCTTTCCAGCACGCCGCGCGCGGAAATGCGCGAAGATTGCTGCGATACCCAGGCGCCGATCTGGCTGTCTTTCGGGCGACTGTTGAAATACTTCAGCACGTCGAGGGTCGACAGACGCTCCACCTGGCCGAGGAAAATCACCTGACGATCGAGCATGTGCCAGGGGAACAGCAGGCTGATATGCGGGTTGTGCGCCAGCTGCTGCGCCTTACGGCTGCCGAGGTTGGTGTAGAACACCAGCCCCTGCTCATCGAAATGCTTGAGCAGCACGATGCGTTGATAAGGCTGGCCGTGTTCGTCGACGGTCGCGACGCACATGGCGGTAGGATCGGCCAGGCGCGCGTCGCAAGCCTGTTTCAACCAACGCTCGAACAGCTCGAGTGGGTTGGCAGTCAGATCGTTGCGGCGCAGGCCGCCTCGGGTGTATTCACGGCGCAGGTCCGCAACATCAAACTCATTCTTTTCAATCATCTGGGTTATCGACCAACTGAAAAATCCGTCGTTACATTCTGCGCCTGCGGCGCCAGGAACTCAATCGCTCCGACGCCGCCGCCGACCGTCACTCCGTCAACACGCAGTCGCTCATGACTACCTTGCCGTTGCGCTCAAGATAGGCGTTACGGTCTTTCGACCAAAAAGTGTATTTGCCGTCGCTGTATTTGGCACCGGTCAGCGCCAGCACCTGCTTGAGATGCAGCTGTTCGCCATCCATCAGCAGGCTGACTTCGCTCGCCTTGCCGTCGAGCGCCACCGTCAGCGGCGTAGTGCCGCACTGGTAGTGCATCGTCTGGCTGCTTTGCGGCAGGATGTAGCTGCAGCCGGACAGCGCCAGCGCGCCGGCGACGAAAATGACTTTTTTCATGCTGTTGCTCCTTAGAAAAATCCTTCACAGGCTATCCTAACAGAGCTAACGGCCCCCCAATGGCAAAACCGGATAAATCCCACCCAACACCGTTTCACGGCTGGCGCCGGTCACCGAAGGCAGGTTGCCGGCCTGGCCGGACAGCGTGCGAAACGCCAGCCAGGCGAAGGCCAGCGCCTCCATGTCGTCGCCGCTGACGCCGAAATCGTCGGTCAGCCCGACCTCCGTCCCCGGCAGCAGCGCAGACAGGCGCGCCATCAGCAGCACGTTGCGCGCCCCGCCGCCGCACACCAGCAGGCGCTCGCACCCGCCGGCCAGCAGCACCTGTTCGCTGATGCTGACGGCGGTCAGTTCCGTGAGCGTGGCCTGCACGTCGACCGGCGCCATCGCCGGCAATCCGGCCAGCTGCCGCTCCAGCCAGGCGATATTGAAATACTCGCGGCCGGTGCTTTTCGGCGCCGGCAGCGCAAAGTAAGGATCCGCCAGCATCTGCTGCAACAGCGGTAAACAAACCCGCCCCTGCATGGCCCAGCCGCCGTCCTGATCGTAAGGCTGCGCACGGTGGCGCCACACCCAGGCGTCCATCAGCATGTTGCCCGGCCCGGTATCGAAACCGCGCACCGGCGTACCGGGCAACAGCAGAGAAAGGTTGGCGATGCCGCCGACGTTCAGCACCATGCGCCTCTCGACGGGATGCCCCAGCAGCGCCTGATGAAACGCTGGCACCAACGGCGCGCCCTGCCCGCCGTAGGCCATGTCGCGCCGGCGGAAATCGCCGACGGTGGTGATATTGGTCAGCGCGGCGATGCGGTTGTTATCGCCGAGCTGCATCGAGAAACGCGCGTCGCCTTCCGGTTCGTGCCACACCGTCTGGCCGTGGCAACCGATGGCGGTGATCTGCTCAGCGTCGATGCCGGTTTGCTTCAGCAAGCCGAGCACCGCCTCGCCGAACAGCGTGCCCAGTTGAGCGTCCAGCCGGCCGACGGCCGCCAACGTGGTCTGCTGCCCCTGGCACATGCCCAGAATCTCTTTTTTCAGCGCCATCGGCATCGGGTGGCTATAGCTGGCCTGCTGCGCCACCATGCGATCGTCGATCGCGGCCAATACCACATCGATTCCGTCCAGACTGGTGCCGGACATGACGCCTATATAGCGGCCTGACTTCATAGCAACATCCTCTAACCCGCGCGGTAAGCAAATTTTATCCTGACAAATAAACCAGAATTGCCGGATTAACGCCATGAATTATGATGCTTTTTTTACAGGCCGTGAGCCAGACACCGCCGCCCGGCGCCGCTGTGGCACATGTAATGTGTTAAACCGTGCCATAACAGGCAACGGAATGTCGCCAAGGCTGTCATAAAGGTAAACCGCGGTTTATTATTGGTTGAACAGAGAAAAGTTAAGCTGCGTGCAGCGATGGAGCATGGCGGTGTGTCAACTTTCAGCCATACTTTGTCTATCATTTTCACTGAATCTTGCCTGGAGAGCATTGCCAGGTTATGGACTACTACCATCAGGAGTTTTGTATGATCAAGCGTCTTCTCGTCGTTGCCGTCGCCGCCGTTACGCTGGCCGGCTGTGCCAATGAATCCATGTCCGGCGATGTCTACTCGTCCTCGCAGGCCAAGCAGGTGCAGAACGTCACCTACGGGACGCTGGTTTCCGTGCGTCCGGTTAAAATCCAGGGCGGCGAAGGCTCCAACGCCTTGGGGATGATCGGCGGCGCAGTGATTGGCGGCCTGTTGGGTAACACCGTAGGCGGCGGCACCGGCCGTACGCTGGCTACCGCGGCGGGCGCCATCGCCGGCGGCGCGGCGGGCAACAGCATCGGTGAAGTGGCCGGCCGTACCTCAGGCTACGAGCTGGAAATCAAAACCGACCAGAAAGAGAACATCGTGGTGGTACAGAAAGCGGGCGACACCAAGTTCAGCCCAGGCCAGCGCGTGCGCATGGCGCGCATGGGCGACACCATCACCGTCTCTCCGCTGTAAGTCAGTCGGCGACAAACGGCAAACCGGAGGCAATCGCCTCCGGTTTTATTTCTGATGCTGTGAAACTGTAATCGTAGAAAATAAGAATATTATTATTTGTTCTGCAGTTCGGTGATATTTTGTTCTAACTTGCCAATCAGCCCTACCAACAGATGCACTTCGTCGGCGGTAATGCCGCTTAAAATCTCACTGCGTGTCGACGTGATCACACTGTCCACTTCCCTGATGATCGGATCGGCCGCGTCGGTCAGCTTGATGCGCTTCGCGCGGCGATCGTTGGCACAGGTGTGGCGCGTGATCAGCCCCTTCTCCTCCAGTTGGTCCAACGTGCGAACCAGTGATGGTTGCTCGATACCGATCGCCTTGGCCAGCTGGATTTGCGACTGCTCCGGCGGCAAGCGATTGATATTGTGCAAAGTGACCCAGTGCGTTTGGGTCAGCTCCAACGGCTTGAGCCGATGATCGATGAGCGCGCGCCAAACACGAACTAATCGTGCTAAATCTGAACCTAATGTTGACTCCACTTCCCCCTCCTTATAATTAGCATGCTAACATTACCTCCCAGAGTTTAGACTATTTTGGGTAACTCACATTAAAAACACAAATGTATATAATGTATATTGTGGAAATAGCCACTATTTTTAGCCGCTATTGTTTAATCGTTATGCAAATATTCAACATATTCACCCTTAGGGATTGTTAATGTGAATACATCATGGTTACACACCTCATCCCCCTTACCCGATTTGGTCCTGGGGGCATCGCTTTATTTTCCACCTATATTTAAAGCTTTTTTACTAGGACTGGTCTTATGGCTGCTGATTCATCAGCTGCTGAGAGACTGGATGTATTCCGGTGAAATCTGGCATCCCATGTTGATGGACCTGTCCATTTTCGTTCTGACCGTCAGCGGTTCCTTATGGATTTTAGCGAGTTGGTAACCCATGCAGCATAAAACATTAAAATACTTTTCTACGGTGATCGTCTGCGCCATTGCCGTCTGCGCCGGTTGGTGGCTCTGGAATTATTATATGCAATCCCCATGGACCCGTGATGGAAAAGTGCGCGCCGAACTCGTCAATATCACCCCTGAAGTCTCTGGAAGATTAGAGAAAATAAGCGCGAATGACAATCAGTTCGTACCTGCGGGAAGTCTGATTTTTACCCTCGACCCGGTGCCCTACCAGATCGCGCTGGACAATGCTGAGGCCGCGGTGGCAAAAGCGCAATCCGATCTGGCCAAGGCAGACCACGAGGCCGCCCGCCGCCGCGGTTTGCCGCGTAACGTTATTTCCGCTGAAGATTTGGACGCGTCCAATTTAGCCGCTCAGGCAATGAAGGCCGCCTATAAAGCCGCCCTGGCCAACCTGGAACAGGCCAAATGGAATTTGAGCAAAACCAAAATTTACGCGCCAACCGACGGCTATATCACCAATCTGCAGGCACGGGTCGGGAACTACGCCAACGCCGGCACGCCGCTGGTGGCGTTGGTGGATGTACATTCGTTTTATGTACTCGGTTATTTCGAAGAAACCAAGCTGAAGCATATAAAAGAAGGCAATAAAGCGGACATCGTTTTATATAACGGCAACACGCCGCTGCAGGGGGAAGTAGAGAGCATCGGCCGCGCCATTTACGATCAGAGCGTCGACAGCAGCAACGATCTATTAATGGACGTTAAGCCTAATGTTCCCTGGGTGCGTTTGGCTCAGCGCGTGCCGGTACGGATAAAATTGCTCAACGTGCCCGCCGATTTGACGCTGGTCGCCGGCACCACCTGCACCATTTCGATTCATCAGCGGAACTAAAGTGTGAACCTGCCTTTTTTGGAGTGGAGCCGCACCCCCTGGGGTAAGGCGACCGGCGGCCAATGGCGCTATGCGCTGCGCAATTCGCTGGCGATGTGTCTCGCGCTGTGGGTGGCGTTCGTGCTCGAGCTCGACGAGCCCTCTTGGGCGCTCACCTCCGCCGCAGTGGTGAGTTTCCCCACCGTCGGCGGCGTGATCAGCAAAAGCATCGGCCGCATCTTCGGCAGCCTGATGGGTGCCGCCGCGTCGGTGGCGATCGCCGGCCACTGTCTGAACGATCCCTGGCTGTTTACGCTGTTCATCGCCGCGTGGATCGGGCTGTGCACCTATATCTCCAACCATTACCAAAACAACGTCTCTTACGCGTTCGCGCTGGCGGGCTATACCGCCGCCATCATCGCCTTCGGCACGGTCAACGTCACCGATACCCAGCAGATTTTCGATATCGCGCAGGCGCGGGTTTGCGAAGTGATCACCGGCATTCTGTGCGGCGGATTGATGATGATGATCCTGCCCAGTACCTCCGACGGCGAAGCGCTGCTGACTTCGCTGCGGCGCATGCAGCTACGCCTGTTGGAGCACGCCGCCATGCTGTGGCAGCCGGAGATCACCGCCCAGATGCGCACCTCGCACGAAGGGGTCATCGGCCAGATCCTGACCATGAACCTGCTGCGTATTCAGGCGTTCTGGAGCCACTACCGGCTGCGGCGGCAAAATAACCTGCTCAACTATCTGCTGCACCAGCAGCTGCGCATTACCAGCGTTATCTCCAGCCTGCGCCGCATGCTGCTGAACTGGCCGGATCGCCCCGCCAATCTGATGCCGGTGCTGACGCAACTGCTGGACGAGCTGCGCGATCCCGCCACCGACAAATACCGTTTGGCGCACCTGCTTCAGCAGATCGCGCCGCAAGAGCCTACGGACTACCGCCATCGCGCCTTCTGGCTGCGCCTGCGCCATTTCTGCTGGCTTTACCTGCGCTGCAACCGCTGGCTGCAGCGGCTGGAGAGCGCCACGGCGGTCAGCGATCTCCAGCCGCCGCGCGTCACCTCGCTGGCGCGCCATACCGACAGCTACGAAGCCGCCTACAACGGCCTGCGCACCTTTTTGTGCATCGTGATCGGCTGCGCCTATTGGATCAACACGCAGTGGGACGCCGGCAGCGCGGCGCTGACGCTCACCGCCATCAGCTGCGTGCTCTACTCCTCGACGCCTTCACCGATCAACAGCGTCAGCACCTTGCTCAAGGCGGTGCTGCTGCTCTCGGTCGTCTGCTTCGTAGTAAAATTCGGTTTGATGATCCAGATTGACGACTTCTGGGTGTTCTGCGCCTTCCTGTTTCCGATCCTGGTGACCATGCAAATGCTCAAGCTGCAGAATCCGCCTTATGCCGCGCTTTGGGGGCAGCTGATCGTCTTTATGGGGTCGTTCCTGACCGTCAGCAACCCGCCGAGCTATGACTACCAGTCCTTCATCAATGACAACATCGCTAAAGTCGTCGGCGTGCTGCTGGCCGGGCTGGCGTTTCAGATCCTGCGCCCCAGCTCGGACAAACGCAAAAGCCGCCGCATTATCCGCGCGCTGCGGCGCGATTTTATCGATCAGTTGAGCAAAAGGCCGCAGCAGAGCGAAAGCCAGTTCGAATCGCTGATCTACCATCGCATCAGCCAGCTCAATCAAAGTCAGGATCAGGAAGCGCGCACCTGGCTGCTGCGCTGGGGCGTGGTGCTGCTCAACTGCAGCCATATCGTCTGGCAGCTGCGCGACTGGCAAACCCGTTCCGATCCGCTGTCGGCGGTGCGCGATGTCTGCATCCACTGCCTGCGCGGTATCATGACGGAGAAAGGCGTGCAGCACAGTTCGCTGGACGCCACGCTGCAGGAGCTGCTGCGCATGAGCAACGCGCTGGCGCACCACCCGGAACAGGCGGCACGCGATTTGGCCGGTCTGATTTGGCGACTCTACTGCTCGCTGCAGCAGTTGCAGCAGGCGATGGGCCAGCCCGCCACCGCGCCGGCCGTTAGCGGCGGGTGATCACTTGATCACCCCGCAGGCGAAACGCTCACCGCCGCCGCCGAGCGGCAATGGGTGATCCGAGTGGTTATCGCCGCCGGCGTGCACCATCAGCGCCTTGCCCTCAATTTCAATGATTTTTTTCAGCCGCGGCGCCAACACCGGATAGTTCGCCATGCCGTCGGCGGTCACATAGATGGCCGGTAAATCGCCCAGATGCCCGTCGGCATACGGCCCGAGGTGCTTCCCGGTCTTTTGCGGATCAAAATGCCCGCCGGCCGCCAGCGCCGCCACCGCTTTGCCGTCCTTCATCCCCGGCTCGCAGCTGCCTTTTTCATGCACGTGGAAGCCATGAACCCCGGCCGGCAACGCTTTCAGGCTCGGCGTGAACAGCAAGCCATACGGCGTTTCGCTGATGACCACCTTGCCGATATCCTGACCGATCCCCTGCCCGGTCACCAGGTGCATCTCGACGTCGGTTGTCGCCGCCTGAGCCGCGCCACACGCCATCAGGCCAAGTGCTGCATACCAATAACGTTTCATCAATCAGTCTCCTTAATGTCTCTGCTGAGCTTTCAGTATAGGAGAGCCGGCGCAGGCACTGTTAACCAACGCACAATCTCGCCAATTTGATTCGCACACCTAATATTTAGGGCTAATACTATTTCTACCGATGTTGGTCCTCTGACCAGCTGTCGTTCGGCTAACGTTGTTTCCCTGTTTCCACCGCCGACGCATGAGAGTTCACTCCCCGGCCAGGCGGCATAATTCATAAGGAACTGATATGGGCATCTTTAGCTATAAGGATTTGGACGAAAACGCGTCGAAAACGCTGTTTTCCGACGCCTTGGCCATCTCTACCTACGCTTACCACAATATCGATAACGGCTTCGACGAAGGCTACCACCAGACCGGTTTCGGGCTGGGCCTGCCGCTGACGCTGATCACCGCGCTCATCGGCAGCACCCAATCGCAGGGCGGCCTGCCCGGCCTTCCCTGGAACCCCGACTCAGAACAGGCCGCGCAGGAGGCGGTGAACAATGCGGGCTGGTCGGTCATCAGCGCCGCGCAGCTGGGTTACGCCGGCAAAACCGATGCACGCGGCACCTACTACGGTGAGACCGCCGGTTACACCACCGCTCAGGCCGAGGTGCTGGGCAAATATGACAGCGAAGGCAATCTCACCGCCATTGGCATCTCATTTCGCGGTACCAGCGGCCCACGCGAGTCGCTGATCGGCGATACCATTGGCGATGTGATTAACGATCTGCTGGCCGGTTTCGGGCCGAAAGGCTACGCTGACGGCTACGCGCTGAACGCCTTCGGCAATCTGCTGGGCGACGTAGCGAAGTTCGCGCAGGCGCACGGGCTGAGCGGCGAGGACGTGGTGGTCAGCGGCCACAGCCTCGGCGGGCTGGCGGTCAACAGCATGGCCGCGCAGAGCGACGCCAACTGGGGCGGCTTCTATGCGCAATCCAACTATGTTGCCTTCGCCTCGCCGACCCAGTACGAAGCCGGCGGCAAGGTGATCAACATCGGCTACGAAAACGATCCGGTGTTTCGTGCGCTCGACGGCACCTCGCTAACCCTGCCGTCACTGGGCGTCCACGATGCGCCGCACGCCTCCGCCACCAACAATATCGTCAACTTCAACGACCATTACGCGTCGGACGCCTGGAACCTGCTGCCGTTTTCCATTCTCAACATTCCAACCTGGCTGTCGCACCTGCCGTTCTTCTATCAGGACGGGCTGATGCGGGTGCTGAACTCCGAGTTCTATTCGCTGACCGACAAGGACTCGACCATCATTGTCTCCAACCTGTCGAACGTGACGCGCGGCAATACCTGGGTGGAAGACCTGAACCGCAACGCGGAGACGCACAGCGGGCCGACGTTTATCATCGGCAGCGACGGCAATGATTTGATCAAGGGCGGCAAAGGCAACGATTATCTCGAGGGCCGCGACGGCGACGATATCTTCCGCGACGCCGGCGGCTACAACCTGATCGCCGGCGGCAAAGGCCACAATACCTTCGATACCCAACAGGCGCTGAAGAACACCGAGGTCGCCTACGATGGCAATACGCTTTACCTGCGCGACGCCAAAGGCGGCATTACGCTGGCGGACGACATCAGCACCCTGCGCAGCAAAGAAACCTCCTGGTTGATTTTCAACAAAGAGGTGGATCATCAGGTGACCGCGGCCGGATTGAAATCGGATTCGGGCATCAAAGCCTATGCCGCTGCCACCACCGGCGGCGACGGCGATGACGTCCTGCAGGCTCGCAGCCACGACGCCTGGCTGTTCGGCAACGCCGGCAACGACACGCTGATCGGCCATGCCGGCGGCAACCTGACCTTCGTCGGCGGCAGCGGCGATGACATCCTGAAGGGCGTCGGCAACGGCAATACCTTCCTGTTCAGCGGCGATTTTGGCCGCGACCAGCTGTATGGCTTCAACGCCACCGATAAGCTGGTGTTTATCGGCACCGAAGGCGCCAGCGGAAATATCCGCGACTACGCCACGCAGCAAAACGACGATCTGGTGCTGGCCTTCGGCCACAGCCAGGTCACGCTGATCGGCGTCTCGCTCGATCACTTCAACACCGATCAGGTGGTGTTGGCCTAAGGAGCGGCGTAAAAAAAGCCGGGCGCTTTCGTCGCCCGGCTTTCCTCTTTTTTGGCTCCGCCTTAAGGCACGTCATACCCCAGCGCCGCCTTGCGAATGCGGAACCACTGCTGGCGGTTCAGTACCAGCTTCTGCGCCTTCAGCGCCGAGCGCACCCGCTCAATCTTGCCGGAGCCGATAATCGGCAGCGGCGACGACGGCAGACGCATCACCCAGGCGTACACCACCTGTTCAATGGTATCGGCGCCGATCTCTTGCGCCACCCGCTGTAGCTCGTCGCGCAGCGGCTGGAACTCGGCGTCGTTGAACAGGCGCCCGCCCCCCAGGCAGGACCAGGCCATCGGCTTGATGCGCAGTTGCTGGCACTGGTCGAGCGTGCCGTCGAGAATGACCGGCTGGTGAATCGGCGAGATCTCCACCTGGTTGGTCGCCAGCGTGAACGGCAGGCGCGACTGCAATAGCTGGAACTGCGCGGGCGTAAAGTTGGAAACGCCGAAATGGCGCACCTTGCCGCTTTTATGCAGCGCGACGAAGGCTTCAGCCACGTCGTCGGCATCCATCAACGGATCCGGCCGGTGGATCAGCAGCAGATCGAGGTAGTCGGTATGCAGATGGCGCAGCGATTGTTCCGCGCTCTGTACGATATGGTCACGGTCGGTGATGTAATGGCCGATCGGGTTGCCGGGCTTGGCGGTGGTGGCGATGCCGCACTTGGTCACCAGCTCCAGCGACTGGCGCAGCGCCGGCTTCAGGCGCAGCGCGTCGCCGAACGCCTGTTCGCAGGCGTAACCCCCGTAGATATCCGCGTGGTCGGCGGTGGTGACGCCCAGTTCAACATGCTGTTCGATGAACGTCAGCAGCTGCTGCGGCGACATGCCCCATTCCATCAACCGCCAGTAACCGCAAATCATGCGGGAAAATTCAGGCCCCTGCGGCGCGAGACGTATACGTTCTACCATTGCGAAAACCTCATGACATTAGTTGTCAGCCAGCATACACAAGCCGGTGAGGCACAGGGAAGCGGTAAGCCACACGAACGTGCGGCAGATCAGGAAAGGTTAAAACAGCGACGGCTGTTCCGGCAGCGGCTCGTCGGGCGCTTTATTGGCGCGTTGCAGGCGCAGGAAGCGTTGACGGCAAAGGCGCAGCACCTCGCGCTTCTGCGCGTCGCTCATGCTCATCCAGCCGAAGCGCTCCTCGCGGCTGCGCAGGCAGCCACGGCAGAATCCGCGGTCGTCGGCCTGACAAATGCCGCGACACGGGCTGGGGATGTCGAAAAATTCAAGCTGCTGCGCCACGGGGCCTCCTGCGTTCTCTTGCTAATTGAAGACGCCATCGCCGCCGCTGGCAAGTCCCTTTTCGCCATTGCGGCGAAAATAGTCGCGCAAATAACGCAGCGCCTGGCGGCTTTTCTCCGGCACGTTACGCTCGAGCGTCAGCGCGTGCAGCCGCAGCGGCGCCGGCCGCCACTCCGGCAACAGCAGCAACAGCTCGCCACGCTGAAGCTCGTCGCCAATTTCATACAGCGGCTGAATGGAAATGCCCAGCCCGGCGCGGGTAAAGGCGCGCATCACGTTCATGCTCTCGCTGACGATCTGCCCTTCCGCCAGCCGCAGCTTAACCTGCTGGCCGGACTGGTGCAGCAGGTCCAGATGGGCCCCGCTGTAGCCGCTGGAGATCCAGCGGTGCTGCACCAAATCCTGCGGTTTTTCCGGCACCCCATGCTGGCTGAGATAACGCGGTGCGGCGCACAGCACCATCGGCCATGCCGTCAGCGGGTGCGCGATCATATTAGCGTCCGCCAGCTGCCGGTTGGCCCGCAGCGCAATGTCGACCCGCTGCTCTATCATATCAACGATGCGATCGTCCGCCAGCACCCGCAGCGTCAGCTTGGGATGCGCCTGCAGCAGCGGCGCCAGCGCCTCCGCCAGCGATCGGCCGCCGATGCCGACCGGGGTGGCGATGCGCAGCTCACCCACCAGCGTATCCCGCAGCTCCGCCAGCCGCTGTTCCGCCTGCTGCGCCTGTTGCAGCATCGCCTCGCAGCCGGGGTAAAACGCCGCCCCCGCCTCGGTCAGCGCCAGACGACGGGTGGAGCGGTGCAGCAGCGGCACCCCGAGCGCCTTCTCCAGCGAGCGCATATGCTGGCTGACCGCCGACGGCGTCATGCCCAGCCGCCGCGCCGCGCCGGCCAGCGACCCCTCCGCCACCACGGTGGCGAATATCGCCATTCGATTGAGTTTATCCACGATTATGAAGTTTTACTTAATCAAGAAAGCATGAATATGGCACTAATCACGGCTATTGTTAAGGGCTAGAGTATAAACCACGCAGCAGGCATATCGGCCTGCTTCATGATACTGAACACATTCCCGAAGGAGCATACAGATGAAAGTAGCCATTATTGGAGCAACCGGTTTTGTTGGCCGCCGCGTGGTGGATGAAGCGCTGGCTCGCGGCATTCAGGTGACGGCGATCGCCCGTCAGAAAAAAGAGTTGCCGGAGCACGCCAATCTGACCGTCGCGCTGGGCGACGTTGCCGATACCGCCTGGCTGGCGGGGCAATTGCGCGGTCAGGATGCGGTGATCAGCGCCTACAACCCCGGCTGGGGCGAAGACAACCTGTATGAAAAGACCGCTCGAGGCGCCCAACAGATCCTCACCGCGGTCGAACAGGCCGGCGTCAAGCGCCTGCTGGTGGTCGGCGGCGCCGGCAGCCTGGAAGTGGCACCGGGCGTTGAACTGGTGGATACGCCACAGTTCCCGGAAAATATCCGCCCCGGCGCGCAGGCGGTACGCGATCTGCGCAACAAGCTGCGCAATGAATCGGCGCTCGACTGGACCTATCTCTCGCCGGCTGCCCTGCTGGAACCGGGCAAACGCACCGGTCAGTTCCGCCTCGGCACCACCCAGCTGCTGATGAACGGCGAAGCGCCGGCCAGCATTTCGGTGGAAGATCTGGCGGTCGCCATCGTCGATGAGATTGAAAAACCACAGTTTATTCGCGCGCAGTTCACCGCCGCCTACTAAACTGCCTCATTGCCAGGCCGCCCGGCCTGGCCTTTTCCCTGCGTTCACCGCCGCCAGTATTCTGAATTTCTAAGGTTTTCTTAAGTTTCATCCGGTAGATTTCAAGGCATTATCTCCTCTCAGGATCCAGATTTGGCAATGTGGTTACGTCAACGCTTACAGTGCAACAGCCTCGGTTTTATCCTCGCCACCGCCCTGTTCTTCACTCTGTTTCAAAACGCGTTATTCCTGCACCGCGCCTGGTCGTATATCACCTTCGATAGCGTCCACAGCGTCATTTTCGCCGCCAGCATGCCGGTGGTGATTTTCTGTGCGCTGAATATCATCTTCAGCGTGTTGACCGTGCCCTACCTGCGCAAGCCGCTGATCGTCTTTTTCTTGCTGGGCAGCGCCGCAGCCAACTATTTCATGTACAGCTATGGCGTGGTGATCGACGGCAACATGATGCAGAACGCCTTCGAAACCAATACCCAGGAAGCGACGGCGCTGCTGACGCCGCGCATGGGGTTGTGGCTGGCGCTGCTCGGCGTTCTGCCGGCGGTGGCGGTCTGCTTCACCCATATTCGCCAGACCCGCCCCTGGTGGTATATGGTCGGGCTGCGCGCCGCCAACGTCATGCTGTCGTTGGTGGTGATCCTGATCGTCGCCGCGCTGTTCTACAAAGACTACGCTTCGCTGATCCGCAACAATAAAAGCGTGGTGAAGATGTTGACGCCTTCCAACTTCGTCGCCGGCACGCTCAAATTTACCGAACAGCGCTATTTCACCCGCAATCTGCCGCTGGTAAAAATCGGTGAAGACGCGCGCAAAGGGCCGCTGATCGCCGGGCAGGCCAAGAAAACGCTGGTGATCCTGGTGGTGGGCGAAACCGCCCGCGCCGAAAACTTCTCCCTCGGCGGCTACGAGCGCGAAACCAACCCGCGCCTGAAGCAGGACGACGTGGTCTACTTCAAGAACGCCAGCTCTTGCGGCACCGAGACGGCGATCTCCGTCCCCTGCATGTTCTCCAACATGCCGCGCAGAGAGTACGACGCGACTCAGGCGGCACACCAGGAGGGCATGCTCGACGTGCTGGCGCATGCCGGCGTCAACGTGCTGTGGCGCGATAACGACGGCGGCTGCAAAGGCGCCTGCGACCGGGTGCCGCACATCGACATGACCAAATTGAAACTGCCGCAGGACTGTGACGGCGAAGTTTGCATGGATAACGTGCTGCTGTACAAGCTGAACGACTACATCAATAGCCTGAAAGACGACGGCGTGATCGTGCTGCACCAGATGGGTAGCCACGGCCCGGCTTACTACCGCCGCAGCACGCCAGAATTCCAGACGTTTTCGCCGACCTGCAACAGCAATCAGATCCAGGATTGCAGCCATGAACAGCTGGTGAACACCTACGACAACTCGATCTTGTATACTGACGCGATGCTCGATGCCACCATCAAGCTGCTGCAGCAGTATGACGACCGCTTCAATACCGCGCTGGTCTATTTGTCCGATCACGGCGAGTCGCTGGGGGAAAACGGCATGTACCTGCACGGCACGCCTTATGTCTTCGCGCCTAGCCAGCAAACGCATGTGCCTTTCCTGATGTGGATGTCGGCCGACTATCAGCGCAACTTCGGCGTCGATCGCCAGTGCCTGAACGCGCTGGCGGAAACGGACGATGTGTCGCAGGACAACCTGTTCCATACCCTGCTGGGCATGCTGAACGTACAAAGCCGCGAATATCAATCCCGGCTGGATATCCTGCAGCGTTGCCGCAACGCGGCGTAAGCGCTTAACTTCCTCGTGCCGCTGGGGCACAATAGTTCGCAGACAACCGGCGTTTTGTGCGCCGGTTTTTTTATTCCCATTGACCTAGACCAATCGGTCTATTATGCTCGGCACCATGATGACCAAATCAACGCATTGCAACGTGGACACACGTGAACATCTGCTCGCCACCGGCGAAACTCTCAGCCTGCGCCTGGGCTTTACCGGCATGGGGCTGAGCGAACTGCTGGCCACTGCGGGCGTGCCGAAAGGCTCGTTCTACCACTATTTCCGCTCGAAGGAAGCCTTCGGCGAAGCGATGCTGCAACGCTATTTCGCGCATTATGATGCAGAAATGCAGGCGCTGTTTGCCGATGAGCACGGCGATGCCCGCCACCAGCTGCTCGGCTATTACGCCCAGGCCATCAGCTACCACTGCCGCAGCGAATGCCATAACGCCTGCCTGGCGGTGAAGCTTTCCGCCGAGGTGAGCGATCTGTCAGAACCGATGCGCCATGCGCTGGAAACAGGCACCGCTCGCGTGATCGGCCACCTGCAGGAGGCCATCGAACGCGGTATCGCCGAGGGCTCGCTGTCGGTGGCCATGAGCCCGGCAGCGACCGCAGAGACGCTGTACTCACTGTGGCTCGGCGCTTCGCTGCGCGCCAAGATCCGCCGCTCGCTGGCGCCGTTGACCAGCGCGCTGGAAAGCATCGAGTTGCTGCTGCGCCCGCCGCAACCGTAACGGTAACAATTTCTTTTTATTGAAAAATGCAGTTCGTGGTTTTTTATCGCCCACCACTAGACGACCGGTCTATTAAATACAGGATGCACTATGAAGACTGAAAAATTGCTCTCTCCGCTGAAGGTTGGCGCCATCACCCTGCCCAACCGCGTGTTTATGGCTCCGCTGACGCGTCTGCGCAGCATCGAGCCGGGCGATATTCCTACGCCGCTGATGGCGGAATATTACGCACAGCGCGCCGGCGCGGGCCTGATCGTGACCGAAGCGACGCAGGTTTCCTTCCAGGCGAAAGGCTACGCCGGTGCGCCGGGGTTGCATACGCCGGAGCAGATCGCCGCATGGAAAAACATCACGCAGGCAGTGCATGATAAAAACGGCCATATCGCCGTGCAGCTGTGGCACGTAGGCCGCATCTCCCACGCCAGCCTGCAGCCGGGCGGGCAAGCACCGGTCGCCCCTTCGGCAATCAACGCCGAAACCCGCACCACCGTGCGTGATGAAACCGGCGCCTGGGTGCGCGTACCGACCTCCACGCCGCGCGCGCTGGAAACCAGCGAGATCCCGGGCATCGTCAACGATTTCCGCCAGGCGACCGCCAACGCGCGGGAAGCCGGCTTCGACTTCATCGAACTGCATGCCGCCCACGGCTATCTGCTGCATCAGTTCATGTCGCCGGCCTCCAACCAACGTACCGATCAATACGGCGGCAGCATCGAGAATCGCACCCGCCTGACGCTGGAAGTGGTCGACGCGGCGGTCGCCGAATGGGGTTCTGAGCACATCGGCATCCGCATCTCGCCGCTGGGGCCGTTCAACGGGCTGGACAACGGTGAAGATCAGGAAGACGCGGCGCTGTATCTGGTGGAAGAGCTGAACAAGCGCAACATCGCCTACCTGCACATTTCCGAGCCGGACTGGGCCGGCGGCAAGCCGTATTCTGACGCCTTCCGCGACTCGGTGCGCGCCCACTTTAAAGGGGTGATCGTCGGCGCCGGCGCCTACACCGCCGAAAAAGCCGAAGCCTTGATCGAAAAAGGTTTCATCGACGCGGTGGCCTTCGGCCGCAGCTACATCGCCAACCCGGATCTGGTGGAGCGCTTCCGTCAGCACGCGCCGCTGAACGAACCTAAGCCGGAAAGCTTCTACGGCGGCGGCGCCGAAGGGTATACCGACTATCCGTTTCTGGCGAAGTAACCCGTCCTGATCCCAAACGGCCATGCGACTGCCTGGCCGTTTTTTTATGCGCCGCACGCAAAAAAGCCCGCACGGGGCGGGCCGGTGTTCCCTGGTGTTGTGCTCTACTGCCGTTCAATTTTTACACGCTTGCCGTCGAAATAGATAATTGTTTGTGCAGATCAATTACTCTGTATCGATCGGTACGCTCGATCAATATTTAGACATCACCGTCGCGAGCCCCACAAGTGACATTGTCACTCATTCGTTACGTTGAATTCCCTTGCGGGACAAGGCTATACTCGCTGGAGCTTCAATCCACCCGCCGTCTGCCACGGCACAGCCAATTCAGAGGAATTATGCGCTTACTCCATACCATGATCCGCGTCGGTGACCTGCAACGCGCCATCGACTTCTACACCAAGGTATTAGGCATGCGCCTGCTGCGCACCAGCGAAAATCCAGAGTACAAATACTCGCTGGCTTTCGTCGGCTATACGGAAGAGAGCGAAGGCGCGGTTATCGAACTGACCTATAACTGGGGCACCGACAGCTACGATATGGGCACCGCCTTCGGCCACCTGGCGCTGGGCGTGGACGACGTTGCCGCCACCTGCGACAGCATCCGCCGAGCAGGCGGCAAGGTCACCCGCGAAGCCGGCCCGGTGAAAGGCGGTACCACGGTCATCGCCTTCGTCGAAGATCCGGACGGCTACAAAATCGAGCTGATCGAAAATAAACATGCCGGTCAGGGCCTCGGCCACTAAGCCTCCCCTTCAGGGCGCGCTGCGCCCTGCTGATTCTCCGCGCGATAGCGCCTGCAACCGGGCGCAAAATTTGCCATAATGCGCGCTGCATTCGATGAAGATAAGAAACTGATGGCCGAGAAAAGTGATCTTAACGCCCTGAGTGGTCGTTTTCGTGGGTTTTATCCCGTAGTAATAGATGTTGAAACCGCCGGCTTCAACGCCAATACCGATGCGTTGCTGGAGATCGCCGCCGTCACGCTGAAAATGGATGAAGACGGCTGGCTGCAGCAGGACGAGACCCTGCACTTCCACGTGGAGCCTTTCGAGGGCGCCAACCTGCAGCCGGAAGCGCTGGCGTTCAACGGCATCGATCCGCACAACCCGCTGCGCGGCGCGGTCAGCGAATATGACGCGCTGCACGCCATTTTCAAAGCGGTGCGCAAAGGGCTCAAGGATCGCGGTTGCAACCGGGCCATTATCGTGGCACACAACGCCAACTTCGATCACAGCTTCCTGATGGCCGCGGCCGAGCGCGCCGGCCTGAAGCGCAACCCGTTCCATCCGTTCGCCACCTTCGACACCGCCGCGCTGAGCGGCCTGGTGCTGGGCCAAACGGTGCTGGCGAAAGCCTGCATCGCCGCCGGCATGCCGTTCGACAGCAGCCAGGCGCACTCCGCCCTGTACGACACCGAACAAACCGCCCTGCTGTTTTGCGAGCTGGTTAACCGCTGGAAACGTCTCGGCGGCTGGCCGCTGCCCGCCGGCGACCTCGCCGAATAAGCCCAATAAAAAAGGCGGCCCAGTTTGCACTGGCGCCGCCCATTGCGCGATAACCGCAAGCCTGTCGATTAAGACTGTTGGTCTTCCTGCGCTTTATACTTTTCCGCAGTTTCTTTGATCAGCTGCTGCAGTTCGCCGCGCTGATACATTTCGATGATGATATCGCAACCGCCTACCAGCTCACCGTCTACCCACAGCTGCGGGAACGTCGGCCAGTTGGCGTATTTTGGCAGCTCGGCGCGGATGTCCGGGTTTTGCAGAATATCCACGTAGGCGAAACGCTCGCCGCAGGCGGACAGCGCTTGCACAGCCTGTGCGGAGAAGCCGCAGCTCGGCAGCTTAGGCGAACCTTTCATGTACAGCAGAATCGGGTTTTCAGCGATCTGGTGCTGAATTTTTTCAAGTGTCGTCGTCATTTATTGCTTCCTCAAGCCACATTTCATGGCTACAACATGCATCACGCGGGCTATTGTAGCGGCTGGAACAGTCGCAAGAAAACGCCATCTTTTGCAAGGATATTCGCCCGCCGCCGATCGCGTTTCACCGGCCACGTCATTCCGGTCAAAACATACGTCGAGAATAACATTTTTAATCCGACCATTTCACTAATATATTGCGTCGCGATGACGGCGCGGATTAATTATATCCCCACCGCCAACTGGCGCTTTTTCATACATCAACAGGCTGATTTTGAACCAAAAAAAATGTCATTAACGTTTTCTCACAATATGGATTATTATTTATGAGTTCTTCGCTGTTTTATATGGCGAAATTCGGGAATACTGTAACTCTTTCGATATCCGTTTCGGGGCCAAGGTTGGTGACGTCGACATGCGTTTAATTCTTACGCTCTTTGCGCTGCTGTTTACGCAGCTCTTCTTCAATTTGGCGCACGCTGCGCCACAGGCGCGTGTTGCCGCCGAGCAGCGTAAAAGCCATGCCAATGAAGCGCGGCCCGATGACCGCAGAAAAAAGAAAGCGGACAAAGCCGCCAAAAAAGCCAAAGTGACGGCCCCCGAGAAAAAAACCAAGACCGCCAAGGCAAAAAGCGAGAAAAGCGCGAAAAAGATCGTCAGCGCCAAACCCAAGGCCAAAGCGCAGAAAACCGCCAAGATTAAAGTCACCCCGCCGAAAAAAGGCTATAAAAAAGGCTATGGTCGCCACCGCGAAGCCGGTATGGCCACCGCCAAACTGGCGCGTGAAGAAAAGCCGTTGAAACTCAGCCCCGCGCACAAAAAACGCTACCAGCACGCCAAGCAGACCGCGATGGCCAAGCTGATGGGACAGATGGGCAAACCTTACCGCTGGGGCGGCAGCTCGCCGCGCACCGGCTTCGATTGCAGCGGCCTTATCTATTACGCCTATAAAGACGTAGTGAAAATCAAGATGCCGCGCACCGCCAACGAGATGTATCACCTGCGCGATGCGGCGCCGATCAAGAAAAGCGAACTGGAAAGCGGCGATCTGGTGTTCTTCCGCATCAACAACCGCGGCGTGGCGGACCATGTCGGCGTCTACCTCGGTAACGGCAAGTTCATCCAGTCGCCGCGCACCGGTGAAGAGATCCGCATCAGTCAGCTCGACAACGACTATTGGCAGAACCACTACATCGGCGCACGCCGCGTAGTGACGCCGAAAACCATTCGTTAATGCCCTGTTCTGCGCGGTTGCGGCCCCGGTCGCAACCGCCTGCTCAAGCTATCGCCCATCGCACTTCCCCACGCGCATTTCTCGCTTTTCCTCCTGTTTTTTATGATGAAAATTGTTAAGATTGAATGACCACAATAAAAAACGGCCCATACGGCTCTCGCCCCGGCGGGAAGCGAATGGCGCTGTAAAGGAGGAAGCAATGTCGTTTGAATTACCTGCATTACCGTATGAGAAAAACGCGCTCGAGCCGCACATCTCCGCCGAGACCCTGGAATACCACTACGGCAAACACCACAACACCTACGTGGTTAACCTGAACAACCTGGTGAAAGGCAGCGAGTTCGAAGGCAAATCGCTCGAAGAGATCATCAAGACCTCTAACGGCGGCGTCTTCAACAACGCTGCGCAGGTGTGGAACCACACCTTCTACTGGCACTGCCTGTCGCCACAGGGCGGCGGTGAACCGCAGGGCGAACTGGCGGCGGCAATCGTCAAATCCTTCGGCTCTTTCGCTGCGTTCAAAGAGCAGTTCACCGATGCCGCAGTGAAAAACTTCGGTGCAGGCTGGACCTGGCTGGTGAAAAAACCGGACGGCGCGCTGGCGATCGTCAACACCTCCAACGCGGCCACCCCGCTGACCGGTGAAGACAAACCACTGCTGACCGTTGACGTGTGGGAACACGCATATTACATCGATTACCGCAATGCGCGTCCAAAATACCTGGAAAACTTCTGGGCGTTGGTCAACTGGACCTTCGCAGCGGAAAACCTGGCGTAAGCGCAGGTTCTGAGGTGATAAGGCGCAGCCAGGCTGCGCCTTTTTTATAACCGGGGGTAAATCAGTTCAACGCGGCAACGAAGCTGAAAGCGATAATGACCGCCAATGCGCAGACGGTGGTGAACAGCGACATCTTCAATTCGGTATCCATGACAACTCCTTTAAAATGGGCTTTCCTAAGGATAAAAGGCGCACAATTAGTACGTCAAATCATTTTCCCACAGTTCGCCGATAAAATCTTGTTATCATTTCCCGGTTTATAATCTCGATTACCTCTTCCACTTTTGTTCAATATGCGACAAAATTCGCAGTTCACAACTGCGTACCGGCATCCATGCCCCTCCTGATTAAGCGCTGAAGACTTCAACACACTAAAAACTCAGTTTTCGCTTCTCTGGAGAAGGATCTACGTAGGCAAACGATTAACATCACACTTACATGCTGTAAACATGTGAGTTCAGGAGTCATTCCTTACATGGCAACGATTAAAGATGTGGCCAAACGCGCGGGCGTTTCCACCACCACCGTTTCGCACGTCATCAATAAGACTCGTTTCGTCGCCGAAGAGACCAAAGCGGCCGTGTGGGCCGCCATCAAAGAGCTGCACTACTCGCCGAGCGCCGTGGCGCGCAGCCTGAAAGTCAATCACACCAAGTCGATCGGCCTGCTGGCCACCTCGAGCGAAGCGCCCTACTTTGCCGAAGTGATCGAGGCGGTGGAAAACAGCTGCTACAGCAAAGGCTACACCCTGATCCTGTGCAACTCGCACAACAATCTCGACAAGCAGCGCGCCTACCTGGCGATGCTGGCGCAAAAGCGCGTCGACGGCCTGCTGGTCATGTGCTCCGAGTACCCCGATCAGCTGCTGGGCATGCTGGAAGACTACCGCAATATCCCGATGGTGGTGATGGACTGGGGCGCCGCGCGCGGCGACTTCACCGATACCATCATCGATAACGCGTTCGAAGGCGGCTATCTGGCCGGCCGTTACCTGATCGAGCGCGGCCACCGCGATATCGGCGCCATTCCGGGCCAACTGTCGCGCAATACCGGCGGCGGCCGTCACCAGGGCTTTATGAAGGCACTGCAGGAAGCGCATATCGACATTCGCGAAGAGTGGATCGTCCAGGGTGACTTCGAGCCGGAGTCCGGCTACAAGGCGATGCACCAAATCCTGTCGCAAAAGCAGCGGCCGACCGCGGTATTCTGCGGCGGCGACATCATGGCGATGGGCGCCATCTGCGCCGCCGACGAGCTGGGGCTGCGGGTGCCGCAGGATATTTCCGTGATCGGCTACGACAACGTGCGTAACGCCCGCTACTTCACCCCGGCGCTGACCACCATTCACCAGCCTAAAGAACGCCTGGGCGAAATGGCCTTCACCATGCTGCTGGATCGCATCATCAGCAAACGCGAAGAGTCGCAGGTGATCGAAGTGCATCCGAAGCTGATTGAACGCCGCTCGGTCGCCGACGGTCCGTTCATCGACTACCGCCGCTAATCCCCCGCGCCGGAAGCCTGCGCGGCTTCCGGTTCCGCCTCGCTCAGCCACTCCTGGTTCAGCGTCTCCCCATCGCCCAGATACGCCAGCAGCCAGCTCATCGCCGGTGAGGGTTTATCCTGCTGCCAGGTCAGGCAGCAAGGGCTGGCGGGAAACGGCTGCTGCAGCTGCAACGCCTTCAGCTCACCGCGCTGCACCCGCGGCAGCGCCCGATGTGCCGGCATCATGCCGACGCACAGCCCGGCGCACAAACAGT
The DNA here is from genome assembly GCF_900182895.1 of Serratia sp. CC22-02. NCBI lineage: Bacteria > Pseudomonadati > Pseudomonadota > Gammaproteobacteria > Enterobacterales > Yersiniaceae > Serratia > Serratia sp. CC22-02. The sequence goes on along the minus strand of NZ_FXUD01000004.1, from coordinate 344,862 downwards.
CGAGCGCCGAAGTCCAGTCCGGCACCACCAGCCGCCGCTGGTTATCCAGCGTCCAGGTGACGCGCTTGGGCAGATTGCGCGAGGTGTCCTCCAGGCAAAGCGAAGGGTACGGCCGCAGCTGATCGTCATTCAGCGGCCCTGTCAGTTGCGCCAGCGGGTGCTGCGGGCTGACCACGCACAGCCAGTTCATATAGCCCATGTCGCGGAAGGCAAAGCCGCCGCCGACCGGCACCGCACGGGTCGCGCCGATTGCCATGTCCGCCCTGCCGTCCACCAAGGCATCCCACACGCCGTTGAACACCTCGGGTTGCAGCATCAGTTCGACGTCGGGGAAATGACGGTAGAAATCCAGCACCAGTTGGCGACTGCGCTGCGGTTTGACGATGATGTCCACCGCGATATTCAGCTGGCCGCGCCACCCGTTGGCCACCTGCTGACAGTGGCGACGGGTGTCGAGCATTTTTTTGATAACAACTCGCGCATCCTTGATAAACAGCGCGCCGGCCGGCGTCAACTCCACATCGCGGTGACGCCGCTCGAACAGCGGCACCGCCAGCCATTGCTCCAGCTGCCGTACGGTATAGCTCACCGCCGACGGCACCCGGTGCAGTTCCTGCGCCGCCGCGCTGAAACTGCCGGTGCGCGCCACCGCGTCGACCACTTCAAGAGAATATTCAGACCACATCGCTTTGCCTTCAATTTTTTTAACAGCACTTTGCAAATATTACCGTTTCACAAGCAGAGATCCAGCCGGATACACTGGCCGGCGCTAAAAACCTGCGACATTAAAATATTAACGAGAAATACCATGCGAAATTCCTTTGGCTTTATGTTCTACCTCGCCGGCCTGAGCATGCTGGGTTATCTGGCGACCGATATGTACCTGCCCGCCTTCGGCGCCATGCGGGAAGAACTGCAAATTTCCGCCGGCGCGGTGAGCGCCAGCCTGAGCATCTTCCTGGCCGGCTTCGCCTTCGCGCAGCTGCTGTGGGGGCCGCTCTCCGACCGTCTGGGCCGCAAACCGGTATTATTGATCGGCCTGACGCTGTTCGCCTTCGGTTGCCTGGGCATGCTGTGGGTAGAGAACGCCGTGCAGCTCTGGATCCTGCGCTTTATTCAGGCCGTCGGCGTCTGTTCCGCCGCCGCCATCTGGCAAGCGCTGGTGGTCGACCGCTATCGCGAAGGCCAGGCCAATCGCGTATTCGCCACCATCATGCCGCTGGTGGCGCTGTCGCCGGCGCTGGCGCCGCTGCTGGGCGCCTGGCTGTTGAACCACGCCAGCTGGCGCGCGATCTTCGCCGTGCTGCTGGCCATCACCGTACTGCTGCTGCTGCCGACGCTGATGCTCAAAGAGCGCGCCAAAACGCAGCCCACCGCCGAGGCGCCAAAAAACGGCGTCAGCTTCTGGCGACTGTTGAAATCCCCGGTGTTCAGCGGCAACGTCACCATGTACGCCGCCTGCTCGGCAGGCTTCTTCGCCTGGCTGACCGGCTCGCCGTTCATCCTCGGTGATATGGGCTATGGCCCGAGCGACATCGGTCTGAGCTATGTGCCGCAGACGCTGGCTTTCCTGCTGGGGGGCTATGGCTGCCGCGCCGCGCTCAAGCGCATCAATGGCAAAACCCTGCTGCCGTGGCTGCTGGTAGCTTATGGTGTCAGCATGGTGGCGCTGTATCTGGTGGCGACCCTGACCGCACCGACGCTCACCACGCTGCTGATCCCGTTCTGCGTGATGGCGCTGGTCAACGGCGCCGGCTATCCGATCATGGTGGCGAATGCGCTGATGCCGTTCCCGGAAAGCAGTGGCAAGGCCGCCGCGCTGCAAAATACGCTGCAGCTGGGGCTGTGTTTTGTGGCGAGCATGCTGGTGTCGGCGTTCATTGCCCAGCCGCTGTTGGCGACGGTGACGGTAATGGTATCGACGGTGATCCTGGCCGCGCTGGGGTATTTCCTGCAGCGGGGAAAAGCAGTTGACGCGCAGCAAAAGGCGCAGCGGGAACATGCTAACTCAGCGTCATAATTACCAAGTTTAATAATCACTTAAAGAATATGCGTGCCGAGTGCGATTTACAGTTGAGTCAACGCCTCGGCACGCCTATACTCAAAAACAACCTTGTAAAGTAACACCTTATAATCTCTATATCTCAATTAGCACTTGTGTACGCGCTTTGCGTCACACTCTTTTTTAAGGATGCGTTTATCCCGCGCCGTTCGCGCCGGGTCGTTTCTTTAAATTTCCTCTGTTCATAGTCGGATATCAGACGCCGCGGGCCTATTTTCCGCCGGTAAACGTATGCACCCGCAGAAATTGTCTAAGCTGTTTCCTAACGGGTCATCAGTCAGAAGAAGGTGATGGAGAAGCTATGAGTTCATCGTGTATAGAAGATCTGAGCATCCAGGACAATCAGTGGTACCGTATCGCGCACGAAATGCTCGGTCTGGCCGGCATTGAAATCAACGGATCGCGCCCTTTCGATATTCAGGTTAAAAACCCCGATTTCTTTAAACGCGTCCTGCAGCAAGGGTCGCTGGGCCTGGGCGAAAGCTACATGGACGGTTGGTGGGAGTGCGAACGGCTGGATATGTTCTTCCAGCGCGTGGTCAGCGCCGGGCTGGAGAAGAAACTCCCCCACCACCTGAAAGATACCCTGCGTATCGCCGCCGCGCGCCTGACCAACCTGCAATCGAAAAAGCGCGCCTGGATCGTCGGCAAAGAACATTACGATCTCGGCAACGATCTGTTTACCCTGATGCTCGATCCTTACATGCAATATTCCTGCGGCTACTGGAAAGACGCTACTACGCTGGAGGAAGCGCAGGAAGCGAAGCTGCGGATGATCTGCGAAAAACTGCAGCTGCAGCCAGGTATGCGCCTGCTGGACATCGGCTGCGGCTGGGGCGGTCTTTCCGCCTATGCGGCGAAGCATTACGGCGTGTCAGTGGTCGGCGTAACCATTTCTGCCGAACAGCAGAAGCTGGCTCAGGCGCGCTGCGCCGGGCTGGATGTGCAGATCCTGCTGCAGGATTACCGCGATCTGCATCAGCAGTTCGATCGCATTGTCTCGGTCGGCATGTTCGAGCACGTCGGGCCGAAAAACTACCGCACCTATTTCAACGTGGTAGAACGCAATCTGGCGCCGCACGGCCTGTTCCTGCTGCACACCATCGGCTCCAACAAGACCGATATGAACGTCGATCCGTGGATCAACAAGTACATTTTCCCGAACGGCTGCCTGCCTTCAGTGAGCCATATTGCCGAAGCCAGCGAGGGCCATTTCGTGATGGAAGACTGGCACAACATCGGCGCCGACTACGACCGCACGCTGATGGCCTGGTTCGAGCGCTTCAAACAGGCGTGGCCGCAGCTTGCCCCGCGCTATTCCGAACGCTTCGAGCGGATGTTCAGCTACTACCTGAACGCCTGCGCCGGCGCGTTCCGGGCGCGCGATCTGCAGCTGTGGCAGGTGGTGTTCAGCCCGAAAGGCGTTGAAGGCGGCATTCGCGTCGCGCGCTGAACGTTTCCCCAATAAAAAAGCCCCGGTAACATCATCGCCGGGGCTTTTTTTTGCTCTTTCGGATGCTGCGGGTTAACCGCAATAAACGCGAATGATTTTATCGTTGCTATCGCCAAGGAAGTTCAGGCGGCGCAGGTTGAAATCCATGGTAACGGCAGAGTTGTACGGAATGGCGCGCACCTTGGCGTCGATCCGCACGCCTTCCAGCGAGGTCATCGGCTTACCGACGAAGTTTTGATACTGCGAAGCGCCGCAGGTATCGTCCGCATCGGCCATTTGCGCGCCGGCGCCCTGCTCAGGTGAGCTGCTGCAGGCGCTCAGCGCCAGCAACGCGGTTAACAACAACGTTTTCCCATAAAACTTCACGCGTTTCTCCTCTCTGCTTATGATTCGATGCCGGCGGCAACGCCAGAATCGCTGTCAGTCTTTGTGCGCCGGCGCCATCGCCGCCGCCAGCGTCGCTTCCCGGTTGGCCAGCACGCGCTCGACGGTATCCACCACCGCCTGCGTTTGCGGATCGATTTCGATGTTCACCTTATCGCCCAGGCGTTTCTTACCCAGCGTGGTGCGATCCAGCGTTTCCGGGATCAGGTGCACACAGAAACGATTATTCACCACTTCGCCGATGGTCAGGCTAATGCCGTCGATGCCGATGAAACCTTTGTGCAGCACATATTTCATCAATTCCGCATTCGGCATGCGCAGCCATACCTGGCGGTTATTTTCTGACGTATAAATCTTGGCCACTTCCGCCGTGCAGATAATATGGCCGGACATCAAATGACCGCCAATTTCGTCATTGAACTTCGCCGCGCGCTCGATATTGACGATGTCGCCCAGCGCCAGATCGCCGAGGTTGGTCAGGCGCAGCGTTTCCTTGATCAAATCGAAGCTGACGCGGTTGCCTTCCACCGCGGTCACGGTCAGGCAGCAGCCGTTATGGGCCACCGACGCGCCCAGCTCCAGCCCCGGCAACAGCTCGGCAGGCATCTCGATCACGTGGGTGCGGAAATTGGGTTTCTCATCAATGGCGACCAGCGGCGCGGTGCCTTGTACGATACCGGTGAACATATGTGCCTCTTCTTACTAATAGGTTAAAACGCTCCCGGCAGTTTGCCCCAGTTGGCGCTGAAAACCAAATCCGCGTAGGCAAAAAACGCGCGCCTGCGCATTTAATAACTATTTATCTGCGGCGTTTGCTTAACGACGCCGAGCAGGTACAATATTTTTGACAAAATTCCGCTATTTTAATTGTTGTCCTCTCGCGGCAGCCCTCCCTCCCACATATATAAATAGAAAGGTGTATGCGTGCAGAAGTACTTAATTGAAGCGCGTAGTTTATTGGCTCTCGCTATCCCGGTCATCATCGCGCAAATATCGCAAACCGCCATGGGCGTGGTGGATACCATCATGGCCGGCGCCTACAGCGCCACCGACATGGCGGCGGTTGCGGTCGGCACTTCAATCTGGCTGCCGGCCATCCTGTTCGGCCACGGCCTGCTGCTGGCACTGACCCCGGTTATCGCCCAGCTTAACGGCGCCGGGCGGCGCGATCGCATCGCTCACCAGGTGCGCCAGGGTTTTTGGCTGGCTTCCGGCGTGTCCGTGCTGCTGATCGTGGTGCTGTATAACTGCAAGTTCGTCATCGACATGATGCACAACATCGACCCGCAGCTGGCGGATAAAGCCGTCGGTTATCTGCACGCCATCATGTGGGGAGCGCCGGGTTACCTGTTCTTCCAGGTGATGCGCAACCAGTGCGAAGGCCTGTCCAAAACCAAGCCCGGCATGGTGATCGGCTTCCTCGGCCTGCTGGTGAATATCCCGATCAACTACATCTTCATCTACGGCAAGTTCGGCATGCCGGAGCTGGGTGGCGTCGGCTGTGGCGTCGCCACCGGCAGCGTCTACTGGATCATGTTCCTGATGATGCGCTGGTACGTGAAGCGCGCGCCCTCGCAGCGCGACATCAAACGCCAGGCAGGCGATCTCGGCGGCCCAGACTGGGCGGCGCTGAAGCGCTTGATCGGCATCGGCATGCCGGTGGCGCTGGCGCTGTTCTTCGAAGTCACGCTGTTCGCCGTGGTGGCGCTGCTGGTTTCGCCGCTGGGGATCGTTGCAGTCGCCGGCCACCAGATCGCGCTTAACTTCAGCGCGCTGATGTTCGTGCTGCCGCTGTCGCTGGGCGTCGGCGCCACCATCCGCGTCGGTTACCGTCTGGGGGAAGGTTCGGTTGAAGGCGCCCGTGTCGCCGCCTACTCCGCCATCGGCGTCGGCATCACCATGGCCGTCTGCACCGCGCTGTTTACCGCCACCTTCCGCGAACCGATCGCCCTGCTGTACAACGACAGCCCGGCGGTGGTGGCGATGGCGTCGCAGCTGATGCTGCTGGCGGCGCTGTACCAAATCTCGGATTCTGTCCAGGTGATCGGCAGCGGCGTGCTGCGTGGTTATAAAGACACCCGCGCGATCTTCTTTATCACCTTCATCGCTTATTGGGTGTTGGGCCTGCCGAGCGGCTATCTGCTGGCGTTAACCGATGTGGTGGTGCCGGCAATGGGGCCAAGCGGTTTCTGGATCGGCTTTATCATCGGCCTGACCTTCGCCGCCATCATGATGGCGCTACGCATGCGCTGGCTGCAGAAACAGCCGACCGCCGTCATCCTGCAGCGATCCACGCGCTGAGCCCGCGCCCGGCCGGTTTCATCCCCGGCCGGGCTGCGGTTTGCGGAAAAAAACGCCGGACTGCGCACAACCTCAGCAATCGCGTGAAATACCGAATAAAATTGCGCTTTTCCCCTTGCCAGCACGCGGGTAGCTCGTTAATATTCGTCCCCGCTGTCAGCCATGACAGACAGGAAAAGATGCGTCCGTAGCTCAGTTGGTTAGAGCACCACCTTGACATGGTGGGGGTCGGTGGTTCGAGTCCACTCGGACGCACCAAATTTCAGAAGCAGTGCAGTGCGTCCGTAGCTCAGTTGGTTAGAGCACCACCTTGACATGGTGGGGGTCGGTGGTTCGAGTCCACTCGGACGCACCATATTGCTGATTCATCTCTCCCCCTATCGCGTTATACTTCCCGTTGTTTCGTCTCTGCCCGACCGCCTGTACTTTTATGTCGATCGCGCCGTGCTACCGCCATCAGCCACCAGGAACGCCACATGACCACCTTTACCGCCAAAACCGTCTTTTTATCGCTCGACAATGGCCTTGCCCGCCGTGAAGGCGTGATGAGCGACGGTTCACCGGCGGCAGAAGTGCGTTTCGAGGCCGGCGCCTTCGGCCAGCTGCAAAAGCCCCCGCACGCGCGGCAAACCCGGGTGATCTCCGGTGAATTCGAGTTTACCCTCGGCGGTGACACCCGGGTGGTACGGGCCGGCGAGAGCCTGATATTGCCGGCCAACGTCGCCAGCGGCTGCTTCTGCCTGAGCGCCGGCGTGCTGCTGGAAATTCCCCAAACGCGTTAAACCTGTATTTACAGCATGGTTATTTGCGCAACAAGCGGCCCGCAACGCGTTGCATTTGCGCCACATTTGTCCCCGTTTTGACATATCCGCCGCGCCGCCGCGGTTTTTTATTTTGTTTCCCACCGCTTAGCCTTTATAATGCGCAACGTCTATCAGTTGAATGGTTTCAGCCCTTGATCTGCGAAAACGCTATAACAACACGATCTGATCTTACCCCGTTGCGCAGCATCTCCGCGCCCCCGCGCGGGCTGAATTTTTCCGCCCCGCTTCAACTGTCGTCACCTATCCTTAACTATGTTTTTCACCACCAGGCACGGCCCAAATTCCCTACCGGCGTAAACCGCGCCGGTCAAATTCGTTTTTTTATCCATCACAACTTGTAGAAAACTCCGCCATGAAAAAGACCAAAATTGTTTGTACCATCGGTCCAAAAACCGAATCGGAAGAAATGCTGACCAACCTGCTCAATGCGGGCATGAACGTGATGCGTCTCAACTTCTCTCACGGCGACTATGAAGAGCACGGCAACCGCATCAAGAACATGCGCGCCGTGATGGCGAAAACCGGTATCAATGCCGGCATCCTGCTGGATACCAAAGGCCCGGAAATTCGCACCATGAAACTGGAAGGCGGTAAAGACGCCTCGCTGGTCGCCGGCCAAACCTTCACTTTCACCACCGACCAGAGCGTGATCGGCAACAGCGATCGCGTAGCGGTCACCTACGCCGGCTTCGCCGCCGACCTGAAGATCGGTAACACCGTGCTGGTAGACGACGGCCTGATCGGCATGGAAGTCACCAACGTGACCGAAAACGAAGTCATTTGTAAGGTGCTGAACAACGGCGATCTCGGCGAGAACAAGGGCGTCAACCTGCCGGGCGTTTCCATCCAGCTGCCTGCGCTGGCCGAAAAAGACAAACGCGACCTGATCTTCGGCTGCGAACAAGGCGTCGACTTCGTGGCGGCATCCTTCATCCGCAAGCGCTCCGACGTGCTGGAGATCCGCGAACACCTGAAAGCCCACGGCGGCGAGCAGATCCAGATCATCTCCAAGATCGAAAACCAGGAAGGCCTTAACAACTTCGACGAGATCCTCGAAGCGTCCGACGGCATCATGGTTGCCCGTGGCGACTTGGGCGTCGAGATCCCGGTCGAAGAAGTGATCTTCGCCCAGAAGATGATGATCGAGAAATGTAACCGCGCGCGTAAAGTGGTGATCACCGCCACCCAGATGCTCGACTCCATGATCAAGAACCCGCGCCCTACCCGCGCGGAAGCCGGCGACGTTGCCAACGCCATCCTGGACGGTACCGATGCCGTCATGCTGTCCGGCGAGAGCGCCAAGGGCAAATACCCGCTGGAAGCGGTCAACATCATGGCCACCATCTGCGAGCGTACCGATCGCGTGATGCCTAGCCGCATCGATACCCTGAACGACCGTCGCAAGCTGCGCATCACCGAAGCGGTGTGCCGCGGTGCGGTAGAAACCGCCGAGAAACTGGACGCGCCGCTGATCGTCGTCGCCACCAGCGGCGGCAAGTCAGCGAAATCCGTGCGTAAATACTTCCCGAACGCAGTGATCCTGGCGCTGACCACCAATGAAACCACCGCGCATCAGCTGGTGCTGAGCAAGGGCGTTATCCCGCAGATGGTCAAGGAAATCGCCTCTACCGACGACTTCTACCGCATCGGTAAAGAAGCAGCGCTGGCCAGCGGCCTGGCGCAGAAAGGCGACGTTGTGGTGATGGTTTCCGGCGCGCTGGTGCCGAGCGGCACTACCAACACCGCCTCGGTACACGTGCTGTAATATAAAACGTGACATAATTACCTTGATCAAAACGCCGCTTTGCGGCGTTTTTTTTATCGGCAGTAAACTATTTTTCTCAAAACGCAACCGCGATCCGCTCATTATTTAGCTAATAACAAATCGGAGTAGTCCCATGGAAGCCGGCTGTTTTCCCTCGTTTTTTTAACTAATTTGTAAAACCAGATGCAAGTTTGAGCGAACGATCAAAATAAAGCACCTCAACACTAAAAAATTATTCTCTTTCGAAAAAAGTTTGTGTAATACTTGTAACGCTACATGGAGATTAACTCAATCTAGAGGGTGTTATAATGAATCGTACTAAACTGGTACTGGGCGCGGTAATCCTGGGTTCCACTCTGCTGGCTGGCTGCTCTAGCAACGCTAAAATCGATCAACTGTCTTCTGACGTTCAGACTCTGAACGCTAAAGTTGATCAGCTGAGCAACGACGTGAACGCAATGCGTTCTGACGTTCAAGCGGCTAAAGACGACGCAGCACGCGCTAACCAGCGTCTGGACAACCAAGCTCACGCTTACAAAAAGTAAGTTAGCTTTGGTTATTGAAAACGGCGCACATTGTGCGCCGTTTTTTTTGCCTGCTCATCGGCCCGGGGGTTCTCCTTCGGCAGGCAAAAAAAAGAGGCTCAGCACGCTGAACCCCTCTTCGACCGCTCAGTCCTGCAAACTTAGTTCACTGAACTGATTGGCGCTGCCTTGAATGGGCTCTTATTCGCCGCAGGCGCCGCTACAGGCGTTAAACTCACCTCAGACGGGTTCTCCCCCACGTTGACCAGCACCGGCATGCCAGAACGGCGTACAACCGCGCTATCGAACACGGCGCGATCGGTTTGCCCATCTGCAGCGAAGGCTTTCTCCGCTTTAGACAACGCAATCGGCATGGTCTGCGGATCGTCGCTTTCTACCCGCGACAGCGGCTGGTGCACTTCCACATAGCGTTTGCCGTCCGGCTCAACCGAAATCTTCACCGGATCGTTGATCACCTGCACCCGCGTACCGCGTGGCACCTGGTTGAACAGCGCTTCGATATCCGTCGGACGCAGACGAATACAGCCGGAGCTGACTCGCATGCCGATCCCGAAGTTGGCATTGGTGCCGTGGATCAGGTATTCACCGCGCCCCATCGCCAGACGCAGGGCGAACAGCCCCATCGGGTTCTCAGGGCCGGCCGGCACCACCGCAGGCAGCGTCACGCCCTGGGACTGATAGCGTTTGCGGATGTTGGCGGTAGGCGTCCAGGTCGGGTTGGGGATCTTCTGGCTCACGGAGGTCACTTCCAGCGGCGTGTGCATCCCGGTCTGGCCGATACCGATCGGATAGACGATCACTTTGTTCTCGCCTTTCGGATAGTAGTAAAGGCGCAGCTCGGCCAGGTTGACGATGATCCCTTCACGCTTGGTATCAGGCAGCAGCATTTGGGTCGGAATGGTCAGCACCGTACCCGGCTTAGGCAGGAACGGGTCGGTGCCGGGGTTGGCTTCCAGCATGCCCAGCAGGCCAATCTTGTAGTCGGCGGCGATCGCCTCCAGCGGACGGCCGTCGTTTGGCACGGTATAAGTGGTGTTTTCACCGATCAGACGGCTGTCCGGCGGCGGCAGCGGGTACTCGGTCGCACTGGCGGCCTGCGTGCCGGCCAATACGGTGGCGAAGACCATGCCCATTAAACTCAACGCACGTTTCATTATCATCCCTATATTTTTTATGACGGTTCGTCCCCAAGGCTAACGAGCGCCCGGCGGCGGGTAAATCAGACAATACCTGATTAATACTAGCAACGCTGGCATCAAAGGCAATAAGTTCTCTAAAAATCAACACGTTATAACGTAATCACCGCCGTTGATTGTCAACGAAACGTCAACGGATAAGCTGCTGAAATATCACTGAATTGGGGATGTTATCTGGGGGGAAAGCGTGGATTGTAAAGGCTCATTGACAAAACGAATGTATCAATGAGCCCTCAAGAACGGGGGCGTTCAGGCTCAGGCCAGCTGCGCGGCTTTACTGCGAATGGCGCGGATCATCGCCTCCAGCCCCTGTGAACGCGAAGGCGTCAGGTGTTGGCTGAGCGCCAGCTCGGCGAAAAACGGCCGCACGTCGAGCTCGACAATCTGCTGCGGCGTCAATTGGCGATACAGAATAAACACCACCGCCAGCAGGCCTTTGACGATCGCCGCGTCGCTGTCGCCGTGAAACTCGACCTGCCCTTGCTCATCGAGGCGCATCACAATCCACACCTGGCTCTGACAGCCGGAGATCAGGTTGCCGGCCTGCCGCTCAGCCTCGTCCAGCGGCGGCAATTTGGCGCCGAGTTCAATCACGTACAGGTATTTCTCCTCCCAGTTCAAACAGCGGGAGAAATTTCGCACCAATTTATCTTTGTCCGGCAAATTCGCCATGGGGATCCTTTTGTACCGCCGGGGACGCGCCCCGGCCTAGCCTAATAGCTGATGAATGCGTTGCAGCCCGGCCACCAGCCGGTCCACCTCTTCGCGGGTATTATATAACGCCAGCGAAGCGCGGCACATGCTCGGCACCTGATAAAACGCCATCAGCGGCATGGCGCAGTGATGGCCGGTGCGAATGGCGATGCCGTACTGATCGAGGAAGCTGCCGACGTCATAGGCATGGTGTTCCCCCAGATTGAAGGCGATCACCCCGGCGCGATGGGCCGGGCCATAGACTTTCAGCGTCGGCACCTGGCTGAGCGCCTTCAGCGCGTAGTGCATCAGCGACTGTTCATAATCGTGGATCGCATTCAGGCCCAGGGCTTCAACGTAATCAAACGCCGCCCCCAGCCCCATGATGCCGGCGGTGTTCGGCGAACCGGCCTCGAAGCGCCACGGCGGATCGGCGAAGGTGGTGCCCGCCGTCAGGCTGACCTGGCGGATCATCGAGCCGCCCCCTTCCCACGGCGGCATCTGCTGCAGCAGCGCCTGGCGGCCATACAGCATGCCGATGCCGGAAGGACCGTACAGCTTGTGGCCGGAAAACACATAAAAATCGCAGTCCAGCGCCTGGACATCGACGCGCTGGTGCATCACCGCCTGCGCGCCGTCCACCAGCACCGTCAAATTCGGCGCCAGGGCTCTGGCGCGGGCGATAATGTCGCGCACCGGGTTGACGGTGCCCAGCACGTTGGAGACCTCGGTCAGCGCCAGCAGTTTACAGGACGCATCGACCAGTTCCGGCAGCCGCGCCAGATCCAGCGTACCGTCCGGCTGTAGCGGCCACACCCGCAGCTGCAGCCCGCGCTCCTCCGCCAGCATCTGCCACGGCACGATGTTGGCGTGGTGCTCCATCTCGGTGATGAGAATCGCATCGCCCGGCTGCAGCAGGTGGCGGCCAAAGCTGTTGGCCACCAGATTGATGCCTTCGGTGGTGCCTTTGACGAACACCATCTCTTCCGCCGAGGCGGCGTTGATAAAGCGCGCCGCCTGCTCCCGCACCGCTTCCATCTGCTGAGTCGCCTCGGCGCTCAGGGTGTGGATGCCGCGATGCACCGCCGCATAACCGTGGCGGTAGAACTCCAGCTCGCGGTCGATCACCGCCTGCGGTTTCTGCGCGCTGGCGGCGCTGTCGAGATAGGCCAGCGGTTGGCCGTTCACCTCACGCGCCAGCAGTGGAAAATCGCTGCGCACGCGTTCAATCGGATAACTCATGCAGCCTCCCCCGGCAGACGCTGGGCGATGCGCGCCAGCACCCGTTCCCGGATGATGTCGTTGGCGATGCCTTCGGTCAGCTCGGCGGCGAAGGCAAAGATGATCATCTGCTGCGCCGCGTGTTTGTCGATGCCGCGCGACTGCAGATAGAACAGCTGCTCTTCATCGATACGCCCCACGGTGGCGCCGTGGCTGCATTTGACGTCGTCGGCGTAGATCTCCAGCTGCGGCTTGGTATCCACTTCCGCCACCTTACCCAACAGCAGGTTATGGTTGGTCATCTGGCCGTCGGTTTTGATCGCGTGCTTGGCCACTTTGATCATGCCGTTGAACACCGCCTTGCCGCGATCGCTGACCACGGTTTTATGCAGCTGGCGGCTTTCGCAATAGCCTTTGTTGTGCTCCAGATAGGTGCGGGTATCGCAGATCTCTTTGCCCACCGGCAGCACCAGGCTGTTGATCACCAGGTTTGCGCCTTCGCCGTTCAGCTGTGCGCTGGTGTTGTGCCGCGTCAGGCCGGCACCCAACAGGAAGCTGTCGCTTTTCACCCGCGCGTCGCGGCCGATAACCAGATCGTTATGGGCAAAGTGGTAGCTCGGCTGGCTCTCAAACGCCAGCTTGCAGTGCAACAGCCCGGCGTTGTCCGCCACGTTGGCGGTCAGGCGCGCGCCGGTGAAGTGCGCGGCCTCGCCCAGGCTGACATAGTGTTCAATCACTTCCGCCTCGGCGCCGCGCCCGATCTCCAGATGGTGACGATGATGCACGGTGTTCACTTCCCCGGTGGCGCCGCGTCCGCTGCTGATGTGCAGCAGGTACAGCGGGCGGGCCGGGGCCTTGCCGGCCGGCAAGCGAATCAGGCTGGTTTCCTGCGCCAGGCTTTCGGTCAGGTGCAGGAAAATCTCCGGCTGGATCGGCTCCGGCAGCGCCTGCGGCGTGCCGTAGGCGGTCAACTCGAACTGGTAGTCGCCCAGATCGCCATCGCTGAGCGCGGCGCTGTAGCGGCCGTCGATAAACACCAGCCGACAGGCATCGATGCCGAGCGCCAGCGCCTCAAGCTGCTCTGCGCTCACCGGCGCGGGCTGCGGATCGAGGAACTGCTGCTCCAGCAGGCTCTCCAGCGGCGTGTATTTCCAGTTTTCATGCTTGCGCGTCGGCCAGCCGAGGCGCAGCGCCTGCTGCCAGTGCGCCAGCGCATGCGGCGAACGCTCGCCGCCGCGGCCTTCGAACAGGCGATACAGCTGCTGCAGCGCGTTTGAATTACTGTTGGTCGGTAAGCCAGCCATAGCCCTGCTCCTCCAACTGTTTCACCAGCGAGAAATCGCCGGATTTAACGATACGCCCCTGGGACAGCACGTGTACGTAATCCGGTTTGATGTAGTCCAGAATGCGCTGATAGTGGGTCACGATGATAAAGGCGCGCTTGCCGTCCCGCAGCGAGTTGACGCCGTTGGCGACGATCTTCAGCGCGTCGATGTCCAGGCCCGAGTCGGTTTCATCGAGAATGCACAGATCCGGCTCCAGCGCCGCCATCTGCAGAATATCGTTGCGTTTTTTCTCACCGCCGGAGAAGCCGACGTTGACCGAACGGGTCAGCAGATCGGCCGGCATATCCAGCAGCGCGATTTTCTCTTCGATGAAATCGGCGAAGTCAAAGCGATCCAGCGGCTCCTGCTCGCGGTATTTGCGCACCGCGTTGACCGACGTCTGCAGGAAGAAGTGGTTGCTGACGCCAGGGATCTCCACCGGGTACTGGAAGGCCAGGAACACGCCTTCGCCGGCGCGATCTTCCGGATCCAGCTCCAGCAGATCCTTGCCCTTGAAGGTGACTTCCCCTTCGGTCACTTCGTACTCTTCACGCCCAGCCAGCGTGGCGGACAGCGTGCTCTTGCCCGAGCCGTTCGGCCCCATGATGGCGTGCACTTCGCCCGGTTTGATCTCCAGATCCAATCCCTTGAGGATCTCGTTGCCTTCCACGCTGACTTTCAAATTCTTGATGCTTAACATGCTGTGTCCTCAGATAGCGCCGACGGCGCTAAAAATGCGGCGATTAACCCACGCTGTGTTCCAGGCTGATGGCCAGAAGTTTCTGCGCCTCGACGGCGAACTCCAGCGGCAGCTCGGAGAAAACGTCCTTGCAGAAACCGTTGACGATCATCGAAATGGCGTCATCCTCGCTGATGCCGCGCTGCAGGCAGTAGAACAGCTGGTCGTCGCCGATCTTCGAGGTGGTGGCTTCGTGCTCCAGCTGAGCGCTGTTGTTGCGCGCTTCAACGTAAGGGAACGTGTGGGCACCGCTGTCCGGCCCGATCAGCATCGAGTCGCACTGGGTAAAGTTACGGGCGTTTTCCGCCCCCGGCAGGATTTTCACCAGGCCGCGATAGGTGTTCTCGCTGTGGCCGGCGGAGATGCCTTTGGCGATGATGGTCGACTTGGTGTTTTTGCCGATGTGGATCATCTTGGTGCCGGTGTCCGCCTGCTGATGGCCGCTGGTCAGCGCCACCGAGAAGAATTCGCCGATCGAATTGTCGCCCTGCAAAATCACGCTCGGGTATTTCCAGGTGATGGCCGAGCCGGTTTCCGACTGGGTCCAGGACATTTTCGAGCCGGCGCCTTCGCACAGCGCGCGCTTGGTGACGAAGTTGAGGATGCCGCCCTTGCTCTCGCCGCCGGAGAACCAGTTCTGCACCGTCGAGTATTTCACTTCAGCGTCTTTATGCAGGATCACTTCCACCACCGCCGCGTGCAGCTGGTAGCTGTCGCGCACCGGGGCCGAGCAGCCTTCGATGTAGCTGACATAGCTGCCTTCGTCGGCGATCAGGATGGTGCGCTCGAACTGGCCGGTTTTGGCGGCGTTGATACGGAAATAGGTCGACAGCTCCATCGGGCAGCGCACGCCTTTCGGCACATAGACGAAGGTGCCGTCGGAGGCCACCGCGGCGTTCAGCGCGGCGAAGAAGTTATCGTTGGAGGGCACCACGCGGCCCAGGTACTGACGCACCAGATCCGGGTATTCCTGGATCGCTTCGCCGAACGAGCAGAAGATCACCCCGCTTTCCGCCAGTTTTTCACGGTAAGTGGTAGCGACCGAGACCGAGTCGAAGATGGCGTCCACCGCCACCTCGCTGCCCTCGCGCACCGGCACGCCGAGCTGATTGAACGCCAGCTCCACTTCGCTGGTCAGGTAATCTTTTTCCGTCGCCGCGCCCGGTTGCTGCTCGGCGCCGGGTTGCGAACCGCAGGCATCGTCGCAGCTGCCGCAGGACGGCGCCGAATAGTAACTGTAGTCCTGGTAGTTCAGGCGATCGTAATTGGCCTTCAGCCAGTGCGGCTCTTCCATCTGCAGCCAGGCACGGTAGGCCTCGAGGCGGAATTCCAGCATCCACTCGGGTTCGTTGCGCTTGGCCGAGATGGCTCTCACCACCTCTTCGTTGATGCCTTTGGCCAACTCATCGGTTGCCAGCTGGGTGAAGAAACCTTCTTTGTAGCGACCTTCGCTGACCCAAGCCTGCACTTCATTAGGCATTTCTACATTGCTTCGTGTCATGTTGATTGCATCGCTCAAACGCCAAAGCTCTCGCCGCACCCGCAGGCATGCTGAGCTTTAGGGTTATTGAATTTGAATATCTGATTCAGCCCTTCGCGGACATAATCTACCGTGGTGCCGTCGATGAACGGCATAGCCTTCAGCGGCACATAGAGTTTGGCGCCGTCGCGCTCAAACAGCAGATCGTCATCGGCGGGTTCGCGGGTCAGATCCAGCACATAGGCAAAGCCGGCGCAGCCGGATTGTTTCACCCCTAGCTGCAGCCCTTTCACCTGCGGATCCTGCTGCATCAGTTTCGTTATTTGTCGTACGGCGCTGTCGCTGAGCGAAATGCCTTGCCAGACATTTTCATCCAGAGAAAAAGTGCCGACATTTTCCGTTTGCATAGGGTCTACCTCACACTCGTGTTTGGCCACAGCCAATCTGGGTTGCTTATATGTTAGTGATAACGATTATCACTTCAACCGTTTGTTTTGCGGGGGTATCCGCCGCGAGCGCGGTTTTTCGCTGCGGCGCGCGGCAAGCCAACGGGACACCCGTGGCGGCTTGCGGCGTCAGGCGGCAAGGTGTGCATGCTATCCCTATGAATTCGTTATCTATCCTGCATCACCGTACCGCACTCCCCGGTGGCCCGTCAGCGTTACAGCGCTGCGGTGCGTTGCCGATCTAAACATTCATAGAAAATACCTATTTCTGCATTCTGTCTGTCGTAAATGTGCGTTTATCGGCATTTCGTGGCGCGGCGCAAGCGCGCGGCCCTCAGGTTAAAGTTTAGTCGCTCAGGATTAAGTTGGGTCGGCGGCGGTCTTTTACCCTCCTGAGCAATAAAAAAACGCCGCGCCGGGATTGATCGGCAACGCGGCAGTTTATATGATAATGATTATCATTCAATTTGAATTTGAGCGCGAAGCCAATGACTCTTTCGATCAACGCATGGTTGCTGGGCAAGATTGATGAATACAAATTCAGCGTGCGCGACGCCACGGTGGACTTTTATATGGCCGAAGCGGCGCTGCGGCGCCCGGAATGCAATATCGACCATCTGAAGCGGTACAACAGCGTCAGCCTCACCATGGCCAATCTGTGTCTGGAGAACGGCGACGACGACAGCTACCTGCACGCGCTCAGCAAGCTGCACAACCGGCTGATCGTCGAGATCAACAACCCACAGCGCTGCCAGCTGTTTCGGGTGCAAAGCTACCACTTCGCCCGCCACACGCTGACGCTGATCTGCCAAAAATATGCAATGGAAGGCACCTGGGAGAAGGCGAACGCGTTTCAAAAGGACTTCGTCAAACGCGTGCCGTTTCAGCTGTAAGGCGAAAGGCTCCGCAGGCCGAACGCCTGCGGAAACCGGCGGGAATCAGTCGATGACCGCCGTGGTCAGACGCGAGGTGCAGCACAGCCGATCGCGCGCGTCGAAGATCTCGATTTGCCACACCTGATGGCGACGGCCGACGTGCAGTGCGCGACACACCCCGCGCACCTGGCCATCGAACACCGCGCGCAGGTGGTTGGCGTTGATCTCCAGCCCCACCACTTTCTGCTCGCCTTCGCTGCACAGGTAGCCGGCCATCGATCCCATCGACTCCGCCAACACCACCGATGCCCCGCCGTGCAACAGCCCGAACGGCTGCCGGGTGCGGCCATCGACCGGCATGGTGGCCTCGAGGAAATCTTCGCCCAGCTGGGTAAACTCGATGCCCACATGGCTGACCATGCAGCCGTCGCCAGCGCGGTTCAGCTGCTCCAGCGATGTTTCACGTTTCCACAATTTCACTCAATCATCTCCAGAAGTGCCTGTAATGGGTGGCGCACGCCATTGCCCTCGATGCGTTTCACCTGGCTGCGGCAGGAATAGCCGGTCGCCAGGCAGCGCTGCCGCGGCAAACGCTGCAGCGTCGGATGCCATGATAGCTCATAAATGCCGAGCGAGTTTTGCAGGTTCTTGGCTTCATGGCCGTAAGTGCCCGCCATGCCGCAGCAGCCGACGCTGACGTTCTCCAGTTTGGCGCCGAAGCGGGCGAAGATCGCCGCCCACTGTTGGCCGCTGGCCGGCAGCGCGGTGGTTTCGGTGCAGTGGCCGAACAGATACCACGGCTCGCCGGTCGCCGGCTGTTCGGCGCGATCCGCAATCCGCTGCTGCAGCCATTCATGCACCAGCTGCACCTGGAAATCGCCGCGTTCGGCACCGAGGATCTCGCGGTATTCGTCGCGGTAGCACAGCACCAGCGCCGGATCAACGCCCACCAGCGGCATGCCGAGCTGCGCCACACGGTTGAGGAAATCGGCGGTTTTGCGCGCGGTGCGGGCAAAGCGCGTCAGGAAACCTTTCACATGCTGCGCCTTACCGTTCGGCGAGAACGGCAGCAGCACCGGTTGATAGCCGAGCTTCTCCACCAGCCTGACAAAGTCCGCCACCACTTTGGCGTCGTAATAGCTGGTGAACGGATCCTGGACGATAAGCACGTGTTCTGCGCGCTGCTCGGCGCTCAGCCCTTCCAGCTGCTCCAGCGTCAGCGTGGTCGCGCGGTGGCCGGACAGCTGCTGACGCAGCGTCGGGCTGGACAGCAGCGGCAGATCGACCATGCCGATGGCGTTGCGGCTCATCTCCCGCAGCCACGGCTGGCGGAAGAAGAAGTTGAACACCTTCGGCGCGCGGGCCATCAACGGGGTATAGCTCTCCACACCGGCGACCATGTAGTCGCTTACCGGGCGCAGATAGCGGGTGTGGTAGAGCTGCAGGAAGCGCGAACGGAATCCCGGCACGTCAATCTTGATCGGGCACTGGGTAGAGCAGGCCTTGCAGGCCAGGCAGCCGGACATCGCCTCTTTCACTTCGTGCGAGAAGTCATACTCGCCCTTGCCCGCGTGCCAGCTGTTGCGGGTCTTTTCGATCAAACCGCGCAGGCTGACTCGCTGCTGCGGCAACTGTTTTTCCAGCGCCAAAGGATCGACGCCCTGCTCGGCCAACAGACGCAGCCACTCGCGCACCAGCGTCGCCCGCCCTTTCGGTGAATGAATGCGGTTGCCGCTGATCTTCATCGACGGGCACATCGGGCTGCGCACGTCGAAGTTGAAGCACAGGCCGTTGCCATTACACTCCAGCGCGCCGCGGAATGAGGTGCGCACTTCGACCGGGATCTGGCGATCGAAGGTGCCACGCTTGACCGCGTCCACCTGCATCATCGGCGCATCCACCGCCAGCGGCGAACAGATCTTGCCCGGGTTCAGGCGGTTATCCGGATCGAATGCCGCCTTGATGCGGCGCAGCTCTTCATACAGCGTTTCGCCGAAGAACTCAGGGCTGTATTCCGCGCGGAACCCCTTGCCGTGCTCCCCCCACAGCAGGCCGCCGTATTTGGCGGTCAGCGCCACCACCCGATCGGAGATCTGCTTCATCAGCACCTCCTGCTGCGGGTCGCACATGTCGAGCGCCGGGCGCACGTGCAGCACCCCGGCGTCGACGTGGCCGAACATGCCGTAGCTCAGGTGGTGGTCGTCGAGCAGTTGACGGAATTCGACGATATAGTCCGCCAGGTGTTGCGGCGGCACGCAGGTGTCCTCGGCGAACGGAATCGGCTTGGCGCGGCCCTTGGCGTTACCCAGCAGCCCGACCGCCTTCTTGCGCATGTTGTAAATGCGCTCGATGCCCGCCAGATCGCCGCAGATTTGGTAACCGATCACGCCGCCCTGCCGCTGCGCGATCAGTTCGTCCAGCCGTTGGCACAGGGTTTCCATCTGGCCGTCGATCAGCGCCCGATCGTCGCCGGCGAACTCGACGATGTTCAGCCCGAGCATCTCTTTATCCGGCACGTCGGCGATCAGTTCGTTCACCGAGTGCCAAACGATGTCTTCACGCGCCAGGTTCAGCACCTTGGAATCGATGGTTTCCACCGACAGCGCCTTGGCTTCGACCATAAAGGGTGCATTGCGCAGCGCCGAGTCGAAAGAGTCGTATTTTACGTTAACCAAACGGCGCACTTTCGGCAGCGGCGTGATGTCCAGCCGCGCCTCGGTGATAAACGCCAGCGTGCCTTCGGCGCCGGTCAGGATGCGCGTCAGATCGAAGGTTTGCAGATCGTCGCTCAGCACGTGGCGCAGATCGTAACCGGTGAGGAAGCGGTTGAGCTTGGGGAATTTCTCCAGGATCAGCGCACGCTGCTCGCGGCAGCGGTTGAGCACAGTGCGGTAGATGCGCCCTTCGGCGGTCTCTTCCAGAGCAATCGTTTCCGCCAGCGCCGTCGGCATGGCGCGGGTATCGATCATCTCTCCGCCGAGCAGCACCGCCCGTAGGCCTAATACGTGATCGGAGGTTTTGCCGTACACCAGCGAGCCCTGGCCGGAGGCGTCGGTGTTGATCATGCCGCCCAGCGTGGCGCGGTTACTGGTGGACAGTTCCGGCGAGAAGAAGTAGCCGAACGGCCGCAGATATTGATTCAGCTGATCCTTGATCACCCCGGCTTCGACTTTTACCCAGCCCTGTTCGACGTTGATCTCCAGAATGCGGTTCATATGGCGCGACATATCGACCACGATGCCGGTATTGAGCGACTGGCCGTTGGTGCCGGTGCCGCCGCCGCGCGGGCTGAAGGTCAGCGTCTTGAATCGCTCTTCCCCGGCCAGGCGGGCGATCAGCGCCACGTCGGCGGTGGAACGGGGGAACACCACCGCATCGGGCAACAGCTGATAGATGCTGTTGTCGGTGGCCATCGTCAGCCGGTCAGCGTAGCTGGTGGCGGTGTCGCCGTTGAATCCGTTTTGCTTCAGTGCTTCCAAAAAGTCGAGCACCCGTTGAACGAGGCCGGGCGCCTGAGAAATCTGTGGGATCATTCGCTTTTTTGACCCTGTCCGTCTATTTTTTATGCGCTGATGTACGCTGAATCGGGCCTTTAATTCAGACCCACCCTATTTTTTAGTGACACTAAAAACTAACATACTCGTTTAGTGAAGGCATTCACATTATTACCGCCCTGCGAGTGCCGCCACAGGCGGCCGCCCGGCGGTGAGAAACCGACCGACAGGCACCCCGATTCTCCGGTGCCAGGGATTTAATTGACCAGGATGAGAAGCCACTGATGCCACTCCCGCAATCGCGTTACGACTTACCGCGAATTATTTTCGGCGTGCTGTTTATCGCCATCATGATCGTCGCCTGTTTTTGGGTGATCCAACCGTTTATTCTCGGCTTCGCCTGGGCGGGCATGGTGGTGATCGCCACCTGGCCGCTGCTGCTCAAACTGCAAAAACTGCTGTGGGGCCGCCGTTCGCTGGCGGTGTTGGTCATGACCCTGCTGCTGATCCTGCTGTTCATTCTGCCAATATCCCTGCTGATCAGCAGCGTGGTGGATAACAGCGCGCCGCTGATCGCCTGGGCCAGTTCACCGGGCAAGCTGCACATTCCCGACCTCGCCTGGCTGCAGTCCGTGCCGATGATCGGCGACAGGCTCTACACCAGCTACCACACGCTGGTTAACGCCGGCGGCGCCGCGCTGCTGGCGAAGGTGCAGCCGTACTTCGGCCAGACCGCCACCTGGTTCGTGGCGCAGGCGGCGCATATCGGCCGTCTGCTGCTGCACTGCGCGCTGATGTTGCTGTTCAGCGCATTGCTGTATGCACGCGGCGAGCAGGTGGCACTGGGTATCCGCCACTTTGCGGTGCGCCTCGGTTCTGCGCGCGGCGATGCGGCGGTGCTGTTAGGCGGCCAGGCGATCCGCGCTGTCGCGCTGGGCGTGGTGGTGACGGCGCTGGTACAGTCGGTGCTGGGCGGTATCGGTCTGGCGGTGAGCGGCATTCCGGCCGCCACCCTGTTGACGATGCTGATCTTTATCTGCTGCGTGGCGCAATTGGGACCGCTGTTGGTGCTGGTGCCGGCCATCATCTGGCTGTACTGGCATGGCGATACCACCTGGGGCACCGTGCTGCTGGTCTGGAGCTGCGTGGTAGCCACGCTGGATAACGTGCTGCGCCCGGTGCTGATCCGCATGGGCGCCGATCTGCCGCTGCTGCTGATCCTGTCCGGCGTTATCGGCGGTTTGCTGGCCTTCGGCATGATTGGCCTGTTCATCGGCCCGGTGGTGTTGGCGGTGTCTTATCGCCTGCTGACCGCCTGGATGAATGAAGCGCCGGAGCCGACCACCGCGCCGGAGCAAGTCATCGAAGATCTGGAAAAACGCTAATCCCCCCTTCCGCCCGCATCGTCGGGCGGAATATTTCGCCCCGTCATTATTCCTACCTCATTCGAGTAATATCTACACCAAATATAATGCCGCCCTATATTGATTGGGGCTCGGCGAATGAAAGGTGCAATGTAAATCCCTGTTTATTGCAAGCGGCAAAAAGAGATAACGCCCGCAAATAAAATGTGATGCCGCTATCGATTAGGATGATTCTTAATGACTAGTCGCGTTCAAAAATCTAGTATTATGGCCATCTATTGCTTCAAATCACTGATTTTAAAGCAACCTTTCTGAACTATGTAATGCCATACATGTGAATTGCTGTGTGTAGTCTTTGCCCATCTCCTACGGTGGGCTTTTTTTTATTCTTTTTTCGCCAAATTGATTATTTTACGCGCCGTTATTTACATTCAGAAATAAAAAGGCCGCAGCGTAAACTGCGGCCTGGCGTTAATGCCTTAGCGATGCCGAGACATTATTTCTTTTTCGACAAATTGATCCAGGTCTGCACCACGGTGTCCGGATTGAGCGACAGGCTGTCGATGCCCTGCTCCATCAGCCACTCGGCGAAGTCTTCGTGGTCGGATGGGCCCTGGCCGCAGATGCCGACGTATTTGCCGTGGCGCTTGGCCGCCTGAATCGCCATCGACAGCAGCGCTTTCACCGCCTCGTTGCGTTCGTCGAACAGCTCCGACACCACGCCGGAGTCGCGATCCAGCCCCAGCGCCAGCTGGGTCATGTCGTTGGAACCGATGGAGAAGCCGTCGAAGTGCTCGAGGAACTGATCCGCCAACAGCGCATTGGACGGGATCTCGCACATCATGATCACTTTCAGCCCGTTTTCGCCGCGCTTCAGCCCCTGGCGCGCCAGCTCGGCCACCACCGCTTCCGCCTGCGCCACGGTGCGCACGAACGGCACCATGATTTCGACGTTGGTCAGCCCCATTTCGTTACGCACGCGTTTCACCGCCTCGCATTCCAGCGCAAAGCAATCGCGGAAGCTGTCGGCCACGTAACGGCCGGCGCCACGGAAGCCCAGCATCGGGTTCTCTTCGTGCGGTTCATACTTGTCGCCGCCCACCAGATTGGCATACTCGTTGGATTTGAAGTCGGACAGACGCACGATCACGCGCTTCGGCCAGAAGGCGGCGCCCAGCGTCGCGATGCCCTCGGTCAGACGGCCGACGTAGAACTCGACCGGGTGATCGTAACCCTGCATCAGCGCGCGAATTTCGTTTTGCAGCGCCGGCGTCTGCTGGTCAAACTCCAGCAGCGCGCGCGGGTGCACGCCGATCATGCGGTTGATGATAAATTCCAGCCGCGCCAGGCCCACGCCTTCATTCGGCAAACGCGCGAAGTCGAAGGCGCGATCCGGGTTGCCGACGTTCATCATGATCTTCAGCGGCAGATCAGGCAGCTCGGTCACTTCGGAGCTCTGCACGCTGAAGTCCAGCATATCGCTGTAAACGAAACCGGTGTCGCCTTCCGCGCAGGAGACGGTGACTTTCTGGCCGTCTTTCAGCACGTCGGTGGCGTGGCCACAGCCCACCACCGCCGGAATGCCCAGCTCACGGGCGATGATCGCCGCGTGGCAGGTGCGCCCGCCGCGGTTGGTGACGATCGCGGCGGCTTTCTTCATGATCGGTTCCCAATCCGGGTCGGTCATGTCGGTGACCAACACGTCGCCCGGCTGGATGCGATCCATTTCGCTGATGTCGTGGATCACTTTCACCGGGCCGGCGCCGATGCGGTGGCCGATGGCGCGGCCTTCCACCAGCACCGGGCTGGAGCCGTTCAGCTGGTAGCGCTCCATGGTCTGCTCGTTGGAGCGTACGGTCTCCGGGCGTGCCTGCACGATCAGCAGCTTGCCGGTATGGCCGTCTTTCGCCCACTCGATATCCATCGGGCGACCGTAATGTTTTTCGATCAGGATCGCCTGCTGCGCCAGCGCCTGCACTTCTTCATCCGTCAGCGAGAAACGGCTGCGCTGCGCTTCCGGCACGTCTTCGATGCGAACCTGCTTGCCGTGATCCTGCGACGGTGCGTACACCATGCGGATCTTTTTCGAGCCCAGGTTGCGGCGCACGATCGCCGGCTTGCCGTTTTGCAGCGTCGGTTTGTGCACGTAGAACTCATCCGGGTTCACCGCGCCCTGCACCACCATTTCGCCCAGGCCGAAGGCGGAGGTGATGAATACCACCTGATCAAAGCCGGACTCAGTGTCGATGGTGAACATCACGCCCGAGGAGGCCAGATCGGAGCGCACCATCCGCTGTACACCCGCCGACAGCGCCACGCCGCGGTGGTCATAGCCCTGATGCACGCGATACGAGATGGCGCGGTCGTTGAACAGCGACGCGAACACGTGCTTGATCGCCACCATCACGGCGTCGATGCCCTGCACGTTGAGGAAGGTTTCCTGCTGGCCGGCAAAGGACGCGTCCGGCATGTCTTCCGCCGTGGCGGAGGAGCGCACCGCAAAAGAGGCTTCCGGTTCGCCATCGGCGAGCTGTTGGTAAGCCTGATGAATTTCACGTTCGAACTCGGCGTGGAACGGCGTGTCGATCACCCATTGGCGGATCTGGGCGCCGGCCTTGGCCAGTTGTGCAACGTCGTCAACGTCGGTCTGATCCAGTAGCTGATAGATGCGCTGGTTAACACCGCTTTGTTCGAGGAAATCGTTAAATGCCTGTGCGGTGGTGGCAAAACCGTTTGGCACGGCCACGCCCAAATCGGAAAGATTGGTGATCATTTCACCGAGGGAGGCGTTTTTGCCGCCGACACGGTCAACGTCGTGCATGCCAAGCTGGTTGTACCAAAGCACATTACGCAAGTCTGGGCCATTGTTGGACATCGAGACAATCCTTATTGCTATCAGTAGGGTAAAGACGGATTTAATTCGCTTGCTTTACGGCGCCGCTAACACGGAGCCGAATCAGACTAGCACACTGATCTGGGGAAAATGGAAAGGTGAATCGATCAACCCACTGAAGAAAGTGGTTTTTAAGAGAATGTCCTAACCGGCTGATTTGCCTGGGAACCGTTCCCAATCGCACGAAAAGCTTAGTTCTCAACAAATTACGTTCTTTTTAAACTTCTGTTTTAATGACCACGCAAACGCTACCGTTTTTGGTGAAAATAGCGGCAAATTTGCGTTTCGGATCGAAAAGCGTCGCTGCGCCACGATTTTTACCGTCGTCAAAATGCACTTTTCTTCACGCGCCGCCGCAAGGCGGTTTACCGCCCCGCCGTCACAATTTTTTCCCTCGCCCCTTTACCGGCGAATCGTCTGCGGCTCATGATATTGGCAGTGATGACAGCAGGAACACCGTTCTCAGGTAAGGAGCCTCGGGTGGAAAGAAGCGTTTTTTATATTTCGGATGGTACGGCGATCACCGCCGAAGTGCTGGGGCACGCGGTGCTGTCGCAGTTCCCGGTCACGGCGACCACGTACACCTTGCCGTTTGTCGAAACCGAGGCCCGCGCACGCGCAGTTCGCCAACAAATCGATGATATCTATAATGAAACCGGCGTGCGGCCGCTGGTGTTTTACTCCATCATCTCGCCGGAAGTGCGCGATGTGATCGTCCAGAGCCAGGGCTTTTGCCAGGATATCGTGCAGGCGCTGGTCGGCCCGCTGCAGGGCGAGCTGGACGTAGAACCGACGCCGGTGCCGAACCGCACCCACGGCCTGACCGCCAGCAACCTCGGCAAGTATGATGCGCGCATCGCCGCCATCGACTATACCCTGGCGCACGATGACGGCATTTCGCTGCGCAACCTCGATCAGGCGCAGGTGATCCTGCTCGGCGTGTCGCGCTGCGGCAAAACCCCCACCAGCCTCTATCTGGCGATGCAGTTCGGCATCCGCGCCGCCAACTATCCGTTTATCGCCGACGATATGGACAATTTGCACCTGCCGGCTTCGCTGAAACCGTTTCAGCATAAATTATTCGGCCTGACCATCGATCCGGAGCGCCTGGCGGCGATCCGCGAAGAGCGGCGCGAAAACAGCCGCTACGCCTCATTGCGCCAGTGCCGCATGGAGATCGCCGAGGTCGAGGCGCTGTTCCGCAAAAACCAGATCCGCTATCTCAATACCACCAACTATTCGGTCGAAGAGATCTCCACCAAAATCCTCGATATCCTCGGCATGAGCCGCCGCATGTTCTGATCTTTTCCTCGCGGGGCCGTCGCGCCCCGCCGCCTGCCGTTTATTTCATCAGCAGCTGATTTTTTTGTGCTTTTTTTCGCGGCTTTGATCAACAGAACGCAATCTCTACGGTTGAATTCAGCGCTTTTTGCGTTATTGTGATCGCCATCACTTCCCGGCACTCCTGCCGCAGAGAAGAACAGTTTCCAGGGAACAACATGTACAAAACAGATGAACTGCGGACCGCGCGCATCGACAGCCTCGTCACGCCGCAAGCGTTGGCAGACAAGCTGCCGATCTCGGCGGCCGTCGCTGATAACGTGACAGCGTCACGAAAACGCATTGAAAAAATCCTCACCGGTGAAGACCGCCGCCTGTTGGTGGTGATCGGCCCCTGCTCCATCCACGATCTCGACGCCGCCGTCGATTACGCCGGCCGGCTGAACGCCCTGCGCGAACGCTACCAGGATCGTCTGGAAATCGTGATGCGCACCTACTTCGAAAAACCGCGCACCGTCGTCGGCTGGAAAGGCCTGATCTCCGATCCGGCGCTGGACGGCACCTTCCAGGTCAACCGCGGCATCGAAATGGCGCGCCGCCTGCTGCTGGAAGTGAACCAGCTCGGCCTGCCGACCGCCACCGAATTCCTGGACATGGTGGTCGGCCAATACATCGCCGATCTCATCAGCTGGGGTGCCATCGGCGCACGCACCACCGAAAGCCAGATCCACCGTGAAATGGCCTCGGCGCTCTCCTGCCCGGTCGGCTTCAAAAACGGCACCGACGGCAACACCCGCATCGCCATCGACGCCATTCGTGCGGCGCGCGCCGGGCACATGTTCCTGTCGCCGGACAAACATGGCCAGATGACCATCTACCAGACCAGCGGCAACCCGTATGGCCACATCATCATGCGCGGTGGCAAAACGCCGAACTACCACGCCAGCGACATCGCTACCGCCTGCGACAGCCTGCGCGAGTTCGATCTGCCGGAGCACCTGGTGATCGACTTCAGCCACGGCAACTGCCAGAAGATGCACCGCCGCCAGCTGGAAGTGGCCGACAACGTTTGCCAACAGATCCGCGCAGGCTCCGCCGCCATCACCGGCGTGATGGCGGAAAGCTTCCTGGTGGAAGGCACGCAGAAAATCGTCGCCGGCCAGCCGCTGACCTATGGCCAGTCGATCACCGATCCTTGCCTGAGCTGGTCCGACAGCGAACAGCTGTTGGCGATGCTGGCGGATGCGGTCGATAGCCGTTTCTGACGCAACCTAGGCCGGGGCTTCGCCCCGGCTTTATCCCTCCCGCCCCGCTCATCTATACTGATTGCAACCTCTTTGCACCCGCCGAAACGCACCTGGAGCCCCGGCATGATTCACTCTCTGTTATCCATCCCCTGCGTCACGCTGCAGGGCGAGCAAAAAACGCTGGGCGATTTCCCGGCGCGCGCTTATCTGGTGGTCAACACCGCCAGCAAGTGCGGCTTCACCCCGCAATACCGCGGGCTGGAAAATTTGTGGCAATACTATCGCGAACGCGGCCTGGTGGTGCTCGGCTTCCCCTGCAACCAGTTTGGTTCTCAGGAGCCGGGCAGCCCGCTGGAGATCGCCAACTTTTGCAGCCTCAACTACGGCGTCAGTTTCCCGCTGTTCAGCAAGATAGACGTTAACGGCCCCGGCGCGCACCCGCTGTTCAATGAGCTGAAACGCCTGGCGCCCGGCATTTTGGGTAGCCGCCGCATCAAGTGGAATTTCACCAAGTTTCTGCTTACCGCCGACGGCCAGCGCGTCACGCGCTTTGCGCCGATCACCAAGCCCGAACGTCTGTTTGACCGCATCGAAACCCTGCTGAAATAACGCCCCTTTTTTACGGGCCGAGTGCGCTCGGCCCGCCACCAGATGTCCGTTCGACAAAAAGGTTCCATCGGTAAGAAAATTTTCCTTGATGTAACCTTTCCTTCACATGATAATGATTCTCAGTTTGATATTAATTACCATTTAATGGTCTGTTTTATAAGCACAATGATGATGGATACTGCCAACACGCCTACCCCCGCCGCCGCGGCCCCGACCGAGCACAGCGCAAACGCGCCGCCCAGCTACGACAGCGCACAGCTGCTCGGCACCGACGGCATCGCGTTCATTACCCATCAGGGTCAGCGCTATCAGCTACGGCAGACCAAAGCCGGGAAATTGATCCTGACCAAATAACCACAGAATCCTCAAACGCCAGCCACCCCGATCTTTTGATCCAGGCAGCCAGCAAATCTATTGATATGTTTTATTACATACGGAGAGTTGCACCATGCCTCTGACATTTTCCACCCGGCTGCGTTTTTCCGCTTTGAGTCTGGCGATTGCCTGCGCTCTGCCTACGGTGGCCTTGGCACAAAACACCAGCACAACATCCTCTTCCAACGCGGCGCCGGCTAAAAAAGCCAAAGCCGCCGACGAGACCATGACGGTGGTCGCCACCGGTAACCAACGCAGCAGCTTTGAAGCGCCGATGATGGTCACGGTCATCGAAGGCAACTCGCCGGAAAGCCAGACTGCCACCTCGGCCGCCGATATGCTGCGCCGCGTGCCGGGCATCACCGTCAACGGCACCGGGCGCAGCAACGGTCAGGACGTAACGATGCGCGGCTACGGCAAAAACGGCGTGCTGACGCTGGTCGACGGCATCCGCCAGGGTACCGATACCGGCCACATCGGCGGCACCTTCCTCGATCCGGCGCTGGTCAAGCGCATTGAAATCGTGCGCGGACCCTCTGCGTTGCTGTACGGCAGCGGCGCACTGGGCGGCGTCATCGCCTACGAGACCGTCGATGCCGCCGATCTGCTGCTGCCGGGCCACGATACCGGGTTCCGCGTCTACGGCACCGCCGGCACCGGCGATCACAGCCTGGGCATGGGCGCCAGCGCTTA
Source organism: Serratia sp. CC22-02 (assembly GCF_900182895.1). Lineage (NCBI taxonomy): Bacteria > Pseudomonadati > Pseudomonadota > Gammaproteobacteria > Enterobacterales > Yersiniaceae > Serratia > Serratia sp. CC22-02. Next base: position 315,597 of record NZ_FXUD01000004.1, on the reverse strand, counting down.
CGGCAAGACCGATAACCTCGACGGCCTGCTGTCGTTCGGCACCCGCGACGTCGGCAATCTGCGTCAGGGCAACGGCTTCGATGCGCCAAACGATGAAACCATCAGCAACGTGCTGGCCAAAGGCACCTGGAAAATCGACGACAATCAGTCATTGAGCGGCGATCTGCGCTACTACAACAACAGCGCCCAGGAGCCGAAAAACCCGCAGACGCCGGGCAGCTCGAGCGGCAACCCGATGACCAACCGCTCCACCATCCAGCGCGATGCCGCTCTGAGCTATAAGCTCAAGCCGGTCGGCCAGGATTGGCTGGACGCCACCGCGAAACTGTACACCTCGGAAGTCAAAATCAATGCGCACAACGCCGGTGCGACCGACGAATTCCGCAAGCAGACCACCAACGGCGGCAAGCTGGAAAACCGCACGCGTCTGTTCGCCGACAGCTTTGCGTCACACCTGCTGACCTACGGCTCCGAGGTCTATGAACAGAAACAGCAGCCGGGCGGCGCCACCACCAGCTTCCCGCAGGCCAAGATCAACTTCGCCTCCGGCTGGCTGCAGGATGAAATCACGCTGCGCGACATTCCGATCACCGTGCTGGCCGGCACGCGCTACGACGATTACAAAGGCAGCAGCCAAGGCCACGAAGACGTCAAGGCCGACAAATGGTCGTCCCGCGGCGCCCTGAGCTACTCGCCGACCGACTGGCTGATGCTGTTCGGCTCCTATTCCCAGGCCTTCCGTGCCCCGACCATGGGCGAGATGTACAACGATTCGCGCCACTTCCCCGGCAACTATTGGGTGCCTAATCCGAATCTGCGGCCGGAAACCACCAGCACCACCGAAGCCGGTTTCGGCCTGCGCTTCGACGACCTGCTGCTGGCGGATGACAGCCTGCAATTCAAGGCCAGTTACTTCGATACCGACGCCAAAGACTACATCTTCATGTATGTCACTCGTACGCAGACCGCCTCAGCGAATATCTCTCGCGCCAAGATTTGGGGTTGGGACACCTCGCTGAACTACCAGACCAAGTGGTTTAACTGGGATCTGGCTTACAACCGCACACGCGGCAAGGACAAGTCTCGCAATGGCGAATTGAACGCGAAAAGCGGCGATTGGCTGGCCGACATCAGCCCGGATACCGTCACCAGCTCGCTGGACGTGCCGCTGGGCGAAACCGGTCTGTCCGCCGGTTGGGTCGCCACCTTCGCCGAACGCGCCACCCGCGTACAAACGGGGACGCCGGAGCAAGGCGGCTACGGCGTCAACGATTTCTATCTGAGCTACAAGGGCCGCGATCGGCTGCAGGGCGTGACCACCACCGTGGTGCTGGGCAACGCCTTTGACAAAGAATATTACTCGCCGCAGGGCGTCCCGCAGGATGGCCGCAACGCCAAACTGCTGGTCAGCTACCAGTGGTAATCATTTGACTATCTGGCGGACAACCCGGTTGTCCGCCGTTCGCATTACAGCGCAGGAGAATCCCGCATGAGCAATACCCTATACGAACGCTACCAACAGGCTAAAATCGATCACCCCGGCAAATACGCCCGCGATCTGACGGCGATCCTCGGCGTCAGCGAAGCGGAGCTGACGCACGCCCGCGTCGGCCACGACACTCGCCGCCTGCAGGCCGACGCACGCACCCTGCTGACCGAGCTTGAGCAGGTCGGCGTCACCAAGTCCATCACCCGCAACAGCTATGCGGTGCATGAGCAGATGGGCCGCTACCGCAATCAGCACCTCAACGGCCACGCCGGGCTGATCCTCAACCCGCGCGAGCTGGATCTGCGCCTGTTCCTCAACCACTGGACCAGCGTTTTCGCCATGAGCGAAACCAACAAGCGCGGCGTGCGCCACAGCATCCAGTTCTTCGACCAACAGGGCGATGCGCTGCACAAGGTCTACACCGCCGAAGAGACCGATCTGCCGGCCTGGATGGCACTGGTGGAACGCCACCTGAGCGAAGAAAACCCAGCGCTGGCGCTGCAGCCCGCCGAGGCGAGCAGCGCGGATGAAACGACGCAGGATCATGCCAAAATCGACGGTGAATGGCGTGCGATGACCGACGTTCACCAGTTCTTCCAGCTGCTCAGCCGCAACAAACTGACGCGCCAGCAGGCGTTCCGCGCTGTTGGCGACGATCTGGCCTATCAGGTGGACAACAGCGCGCTGTCGCAGCTGCTGGAAGCGGCGCAGCAGCAGCAGAACGAGATCATGATCTTCGTCGGCAACCGCGGCTGCGTGCAGATCTTCACCGGCCAGATCGAACGTTTGATGCCGCAGGAAGGCTGGATCAACGTGTTCAACCGCCGCTTCACGCTGCACCTGATCGAAGACGCCATCGCCGAAAGCTGGATTACCCGCAAACCGACCAAGGACGGCATCGTCACCAGCCTGGAGCTGTTCGCCGCCGATGGCACGCAGATTGCGCAGCTGTATGGCCAGCGTACCGAAGGTCAGCCGGAACAAACCCAGTGGCGCGAGCAGGTTGCCGCGCTCGCCGTCAAGGACATCGCCGCATGAAATCTTCCTTGATCCGCCGCCTGGCGTTGATGATGTCGCTGGCGCTGCCGCTCACCGCTGCGGCGGCGCAGCGCATCGTCTCGATCGGCGGCGACGTGACGGAAATCGCCTTCGCGCTCGGCGCCGGCGACGAAGTGATCGCCCGCGACAGCACCAGTCTGCACCCGGAAGCGGTGAAAAAGCTGCCGGACGTCGGCTACATGCGCCAGCTGAACGCCGAAGGCATTTTGGCGCTGAAGCCGACGCTGGTGCTGACAACCGAGCTGGCACAGCCGGCGCTGGTGCTCAAACAGCTGGCGGACAGCGGCGTCAACGTGGTCAGCGTGCCGGGTGACACCACCCTGCAGGCGGTACCGCAGAAAATCGCTACGATCGCCGCCGCGCTGCAGCGCGTTGAGCAAGGCAAACAGCTGAGCGAGCGCTATCGACAACAGCTGGCGGCGGTCGATACCTCCCCGCTGCCGGTCAAGGTGCTGTTCGTGATGAGCCACGGCGGCATCACCCCGATGGCCGCCGGGCAACACACCGCCGCCGACGCAGTGATTGCCGCCGCCGGCCTGAAAAACGCCATGCAGGGCTTTGACCGCTACCGTCCGCTGTCGCAGGAAGGCGTCATCGCCAGCGCGCCGGATCTGTTGCTGGTCACTACCGACGGCGTGCGCACCCTCGGCGGCGAACAGCAGCTGTGGACGCTGCCGGGCCTGGCGTTGACGCCGGCAGGCAAGCAACGCCGCGTGCTGATCGTCGATGACATGGCGCTGCTGGGCTTCGGTCTGGAAACGCCGGCGGCGCTGGCCAAACTGCGCCACGCGGCGGAGCAAAAGTAATGCGCTGTCGCACCTCGCCTCAGCTGGCCATCATCGGTCTGCTGGTGTTGCTGACGCTGCTGGCGCTGGTCGCCGCCAACCTGGGCGCGCTGACGCTGTCGTTTCGCACCCTGTGGCGCGAACCTTTCAGCGACGCCGCCTGGCACATCTGGTTGAACATCCGCCTGCCGCGCGTGCTGCTGGCGGTGGTGATCGGCTGCGCGCTGGCGGTATCCGGTGCGGTGATGCAGGGGCTGTTCCGCAACCCGCTGGCGGATCCGAGCCTGCTGGGCATCAGCAGCGGCGGCGCGCTGTTTGTCGCCCTGTTCATCGTGATGCCGCTGGCGTTGCCGGTGACGATCGCGCTGTATGGCCATATGCTGGCGGCGTTCCTCGGCAGCCTGCTGGTATCGCTATTGATCTACGGCATCAGCCGCAGCGGGCACGGCAATCTGTCGCGGCTGCTGCTGGCAGGCATCGCCATCAACGCCCTGTGCATGGCGGCCATCGGCGTGCTCTCTTACGTCAGCAGCGATCAACAGCTGCGCCAGTTCTCGCTGTGGATGATGGGCAGCCTCAGCCAGTCACAGTGGCCGACGCTGGCGGTTTCCGCCTCGCTGATCCTGCCTACGGCGCTGCTGACGCTGCTGCAGGCGCGCCGGCTGAACCTGTTGCAGCTGGGGGACGAAGAGGCCCACTACCTCGGGGTGAACGTCCAGCGCGCCAAGCTGCAGCTGCTGTTGCTGAGCGCCTTGCTGATCGGCGCGGCGGTAGCGATGAGCGGCGTGATCGGCTTTGTCGGTTTGGTGGTGCCGCATCTGGTGCGCATGCGCCTCGGCGGCGATCACCGCTGGCTGCTGCCCTGCTCCGCGCTGGGCGGTGCCTGCCTGCTACTGGTCAGCGATACGCTGGCGCGCACGCTGGTGGCGCCGGCCGAAATGCCGGTGGGGTTGATGACCAGCCTGATCGGCGGTCCTTACTTTTTATGGCTGGTGATGCGCCAGCGGGAGCGAACCGGTGGATAACGCCGCCTGCCTGACAGCCAGAGAGCTGCGCTACAGCCTCGGTGCGCGCCGCTTGATCAACGACGTTTCGCTCAGCCTCGCCGGCGGCGAAATGGTGGCGATTATCGGCCCTAACGGCGCCGGCAAATCGACGCTGCTGCGCTTGCTGACCGGCTATTTGACGCCGGACTGCGGCGAATGTCGCCTGCTTGATCGCCCGCTTGAACAGTGGGCGCCGCAGCAGTTGGCCAAAGTCCGAGCCGTGATGCGCCAGTACAGCGATCTGGCGTTTCCGTTCAGCGTGGAGGAAGTGGTCAGCATGGGGCGGGCGCCGCACGGCAAACGCGACGAGCATCAGGCGATCCAACAGGTGATGGCGCAGACCGACTGCCTGGCGCTGGCGCAGCGCGACTACCGCCAACTGTCCGGCGGCGAACAGCAGCGGGTACAGCTGGCGCGTGTGTTGGCGCAGCTGTGGCAACCGCAGCCGTCTCCCGCCTGGCTATTTCTCGATGAGCCGACCTCGGCGCTGGATCTGTACCACCAGCAGCACACTTTGCGCCTGCTGCGCTCGCTGACGCGCCAACAGCCGCTGGGCGTCTGCTGCGTGCTGCACGATCTTAATCTGGCCGCGCTGTACGCCGATAGGATCCTGCTGCTGCATCAGGGGCGTCTGGTGGCGAGCGGCACGCCGCAGGAGGTGTTGCAGACGGAGATCCTCACCCGCTGGTATCAGGCCGATCTCGGCGTGGTGCATCATCCCGAAGTGTCGCTGCCGCAGGTCTACCTGCGTCAATAACGTCAAGGGCGCCATTAAGCGCCCTTTTTTCATCTCAGCTGGAGCAGGAAATCTCCAGATGTTTGCCCCAGTCCGGCGGCAGCACGGCGAGATCGTCATATTCCGGCGCATCGTCGAACGGCCGCAGCAGGGCCTGATGCAACCGCTGCAAACGGCCCACGTCGTCTTGCTCCGCGTCTTCAATCGCCTGCTGCGCCAGATAGTTGCGCAGGATCAGGCGCGGGTTCACCGCCTTCATCGCCCGTTGCCGCTCCGCATCGCTCACCTGCTCCTGCTGCAAACGCTGACGATACTGCTGATACCAGGAATCGAACGCCGCGCGGTCGATAAACTCGTCGCGCAGCGGCGACTGCGCCTGTTGCTGTTCAGTGTCGCTCAACAGGCGGAACGTGCGGGTATAGTCCCGCCCTTCCTGCGCCATCAGGCTCAACAGCCCGGTGAGCACGTCATTGTCCTGCGCCGTCGGCGTGAAGAAGCCGAGTTTAGCGCGCATCTGTTCGCCGTAGGCGCGCATCAGCGCCGGTTCATACGCCGCCAGCGCCTGCTGCAGCTGTTCAGTGGTCATCAGCCCCGACAGGGTCTGCGCCAGGCGATGCAGGTTCCACAGCGCCACCGCCGGCTGATTGTCGAAGGCGTAACGCCCCTGATGGTCGGAGTGATTGCAGATATAACCGGGCTGATAGTCATCGAGGAAGCCGTAAGGGCCGTAGTCAATGGTGATGCCGAGAATCGACATGTTGTCGGTGTTCATCACGCCGTGAGCGAAACCGACGGTTTGCCAATGGGCGATCAGGCGCGCCGTCCGTTCCACCACGTCGGTAAACCACAGCAGGTAACGTTCAGCCTGATCCTGCAGCTGCGGCCAGTGACGGGCAATGACGAAATCCGCCAACTGCCGCACCTGCTCCGGCTGTTTGCGGTAGTAAAAGTGCTCGAAGTGGCCGAAGCGCACGTGGCTTTCCGCCACCCGCATCAGCATGGCGCCGCGTTCCGGCTGCTCGCGGAACACCGGCTGCCGGCTGGTCACGATGGTCAACGCCCGGGTGGTCGGGATCCCCAGATGATGCAACGCCTCGGAGGCCAGAAACTCGCGGATCACCGAACGCAGCACCGCGCGGCCGTCCCCCATACGCGAATATGGCGTCAGCCCGGCGCCCTTCAGGTGCCAGTCGCGGTGGCTGCCGTCCGCCAGGACCTGTTCGCCCAGTAAAATGCCGCGGCCATCCCCCAGCTGCCCGGCCCATACGCCAAACTGGTGGCCACTGTACACCTGTGCCAACGGCTGCATGCCGGGCAGCAGCGTTTCTCCCGCCCAAATGGGGGTTTTATCCTGGGTAAACCAACTTTCATCCAGCCCCAGCTCGCGCGCCAGCGGCTCGCTGTGGTACAGCAGGCGCGCATCCTTGAGCGGCGTCGGGTTCAGGGCGGTGTAGAAACCGGGTAACTGTTGGTAGTAAGCGTTATCGAACTGCGGCATAGGCCCTCCGTTTCAGCGTAGTGTAGAGCCTGGACGGGCGGATTAACACCGAAGGAATGCAGGGAGAACGCATCCGCCTGTCACCAGGACGGATGCGGGGAGTTTGGCGTTTCCACTTGGCGGAGGAAACGCGGTTTAACGTGGGCTGACAAAACGGTGTCATCAGCCAAAAAACGATGGCGAATAACGGCGACGGAATCACGGCAAACATCACCCCGCGCATTATTTACCTCATTGTGTGTAGTTTTTTATATCACTTCTTAATTATTGAACTCGCTGGGCTTCGCCAGCAAAGTTTGCAGATTATCCACACCAACGCTGGGCCATAAAAAACCTTGCAGGCCTAAAACACCGGCGTATCTGAGTTTATTAAAGTACTCTTTTTTCTCTATTCCTCCGACGATCACGCCTTTACACAACAGGTTGATATTCTTTAACAACGAGTCGATGACCACGTCATACCCCTGATGGGTAAACAGCTGCCAGTAAAAACGCTTGTCTATCTTTACATAGTCAAACAAACCATCATACAGCGCGGTCAAGGTGGCTTTACCGGAACCGAAATCATCGAGCCACAGCGTAAACATTTCGCTTAATCGCTGCACGTTCGGGTTGTTCTTCCCGGCCGAAAGATTCGGAAAACTCTCACTCATTTCGAATGCAATAAAAGGATATTGCCTGATCCATTGGCACAATGCCGGATCGGAAAGAATAAGTTCGACGATGGTTTCTTCGATATTGATGGTCAACTGCACGCTGTTACCGGTAAACCAGCCCGCGTGCCGCTCCGCAAGTTTCAATTGCTCATTAAATAACTCAATCCTTTGTTCAGGCGCCAATAAATTAATCCCAATTTCGGCCGGCATGGCTAAATCACCGTCGGGACTGTTGAAACGGCTCAACATTTCCACCGCCAACAGCCTGCCCTCCATTGAGTAAACAGGTTGAAAAACATAGCTACTAATAAAGTCAGCTTCGAGTTGGATGTTCATTTTAATGCCACAGGATGAATGGCTAGCGTATCATCGTATATCAATATATTTTATCGATCAATCCTTCTGGGATTAATCGGAAATATCAATGCAAATACCCATGAAATATCATTTAATTGATAGATTAAAGCTATACGACAATCGCGAAAGGCGCAAAAGAAAAGCAGCTGAACTTATGCCACCTTTCTCGCCTAACGCGTGATATGAAAAGGTATTTGGCTTAAGTGGATTGGATGACGGGCTAAATTTGACTTATCTCCGTTGTTTTATTTAAGAAAAATCTTAAATAAAGTAAAATAATCTTTCTGCCGTAACGCCGATTTTTCCTGTCGTTAACGATGACTGATTAAATTTAATAACACATCAATTCCGCCCGTTATTCTCAGCATTGAAAACGTAAAAAAATGCCCACCTTGATTTTCAGAAAATCTGCGCTACGCCCCTGCGAAACGTCGATTTCAGCGATAAAAAAAGGGATGAGCACGCTCATCCCCTTCACCATCCCATACCGGCTAACGGATCGTTTCGCTCAGCCATTGCCGCAGTTCGGTCAATTCCGCCGCCTGTTGCGGATAATCCGCCATCAGCCGATCGCAGCAAGCGGCAACGGGCTCGCTGCGATACGCGCAGCCCACCAGCGCTTCCGCCAGCCGTTGCAGCGGGGCGGGATTCAGGCTGTCGGTGAACACCTGCGCGCGAACAATCGTTCCCTTCTCCACGTCGAAGAACAGATCCACGCCGCCCCAGACGAAGCGCTCGTTAAGCAGATGGCTGAACGCCGGCGCCTTGCCGAAATTCCATTCCCAACTGCTCTGTTTGGCGAACTGCGCGGCAAAATCGGGCAAATCGGGGAATACGTCCGGCGAAATGATCTCCGGCTCGGCCGTCTCGCCATAGTGGGCAAAAAAGGCCTGCACGATGGCTTCGCACACCTGTTCATGGCTGATACCCGGCAAAAACTCCGCCAAATTGGCGACGCGCGAACGCACCGAGGTGATGCCCTTGGCCTGCAGCTTTTTGGGATCGGGATTGAGGTAGTCTGCCAGCCGCTCCAGATCGGCGTTCAGCAGCAGCGTGCCGTGGTGGAAACCACGGTCCTGGGTTTCTCGATAGGCCGAGCCGGATATTTTGCGCGGCCCGTCGGCGGTTTCCATCACCAGATCGTTGCGCCCCGACGCGCCGGCCGTGACGCCCAGCTGCCGCAGCGCTTGCAGAATGATGTCGGTCGAGACGCTTTTGTCGTAACCCGGTTTGCCGGCCATAAAGGTGAAACAGGTGTTGCCCAGGTCGTGAAATACCGCCCCACCGCCGCTGCTGCGCCGCGCCAGCCGAATGCCGTCCTGCTCCATGCGCCGGGTGTTGCACTCCTTCCAGGGGTTCTGCGACTGGCCAATCACCACCGTTTCGGCATTGCGCCACAGAAAGAGGATTTTTTGCGTGGTCATCTCGCGGAAGATGCATTCTTCCACCGCCAGGTTAAACCAGGGATCGTAGGAATCGGAGATCAGTAAACGCAGGCTGTTCATGGCAGGCACCGTTCAAAACACGTGATACCGCCATGATACACCAAATCAATAGGTTAAGGCTAAATGCGTCGCGCCTGCCAGTACACCCGCTTCCAGTAGACGTTATCGAGCGAGGAGCGGATCACTCCGCGGCTGGTCGACGCGTGGATAAATTGGTCGTTGGTATCGTAAATGCCGACGTGCAGGCCGTTCTCACCGCCGCCGGTTTTGAAAAACACCAGGTCGCCCGGCATCAGCTCATCACGCGAAACCTTGGTGCCCAGCGAGGTTTGCTCTTCGGTCGAACGCGGCAGCTGCATGTCGAAACGATCGCGGAACGTGCGGTAAACAAAGCCGGAACAATCTACGCCGCCGCGATCCAGGCCGCCGTAACGGTATGGCGTACCGTACCACTGACGCAGTTGCTCGTTGAGCTGGGCCACCACCACGATAGAGTCCGCCAGGCGGCCGCTCGGCGGCGGCGCATGGCTGCTGCAGCCGGCGAGGATCAAACTGGCTAATAAAAACCACACACGCATCCGCATAATATTCCTTCATTGAACACGCTGCCGCATTATGCCAATCGGCACACCACCACCGCCTGCGAGGCGAAGCCGGCACCACGTAAGGAGAGCGCTATTTGGCGTTAATTTATCTCCCGCACGGGGAAAAAGGCAAGCGCCATGAGGGAGATAATAGCAGGATCGCCGGTTTTGACCCTATTCCGGCGATTTTGTCTCGGATTTGCTGTTAATCAGCCAGACGCCGAACAGAATAAACAGCGTGCCCAACGTTTTCAGCAGCGTAGCGGATTCGTTAAACCACGGCAGGATCACCGCCGCCAGATAGACCAGCGCGTAGCTGACGCTCAGCAGAGGATAAGCGCGGTTTAACGGCAGGTGGCGCAGCGCAAAGAACCAACACAGCATCGACAGCGCATAACCGAAGATGCCGCCGCCCACCGCCAGCAGCGGCAGCCAGTAGTCGCCGATCAACGCCAACGAGACGTCGGCGAACGACATCAGCGGGATTTGCACCATGCCCCACTTCATCAGCAACTGCGCCAGCGTCACCAGCAACACGCTGGCGGCGCCCCAGGCATAGCCCCTCATGAATGCACGCTCATCAGCAGGATCCCCAACATAATCGACGCTACGCCACACCAGTGGCGCACGGTCGTCGGCTCATGAAACAGCCAGCGCGCCGCCAGCGTCACCATCACGAAGTTCAGGCTGAGCATCGGGTAAGCCAGGCTGAGCGGCAGGCGTTGCAGCACATTGAGCCACACCGCCATGCCCAGCCCCAGCAGCAGCACCGCCAGCGCCAGCCAACGCAGCGTCTGCTTCAGCCGCGCTTCGTCCGCCCGCTCCCAACAGTGCGCCGCCTGCTTCTGGCACAGCTGCCCACCGCAGGTGAGCAGGCTGACCACAATCACCAACAGAAAACCCATCATGGTTGCTGTTTATACCACATCAGCACCAGGCGATTCATACGATCTACCTTGTCTGCGGCAGGCAGTTCCTGCGGCAGCGCTTCGCCACGGGACAGCTGCAGCACCAGGGACACATTCCCCTGTTTGCGCGCCTGCGCCAGCCACTGCGGGAAGTCGGCGTCGCTGATCAGGTGGCCTTTGGCGTCCGGATACTCCAGACCATAAGCTACCTCGCCTTTCTGGCTGTACATCAGCACGTCGCTACGCTTCAGTTCCCAGGCCAAACCGGCCGCTACCCCGACGCTGTCGGTCAGCACGTAACGGCTGTCGCCCAGCTCGGCCATCGTGGCGCTCGCGAAGTTCTGCGGCAGCTTGGAATCGGTCACCTGTTGCGGGATGGCGTAGCCGATCACCAGGCACAGCAATACCGGGCAGGCCGCCGCCCAGCGCCATTGACGGCCGTTATCGCGTGCGGAAACCAGCGCGAACAGGAGCCAGCCGCCGAAGGCGATCAGGCCGAGCACCACCTTCGGCCACTCTTGCGCGGTAAACAGATGGGCTTTCGGCAGCAGGCCGGCGCTCAACACCACCAGCGCCACGATGCCGATCAGCCCGAACAGGCCGTTCAGCCAGGCATTGGCCTTGAACAGTCTGGCGCGCAGGGTGGCGGCGTAGTCTTCCGCATAGGCGGTCATCAGCAGCGCCAGCGGCGCCATGCACGGCAGAATGTAGGTCGGCAGCTTGCCTTTGGCGATGCTGAAGAAGATCAGCGGCATCATCGCCCAGCTCAGCAGGAAGAACAGCTCCGGGCGCTGTACGCGTTCGCGCCAGCCCTTGAGCAGCGCACCGGGCAGCAGCGCCAGCCACGGCAGCACCGCCGCCAGCAGGATCGGCAGGTAATACCAGAACGGCGCCTTGTGCTGGGCGTTATCTTCGGCGAAACGCTGAATATGTTCGACCCAGAAGAAGTAATTCCAGAAATCGGGTTCGCGTTGCGCGATCGCCAGCGCCCACGGCAGGCTGAGCAACGTAGCGGTCACGATCGCCACCGGGCCGTAGCACAGCAGATCCTTGATGCGACGTTGCTGGATGACGATCGGGATCACCGCGATCACCGGCACCGCCAGCGCCAGGAAGCCCTTGGTCATAAAGCCCATACCGCAGGCCAAGCCCAATAGCGCGTAGGCGCCCAGCTTGCCTTTGACCGAGGTGGCTTTCAGCGTCAGGTAGTAGCTGACCATCGCCGCCGCCAGCCACAGCGAGATCATCGGATCCAGCACGCTGTAGGTGCCGATGCTGAACACCAGCACCATCGACAGGAATATCAGCGCCGCCAGGCTAGCGCGGCGCGCATTGCGCCACATCAGCATCGCCAGCGCGAACACCAGCAGTGCGGTCATGCCGGTGCTGAACACCGAGCCGAAGCGCACCGCAAAGTTGTTTTCGCCGAACAGCCACTGGCTGATGTTATTGAACCAGTAACCCGCCACCGGCTTTTCGAAGTAGCGCAGCCCCAGCAGGTGCGGCACAACCCAATCGCCGCGCTGCAGCATTTCACGGCTGATCTCGGCATAACGCGTCTCGTCCGGCTGCCACAGCAGGCGGCCGTTAAGCGGGATCAGGTAAACCAGAGCAAAAAAAACGGCCAGCAGAATGGCCCAGGATCCTTTTAGCGCCTTCATGTAACGTCCTTCACATCGGTTTGACAGCCCAGCCAACCTTCGCGGCCGGGGAAAGGAGCACGCTTGATGCGGCCCAACGGCAGTGACGCCAAATCTTGTGGTAACAGCGCGCCAAGCGGACAGAATTCGATGCCCTGCTGCCGTGCGCGTTGCAATAACTGTTCGAACATCGCCGCTTGCGACATGCCTTCCACTTCGGTGTGAATGGTGTACACCGGCACGCCGCGATCGTTCTCGATGGCGCGCAGAATGTAGTCGTTGAAGTCGGCCATGCTGACTTCGCTGCCGATCACTTCGTCGAAGGTCGGCAACGTCACCGGGATCTGCACCGTGCCGTGACGCCCGTCGCTCAGCACCGGACGGAACGGATGGGTGCCGCGGCAATCGCTGTTGTAATGGAAGCCGAAGCGTTGCTTGACCTCCAGCACGCGCGTATCGGCACGCCAGCCCGCCACGGCGGAGCATTTCACCGGCTGGCCGGTGCTGGCGCTCAGGGCATCGACGCCCAGCTGCACTTGTTCGGTCAGCTGCGCCTCGCTCCACTTGCCGACCTTGGCCTGCCACCCCTGGTGATCCCAGGCGTGCAGCCCGACTTCATGGCCGGCTTCGGCGGTGCGCTTCATCAGCGGCCCCAACGCGCGTGAAATGTTGCGCCCCGGCCAGGCGGTGCCGGCCAGCAGAATGTCCAGGCCGTACAGCGAGGCGGCGTTCGAACGCAGCATTTTCCACAGAAATTTCGGACGCAAAAGGCGCCAAAGATGGCGCCCCATGTTGTCCGGTCCCACGCTGAAGAAGAAGCTGGCCTGAATGTCGTACTTGTCGAACAGGTCCAGCAACTGCGGCACCCCTTCACGGGTGCCGCTGAAGGTATCTACATCAACCCGCAGACCGACTTTCTTCATGCATCGTTCCCTTCCTGAACGGTAGTGCGCAGGAAGTAGTCCAGCGTATCGGCGACGGTTTGCTTCATCTCGATGGTCGGCTGCCAGCCCAGCAGGCGGTGAGCGTTCTTGATGCTCGGCGTGCGGTGCTCGACGTCCTGGTAACCTTTACCGTAGTAGCTGCTGCTCTCAACGTCCTTGAAGCCGGCAAACGGCGGGAAGCGGTCGCGCAGCGGGTGGTTGTTGAAGCTTTCCAGCAGCATTTCCGCCAGCTCGCGGATGCTCGCTTCGTTGGTCGGGTTGCCGATGTTGACGATCTGGCCGTCGCACAGGCCGTCGCGGTTCTCGATGATGCGGAACAGCGCTTCGATGCCGTCGTTGATGTCGGTGAAGCAACGTTTCTGCGCGCCGCCGTCCATCAGTTTGATCGGCGAACCTTCCACCAGGTTGAGGATCAGCTGGGTGATGGCACGGGAAGAGCCGATACGCGCAGCGTCCAGGTTATCCAGGCGCGGCCCCATCCAGTTGAATGGACGGAACAGCGTGAACTTCAGACCTTCTTTAGCGCCGTAAGCCCAGATCACCCGATCCAGCAGCTGTTTGGAGACCGAGTAGATCCAGCGCTGTTTGTTGATTGGCCCGACGATCAGGCGCGAATGGTCTTCGTCGAACTCTTTGTCGTCGCACATGCCGTACACTTCTGAGGTGGACGGGAAGATGATGCGCTTGTTGTATTTCACGCAGTCGCGAACGATCTTCAGGTTCTCTTCGAAATCCAGCTCGAACACGCGCAGCGGGTTACGGGTGTATTCGATCGGCGTCGCGATCGCCACCAGCGGCAGCACCACGTCGCATTTCTTGATGTGATACTCGATCCACTCGGAGTGGATGCTGATGTCGCCTTCCACGAAGTGGAAACGCGGGTTGTCGAGGAAACGGCTGATGGCGTCAGAACCGATATCCAAGCCGTAGATGTCGTAGCGATCGTCACGCAGCAGGCGCTCGGTCAGGTGGTTACCGATGAAGCCGTTGACCCCGAGGATCAGCACGCGAGTGCGGCGTTTCATTACGGCGTTCGGCTTGGCGGCCAGGCGCACGTCGGTGACGATGCCCATTTCCTGCGCCAGGCGGCTGCCCTGCACGTACAGGCCGCTGTCGTTCTGACCGGCAACGATCTCCAGCGCGCCTTCGCCACAGGCGATGACCAGCGGCGAGGTGCTCAGTACGGTGCCCGGCTGCTTGTCATGTTGGGTATCCAGCACGCGAGAGCGCCAGACGATCAGCTTGCGCTGGCCGAGGTAGCTGAAGGCACCCGGGTACGGTTCCGTGACGGCACGTACCAGGTTGTTGATCTCTTTGGCGGACTTGTGCCACAGGATCTCGCCGTCCGCCGCGGTGCGACGGCCGAAGTAGCTGGCCTGAGACTCATCCTGCTTGGTGAAGGTGGCGGTGCCGTTCTTCAGCTTCGGCAACTGCTCTTTCAATACGGCCTGCGCGGCTTCCAGCACTTTTTTGTGCAGCGTCAGCGCAGTGTCGCTGTCGGCGATGGTCACTTTCTGCTGACCGACGATGTCGCCGGCGTCCGGGCGTTTCACCATCTTGTGCAGCGTGGCGCCGGTTTCGGTTTCGCCGTTCACCAGCGCCCAGTTCACCGGGGCGCGGCCACGGTAATGCGGCAGCAGCGAACCGTGCAGGTTGAAGCCGCCCTGCGGTGCCAGCGAGAGGATCTCGTCGCTCAGCATGTGGCGGTAGTAGAACGAAAAGATCACGTCCGGCTGCAGGTCGCGAATGCGGTCAACCCACAGCGGGTGGTTCACGTCTTCCGGCGCATAGACCGGCAGATCCAATTCGGCGCCCAAACGGGCCACGGAGGAGAAGAAGTTGTTCTCACCAGGGTCGTCGGTGTGCGTGAATACGGCCTGCACGTCATAACCCGCCTCAGTCAGCGCTTTCAGACCTGCGCAGCCAATATCATGGTAAGCAAATACAATAGCTTTCATCATTCTTCTTCCTGAGTATTGTGGTCCTGCTGTACGCCGACCACTTTCTGAACAAAATAGCGAGGACGTGCGCGCACGTCGGTATAGATGCGGCCGATGTATTCACCCAGTAGCCCCATGCCAACAAACTGGGCGCCGATAAAGGTGAACAGCACGGCGAAGAGGGTGAACACGCCGCCGGCGGCCCATTCAGGACCGAGCAGCAGACGCAGCGCAATCAGCACCAGCGCCAACACAAACCCGGACAGCGCCACGATGCTGCCGACCACGCTGAGCAAACGCAGCGGGGTGGTGGTCAGGCAGGTGATCAGGTCGTACATCAGGTTGATCAGCTTCATCAGGCTGTACTTGGAATCGCCAAACTCGCGCTCGGCGTGACGCACGTCGATCTCGGTCGTGCGACGGGCGAAGGTGTTCGCCAGAATCGGGATAAAGGTGCTGCGCTCGTGGCAGTGCAGCATCGCCTCAACGATGTGACGACGGTAGGCGCGCAGCATGCAGCCGTAGTCCCCCATCGACTTGCCGGTGGCGCGTTGAATCATCATGTTGATCACGCGCGAAGCGCTTTTGCGGAACCAGGAGTCTTGACGGTTGGCGCGCACGGTGCCCACCACGTCATAGCCCTCTTCCGCCACGCTGACCAGACGAGGGATCTCCTCCGGCGGGTTCTGCAGATCGGCGTCCAGCGTAATCACCAGATCGCCGGTCACCTGGTTGAAACCGGCCATGATCGCCGAGTGCTGGCCATAGTTGCGGTTCAGCAAAACGGCGATGACGTGGCTGTCCGGCTTTTCCGCCGCCGCGGTCAGCATGTCCGCGGAGTTGTCGCTGCTGCCATCGTCGACGAGGATGATTTCATAAGGTTGAGATAACTGCTTGCAAGCGGCGGTAGTACGCTCCAGCAACGCCGGCAGACTTTCCTGCTCGTTGTATACCGGGATGACTATCGACACTTTTTTAATCGGTTCAACGCGAGACACGTAAAGACTCCACAACAGAAGACAAGGCATTGACCACGCGATCCACGTCGGCGTCGGTCATATCAGGGAATAGCGGTAAAGTGCATAGCCGCGCCGAGTTCCATTCGGTATTCGGCAAGGAAAGCTGCGGATAACGCTCACGGTAGAATTTCTGGGTATGCGCGGCGCGGAAATGCAGCCCGGTGCCGACGCCAACCTCTTTCAGACGCTCCATCAACCGATCGCGATCGATGCCGCAACGCTCAGGGTCGACGCGCACCATAAACAGATGCCAGGCGTGGTCATGCGGGTAATCCGGCACGCCCAACGGTTGGAACGGCGAGCCTTCCAGCGCGCTCAGGTAGCGCTGTGCCAGCACCTTGCGGCGCGCGTTCAGCTCAGCGAAGCGCGACAGTTGCACCACGGCGATCGCCGCGTGAATGTCGGACAGGTTGTATTTGTAACCCGGCTCCACCACTTCGGCCTGCGGTTTGCGGCCAAGCTGCTGACGATCGAAGGCATCGACGGCCAGACCGTGGAACTTCAGGCAACGCAGGCGATCCGCCAGCGCATCGTCGTCGGTGGCGATCAGGCCGCCCTCGGCGCAGGTCACGTTTTTAATGGCGTGGAACGAGAAAATCGCCGTGCCACGCGCGCCGACCCATTCGCCGTTGTAGCGCGTACCGACCGCATGGGCGGCGTCTTCGATCAAAGGCAGACCGTGGCGTTCGGCCACGGCGCGCAGCGCGTCCATCTGAAGAGGAGCGCCGGCGTAGTGCACCGGAACAATCGCTTTGGTTTTCGGGGTGATGGCAGCCTCGACATCGGCGGCGCTGACCATCAACGTATCACGGTCAACGTCGATCATGACCGGCGTGGCGCCCAGCAGCTCGATCATGTTGAGGGTGGAAACCCAGGTTTGCGAAGGGGTGATGACTTCGTCGCCGGGGCCGATGCCCAGCGCCATCAGCGTGATGTGCATGCCCGCCGTGGCGGAACTGACGGCGATCGCATGCTTACAGCCGAAGGTGGAACAGAAGTCGCTTTCCAGCTGCTGGTTTTGCGGCCCGGTGGTGATCCAACCGGAACGCAACACTTTCTCTACCGCGGCGATTTCTTCATCGCCGATGGCCGGACGAGAGAAAGGTAAAAATTGATCCATAGTTAACCCCAAACGTATCGAACTGCTTTTGATGACACTGTAAATCCCTTTCGTTTAACGGATATTAAACGCCAGAGAAGAATCGTTTCCGTGGATTAACTGCCAATGTAAGGCCGCAAGCTTAACTAAACCTTAAGACGAGACTTGTCATCAGTGGGTCAACTGATTGGTGGGTGCCGCCATCATCTATTTAAAATCATTATTAAAATCAATTTCTTATATTTATTAATAATTATTTACGTATTTTATTTTTGCCGAATCAAGCGTAGCACGTCATCGACGTTTTTCAAGAAAATCGATAAGAAAGTGAGAGGCAGCCCAATATTAACCGATGATTACCCGGCTATTTATATTCACTACGTTTAGTGTTCGTTTACGTTACGCTCCGCCGCCGCCGCGACTCAAGCCGTGCGGGTCATGATCCAACGCTGGTCCCCCACCCATTGCAGGTGGAAGTCCACTTCATAGATCTGCGACAGCAGCGCGGGTGCCATCACCTCACGCGTGGCCCCCTGTGCCACCAGCCGCCCGGCGTGCAGCAACCAAACCCGATCGGCCTGCTGTAAGGTATGATTCAGATCGTGCGCGCACACCAGCGCGCTGCGCCCGCTCTGGCAAAATTCCCGCAGCAGGCGATCCAGCGCGACTTTCTGCGCCACGTCCAGGCTGTTGGTCGGCTCATCCAGCAACAACAGCTGACTGTGCGGATTGACGCTGGGCCACACCTGCAGCAACACCGCCGCCAGCCGCACCCGCTGCCATTCGCCACCGGAGAGCTGCGTCAGCATGCGTGACAGCTTATCCACCAGCTTCAGCCGCTGGCACAAATAGAGAATGGCGTGTTCCACATCGGTTTGCGCCGCTGCCGCTGGCCGGTGCAAGGCCAAATACTGGAACACCGGCATCAGCGACACCGGCGGCTGTTGCTGGCTGAGATAGCCGCGCCGGCATGCCAGCGCGTTACCCGGATAATCGGCCAGCGCGCGCCCGTCCAGGCGAACCTCGCCCAGCCCCGGCAGCATGCCGGCCACCCGCGCCAGCAAGGTACTCTTCCCGGCGCCGTTTGGGCCGATCAGATGAACCTGCAACCCGCCTTCAATCCGTGCCGAAAAAGGCGCCAGGCGCCCCGCCACCCCAACCTCGACGAGTTGCAGCATCCGTCTTATCCTGCCAGCGCTTGTTTTACCGCCGCCACCAGCGCCGGATCTTCCGGCGTGGTGTCAGGCGAGAAGCGTTGGATCACCGTGCCGTCGCGCGCGACGAGGAACTTCTCGAAGTTCCACAGAATATCGCCGGCGTGCTTCGGCGCCCGCCCTTTGCTGGTCATCCGCGCCAGGAACTCGCTGCCCTCCGGTGCGACAGCATCCGGCTGCGCGGCAATCAGCGCCTGGTACAGCGGATGCCGATGTTCGCCGTTCACCTCAATCTTGGCGAACATCGGGAATTGCACGCCGAAGGTGCCGCGGCAAAACGCCAGGATCTCTTCGTTGCTTCCCGGCTCCTGGCCCAGGAATTCATTGGACGGGAATCCCAAAACTTCCAGTCCCCGATCGCGATAGGTTTCGTACAGCGCTTCCAGCCCTTCATATTGCTTGGTCAGACCGCACTCCGAGGCCACGTTGACCACCAGCAGCACCTTACCCTGGTAGGCGCCCAGCGTGGTCGCCTGATTTTCGATGGTGTGTAACGGCAGGTTGTAGATTGGCTTGCTCATCGGTTGTCATCCTTTGGTTTTTTAATGGCAGGTGAATGAAGAAAACTACCTTACGCCCTTTGTTCGGGTCAGTAACCAGATAAATAGCGGCGCCCCCAGCGTGGCGGTCACCACGCCGATCGGCAGCTCGGCCGCCAGCAGCGCAACGCGGGCGATCACATCGGCCACCAGCAACACCCCGGCTCCCGCCAGCGCGCAGGCCGGCAGCAGATAGCGCTGATCGGTCAGGCCGGTGAGCCGCAAAATATGCGGGATCACCAACCCAACAAAGCCAATCACTCCGGCGAGCGCCACGCTGACGCCGACCAACCAGCCGATCGCCAGCACCAGCAAATTACGCCACAGATGCAGCGACAGCCCAAGTTGCCGCGCCTGTACCTCGCCCAGCGCCATCAGGTTGAGCGCTCTGCCCTGGCCGCACAGCCACAGCAGCACCGGCAGCAGCGCCAGCACCAGCCACTTTTGCCGCCAGTCCACGCCGCCGAAACCGCCCATCATCCAGTACATCAGTTGCCGCAGATCGAGGCTGGTGCTGAAATAGACCGCCCAGGTCATCAGCGCGCTGCACACGATGCCCAGCGCCACGCCAACCAGCAACAGCCGTGCATTGGTCAGGCGCCGACGCCGAGCGAAGCCCAGCAGCAAAAAGGTCATCGCCAGCGCACCGGCTATCGCGGCGGCGCTCATCAGCGCCACCGGCAACAAACCGTGCCCCAACAGCACCGTCAACACCAGCGCGACGCCGGCGCCGTTAGCCACCCCCAGCAGACCGGGCTCCGCCAGCGGGTTTTCAAACAGCGCCTGCATCACCGCGCCTGCCACCGCCAGGGCGGCGCCGACCAGCATCACCGCCAGCGCGCGCGGTAAACGCAGTTGCCAAACGAACAACTGCGCCCGATCGCTGAACCACGCTGACGGCCATATCCATTGGTCACCGGCGCAGAGGCTGAACAGCAACGCCACCGCCACGCCCAGCGCCAGCAGAGTGACCTGGCGCTTATCGCGGTAGCGCTGATGTTGCAACAGTAAGGTGAAAGTACGGCTGGTTGGCATGGCGCGGCGGTTCCCTGCCGGCCGCTGTCGTGGCCGGATAATTGACGTCTGAGTCGAATATTAGGGGGTTAACGCCGCAAGGGGAAGCCTTGCGTAGGCGATGGCGCAGGAAAGCAGCGGCTGGCCCTGCCCGTCATCACCATGATGATGGCAAAACCAGCCGCCGATAAACTCAGGGATTAACGATGCGGGCCGGCGTTGCCCGGTGGATAAGGCTGACCGCGGCCGTCATCGCGCCGGTCATGGTCACCCCGATCGTCATGACGGCGGTCGCGATTATCGCGATCGCCATGGAACGGATTGCCGCTGCGCTCCGGCTCGCGATGCTCATAACCACGCGGCGGCGAAGGTTGCCAGCGTCCGCCGTCCCAGTACAAACCGCGCGCATTGCGCTCACCCAGACCGCGGCCCTGGTGCGCATGCCACCACTGCGGTGGACGCCAGTCGTAGCCATCCCAGTAGTAGCCGCGACGGTCCTGATCCCCCAGATGCAGGGAAACGCCCGGCACGTTGATATCGACGGACACATCGGCCTGCGCCGCCAGCGGCAGCAACAGCGGGAAACACACCAGCAACAGGATCTTTTTCATTTTACCTTCTCACTCTATTTTTCTTGCTGCAGTGGTTATATCAGCGTGCTTATTTAACGACTATCTCATCGATGCCTATTTTCAGATCGTTTTCGACGGCCTTACACAATCCCTACACTGTTTGCCGCCGCCTTTAATTATCATAACCACTGACAAGGTTTAACGAATAACTGACGTCTCTCAGACCGCAAGACAATTATAATTAAATGGATTCCCACCGGAGGATAATAAGATGATTAAACGTATCGGTATGTTGCTGGCCGTTGTGGCCCTGGCCTCAAGCCTCAGCGCCTGCTGCTGGGGCCCGCACTGGGGTGGAGGCCACCGCGGCGACGGCCCAGGCCATTATTATGGCCGTTATTGAAATGACAAATAAGGCCACCCATCAAATGAAATAAGATATAAGAATATTCCGCAAATAAGATTAAATAAATTTTCGCCGTAGTGCTTTAATGAATAAATTTAATTCTTACATTGCCCATTAGGAATAAACTGAATTTTCCCAAAAAAAAGAAAAAGGCCGCGCAAGCGGCCTTTTTTGATGTCACGTCACTCACCCTTTCGGGCTGGCGTTTTCTACCCGGCTTTTCAGCTTCTGCCCCGGACGGAAGGTCACCACGCGGCGCGCCGTAATCGGAATGTCTTCGCCGGTCTTCGGGTTACGCCCCGGACGTTGGTTCTTGTCACGCAGATCAAAGTTGCCAAAACCCGACAGTTTTACCTGTTCGCCATTCTCAAGGGCCCGACGGACCTCTTCAAAGAACAGTTCCACCAGGTCTTTGGCGTCCCGTTTGCTAAGCCCAAGCTTCTCAAACAGGTGTTCTGACATTTCAGCTTTAGTAAGCGCCATAGGTTCAATCCCTCAAGGATGCTTGGAATCGCTGTTTTAGAGCCTCTACGCATTTTGCAACGGTAGCGGCTATCTCCTCTTCTTCCAGTGTACGAGCGGTATCCTGCAATACCAGACTGATAGCCAGGCTCTTGTCACCTTCTGCCACGCCCTTGCCACGGTACACGTCAAACAAGTTTACGCCAACTACCTGATTTGCGCCAACTTTCTTACACTCGGCCAAAATATCTTCTGCGGGGACGTTTTCAGCCACCACAACGGCGATATCACGGCGGTTTGCCGGGAAGCGCGAAATCTCCCGCGCCTGAGGCACGGCGCGGCTCGCAAGCTTGTTCCACTCCAGTTCAAACACCACGGTGCGGCCGTTAAGATCCAGTTTACGTTCAAGTTCCGGGTGAACCACACCAATGAAACCTACGCGTTCGCCGTGCAAATAAATCGCCGCACTTTGCCCTGGATGCAGGGCCGGATTGGCTTCCGCCCGGAACTGAATTTCGGATAATTTACCGGTCAGCTCGAGGACAGACTCCAGATCCCCTTTTAAATCATAGAAGTCGACGGGCTTGCGCGCCAGATCCCAATGCTCATCGTGCGTATGGCCAGCGATCACGCCTGCCAGCATGACATCCTGACGGATACCCAGATCTGCCGCACTATCAGGCACAAAGCGCAGGCCGCTTTCGAACAGGCGCAGGCGCGTCTGCTGGCGGTTCTGGTTATACACCACCGCAGACAGCAGGCCGGTCCACAGCGACAGACGCATCGCCGACATCTCGACCGAAATCGGGCTCGGCAGGATCAGCGCTTCTTCATTCGGATGCAGCAATGCCTGCACTTTCGGATCGACGAAGCTGTAGGTGATCGCTTCCTGGTAGCCGTGATCGACCAGCATGGTCTTCACGCGCTTGAGCGTCAGATCGGCTTCGCGATGCTGGGTCATCACCAGATCGGCACGAACCGGCACATCCGGGATGTTGTCGTAGCCGTAAATGCGCGCCACTTCTTCCACCAGGTCCTCTTCGATCTCCATATCGAAACGCCAGCTCGGCGCGACCGCTTGCCAGCTGTCGCCCTGTTCGGTTACCTGGCAACCCAAGCGGCGCAGAATGTCGCTAACCTGCTCGCTCGGCACCACGTGGCCGATCAGGCGATCCAGCTTCTCGCGGCGCAGCGTGATGGTAGCGCGCTTCGGCAGTTCGTTTTCATCGGTCACGTCGATAACCGGGCCGGCCTGACCGCCGCAGATGTCGAGCAGCAGGCGCGTGGCGCGCTCCATCGCTTTGTACTGCAGCGCCGGATCGACGCCGCGCTCATAGCGGTGAGAAGCATCGGTGTGCAGGCCGTGACGGCGTGCGCGACCGGTGATCGACAGCGGGCTGAAGAAGGCGCACTCCAGCAGCACGTCCTGAGTTTCCCCGTTGACGCCGGAATGCTCGCCGCCGAAGATACCACCCATCGCCAGCGCTTTTTGATGATCGGCGATCACTAAGGTGTCGGCGTTCAGTTTGGCTTCGTTGCCGTCCAGCAGTGTCAAGGTTTCCCCTTCTTCCGCCATGCGCACCACGATGCCGCCGTCGATGCGGCTCAGATCGAAGGCGTGCATCGGTTGGCCAAGCTCCAGCAGCACATAGTTGGTGACGTCAACCACGGCATCGATAGAACGGATACCGCAGCGACGCAGTTTTTCACGCATCCACAGCGGGGTTGGCGCCTTGACGTCGATGCCTTTCACTACGCGGCCCAGATAGCGTGGGCACGCCTGCGCCGCGTCAACGCGGATCGGCAGCGTGGCGTCGATGGTGGCGGCTACCGGGCTCATGTCCGGCTCGGTCAGCGCAACCTGGTTCAGTACGCCCACGTCGCGCGCAACGCCGATGATGCCCAGGCAGTCGGCGCGGTTCGGCGTGACGCTGATCTCGATGGTGTTGTCGTTCAGTTTCAGATAGTCGCGGATGTCGGTGCCGATCGGCGCATCCAGCGGCAGCTCAATGATACCGTCATGATCGTCGGAAATGCCCAGCTCGGAGAACGAGCACAGCATGCCTTCCGAAGGTTCGCCGCGCAGCTTGGCGGCCTTGATTTTGAAATCGCCCGGCAGCACCGCGCCCACGGTGGCGACCGCCACTTTCAGGCCGGTACGGCAGTTTGGCGCGCCGCAGACGATGTCGAGCAGGCGATCGCCGCCTACGTTAACCTTGGTGACGCGCAGTTTGTCGGCGTTCGGGTGCTGGCCGCACTCGACCACCTCGCCCACGACGACGCCGTTAAACGCGCCGGCAACCGGATCCACGCCGTCCACTTCCAGGCCGGCCATGGTGATTTGATCGGATAATGCTTCGCTGCTGATGGCCGGGTTTACCCACTCGCGCAACCAGAGTTCACTGAATTTCATGTGATATTCCCGCCTTACTTAAACTGTTTGAGGAAACGCAGATCGTTTTCGAAGAATGCGCGCAGGTCGGTGACGCCGTAACGCAGCATCGTCAGGCGCTCCATGCCCATGCCGAAGGCGAAGCCGGAGTAAACTTCCGGATCGATGCCCACGTTGCGCAGCACGTTCGGATGCACCATGCCGCAGCCCAGCACTTCCAGCCACTTGCCGTTCTTGCCCATCACGTCCACTTCAGCGGACGGCTCGGTGAACGGGAAGTAGGACGGACGGAAACGAACCTGCAGATCTTCTTCAAAGAAGTTGTTCAGGAAATCGTGCAGCGTGCCTTTCAGGTTGGTGAAGCTGATGTCTTTATCGACGATCAGCCCTTCCATCTGGTGGAACATCGGGGTGTGCGTCTGATCGTAGTCGTTACGATAAACGCGGCCCGGCGCAATGATGCGGATCGGCGGCTGCTGGTTCTTCATGGTGCGGATCTGCACGCCTGAAGTCTGGGTGCGCAGCAGGCGCGTGGCGTCGAACCAGAAGGTGTCGTGGTCGGCGCGCGCCGGGTGATGCCCTGGAATGTTCAGCGCGTCGAAGTTATGGTAATCGTCTTCAATTTCCGGGCCGGTGGCAACGGAGAAGCCCAGCTCGCCGAAGAAGGTTTCGATACGGTCGATGGTGCGGGTCACCGGATGCAGGCCGCCGTTCTCCATGCGACGGCCCGGCAGGGACACGTCGATGGTTTCAGCCGCCAGGCGCGCGTTCAGCGCGGCGCTTTCCAGCGCGTTCTTACGCGCGTTCAGCGCGTCTTGCACCTCTTGCTTGGCCTGGTTGATCACCGCGCCGGCCGCCGGACGGTCTTCCGCCGGTACGTCGCGCAGAGACTGCATCTGCAAGGTGAAATGACCTTTCTTGCCAAAATATTCGACGCGTACCAAATCTAACGCGGCAACATCCTGGGCATCTTCTACGGCTGCCTTGGCATTGGCAACCAGCTCTGCGAGATGTGGCATTGCTTTCCTCTTCCTCTGGCCGGGATGGCCCTAAGTAATTGTTATCTATTATTCGAACACGCCTTTGAGCAATCTTCAAAGACTTTTCAATACGTTGCCGGCCAGGCGACTCACCAGCGAGGCACAAGG
Organism: Serratia sp. CC22-02; assembly: GCF_900182895.1. Classification (NCBI taxonomy): domain Bacteria; kingdom Pseudomonadati; phylum Pseudomonadota; class Gammaproteobacteria; order Enterobacterales; family Yersiniaceae; genus Serratia; species Serratia sp. CC22-02. The sequence continues at coordinate 290,645 of NZ_FXUD01000004.1, read as the reverse complement.
CTCGCTCAACGCCTGCCGCTCTCACCGCAACGCTTTGCAAGGCGGGACGATGGCCAAAAACAAAAAAGCCTCCACGAGGGAGGCTTAGGCGCTACTTTTCGTTTCTTTTCTTACGCGCAAAGCCTCCTGAAATCAGGCGCTAAAGTAAAAAAAGAAACGAAAAATAGCTGCGTGCATGATTGCGGTACCTTGTCGATGATTGCCCACCAGTGATATAGCGGCGGCCAATAAAAGTCAATATTTGTCGCTGAAAACAAAGATTAAAAGAGGGAGCAAGCTCCCTCTTCTACTGACTTACGCCAGAGCTGCTTTCGCTTTCTCAACCAGTGCGCCGAAGGCCACTTTGTCGAAGACTGCGATGTCAGCCAGGATCTTACGGTCAATTTCGATCGACGCTTTTTTCAAGCCGTTGATGAACTTGCTGTAAGACAGACCGTTCTGACGAGCAGCTGCGTTGATACGTGCAATCCACAGCTGACGGAACTGACGCTTACGTTGACGACGGTCACGGTAAGCATACTGGCCTGCTTTGATTACTGCCTGGAAGGCAACACGATATACGCGCGAACGGGCACCGTAGTAACCTTTCGCCTGCTTCATAATTTTCTTGTGACGTGCGCGTGCAATTACACCACGTTTTACGCGAGCCATATGCTCTCTCCTAAAGTCTTATTCTAAATTCAAAAAAAATGGCTTATGCGTACGGCAGGCACGCGGTAACCAGGACCAGATCGTTTTTAGACACCATGCCTTTCGGACGCAGGTGACGTTTACGCTTGGTTGCTTTTTTGGTCAGAATATGACGCAGGTTGGCATGTTTACGCTTAAAACCACCGCTGCCGGTTTTTTTGAAGCGCTTGGCTGCACCACGTACAGTTTTAATCTTTGGCATTTTAATTAAATCCACTTCGCATTGTTAAACAACGAATCAGTTGGGCGAATAAAACCCACACAGCGCAAGCGCCACGCGGGTTCCATTACTTGTAAGCCTTACTGTTTCTTCTTAGGAGCGAGCACCATAATCATCTGGCGGCCTTCGATCTTCGTAGGGAAGGATTCGACCACTGCCAGATCCATATCTTCACACAGGTCTTTACGGACGCGGTTAAGCACTTCCATACCGATCTGCTGGTGCGCCATCTCACGCCCACGGAAACGCAGGGTGATTTTGGCTTTATCGCCATCTTCCAGAAAGCGAATCAGGTTGCGTAGTTTGACCTGATAGTCGCCATCATCGGTGCCAGGACGGAATTTGATTTCCTTAACCTGGATAACTTTTTGCTTCTTCTTCTGTTCTTTCGTCGACTTGCTCTTCTCGTAGAGGAATTTGCCGTAATCCATGATTCGGCAAACTGGCGGTTCGGCATTTGGGCTGATTTCTACTAAATCAACGCCCGCTTCCTCAGCTTTTTCAAGAGCTTCATTCAGACTGACAATACCAATCTGCTCGCCATCGACGCCGGTTAGGCGAACTTCTTGCGCGCGAATTTCTCTGTTAATGCGATTAGGACGCGCCGGTTGAACTCGTTTTCCGCCTTTAATACTTTATTCCTCCAGTTGATGAAGACTACGGCTGCGAATCTCTTTCAGCAGCTTGTCTACGACTTCGTTTACGTCCAGGCTTCCCAAGTCTTTGCCACGGCGGGTACGAACGGCAACTTTGCCTGCTTCGACCTCTTTGTCGCCGCACACCAACATGTAAGGGACTCGACGTAAAGTATGTTCGCGAATTTTAAAGCCAATCTTCTCATTTCTCAAGTCCGCTTTCACGCGAATACCTGCATCCTGCAGTTTTTTGGTCAATTGCTGGACGTAATCAGACTGGCTGTCGGTGATATTCATCACCACCACCTGCACCGGGGCGATCCAGGTCGGGTAGAACCCGGCGTATTCTTCGGTCAGGATACCGATGAAGCGTTCCATGGAGCCCAAAATGGCGCGGTGAATCATTACCGGCACGACGCGATCGTTGTTTTCGCCAACGTACGAGGCGCCCAAACGGCCCGGCAAGAAGAAATCGAGCTGCACGGTACCACATTGCCATGCGCGATCCAAACAATCATGCAGGGTAAATTCAATTTTCGGTCCGTAGAAGGCCCCCTCACCCGGCTGATATTCAAACGGAATGCCGTTCTCGGTCAGCGCGGCGGCCAGGTCTTCTTCCGCACGGGTCCACATGTCGTCGGTGCCGATGCGCTTTTCCGGACGCGTAGACAGCTTGACGGCGATCTTGTCGAAGCCGAAAGTGCCGTACACGTCATAGACCATGCGGATGCATTCGTTCACTTCGGCGCGCACCTGCTCTTCGGTACAGAAGATGTGGGCGTCATCCTGAGTGAAGCCACGCACGCGCATCAGGCCGTGCAGGGAACCCGATGGCTCGTTGCGGTGGCAGCTGCCGAACTCGCCCATGCGCAGCGGCAAATCGCGGTACGACTTCAGGCCCTGGTTGAAGATCTGCACGTGACCCGGGCAGTTCATCGGCTTGATGCAGTATTCGCGGTTTTCCGACGCGGTGGTGAACATGGCGTCTTTGTAGTTTTCCCAGTGGCCGGTTTTTTCCCACAGCACGCGGTCCATCATGAACGGGCCTTTCACTTCCTGGTACTGATACTCTTTGAGCTTCATGCGCACGAAGGCTTCCAGCTCGCGGAAAATCGTCCAACCGTCGTTGTGCCAGAACACCATGCCCGGCGCTTCTTCCTGCATGTGATACAGGTCGAGCTGTTTGCCGATCTTGCGGTGATCGCGCTTGGCCGCTTCTTCCAGGCGCTGCAGGTAGGCGTTCAGCTGCTTCTTGTCTGCCCAGGCGGTGCCGTAGATACGCTGCAGCATTTTGTTTTTGCTGTCGCCGCGCCAGTAAGCGCCAGAGGTTTTCTGCAGCTTGAAATGGTGGCAGAAACGCATGTTCGGCACGTGCGGGCCACGGCACATGTCGACGTATTCTTCGTGGTGATACAGGCCAGGACGATCGTCATGGCTGATGTTCTCATCCAGGATCGCCACTTTGTAGACTTCGCCGCGCTCAGCGAAGGTGTCGCGGGCTTCTTGCCAGCTGACCTTCTTCTTGATGACGTCGTAATCCTTATCGGCCAACTCGTGCATCCGCTTTTCCAGCAGATCCAGGTCTTCCTGCGTCAGGGTGCGGTCGATATCCACGTCATAATAGAAACCGTTGTCGATCACCGGACCGATCGCCATTTTGGTATCCGGCCACAGCTGCTTGATCGCATGACCCAGCAGGTGCGCGCAGGAGTGGCGCATGATTTCCAGACCGTCTTCATCTTTGATGGTGATGATGGCCAGCTGCGCATCTGATTCGATCAGATCGCCGGCATCAACCAGCTCGCCGTTGACGCGGCCGGCAATACAGGCTTTCGCCAGGCCAGGGCCGATATCGCGCGCGACATCCATCGGGGAAACGGGGTGGTCGAAATGACGCTGACTACCGTCAGGAAGAGTAATAACAGGCATTAATAATTCCTTATCTACAGTGGTGACCCACACGACAGATCACATGAAGAAATACAATATTGTTTAACTACATGATGTTATCGACGCTATCCAGCTTTACCCTGCCAGATATGTACACTCATATGTACACAATTTGAAACGTACTATGTTGTTACGCCATAACGGAAAGGTGATTGTATCACCATGATAAGTGAAACGGCTAGGAACGATGTGGGCTACCATTACTGCATACCCACCAGCCGAGCAGGATAATGGGCAGCATCACCCTCGCCGGCCGGCAGATATTCATTCTCAACGAAAACGACAGATACCCTAAACCGCACCAGAAAAGCAAATCCAAGCAAATTCTGATTTAATTATGCGGGATTCAGCGAGTTATTGCGTGTTAAACGACCGCCGCATCTCCTCCGTATCCACGTGGGACTCATCGCATCGTTATCCCATGGATTTTGTATCCCAGAAAAAACCCAGGCACCTGGTGAGCGTTGATGGAATATCTACGCCGGCAGCAGCATCAACATATACTGAGAATTCAACGCGAACGTAATCACCCGCTTTCACGCCATTCAGCAAGATTTGCACGATACCATCTTTGCTACCGCCAACCGGCGGCCGTATTGCTGGAACTGCAGCCTTGGCCCCATGCTGAGAAATTTGCTGCACGGCAGTTGGCAGATCGGCAATAGGAGTCCATACGCCTGATCCGGTAAAAACTGGCTGCAGCTGCAACGCAGGATCGCCAGAAGGATTGAACGCGATATTCGGCGCATTACCCTCTATGCGATCGTTGAGTGCCGGGTCGCACGCTGGACTATCAAGGATTGCCCGAATTCGCTGACCGGCGACCGCAAGAGCGAATCCGAATACATAAAAGGTCGTCACCTTACTTTGCTGGCGAACACCCATCGAAATTCGGCGTGGTTTACCATCGGTGTAAGGGTAAATCGCTTTGACTTTAAAAAGGTTTTCTGACAAGCGCTGGATAACTTCAGGCCGGATAGTTGTATACGACCCGTCTTCGGTGATGAAGAACACAGCCGCATTACTGATCTCTGCCTGGGCCGTCGCCCCCGCGCCAGGCTTAACGTCAACATTGAACTGTGCCGCTGCCCATTGGCCTTTGGACACTGTCGCATCGCGTACGGGTTCAACCAGATAATCAACGTAGCCAGAACTCACTGGAGGCGCCAGCAGACATTGAATCGCGCGTTTCTCAGTAAGCACCGAGACAACGGTCGCATCTGAAATGCTGGATACCAGCACGAACGGCGCAACGCCAGTTCGCAGACGCGGGAGTTGATAATTCGGATCGGCGTAACCGTTATAAAGAATATTTGGCGCTACTACACCGAGAAAGTTTTGATAATCGGAGAACGAAGCATCACCACCGCCCCCGTTGTATTACGCTCTGAGATTGCCATTTTTGGCATGGCAATTTCACATTCTGTTTTACTCGCCGCACGCTGCTAGCAGCCAAAATAAATGGCAGTCGCATTACCTGTGCCGGTTCCCAAAACGGCAAATGTAATCGTCAGTCTGGAAATACCTTTTCCGATGTCTTCGCCCCTCATGCAGCGGTCGCTGCCGGCTGCGTCAGGAATAACCCGGGTGAACACAAGTTCAAGGTTCCCACGATATAGCATCGAAACAGCAACGTTTCCACCGCCATGAACAAAACTAATATCCTGCTTTTAACGTTGACAACTAGCACCAATGGGGCTAATATTTATTACATGAGGTAGCGGAAAGGCCGCAGCCCACCCCCGAAAGGAAGACGAAATGACAAATGACATGACCACCGTAGAGCTTGAAAAGTTTCACACTGAAATCGCAAAGCTGATGGCCGAAACGGCGAAGATTAACCGGGAAACAATGTGGTATCCCGTAGCCATCGCAACAGGTCTAATCGGTGCAGTGGCCACAGTAACAACCATTATCATAAAATTTATTTAACAAGAAGCCCCGCAAGGGGCTTTTTAGCAGGTGACCAATGAGATTAATAAACGAGTACACCCCACCGACCACAGCAGATCTAGAGCGTCTGAAATCGGAACTGGGTTACACAGGCAATCAAATGGCGGACATAGCTGGCGTTGCCAGTAACAGCCAGTGGCGCAAGTATACCGGTGGAGTTGAGCCGCGTGCGATGTCGCCGCACATACTGTTCTTCATGGCCGCGCAGCTTGCTTTAAGCAATGAAGAGTTAGATCGTGTTTTAAAAAAAATGGTAGATATCGGAGCAGTCATTAAATGATAAAAGACTATCTAGCTGGTACAGACAGATCTCGAGACAAACTCTAGAATTTTTTCTTGAATAGGTTAGGAGATTGTCATGCTGAAGCTAGTCAAAAGATACTTATCTGTAGGAATCATCAATACAATAATACACTGGACGGTGTTTATTGTTTTGCATCTGTCTGGAATAAACCAGTTACTGGCTAATTCGTCAGCATTTTTTGTGGCAGTCACATTTTCATTTTTTGCAAATGCACGCTGGACATTCAAAGCCGAAGCAACAAAAATTCGCTATATAATCTATGTGATATTTATGGGTGTAATGGCGGGCGCTGTTGGTTGGTCAGCGGATAATATCAATATAAAACCGATAATAACTCTAACTATATTTTCCATTATTAGTTTGATTTCTGGTTTTCTCTACTCCAAATTCATTGTATTCAGGAGATAAAATGAAGATTTCACTAATCGTACCCGTTTTTAATGAGGAAGACGCAATCCCTATCTTCTATCATGCCGTCAAAGAAAATCTTTCCCAATATAAAATAGAGATTCTATTTATTAATGATGGTAGCACAGATAAAACCGAAAGAATAATAAACTCAATTTCCCATACCGACCCTGATGTCAAGCCCATTAATTTTGTTAGGAATTTTGGTAAAGAAGCAGCTCTTCTTGCAGGTTTTGAACATGCCTCTGGTGATGCTGTGATTCCTATTGACGTTGACCTCCAAGACCCGATAGAAGTAATACCAAAACTAATAAACAAATGGTTAGAGGGATGGCCGATAGTTCTAGCAAAGCGCATAGATAGAAGTGCGGATAGTCATTTAAAAAGAAAAACCGCCGCTTGGTTCTATCACTTACATAATAAAATAAGCTCACCTAAAATCGAGGAAAACGTAGGAGATTTTCGGCTAATATCACGTGAAGCCGTTGAAAATATTAAACTATTACAAGAAAAGAATTTATTTATGAAAGGTATTCTTAGTTGGGTAGAAGGTGATGTGGCAATAATAGAGTATACCCGAAAACCTAGGGTTGCGGGGGAAAGTAAATTCAATGGTTGGAAACTATGGAATCTTGCCCTTGAAGGTCTAACCAGCTTCTCTACACTCCCGCTAAAGATTTGGACATACCTCGGATTCATCGTGGCATCCTTATCATTTATTTATGGCACATGGTTGGTTATAGACAAAATTATTTGGGGAAATCCAGTTGCTGGATATCCGTCCATAATTGTCTCCATTCTATTCCTGGGTGGCGTTCAACTAATAGGAATTGGCGTTCTTGGAGAATATATTGGCCGTATTTATATAGAAACAAAAGGCAGGCCTAGATACTTAGTAAAAAAAACGAAAAGCATCAGTAGAGACAACTAATTTCACAGTACTGATTAAAGTATAAAATGGGAAGTTCTATGAATATCTATAGCAAACATGAATCTAAATTCATGAACAATACATTCTTAACCGGATTTATTGTATCAATACTAGCTTGCTTATTAGTTTATGGATTCGAAATAACTCACTTCACACTTTCTATAGATGAGGAGTTTAAGAACAACATAAATCATACTGTTAGTATGGGCCGGTGGGGACACGCTTTTTTGAAAGCGTTCATATTCCCTGAACCTTTTGTTCCATTTTTCACAACAATTATATCTTTAGTTATCCTTTCTTTGTCTAGCGCAATGATATCATCCACTTTACAATTAAAGTTATCATCAGCCATCGTATTTTCAATTTTATACATAGGTTTACCTCAGTTCGCATACCAACTACAGTTTACAAATCAGTCTGACACGCTAGCGATTTCAATTCTACTATCAACATCATCAATTTATTTGATATCGCAAAAAAAAGATCGATTGAGATCGTTTGTCATTCCAATTATTTTGATATGCTCATCGATTTCAATATATCAATCAATTATATTTTTTCCAATCACACTATTTATTGCGCACATTATATTAGACCTTGTAAGGAACGGAAGAAGAAAAACATTACTACCTGATTCATTAAAATTTTCTTGTATTATGCTACTATCCGCAGCGTTATATTCATTTATAACAAGATTCATTCAATGGATTTACGGAAGCAAATCAGACTCGTACTTTTTCAATATGATTGGCTGGTTTAACTCCGATATTACTACCGCAGCTAAAAATACTTTTAGATTTATATTTTCATATCTTAGCTTTGATGCTCCCTATGGGATTAATACTTTTTCATTAGTCACACCTTTAATTATTGCAATTTTATTTTCAATAATCAGATCAAAAAACAAATTAGACCTCATGGCATTATTCGTTTTATTTATTTTATCCGGATTTGCTATGAATATCATCATTGGCGGTTTTTTGCCAGCCAGAGCAATGACATCCCTGCCATTGATATTTGCGTTTGTAGGCATGTTTTTTTGCGAGGTAATTAAATCAAAAACTATCAAAATCTTGTTACCTTTGCTCGTGCTATATTGTGGTTCAATCGCATCAAACGCACTATTTTATGCTGATTACATTTCGTTCAATAGAGACTATAGGATTTCCTCAAATATAATTTACGACATAGAAAAAAAAGAGGGAATTTCTCTATTAAAACCAACAAAAATATACTTCTTTGGTGGTCTGGAAATGCCTCCTATTGATAAACCTGAAAACTCTGATATGTTTGGTTCTTCCTTTCTTAATTGGGATGGAGGAAACTCAGCTAGAATAGCTGCATTCATGAACACTAATGAAATAGCTAACATAGCACCAGTCAAATATGACAGTGTCATTTCACACAAAAACAAAATATATGAAGCCCCCACATGGCCTTTAGATGGTTCGATCATGAAATTTGATGACATCATCGTAGTTAAGCTTGGAAATAACCCTGGGAGTTGTATTAATGGAGTGTATAAAAATATAGACCCCTCACGATGTCGCTAAAAACACGCTCCCCGCAATATCTGTGGGGAGCAATTATTCCATTGGTTCGGCTGCGTCCCCTGATAACCCTCTCACAAACGGCTGGCGCGCTTTTGAATTTTCCGCAGAAACGCGCCACGTTCTGTTTCTCACATCAAACTCGTCCTTCTTTGCCTTCCTTAGCTCAACTCCCCGACACCCTGTAACCAGTAACAATTTAATGAAGATCTTGTTCTGCCGAACAATCTGGGAACCTTCAAGAGCCAACCAAAAAGCACCAATTTCATCATCGCTGAAATACCGTTTAGCCACGCCAACAGTTTTTCCAACGTCGCTAATGCTCAATGCGGCGCTCGGATTAACGCGAATCTTCTCCGTTCTCAGGTAATACGAAAACACCTGCTTTGGCCTTGAAAGCATGATCCCAGCAAAGGTTTCCGCCCCATTCGTTCTCATCCTTTTGAAAACTGGCTGCCAGTGAGATATCTGCATTTCATCCACGATCATATCGCCGACATACGGGATTACATGCCGCTCAAATGCCCTCTCCCAATACTGCAATTTCACGAGACACTGAGCCTGAGCGCTGGCAGTCCAATGGGATAGACAGGCTTATTCCGGATAAATAAAGCGCCGCCCTCACGCTTTCGCGTCATCCGGCGCAAAAACGGTTTTCATGTAGCTCAGGGTGGCCAGCAGGCACAGGCCGTAGCCCAGCAGTTCACAGCCCTCTTCCACCATGTTTTTCACTACCCGGTTATAGCCGTCCAACATCAGCGTTTGCCACAGCGCGCTCATGCCGAACAGGCGGGAAAACACCAGAATGCACAGCAGGCCCGCGCACATCATGCCGTAGCCGGGATGCGTTACGAAATCGGCCAGGCCGCGCACCGTTGCCGCGATGTGCCTGGCGGCATGCCACAGGCAGACCAAGGCGATCGCCAGCGCGAACCACACCCACGCGCCGTGCCACAGCGCATCGAAGGCGAAGTCCATCTCGCGGATCAACATGCAGAGAAAGAAGCCGCCGACCAGCATCCAGGCGGAGCGGCGTTCAGCCTGTCGCCAGGCCGCGGCGAAAAAACCGCCGGCGATGGCGAGCAGCAACAGTTCCTGCGCCACTTCGGTCAGCGAGGTTTCATGCACGAAATTATGCAGCCAGTGTACGTCGATAAACACCAGGCCGACCAAGGCCGCCAAAAAAGCGCCGGAAAGCGCGAATGCGCCGATTTTCCCCAGTAAAAGTTTCAACTCGTCTTGCATAATCAGTCTCATTATCGTTTTAAAGCGCGCCTATGGTAGGCAGCTGAGCCTGCGGGGTGTAGCAATTGATGCGAAACATCGGCCTTTACCGGCCAACTGCGGCGAAAAAGGCCATAAAACACAAAAATTGCGCACCTTTTCCGAGCGCAGCGCATTTTTGTCATCGCCGCTCGGCGATATACCTGCTCCACGTGGCGATCTTCGCCGCCAGCCACTATCCTGATACCAGTCAGCTCCCACCGAGACCCATGCACATATGAACCGGTTACTCGCAGTCCTCGTCGTGCTATGCGCGGTATTAGCGACGCTGTATGGGCTGGTGCATTTTGGCGCGCGTTCAGTGCCGCGAGCGATTGCGGTCAATGAAGCGCCGCTGGGGTGTGAGGATGAACCGGAGCTCGCCGGCGAGTGCAATGGTGAAGAGGAAACGCCGGCCGACGGTTAATTAACCTTCCGAGCTATCCCCATTGCCGCCAGAGACACGGCAGGCTAGGCTGTTCAGCTCATGGGCCGCCGCCTGGCGGCTTGAACGTTGCACAGGGAGTTTTTTATGACGGGTATTTTGCAGTTATTCCAGGCCATCGGACTGGGTTTGGTGCTGCTGTTGCCGCTGGCCAACCCGCTGACCACGGTGGCGTTGCTGCTCGGGTTGTCCGGCAATATGACGCGCGAAGAGCGTAACCAGCAGTCGCTGATGGCCTCGGTTTATGTGTTCTGCATCATGACGGTGGCGTTTTACGCCGGGCAGGTGGTGATGAACACCTTCGGCATTTCGATCCCCGGCCTGCGCATCGCCGGCGGGCTGATCGTCGCCTTCATCGGTTTTCGCATGTTGTTCCCCCAGCAGAGCCCTGAAGAGGCACCGGAGGTAGAAAGCAAGTCGCACGAGCTGCGCCATAAGACGTCGGCCAACATCGCCTTCGTGCCGTTGGCCATGCCGAGCACCGCCGGGCCGGGTACCATCGCGATGATCATCAGCTCGGCGTCGAGCGTCAAAGCGAACACGCTGGGTTTTGAACCCTGGGTACTGGCCGTGGCGCCGGTTGCCATCTTCCTGACGGTCGCGGTGATCCTGTGGGGCTGCCTGCTCAGTTCCGGCGCCATCATGCGCTTGGTGGGGAAAAGCGGCATCGAGGCGATCTCTCGCCTGATGGGCTTCCTGCTGGTGTGCATGGGCGTGCAGTTCATCATCAACGGCGTACTGGAGATTATCTCCACCTATACGCCGGCCGCCTGACGATAAAAAACGGGCGCGATGATCGTCGCGCCCGTTGCCGTTATTTCCCCGCCGGCGCCTGCGCGCCCAAAATGCCCTTGCCTTCCGGCACTTCGGTAAAGCGGCTGAGGATCTCGCTGTAGGTCTTGGCCGGATCCAGATCCGGGAACTGCGCCGGATAGATAAACTTCGCCAGATACTCCAGCCCGACGATGTTGTACGGGTGGTTGTAGAAGTTATGGTAGATGCCGTAGAACCGCCCTTCCTTCACCGCCGACACCTGAGCGAACCCCGGGCGCTGCTTCATCCGGTTGAAAGCCTCATCCACCTGCTGCTGCGTCACGCCATAGCCAAACGGCACCGCGGCGTTGGTCTTGCTGGCCCACTGCGAACCGGAAACGATGTAGGCGTCCGGCTTCATGGCGATCACTTTTTCCAGCGCCACGTCGCCGGTGGCGCCCGGCAGCAGCGCAGAGCCGATATTGCGCGCGCCGACCGCTTCCACCAGCGCGCCCCAGCCGACGTGGGCGTGGGTATAGCAGCAGGACTCCAGCCCGTTCAGGCCGGCCTTGGCTTCAAAGAACACCAGCGGCTTGGGTTCCACCGCCTGCGTCTTGGCCAGAATGGCCTGATAGTGCTGCTGATAATAATCGGTATATTGCTTGGCTTCGCTTTCGCGGTTGAGGGTTTCCCCCAGCAGCGTCACGCTTTTCGGCGTGTTTTCCACCGGCTTGAGCATGGTGTCGATAAACAACACCGGCACGTTCAACGCCTTCAGCTTATCCAGCACGCCGGTTTGGCTCAGCGAAGGTTTGGAACGCAGCTGGGCGATCATCAGATCGGGGCGTTTGGCGATCACGCTTTCCAGATTGACTTCGCCCTTGTCGCTGAACCCCATATCGATGATGTTTTTCGCCGCCGGCCATTTGCTTTGCAAGATGTCCCAGGTCGCCGCATCGCTTTTCTTCAGCAGGTTGTTCCAGGCCACCAGCCGATCGAACGGGTTGGCGCGATCGAGCAGCGCCAGCGTGAGAATATCGCGCCCGTCCTGCACCACGATGCGTTTTGGCTCTTGCTGGAGGGTGAGCGTCTGGCCGGAAGTGTCGGTCAGGGTCAGCGGATAGGTAGTGGCCATCGCCGGGGCGGAAAGCACGGCGGCGCAAACCAGCGCCGACAGAGTAATTCGACGGTGCACGAAAAGCTCCTTGGTAAACAATTCAACCAGGGAATAGTAATGAGAATGGCTAGCATTATCAAAGGTCACGCCGCGTTGCCCGGCGATTAATTGCAAAGGGATGTGTAATGCGGGATGAAGAGGCGCGCCGGAAGCGGCGCGCCCTGAGGATCACACCAGGCCGTAGATCAGCGCCGACAGCGCAATCAAGCCCATCACCAGTACGAATACGTTGCTCGCCGCGCGGTATTGGCGCATTGCCGGCACCGCGCGTACCGCGTACATCGGCAGGATGAACAGGATGGCGGCAATCAGCGGGCCGCTGATGGTTTCAATGATGTGCAGCGCGCTGGGGTTCCACACCGTCGCCGCCCAGGTGAGCAGGAACAGCGACACCGCCGAGATGCGGTGCGTCATACGCGAACTGAGCGGTTTGCCGACCGCGCGCGTGACGCCGTCGATCAGGCTGGTCGCCCCTTCCGTCACCCCCAGCGAGGTGCCGAGATAGGATTTGGCCATTGCCAACATCGCCATTACCGGGCCGAGATAGGCGATCAGCGGGTTGGAGAACTTGTTGGCCAGCGTGGTCAGCACCGTGATGTTCTGGTCTTTCGCCTGCTGCATGTCTTCATGGGACAGGCTCAGCACGCAGCTGAACACGAAAAACAGCACGGTGACGCAGATCAGCACATAGCTGTAGCGCATGATGCGCGCGCAGCGGCGTTCCGCCTTATCGCCATACAGGCTCTTCTGCGTCGAGGCGAAGGAAGAGATGATCGGCGCATGGCTGAAGGAGAACACCATCACCGGCACCGCCAGCCACAGCGAATGCCACAGCCCCGGCGTGTCGAAGCGGGTGGCGGCCAGGCCATTAACGAAGTTGGCGGTATTCCAGCTCGGCATCAGGTACAGCGAAATGCCCATCAGGAACACCAACAGCGGGAACACCAGCATGCCCATCGCCGCCACGATGCTGTCTTTGCCGCGCAGCAGCACCAGATTGAGCACCACCACTACCGCCAGACTCAGCCAGATGCGCGGCAGCGGCGCCACGTGGAACTGATGGATCAGGAAGCTGTCCAGCGCGTTGGTGATCGAAATGCTGTACACCAGCACGATCGGGAAGAACGCCATCAGATACAGCATCATGATGATTTTGCCGGCCAGCACGCCGAAGTGTTCCACCACCACATCGTGAATATTGCCGTCGCGGCTGGAGCCGGACAGCACGAAGCGGCTGAGCGCGCGGTGCGGCAAATAGGTCAGCGGGAAAGCGAACAGCGCCATCAACAGCAGCACCAGCGGGCCGTTCAAACCGGCGTTGATCGGCAAGAACAGCGTGCCGGCACCCACCGCGGTGGCATAAAGACCAAACATCCAGACGGTGTCGGTTTTGTTCCATTTGGCTGGCTGAGCGGCCGTCAGCGTGCCTGAATCGGGAGAAATCGTACTCATGAGACAGTCTACCTTAATCTGCGGCGCCAACGATTGCGCCTAACGGGATATCCTTCTCCGCGAACTTTTTAATAGTAATCAGTGAATTAAAGCGATATTTCATACTTACGCCTGATGAAAGGACGGCAAAGGATAATGAAAAATCCCCTGCGGGTCTATGTTTTATCGGCCGAACGGGCAATTTGCGAACAGGAAATGCTGAAAAAATCGGCATACACAGAAAAAACTAAGGGCCCCTTGCGGAGCCCTTAAGCGGTTTACTTCTTCGCGTCCGGATGGTCCGGCACCTCGGCGCTGCCCATCTCCTTCTCGTCGCGGATCATCGAGCGGTCTTTACGCACGTCGGCCACGTCGGAGGCGCTCACCGGTTTGGCGCTGTTGCCCCAGCTGGTACGGATGAAGTTCACCACGTCCGCCACCTGCTGATCGTTCAGACGCCAGCCGAACGGCGGCATGGTGATGTTGGACACCGCCCCCTGCACCGCCGGCGTAGTGTTGCCGGTCAGCACGATGTGGATCAGCGAGGTCGCGTCCTCGGTCTGCACCACCGGGTTGCCCTTCAGCGACGGGAAGGCGCGCTTGTAGCCCACGCCGTCGGTGCGGTGGCAGGCCGCGCAGTTATCGACATACAGCGCCGCGCCGGGCTTGCTGTCGTCGCCGCGCCACAGATCCTTGGCCACGCTGTCTTCGACCGGCGCCGCCTGCTGTTTGCCGTCTTTCGGCGGCAGCGATTTCAGGTAGCGTGCGATGGCGGTCAGATCGTCGTCGCTCAGGTATTGCAGGCTGTGCTCCACCACGTCGCTCATGCCGCCAAACACGATCGCCTTGTCGTTACGGCCGGTTTTCAGGAACTCGGTCAGCTCGGCTTCGCTCCAGCTGCCCAGGCCATCCTTACGGTCGCTGCGCAGGCTGGAAGCCACCCATCCGTCGATCGGCGCGTTGCTGCCGGACAGATAGTCGTCGCTTTCGCTGTTGCTCAACGCTTTTTCCTGCATGGTGATGCTGCGCGGGGTATGGCAAGCGCCGCAGTGGCCCAGGCCTTCCACCAGATAACGACCGCGTTCAATCACCGGATCGGCTTTGGCGTCAGCCACGAAGTCCGCCGGCGACGGCGCAAACATGCCGCGCCAGATGCTCAGCGGCCAGCGCATCGACAGCGGCCACGGGATGTCGGAATCCTTGTTGGCCTGCTCCACCGGCTGCACGCCGTGCATGAAATAGGCATACATGGCGCGCATGTCTTCCTCTTTCACCAGCGCGAACGACGGGTACGGCATCGCTGGGTACAGGGTGCTGCCGTTTTTGGCTACGCCCTTACGCACCGCGTTGTCGAAATCCTCGAAGCTGTAATCGCCGATGCCGGTTTTCTTGTCCGGCGTGATGTTGGTGGAGTAGATGGTGCCGATCGGCGTCTCCATCGCCAGACCGCCGGCGAAGGTTTTGCCGCTCTTGCCGTCGGTGTGGCAGGCCACGCAGTCGCCGGCGCGCGCCAGGTATTCACCGCGCTTGATAAGCTCGCTGCTGACGGTGGCGTCCTGCGCCCAAACGGAAAAACTCACTGCACTGAGAACCAGTGCCGGTACAAATGCTTTCATCGTTCGCCGTCCTTATGCCTGCACCAATGGGCCTGGGTTTTTCAGATACTGCTCGCGAATAGCGCGGGCAGACCAGTAAGCCAGCGCCGCCACGGTGCCGGTCGGGTTGTAGCCCAGCCCCTGCGGGAAGGCCGAGGCACCGATCGAGAACACGTTGTGTACGTCCCAGCTCTGCAGATAGCGGTTGACCGCGCTGGTCTTCGGATCTTCCCCCATTACCGCGCCGCCGTTCATGTGGGTGGTCTGGTAGCTGGTGGTATCGAAGTGACTGTTGGCGTTTTTCGGGCTGCCGGCGATCAGTTTCGGGTTCATCGCCTTGGCGATCGGCGCCATCTTGTCGTACATGAACTGCGCCATCTTGATATCGTTTTCCTGCCAGTCGAACGTCATGCGCAGCAGCGGCTGGCCAAAGACGTTCTTGTAGTTGGGATCGAGATCCAGATAGTTATTGCGGTACGACTGGTGCGCGCCGTGGGCGTCCATCGAAACGTGGTGGGTGTAGGCATCCGCCACCGCCGCTTTCCACTTGCTGCCCCAGGCCGGGGTGCCCGGCGGGGTCGGCAGGCCGGAGATCGGCTTGGTGCCCGCCTGGTTGACCCAGAACGGCGAACCGCCGACGAAGCCTTCTTTGGCGTGGTCGAAGTTATCGGCGTTAAAGTCGTCCACGCCCACGCCGTTGCCGCCGGCGCCGATGAACGGGTTGGTAAACACGTCTTTATCGAAGAACGCCTTGATGGTGGTCATGTTCTGGTAGGCGAAGTTGCGCCCGACCACGCCTTCGCCGGTCACCGGATCGTAAGGCTTGCCGATGCCGGACAGCAGCATCAGGTGCACGTTGTGGAACTGGAACGCGCCCAGGATCACCAGATCGGCCGGCTGTTCAATCTCGCGGCCCTGCGCATCGACGTAGTTCACGCCGGTGGCGCGGGACTTGTCGTCGGTCAGGTTGACCTTCAGCACGTTGGCGTTGGTGCGCAGCTCGAAGCGTTTTTCCATGCGCAGCGCCGGCAGAATGTTGACGTTCGGCGAAGCTTTGGAATACATGTAGCAGGCGTAGCCGCTGCAGAAACCACAGAAGTTGCACGGGCCCATCTGCGCGCCGTACGGGTTGGTGTAAGAGTCCGAGGTGTTGGCGGACGGCAGGTTGTAAGGGTGGTAACCCACCTCCAGCGCCGCTTTCTCGAACAGCTGGGCGGAGTAGGTATTTTTCTGCGCCGGCAGCGGGAAGTCGCTGGAGCGATCTGCCGCAAAGCGGTTGCCGCCCTTCTGCGCCACTTTCTGCCCTTTGATGGTCCAGGCGGTGCCGGAGGTGCCGAACACTTTCTCCGCTTTGTCGAAGAACGGTTCCAGCTCGTCGTAGGTCACGCCGAAGTCCTGGATGGTCATGTCCTTCGGAATGAAGTTTTTGCCGTAGCGCTCTTCATAGTGGCTGCGCATGCGCAGTTCGATCGGATCGACGCGGAAATGCACGCCCGACCAGTGCAGGCCGGCGCCGCCGACGCCGGTGCCCGGCAGGAACGCCGCCAGTTGGCGGTAAGGCACCGCGGTCTGGCTGCTGTTGTGACGAATGGTGACGGTGCTTTTCGACAGATCCTGGAACAGCTTGCGGCGGATGTTATAGGTCAGCTCATCGATCACCTGCGGATAAGACCCGTCCGGATAGGTGTCGCGCATCGGGCCGCGCTCCAGCGCCACCACGTTGAGGCCGGCCTCGGTCAGCTCTTTGGCCATGATCGCGCCCACCCAGCCGAAGCCGACGATCACCGCATCTACTTTTTTCATTACCGTTGCCATGATTAGCCCCTCTCCCCACGAATCGAGACCGGCGGGAAGGGATAACGCTCCCCTCGCTCAACCCAGTCCATAAAATCGGCGCGCGCGCCCGGAAAATTAATCAGCTTCCAGCCCACCATGTCTTTGTTGCCGCCATGGATAGGATCGCTGAAGAAACCTTCGCGGGTGTTTTGCAGCAGATAGGAGAAGAACAGTTTCGACGGCAGCTGCTGGAACTCCGCCTCGCCGGACTCGAACTTTTGCAGCATGGCGTCTTGCTGCGCGCCATCCAGTTCGGCGAAAGGCTTGCCGGCGGTTTTCTTGCTGTAGGCGTCGGCGTCACTGATGCCGAGGTTGTAGATTTGTTTGGGCACCAGCGGCAGCTGATAGCCCATCTCCTTCGGCACATCGGGGTTGAACGGCCCCTGCATGTACCAGATGGAGCCGGTGGCGTACGGGGTATTCATCTGGCGATCAATAAACTCCGGCACGCCGGCTTCCAGTGCGCCAGGGCCGCGTTCATCGGCCGGGATCAGGCGCGCGACGGCGGCCTTGATGAAGGCCCACTCTTCCGGGGTGAAAAAGGTCGGTTGGTAATCGTTCTGCGTTGTGGTGTTCGAGGCCGCGACCGCCGGTGTCGGTGCCGTCAGCGCGCCAACGCCGCTGCCACCAATCACCGCCGCAGGAATTAAGGTCATCGATTTCAACAAGAAATCGCGCCGCGAATTGTTGGTTTTATGGTTCGACATGTCACATTCCATCCAAAGATAGTCACAACTATTTAACCGCAACCTTGCGATCGATACGGGTTTTTAAAATAATTTGTTACTTATTTGTATATTTATTGAAGGTCACAATGCGCGCAAAAGCAAAAATGTTACCGGTAACTTATTGAATGAACGTAAAGATTTATCTGCTAACGTAAATTTAACTTTTTGTGCGGTTTTTCCGATAAGCGGAGAGGAAATAACGAAAAATGAGAAGTAGGTCGCGCACTGGAACGGCGCCGGAAACAAAATCGGCCGCGTTCAGCGGCCGATTTGAAGAAGGATGGCAGGCTACGGCGACATCGCCTGGTAGGCGGTGGTCACCTTCCACAAATAGCGCGGCGCCTGCGGTGCCGGGTGCTTTTTCTGGATGTGCTGATAAAACTCATCCGGGCTCATCTGATTGATGCGATTGACCGCCACGCGCTTGTCCGAGGAGAAGGTGCGCAACATGGCGCCCGCCCCGTTCACGTACGAAACGATGGTGGCATAACGCAAAGTCTGTGGGTTGTTGATCCCGGCTAGCTGCTGGCTTTGAAGAATATTGATATAGGCCGTTCCCAGATCAATATTGACCGCCGGATCCTTCAGCTCTCGCGAGCTGGGTTGCCCGCTTCGTCCTTTCATGCGATAGGCGTCGCGGCCGGCGGTAGAAGCCTTAAGCTGCATCAATCCCACTGCGTTCGAGGTGCTGACCACGTTCGGGTTAAACCCGGACTCCACCTGAATAATCGCTTTAATCAGCGTTTCGTCGACGCCATAGTTGCTGGCGGCCTGACGAATGTAATCGTTATAAACAACCGGCGTGCCTGTGCGATTTACCGGTGCCTGCGGAGGGGGTTTTAACCAACCGCCGCGTGTTGTGCCACTGCCTGAAATATTGCTTGCCGTTTGCGGGTCTTTGGCGCACCCCGACAAAAGTAAAATTGCCGTAAGGCAACCTATTTTTGTTTTCACAGAATCCCTCACTCCTTTCAATGAGTTGCGTAGCATATACAACTTGTAAGGACACCTGCAGTAATTTTTTGGACTAATCTCAAGCTATCCATATACCAAGAGGTGATTTATGAGTCAATCTGCAACAAGCTGCTTTGTGGTGACTTTTCGCTATCAGGAAGAAGGATTGACCGACCTGGCGAAGCTGACCGGGCAATTGACGCGGGAGGGTTTTGTCACGTCGGTGACAGACGAGAATGGCGTTCACCACGAACTCGGCAGCAACAGTTTTGCGTTTATAACCGTGCTGGATCAAGAGGATGTACAGCGGCTGGCGCAGGGGTTCGGGCAGTTGGCCTTGGGAAAACAGCCGGAGGTGACTATATGCAGCTGTAAGGACTACCTTCAGCGGTTACATACTGATACATAAAATGCTATAACTCCCCGGACGGTATTATTTTTTCAGTTGGAGAAATACCCCGCCGGCGGTGGGCAAGTGACGCTTGACTTCGCTTCAATTGATATTGATAATCATTTTCATTTGAACCAGGAGACGTCATCATGCCATTGATAAGTTGCGCTTTTCGCCGTAGTCGCCTTCCCCGCGCTGCCGCACTGTTACGCCCTTTCACGCTCGCCTGCCTGCTGCTCGGCGCCGCTATGGCCAGCCCACACGCGCTGGCGGAAAAGAAGCTGCGCGTGGTGACCACCTTTACCATCATTCAGGACATCGCCCAGAACGTGGCGGGTGACGCCGCCGTGGTAGAATCCATCACCAAACCGGGTGCCGAGATCCACGACTATCAACCTACCCCGCGCGATATCGTCAAGGCGCAGCACGCCGATCTGATCCTGTGGAACGGCATGAACCTGGAACGCTGGTTCCAGCGCTTCTTCGAGAACATCAAGCAGGTGCCGGCGGCGGTCGTGACCGAAGGCATCACCCCACTGCCGATCCGCGAAGGGCCGTATAACGGCAACCCGAACCCGCATGCCTGGATGTCGCCGAGCAACGCGCTGGTGTACATCGAGAACATCCGTAAGGCGCTGGTAGAGCACGATCCGGCCCATGCAGAAACCTACAACCGCAACGCCAAGGCCTACGCAGAGAAGATCGGCGCGCTGGACGCCCCGCTGCGCGAACGCCTGGCGCGCATTCCTGCCGCACAGCGTTGGCTGGTGACCAGCGAAGGCGCCTTCAGCTATCTGGCGCAGGACTACCAGCTGAAAGAAGTTTATCTTTGGCCGATCAACGCCGATGAGCAAGGCTCGCCGCAGCAGGTGCGCCGGGTGATCGACGCGGTGCGCGCCCACCATATTCCTGTGGTGTTCAGCGAGAGCACCATTTCCGACAAGCCGGCCAAGCAGGTGGCGAAAGAGACCGGCGCCAAATACGGCGGCGTGCTGTACGTGGATTCGCTGTCCACCCGCGATGGCCCGGTGCCGACCTATATCGACCTGCTCAACACCACCGTGCAAACCATCGCCAAAGGATTCGATCAATGACCCATGAACCGTTTGTCCGCCCTGAATTGAACGTGGACGACGTCACCGTAACCTACAACAACGGGCACACCGCCATTCACAACGCCAGCTTTACCCTGAGCGGCGGCTCGATCTGCGCGCTGGTCGGCGTCAACGGCAGCGGCAAATCGACGCTGTTCAAAAGCATCATGGGCCTGGTCAGGCCCACTGCCGGCCAGGTCTCGCTGAGCGACAAACCGGTGGCGGACGCGCTGAAAAAGAACCTGATCGCCTACGTGCCGCAGACCGAAGACGTCGACTGGAACTTCCCGGTGCTGGTGGAAGACGTGGTGATGATGGGCCGTTACGGCAAGATGAACTTCCTGCGCATCCCGTCGCGCGAAGACCGGCTGCGGGTCGACAAGGCGCTGGAACGCGTCGGCCTGAGCGAGCTGCGCAGCCGGCAGATCGGCGAGCTGTCCGGCGGCCAGAAAAAACGCGTGTTTCTGGCGCGCGCGCTGGCGCAACAGGGCACGGTACTGCTGCTGGACGAGCCGTTCACCGGCGTGGATGTAAAAACCGAGAACGCCATTATCGAGCTGCTGCGCGCGCTGCGCGACGAGGGGCACCTGATCCTGGTTTCCACCCATAACCTCGGCAGCGTGCCGGAGTTTTGCGATCGGGTGATCCTCATCAACCGCACTGTGCTGGCCGCCGGCCCGACCGAGACCACCTTCACCCAGAGCAACCTGGAACAGGCGTTCGGCGGCGTGCTGCGCCATATCAACCTCTCCGGCCCGGATCTGCACGACGACAACGATCCGCGCACCGTTACGGTGTTGACCGACGATGAACGCCCCGCGGTGTTCTACGGCCACACCAAGAGCGATCCGCCGGCCAACAGCCAGGCCAGGGAGAAACAATCCTGATGCTGGACCTTCTGCTGCAACCTTTCAGTTATAACTACATGGTGAAAGCCATCTGGGTCAGCGCCATCGTCGGCGCCGCCTGCGCGTTCCTCTCCGCCTACCTGATGTTGAAAGGGTGGTCGCTGATGGGCGACGCGCTGTCGCACTCAGTGGTGCCCGGCGTAGCCGGCGCCTACGCCCTCGGCCTGCCCTACGCCGCCGGCGCTTTCTTCACCGGCATGCTGGCGGCGCTGGCGATGACGCTGGTGCGCCATATCACCCGGCTGCGCGAAGACGCCATCATCGGCTTTATCTTCTCCACCTTCTTCGCCGTCGGCCTGCTGATCGTGTCGCTCAACCCCACCTCGGTCAACGTACAGTCGATCATCTTCGGCAATATCCTCGGCATCGCCGACGAAGACGTGCTGCAGGTGGAAATCATCATCGGCGTTTCGCTGCTGATCCTGTGCCTGGTGTGGAAAGACCTGCTGGCGGTGTTCTTCGACGAAAGCCACGCGGTGTCGATCGGCCTGTCGCCGCTAAAGCTGAAGATCCTGTTCTTCACCCTGCTTAGCGCCTGCACCGTCGCCGCGCTGCAAACCGTCGGCGCCATTTTGGTGATCGCCATGGTGATCACGCCGGGCGCCACCGCCTACCTGCTGACCGATCGCTTCAGCCGGCTGGTGATCATCGCCATCATCATCGGTTCGCTGACCAGCGGCGTCGGCGCCTACCTGAGTTTCTTCCTCGACGGTGCCACCGGGGGCGTGATCGTCACCCTGCAAACGCTGGTGTTTCTGACGGCGTTCTTCTTCGCGCCGAAACACGGCCTGCTGGCGTCCCGGCGCCGCGTGGCGCATTCGCAAACCGGAGGCCGCTGATGGACACCCTGTATCAACTGCTCAGCGAACCCTTCGCCTACCCGTTCATGCAGCGGGCGATCGTCGCCGCCATCGTCACCGGCGTAGTGTGCGCCGTGCTCTCCTGCTATCTGGTGCTCAAAGGCTGGTCGCTGATGGGCGACGCCATCTCGCACGCGGTGCTGCCCGGCATCGTGGTGGCGTTCGTGGTCGGCATCCCGCTGGCGATCGGCGCGTTCCTCTCCGGCATCTTTTGCGCGGTAGCCACCGGCTACCTGAAAGAGAACAGCCGGGTGAAAGAAGACACGGTGATGGGCATCGTCTTTTCCGGCATGTTCGCCTTCGGCCTGGTGCTGTTCTCGCGCATCGATACCGACCAGCACCTGAGCCACATTCTGTTCGGCAACATGCTGGGCATTACCGACGGCGAGCTGAAGCAAACCCTGCTGATCGCCGGCATCACCCTGGCGGTGGTGCTGCTCAAGCGTAAAGACTTCCTGCTGTACTGCTTCGATCCGCATCATGCGCGGGTGATTGGCCTGCCGGTCAAGCTGCTGCACTACGGGCTGCTGTGCCTGCTGGCGATGACCATCGTCGCCTCGCTGCAGGCCGTGGGGGTGATCCTGGTGATCGCCATGCTGATCGCCCCCGGCATCATCGCCTTTATGCTGTGCCGCCGCTTCGACCGCATGCTGATGGTGGCGACGATAGTATCGGTGTTCTCCTGCGTGCTCGGCACCCTGATCAGCTTCCACATCGACGGCGCCACCGGCCCCTGCATCGTCATCGTACAGGCCGTGCTGTTCGTTATCGCCTTGTTGTACAGCAAGCTGCGTCCGTTACAGCGTAACCAAAGCGCCCTCACCGGCGGTTAACTCACCGATGCGGCGATGCCCTCTGCTCGCCGCATCACCTTCCCCCGCTCATCGCGTCGTTGTCATCAAGTTGCAACCGGTATTGCGCTTAAATTAATCAATAGGGTATATACTTTGAGCTGGCGAGGCGCTGAAAAAATCGCCGCCTTTGACGCCGGCTGTGCGCCGCGTCGTGTTTTCACCACGGGAAAGACGCTAACCTAATGAATTATCAGGCAGCACAGAGGGGGAAATACCATGTGGCAAGCCGTTAGCCGTCTGTTAAGTGAACATCTTGGCAGCGCAGAGATACGCGAAAGGATTGAACTGCCCGGGGGCGACATTCACCCGGCGTGGCGCGTGAGTTACGGTGACAACGAGGTGTTCGTGAAATGCGACGCCCGTGAACAACTGCCGATATTCACCGCCGAGGCCGATCAGCTGGCGTTGCTGGCGCGCAGCAAAAGCGTGCGGGTGCCGGAAGTGTACGGCGTCGGCAGCGATCGCGACTACAGCTTCCTGCTGCTGGAGTATCAGCAGCTGAAACCCCTCGACGCCCACGGCGCCTACTGTCTGGGCCAGCAGCTGGCGCACCTGCACCAGTGGAGCGAGCAACCGCAGTTCGGCCTCGACTTCGACAGCGATCTGACCACCACCCCGCAACCCAACGCCTGGCAGCGCCGCTGGTCGGAATTCTTCGCCGAACAGCGCATCGGCTGGCAGCTGCAGCTGGCGGCCGAGAAAGGCATGACCTTCGGTGACATCGACGACATCGTCGATCGGGTGTATCTGCGCTTGCAGCACCACCAGCCGCAGCCTTCGCTGCTGCACGGCAACCTGTGGCCAGGCAACTGCGCGATGACCGCCCACGGGCCGATCCTATTCGATCCGGCCAGCTACTGGGGCGACCGGGAGTGCGATTTGGCGATGCTGCCGCTGTACCCCGAGCTGCCGCCGCAGATCTACGACGGCTATCAGAGCGTATGGCCGCTGGGAGCCGGATTTATCGAGCGTCAGCCGCTGTATCAGCTGTACTACCTGCTCAACCGCAGCAACCTGTTCGGCGGCCAGCATCTGGTGGCTGCGCAACGCGCGGTGGAGGCGCTGCTGCAGCCCGAGGCGTCATAACGTTCCGGGGCGCCGCTCGGCGCCCCGTTCATGGTTCAGGCCGCGCCGGCCAGCTGCCCCAACAGGCGGATCACGAACCAGGCGATCACCGCAATCACGATCGGCAGGATATACAGCGGGAAGTACTGCAGGAAGATGGTGTGGTGCGGCAGCGTGATGCGCGCCTCCAGCTGCTGGCGCGTGTGCCCTTCGCTGCCCTTGGCCTGCTCCAGGATCATCTGGTCTTCCAACCCTTCGCGGATGAACTTGACCTGGCGCGACATGCGTGCGCCGGAAGCCTGCAGCGCCAACCCGACGAAGATCAGTATGTAGATAATGATGAACATCAGATTGGCGCCGCTGAACAGGCTTTTATCCACGTCAGGCACCGGCGAGTTGTACCAGAAAAGGTTCAGGAACGGCGTATTGAAACGCACCATGTCCACCATCACGTGGACAAAATCCAGCATCACCGCGTTGATGCCCTTGGTTTTTTCACTGTGCTGATAGATGAAGCCCAGCACGGAAATCAGCGTCGACAGCAACGCCGGGATAAAAACCACCCATCCGAGAATGCGTTTCAAAATGGCGATACGCCCGGCCTGTTGATACGTCATGTGTTCCCCTTGTTAGCGACGTAACCGAATCGGCTAAGTCTACCTGCAGTTGGCGAAACTCGCCCACCGTTTTCTTCATTCCCGCTGTGCTACAAGCTTAGCCGAATTCGCCGAAATCAACTGCTTAACGACGTTCGCGCACTATCATTGAAGAGATAACGTTACCCGTTTAATCAGAGGCCGTCATGATTCGACTGATTATCTTATTGCTGGGCGCGCAGGCGCTGCACGGCCAGCGCCGCCTGCTGGTGCTGTTCGGCTGGCTGTGGGTAGCCGCAGGGGCGCTGATGCTGTTCGACATCCTGCAGGATGGCCGGTCCGTGCTGGCGCTGGATGCGCTGGCGGTCATCCTGGCGCTGGAGGGGCTGGTGGCGATATCCGCCGCGCTGGTGATCGGCTCTTCGGCCAGCCGGCCGGTGCTGCTTAAGGGGCTGGGCTTCGTGTTTATGGCCTTTTTAATGTTGGACGTGCCCGCAGACGATAACATCGTCGCCACCGTGGTGTTTGGCAGCGCGCTGCTGCTTGACGGCGCCGTGCGCATCGCCTCCTCCACGGTGATTCAACACAGCCGATGGAAAGCCGTGGCGCTGGCGGGCGGCGGCGAAATCCTGCTTTCGTTGATGATTTTTGTCGGCTGGCCGGCGCCGCATCGGATGACGGTGCCCTTTTGCCTCGGCGTGATGATGGTGCTTTCCGGCTGGGCTTTATTGCGCATCGCCCGGAGACTGACAAGCTTTTCTCTGAATCAGCACCCAACCCGGCAGCCACCGCCCCCGGCGGATGAGACTGCGCCGCTCACGGTGTATGTCTGGACACCGATTGGTGCGGCTAAAGATCCGCGCCGACGTTACATCGTCGACCGATACATCGCGGCGGTCGACAACGGCGGCAATATCTCCACCGGTCATGCCGCCCTGGCGCTCGCGCCGGATGTGTATATCAGTCACTACCCGCTCAACGACATCAGCCATTCCGTTCAGGATTTCCGCCAGTTGTTGCATGCCGGCGAACAGAACAACGTCGACGGACGTTTCCTGCCCGACCTGTCGGGCGAGATCGCCGCCTGGTGCCCCCCGGACAAGAAAATTCAGTTCTATCGCTATAACCCGGCGGCGCTGCGCGCATTCTGGTTACGCTACCGACAGGATGCGACTTACAACCTGACCCGGCGTAACTGCTCCACCACGGTCATCGGCGCGCTCGACAGTGCGCTGGAGGGCGTGCTGGGCGATAAACATCTGTGGCGCCGTTTTCTGTTATTGGTGCTGGATCCCAATCTGTGGATGCTGGCGGTACTGCGCAGCCGTGGCGAAAGCATGACCTGGACGCCGGGGTTGGTGCTGGACTATGCGCGCATGTTGCAACAGGTTACCGAGCGCCAACACCAACGCTGGTGGCTAAAGTTGCGCGAGATGTGGAATATCCTTCGCTTTGGCAAAAGCCAAACGCGCAGGCAAAGATTTTAGTCTCGCCGTCGGCGATGATAGAGTGTCGGGCACATTCACCCGCGCCGGCAGGAGTTAACCGTTAATGGCTTATTCGCAACGCATTGAAACCGCAATTTTTGATATGGACGGCTTGTTGATCGATTCGGAACCGCTGTGGCTGCAGGCCGAGCTGGATATCTTCGGCGCGCTGGGTCTGGATCTGTCCGATCGCCACAAACTGCCGGACACCCTGGGGCTGCGCATCGATCTGGTGGTGAAAATGTGGTACCAGGCGATGCCGTGGCAAGGGGTTTCGCTCGATGAGGTGTCGGCAAGGATTATCGAACGCGCCATCGAGCTGGTGCACGAGACGCGCCCGCTGCTGCCGGGGGTCCGGCAGGCGCTGGAACTGTGCCGCGAGCAGGGGCTGAACATCGGTCTCGCCTCCGCCTCGCCGCTGCACATGCAACAGCAGGTGCTGAAGATGTTCGATCTTGAGGGCTACTTCGATCAGCTGGTTTCCGCCGAATACCTGCCGTACAGCAAACCGCACCCGGAGGTCTACCTGATCGCCGCCGAACGGCTGGGCAGCGATCCGCTGCGCTGCATCACGCTGGAAGACTCCTTTAACGGCATGATCGCCACCAAGGCCGCGCGCATGCGCTCCATCGTGATCCCGGCCGCCGAATACCGCCACGATCCGCGCTGGGCGCTGGCAGACCACCAGCTGGAGACCCTGGAACAGCTCACCCCCGCCCACTTTGCCTGACCTGCGGCGCCGGCCACCGGCGCCCTGGCTTTCCGCTCAGCGCCATAAAAGGGATCCGTGCCGCAAAACAAACGAAACAGCGTTTCATTATTATTGAATCGGCATGCTGTTGTTATTATGCTGGGCGGCAGGGAAAGCGACGGTCCGCGAAACGTTGTCACTGCCACGCAGCGCTCTTCGCGGCCGCCGCTTCCTCCCGCCGCTGCGTACTGAAAACCGCCCTTATTTCTCTCCGTTCCGCACCGCCCATTGCCCGCTTTTTGTTCACGCCCGTCAAAAGCGATGATTTGTTACGCATTGCCGTAACAAGCCGTTGTAAAACCGGGAAAAATAAACAATTGGTTACAGGGTAACTGCTTCCACTACTGGGAATTTTCCCATATACTGGATAAATTAACAGTTTACCAGCCGGAATCGCAACAGCATGACCGCGGAAGGACACCTTATATTCTCTGTCGCTTGCGCGATCTTCGCCAAGAAGGCGGAAGTGACGCCAGAGCTGGCTACCGGCGACTGGTGGCACATCATACCCGCCGCGCTGCTGACCTCGCTGCTGCCGGACATCGATCACCCCAAGTCGGTACTGGGCCAGCGTCTGCGCTGGATTGCCCTGCCCATCGCCCGCGCCTTCGGCCACCGCGGCTTCACCCACAGCCTGCTGGCGATCGCCGGCGGCATGGCGCTGTTCCAGCTGGACGTGCCGCGCAGCTGGCCGATCCCGGCCGACGCGCTGCACGCCATGATCATCGGTTACTTCAGCCATCTGCTGGCCGATATGCTCACTCCCGCCGGCGTTCCGCTGCTGTGGCCATGCCGCTGGCGTTTTCGCCTGCCGCTGCTCAACTCGCAAAAAGGCAATCAGCTCGAGCGCGTGCTGTGTCTGTGCCTGGTGGCGTTTGCCATCTGTTGGCAAGGTGATTTCACCCTGCCGGTGCAATCCTATGTCGAGCAAATCAGAAATATCAGACTCTGATCACAAAAATCCGCTCAACCCATCACCTTCATGTATATAAAACGAACAAAAACACACAAAAAGCTATATCAAATTCCATTTGGATATAAGTAGGCCACTCGGCAAACTGTTACGATATTTACATCGCGACATACGTGATGCGTAGTCGTTTTTATAAGAAAGATTATTGGAGACATTGGGGATGAATCTTCCGCTCGTGATTAACGTGCTGGTGTTTGTCGCGCTCCTGTTGCTGTTGGCGCAAACCCGCCACAAGCAATGGAGCCTGGCGAAAAAAGTGCTGGTCGGCCTGGTGGTCGGCGTGGTGTTCGGCCTGGGCCTGCAGCTGGTGTACGGCTCCGACAACCCGGTGCTGAAAGAATCCATCAGCTGGTTCAACATCGTCGGCAACGGCTATGTGCAGCTGCTGCAAATGATCGTCATGCCGCTGGTGTTCGCCTCGATCCTGAGCGCGGTGGCCAAGCTGCACAACGCCTCTTCTCTGGGCAAAATCAGCGTCCTGACTATCGGCACGCTGCTGTTCACCACGCTGATCTCGGCGCTGGTGGGCGTGCTGGTCACCAACCTGTTCGGCCTGACCGCCGAAGGCCTGGTGCAGGGCGCGCAGGAAAGCGCGCGCCTGACGGCGATCCAGACCAACTACGTGGGTAAACTGGCCGACCTGACCGTGCCGCAGATGGTGCTGTCGTTCATCCCGAAAAACCCGTTCGCCGATCTGACCGGGGCCAGCCCGACGTCGATCATTAGCGTGGTGATTTTCGCCACCTTCCTCGGCGTGGCATCGCTGCAGCTGCTGAAAGACGACAAGCCGAAAGGCGAGCGCGTACTGGTGGCTATCGACACCCTGCAGGCCTGGGTGATGAAGCTGGTGCGTCTGGTCATGAAGCTGACGCCGTACGGCGTGCTGGCGCTGATGACCAAAGTGGTCGCCGGTTCCAACATTCACGACATCGTCAAGCTCGGCAGCTTTGTGGTGGCCTCGTATATCGGCCTGGCCATCATGTTCGTGGTGCACGCTGTGCTGCTGGCCTTCACCGGCGTTAACCCGATGAAGTTCTTCCGCAAGGTGTGGCCGGTGATCACTTTCGCCTTCACCAGCCGCTCGAGCGCCGCCAGCATTCCATTGAACGTGGAAGCGCAGACCCGCCGCCTGGGCGTGCCGGAATCCATCGCCAGCTTCTCGGCGTCGTTCGGTGCCACCATCGGCCAGAACGGCTGTGCGGGCCTCTACCCGGCAATGCTGGCGGTAATGGTTGCGCCGACCGTCGGCATCAACCCGCTGGATCCGGTGTGGATCGCCACCCTGGTCGGCATCGTCACCATCAGCTCCGCCGGCGTAGCGGGCGTGGGCGGCGGCGCTACCTTCGCCGCGCTGATCGTGCTACCGGCGATGGGCCTGCCGGTGACGCTGGTCGCGCTGCTGATCTCGGTCGAACCGCTGATCGACATGGGCCGTACCGCGCTGAACGTCAACGGCTCCATGGCGGCGGGCACCATCACCAGCCAGCTGATGAAGCAAACCGACAAAGCCGTGATGGACAGCGAAGACGAAGTCGAATTGGCTCACCGTTAACGCCGTCTCAAAACGAAAAAAACCGGGGATTATCCCCGGTTTTTTTATGCCCCGCGCTCGGTCGTTACGGCCGCTCGCCGTTCGCCAGCCGCCGGTTGATGTCGGCGATCACGCCCGGCAAGTGCGCCAGCGTGTCTATCACATAGTGCGCGCCCGCCGCGGACAGCTTATCGGCGGCGGCCGTACGGCGCAGCTCTATCTCACCTTCCGCCATTTGGCGGTACTCCTGCCAGGTCGCGCCAAACTCATTGCCGGACAGCGCCAATCCGACGCTCCACATCCCGGCGTTCAGCCCTTCAGCAATGCCCGGCACCGCGTCGTCCACCTTCACACAGTGCGCCACCGCATCGATGCCCAGCGCGATAACGTTCTGCAACGCCATCCACGGCCCCGGCCGGCCACCGGCGGCGAGATCGTCAGTGGCGACCCAGTAATCTGGCGCGTAGCCGCGCTGCGCGGCGGCAGGCACCAGCACCTCCATCACCGCACGCGGATAACCGGAGCAGGAGCCGATTTTAATGCCCTGTTCGCGCAGCCCGGCAATCACCTGCGGCACACCTTCGATGGGATCGGCGAAGTCGATCACTTTGGCGATTTGCAGCGGCATAAACGCCTGATACAGCGCGTCGATGTCCTGATGGCTCATCGAACGGCCCAGCTTCTGCCGCCAGCGCGCATCGACCGCCGGCAGCTTGCCCAGCGCCTCAATGTGCTGCCATTTACCCAGCCCCATTGGAATGCGCGCCTCCGCCAGGCTGATGTCGATATCGAAGGTTTGTTTGAATGCCTCGACAAAAATCTGCGTTGGCGCAAAGGAGCCGAAGTCCACCGTGGTGCCGGCCCAGTCGAGGATCACTGCGTTGATCTGTTTCATGGTCAATCCTTATTGATTCCAGTACATCGCCTGCCCGACGGCCGCCAGCAAACGTTCGATATCTTGCGGGTAAATTTCCCCGATGTTGCCGATGCGGAAGCAGTCGCTCTGCGACACTTTGCCGGGATAGATCACAAACCCTTGCTGCTTCAGGCGCTGATAAAATTCGGCAAAGCGGTAAGTGTCGGCCTTTGGCGAATAGAACGCGGTGATGATCGGCGAATGCAACGCATCGTCCAGCAGAGTCTCAAAGCCCAGCTCGCGCATACCCGCCACCAGCCGCCGCTGATTGGTCTGATAGCGGCGGTGGCGCGCGGCAATGCCGCCCTCTTGTTCCAGTTCTTTCAGCGCCTGTGCAAAGGCCAACACGGTGTGGGTCGGCGACGTAAAGCGCCATTTGCCGGCCTGGTCTTCCATACAGCGCCACTGGGCATACAGATCCAACGACAGCGAGCGTGAACGGCCGGCGCATTTCTCCAGCTCGCTGCGGCGGGCGATGACGAAAGCGAAGCCCGGCACGCCCTGAATGCATTTGTTGGCGGAGCTGATCAGAAAATCGATGCCCAGCGCGTCCACATCCAGCGGAATGCCGCCGAAGCTGCTCATGGCGTCGACGATAAAGGTCTTGCCGTTGCGCGCCGCCAGGCCGGCGACTTTCTGCAGCGGGTTGAGCATGCCGGTGGTGGTTTCGCAGTGCACCATGGCGATATGGCTGATGCGCGCATCGCTTTTCAGTACCGCCTCCATCGCCGCCACGTCCGGCTCATTGACCTCGCCGCAGTCGAAAGCGTGGTGGTCGATGTCCATCAGCCGCGCCATTTCGATCATTCGCGCCCCGTAGGCGCCGTTGTTGACGATCAGCAGCTTGTCCTGCGGGCCGATGACCGTGCCCAGCACGCCTTCCACCGCAAAACTGCCGCTGCCCTGCAGCAACACCGAGGTGTAACCGGCGGACGGCGTCGCCAGCGCCACCAACTGCTGGCGGATGCTTTGCACCACGCCCAGGTTGTAATCTTCATCCCAGGTGCAGCTGTCGAACAGCATCGCCTCTTTTACCGTTTTCGACGTGGTCAACGGGCCGGGGGTCAACAGCAGGTAGTTACGATCGGACATGTTATTCACCTATTTGGTCTATACCAGATTGCAGGCATTGTGGCCGCAAATTCCTTCCCCGGTCAAACGACAAAGCGCGGTGAAACAAAAAATTCATCTGGCTATGTATAATAAGCGCGTGCCGGAATGTCGGGCCGATGCCATAGCGAGATGAAATGAAAGAACATCAGGGCGATATGCCCCACTACCTGCAGATCAAGGATCAGCTTCTGGCGCGTATCACCCGCGGCGCGCTGCAGGCGGGCGACAAGCTGCCTTCGGAGCGCGAGCTGTGCGCCATCTTCTCCACCACCCGCGTTACCATTCGCGAGAGCCTGGCGCAGCTGGAGGCCACCGGCGCCATCTACCGCGCCGATCGCCGCGGTTGGTTCGTCACGCCGGAGCGGCTGTGGCTGGATCCGACGCAGAACACCAACTTCCACCGCCTCTGCCAGGAGCAGGGGCGCACGCCGCGCACCGCGCTGCTGTCCGGCGAAAAAACCACGGTGCCGCTCGACGTGATGCAGCCGCTGGCGCTCGAACCGTTCGATCAGGTGTATCTGCTGCGCCGCGTGCGCTACGCCGACGGCCGCGCCATCTGCTATTGCGAAAACCACTGCCTGCCGCAGCGGGTGCCGGAACTGCTCAGCCACGATCTCAACGGTAGCCTGACCGAGGTCTATCAACAGCATTACGCGTTGATTTACAGCAACATGCATCTGTCGTTCTATCCAACGGCCCTGCCTTACCGCGCCGCCAACGCGCTCGGCGCCATGGTCGGCCTGCCCGCCTTGCTGCTGCGCCGATTAAATTACGATCAGCACGGCCGCATTCTCGATTTCGATATCGAATACTGGCGCCACGACAGCCTGCGCATCGAAGTCGATACGCTTTAACCCTCTGCATGACGGGGCTGCGCCTGCCGCCCCCTTTTCGCTCCCAAGCCCGATCCCCGTTCCCGGTAAATATATTTTGCCGCTTTCATTTGTTTGTCATATTCGCCGATTAGCTTGGCCGCATATCTGGTGTATACCAGTTTCGCATTAACCCGCAACAGTGAGGCTGAAGCTATGAAACTTTCTCGTCTGGTCGTGATGACCGCCATCGCACTCGGCGCCGCGCCGGCCTGGGCCGCCGACGCAGTGGTGACCGTCTACTCCGCCGATGGGTTGCACGACGGCGATCACAGCTGGTATCAAACCCAGTTCGACGCCTTCACTCAGGCAACCGGCATCAAGGTGCAGTACGTCGAAGGCGGTTCCGGCGCCATCGTCGAGCGGCTGTCGAAAGAGCGAAGCAACCCGCAGGCCGACGTGCTGGTGACGCTGCCGCCGTTCATCCAGCGCGCCGCCGCGGAAAAACTGCTGCAGGATTTCACCCCGCAGGATGCGGCGCAGATCGCCGGCGCCCAGCCGCAGTTCGTGCCGCTGGTGAACAACTACCTGAGCTTCATCTATAACGCCAAACTGTTGCCGCAGGCGCCCGCCAGCTATCAGCAGCTGCTGGACGCGCAGTTCCGCAACAAGCTGCAGTACTCCACGCCGGGCCAGGCGGGTGACGGCACCGCGGTGATGCTGCAGGCGTTTCACAGCTTCGGCAGCAAAGACGCCGGTTTCGACTACCTCGGCAAACTGCAAAGCAACAACGTCGGCCCTTCCGCTTCCACCGGCAAGCTGACCGCGCTGGTCAATAAAGGCGAGCTGCTGGTGGCCAACGGCGATCTGCAGATGAACCTGGCGCAGATGCGCAGCAACCCGAACGTGAAGGTGTTCTGGCCGGCCGGGCCGGACGGCAAGCGCAGCACGCTGGTGCTGCCTTACTATGTCGGCCTGGTGCAAGGCGCGCCGCAAAGCGCCAACGGCAAAAAGCTGATCGACTTCCTGCTGAGCAAAGAAGCCCAGAGCAGCGTCAGCGCCATTTCCTACGGTGTGCCGGTGCGTAAGGACGTCACCCCGACCGACGATAACTTCAGGCAGTCGCAGGCGGCGCTGAAAGGCGTGGACATCTGGGCGCCGGACTGGAATCAGGTGGTGAGCAGCCTGTCCGCCGATATCTCCCGCTGGCACAAGGTGACCGAATGACGCTGACGATGCCTTCTACCCTCTCTTCCCGCGCCGAGGCGCGGGATAGCAGCCAGGACATCGCCGGGCCGTCGGGCATTCAGCTCGACCGCGTCAGCGTGTCGTACCGCGGCACCGAGGTGCTGAAACCCCTGACGCTCACCATCGCCCCCGGCGAAGTGCTGGCGCTGATCGGCCCCTCCGGTTCGGGCAAAACCACCGTGCTGCGGGCGATCGCCGGCTTCGTGCAGCCCTCCGCCGGGCGTATTGCCATCGGTGACGTCGATGTCACCGACGTGCCACCTTATGAGCGCGGCCTAGGCATGGTGGTACAGAACTACGCGCTGTTTCCGCATATGCGCGTCGAAGACAATGTGGCGTTCGGCCTGCGCGCCCAATGCAAGCCACGCGGCCTCACCGCCGAGCGCGTCGAAGAGGCGTTGGCCATCGTCGGCATGTCCACCTACGCCAAGCGCTATCCCAGCCAGCTCTCCGGTGGCCAACAGCAGCGGGTGGCGATCGCCCGCGCCATCGCGGTGCGCCCCAAAGTACTGTTGTTGGATGAGCCGCTGTCGGCGCTGGACGCGCAAATTCGCCACAGCATGGTGGAGGAGATCGCCCGCCTGCACCGCGAACTGCCGGATCTGACCATCCTGTACGTCACCCACGATCAGGGCGAAGCGCTGACGCTGGCGGACAAGATTGGCATCATGCGCGACGGCCACCTGATCGCCCACGGCGAGACTCGCGCGCTGTACCATCATCCAACGAACCGCTTCGCCGCCGAGTTCCTCGGCCGCGCCAACCTGCTGCCGGCCACCGCGCTGGAGACGACCACCGGGCAAGGCATGACCACCGTCAGCTGCGCCGGCAAAGTGATCGGCTGCTTTACCTATGGTGCGCAACGCGGTTTCGACAAACTGCTGTGTATTCGGCCGCAGCATATCGCGCTCGATGCCGACGCCCAGCGCAGCAACTGCCTCATCGGTACGCTGCGCGATATTCACTGGCAGGGGGAATTGACGCACCTGCAGTTCGACGCGCAAGGCCATCCGCTGCGCGTGGTCACCACCCATCGCAGCCGGATGCCCCAGATCGGCGAGCGCGTGCCGCTCTATTTCGCCCCCGACGACGCGGTACTGATCGAGGACTGACATGACCGACTCTACGCTTATTCGCCCGGCTCTGCGGCTGCGCTTGCCGCGCCGTCTGTGGATCTTGCTGCCGCTGCTGGTGCTGGCGACGCTGTTTTTCTATCCTCTGGCGCTGATCGTCAAACAGGCGTTTACCGACGATCAGGGGCTGTTCAGCGCCGCCGCGCTGCAACAGGTGTTCGAATCCCGACGCTTTGTCGGCGCCCTGCTCAACACGCTGCAGATTGCGCTGCTGGCGACGCTGGGCTGCCTGGTGCTCGGCACCCTGCTGTCGCTGCTGCTGGTGTTTACGCCGTTCCCCGGCAGCCGGCTGATCGCCAGGGTGATCGATACCTTTATCGCCATGCCGACCTTCCTGATCACGCTGGCCTTCACCTTTATCTACGGATCCGCCGGCCTGCTGAACGGCACGCTGATGGCGGCCTTCGGTTTTACCCTGCCGCCGGTGGACTTTCTTTATTCCATTTGGGGCGTGATCCTGGCGGAAATCACCGTGTTTACGCCACTGGTGATGCGCCCGCTGATGGCGGCGCTGTCGCAGATCGATCGCAGCCAGCTCGAGGCCGCCAGCATCCTCGGTGCCCGGCCGGGGCGCGTGGTGCGCCAGGTGATTTTGCCCGCCGCGCTGCCGGCCTTGCTGGCCGGCGGCAGCCTGTGTTTGCTGTTGACCACCAATGAATTCGGCATCGTGCTGTTTATCGGTGCCAAGGGCGTCACCACGCTGCCGATGATGGTCTACTCCAAAGCGATTCTGGAGTCGGATTA
Source organism: Serratia sp. CC22-02 (assembly GCF_900182895.1). Taxonomy (NCBI): domain Bacteria; kingdom Pseudomonadati; phylum Pseudomonadota; class Gammaproteobacteria; order Enterobacterales; family Yersiniaceae; genus Serratia; species Serratia sp. CC22-02. Next base: position 255,346 of record NZ_FXUD01000004.1, on the reverse strand, counting down.
CGCCGTCGCCTGCACGATCGCCGTCGTGAATATCGCGCTGTCGCTCGGGCTGTTCTCCCTTTACCGCTACGCCGCGGCGCGCGCCGGGCTGAGGAACTGACGATGTTGATTTGGTCTCGCACCGGCCGCACTTTGACCTGCACGCTGGCGGTCACGCTGTTCGCCCTGTTCTTCTGCCTGCCGCTGGCGGTGATCCTGATGTCCAGCCTGAGCGAACAGTGGAACGGCGTGCTGCCGAGCGGCTTCACTCTAAGCCATTTCCGCCAGGCCTTCAGCGGCGCCTCCTGGGACGCGCTGGTCGCCAGCCTGGCTATCGGTTTCAGCGCCAGCCTGTTCGCGCTGCTGTGCGGCACCTGGGCGGCGTTGGCGCTGCGCCACCATCAGGGGCGCGGCCAGCGCCTGCTGAGTACGCTGTTCTTCATACCCAGCGCGGTGCCTTCGGTGTCGATCGGTTTAGGCATGCTGGTGGCATTCAGCCAGGGGCCGCTGCAGATGAACGGTACCTTCCTGATCGTGCCCATCGCCCACTTCGTGCTGATTTCCGCCTTCACCTTCGGCAACGTGATGGCCGGGCTGACCCGGCTTTCGAGCGACTACGAAAACGTCGCCGCCAGCCTGGGCGCTTCGCCGTTGTTTCGCCTGCGTCACGTCACCCTGCCGATGATCGCTCCCTATATGATCTCCGCCTTCGCCCTCAGCCTGTCGCTGTCGATGGGTGAGCTGGGCGCGACCATGATGATCTACCCACCGAGCTGGGCGACGCTGCCGGTCACTATCTTCAGCCTGACCGATCGCGGCAGCATCGCCAACGGCGCGACGCTGACCATGATCCTGGTGGCGGCCACGCTGCTGCTGATGTTAGTGCTGGAGCGGATTGCGCAGCGGCTGACGCCGGGCGCAAAATAGCAACAAGGCGCTGCCATGGCCGCGCCTTGTTCATCGAAGCGAGGGGTTAGAACGGGTAGTCGTGATAGCCCTGCTGTTCACTGATGCGCCGGGCGGCGACGTGCAGCAGCGCCACATACTCCTCCCGCGCCGCTTCGGAAAAACGCAGCGTCGGGAAAGAGAGGCTCAGCCCGGCGATCGCCACCCCGAACCGATCGAAGACCGGCACCGCGATGCAGCGGATCCCCGCCTCCTGCTCCTCGGCATCTTCGCCGTATCCCTGCTCGCGCACCCGCTCCAGCACCGGCAACAGTTCGGCGGCGCTAGTCAGCGTATGCTCGGTGCTGCGGGTAAATTCAATCTGCGACAGGATCTGCGCCACCTCATCCCGATCGCGCCAGGCCAGCAGCACTTTACCGATGGCGGTGCTGTGCAGCGGGTTACGGCGGCCGATGCGCGAATACATGCGCAGGTTGTACATTGCGTCAATCTTGTGGATATAGACGATGCCGTCCTCGTCCAGGGCACCGAGGTGGATGGTTTCGCGGGTGCGGTTCGACAGCTCGCGCATCTGTACGTCGGCGCTGCGGATCAGATCGACGTTCTGCAGCGATTTGGCGCCCAGCTCGAACAGCTTGAGCGTCAGCGCATACTTTTCCGTCTCGCCCTCCTGCGAGACGTAGCCCAGCGCTTTCATGGTTTGCAGAAAACGGTAGACGGTGCTTTTGGACATCATCACCCGCTGGGACAGTTCGGTAATGCCAATCTCGCGCTCATCGCCGAGCGCCTGCAAAATGCCGAACACTTTCATCACGGATGAGACGGCATCCGGTTGCTTGTCTGAATCTGCGTTAGCCATGGTGAATACCCTACTTAACGGTTTTGTTTCAGGAAATTTAAACAAGGGTTTCAGTATAATCGGAACAGATCGCGGCGCGCAACGCGGCTGAACGCTAAGCGATTGAAGCCTAATGGATAACCCCGGCTCGCTCACCGCCGTTTACAATAAAGCGGACAAGGGGCATGCAATCACGGGCGAATATGATTAGCATGATAATACTCCCCTGAATAAATACCGCTGAGACCAACATGCGTCCTTGTTCCGACGGCCTCCCCGTCCCGCAACGCTATGGGGCGATCTTCGCCATCGCCCTCGGCATTACCGTATCCGTGCTCGACGGCGCGATAGCCAACGTGGCGCTGCCCACCATCGCGCGCGATCTCAACGCCAGCCCGGCCAGCTCCATTTGGGTGGTTAACGCCTATCAGCTGGCGATCACCGTGTCTCTGCTGTCGCTGGCGTCGCTCGGCGATCTGATCGGCTATCGCCGCATCTATCAGGCCGGGTTGCTGGTGTTCAGCATTACCTCGCTGTTCTGCGCCCTGTCCGACTCGCTGCTTACGCTGACCATCGCCCGCGTGCTGCAAGGCTTTGGTGCCGCCGCCATCATGAGCGTCAACACCGCGCTGATCCGCATCATCTATCCGCAGCGTTTTCTCGGCCGCGGCATGGGCATCAACTCGCTGATCGTCGCCTGCTCCTCGGCGGCCGGGCCAACGGTGGCGGCGGCGATCCTGTCGGTCGCATCCTGGCAGTGGCTGTTCGCCATCAACCTGCCGATCGGCCTCGTCGCACTGCTGCTGGGCATGAAGTTCCTGCCGGCCAACGGCCAAAAAAGCGATAACCGCCGTTTCGATCCCACCAGCGCCGTGCTGAACGCGTTGACGTTCGGCCTGCTGATCACCGCCATCAGCGGCTTCGCCCAGGGCCAAAGCCTGACGCTAATCTTCAGCGAGATCGCCGCGCTGCTGGCGATTGGCGCGGTGTTCGTGCGCCGCCAGCTGCGCCAGGAATTTCCGCTGCTGCCGGTCGACCTGCTGCGCATCCCGATCTTCGCCCTGTCGATGGGCACCTCAATCTGCTCGTTTGCTGCGCAAATGCTGGCGATGGTGTCGTTGCCGTTCTTCCTGCAAAGCGCATTGGGCCGCGACGAAGTGGCGACCGGGCTGCTGCTGACGCCGTGGCCGCTGGCGATCGTAGTCATGGCGCCGATCGCCGGCCGGCTGGTGGAGCGCGTGCACGCCGGCCTACTGGGCTGCATTGGGCTGGCGGTGTTCGCACTTGGGCTGTTCTCGCTGGCGCTGCTGCCCGCGGATCCGTCGAATGGGGACATCATCTGGCGCATGGTGCTGTGCGGCGCCGGCTTCGGCCTGTTCCAGTCGCCCAACAATCACACCATCATCTCCGCCGCGCCGCGTAACCGCAGCGGTGGCGCCAGCGGCATGCTGGGCACCGCTCGCCTGCTGGGGCAAACCTCGGGGGCCGCGCTGGTGGCGCTGATGTTCAACCTGTTCCCCACCTCTGGTACCCACGCATCGCTGATCCTGGCCGGCGTGTTCGCCACTCTGGCGGCGGCGGTCAGCAGCCTGCGCATCACCCAATCGACGGCGCCAACGGCGCAGCCAAGCCGCGAGGTGAAATAACGGACATAAAAAAACCCCGGCGAGCCGGGGTTTTTCCTTTCATTCAGCCGATTACTTCAGGTACTGGCCGGAACGCAGCGCTTCGATACGCTTGTCGAGCGGCGGGTGCGACATGAACAGCTCGCTGAACGACTTGGATTTACCGTTGATGCAGAACGCCATCATGCTGCCCGCTTCCTGCGGTTCGTAGCTGGTTTTCAGGCGCTGCAAGGCGGCGATCATCTTCTCGCGGCCCACCAGCTTGGCGGAGCCGGCGTCGGCGTAGAACTCGCGGTGACGCGAGAACCACATGGTGATGATGCTTGCCAGGATGCCGAACACCAGTTCCAACACCATCGACACCGCGAAGTAAATCATCGGGTTGCCGTTGCCTTCCCCTTCGCCATCACGGTTGCCCAGGAAGCCGGCGGCGACCTGCGCGATCAGGCGCGAAATGAAGATGACGAAGGTGTTCACGATGCCCTGAATCAGGGTCATGGTCACCATATCGCCGTTGGCGACGTGGCTGATTTCGTGCGCGATGACCGCTTCCGCCTCGTCGCGGCTCATGCTCTGCAGCAGGCCGGTGCTGACGGCGACCAGCGAGGCGTCACGGCGCGCGCCGGTGGCAAAGGCGTTGATGTCCGGCGCGTGGTAGATAGCGACCTGCGGCATGGCGATGCCCGCCTGCTGCGACTGACGGCGTACCGTTTCCAGCAGCCAGTTTTCGGTTTCGTTACGCGGTTGTTCAATCACTTCCCCGCCGACGGAGCGCAGCGCCATCCACTTGGACATCAGCAACGACACGAAAGCGCCGCCGAAGCCGAACAGACCGGCCATGATCATCAGGCCCTGAACGCTACTGGATTGGATTCCTGTCAGGCTGAGCACCAGCCCGAAAACCAACATCACCGCCAGGTTGGTGAGCAGGAACAGAGCTATACGCATCATAAAATGTTTACTTCCTCATAAATGTTAACAAAACGCTGTCTAAGATACCCTAGATCGTATGGGCATTCGTCACAGTTTCAAGAGTCGCACGTCATTAACCTACTAAAAATACGAAACTTTACAAAAACGACGCGCGACCGGGATTTGGCAAATTGTAAACGATTGTTGCGCAAGGCGGAGGGATTTCTCAGAAAAAATTCTTGGCCCGTGCAAAATGACGTCGAGAAAAATTGCCCGCACACTTTTTATGGCCGCCAGGCTCTCACCGCCTTCGCTCACGCAGCGCTCGCCTCGCCTGACAGGAAAGTTTGAATCCCGCGATTAATTGTTACATTATAACATCACAATTAATCGTAAAGGGATGTCAATCATGTTACCTCGCCTCGTCTGCATGCTGACTGCGTGGCTGCTCTTTTGCCACGTCGCGCAAGCTGAAATCCACCTCACCGACGCAGAAGGACGCCAGGTCACCCTGGCCGCCCCCGCACAACGCGCCTATATCGGCTTTTACTACGAAGATTTTCTGGCGGTGAACGGCCCGGACAGTTTTCAACAGGTGGCCGCCTTCTCTAAAAGCGACTGGGCCTTGCGCACCAGCCAATGGCCGCGTTATCAGGCGGCTCTGCCGCGGCTCGCTCAGCTGGTCGATGTCGGTTCGCTCTACAATCAGAGCTTTGACTTCGAACGCCTGCTGACCACGCGGCCAGACCTGCTGATCCTGGCGAAATGGCAGCTCGACGGCTTCGCCAACTACCTGCCGGTGCTGCAACAGCTCAACATTCCTTACATCGTCGTCGACTTCAACCAGGGTGCGGAAGTCAAACTTGCCAGCATTCGGGCCATGGGTCAGGCGATGGGCCACCCCGAGCGGGCAGAACGGCTGGCCAGCGAGTATCGGCAGAGCCTTGAAGAGACTCAGCGGCGTATTCGCGAGGCGCAGCTGCCGCCACCGACCGCTTATATCGAACTCGGCGACAAGGGGCCCGGCGAATACAGCAGCAGCTATGGCGCCTCCGTCTGGGGGCCGCTGTTACAGCTGGCCGGCGCCCGCAATATCGCCGCCGGCGTCGTCGGTAGCCCCGCGCCTTTGCGCGCCGACTATGTACTGACCCAAAAGCCGGACGTCATTTTCCTCGCCGGCGGCGACTGGGAAAACATGCCAAACGCCGTACCGATGGGCTACGGCGCACAGGCGGCCCCCCTTCAGGCACGCCTCGCTCAGTACGCCCAGCGTGCCGGTTGGCCGCAGCTGCCGGCGATAAAAGACCAGCGCCTCTATGCGCTCTACCATGGCGGCGCGCGCACGATTTACGATTTTATTTTTGTTCAGTATCTGGCGAAAGCTCTCTATCCGGCCGCGTTTGCCGACGTTGATCCCCCACGCAACCTGGCGCAGTTCTACCGCCAATACTTACCGATAGAGGCTGACGGCGTCTTCCTGCAACGCTGGCAAGGAGAGTAGCCGTGGCCCACACAGGACGTGCGTTTTTACAACGGCGCAGGCTGCGCCGCGGGCTATTGACGCTGGCGCTGCTCGGCGCGCTGCTGGCGGCCGCCGTCGTCGATCTGACCGTCGGCGCCGCGCACCTTAGCTTCTCGGATATCCTGCCCATGCTCTGGCCCGGCTCCGCGCCAGGCAACGAGCTGCATCAGGTGGTTTTCTGGTCGATTCGCTTGCCGATGACGCTCACCGCGTTGGTCGTCGGCGCCAGCCTGGCGCTGGCCGGTCTGTTGATGCAGACCGTGCTGGCCAACCCCCTCGCCAGCCCGTATACGCTGGGGATCTCGGCCGCGGCGGGATTTGGCGCGGCGCTGTCGATCATCACCGGATTCAGCCTGGGTGGCGCGCTGGCGCTGGGCACGCCGCTGCTGGCTTCGCTGATGGCGCTGTTGGCCTGCGTGCCTATCTATCTGCTGGGACAGCGCCGCGGCATGACGCCGCAAATTTTGGTGCTGAGCGGCATCGTGGTGCTGTTCTTCTTTCAGTCGCTGCAATCCCTGCTGCTGTTTCTGGCCTCGCCCGAAGCCATGCAGCAAATCGTCTTCTGGCTGTTCGGCAGCCTGCTCAAAGCCAATATGCACGGCGTGGCGATCACCGGCGGCGTCCTGTTCTGCGCGCTGGTCGTCAGCCTGCGGCTGGCCTGGCGCCTGACCGCACTGTCCGCCGGCGAAGAACAGGCCCAGGGGCTGGGCATCAACGTCAGCGCGCTGCGCAAGCTGGCCTTTCTGCTGGCGACCTTACTGACGGCCGCCTCAGTCTCGTTTGTCGGCACCATCGGGTTCGTCGGGCTGATCGCTCCGCATTTCGCCCGTTTTCTGGTGGGCGAGGATCAACGCTATCTGATCTGCATTTCCGCCCTTTGCGGCAGCCTGCTGCTGCTGTGCGCGTCGATCGTCGCCAAACTGGTGCTGCCGAACGGCGTAGTGCCCATCGGCATCGTTATCGCCTTAATCGGCGTGCCGGTGCTGTTCTACTTCGTCACCCGACAGGTTAAACGCCCATGACTCAACTGACCCTCACCGGCGTCGGCGTCACGCTGCATCGACGTCAGCTGTTAGCCGACGTTTCATTGGCCTGGCCGGAGGCAAAGCTCGGCGGCATCATCGGGCCCAACGGCGCCGGCAAATCGACGCTGCTCAAAGCGATCAATCGCATGCTGCCGCACAGCGGCGCTATCGCCTACCGCGAGCGCCCGCTCGATCCGAAAACCAGCCGCATCGCCTATGTGCCGCAGCTCAATCGCAGCGAGTCGGCGTTGACCGCGTTTGACATGGTGCTGCTGGGCAAGGTACGGCAGTTGGGGTGGCGCGTCAGCGCCGCACAGGCCGACGCGGTCGAACAGGCGCTGGCGGAATGCGGCATTTCCGCGCTTGCCGATCGCCCTTTCAACCGCCTCAGCGGCGGGCAGCGGCAGTTGGTAATGTTGGCGCAGGCCTTCATCTCTCAGCCGCAGCTCATTTTACTCGACGAGCCCACCAGCGCGCTGGACATCCACCATCAGCTGCGCGTACTCAATCAGATCGCCGACTACAGCCGGCGTCATCGCTGCATCACGCTGCTGGTGATCCACGATCTGGGGCTGGCGCTGCGCTACTGCCATTCTCTCACCTTGCTCGAGCACGGACGCGTCATTTGCCACGGCGACACCCATCAGATGATGGGGCATCCGATGATGTCCCGCGTATTTGGCGTCGGTATCGAAAGCGGCATCAGCCCCCAAGGCTACCCCTTTCTGCTGCCGACACAGCTGTTACACGCACACGGAGAAACCCCATGTACACTCTGACCAAGGCGGACATGCTGGCGCAACTCGCCGGCTTGCAACAGGAAATCCATCAGCTTCACCGTTCCGCCCGGCAAGATCGGCGCCATTTTTCCCTGCTGGAACGGCGCTTCAGCCGCCTGCAGGCCTTTAACGATCTGCCGCAGCTGCAGGCCTATCGCCGCAAGCTGGAAAACGATCGCTCGATAACGGCGCAAATCACCCAGCTGCGAGCGGTGGCCAATGCCGCCTTGTGCGATTACGAGAAGCATCGCGTCGCCACGCTCTGCCGGGAGCCGGCGCAGACCAACGCCTACCTGAACAGTTTCGATAGCGCCCTGCAGCTGGAGATCGCCGCCGCCGACATCAAACCCGGTGAACGAGTGTTGCTGGTGGGCAGCGGCGCCTTGCCCACCACCGCGCTGGCGCTGGTCGCCAGGCTCTCCGCCACCGTCATTTGCTACGATTGCGACCCGGCGGCCCAGCGTTTTGCCCGCCGCCTCACGCGCCATCTGGGGCTGTCACGGCAAATCCCCTGCATCGATAAATTGAACGGCCTGACCGACCGCGACATCGATCACATCATCATCGCCTCTCTGGTGGCGGACAAGCAGACCTTGCTGACGCAGCTACGGCCTTTACTGCCCCAGCGCGGCAAACTGCTGCTGCGCTACGGTAACGGCCTTAAGTCGATCTTCAACTGCCCTTATCACCATCTGGCTGCCCGTTCACCCTGGCGCGTCAGCGGTAAACCGGTTGCCACCCCGCTGTACGATCTCTTGATTTTGGAGTCTCATCGCCATGAATAACGCATTTCCTACCCTGATCCTCGGCGCCGGTCCGGCGGCGATCCAATTGGCTGCGGATATCCAGGCCGCGGCCGACACGCGCCTCGGCCTGTACAATCGCCCCAGCGAGAAAGGACAACGCCTGAAGGCGCATCTGGCGCACACGCCCAGTCTGCATCTGGAAGGCGTCGGCAAGGCGCGGCAGACCCAGCACGATGCGCAGGTGGCAGTAGACAGCTATTGCGACGATCTGTCGCTCATCGGCGGCGACTGGCAGCGGCTGATCCTCGCGGTGCCCGCCGATCGCTATTACGAGGTGCTGCGGCAGGTGCCGTGGGCCACCTTACCCCACCTGCGTTCGTTGATCCTGCTTTCCCCGTCCATCGGCTCCGGCCTGATGGTGCAAAGCCTGCTGCAGGCGGCTGGCCAATCCCACGTCGGGATCATCAGTCTGTCCAGTTATTACGCCGACACCAAATATCAGGATGCGGCGCAGCCCTATCGCGCCTTTACCAAAGCCTTTAAACAGCGGGTCTATCTCGCGGCCCAAAGCCCGGCGCCAGACTCCGCCGAACTCGACTGGATCGGCTCGGTGCTGGCGCGTCACGCTATCGACGCCCGGCGCTGCGACAGCCTGCTGGCCGCCGAGCGCTTCAGCATCACCAACTATGTTCATCCGCCGCTGGCGCTGGCCGACACCACGCTGCAGGCGATATTCCAGCCGCAGGCGCCGGTGCAATACCTGTATAAAACCCACCCCGAGGGCCCCATCTGCCCCGAGGTGATCGCCGATATGCTCGAACTGTCGGAGGATTACAAAAGGCTGCTCAACCATCTCGGCATCGAGGAGATCAACCTGCTGCGCTTTTTGAACGACGACAGCTACCCGGTTCCCTCCCGCATGGTGAGCCGCCGCTGGATTGACCATTTCCCGCAGCTCGCGCCGGCGGAACAACGCTATGCGCTGTTTACGCGCTATACCGCGCTGCTGGTCGATCCCTATTCCGAACCGGACGCGCAGGGTCGCTATTATGATTTTTCCGCCGTCAGGGTCGCCCGCGTCTTTCAGGATGCTCAAGGGCTGTGGTGCCTGCCGCGCGTGCCGCTGGAAGACGTGCGAAAACTCCGCACGCTGGTCTTGCTGGCGGAGCGGCTTGGCGTCGAGATGCCCACCGCCCGGCGCCTGTTGGCGCGCTTTCAGCAGGCGCTGCAGAGCTTCGTCACCCGGATCGGCGCCGAGCATTGCCATCATTCGCTGCTGGACGATACCTGCGACGAACAGGCGGCCATCACCTACCGTCAGTGGCGGGGGCAAGCATGAATCAGGGTGCGCTGCTGGCCATTTTCGCCTCGCTGATTTTCAGCGTCATGAATGCGCTGGTCAAAACCATCGCCGACGACATCCCCACCGGGGAAATCGTGTTCTTTCGCAGTAGCATCGGCTGCCTGCTGGTTCTGCTGCTGATGTATCGCCACGGCGTCGCCTTCAGCCGCGAGGACCGGCCGCTGCTGGTACTGCGAGGCACTATGGGTGGGCTGTATCTCATCTGTTATTTTTACAGCATCGCCCACCTCACGCTGGCCGACGCCAGCATGCTGGCCTACCTGTCGCCGTTTTTCTCCATTCTGCTTTCCTTGCTGGTGCTGCGTGAACGGATCAGCGCCAACACCGCATTTTGGCTAGCGCTGGTCATCATCGGCGCCGTGCTGCTGGTGCGGCCGTGGCATTTCTCAACGTATACCCTGGCGTCGCTAGTCGGCGTGATGAGCGCGGTGTTCGCCGCTATCGCCTATCTGTCGGTCAACAAGCTCAGCAAGCGCCACCACAACTACGAGATCGTGTTCTATTTCCTGTTTATCGCGACGCTGATCTCGCTGCCGCTGATGTGGAACGCCTTCGTCTGGCCCAACGTCTACCAGTTTGCCATCCTGCTCGCCATCGCCCTGGTATCGCTGTTGGGACAGGTTGTCTTAACCCAGGCCTTTTCCTCCGATAACCTGATCGTGGTCTCGGTGGTGCGCTATATCGGCATCGTTTTCAATATTGCCTGGGGCTGGCTGTTCTGGCACGAAGTCCCGCTGTTGCTGTCGCTGATCGGCTGCCTGCTGGTGGTGGTTTCCTGCATCCGACTCGGGCTGCGCCACCGCAAGAAAGCCGTCTGAGCAGCACGTAACGCGGCCATAAAAAAACGCACCCGAGGGTGCGTTTTTCATCCTGCCTGACGCGGCCTTATTTGGCCGGCGTTGGCTGCTGAGCGGGCTGATCTTTTTCCAGATGAGCCAGGTCCAGCGCGATATGCACGGTTTCATCCAGGTATGGATCCGGTTCCTGGTAATCCTTCGGCAGATCGTCGAGCGATTTCAGCGGCTTCTTGCCCGCACGTTCCAGACGTTCGTTGATGCGTTTCAGACGGGTCGCATCGTCATCGTGGTTCTCTTTCTCGCGCACGGCCAGATTGAGGGACACGATGTTGCGTTTATCCTTCAGCGCCTTGTAATGCGCGATATCCTGCGCGATGTACTGGAACTCCGGATTCTGCGCGATGCGCTGCTGATGATCTTTCAGCAGCTCCGGCTCGAACGGCGCCATATCGCCGGTCTTGCTGTAGGTCGCCGCATTGATGCTGTCCCACGGCATGGCGTTGTCTTCAAACGCTTCGCCGGTTTCCGCCGGATCGACGCCGGTCGGCATCAGAATGTCCGGGGTCACCCCTTTGCGCTGGGTGCTGCCGCCGTTGACGCGGTAGAACTTCTGAATGGTGTACTGCACCGACCCCAGCGCCGGCCACTCAGGGCGCAGCATCTGATCGTAGATGCGGTTCAGCGAACGGTACTGCTGCACGGTACCTTTACCGAAGGTCGGTTCGCCGACGATCAGCGCGCGGCCGTAATCCTGCATCGCCGCCGCGAAGATCTCGGAGGCGGAGGCGCTGAAGCGATCGACCAGCACCACCAGCGGGCCTTTGTAGTAGGTCACGCCATCGGTGTCGGCGTCTTCACGCACTTTACCGTTGTTGTCGCGCACCTGCACCACCGGGCCGCTCGGAATGAACAGGCCGGACAGCGACACCGCTTCGGTCAGCGCGCCGCCGCCGTTGGTGCGCAGATCGATGATCACGCTCTTGACGTTCTGCTTGGCCATCTTCTGCAGCTGCACTTTCACGTCATCGGTCAGACCGACGTAGAAGCCTGGGATGTCGAACACCGCCACCTTCTCTTTGCCGACGGTCTTGATGGTCATTTTCACCGCGCGGTCTTCCAGGCGGATGCGCTCGCGGGTCAGGGTGACCACGCGGGTTTTGGTGCCCTTGCCGGCCGGCAGGATCTCCAGGCGCACCTTGCTGCCTTTCGGCCCTTTGATCAATGACACCACGTCGTCCAGGCGCCAGCCGATCACGTCCACCATCGGTTTGCCGGCCTGGCCGACGCCGACGATGCGATCGCCCACGGTGATCGCCTTGCTCTTCGCCGCCGGGCCGCCCGGCACCATCGAGTTGATCAGGGTGTAGTCGTCATCCATCTGCAGCACCGCACCGATGCCTTCCAGCGACAGGCTCATCTCGGTGTTGAACTGCTCGGTGTTGCGCGGAGACAGATAGTTGGTGTGCGGGTCGATTTCATGCGCAAAGGCATTCATCGCCAGCTGGAAGACGTCTTCGCTGTTGCTTTGCGTCAGGCGCTTGATGGCGAACTGATAACGCTTGGTCAGCGTGTCGCGGATTTCTTTGTCGGTCTTGCCGGTCAGCTTGAGGTTCAGCTCGTCATAGGTGACTTTCGCATCCCACAGGCTATCCAGCTCGGCCTTGTCTTTCGGCCACGGCGCTTTGCTGCGGTCGAGATCGATAGTGCCGTTGCCGGTGAAGTTCATCGGCTTGTCCAGCAGCGACAACGCATAGGTGTAACGCTCGAAACGGCGTTTCTGCGCCAGATTGAACAGCGCGTAGAAGGTATCCAGCTTGCCGGTTTTTAGCTCTTCGCCAACCTGATTGCGTTTGCCGGCGAACTGCGCCACGTCGGAGGCCAGCAACACGTTATGGTTGTAGTCCAGCATGTTCAGGTAGCGATCGAAGATCTTGCCTGAAAACTCCGCGTCGAGGGCGAACTGGCGGTAATGAGAGCGAGTGAAGCGCGAGGTCACGCGCTCACTCACCGTAGCGTGCTGGGGTTCCTGTTGCAGTTGGGGCAGTTGGCCGATGCGGATGTTGGCTGTTTCCGCGCCGTAACTGACACCCGCCCACAGCAGCCCTGCAATCGCTGTTAATCTGACGAATTTGTTCATGCCTTGGTTGGCCTCCGTATCAGAACTGCAAGTGTTCTGCGCGCACAATCATCGCCAGACCGGAAGAGAGCTGCACACGTACGCCATCTTTAGCGATTTCAAGTACGGTAGCATCCATCGCGCTCTTGCCTGCTCTGACTTTGATTTCCTGGCCAATTTGCAGTTTAGAGATATCCGTGACTGGCGCATAACGCGGCTGGTTTTCCTCTTTTGCTGCACGAGGTTGACGAGCTGGCTGTGGGCGAGTTTGTGGGCGCGGCTTGCGGTTTTCCGGCGCGGCTCCGCCTTCGCGACGTGCAGCAGGCTTTTTACCGGCTGGGCGCGGACGGCGTGGCGCGGCATCGGCAGATTCACCGGCGGCTTCACGTTTTTTGGCGTTTTGTTCGGCACGCTGTGCCTGAACGCGCGCTTTGGCTTCTTCAAGCTGCTGGCGAGCATGATCGACATGCTGCTGCTCCAGTTCACCGCACGGATTGCCGTCCAGGTCGACGCGCTGCGCGCCAACTTTGACGCCGTACAGGTAACGCCAGCTTGAGGTGTACAGGCGCAGGGCAGAACGCAATTGCGTTTTGCTGAGATTCTCTTCCCCCTGCACGCGCTCTACCAAATCCTGAAAAATACCGATTTTCAGCGGACGAGCTTCGCCTTCGGCGCTAAAGCAGAGCGGAAAACGCTCGGCAAGAAAAGCAATGACTTCTTTACTAGAGTTCAACTTAGGTTGATTTTCCATGAAATTTCCTGATTACAACGGTATTGCCAACAAGCCACAGGCATGAACAGGCGTCATTATAATGACGCCATCGGTAATTGCCACGTTAACCGTCGATCAACTTGCCGCTACAGTCACATATTTCGCACTGTCACACTGTTCCAGTTGCTCACAAAGCCCCGCCACCACTGCTTTCAGGCCCGCTTCATCCTGTTCGTCGAAGCGTTGATAAACCGTGCTGTCGATATCCAAAACGCCGATCGCTCGGCCGCCAACCGCCAGCGGCAGCACGATTTCCGCATTGCTGGCCGCATCGCAGGCGATATGGCCCGGGAACGCATGCACGTCGCCGACGCGCTGCACGCGATTTTCCGCCACCGCCGTACCGCACACGCCCTTGCCCACCGGGATGCGCACGCAGGCGATCTTGCCCTGGAACGGCCCCAGCACCAGCTGGTCGCCATCCATCAGATAGAAACCGACCCAGTTCACGTCATCCAGACGCTCGTTGATCAACGCGCTGGCGTTGGACAGCGCCGCGATAAAGTTGGTCTCCCCGCCGAGCAACGCGCTCAGGTCACGTTTTAATTCCGCGTAGAATTGTTCTTTTGTCATGTGATAACCATTGAAACAGTGAAGATGGCCAGAAGCCCAAAGCTTAGGCCCTATAAAATAAGCATTAAATGCGTATAGCCACAAGGTTAATCATCTGTTGCTTCACAAAACCCTGCCGCTCGGGGTATGTTTGCCGCTCAGAATCCCGGTTTACCTCGTTTTACCGTCCGGCGCCCGATCGCCGGTGACGCGGCCGGTTTATTTTTCAGCTACGCTGACAGTTCCGGCGGGCTCAAGGGCAGCTACTTGTCAAAGATGAAAATACACGCGATCACCGCCCCCCTTTCCAAAGCGCGCCACCAGCGCTGCTGCGAGTGCGACCTGCTGTTCGTGCTGCCGCCGCTCAGCGGCAATCAGGCCGCCTATTGCCCGCGCTGCAACGCCAAGGTGGTGAGCGGCCGCGACTGGTCGATGACGCGCCTGACCGCCATGGCGATCGCCATGCTGCTGCTGATGCCGTTCGCCTTCACCGAACCGCTGATCAGCATCCGCCTGCTCGGCACGCGCATCGACGCCAGTTTGCTGGAGGGCATCTGGCAGATGAGCCGTCAGGGCGATCCGCTTACCGCCAGCATGGTGGCGTTCTGTACCCTCGGCGCCCCGCTGACGCTGGCGCTGTCGCTGCTGTATCTGCGCTTCGGCCACGCGCTCGGCATGAACCTGCGCCCGGTGCTGCTGATGTTGGAGCGGCTGAAAGAGTGGGTGATGCTGGACATCTATCTGATCGGCATGACGGTGGCGGCGATCAAGGTGCAGGATTATGCCGACATCCAGGCGGGCAGCGCGCTGATCGCCTACCTGTCGCTCACCCTGCTCAGCATCCTGACGCTGATCCACGCCAACCTGGAGCAGCTGTGGGAGCGTTACTACCCGCAGGAGCAGCCGGAAGGCCCACCGGCGGCGCTGCATATTTGCCTGTCCTGCCACTATACCGGCTACCCCGACGCGCGCGGCCGCTGCCCGCGCTGCCACGTGCCGATGTGCCACCGCCAGCCCTACAGCCTGCAGAAAACCTGGGCGGCGCTGATCGCGGCGATGATCCTGCTGATACCGGCCAACCTGCTGCCGATTTCCATCATTTACGCCAACGGCGCACGGCTCGAAGACACCATCTTCTCCGGCGTGGTCTCGCTGGCCACCTCCGGCAACGTGCCGATCGCCGCCATCGTGTTCATCGCCAGCGTGCTGGTGCCCTTTACCAAGGTGATCGTGCTGATCACGCTGCTGTTCAGCATTCACTTCAAAACCTCGCACAGCCTGAAGACGCGCATTCGTCTGCTGCGCCTGGTCACCTGGATCGGCCGCTGGTCAATGCTGGATCTGTTCGTTATCGCCTTGATGATGTCGCTGGTAAACCGCGACCAGCTGTTATCTTTTACTATGGGACCGGCCGCGTTTTACTTTGGCTCGGCGGTCATTTTGACTATTCTTGCCGTTGAGTGGCTGGATAGCCGATTGATTTGGGATGCACATGCAACAGGAAACGCCGACTACACCGACTGAAGCGCGGGTCAAGAACAAACGCCGCATTTCACCGTTCTGGTTACTGCCGTTCATCGCCCTGCTGATCGCCGGGTGGCTGGTCTATAACAATTTCCAGGAACGCGGCACCACCGTCACCATCGACTTCCAATCGGCGGCGGGCATCGTCGCCGGCCGCACGCCGGTGCGCTACCAGGGCGTTGACGTCGGCACGGTGCAGAAGATCAGCCTGAGCAAAGATCTGCGCAGCATCGTGGTGGAAGCCAGCATCAAAAGCGATCTGGAAGACTCGCTGCGCGAAGGCACCCAGTTTTGGCTGGTGACCCCCAAGGCTTCGCTGGCCGGGGTCTCCGGGCTCGATGCGCTGGTCGGCGGCAACTATATCGGCATGATGCCCGGCAGCGGCAAGGCGCAAACCCACTTCGCCGCGCTCGATACCCAGCCGAAATACCGCCTGAACACCGGCGAGCTGATGATCCATCTGCACGCCGACGATCTGGGCTCGCTCAACAGCGGCTCGCTGGTCTACTACCGTAAAATCCCGGTCGGCAAGGTGTACGACTACACCATCAGCGAAGGCAATAAGGGCGTGACCATCGACGTACTTATCGACCGCCGCTTCGCCCATCTGGTGAAAAACAACAGCCGCTTCTGGAACGTCTCCGGCTTCAAGGGCGATTTCAGCCTGTCCGGCGCGACGGTACAGATGGAGAGCCTGGCGGCGCTGGTCAACGGCGCCATCGCCTTCGATTCGCCGGCCGATGGCCAGCAGGCCAAGGGTGACCAGAGCTATGCCCTGTATCCCGATCTGGCCCACAGCCAGCGCGGCGTCAATATCCTGCTGGATCTGCCGAGCGGCAACAACCTGAGTGAAAACCGCACGCCGCTGATGTACCAAGGGCTGCAGGTCGGCACCCTGACCAAGCTGACGTTGCAGCAGGACAGCAAAGTGGTCGGTGAACTGACCATCGATCCTTCGGTGGTCGATCTGATGCGCAGCGGCACCCGCATCGTGATGCGCAGCCCGCGCATCAGCCTCAACGACGCCAAGCTCAGCCAACTGCTGACCGGCACCACGCTGGAGTTGGTGCCGGGTGAAGGCGAGCCGCAGCAGCGCTTCAACGTGCTGGACAGCAGCGAGACGCTGTTGCAACAGCCCGGCGTGCTGACCGTCACGCTGAATGCGCCGCAAAGCTACGGCATCGACGTGGGGCAGCCGTTGGTGGTGCACGGCGTGAAAGTCGGCCAGATCCTGAGCCGCACCCTGACCGCCAGCGGCGTGGTGTTCACCGCCGCCATCGACGCCCAATATCGCGGCCTGCTGCACAAAGACAGCAAATTCGTGGTCAACAGCCGCCTCGACGTCAAGCTGGGCATCGACGGCATGGAAGTGCTCGGCGCCAGCGCCCAGGAGTGGGTAGACGGCGGCGTGCGCATTATTCCCGGCAGCAAGGGGGAACCGGGCGGCCAATACCCGCTGTACGCCAACAGTGAGAAAGCCGAGGAAGGCATCGTCGGCAACGCCCCGGCCACCACCCTGACCCTCAGCGCCACCAGCCTGCCGGACGTGCAGGCCGGCTCGGTGGTGCTGTATCGCAAATTCCAGGTGGGCGAAATCGTCAACGTGCGGCCAAAGGCCAACGAGTTTGAGGTGGACGTCTACATCAGCCCGGAATACCGCAAGCTGCTGACCCGTGAAAGCATCTTCTGGGCCGAAGGCGGCGCCAAGGTGCAGCTCAACGGCAGCGGGCTGACGGTGCAGGCTTCGCCGCTTAACCGTGCGCTGAAAGGCGCCATCAGCTTCGACAACCTGCAGGGCGTGACGCTCAACAAGGGCGCCAACCGCGTGCTGTACGCCAGCGAAACCGCCGCTCGCGCGGTGGGCAGCCAAATCACGTTGAAAACCTACGACGCCAGCAAGCTGTCGGCGGGCATGCCGCTGCGCTACCTCGGCATCGACGTCGGCCAGGTGGAGTCGCTGCAGCTGGCGCCGGAGCGCAACGAAGTGTTGGCCAAAGCGGTGCTGTATCCGGAATACGTGCAGACCTTCGCGCGTCTGGGCAGCCGCTTCTCGATCGTCTCGCCGGAGATCTCCGCCGCCGGCGTCAGCAACCTCGATACCCTGCTCCAGCCTTATATCAACGTGGAGCCGGGGCGAGGCCGCGAGCTGCGCACCTTCGAACTGCAGCAGGCCAGCATCACCGACTCGCGCTATCTCGACGGCCTGAGCGTGGTGCTCGACGCCGCCGAAACCGGCTCGCTGCAAATCGGCACGCCGGTGCTGTTCCGCGGCGTGGAGGTCGGCACCATCACCGGCTTCTACCTTGGCGCCATGTCAGACCGGGTGCATGTCGCGCTGCGCATCAGCAAGAAGTATCAGCATCTGGTGCGCAACAACAGCGTGTTCTGGCTGGCTTCGGGGTACAACCTGCAGTTCGGCCTGACCGGCGGCGTGATCAAGAGCGGCACCTTCCAGCAGTTCATCCGCGGCGGTATCGCCTTCGCCACGCCGCCGACCATTCCGCTGGCGCCGAAAGCGACGCCGAACAAACACTTCCTGCTGAATCCGGAAGAGCCGAAGGACTGGAAAACCTGGGGCACCGCCATTCCGCGCGATTAAATTTCGCATTTTCCTCAGGGCCCGGCATTGTCGGGCCCTGTTTTTTTCCGCTTTGTGATAAACTCTCGCCCTTGTCTTTATTGCACCCTGAGAGTTCGCCCCGTGGCCAAATCCACCGCCGTTTTTCTGCCCCCCGCTTTCCTTGACGCCACCCGCGCCATCATGCCCGCCGAGCTGGCAATGGACGATTTTATCGCCGCCTGCCAGCGCCCGCTGCGCCGCAGCCTGCGCGTCAACACGCTGAAAATCAGCGTCGCCGACTTCCTGGCGCTGGTGCAGGATTACGACTGGCGACTGGAGCCCATCCCCTGGTGCGCGGAAGGGTTCTGGATCGAGCGCGACGATGAAGAACTGCGTCTGGGCAGCGCTGCCGAACACCTGAGCGGCCTGTTCTACATTCAGGAGGCCAGTTCAATGCTGCCGGTCAGCGCGCTGTTCGCGGGCGGCGCAGTGCCGAATCGGGTGCTGGACGTGGCGGCGGCACCAGGCTCCAAAACCACCCAAATCGCCGCGTTAATGGGCAATCAGGGCGGCATCGTCGCCAACGAATACTCCGCCAGCCGGGTAAAAGTGCTGCACGCCAATATCAGCCGCTGCGGCGTGAAGAACGCCGCGCTGACCCACTTCGACGGCAGGGTGTTCGGCGCCGCGCTGCCGGAGAGCTTCGACGCCATTCTGCTCGATGCCCCCTGCTCCGGCGAAGGCGTGGTGCGCAAGGATCCGGACGCCATGAGCAACTGGTCGCCACAGAGCGTGGCCGAAATCGCCGCCACCCAACGCGAACTGATCGACAGCGCGTTTCATGCGCTGGCGCCGGGCGGCGTGATGGTTTACTCCACCTGCACGCTCAATGCGCAGGAAAACCAGCAGGTGGTGCGCTGGCTGCTGGACACCTACGGCGACGCGGTCAGCGTCGAGCCGCTGGGTGCGCTGTTCCCCGGCGCCGACAAGGCGCTGACTGCCGAAGGCTTCCTGCACGTCTTCCCGCAGATTTACGACAGCGAAGGCTTTTTCGTCGCCCGCCTGCGCAAACAGCGCGCCGTGGCGCCGTTGGCGAAGCCGACCTACAAGGTGGGTAAATTCCCGTTCAGCCCGCTGTCCGGCAAAGAGGCGGCGCTGGTCGCCCAAGCCGCCGCCGCATCCGGCTTAACCTGGGGCGATGACAGCCGGCTGTGGGAGCGCGACAAGGAGCTCTGGCTGTTCCCGGCCGAGCTGGAACCGCTGTTCGGTAAAGTGCGCTTCTCACGTATCGGCCTCAAGCTGGCGGAACGTTTCCCGAAAGGTTTCCGCTGGCAGCACGAGGCGGCGATCGCGCTGGCCGGCACCGGCGGCAAAACGCATTTCGAGCTGGACGCCGCGCTGGCGCAAGAGTGGTATCACGGCCGCGATCTCTACCCGGAGCAGCCGCCGGCCGGCGATGAATGCATCGTCACCTACCAGGGCCAGCCGCTGGGCATCGCCAAGCGCATCGGCAGCCGCATCAAGAACAACCTGCCGCGCGAGCTGGTGCGCGACGGCGCGCTGGATTTTCACCTGTAATCGTCCGGTGCCGGGGAACCGCCTTCCCCGGCGCCAAAATAATGCTAATAATATTCCTATCGCCATTCATTATTATTCTAATCATTTCCAATTTGCACTATTCCGCCTCCCCGCCCGTATTTCCCCGCCGGAAAAGAAAAAAGTTTTTAGCCTTTGATCAAGACAATTTCGCGTTCTTATCCTATTAATTTAAATGTAAGTAAATTAATGCGTTCAACTCAGCTCTGGGTGGCGTTTTTGCGGGCTTTCTCTGACACGGCAAGGAATCATGATGAATAAAACTCTGATGGTTTTGACCTCGGTAGCACCTCTGCTGTGCATCAGTGGCACAGCCAACGCAGCGGGCACCATTCAGGGCACGCTGGGCGTGACGATCACCATCGGCGCCGGCTGTGTGGTCACCGGCGGCAACAGTTCCGGCACCACCAACGACTTTGGTTCGATCAGCTTCGGGACTTACTCCTCGCTGGCCAACGTCATCACCGCCAGTGCCACCGGCAGCGGCGGCACCGGCACGCTGGGGCTGAACTGCACCACCGGCACCAACTATACCGTAGCGCTGGACAACGGCCTCAACGCCTCCGGCAGCCAACGGCGCATGGCCAGCAGCGTGCCGGCCTACATCAGCTACAACCTTTATCAGGACAGCGCCCACGCCCTGCCGTGGAACAGCACCACCGGCACGCTGACCGGCACCGGTACCGGATCGGCGGTGCCGCTGATCGTTTACGGCCTGGTGCCTGCCGCGGGAACGACTCCGGCGGCCGGCGTCTACAGCGATACCGTCACCATGACCGTCACCTGGTGAGTTTCATCGTCAACGGAGCGCCGTCAGTGCGCTCCGTTATTCATTAAGTAATAATATTCCCACCCACCTTATCATTCCCCCCTTAGTGTTCATGCCCGGTGACACGGCCGCCGCAGCGAACCTGCGACAGCGATTAAAAATAAATAAAGTTTTTAATCTTTTAGCGCGACATTCTCACGTTCTTATTCTATTAATTAATCTGTAAATAGATTAATGCATTTGACTCATTTTTCGGGCTTTTTGGCAGGCTTCTCTACTACGGCAAGGAACCACGATGAAAAAGACTCTGGCGGCATTAACCTCGGCAGCGCTTCTGCTGTGCGCCTCTGGCACCTCCTACGCGGCGGGCACCATTCAGGGCACGCTGGGCGTCACCCTGACCATCGGCGCCGGCTGCGTGGTCACCGGCGGCACCAGCTCCGGCACCACCAACAGCTTCGGCTCCATCAGCTTCGGCACCTACTCCTCACTGGCTAACGTCATCACCGCCAGCGCCACCGGCAGCGGCGGCACCGGCACGCTGGGGCTGAACTGCACCACCGGCACCAACTACACCGTGGCACTGGACAACGGCCTCAACGCGACCGGCAGCCAGCGGCGCATGGCCAGCAGCGTACCGGCCTATATCAGCTATAACCTCTACCAGGACAGCGCCCACGCCGTGCCGTGGAACAGCACCACCGGCGTGCTGACCGGCACCGGCACCGGTTCGGCGGTGCCGCTGATCGTCTACGGCCTGGTACCTGCGGCAGGCACCACCCCGGCGGCCGGTGCGTACAGCGATACCGTCACCATGACCGTCACCTGGTAAACATGACGCGCCTGGCCGTCACCTGCATGCTGCTGTCGTTGGCGGGCGTTTGCCGCGCCGACGTCAGCACCGCGACGGTGGGCGTCAGCGCCACCTTGGTCAAGTCCTGCGTCGCCGGCACCACCAGCGGCGGCAACACCACATTCGGCACCTTTAACTTCGGCACGGTCTATTTCCTCAATACGGCGATAAAGGTGACCGGCCAGGCGAACGCCGGCGCACTGCAGATCAACTGCAACAACGGCACCAGTTACACGGTGCTGCTCAGCGGCGGACAGAGCGGCAATACCGCCGCACGCTATCTGCAAAGCGCGGCGGGCGCCCGCGTGAACTACAACCTGTATACCAGCGCCAGCTACGCCACCGTCTGGGATAACGTCACCGGCGTCACCCAGACCGCCACTGGCCAAAGCGTCTGGCTGCCGGTGTACGGCATGATCCCGGTACAAACGACGCCGGCGACGGGCAACTATACGGATACGGTGCAGGTGACGATAAATTGGTGATTAACGGAACGCTGCGCACCCTGCTGCTGGCGGCGCTGATCGGCGCCCCGACGACCCGTGCCGACACCGTCAGCCAGGGCTTCACGGTCAATGCTTCGATCATCAAAGGCTGCGTACTCGGCAGCGGCGTCACCAACGTTACCTCGTTCGGCAGCATGAGCTTCGGCCAGGTGGCGTCCTTGAGCAGCCCGATAAAAATCGTCTCTAGCGCCGGCGCCGGCTCCATTTTGATCCGCTGCAATCCCGGGCTCAGCGTCACCCTGGGGCTGAACGTCGGCAATAACGTCACCGGCTCCATCGCCGGCGGGCGAAAACTGTTGAACTCGGTGACCTCGGAAACGCTGGTTTACCAGCTCTACCAGGATGCCAACTACGCCGTTTTGTGGGGCGACGGCGGCAACGGCGGCGCCGTCCAAACCGTCTCCTCCACCGGCAGTACGCAAGAAATAAAAATCTACGCCAGTTTAATGGCGAGCAGCACCTTGCCCACCAGCGGCACCTACAACGATACGGTCTTAGTGACGGTGAGTTATTGAGCTTTTAAAAAGGATCACATTATGCGTAGTACTCTGCTCCGCCTGCCCCTGCTGGCAGGATTGCTGTTAGCCGGTCAACCGCAGGCCTTCGCCGCCGCCTCCATTCTGATTTGGCCTATCGATCCGGCGATTGAAGACAACCAGCAGGCGACGGCCCTGTGGCTGGAAAACCGCGACAGCAAACCGGTCTATATGCAGATCCGCGTGCTCGGCTGGCAACAAACCGGCGGTAAGGACGACTACCGCAACCAGAGCGAAGTGGTCGCCAGCCCGCCGGTCGCCACCATTCTCCCCGGCAAACGCCAGCTGATTCGCCTGATCAAGCAGACCCCGGTCGCCGCCGGGCAAGAACGGGCTTACCGGATACTGGTTGACGAAGTGCCCATCAAGGATAAAGACGGCGCGGCGCCCGACAAGGGTGCGCAGATGGGGCTGAAATTCCAGATGCGTTATTCGGTGCCGCTGTTCGTCAGCGGCAAAGGCGTCTGGACCAAGCAAGACTTCGAACACCCGCGCGACTATGCCACCGCCAACCAGCCTAAGCTCAGCTACCGGCTGCTGCAGCAAAACAGCCAGCGCTGGCTCGACGTGCGCAACGACGGCATCGTGCACGCCCGCCTGTCGCAGGTCAGCATCCAGGGCAAGCCGCTCAACAACGGGCTGCTGGGCTATGTGCTGCCGGGTTCGCAAATGCGCTTTGCCCTGCCGCCTTCGGGCAGTTTCGCCGCCGGCAAGCTGCAGGCGATGGTCAATGACAATAAGCAACCCGTAACCATTCCGTCTTACTGAGCCTGAGGTGCAGGTGAAGCGGATCTCGTCGCCGGCCACGCGCGGCATGCAGCTCAAGCCGCTGGCCCTGGCCGTACTTTGTATGGCGGTGGAGCTGTGGCCGCCGCACGCCGCCGCCGACGACCTTCCACCGCCGCCCAGCGCCATCAGCATGCCGGACACCACGCTGTATCTGGAGCCGGTGGTGAACGGCCGCCAGACCGGCAAAGTGGTGCCGGTCACCTACCGCGGCGGCCACTACTATTTGACGCCGCAGCAACTGAGCGACGCCGGCCTGCCGGTGGCGAACAAGCAAGCGAAAGAGATCGCCGTCGATCAATTGGATAAGGTCGACGTCACCTACAGCGGCGAAACGCAGCAGCTGTTGATCTCGGTGCCCAACGACTGGCTGCCCAAGCAAACCCTCGGCGACGCCAACCCAGAACAGCGGCTGCCGGCGCAAAGCAGCCTGGGTTTCTTGCTGAATTACGACGCCTACGTCAGCCAGAGCGGCGGGCGCGGCAATCCGGGCTATTTTTCCGCCTGGAGCGAACAGCGGCTGTTCGACGGCTTCGGCGTTATCGCCAACACCGGCATTTTCCGCAGCAGCTTCAACGGCGAGACCGCCGCACAGCAGAACAATCGCTATATCCGCTACGACAGCAGCTGGCGCTACAGCGACGACGACACCATGCTCAGCTATACCGCCGGCGATCTCACGACCGGCTCGCTGCCCTGGACCAGTTCGGTGCGCATCGGCGGCCTGCAGGTGGCGCGCAACTTCGCCACGCGGCCGGATCTGATTACCTATCCGCTGCCGCAGTTCTCCGGCCAGGCCGCCGTGCCGAGCAGCGTCGACCTGTACATCAACAGCTACAAGAATACCTCCGTCAGCGTGAACCCCGGCCCGTTCACCCTGAATACAGTGCCTTACATCAACGGCGCCGGCCAGGCGACGGTGGTCACCACCGACGCGCTCGGCCGCCAGATCAGCACCACGGTGCCGTTCTATGTCGCCAGCTCGCTGCTGCAGGCCGGGCTAAGCGATTTCAGCCTGTCGGCAGGGGCGCTGCGTCAAAATTACGGCTATCGCTCCGCAGACTACGGCCAATGGGTGGCCAGCGGCAGTGGGCGTTACGGCGTCACTGATTGGTTGACGCTCGAAGGGCGGGCGGAAGGCGCGGCTGAGCTGGCGGTCACCGGCGCCGGCGCGGGCGTGCGCCTGGGGCAGTTAGGGGTCCTCAACGCCTCCTACAGTTACAGCCAGGCGGGCAGCGATGCCTTCAACGCCCCGCCGGTCACGCCCCTTTATTACGATCCGATCACCGGCCAACCGGTACAGCAACCGGATGCCGGGCCGGTTTATCAGTACACCGGCCGCCACGGCGATCAGACCAGCCTGAGCTATACCTACAGCAACCAATATTTCAGCCTCAATGCCCAACGGGTACTGCGCAGCGCGGACTTCGGCGACCTCTCCACCTACAAGAGCAGCTACCGCCTGAGCCGCCGCACCGATCAACTGACCGGCAGCATCGGCCTGAGCCGCTTCGGCAGCCTGGGCGCCGGTTATTTCGACGTGCGCGACGCCATCGGCCAACGCACCCGCCTGGTCAACCTGTCGTACAGCCTGACGCTGTGGCGCAATATCAGCCTGTACGCCTCGGCGAACCGCGAGATCGGCGGCGACGGCTACAGCTCGCAGCTGCAGATCAGCATTCCGTTCGATGCCTGGGGCACCGCTAACGTCAGTACCGCCCGCGACGCCGGCAACCGCTGGAGCGAACGCGTCGCGTACAGCCGCGCCGCGCCGACCGACGGCGGTTTCGGCTGGAACCTGGCCTACGCCGGCGGTCAAGGCAGCGACAGCGATTACCGCCAGGCAGACCTGACCTGGCGCACCTCGCTGTTGGAAACCCGCGCCGGGCTGTACGGCAACCGTAACGATTACACCCGCTGGGGCGAAGTCAGCGGTTCGCTGGTGGCGATGAACGGCGGCGTATACGCCACCAACACCATCAACGACGCCTTTGCCCTGGTTTCGACCAACGGCTACGCCGGTATTCCGGTCAGCTACGAGAACCAGCGCATCGGCGTCACCAACGACAAAGGCTACCTGTTGGTGCCCACCGTTACTTCGTATTACCACGCCAAATTCCAGATTGATCCGCTCAATCTGCCGGCGGACGTCAATTTGCCGTCGGTAGAAAAAACCGTCGCCATTCGCGATCACAGTGGCTACCTGGTCGAATTCCCCGTCCAGCGCCTTTCCGCCGCCGACGTGGAGCTGGTCGATACGCAAGGCAAACCGCTGGCCAACGGCAGCCAGGTGGCGGTGATCGGCAGCAATCAACAAAGCTACGTCGGGTGGGATGGCATGACCTATATCGACCCGGTGCAGCAGCACAACCGGCTGAGCGTGATCCCGGCCGACGGCGGCACGCCGTGCCAGGTCAGCTTCAGCCTGGCCAATCCGCAGGGGCTACAGCGCGTCGGTCCCCTCGTCTGCCAATAACACACGGAGAAGAAGAACGATGTATCGGCAAGTGAAAATTCTTTTGGCGGCGCTGCTGCTGCTGTGCGGGCAACGCGCGCTGGCGGACTGCGCCACCACCAACGGCACGGTGACCCTGCCCAGCAGCAACTCCTTCGCCGTCTACAACGGCCAGATCAGCGCCCAGGGTACCGCCGGGCTCAACTGTACCGGGCTGGGGCTCAATCTGTTGACGCAAAACACCGTCACGGTCAAGATCGCCTCCACCACCAACAATATGGCCCTGCTGAACGGCAACGGCTCCGGCGATAAAATTTCCTATCTCATCTATCCGGATGCCAACTACCAATACCCCTACAGCGTCGGCCAGACCATCGACTACAGCTCGCTGAACCTGCTGTCGCTGATCCTGATCTCTTCCAACGTCAACTTTCCGGTGTACATCAAAACCGTGGCGGGTGCGAACGTCAGCGCCGGCACCTATACCGACACCATCAATCTGGTGTGGAACTACCATATTTGCGGCCTGGGCCTGATAGGGCTGTGTATCTGGTGGGACGGCACCAACCAACCCAGCACCGTGACCATCACCGCGGTCATCACCAAAAGCTGCCTGATCAATACCGCCAATAACGTCAACTTCGGCAGCATGGCGCTGGTGGGGCAATTCAACCCGATCAACCAGAGCATCACCCTGACCTGCACCAAATCCCAGTCATACAGCTCCTACTTTACCAACGGCAACAACCCCATCACCGGTTGGCGGCAAATGCTCAGCGGCACCAGCAACTTCCTGCAGTATCAGATCTACCTGCCCAACACCAGCACCGTGTGGAGCAGCACCAACGCGCAAAGCGGCACCGGCACCGGCCTGGCGCAAAGCATTCCCTTTACCGCCGCCATCAATCCGGCGCAGACCGAAGTGCCGGTCGGTACCTATCAGGATAACGTCAGCTATGTCGTGACCTATTAGCCTGGCCGCTAGCCGCCCAGGATGAATGTTGCCAGAATGTATTTTTTATGTGGCATTTTTTGCTCATTTGGCTATGCTCATACCGATGGCCTTACTGGTCTAACCTCCTACCACATCATTGAGCAAGGAGTTCCCATGAGCAAAACCGTCGTAAAAATTGGCAGCTTCGAGGTCGATGACGCGCATCTTCACGCCGGCGCCGACCGCGCCGGCACCCTGAGCATTCCCTGCAAGTCCGATCCGGACCTGTGTATGCAGCTCGACGGCTGGGATGAACACACCAGCATTCCGGCGATCCTCAACGGCAAACAGTCGCTGCTGTACAAGCAGCACTACGATCGGCAGGCGGACGCCTGGGTGATGCGGCTGGCATGAAAATACGCCGGGCCTGCTGACGACGCGCTGCTTTCATCGGAAACAGCGCGTTTTTTTATGCGATGGCGATGCCGCGGCCGGCAAAGAAAGGGGTGAAGCGGTTGAGCGGCAGCTGTACCCGCTCGCGCGTCGCCGGGCTGTCGCCCGAAGGGTTGTGGAAAGTCACGCTTTGCGTATCGGCGGCGGTGATCAGCACCAGATGCCCGCCTCGCTGTGGCGGCACGCTCTCGGGCCGGCGAATGGAGGGGTGCACCGAGGCGATAAAGTAGCGGTATTGGCTAAGCAGCGCCGATAACTCGGCCGCCTCCAGCCCCACCTTCACCTCCGCTTGCAGCGCGAACTGCTCGCGCACGTACTCGACGAACGGCGCGTAAATCAGCCCTTTTATCCGCTCCCCCTCGCGCACATAGGCACCGTAAGGCAGGCTGCGCCGCGCCAGCTCCAGCAGCGGTGGCGCTTCGCTGTCGCGGTGGCTCAGCACCATTTTCAGGCAGGCCATGCCGCACACGTGGTTGGCCCACTCGACGTACTCCGCCCGATCGCGGGCGCCGCTGCGCGCCCAATTCTCGTCTTGCGCCAGCGTCATGCGGCCGGCGATCAGATCGGCGGCCAGCTCCGGGCTTGCCCACTGGCATTCGTAGGGAACGGCGCGCATCCGTTTAGAACTTGTCGACGACTTTGAAATTCATCAGCACCAGCGTCATGTCCGGCGAGAACAGATCGTACTCTTCGAAGAAGCGCTGCAGCTCTTTGCGCCAATGCGCCAGCGAACGATCGCCCTCGCCTTCGGCAAAGGCGTGCGCTTCATCGACCTGATCGTAAGTTTTCATTTCCACCGCGGTCAGTTCAACCACGCAGACCGGTTCACCTTTACCGTCCACCACCAGGAACAGATCGCCGGCCTGCGGGATCCCTTCGCCGTCCAGGTTGGAACAGGTGGCCGTTTTGGTGCCATTGAGGATCAATTGCACCACTTCATCGGCCTGCTGCTCGGTATCGCCGAACGCCCAGCGCTCAAGGTGCTCGTATTTCTGTGGAATTGCCGTCGCCATGATTATACCTTTTGGAAAAATGCATCAATGCAGACAGGATAGTACAACGTATTGCCGGCCGTCTGCATCCGTCGCAAGCGCGACTGCGCGTTCCGCCACCGCCGCCTTTACGAGTTTTTACCGTTCTTCGCTGTGCCTGTCGCGCTGCCGGGCGCATACTGTGGACATTATTCACCCAATGGCAACCGCCAGGCGGCAACATGCGGCAAGACGACATCGATGCTGACGATACCTTCAGCGATTTACTCAACGGCGTCGCCCTGGTGACGCTTTTCCTCATCACCCTCGTCGGCGGGTGGTACTTCAGTTAAGGGGGCAACGTGGCAACAAAACGCATGGGCAACAAACTCAGTAAAATGGTCGTGGTGCTGCTGCTGATCTGCCTGGCGTTGCTGCTGTTGCGTTGGGCGGCAATCGCCTTCGGTTAATCTCGCGAACCGGCGCCGGCGTCGTGCTCACCGCCGCCCTGGCGCGGTCGGCTCCAGCAACTCCCGCAAATAGGCCAGACGCGCTTCCCCTTGTGGCAACCAGCGGCGGCACAGCCAATGTTGCGTTTCACCCGTGCGGCTGAGGCGGTAGTACTCCGCCAAGGTTTCGACCCAGTTCATGATGTTTTCTCCTGCTTTTCGACACCGCCAGTATTGAGCGTAAAAACCAGAAGAAATACTGATGGCTTGTTTTTTATGCTTCCTGTTTTGGGTGGCCGGTAGCGAAGCCGCAGTTCAGCTGCTACATTGGGCAAAAATCAACCAGCCGAGGTAGGCCATGACGTTCTCGGAACAGGAGATTAAACCCGTATGGGATGAGGTCGCACGCCTGATCGGCGACGGCGTGATGCAGCTGCGCCATCGTGGCGAAGCGCTGTCGGTGGAAACGCTGGAAAAACATCTGGCGCGGCAGCTGGCGGACAGCAACGATATCGAACGGCGCATCCTGCTCGGCGCCGCCATCAACATGTTGAAAGGCGGAAAATGAATCGCCAACCGAAAAGGTTGGCGATCCGACAGAAGCCCGAGGTATGCAAGCCCGGCCTTCTGCGCGCTACTATGTCACGCTAATATGACGGAATTAATAGGAATTGTCGGGTTTTTGCCCAAAACGCCCTATTTTTGTTGCCAACATTACGCCAACACGAAATCGCCGGCATCCAGCGGCTGCCCCACCACTTTCACCAGAAAATCGCTGGCGCCAAAAGCGCCGCCCAGGTTGATCGCCACGTCGCTGACGTGACTTTGCGCGTCATAGCTCAACTTCGCTTCACCCGCCTTGCCGCTGAACTGATCGACGAAGCGAATGCCGTCCGCGCTGCCGGTGTTGAACAGCGTCAGATCGATCTTGTCTTCACCGCGCACGAAGTCGCGGATCCAATCCGGTGCCGCCGCCGTCGATTCATCCGCCGCGAAATAGACGAAGGTGTCCTTGCCGGCGCCGCCCCACAGCTGATCCGCCCCTTTGCCGCCATACAGCACATCATCGCCCGCGCCGCCCTTGAGCACGTTGTCGGCGGCGTTGCCCACCAGCACATCGTTGCCCGATCCGCCGATGGCATTTTCAATCGTTACGCCTGCGGCGATGGACACGTTGCCTTTCAGGCCGCCAACGTCCGAGAACGCTTTTTCATTCAGGTTGATGCGCTGATTCTGGCCAAAGCCGGAGAAGTCGAAGGTGTCGTTACCGCCGGCATCCCAGGCGGTGAAAATAATCTTGTCCTGCGCGCCGGTGGCGGTGAGGAAGTCGCGATCGGTATTGGAATTGAAGCCGTAGATCGTATCGCCGGTGCGGGTGTTCATGTTGGCGCCGTAGAAATGCTGGATCGCCGTAATGTCGTTGAGCAGCGGCCCGGAAGAGTACGCGCCTTTAAAGTCCTGCCCGGTGTTGCTTTCGCTGAAATAGCTCATCACGCTGTGGGCGCGGCTGTCCTCGAAATAGGTTGCGTCCTTGCCGTAGGTGATGCTGACGCCCGGCGCGGCGTTATAGTCGCCCGGATGCTGCAGCCCCAGCGCATGGCCGATTTCATGGGTGAAGGTCTGGCGACCGTACTCGTTCTCATGGATCTGGTTGTTGACGAAGGTGTGGTTCTTGGCGTTATACCAGGTTTGCCCGGCAACCGAAGGCGAGGTATCCGGGTTATACGCAAAGGCATAGGAGCCGCGCGAGCTGTAGTCGAACAGGCCGAATTTGATGTTGGCGGCGGCGGTGTTGCTGGTTTCGGTAAAGGTGACGTTGGCCACGTCGGACCATGACTGCAACGACAGTTTGGCCTGCTCGCGCTGTTCGGCGTTAAAGCTGCTGAAGCCGCTGATGCCCATGCTCGACATGTTGCCCGGCGCCTTTTCCCAGAAGCTGAAGGTCAGGGAGACCGGCGTGTCGGTCACGCCCTTGTCGTGCCAACTGCGATCGCCGCGCACCAGCTCCAGGCCGGCGTTTTCGAACGTTTTCGACGGATGAAGCACGGTAATGCTGTCGTCTTCATCGGGTTTATAAGCGCCCAGCAGGGCTAATACGCCTTCGGCCTTAACGGAAGCATTGCTTGATGACATAACCTTATCTCCATATTCGTCAATTCAATCGGGGGGATGCCCCAACTGGCGGATTGCCTGAACGGCAGCGGTCCGGTGTTGAATCAATACGGGGATATCGGTAATGCGGTGGCGCCTTCCCTCGGCACTCTGAATGAGAACGATAATCCCTTAAGAGAAAAGAATAGACACATTTTCGCCGAGTACAGAATTTTCTTAGATAAAGTACGACTATGCATTTGCGCCATACGAATGATTTTCAAGGTAATCATCAGCATTATCACGATAAGCGGAAGAAACGCATAAAAAAACCGGGGCAATCCAACCCCGGCTATCCATAAGAAATTCTGGACTCAGACTAACCAACCGAGCAGCAGCGTCGCGCCGATGACCGTGGAAGCGCCGCCGATGCGCGTGGCGATTTGGGCGAACGGCATTAGCCCCATACGGTTCGACGCCGACAGGATCGCCACGTCACCGGTGCCGCCCAGGCCGCTGTGGCAACAGGTGACGATCGCCGCTTCCACCGGGAACATCTTCAGGTAAGGCGCAATCAGGAAACTGACCAGCCCCATCGACAGCACCACCGAGCCGCAGACCACCACATAACCGACCGAGAACACCGCCACCACGCTTTCCAGCGGCACGTACAGCATGCCCAAACCGATCATCAGCGGCCACACCAGCGCCGTGGAGACGAACTTATAGAAACTGTGCGCGCCGGTTTCCATCGAGGCCGGGATCACCCGGCAGTACTTGCACAACACCGCGAACAGGATCATCAGCACCGGGCCGGGAATATGCACGATGTGTTCGAACAGGCCACCGACGATAAAGAAGGCGCAGATCACCAGCAGACCGCCGCCCATCAGTTGGAAATCGACGTTGCCGCTTTGCTCCTTGATGGCGAACATCGCGTTCTCCTGCGCCGAGCGGATCAGCATGCCGTCGCCGCTCAGTGCCTTGCGCTGCATGCCGATGCGAGCCAGGATCCCGGCGGTCACGATGGCGAAGATATTGCCCAGCACCGCCGCCGGCGCCAGCTGCGCGACGTAGACGTCCGGCGTCGCTCCCAGGATCGCCGAATAGGCCAGCGACAGCGGTAAAATCCCCTCGCCGATGCCGCCGCCGATGATCGGCACGATGATGAAGAAGAAGGTGTGATAGAAGGTAAAACCGAACAGCTTGCCCACCAGCAGCCCGGTGATCACCGCCGTCACCGTACCGACCACCAAGGGCACGAACATGCGAATCATCCCCTGGATCAGGATCACCCGATTCATGCCGAGAATGCTGCCGACCACCAGACTGGCGATGACGAAATACAGCAGGTTGGCGTCTTTCATCAGCAGATGGACGGTGCCCATGACGTTAGGCTGGAAGACATTGAAATAGACCAGCACCGACGGCACCATCAAACACAGAATGGCCGGCCCGCCGATATCGCGCAGCACGGGAATGCTTTTTCCCAACTGCGCCAGCGCAAAGCCCAGCGTCATTATCACCGCCAGGCCGCCGATCATATTCTTCGGCAGGAAGTTGGCATAGGCGGAAATCGCCACGATCGCGCAAATCGTGATAAACAGCGCGATCGGTACCGCACCGATATCTATTTGACGAAGTTGATTAATTAATCCTGAGGATTCGGACGATGCCGTATTTTTATCACAGGCCAGTTCTGCATTTATCTGTTTCATTATTCACCCTGCTGACAAGCGTACAGTACGGTTAGATTCACCTGGCGCAACGGTCTTGCCATAGCCAAGCAAAAACAAATGATTACGAAAAATCCTATTGTGGATTTCGCTTTTTCTAATAAGAAATAAAACAGTAGACAGTTCTGACGATATGATAAAAAATAAAAATGCAAAACTAAATTACGCCGGCGGAATTCAATATTGTGACCCTCCACCAAGGTTAGTTTTAATTAATTATCGTCAGCATTTTGTAATTAAAGTAATCGAGTTTAAATTCGCTGCTATGCTATAGGAGGGCGAAAAAGCCCCCTGCTTTATTAATAAAGAACCGGAAACGCATTAGCTGAATCCGGTCAGCTTGATCCGAACCTTAATCCTGCGCGCGGCACCGCACGGGAAAGAGGCATAATATGACTCATAAGGAAGTAGAATATGTCTTCACGCGCTGTTACCCCACAAACCCTCGCTCGCTACGGCATTCATCAGGCCGCCGACGTCGTCTATAACCCCAGCTATGAATTACTGTTCGCCGAAGAGACCCGCGCCGACCTGCCGCCGCTGGAACGCGGCACCCTCACCCAGCTGGGCGCGGTCAACGTCGCAACCGGTGAATTCACCGGCCGTTCGCCGAAGGACAAATACATCGTGCGCGACGACACCACGCGCGATACCGTCTGGTGGTCGGACAACGGCACCGGCAAGAACGACAACCAGCCGCTCTCCCCGGAAGTCTGGCAGCATCTGAAAACGCTGGTGGGCAACCAGCTCTCCGGCAAGCGTTTGTTCGTGGTGGACGCGTTCTGCGGCGCCAACGCCGACACGCGCCTGAAAGTGCGCTTCATCACCGAGGTGGCCTGGCAGGCGCACTTCGTGAAAAACATGTTTATCCGCCCGAACGACGCCGAACTGGCAGACTTCGAGCCGGACTTCGTGGTGATGAACGGCGCCAAATGCACCAACCCGGACTGGCAGCAGCAAGGGCTGCATTCGGAGAACTTCGTCGCCTTCAACCTGACGGAGCGCATGCAGCTGATCGGCGGCACCTGGTACGGCGGCGAGATGAAGAAAGGCCTGTTCTCGATCATGAACTACCTGCTGCCGCTGAAGGGCATCGCCTCGATGCACTGCTCGGCCAACGTCGGCGAACAAGGCGACGTGGCGGTGTTCTTCGGCCTGTCCGGCACCGGCAAAACCACCCTCTCCACCGATCCGAAGCGCCAGCTGATCGGCGATGACGAGCACGGCTGGGACGACGACGGCGTGTTCAACTTCGAAGGCGGCTGCTACGCCAAGACCATCAAGCTGTCGCCGCAGGCGGAGCCGGAAATCTATCAGGCGATCCGCCGCGATGCGCTGCTGGAAAACGTCACCGTGCTGGCCGACGGCAGCATCGACTTCGACGACGCCAGCAAAACCGAGAACACCCGCGTCTCCTATCCGATTTATCACATCGAGAACATCGTCAAACCGGTGTCCAAAGCCGGCCATGCGCGCAAGATCATCTTCCTGACCGCCGACGCCTTCGGCGTACTGCCGCCGGTATCGCGCCTGACGCCTGAGCAGACCCAGTACCACTTCCTGTCCGGCTTCACCGCCAAGCTGGCCGGCACCGAGCGCGGCATCACCGCGCCGACGCCGACCTTCTCCGCCTGCTTCGGCGCCGCGTTCCTGACGCTGCACCCGACGCAGTATGCCGAAGTGCTGGTGAAACGCATGGAGGCCGCCGGCGCCCAGGCTTACCTGGTCAACACCGGCTGGAACGGCAGCGGCAAACGTATCTCGATCAAAGACACGCGCGGCATCATCGACGCCATTCTAAATGGCGACATTGAGCAGGCCGAGACATTCACGCTGCCGATCTTCGGGCTGGCAGTGCCGACCGCGCTGCCGGGCGTCGATCCGTCGATTCTCGATCCGCGCAAAACCTATGCCGACGAATCGCTGTGGCAGGAGAAGGCGCAGGATCTGGCGCAGCGCTTTATCGATAACTTCGCCAAATATACCGTCACCCCGGCGGGCGAAAAACTGGTGAACGCCGGGCCTAAACGGTAACGGCATTCCCCCGCTCAAGGGCCGATTCGTCGGCCCTTTTTTGTTTTCACTCCTCTTCCAGCAAACCCGGCATCACCAGCGCCACCGCCGCCGCGATGCGCTCGTCGATCGCGCTGCCCGGCGACAACAGCCCCAACGTCATCTGCCGCAGCGGTTCGGCGATGGTCATCGCCAACAGCAGGTCGCTGGTTTGCGCCCAGTCGCGCTCACGCAGCCACCCGCACTGCTGCTGGCGCTGCAGCCAGTCCGCCACCGTCGCCCGGCCGCGCTGAATACCGTTGCGCTGGTAGCTGTCCAGCAGCCCCTCGCGCCCCGGAAATTCGCTTTGCAGCAGCCGGAACATGCCCACCGCTTCCGCACTCAGCACCTGCTGCGCGATGGCCTGCAGCCCTTTTTCCAACAACGGCGCAACCGCCGCCCGCTGCCCGGCATCCTGGGCGAAGGCCGGCTGAAACGCCTCGGTCCAACCGCTTACCGCCTGCGCCACCAGTTCGTCGCGGTTGGCGGCAAAGCGATACAGGGTTTTTTTAGCCACCCCGGCGCGTTTCGCCACCGCATCCACCGTCGCCGCGGCATAGCCACCGTCGATCAGCAGTGCCAACGTCGCCTGAACCAGCGCCGCGCGCAGCGCCGTTTCCGGCGTGGCCGGCCGGCCGCGAGCACGCAGCGGTTCTTCATTCGGGTTTGCCATATTTATTCCTCATAAGCGTTGACAGACTCAGCATAGCGGCATAGCCTTATTTTGGAAACGAAATTCGTTTCCAAAATAAAAAAGGAACCCATTATGACACATCCCTCCCTACTGGCGCCGTGGGGCGTTAACGATATCAACGAGTTGCTCAGGCCCGAACCGCTGCGGCTGGAGATGGGGCTAAGCCGCAGCGCCGACGGCCTGCTGACCGTGGCGGTTCGCACCGACCTGCACGGCTGCAAAGGGCGCATGCTGGACTGGTGGTTCACCTTCTTCGAAACGACTCAGCATATCAACTGGTGGCACCCGCACGATCACGTCGAACACCGCGGCTGGGATCGCCACTGGAAAAAGGGGGAAAACTACGTCGGCGCCAGCATCGAAGCGGTCGAGTGGTTGGCGGAGCTGCCGCCGGTCGCGGCACGCCTCAAGTTTCACGCCGCCGAGGATTTCTTCGCGCCGCAGCCTCTGCGCCAGGCGCGCGACGCGCAGGCGCTCTCCGCCGCCGTTTGCGCGCGCATCGGCTTCGGTGACCAGGTGGCGCTGGATGACAACGGCGATCCCTGCGACGGCGAGATGCTGCACCTGGTGCGCGACACGCCCTATGGCTGCGTGCTGCGCAGCCGCTTCCTGCTGGGCAAAGCCTGCGCCAACGCCCACGACGAGCTGCCGGACGACATCGGCTTTAACCTGATGCGCCACTGCTACAACGAGTTCAGCTATCTGGCGCAGTTCCTGCCGTCGCTGTACTACGCCGAAAACGGCCGCGAACCTGCACCGTTGCTCTGGTAATGCGTCAGCGGAGACCTGTTAATTTTTCGCGATGCCGCTATAGTGATTTTCATCGCCATTCCCGCGTTTATGACGGAGAACTCATGGAAAACCCCAGCTATAGCGGCGGCTGCCTGTGCGGGCATATTCGCTTTCAGGCACGCGGCCTGCCTGGCAATCCGCACAGCTGTTCCTGCGATTTTTGCCGCCGCCACTCCGGCGCGCCGACGCTCTGTTGGGTCGAATTTCCGCGTCAGGCCATCGAGTGGAACGGCCCGGGTGGCATGCCGGCCCTATACCGTTCTTCACCCTATTCCAGCCGCGCCTTTTGCCCACGCTGCGGCAGCACGCTGGGGGCGATCGACGACGAGCCGACGGTGGCACTGGCCACCGGCAGCTTCGATCGGGCCGATCTGCCGGAGCTGTGCCCGACCTCACATGCATTCGCCGATGTTTGCCCCGAATGGTGGCGTATCGACGGCATGCGCTGAACGCCTCACAGTTCCCGCTGAAATCAATTGATTGTTTTGTCGTATAAATTTAGAACTGACGAACAATAATTCAAAAGTATGGGAACGGGGATGAATCAACAGACTCTCGACGCGCGCCGCTCGCGTCAGGCGTTGCTGGCCGGCTCGGTCGGCAACTTTATCGAATGGTATGAGTTCGGGGTGTACGGGTTCCTGGCCACCGTTATCGCCGCCAATTTTTTCACGCTGCAGGGTGAAAACGAAATCACCAGCCTGATCCTCACCTACGCCGCCTTCGCGCTGGCGTTCTTCTGTCGGCCGATCGGCGCGGTGATCTTCGGCCGCATCGGCGATCGCATCGGCCGTCGCCCGACGCTGATTGCGGTTCTGCTGCTGATGACGCTGGCCACCGCGCTGATCGGCGTCATGCCGACCTATGCCTCGATCGGCGTCGCCGCCCCGCTGCTGCTGACGCTGCTGCGCATGTTTCAGGGGCTGTTCGCCGGCGGCGAATTCGGCGGCGCCGTGTCGCTGATGACCGAGTTCGCCCCGAAGGGCAAGCGTGGGCTGTTCGGCGCCTGGCAGTCGCTGACCGTCGCGCTCGGCCTGCTGGCCGGCGCTGGGCTGGTGGCGCTGCTGGCCGCGCTGCTCAGCGCGCAGCAGCTGCATGACTGGGGCTGGCGTATTCCCTTCCTGCTGGCGCTGCCGATGGGCGCCGTGGCGCTGTGGCTGCGGCTCAAACTCGAGGAAACGCCCACGTTCACCCAGGCGCAGCAACATGCGGAACACGCCGCAGCGCCGCCGGAAGCGAAGCTGGGCGGCGTGGTGAAAACCATTCTGATCGGCATCGGCCGCATGATGGGCTGGTCGGCCGCCGGCTATACCTTCCTGGTGGTGATGCCTTCCTATTTGCAAACTTCATTGCACGCCACCTTCCAGCAGGCGCTGGTGGCGACGGTGCTGGCCAACGTCGGCTTCGCCCTGACCATTCTGCCGGCGGGCATCATCAGCGACAAACTGGGGCGTAAAACGGTGATGCTGACGGCGGTGGCGGCGGTGATCCTGTTCACCTTCCCGCTGCTGCACCTGTTGCAGGATGCGCAGAGTTCACTGTGGGCCAAAGGGCTGGCGGTCATGATCGCCGGCGCCGTAGTCGGCCTGCTGGCCGGCCCCGGCCCGGCGATGCTGGCAGAGATGTTCCCGACCCGGGTGCGCTATACCGGCTTGGGGCTGGCTTACTCGCTGTCCAATGCGGTGTTTTCCGGCTCGGCCGGGCTGATTATCACCGGCCTCATCAAACAGACCGGTAATATCGACATTCCCGCCTACTACGTGGTCGCCACCTCGGTGGTCAGCCTGTTTGCGCTGATGACGCTGCGCCGCGACGACCATCTGCGCTCGCTGAACGAACGTTAATCCTCCGGGGGCACATCGCCCCCTTGCCAACTCGTGACCTCGATCACAACGCCAAAATGTTAACGTTAACTTTTGTGATTAACATCGCACGCGTGATATCTGCTGGCTTCATCCCCTTGCGAGTTAACGTTAACAATAGAGCTAACTTCACTCACCGGGGCCCTACCCATGAACCGCGAAACTAAAAAATATTACGTGCTGCTCAGCGGCCTGCTGTTCTTCTTTTTCTTCACCTGGTCTTCCAGCTTTTCGCTGATCTCACTGTGGCTGAATCAGAAGATCGGCCTGAAAGGCGCCGAGACCGGCCTGATCTTCTCCGCTATCTCGTTGGTGGCGCTGTGCGCACAGCCACTGTACGGGTTTATTCAGGACAAACTTGGGCTGCGCAAGCACCTGCTGCAGTTTCTCGGCGTAATGCTGCTGCTGACCGGCCCGTTCTTTATCTACGTTTACGCCCCGCTGCTGGCCAGCAGCCTGCCGCTCGGCGCGCTGGTCGGCGGGGTATTTATCGGCGCCACCTTCTTCGCCGGCATCGGCGCGCTGGAATCTTATACCGAGCGAGTCAGCCGCATCAGCGGTTTCGAATTCGGCCGCGCCCGCATGTGGGGATCGCTCGGCTGGGCCAGCGCCACCTTTTTGGCCGGTTTTATCTTCAATATCGATCCGAACATCAATTTCTGGCTGGCCTCCGCCGCCGCCGTGGTATTCCTGTTGCTGCTCAGCCAGGTGCGCGAGCTGAAGCCGAACGCCATGGCCGGCCTGGCGTTCGGCAAACCGGAAAATCTGCGGCTGCAGGATGCGCTGGCGCTGCTGCGTATGCCGGGCTTCTGGGCGCTGGTGGTGTTTGTGCTCGGTATCAGCGTGTACAACGTTTTCGATCAGCAATTTTCGGTCTACTTCGCCTCGCAGTTCGCTTCTCGCGAACAGGGAAACGAGATGTACGGCTTCCTCAACTCGCTGCAGGTCTTCCTCGAAGCCGGCGGCATGTTCCTGGCGCCGCTGCTGGTGAACCGCATCGGCGCCAAACAGGGGCTGCTGCTGGCCGGTGGCGTGATGGCGCTGCGCATGTTCGGCTCAGGCTTGGTCAGCGGCGCATTAATGATCTCCGCCATGAAACTGCTGCACGCCGTAGAGTTGCCGATCCTGCTGATCGCTATCTTCAAATACATCGCCAGCCGCTTCGACAGTCGCCTCTCCTCAACGCTTTACCTGGTGGGCTTTCAGTTCATCACCCAGGTGATGGCCAGCTTCCTGTCGCCGCTGGCGGGCTACGGTTATGACCGCATCGGCTTTGCCGACACCTATCTGCTGATGGGGTGCGCGGTCGCCGCCACGACGCTTGTCTCCTGTTTCCTGCTGCGCGGCGAACGTTCCGCCAGCGCAGCCCCCTTTCAATCCGCCATTAAATCAAGTGAGTCTGTCCAATGAACACTGCCTTAGCTCAAGCCGACCATGCGGTCGAAGCCCTGCGCGCAGAACGCCGAGACGAATACTACCCGCAGTTCCATCTCGCGCCGCCCGCCGGCTGGATCAACGATCCCAACGGGCTGATCTGTATTGACGGCGTCTATCATGCCTTCTTCCAGCATCACCCCTATAGCGAGCACTGGGGCCCCATGCACTGGGGGCACGCGACCAGCCGCGATCTGATCCGCTGGCAGCACCAGCCCATCGCCCTGGCGCCCGATGCGCCCTATGACAAAGACGGTTGCTTTTCCGGCTGCGCCGTGGATGACAACGGCGTGCTGACGCTGATTTACACCGGCCACGTGTGGCTGGGCGAGCCCGGCGACGACAGCCAGGTGCGGGAAGTGCAATGTCTGGCCACCAGCGAAGACGGCATACGCTTCGTCAAGCACGGGCCGGTGCTGGCCGCGCCGGACGGCATTCAGCATTTCCGCGATCCGAAAGTCTGGCGCGAGAACGGCGAATGGTGGCTGGTGGTCGGTGCCAAAGAAAACGGCCTGGGCCAGGTGCGCCTGTACCGTTCTGCAGATCTGCGCGCCTGGCGCTTCGATCGGGTGCTGGCCGGCGCGCAGGCGGCGCATCAAGGGTATATGTGGGAATGCCCGGATTTCTTCCCGCTGGGGGAACAACACCTGTTGTTGTTCTCGCCGCAGGGGCTGGTGGCACAGGGCTACCGCTACCGCAATCGCTTCCAGAGCGGCTATCTGCTCGGCCACTGGCGGCCGGACAGCGACTTTAGGGTGACCCAACCCTTCTGCGAGCTGGATGCCGGCCACGATTTCTATGCGCCGCAGACCTTCACCGCCGCCGACGGCCGTCGGCTGCTGTTTGCCTGGATGGATATGTGGGAATCCCCAATGCCCAGCAAAGCGCACCGTTGGGCCGGCGCCCTCACCCTGCCGCGTGAGCTAACGCTGGCCGCCGACGGCAGCGTCCGCATGAACCCGGCGCGTGAACTAACGGCGCTGCGCCGAGAATCGCACAACTTTTTGGCACAGACGCTGACCAATCAGCATCTGCCGCTGGCGGACGACGTGCAGGAACTCACCCTGACGTTGAGACCGGCCGACAACGACGCCGAGCGCTACGGGCTGGCCATCGGGAGTGCGGCGCGGCTGTTCGTCGACAATCAGGCGCACCGGCTGGTGCTGGAACGTTTTCATGAAAACCCCGCCCTGTGCACTTGCCGCAGCGTGCCGCTGCCAGAAGGTGACAGCCTGTCGCTACGGATCTTCATTGACCGCTCATCGCTGGAGATCTTCGTCAATCAGGGGCAGGCCTGCCTGACCAGCCGAATTTATCCGACGGCGGGCGATCGCCGCCTCCGCCTGTTCGCCGAAGGCGGCCGGGCACAGTTTGAGCCCATCATGGGATGGCAGTTGGCAAGCCTCTGGGGATAATGGGAATGAGCACTGGGCGCGCAGCGACGCACCCGGTGCGCTTACAGCGAACCACGCTCCAACAGCGGGCAAGGCACTTTCACCGTCTCACGCTGCTCCCGCTGCTCAATCACATGCAGCGCCGCAAGGCGACCCAGCTCATAATGCGGCAGCTGCACCGTCGTCAATGCCGGCAGGAACAGCTCGCCGGTGCCGACCATATTGTCGTAACCCAGCACCGCTACCTGTTGCGGTATCCGCCATCCTTGTGCCAGCAATACCTGATACACCAGAAAGGCTATCCGATCGTTCCCGCACACCACGACATCGCAATCGCGCCTGCCTGCAGAGAAATGCCGCTCCAGCAGCGCGACGCAGTCGCGATAGCTTTGGTCGCCGCCGCTCAGATCGAGATGATACTGCCGCAGCTGTTCAACATCGCGCCCCGCTTCGCGCCAGGCGCGTTCCAGACCGCGGCGGCGCAGGCCCGCCGCCAGCGTATCCGCCGGTAAATGAATGCACAGTGGCGCGCGATAGCCTTTGGCGATCAGCGCGCGCGTGGCGTCATACTGCCCTTGCTCATCATCAGGAATGTAGCTGGCGATCGAATGCGCCGGGCTGACGCAGTTGGCCAGCACCAGCTTTTTGTCCAACAGTTTGGCCGGCAATGTCACCTCGCGCAGCCCCATCGTGGTGAAGATCACCCCATCCGGACGATGCGCCAGCAGCAGATCGACGGTCTGTTCGGCGTTGTCGTCGGCAAACAGGTTGACGACGAAGCTGTTCCAGCCTCGCTCGCGCGCGGTTTTCTCAATCGACAGGATCATTTCCACCGAGAACGGCGTCGTGGCGGTGTCCAGCGCCAGCACGCCGAGCGTCTGTACGCGATTTCCGTCACCGCGAATACGCCGCGCCGACAGATCCGGCACGTAGTCCAACTGGTCGATAGCCTGTTTGACGCGGCGGTAGGTTTCCGGCCGCAGCTTGCCGGGTTCATTGATGGCGCGGGACACCGTCATCAACGAGACTCCGGCAAGTTTTGCGACGTCTTTCAGCGAAGCCATGCGCCCTTCTTTATGATGATTAATGGGAAAAAGTGAATAATCCCATAACCTGGCGCAGGACTCTACTCTGCGTTAGCAGGCTGTGATGTTCGCCCACAGGAGAGCGCCGTCGGCCGTCAGCGGCGCCACTTCACCGCCCGCCGCCTGCGCCGCCCACCAGACGCCCTCGCGCGCCCGCAGTTCGCCGCCCCCCGGCAGCGACCAGACCCCGCTCAGCACATACAGCACGCCCGCCTGGTGGGATGGCAGGGTGACGGGTGCCGTGCTGCGCCGCACCTCGGCCGCCTGTCGGCTACGGCGCGTCATGATGTTGAAATCCTGACTGGCGCCGCCCAGCAGCGTCGCTTCCAGCGCCACGTCGCCGGAGAACGCGAACGGTTCCCCGACGCGAGCCAATTGATGGTCGATATGCCCGGCGCTGAACAGCCGCACGCCGTCGCCTTCCAGCAAAGTGATCGAGCGGTCGATGCCCGTAAAGGCGGAAAACGGCCCGTCCTGCGCGATGGTAGCGATGCTGGCGCGCCAGTCAAAATCCTGCGCGCCCGGTGGCCAGCTGACGATTTCACGGGTTTCCCCACCGCCGTTGCGCCACGGGCTGACCGGCAGCGCGGCGAAGCTAAAACGGGTCAGGCTCATTACGCCTCCTGCTGAAAGGTTTTCAACACCTGCAGGAACTCGGCGCTGCTCTGCTGCTGCAGCGCGTGCCGCCCCTGCTCGATCACCTGCCGGCCGCCGACGAACACGTCGCGAATTTGCTCTTTGCCGCCGGCGAACAGCCAGCGGTTGAGGATCGAGGCGTCCGGCGCCGCCGCCAGATACGGGTCGTCGCCGTCCAGCACCAGCCAGTCGGCGCGATAGCCGCTCTGCAACCGGCCGATCGGCGCACCGCACGCCTGCGCGCCGCCCTGCAGCGCCTGCAGGTACAGCACATCGCCCACCGCCGACTGTTCCGGCGTCGTCAGACGGTTGCGGCGCTGATCGCGCAGCCGCTGGCCGTATTCGAACCAGCGCAGCTCTTCCACCACGTTGAGCGAAACGTGGCTGTCGGAACCGATGCCCCAGCGCCCCTGCTGCTGCAGGTAAGCGTCGCCGGGGAAAATGCCGTCGCCGAGGTTGGCTTCGGTGGTCAGGCACAGGCCGGCCACCGCGCGGCTGCGCGCCAGCGCTTCCAGCTCATCGCGATCCAGATGGGTGGCATGCACCAGACACCAGCGCTGATCGACCGGCAGATGGTCATACAGCCAGGCCACCGGGCGCTGCCCGCTCCACGCCAGGCAGTCGTTCACCTCTTTTTGCTGCTCGGCGATATGAATATGCACCGGCAAAGTGCGATCCGACGCGGCCAAAATCTGCTGCATCTGGCCCAGCTCCACCGCACGCAGCGAATGGAAGCACAGCCCCTGATTCTGCAACGGACGATCCGCCAGCTGGCGGGCAATCACCTGCTGCTGGTGCAGATAGCTTTCGGTATCCTGGATAAAACGTTTCTGCCCCGGCTGCGCCGGCTGCGCGCCGAAACCGGCATAGCTGTACAGCACCGGCAGCATCGTCATGCCGATGCCGGCCTGATGCGCGGCCTCGCTGAGGCGGCCGGTCATTTCACCGCGATCGGCGTAAGGCTTACCGTCGGCGTCGTGATGCAGGTAGTGGAATTCGGCCACCTGGGTGTATCCGCCCTTGAGCATTTCGATATACAGTTGACGGGCGACCACCTCCACCTGCTCCGGCGTCAGGCGCTGCACCAGGCGGTACATCAGATCGCGCCAGGTCCAGAAGCTGTCCTGCGGGTTGCCCGCCACTTCCGCCAGCCCGGCCATCGCGCGCTGGAAAGCGTGGGAGTGCAGGTTCGGCATGCCCGGCACCGCATCGCCGTGCAGCCGGATGCAGCCTTGCGGTTCAGCGTCGGCGGTAACTTGAGTCAGATAACCTTGCGCATCGACGTCCAGCCGGACGTTATGCGCCCAGCCCTCAGGGAGCAAAGCGCGTGGGGCAAAATAAGCAGGCATGGCAGTATTCCACTGTTGGTGTAACGGCGAATGAGGCGCGGCGATGGCGCGCATTCAGGAATTTTTGGCTGTCGCCGGCAAGTTTCTGGCGCGACGGCCACTAGTTGTATATACATATACATACGCCGACATCAACAGTAAACTGGTGTTATTATTTTTTTATTTGACGAGGTTAACGTCGTGGCTGAACAACAGACCGTGTTACAACTGGCGGCTGCAATGAGCGATGCCCCCGCCCCGATCTACCAACGGGTCAAACAGGCGATCGTGAATCAAATCCGTGCGGGGCATTGGCAACCGCACCAGCGCGTGCCCTCCGAAAGTGAACTGGTGGCGGAACTGGGCGTCAGCCGCATGACCATCAACCGCGCGCTGCGCGAGCTGACCAGCGAAGGTTTTTTGATTCGCATGCAGGGCGTCGGCACCTTCGTCGCCGAAGCCAAAGCGCATACCGCGCT
The DNA here is from genome assembly GCF_900182895.1 of Serratia sp. CC22-02. Lineage (NCBI taxonomy): Bacteria > Pseudomonadati > Pseudomonadota > Gammaproteobacteria > Enterobacterales > Yersiniaceae > Serratia > Serratia sp. CC22-02. The sequence continues at coordinate 211,439 of NZ_FXUD01000004.1, read as the reverse complement.
GCTGGAAGTGCACAACATCGCCGATGAGATCGCCGCGCGCGGCCATCGCCACAGCAGCAAGATCCTCGAGCTGAAGGCCCGAGCGGCCAGCGAAGAAGAAGCGACGGCATTGGGCATTCAGCCCGGCCAACGGCTGTTCTACTCGCAGATCGTGCATTACGAAAACGATGTGCCGGTGCAGGTGGAAGACCGCTGCGTCAACCCGCTGGTGGCGCCGGATTACCTGAAGCAGGATTTCGACCGCGTCACGCCTTACACCTATCTGACGCAGGCCGCGCCGCTGACCGCCGGCGAACACATCGTCGAAGCGGTGATCCCTACCCGGCGCGAGCGCGAGCTGCTGCAGCTGGAAGACCACGAACCCGGCCTGCTGATTCATCGCCGCACCTGGTCCGGCAAAACCGTGGTGACCTCGGCCCGGCTGCTGTACCCCGGCAGCCGTTATCAACTGTTCGGCCGCTTCACCAGCGAAGTCTGATTCCCGGCGGGCGCGCCCTGCGCCCGCATCTCCGCTGTCGATCACATCCTGATAACAAAATCTCTCCCGCCTCTTGTGACATCCCGGTGAATGCGTTAGGTTGTTTTTAATTGTATATACAACCATGTGGGAGCTGCGGCTCCGGCGGAGGAAAGCAATGACGTCTGAGATTCACTGTGACAGCCTGTGGCACGGCGCCGATATCGTCACCATGCGCGACGGCAACTATCACACCCTGACCGACGGCGCGATCGCCGTACGCGACGGCAAGATCGTCTGGATTGGCGAACATGCGGCGCTGCCGCCCGGCCTGATCGCTGACGAAACGGTGAAATTCGACGGCGGCATCATTACCCCCGGCTTTGTTGACTGTCACACGCACCTGGTGTTCGGCGGCAACCGCAGCGGCGAGTTCGAACAGCGGCTGAACGGCGTGAGCTACGCCGACATCGCCGCGCAGGGCGGCGGCATCATTTCCACCGTGAAAGCCACCCGCGAGGCCGACGAGGCGCTGCTGCTGGAGCAGGCGCTGTTCCGCCTGCGGCCGCTGCTGGCGGAAGGCGTCACCTGCGTGGAGATCAAATCCGGTTACGGCCTCAGCCCGGAGAGCGAACTGAAGATGCTGCGGGTGGCGCGCAAGTTGGGCGAGCTGCTGCCGGTCGAGGTGAAAACCACCTGTCTGGCGGCCCATGCGCTGCCGCCGGAATACACCAACCGCACCGACGACTACATCAATCTGGTCTGCGATACCATCATTCCGCAGGCGGCCGCCGCCGGGCTGGCGGATGCGGTTGACGCCTTCTGCGAACATCTGGCGTTCTCACCGGCGCAGGTGGAACGGGTCTTCGCCGCCGCCGAGGCCGCCGGGCTGCCGGTCAAGCTGCACGCCGAGCAGCTCTCCGCCCTCGGCGGCAGCACGCTGGCGGCGCGCCATCACGCGCTCTCCGCCGACCATCTCGAATACGCCACCGAACAAGATGCCCGCGCCATGGGCGATGCCGGCACCGTGGCGGTGCTGCTGCCCGGCGCCTATTACCTGCTGCGCGAAACCCAGTGCCCGCCGGTAGAGCTGTTCCGCAAGCACCACGTGGCGATGGCGATCGCCAGCGACGCCAACCCCGGCACCTCGCCGGCGCTGTCGCTGCGCCTGATGATCAACATGGCCTGCACGCTGTTCCGCCTGACGCCGGAAGAAGCGCTGGCGGGCGTTACCACCCACGCCGCCAAAGCGCTGGGGCTGCAACACAGCCACGGCACGCTGGAAACCGGCAAGGTGGCGGACTTCGTTCACTGGCCGCTGTCGCGGCCGGCGGAACTGGCTTATTGGTTGGGCGGCCAGCTGCCCTGTACGGTGATTTTCCGAGGAGAAGTACGTCAATGACCATTCGCGATCCTTTTAGCTTCCAGAGCGGCAGCCTGCCGCTGCTGATCAGCATCCCACACGCCGGCACGCAACTGACGCCGGCGGTCGAGGCCGGGCTGACCGACGACGCCCGCCCGCTACCCGATACCGACTGGCACATTCCGCAGCTGTACGACTTTGCCCGGGCGATGGGCGCCAGCGTGCTGGTCGGCAACTATTCGCGCTTCGTCATCGATCTGAACCGCCCAGCGGACGACAAGCCGCTGTACACCACCGCCACCACCGGCCTGTATCCCGACGTGCTGTTCGACGGCCGCCCAAGCTTCCTGCCGGGCAAAGCGCCGACGGACGCAGAACGCGCCGGCTATCTGCAGCAGATTTGGCAACCTTATCATCAGCAGCTGCAGGACGAACTGGCACGCCTCAAAGCGCGGCACGGCTATGCGTTGCTGTTCGACGCACACTCCATCGCCTCGGTGATCCCGCGGCTATTCGACGGCCAGCTGCCGGATCTCAACCTCGGCACCAACGGCGGCGAAAGCTGCGCCCAGGCGCTGAGCGATCGGCTGGTCGCCTGCTGCGAGCAGCAACAGCAGTACACCCACGTGCTGAACGGCCGCTTCAAGGGCGGTTACATCACCCGCGCCTACGGGCAGCCGCAGCAGCAACAGCATGCGATCCAGCTCGAACTGGCGCAGGTGAACTACATGTCCGAACAGTACCCTTACGCGTTCGAACCGCAGCGCGCCGCCTCGCTGCAGCGCCTGCTCAAGCAGATGATTGAAGGCCTGCTGGACGGCGCCGCCAAACTCAACTGATCCCTCTGCAGGCGCCGCCGAGCGCCTGTTTCTCCCCCTGCCTTTAGCCGCAACGTCAGCCGCAATCTGCGCGCTATATCAAAGTTTCGCGTGATTCCCCACTGACTGGTCTAAACAGCGCACAAAACAGCGGCCGACGAAAAACGCACTGCGCCACAATCAGCCGAAAAGCCCGCGCTCATCGTCAGCGCCGGGCGGCGTGTGGCCGAGCTGGCCCGTTTCGAACCATCACTCTGGAGGCCCTATGTCTGTAACACCGTTAAACTGGCGCGCTGCCGGCGCCCTCGCCGAACAATTGCTGGCCGGCTGGCAACGGCGTGGCGAACCCGGCGGCGCCATCACCCTGTTTGACGCCGAACAACTCCGCGCCACCGCCTGCGCCGGCCTGGCCGATCTGGCGCAGAATACCCCCTTCACCGTCGACAGCGTGGTGCGCTACGCCTCCGTGACCAAACATATCTTCGCCGCGCTGGCGCTGAACGCCACCGGCCGCGCCATTCGGCTCGATCAGCGCCTGGGTGAACTGCTGCCCACCCTGCAGCCTGCGCTGGCGGACGTCACCGTCGGCCAGGCGCTGGACATGACCGGCGGCCTGCCCGACGTGCGCGAAACGCTCGGCTTGCTCGGCATCTCGCTGCACGCCGTCAGCGAGGCGCAGCCGGTCATGCAGTTTGTCGAAGGGCTGGAGAAGTTGAACTACGAAGCCGGCAGCGAGATCGCCTACAGCAATACCGGCTATCGGCTGCTGGAGGCCGCGCTGCGCAGCAAAGGGTATGATTTCGACCAACTGGTGCAACAGCACATCGCCCGGCCGCTGCAGGTGCAGATGCAAGCACCGGAAAGCTGGTTCGACGTGGTGCCGGGGTTGGTGCCGGGTTACTGGCGGGCGCCGCAGGGCTGGCAACACGCCAGCGCCGGCCTGCACCTTTCCGCCTCCGGTAGCCTGACCGGCAGCCTCCACGCCCTCACCCGCTGGCTGCAAACGCTGCTGGCCGACGAGGGCCCCGGCCAGGGCGTGCTGGCGCAACTCGGCGCCCCGCGCCGCCTCAATCAGGGCCAGCTCAGCGCCTATGGCCTGGGGCTGGCGCAAACCCCGCTGGGCCGCCGCCGCTTGCTCGGCCACGGCGGTTCCCACGCCGGTTACAAAACCTATTTCCTGCTGGCGCCCGATCGCCAGGTCGGCGTCGCGTTGGTCGCCAACCGCGAAGACTGCGACAGTTTCGGTATGGCTTTGCAGGTGATGGCGGCGCTGCTGGGCGAACCTTTGCCGCAGCGCAGCACGGCGATCCCCGACGGCCTCTACGCCACGCTGGCCGAGCCGCACTGGCTGGAGGTTAAAGACGGCAACCTGGCCTATCTGGGCAGCGGTGAACCGCTGTATCAGGGCGAGGACGGGTACGCGGTGTCGCTGTCCGCCCATATGCCAATCAAATTGAAGTGGACCGGCGAAGCGGTCGAGGGCGAAGTCGGGCATGTGGCGCGCCGTTTTCTGCCGGTCACGGCCAACGGCGACTGCCTGAAGCATGTGCAGGGGCTGTGGTATCACCCGCACTATCGCACCGCCTTTGAAATTCGTGGCGATCGGGTGCATATCGGCGTCGGCCCGGCGGCGCAGAGCGGTACGCTCAGCCCGCTCGGCCAGGGCCGCATGCTGGTAGAGTGCCAGGACGGCCCGTGGTTAAAACGCTTTTGCCTCTATTTCCGCGGTTACAACGTGGATCTCATCGCCAACCGCAGCCGGATGCTGACCTTCCGCCGCAGCACCGTCGGCCGCGACTGACGCTCAGCCTGCGCTGCCGGTTTTGACCGCCAGCAGCGCATCCGCCAGCCGCCGTTTGTCGGCGGCGCTGAGGTTCACCTGATCCACGGACGCCATAAACGCCGCCCGATCCGCCTCGCCAAGCGGGCCGGCGCGCAGCCGCTCCGCCAGCCGTTGCAATATCTGGCTGCTCAACCGCGCAATCTGCGGGCGCACCTGCGCCAACGGGCGCGGCTGCCAACCGGTTTCCGGGCTCGCCAGCCAGTCGGCGCGATAGCGATACTGAATCGCCTTGGCGGCGTCCATCTGCGCGGCGATAAAAGGCCGCACCGACGCGGGCTCAAGCCCCAAACGCCCCGCCTCCGCCTGCGCGCTGGCCAACACCTTCGCCTCCTGCGCCAGGTCTTCGATCGGCAAATGCTGCTGGGCCTTGTAACCGGCAACGTCCTTCATCAACGACAGCCGTTGGTTCACCAGCTCCCCGAGAGCGGCGGCGCCGTCCGCCAACGCCGGAAAACTGGTCAAACAACAGGCGATCAATAACGCCCTGAACATGGCACCTCCCTTATGATGCAGTGAAAACGTCAGGGCTAAAGTTCACCACGTCCGCCCCGCGCTGGCAAATAAAAAGGCCCCGCCGCAGCGAGGCCCGATAACGCTCGACAGGCGTTAGTCGAACACGCCATTGATAACGGAAGCCACAATCGCGGTGCTGAGTGCGACCAGCACCAGATCGTCGCCGGCGATACGCCACTCATACCCCGGGTACTGCGGCAGCTCACGCAGCATAGAGCGCGGCACCACTTTTTTGGCGATGCCCGGCGGCAGCGGTTTACCGCGCGCCAGATTCTTGGCGATGCCCGGCGGCAACGAACGGTAGCCGGTCAGGCCATAGTTGTGCGCCAGCGCACGGGCGCGATCGCGCGAGAGGTTGACGGTGATCAGATTGTCGTCGTTACGATAAACGCCGTTATCATAATGGTCTTTATTGCCTTTGTTACCGTGATTGCCGTTATTGCCATGGTTACCGTTATTGCCGCTGTTGCCATGGCCATTACCGTTGCCGTTACCATTGCCGCCCTTATCGGCCAGAGCCGGAGCGGATGACAACCCCAGCGACGCGATCAGCGCCAACACCGTGAGGGTCGTACGACGTTTGTTCATGTTGTGTATTCCTGCGTGGGTGACTCTCTTGACTATAGCGGGCCTTTCCCGGACGAAGTATAAGGAAAACTCCGAGATGATGACGCGCGAGACGGCAGACGCGCCAAAATCTTGTTTTAACGCAAAACGCCTCGAAAATGCCGATACTTACCTCAGATTTTTCTTGAAGAAAAATAAGCCTTACGCTAGCGTGGGAAGGTAACAAAAAAGAGTTAGCGTGCTCTTTTTCGTCGCACCTCAAATCTTATTCTTATCATCCATAATGATAATAGCGAACACTTCCCGCCTCTCCGTGCGGGATTCTTTTTCCCGCCGCCGTCGCCCCAATCTGGTGCTTTATGTTGAGATTTAGTTGCCGATAATTTACATTCGCTGTCTGAGAAACCTCAACCTCCCGCGGTGGCCAGGCTGGCAACGGGTGGGCGTTCAGGAGCAAAAGACGTGCAAATGACCCTCATGGAATACATCACTCGACACTTTAACGGCGATCTTCATCGTTACGCGCAGTCGGAAGGCGTCAGCCGTGAACAAATCATTAGTTGGATAAATAATGAATGTCACGTGATCAAAGGCAGGCTGTTTATGCCGGTGAAGCATCTCCCGGTCGAACAAGCCCAGTGATGACGAAAAAAAACCCCGCCAGGCGGGGTTTTCTGTTTCTGATAACACGGAAAATCAGAAGTTATAGCCGACCACGAGGTAATAACCCCAACCGGTAGACTTGATCGGGCCCTGCGGGGTGCCGATATCCGCGCCATCCTGCCACTGGCCGCCGTTATGGAAATAACGCGCCACGAAAGAATAGTGCCAGTGATCGTAGTTCAGCGCCAAAATATGGCTGGAGGCGATCGAGTTGCCGGTGCGTACCTGTTTGCCGGTGCCGTCAACCCAATGGCTGTCCTTGCCCAGATCGGAACCGAAGTCGAAGTTGGTGAAGCCGATGTAGCTCAAGTTGCCGCCCCACACCTGGGTCAGCGGCACGAAGTATTTCACCTTGAAGCGGTAACCGTCCCAGCTGTTCTCGTTGGCAGCCTGGTAGTTTTCCCACTGGTATTTGGCATAGATGTTCATCGACAGGCTCATCGGCAGGCCGGTGTCGATATCGGTGCCCAGACCCATGTACCAGGTGTTTTGACGGCCGTCGGCGTTGTGGCCCAGATCATAGATGTAGTTGTTGGCGAAATACCACTCTTTGAACGGCCCGAAGCTCAGATCGGTGCCGGTCAGCTTGTCGATGGAGAAGCGCGGTTCAATCTCCATAAACATTGGGGAGCCTTTGTCCCAGATGCCGCGGTCCGGGGTGTTGCCCACGCCGAAGAACTTCGGCACGTCAACGTAACCGTAGAAATCGAACCAGTCTTTCTTGGCGAAGGCTTCGTATTCGAGATACACGTCGTTATTCAGCTGCGGCCCGAAGCGGGTGTGGTAGCTGCCCACCACGTTGACGCTCTGGTGCCACCAGTCGGAGACATATTGACTGTCTTTGCTATCAGCCATTGATGATGCACTGTAAGACGCTGCGAGCAGTACACCTGCTGCGAGAGCTATTTTTTTCATTTTATTACCACATGCTTAAAGGGCCATTTCCTGCCCGTTTAGAAAAGATGACAATGAGTCTGCCGACACCTGGCGTTGTCTTCACACAGAAACTCGGATGACGCGCGCATTATAGAAACCACTGACTGTAAGAATCTGTGATCCAGTTACGCATTTCGCGAATAGGTAATCGATTGCGTTCACATTTGTCAAATTATGTTTCATGAAAATTCACATTCGCTGTGATTTTAGTCATGCACATCGATTTTTAGCGCAGTTTTTGAACCAACTGTCATCAGGGCGTCACCTGCCCATTATCGCGACGTGGAAAAGAAAAAGCCGACGCATGAACGCCGGCCTTCATCAAAATCAACAGAAAATACGCAAAGCGAAATCAGTTCACCGCCGGCACCGCCTTGGCGATGTTTTCCTGGCGGAACGCCACCTCCTCGCCGTTTTTCACCTCCCAGCTGGCGACCGGAATGTCGGTCTTGGGCGCCGCCGCAACGACGGAACCGTAAATCAGCTTGTCGTCGCGGCGCAAAATATAAACGTCGAGCTGATATTCATGCCGCAGATTCGCCGTGGTCAGGCGCACGGTATCGCCGCGTTCATAGTGATGCGCGTCGATTTCGGGTTGTTGAATAAATTGAATGTCGCTTCTCATCGTCGTCGTTCCTTCAGGCAACATGGCTAGTTAAATTCTAGTTCAACATTGCGCCGACGGCGGATAATTTCCGTTAATTTCCACGGGTTGCCCGCCAACAGATCAGCGAGCCGAGCGTCACCATCGCCACGCCCTGCCAGAAATTGGCGGTTAGCGAGGTGTGCAACACCAGCGCGGCGAACACCGCCGACAGCACCGGGGTAAAATAAGAGACGGTGGCCAGCAGCGTCATGTTGCCGTGCAGAATGCCGACGTTCCAGGCGGCATACCCCGCCCCCATCGCCACCCCGGCGCACAGCAGCGTCACGATCACGCCGAGGCTGAACTGCATGCCGCTTTCCGCGCTGAAGGCATATTTAAGCCACAGCGCCAGCGCGGTCAGCACGATGAACAGCACCACGCCGTTGCTGCCCTGGGCGATCTTCTTGGTCAGGTTGCAGTACAGCGCCCAGATCACCGCACCGCTGAACGCCAGCCCGTAGCTGAGCGGATTGCTGCGCACGTTGGCCAGCATTTGCGCCGGTGACCAGCCACCCTCGCCGCTCATGATCCAGCCGATGCCGAACAGCGACAACAGCAGCCCCGGCAGCAGCCACCATTTGGCCTTTTGCCCGTTGAGCGCCAACGCCATCAGCACGGTGAAACAGGGCCACAGGTAGTTGATCATGCCCACTTCTATCGCCTGCAGGCGGGTATTGGCGTAGCCGAGCGACAGCGACAGGCAGATCTCGTAGCTGACGAACAGCAAGCTGCCGACGATGAGATAAGGCCGCGGAAAGCTGCGCCATTTCGGCACGCCGAGCGCCACCAGCAAAAACACCGCGCTGACGCTGTAGATCATCGCCGCGCCGCCGATCGGCCCCAGCCCTTCGCTGACGCTGCGGATCAGGCCGACGACGCTGCTCCACAGCACAATGGCCAATAAACCGAACAGCGTGGCGCGGGTACGCGAGGGCAAAGCGGGCATAAGGCGGATCCAATGGGTTATTTTTTATCAGGTTTTTCACTCTACTGCCGCACGCGCCAAAAAGAAAGGCGGGAAATTCCCGCCTGTGATTTTATTGCTGCGGCTGCCGCTCGAGCTGCGGCGGCGGCTGGCGAAAACGCCGGGTCAACCAGGCCAAATAGCCGAAGCCCAGCGTCGCCCAGATAAGCCCCATGGTCAGCGAGCTCTTCTCCAGGTTCAGCCACAGCACCCCCACCGTCAGCGCCCCCACCAGCGGCAGGAACAGGAAGTTGAAGCGATCCTTCCAGCTTTTGTTGCGCCCTTCGCGAATAAAGAAGTGGCTGATGACCGACAGGTTGACGAAGGTAAAGGCCACCAGCGCGCCAAAGTTGATCAGCGCCGTGGCGGTCACCAGATCGAACGACAGCGCAGACAGCGCCACCAACCCGACCATCAGCACATTGAGCGCCGGCGTGCGCCATTTAGGGTGGATGTAGCCGAAGAACTTCTCCGGGAACACGTTATCGCGCCCCATCACGTACAGCAGGCGCGACACGCTGGCGTGCGACGCCAGGCCGGAGGCCAGCGTGTTGATGAAGGTCACGCACAGGAAGATCGACTGGAACAGCTTGCCGCCGACGTACAGCGCGATCTCCGGCAGCGCGGCGTCGGGCTGGTGGAAGCGTTGAATGGACGGGAAAAACAGCTGAATGAAGAACGACACGCTGATAAAGATCACCCCGCCGTACAGCGCGGTCAGGAAGATGGCGCGCGGGATCACCTTGGCGGCGTCGGGCGTCTCTTCACACAGCGTGGTGACCGCATCGAAGCCGAGGAACGAGAAGCACAGGATAGTGGCGCCGGTAATGATCGGCAGCAGATGCGCATTCTCGCTGAGGAACGGCCGCAGGCTCCACACCGTGCCCATCCCCTCGCCGTTGTGCAGGCCGCGCACCACCAGGTAGATAAACACCAGAATGATCGCCACCTGCGCCAGTACGAACAGGGTATTGAAGTTGGCCACCAGATTGACGCTTTTCAGGTTGATGGCGGTAATCAGGATAACGAAGCCCACCACCCACACCCAGGGCGGCACTTCCGGGAACAGCGCGGTCAGGTAAATCTTCGCCAGCAGCGTGTTGATCATCGGCAGGAACAGATAATCGAGCAACGATGACCACCCCACCAGAAAACCGACGTGCGGGTTGATCGCCTTCTGCGCATAGGTGTAGGCGGAGCCGGCGGTAGGAAACTGGCGCACCAGTTTGCCGTAGCTGATGGCGGTGAACAGCACGCCGGCCAGCGCCAGCAGATAGGAGGTCGGCACATGGCCGTCGGTGAGGCCGGAGACGATGCCGAAGGTATCGAACACCGTCATCGGCGTCAGATAGGCCAGGCCCATCATCACCACCTGCCACAGCTTGAGGGATTTGCGCAGCTGCGGTTTGCCCGCCGGGCCGCCGTCGATGGCTTTAATCGTCATGGCATTTCCCCTCTTGGTCCTCTGCTGTCAACCGTGCAACGTCATTCAGAGAGGCCGCGGGGAAACTGCTGCTCAGGCGGCGGGAAAAACGGGTTGGGATCACTGTCGGGCGGCCGGCGACCGGCCCGTAGGCACTACGGCACAGGCAAACGTCTGCGCAGGGGGATGACTGAGTCATGGTTATTTCCTCGTCGGCGTCCTGTACGCCGTGATAGAAGAAATTCTGTACCGCAGCGCGCAGCCTCACCGGCCACAGGAGAGCCGATGAAATGCGCCAGACGCGCGCGGTCGTCGCAGGGTGAGCGGGATCAGGCGTTTTTCAGCATCCACTCGATTTCGGTTTCGGTGATCAGGCGCTCGAACTGCACCAGCTCATCGGTTTTGCAGGCCAGGTAGACATGGCTGAAACGTTCGCCCAGCAGTGCATTGAGCACCGGCTGATGTTCGAACTCGTACAGCGCGTCGCTCTGGCGAATCGGGAACGGCAGCCCATCCTGCTCCAGCCCGTTGCCGGTCACCGGCTCAGGCAGCGGCAGCGCGCTTTCCAGGCCGTAGACGATGCCGGCCAGAATGGTCGCCATCACCAGATAAGGGTTGGCGTCGGCGCCCGCCACGCGGTACTCCACACGGTGGTTGTCGCGATCGCCGCAGGGAATGCGCAGCGCCACGGTGCGGTTGTTATGCCCCCAGGAGGCCTGGGTCGGCACGTACATGCCGGGCTGGAAGCGGCGGTAGGCGTTGACGTTCGGCGCCAGCAGCGCCATCGAAGACGGCATCAGGGCGATCATGCCCGCCAGCGCCTGTTTCAGCAGCGCCGAGTCTTCGCCGTCGTCGTCGGCGAACACGTTGTTGCCCTGCGCATTCAGCATGCTGATGTGCACGTGCATGCCGCTGCCGGCGTGCTCCTCATACGGCTTGGCCATAAAGGTGGCCTGCATGTTGTGGTTCTCGGCCACCATGCGCACCAGCCGCTTCAGCGCCAGCGCGTGATCGCAGGCCTGCAGCACGTCGTCGGTATGGTGCAGGTTGACTTCAAACTGCCCCGGCGACGCCTCCGCCACCGCGCCGTCCGCCGGAATGCCCTGCAAACGCGCCAGTTCGTCGATCTCGCTCAGCACGTCGGCGAAATGGTTCAGGTTATCGACGGAATACACCTGGCTTTGGGTGTTGCGCTCTTGCGTGCCCGGCGCGCACGGCGGCTGCAGATAGCCCTCTGCGTCGCGTTGACGATCGATGAGATAGAACTCCAACTCTACCGCTACCACGGGGGAAAGCCCGCGCTGACGCAAACGCTGCCACACTCGGTTCAGCACATTGCGCGGTTCAACGTCAAAGGGAGTGCCATCTTCATCCAGCATGGTGAGCAGCACCTGCGCAATATATTGCGGATCCGCCGCCGACGGCGTCAGCGTGCCCGGCACCGGCACGCACACGTGATCCGGCTCGCCCAGCTCCTGCCCCAGCCCGGCCTCTTCGACGACGTTGCCGAGAATATCCATCGCAAATACCGACGCCGGGAAGTAACAGCCCTTCTCCAGCTTGCTCAGGCCGCCGACCGGGATGCGTTTGCCGCGGAAGCTGCCGTTCAGATCGGTCAACAGTACGTCGACATGTTGGGTTAACGGATAACGTTCCAGGTACTTCTTCACTTCGCGCTGGAACGCGCTACTTCGTCTCTCTTCACTGTGCTGAACAAAGTTTTCCACTTCTACGATGTTGGTCTGCATGGTTCACCCGCCGTTTGTGTTTTGCTGTCGTCGATGTTTATTGACCGTATTGTTCAATATAATGCCCACAAATGAAACGTAGATGAAACAAATTTGTTTTGCAAGTGTTGCTTTTGGTTTGAATATTGCCCAATCGACTGCTAGATTTATAGAATATTGAACGAAATCGGCGGTGGAGAAGCTTATCGTTCATAATTTCGAACGTACCAAGGGGATAGCATGGACAATATATTTAACAGACCAGTCATCGGCGTCGTCATGTGCAGGTATAGGTTAAACGGGCACCTCACACAGACCTTGCAAGAAAAGTACCTGAATGCCGTTATCACCGCCGGCGGCTTGCCGATCGCCCTGCCGCACGCGCTGGCGGAGCCGGACATGCTGGCGGAACTGCTGCCGCGCCTCGACGGCATTTTGCTGCCGGGCAGCCCCAGTAATGTGCAGCCGCACCTTTATGGTGAAAACGGCGATGAGCCTGACGCCGATCCTGGCCGAGACGCGTTGAGCCTGGCGCTGATCCGCCAGGCGTTCGACAGGCGCATTCCCCTTTTCGCCATTTGCCGCGGCATGCAGGAGATGGTGGTCGCCACCCAAGGTACCCTGCATCGCCGCCTGTACGAACTGCCCGAGCTGCAGGAACACCGTGAAGATCACGACCTGCCGCTGGAACAGCAATACGCCCCCGCCCACGAAGTCATCGTTCAGGAAGGGGGGCTGCTTTCGCAACTGATACCGGATTGCAACAGATTCTGGGTGAACTCGCTGCACGGCCAGGGCGCCAAAACCCTGGGCGCGAGCGTTCGCATCGAGGCGCACGCCGCCGACGGGCTGGTGGAGGCGATCAGCGTGCGCGATCAGCCTTTCGCGCTCGGCGTGCAGTGGCACCCGGAGTGGAACAGCGACGAGTACGCCCTGTCGCGCCTGTTGTTTGATGGTTTCATCACCGCCTGTCGGAACTATCAAAAGGAAAAACGCCCATGAGCGACGTCAGCTTGGCACCGGGAAAACGTCTGTCGCAGATCCGTCAACAATTAGGGTTGTCGCAGCGCCGGGTCGCCGAACTGTCTGGGTTAACCCACAGCGCCATCAGCACTATCGAGCAGGACAAGGTCAGCCCGGCCATCAGCACGCTGCAAAAGCTGCTGACGGTATACGGTCTGTCGCTGTCGGCGTTTTTCGCCGAGCCGGAAAAACCGACGGAGCCGCAGATCGTGATCGGCAGTGACGATCTGATCGAAATCGGCAGCCAGGGCGTTTCGATGAAGCTTATTCATAACGGCGACCCGAACCGCACGCTGGCGATGATGATCGAGACCTACGAACCGGGCACCACCACCGGCGAGCGCATCAAGCACCAGGGGGAAGAGATCGGCACGCTGCTGGAGGGTGAAGTGGTGCTGCAGGTCAACGGCCAGAGCTATCACCTGTTGGCTGGGCAAAGCTACGCCATCAATACCGGCATCCCCCACAGTTTCAGCAACACGTCGGCGCGCATTTGCCGGATTATCAGCGCCCATACGCCGACGACATTCTGATCAACGGAGCCAGGCATGAACTTTCACCATTTGCAGTATTGGCAACAACGGGCGCAGGCCCTGAAGATTGAGCACCAGCTGTTTATCGACGGCCGCTACCAGCCGGCCGCCGCGGGGAAAAGTTTCGCCGTGGAAGATCCCGCCGGGCACCGTGAGCTGGCGCAGGTCGCGCGGGGCGAAGCCGCCGACATCGATCGGGCGGTCAGCGCGGCGCACGCCGCCTTTGAGCATGGCGACTGGGCGCAAGCCGCCCCGGCGCAGCGCAAGGCCACGCTGCTGCGCTTCGCCGAGCTGATGGAGCAGCATCACGAAGAGCTGGCGCTGCTGGAAACGCTGGACACCGGCAAACCGATTCGCCACAGCCTGCGCGACGACGTGCCGGGCGCCATTCGCTGCATCCGCTGGTACGCCGAAGCGATCGATAAGGTGTACGGCGAAATCGCCCCCACCGGCCGCGATGCGCTGGCGCTGATTGAACGCGAGCCGATCGGCGTGGTCGGCGCCATCGTGCCCTGGAACTTCCCGCTGCTGCTGGCCTGCTGGAAACTCGGTCCGGCGCTGGCCGCCGGCAACAGCGTGGTGCTCAAACCCTCCGAAAAATCGCCGCTGAGCGCCATCCTGCTCGGCAAACTGGCGCAGCAGGCCGGGCTGCCGGACGGCGTGCTGAACGTGGTGCCCGGCTATGGCCACGACGCCGGCAAGGCGCTGGCGCTGCACCGCGACGTCGACGCCCTCACCTTCACCGGCTCCACGCTGGTGGCGAAGCAGCTGATGATTTACGCCGGCGAATCGAACATGAAACGCGTCTGGCTGGAGGCCGGCGGCAAGAGCGCCAATATCGTCTTCGCCGACTGCCCGGATCTGGATCAGGCCGCCCGCAGCGCCGCCGCCGGCATCTTCTATAATCAGGGGCAGGTGTGCATCGCCGGCACTCGCCTGCTGGTCGAAGCGAGCATTGAGCAAGAATTCCTGCAGGCGCTGCGCAAACACGCGGCGGCCTTCGTTCCCGGCGATCCGCTCGATCCCGCCACGGTGATGGGCACGCTGATCGACAGCGGCCACTGCGAAAAAGTGGCCGGCTATATCGATCGGGGGCTGAGCCAGGGCGCCGCGCTGTTCCTTGACGGGCGCGACCATCCGCAGGGCGACCACGCAGGCTACCTGGGGCCGACCATCCTCACCCAGGTGAACAACGCCATGAGCGTGGCGCGCGATGAAATCTTCGGCCCGGTGCTGGCGGTGACCACCTTCGACGACGAGCAACAGGCGCTGCAGCTGGCCAACGACAGCGACTACGGCCTCGGCGCCGCGGTCTGGACCCGCGATCTGGCCCGTGCGCACCGCATGGCGCGCCAGCTGAAGGCCGGCACGGTGTTCGTCAACAACTACAACGACGGCGACATGACCGTGCCGTTCGGCGGCTACAAGCAGAGCGGCAACGGTCGCGACAAATCGCTGCACGCGCTGGACAAGTTCACCGAATTGAAAACCACCTGGATCTCGCTGGAATAAGGGCTTATCTCATGACTGAACACGTAAAAAGCTACTATGCGGCCACGGCCAACGCACATCAGCCCTATCCGCAACTGAATGAATCTATCGAATGCGACGTCTGCGTGATCGGCGGCGGCTATACCGGCCTCTCCTCCGCGCTGTTTCTGGTGGAAGCCGGCTATAACGTGGTGGTGCTGGAAGCGGCGCGCATCGGTTTCGGCGCCAGCGGCCGCAACGGCGGCCAGTTGGTCAACTCTTACAGCCGCGACATTGATGTGATTGAAGAGCGCTACGGCGCGGAAAGCGCCCGCCTGCTCGGCAGCATGATGTTTGAAGGCGCGGAGATCATCCGCAGCCGCATCAGCCGCTACGCCATCGACTGCGACTACCGCCCCGGCGGCATCTTCGCCGCGCTGAACAACAAGCAGTTCCATGCGCTGATCGAGCAAAAGCGCAACTGGGAACGCTACGGCAATACCCAGCTCGAGCTGCTCGATGCGGATCGGGTACGCCAGGAAGTTGCCAGCGATCGCTACGTCGGCGCGCTGCTCGATCACAGCGGCGGCCACATCCATCCGCTCAACCTGGCGCTGGGCGAGGCCGAGGCGATTCGCCTGCAGGGCGGGCGCATCTTCGAACAATCGGCGGTGACGAACATCCGCCACGGCGAACCGGCGCTCATCAGCACCGCCAACGGCCAGGTGAAGGCGCGTTTCGTCATCGTCGCCGGCAACGCCTATCTGGGCGACAAGCTGGAGCCGCGGCTGGCCAAGCGCAGCATGCCGTGCGGCACTCAGGTGGTGACCACCGAGCCGCTGGCGCCGGAGATCGCGCAGGCGCTGATCCCGCAGAACTACTGCGTGGAAGACTGTAACTACCTGCTGGATTACTACCGCATCACCGCCGATCATCGCCTGTTGTACGGTGGCGGCGTGGTGTACGGCGCGCGCGATCCGGACGACATCGACAACCTGATACGGCCAAAATTGCTGAAGACCTTCCCGCAGCTGAAAGGGGTGCGTATCGACTATCGCTGGACCGGCAACTTCCTGCTGACGCTGTCGCGCATGCCGCAGTTCGGCCGGTTGGAGAATAACGTGTACTACATGCAGGGCTACAGCGGCCACGGCGTGACCTGCACCCATCTGGCGGGCAAGCTGATCGCCGAGCTGATGCGCGGCGACGCCGAACGCTTCGACGCCTTCGCCAAGCTGCCGCACCTGCCGTTCTTCGGCGGGCGCAATCTGCAGATCCCGTTCACCGCCATCGGCGCAGCCTACTACACGCTGCGCGACCGCATCGGCGTCTAAAACAGCAGGCCCGGTCATCCTGACCGGGCCTGTGCGTTAACGCTTAAACGATCTTCGGCTGGCCGTCCGAGGCGGTCGCCCCGCCATCGACCGGGATGTTGGCGCCATTGATAAAGCTGGCGTCGTCGCTGGCCAGGAACGCCATCACCGCCGCCACTTCTTCCGGCTCCGCCGCACGCCCCAGCGCGATGCGCTCATTGAACTTGTCGCGGATCTCCTGCGGCCAGCCGTTGGTCATGTTGGTTTTCACCAGGCTCGGGCAGACCGAGTTGATACGCACGCCGTCACCGCCGTGGTCCAGTGCCATGGCGCGCGTCAGGTTGACCACCGCGCCTTTCGCCGCGCAGTAGTAGGCCGCGCCCCAGTCGCCGCCCAGGCCGGATACCGACGCGGTATTGACGATACAACCTTTGGTCTTCAGCAGGTGCGGCAAGGCGAATTTGGAGCAGAACACCACGCCGTCGATATCGACCCCGGCGATGCGGCGCCAGTCGTCGACGCTGGTTTCCAGCACGCTGCCCGCCACGTGTACGCCGGCGTTGTTCAGCAGGACGTCGATGCGGCCCAGTTTTTCCGCCACCTCGTTCATCATTTTTTCAACCGCGACGTGATCGGACACGTCGATATGTACCGCCATCGCCCGGCCCTTCGGCAGCGAAGCGGCAACCTTATCTACCGCCTCTTTGGCCCAGTCAGCCAGCACCACGATGGCACCCTCGGCGGAGAAACGCCGCGCCGCCGCTTCCCCCATGCCGTTGCCCGCACCGGTGATAACCACGACTTTATTGTCAAAACGCATGAGACCTCCTCCATGTGAACGTATTTATATAAGTCATACAAATCTCATTACCCCGAGGATAAGGCGCCCCTCCCCTGAGAGCCAGTCAAAACGTGCGGTTTATTAACCAAAAGGAGGTATGTCAGTGATTTCAATGCGCTAGATTAACCTTTATCGGATTTTGGCCAACATATTGATGGATAAAATAAAATTACGGTGAGTCACTATTTGCCTGGCGGATTGTCAGCGGGCGAGACTATTGCAGGTGTGCGGTTATGGCCGCACAGAGATAAACGATGTGAATGAAAAACGACAGCCGCCCGCAGGCGGCCGCGACTATTTTTTCTCGATGGGGACAACCAGCAGATCGACGTTCAGTTCGTTGATCGCCTGGCGCGCCGCAGAGACCAGCCGGCTCCAGACGTCGTGATGGTGGCCGAAGATCACCAGGTCGAACCCTTTCTCTTTCGCCACCCGGTTCAGCTCTTCCGTCAACGCGCCGCGACTGACGATCACCTCTTCGACCGGATAGGACGACTGCCCTTTGATCGCATTGAGCATATTCTTCACCCGCTCCGAAAAGGTGCGATCGGTGTAGTTGTAATCGCCCACGCCCAGATCGACGTAATAACCGGCGCGGTGGATGTCGATATAGATCAGGGAAAGTTTGGCCTTGAGCGCGGCGGCCAGTCTGGCGCCTTTGCCCAGCAGGAACTCGGCGTCTTCGCTGAGATCCGTGGCGACAACGATATGCCGGTAAGCCATGATGGCGGCCCTCCTCGTCAACTCCGTAAACAGGATGGCGCTCCTTGCCGCATGTTTCTTATGCATCTTTAGTTTAGCCCAGCGCGGGTTCGCTCGCCTGTGGCGCCGTCGTTCCATCTGTGGAACGATGCATCCCGCCTTTGCGGTCTACCGAATTTTTCTCCCCTCCCTACACTGTGGGCAAGTGCTGAGTTTCAGCCTTATCAATCAAAGAAGATACCCACTGACCTCACGACGAGAAAAGGAAAAAACCATGAGCACTCCTGCCAACTTCAACGGCCAGCGTCCTGTTATTGATGCCAATGACGCGGTCATGCTCCTGATCGACCACCAGAGCGGCCTGTTCCAGACCGTCGCCGATATGCCGATGACTGAACTGCGCGCCCGCGCCGCCGCCCTGGCCAGCATCGCCACCCTCAGCAAACTGCCGGTGATCACCACCGCTTCAGTGCCGCAGGGCCCGAACGGCCCGCTGATCCCGGAAATCCATCAGAATGCGCCGCACGCGCAATACGTCGCCCGCAAAGGGGAAATCAACGCCTGGGACAACCCGGACTTCGTGGCGGCGGTCAAAGCCACCGGCCGCAAGACCCTGATCATCGCCGGCACCATCACCAGCGTCTGCATGGCCTTCCCCTCCATCAGCGCGGTGGCCGAAGGCTATAAAGTGTTCGCGGTGATCGACGCCTCCGGCACCTACTCGAAAATGGCGCAGGAAATCACCCTGGCGCGCGTGGTACAAGCCGGCGTGGTGCCGATCGACACCGCCGGCGTGGCCTCGGAGCTGCAGGGCAGCTGGAATCGCGCCGACGCTCAGCAGTGGGCCGAGGTCTACACCAAGATCTTCCCGGCCTATCAGTTGCTGATCGAGAGCTACCTCAAGGCGCAGGACGTGGTGAAAAACAACGAACGGCTGGACTCGCAGCGTTAAGATCGCGGGCATAAAAAACCCCGGCCAAGGCCGGGGCTATGAATCGCGTGCCGGTGACTTTCCCGGCTGTCATGTTATGGCGTAAGCGTCCATCCAACACTCCAACATTACGCAGCCTAAGCGCGACTTTTTCACAACAGAAAAATAGACTGAAACGCGGCGTTATTAATTCTGCGGCAATCTGTTTTTCTGTTGCCAATAATAGTTAATTATTGGAACGTCATCGAGGAATCGAACCCCAGTCCGCCAACGGATAATTTCGCTGCCGCTCTTCCTGCTGAGCTAATGACGTATTGGTAAAGACTCCGGGCGAACCCGGAGTTTATTCAGGCTGAGGACATTATTTCTTAACTGCTCCGGCTTAAACCCTCATCGCTGTCGTAAGAAATCGTACCTCGGCCGAAAATTATAACGCGACCACGTTGCCGGCAGAAGGGCCCTTCATGCCATTTTCGATAGTGAACTCAACCTGTTGGCCTTCGTCCAGCGTTTTGAAATCGTTGCTCTGGATAGCAGAGAAATGTACGAACACGTCTTTGCTGCCGTCTGCCGGGGTGATAAAGCCAAAGCCTTTACCTGCATCGAACCATTTTACCAAACCTGTCATTTTAGTAGACATAGAGATATTTCCTTTATATTTTTGCGACGCCATACGGCGATAGAGGTCTGTTTTTATTGGAAACTTATGGGGCACTAGAGAAGAAAATTCGCGGAAGAAGAGGTATCTGAGGGATATCGCTAATACTGAGAACTGCTTTACTAAAACTGCTTTCATAAGGTCTGTACTACAAACCGATGACCCTATTTACACACGGCCGAGTTATTTAAGCAAGCAATATTTAAATTTATATTCATAAACCGCGTAAACATATTTCCCCTAGGCACCGTGGAAAACGGGCCTGGGGCAATTTATTAGCCGATAACCGCAATCCCTAACCGCTCCAGCAGCAGCGCGGCCTGGTGGCTGTCCATTTTGACACCCTGCAGATCGGTGGTGCGCAAATCCAATTCGCCCAGTTCCGCGTTGCTCAAATCACACTGGGTGACGTCGGCGGCGCGCCAGTCGAATCCAGAGAACTCGCCGCCGGACAGATCGGAGCCGCTGAAGCTGGCGCCGAGCACCTGTGCGCCGTGCCAGCGGTTTTCCCACAGCTCGCATTTCTCCAGCACCACCTTGGCGAAGTTGGCGTAGCTCAGATTGCTTTTGGTGATATAGGCGCTGCAAAACCAGGTGCGGCTGGTGATCATGTTCATAAAGCTGGCTCCGCGAAAATCGGCGCCCTGCGCGCGGCACTCGCGGATCTCCAGCCCCAGGGCGCTGGCGTGGCGGAAGTCGGCCATCGACAAATCGCAGCTTCTGAAGCTGGCGTCTTTCAGTATCGCGCGGCTGAAATTGCCGCCCTGTCGGCTGTCGCGATCGTAAAACTGGCAGCCGATAAACTCGGTGCCGGTCAGATCGGCGCCCGAAAAATCGCACAGCATAAAGCTGCCGTTTTCAATCTTCTCGCCGGTAAAGCGGTTACGGTCGATCTTTTCACCCTTCAACATCAGACTCATCGCAGCGCACCTGTTTATTTATACAGTCAGTGCGGCATTTAATCCTATTCCGGCCGGGTTGGCAACCGTCGCCGATCGGCGGGCCTCCGCTCTAACGCCACCCTGACGATGCTGAACGTCCTGGTTCTCTCTGCCTGAGCGACGTCGGCAAACAAACGGGGGTAACGGGAGTTGACGACCCACACCTCGCCATCGCGCAGCGCGGCTCCAGTCGGCCCATCCAATTCCGGCGGCGTGGCGACCGCCGTGATATACGCGCTGGCCCAGCCGTCGTTCGAGGAGAGCAGCGTTACATCGCCGGACATGCTCCCCTTTGCGCCCGGAAAAGACTGTACGATCACCAATTCATGGGCGTTTTTGAGCCGCAGCCCGTCCGGCCCTTTCAGCCGCTGCGGTAGCCTGATTTCACTTATCGCAGGCGCGCTATCCAGCGTTACCTTCCACAGCAGCCCGCGGGTGTAGTCCGCCGCAATCAGATAGCCATCCGGGTGATACACGATGCCGTTGAGATAAGGCTGCGTGCCCTGCGCAGCGGCGGGAGCGTTGGCCGGCATCAAACGCGCTGAGCGCACCAGAATCGACACCTGGCGCGTTGCCCGGTCGACCTTGTAAATCTGCGGCTGGAAGCTGTCGGTCACGTAGATATTGCCCTGCGCGTCGAGCGCCAGATCGTTGGCCAGCGTCGGCCCACGGCTTAACGATGAGAGATCGTACGTCTGCTGCAGCGCGCCGGTATCGAGATTGAACTCCAGCACCTGCGCCACACGATTGCGCGTACCGGGCGCAGAGCTGAGGGAGACCCCCACGTCTTCGTTGCACACCAGCACCCGATTACGCTCGGCGTCCACCAGCATGCCGGAGGTAGTGATAAGCCCCTTACCGGTGGAAAACCGCCGATAGCGGCCATCCGGGTAGACCAGGCCAAGCTGCCCACCGCGCAGGGAGGAGACCAGGAACGCACCGGCGCGCGGGTTCCAGGCGATACCCTCTGGATAAGCGCCGGCGGCATCCGGCGAGAATTCGATACGCTGCGCGGCCTGTGCCTGCATGACGCCGCTGAGAAGCAGCGCGCCGACGGCCAACGGGATGACGCGCCGGCGGCGCTGTAATAAGAAAGAAAAGAGGCTGAAGCGGAACATGAGCATAACCCTGATGAGGACTCGGATCGCTAGAGTAGGATCGCGTCGCTCACGGCACCAGCCGGGAAAAAGGCAATGCGCCACTAAAAAAATCGCAGTAATCAGCGCAAAAAAAACCGCCCGGTATGGGCGGTTGAGGTGACGGCGAACCGTTACTTCAGGGCTTCCTGAATGGCGTCGGCCATCGGGCCGATGTGCTTTTCCGCCGCCTTCAGCTGGAAGTCTACGCCGTTGCCGTCGTTGGTATCCGACAGCGTGGCCTTGATCAATTCCAGCGCCGCCTGCACCGCCACCAGCCGTTTGTGCTGTTCGTCCGTGACCGGTTCGGCGCCCATATTGGCCGGATAGTAATGTTCTAACATCGCGATCTCCTTTTGATGACGTTAAGCTCTAACCTACCAGAAAACCGCGCATTTACTAAGGAAACCGGGCCCTGCGCGGCCGAGTGGCGATAAATTGCACTATACTGGGCAAACACCCCTCCTGCTACAGGATCATCGCCATGTCATTTCAGGGAAGCTGCCACTGCGGCGCCGTCACCTTCTCCGTGGACGCCGAACTGCCCACCGAAGCCCTCAGCTGCAACTGTTCCATCTGCCGCCGCAAAGGGCTGCTGCTGTCTTTCTTCCCTATCAGCGCCTTCACGCTCAACAGCGGCCAGGACCAGCTCAGCACCTACACCTTCAATCACCACAAGATCCGCCATCAGTTCTGCCGAGTCTGCGGTGCCCAACCCTTCGCCTACGGCACTGCGCCGGACGGCGCCGCGATGTGCGCCGTCAACCTGCGCTGCGTGCCTGACGTTGCGCTCGATGCATTGCAGATCCACAGTTACGACGGCGCCAGCGTCTGAGATCCCGCGTTTTCAGCGGTAGACGGAAAATTTCTTGGTCAGCGGCTTAAGCTGTTCGGCGTCGCCGTAGAGCGCCACCGCCACGAAATCCAGCTGTTCGTAAGGGGTACTGGCGGTGTCGGCGATCTGCTGTTCTGCGGAGTGCGACAGCATGGTGGTGGTGAAGAAGTTGGACAACACGCCCTCTTCCTTGCACTTCAGAATCAGGTTGCTGAGCTGGCTGCTGTTCTTGGCCTGCAGGATCACGATCGGATAGTGGCTCATATTGGCGCTGACGCCGTCGAGGCTGCTCGGATAGTGGTGAAACTCGCGCTGCTCGATCAGATCGGTGATGCCCGCCGTCAGATGGCAGGAAGCGTTAAACAGCGTGGCCGGTTCGTGATTGCGGTTGAGGATGATATAAAATTTTTTCTCGTTGTCGCTGTACATACTCTTCTCCTTGAATAGGCAGCCAGTTTTACCCAACCGGCGCACGGTTTCAAGGCGCGATAAGGGGCCGCGTCCGGCCCCGTGATAACGCTGCCGACTCAGACGGCGCCTTCACCCGGGCCGAGCGGCTGCGCCACCTGATGCAGCACGGTGATGTTCTGCAAAAGCGTGCCGCCGTCGATCGGCTTCATCTGGCCGTCGCGATCTTTATAGTGCGTCGGCTTGGCGCCGTGGAAGAACAGCCCGGCGTTGACCTGCACGCCCAGATAGCCTGCGCTGGCCGGCAGGCGCTGCACGTCGGTCCAGGGGTTGGAAACCGGCACGTACTGGAAGCCCTCGCCCGTCCTGGCGTACAGCGGGCGCAGCAGCGTGACAAAGGCCATCATCGGCGACAGCGCGTCTTTAAAGATCTGCACCGGCCGATCGACCGTCATCAAGAAACCCTGCGGCTGCTCCTCGACCGTGTCGAGGCTCAGGCTGCTGCTGATATCATCACCCCGGCCGCCATAGCTCCATTCAATGGCCGGCGCCCCACTCTCGTTCATCATCTCTGACATACACTGCTCCTTATAAAATGAATATCACACGCCTGCTGCGTGTCGGAACAGTAAACCGCTGAAGGGAGGCGAGCGTCCACGCCGGGCGGCACGCTGGCAAACCAAACAACGAAGGCGCGCAATCCATAAAGCTCGAAATGAATAATTTCTCCGCGTGATAGCGCAGCATTTGAACGACCTCAGCCGTTGCAAGAGCACATAGTGATGGCGTTACCGCCACTGGAGAGTGTTATGACCGCGATAAAACCGGACGCCATCGACCGCGTTCTTCCCGCCGCCACGCCCTGGTTAGCCGTCGTCAACGTGCTGTTCGCCGGCATCGCCGCGGCGCTGCACGTGGGCAAGGCCACCATCGCGCTGCCGGCGCTGCAGGCCGAGTTCGGCCGTTCGCTCGAGGCGCTGAGCTGGGTGATTTCGGCCTTTCCCTTCGTCGGCGTGTTCGGCGGCATCGCCGCCGGGCTGTTGGTGCGCCGCTGGGGTGACCGGCGCCTGCTGGCGCTTGGGCTGCTGATCATCAGCGCCGCCAGCTTTACCGGCGCCACGCTGCACGACTTCGGCGGGTTGATCGTCAGCCGCTTTGTCGAAGGCCTCGGCTTCGTGATCGTGGTGGTCGCCTCGCCGGCGGTGCTGAACCGCCTCGTCGCCCCAGCGCAGCGCAGCCTGGTGTTCGGCATCTGGAGCACCTTCATGCCGGCGGGCATCGCCATTTCACTGTTTTTCGGCCCCCATCTCGCCGACTGGCAACAGAGTTGGCAGGCCGGTGCGGCGCTGACGCTGCTGGCTGCCCTGCTGCTGCCGTTGACCACCTCCCGCCGTGCCGCCGGGGCGCACGTTCCGCCGTTACAGCTGCGGCAAGCGCTGGGTGCGATGCTGCGGGCGCGCCGGCCGCTGTTGCTGGCGCTGATGTTCACCACTTACAACCTGCAGTTTTTCTCGGTGATGACCTTCCTGCCGATCTTCCTGATGCAACGCATCGGCCTGTCGCTGGCGGCCGCCGGCGGCATCAGCGCGGCGGCGGTGGCGGCGAACATCATCGGTAACCTCGCCGCCGGGCTCTTGCTGTCGCGCGGCCTCCGCGCCAGAACGCTGCTCGCGGCCACCAGCCTGGTCATTGGCATCTTCGGCATCGGCATTTTCCTGCCGGTGACGCCCAACGGCCTGCTGATCCCCTTATGTTTCCTGTTCTGCGCCACCGCCGGCATACTGCCCGCCACCATTCTGGCCGCCACGCCGGCGGCGACGCCGGAACCGACGCTGCTGCCGCTGAGCCTGGGGCTGGTGATGCAGGGGAACTATCTCGGCCAGGTGATCGGCCCGGTCGCGCTGAGCGCCATCGTGGCCGCGGCCGGTTGGGCGGCCCCGGCGTGGCTGGTGCTGGCGGCGGCCCTATTGGGGGCGCTGTTGGCGCTGGCTTTTCTCAGCCGACGGCATAATGCGGGGTGATAAGCAGAAAGGTCGTTCTGTTTGTTATAAGCGGTGCTGAATTTTCCCTGGTGCAGGTGCCTACCTATCGCGAAGGATATGGCCAGTGATGATCAAGGCCCGATAATGACAAGGCGCCGGTGGCCGCGAAATACACCAGCAGGCCGGCAAAGGCGATCAGTAGCGTTTTCTCGATGACGCCGAGTCGTTTGTGTTCAGTCATTTGCATACTCCTTCGTGATATAGGGCGAACGGCCGCCCTCATCAACACTAGGAAAGACTGGCGCAGGCGGCAAGCGCGGCTCACAAAATGAAACACAATCGATAAATTTTGTTAATTATTTAGCCCTCTTTCCTTTCTCACGCCGCCGCCTGTTCACCGTGCGGCGCCCGCCTTGCCCTTAATAACCCTATGGAATACGCCACTAAAAATCCCCTACCGGTTAAGCAAAGGTGATGATAGTGTTGTTTTCATTCAGTTCATCTATGCTGAAAATTCATCTTTTGAGGGACGACTATGATGTCTAAAGGCATTTCCAAAGGATTCTTTATTCTGATCCTGTTTATCGTCACCGCCGCCTTTCTTGACGTGCTGGGGCCTTACTACTCCTCGGTGCTGTGGGCAATTATTCTGGCGGTGATTTTCCATCCGGTGAAAAAGAAGCTGAAGCAGTACGTCGGCGAACGCAACGGCGTGGTGTCGCTGCTGACGGTGGCGCTGATCTGCCTGATCGTGTTCACGCCGTTGGCGATCATCGCCTCGTCGCTGGCGATGGAATTCAACGTGATCTACACCAAGCTGCAGACCAACAACAGCCAATTGCCGACCATGCTGGCGGACTTTATGCGCCACCTGCCCGGCTGGGCGCAGCGCTTCCTGGCGGAGCATAACCTCAACAGCGCCGCCGAGATCCAAAAGCAGCTTTCCGAGGTGGCGCTCAAGGGCGGGCAATACCTGGCGGGCAGCGTCTTCCTGATCGGCAAGGGCACCTTCAACTTCGTCGTCGGCTTCGGCGTGATGCTCTATCTGCTGTTCTTCCTGCTGAAAGACGGCCCCTACCTGGTGAACCTGGCGCTCGAAGCGCTGCCGCTCTCTCAGCACGTGAAGCACCACCTGTTCGTGAAGTTCGCCGCCGTCTCCCGCGCCACCGTCAAGGGCACGGTGGTGGTCGCCGTGGTGCAAGGCGCGCTCGGCGGGCTGGCGTTTTACTTTACCGGCATCGACGGCAGCCTGCTGTGGGGCGCGCTGATGGCGTTCCTGTCGATCATCCCGGCCGTGGGCTCCGCCATCATCTGGGTGCCGGCGGTGATCTACTTCTTCGCCACCGGCATGCTGTGGAAAGCCATTTTCCTGGTGGTGTTCTTCGTGGTGGTGATCGGCCTGGTGGACAACATCCTGCGCCCGCTGCTGGTGGGCAAAGACACCAAAATGCCGGACTACCTGATCCTGATCTCCACCCTGGGCGGCATGGAGATCTACGGCATCAACGGCTTCGTCATCGGCCCCTTGATCGCCGCGCTGTTCATCGCCTGCTGGAACATCCTGTCCGGCCGCGACAGTGAGGAGAACATCGAAGAGATCGACGAAGCGTTTATCGAGGAAGGCAAAAACCATCCCGACGCGGCGGAGTAACCCTCCCGCAGCGAATCACGCCGGGGCCCAATTGGGCCCCTTTTTTGTCTGTGGTATCCTTGCCGTGCTTACAAGGAAGAACGGGTTTCGTTATGCTTATTTTTTACGCCACGCTGGCTATCGCCTTCACTCTGCTGTGCCTGATGGCCTTTCTCTATTGCGCTTATCAGCTGTCGAAGCACGGCGACGTCAAGTTTTTGGCATCGCTTTCCGTGCTGCTCTTCGCGCTGCTGGCCTTCTATGCCGCTTATGGCTACGTCAGCACCTGGCTGCAACAGCAGGCGGTCGATGTCCGGCTGTATTAGCGCGCCTGGATAAAAAAGACCTGCTCCGGATCGCCGTCATCGAGATTGTCAATCTGGCCGCTGGCGACAAACCCGGCGTTCAGCAGCAGCCGCTGCATCGGCAGGTTGGAGCGATTGGTGGAGGTGAACAGCTTCGGGTGCCGACAGTGAGACTTCAACGCGGCAATCAGCACCAGCCCGACGCCCCGGCGGCGATAGCGATCGCCAACCATCAGCATCTCGATAAAGCCGCAGCCGAAGAAGTGATAGTGCAGCACGCCGTAGCCCATCGCCATGCCGTGTTCCTCGGCAAGATAACAGATGCCCTGCCCGCACCAGGCGCGGATCTGCGCCGCGCGTTGTGGCTCGTCTTCGGCAGCGCTGTCGAGGGCGATCAGAGCTGCGGCATCGGTTTCAGTGGCAAGACGAACAGGCATGTTTACCCCCTCATGTTTATGGGTAGCGGCGACACCGCTTCAACGAAACGGCAACCGAAGCGGGATAATTTTTACATCCCCGCCGAATTTTGTAATCCTATTATAGAGTTACTAGAACCCACGCCAAGGAAGGAAAGCATTTCCCAATGAGAATACCGCAAATCTCCGCCGCCCTGCTGTTTACCCTGCTGCTGACGGGCTGCCAGTTCCACAAAACCGTGTTCCCGCCGCCGTATATCGGCACCCCGCAAGAGATCAGCACCTACGAAGTGAAAGGGCTGACGTTCGTCACCACCGTCACCTTCAGCGGCCTGTTCGCCGAAGACCTGGTGCGCGAATACGCACAGAAACACCACTACCGCTATTACGTGGTAACGATGCGCAGCAACGGTTTTAAAGATCGGGCCGAGCGCGTGAGCGCGATGATGTATCGGTAGGTATTGGCAACATATACCGTGAAAGAATGCCGAAAAATCCAGGTTCAGCGCAGGAAAACGCGATATGGAACATGGTAAAGCCGCAAAGTCAGAGGCTGCATGAAAGTGCGGCCTCTGACTTCTGTTTAACCCAGTTGCCGCCCTTTAACTTCTACTGTCACTACGGGCGAAATTCCAACGTGATAATTTGGAACGCATTATGGACCTCTGGCGTTGGCGGCTTAGGCAGACGCGCATCGGCAACCGCCTTCATGGCGGCACGGCAAAGATCCGGATCGCCACCTTCAGTTCGAACACCGACTGGCATGCCGTCCGGCGCCAGCGTGATACGCAATGTACAGCGTTGGCCTGAGTAAGTGGCGGCGTCTTTTAAATGGCGTTGAATCTCAGCTTGCACCTGAGTCATGTAATGTAATTTCTCTTTTCCCGGCGCCGGCGTCTTTGGGTCGCCAAGGTTGGCGAAAAGATCATCGACCTCTTTATTCGCCGTATCGTTTTGGCTGGGGGCTGTGTGCTTCGCACACCCGGTTAATGCCAGTGCGAGCATCGCCGCCAATAATGTGGCGGCGCCGGTTTTGTAGCCTGAATGCGTGATTTTCATATCCCTGTCCTTATGGATAATAGTCAGCCGAAATCAACGTGGTATTCCCAGTGCATACTTATACAGAATTAACGCCCAACCACCAGAGACATTGTTAGCATCAAGCATCGGCATGCGGAGTATCGTGAGCCGATGATGACATGAAGCCATAGCGCCCTCACCGGGCAGTACGTCTGCGTATCCTGACCTATCGATAACGTTGTTATCCGAACGATCAATCACCCCATCAATAAATTAAGAAATTCTTAATTTTTTATCGCATTAAAAGCGTTTCAACGCTAACAATCTGGAGATTCTGCCTATACTTACTTTCCTGCTATTAAATTCATTTAAGTAACCAGGATGGTAAGTATGAAAAGTAAACGACTCTTTGCCGCGCTTCTTACTGCGACTACGGTGATGTTCATAGCGGGCTGCGCTTCCAATCAGGCGATCAAAACAACGGATGGCAAGACCATTGTCACCGACGGCAAGCCTCAGGTCGATAAAGATACCGGGTTAGTCTCCTATCGAAATGCAGAAACGGGCAAAACGGAACAGATCAATCGAGATCAGATTGCAAACATGAGTGAGTTGGATAACTAAAAGGAGCTACAAATGAAAAAAACGCTTGTTCTTCCCGCGATCGCACTGGTTGCCATCGCCGCACTGTCAGGCTGCACACGCACCAGCTACGCCATCCATACCCACGACGGTCGAACGCTCATCAGTGACGGCAAGCCGAAAGAAACCGCTGCCGGGTTGATCGGTTATACCGACGCCAATGGCGTTAAACAGCAAATCAACAAGACGGAAGTCAAAGAGGTTTCAGAGATCCCGCATTAAGGTTCCGATAACCTTAGCCAGCTAAAATCAAGGGGGCCAATGGTTCCCTTTCTACTCAAAAAACCGGCGTACTTGCCTGCATTTAACGATAACGTCGATAAACACCTGACATTTAGCGGCAACGTTCTCAGGTTTGCCATACGGATCTCTCCTTTCCCTGCATCAAGCAGCTATAATCCAAAAAGTGGAGTTTTTTGATAACGATAAGGAGGGAGTATGTATAAAACTATCTTGGTTCCCGTGGATATTACCGAGCCGGAATTAACACAGCAGGTCATCCCGCATGTCAACGCGCTCGCCAGGCTCGAAGACTCCCACGTCCATTTCCTGGCGGTGATCCCGTCGCGCGCCACCTACGCCGCTTTCGGCTTTGCCGCCACGGCGGCGATAGAAACCAAAGACGAAACCATTGCGCTAGCGACCGAGGGGCTGGCAAAAGCGGCAAAACAATTCAGCGTGCCTGAAGATAGAGTGACCACGCACGTTGCCGTCGGCGATCCTAAAGATCAGATCCTGGAACTCGCTGATGCGCTTAACGCGGAGATTATCGTGATGGGTTCCAACCGCCCTTCTGCGATCACTTACCTCCTCGGCTCCAATGCCACCGCCGTCGTCCGCCACGCCAATTGCCCGGTGCTGGTCGTACGTGAATCGGCTAACGCCGCTCGCTGAGCCTGTCCGATACCTCACTCATATTTGAACAATAAAAAAACGGGAGCCCTAAGGCTCCCGCTCTCATTCAAACGCCAAACACACTTACATGTGTTTAACGATAGCGTCGCCAAACTCTGAACATTTCAGCAGCTTAGCGCCTTCCATCAGGCGTTCGAAGTCATAGGTCACGGTCTTGGCAGCGATGGCGCCTTCCATGCCCTTAACAATCAGGTCAGCCGCTTCGAACCAGCCCATGTGACGCAACATCATCTCTGCGGACAGGATGATGGAGCCTGGGTTCACTTTGTCCTGGCCGGCGTACTTCGGCGCGGTGCCGTGAGTCGCTTCGAACAGCGCGCAGTCGGAGCCGATGTTGGCGCCCGGCGCGATGCCGATGCCGCCAACCTGGGCCGCCAGGGCGTCGGAGATGTAGTCGCCGTTCAGGTTCATACAGGCGATCACGTCGTATTCCGCCGGGCGCAGCAGGATCTGCTGCAGGAAGGCGTCGGCGATCACGTCTTTAACCACGATCTCTTTGCCGGTGTTCGGGTTCTTGATCTTCAGCCATGGGCCGCCGTCGATCAGCTCGCCGCCGAACTCTTCGCGCGCCAGCTCATAGCCCCAATCCTTGAAGGCACCTTCGGTGAACTTCATGATGTTGCCTTTGTGAACCAGGGTCACGGAGTCACGGTCGTTGGTGATGGCGTATTCGATCGCCGCACGCACCAGACGCTTGGTCCCTTCTTCGGAGCATGGCTTCACGCCGATACCGCACTGCTCTGGGAAGCGGATTTTCTTCACGCCCATTTCGTCGCGCAGGAATTTGATCACTTTGTCCGCTTCGGCGGAGCCGGCTTTCCACTCGATGCCGGCGTAGATGTCTTCGGCGTTTTCGCGGAAGATCACCATGTCGGTCAGCTCAGGCTGTTTCACCGGGCTTGGGGTGCCTTGGTAGTAACGCACCGGGCGCAGGCACACGTACAGGTCCAGCTGCTGGCGCAGGGCCACGTTCAGAGAACGGATGCCGCCGCCGACCGGGGTGGTCAGGGGGCCTTTGATGGCGACGCGGTAGTCGCGGATCAGGTCCAGAGTTTCGTCCGGCAACCACACGTCTTTACCGTAAACGTGGGTAGATTTTTCGCCGGTGTAGATTTCCATCCAGGAGATTTTACGTTCGCCGTGGTAAGCCTTTTTAACGGCCGCATCAACCACGTGGATCATGGCAGGAGTCACGTCAACGCCGATGCCGTCGCCTTCGATGAACGGGATGATCGGGTTATGAGGAACAACCAGTTTACCCTGGGCGTCAACCGTGATTTTTTTACCTTCTGCCGGAACAACTACTTTGCTTTCCATCAACCTCTCCTTCAAGCGCAATTTTGTTAATGCTTTGTAAGATGCGTGTAGATACTACTTGAATATTCGGTCCGCGCCAATCCGAAACGGATTCGGTTATAATGCGCTTATCATCCGTAATCTCAACTGTTATGAAAAAATTCTCTGTTAGAAATCACAACGTTAAACGATTCAGCAAGCCGAATGCCGCCAAACCCGCCGCGCCGAAAGGGCCGCGCCGAATTGTGTTATTCAACAAGCCCTTCGACGTGTTGCCGCAGTTCACCGACGAAGCCGGCCGCGCCACGCTGAAAGCGTACATCCCCTTCCCCGACGTTTACGCCGCCGGGCGCCTGGATCGCGACAGCGAAGGGCTGCTGGTGCTGACCAACGACGGCCAGCTGCAGGCGCAGCTCACCCAGCCGGGGAAGCGCACCAGCAAAATCTATTATGTGCAGGTCGAGGGCGCGCCGCAGGAGAGCGATCTGGCGCCATTGCGCAGCGGCGTCACGCTGAAAGACGGCCCCACGCTGCCCGCCGGGGTGGAGCTGGTGGCCGAGCCGCAGTGGCTGTGGCCGCGCAACCCACCGATCCGCGAACGTAAATCCATCCCCACCAGCTGGCTGAAAATCACCCTGTATGAAGGGCGAAACCGCCAGGTGCGTCGCATGACGGCGCATATCGGGTTCCCTACCCTGCGCCTGATTCGCTACAGTATGGGTAATCTTTCGCTGGGTTCACTGCAGCCTGGTGAATGGAAAAGCATCGATTCCCTGTAGACCGATAACTGATGGAGGCGCCATGAAATACACGCCGATCGCGCTGCTGCTCGCCGCTCTGGCGGCCCCGTTCGCCACCCAGGCCGCCAGCTTCGACTGCGCCAAGGCGGCAAACCGCGATGAGCAAGCCATCTGCGCCAACCGCACGCTAAACGATCTGGACGTGCAAATGGCTACCAAGTACCAATTCCTGCGCGGCCTGTTCGCCATGGGCGCGCGCGGCGCGATGCAGGACAGCCAGCAGGCCTGGCTGACAAAACGCCAGCGGTGCGGCGGCGATACCGCCTGCCTGCTGCAAAGCTACCGCACCCGCATCGCCGAGCTGGACGACATCTACCGACGTATCGACAAACCGCTGTAAGGAAAGGAGAGCGCATGTTCAAACCGCACGTCACCGTGGCCTGCGTAGTGCACGCCGCCGGCAAATTTTTGGTGGTCGAAGAGACCATCAACGGCAAAGCGCTGTGGAATCAGCCGGCCGGCCACCTGGAGGCCGACGAGACGCTGGTGCAGGCCGCCGAACGCGAGCTGTGGGAAGAGACCGGCATCCGCGCCACGCCGCAGGCGTTCCTGCGCCTGCACCAGTGGATCGCGCCGGATCGCACGCCGTTCCTGCGTTTTTGCTTCGTTATCGAGCTGGAACAGCCGCTGCCGACCGGGCCGCACGACAGCGACATCGATCGCTGTCTGTGGCTGAGCGCCGACGAGATTCTGCAGGCGCCCAACCTGCGTTCCGCGCTGGTGGCGGAGAGCATTCGCAGCTACCAGCAGCCGGAGCGCTACCCGCTGTCGCTGGTCGGCAGCTTCGCCTGGCCGTTTTAAGGGCGCCGGGCAGCACAAGATGAACAGTGCGCCGGCGCGGCCAACGTGGTAAAATCCTGCGCTTGTTTTTATCAGCACGGTTCGTGTTCAAGTTCGTGAGATCCCCATGTCAGACAACAGCCAGAAAAAAGTAATCGTCGGTATGTCCGGCGGCGTCGACTCTTCCGTTACCGCCTATCTGTTACAGCAACAGGGCTATCAGGTCGCTGGGCTGTTCATGAAGAACTGGGAAGAAGACGACGACGAAGAGTACTGCTCAGCCGCGACCGATCTGGCCGACGCGCAAGCGGTCTGCGACAAGCTGGGCATCGAACTGCACACGGTGAACTTTGCGGCGGAATACTGGGACAACGTGTTTGAGCTGTTCCTGGAAGAGTACAAGGCCGGCCGCACGCCGAACCCGGACATCCTGTGCAATAAAGAGATCAAATTCAAAGCCTTCCTGGAGTTCGCCGCCGAAGATCTGGGGGCCGATTTTATCGCCACCGGCCACTACGTGCGCCGCCAGGACGTGGACGGCAAGAGCCGCCTGCTGCGCGGCGTCGACGGCAACAAAGATCAGAGCTACTTCCTCTACACCCTGAGCCACGAGCAGGTGGCGCAAAGCCTGTTCCCGGTCGGGGAGCTGGAGAAGCCGGAGGTGCGCCGCATCGCCGAGCAGCTGGAGCTGGTCACCGCCAAGAAGAAAGATTCTACCGGCATCTGCTTTATCGGCGAGCGCAAGTTCCGCGACTTCCTCGGCCGCTACCTGCCGGCCCAGCCGGGCCCGATCGTCAGCGTTGACGGCCAGACCGTCGGCGAACACCAGGGCCTGATGTATCACACCCTGGGCCAGCGCAAAGGGCTGGGCATCGGCGGCATGAAAGACAGCAGCGAAGATCCGTGGTACGTGGTCGATAAAGACGTGGCCAACAACGTGCTGGTCGTCGCGCAGGGGCACGATCACCCGCGCCTGATGTCCGTCGGCCTTATCGCGCAGCAGCTGCACTGGGTGGATCGCCTGCCGCTGAGCGGCCCGTTCCGCTGTACGGTGAAGACCCGCTATCGCCAGCAGGATATCCCTTGCACCGTGACCCCGCTCGACGATGAACGCATCAACGTGCGTTTCGACGAGCCGGTCTCCGCCGTCACCCCCGGCCAGTCGGCGGTGTTCTACCAGGGCGAAATCTGCCTCGGCGGCGGCATCATCGAACAGCGCCTGGCGTAACTGCCAGGCAAAAGAAAAACGCTGCGTTTACCGCAGCGTTTTTTTTATTCAGAACTCCACCTGCGCCCCCAGCTCGATCACCCGGTTTGGCGGGATTTCGAACAGGTCCGGCGCCCGTAGCGCGTTGCGCTGCAACAGCTGGAACACCTTGCCGCGAATGCGCAAATACCAGGGCCGCTTGCCCAGCACCAGCGTATCGCGCGACATGAAGAACGAGGTCTCGTTCATGGTGAAGCTCATCCCTTCCAGGCCGCAGCGGTAAAGGATGTCCGTCACGTTGGGCGTTTCGCGCCAGCCGTAGCTCGCCACCACCCGCCAAAAGCTCGCCGACAGCTGTTCGATCGCCACCCGCTGCACGTTGTGCACGTACGGCATGTCGGTGGTGACGATGGTCAGCAGCACCACGCGCTCATGCAGCACCTTGTTGTGCTTCAGGTTGTGCAACAGCACCAGCGGCACCGCGTGCGGCGTGCGCTCCATAAACACGGCGGTGCCCGGCACCCGCTTCGGCGGCGCCTTCTCCAGCGACTCGATCAGCGCGGTCAGCCCCTCCTGGTTGTCGCGCAGCCGGCGGATCAGGCGCGAACGCTCGGTCTTCCAGGTCAGCATGATCAGCAGAATGGTCAGCCCGAGCGCCACCGGCAGCCAGCCGCCGGTCGCCAGTTTGATCAGGTTGGCGCCGAACAGCGGCACGTCAATGCACAGCATGATAACCAGCATCAGCCCGCCCAGATAGCGCGGCCAGCCCCAGTTTTTCACCGCTACGATGCTCAGCAAAATCGACGACAGCAGCATGGTGCCGGTCACCACGATGCCGTAAGCCGAGGCCAGGTTGCTGGAGTGTTTGAAGCTAATGATCACGATCAGCACCGCCGCGAACAGCAGCCAGTTCACCACCGGAATGTAAATCTGCCCGGACTCCTGATCGGAGGTATAAATGATGCGCATCGGCGGCAGGTAGCCCAGCCGCACCGCCTGGCGCGTCAGCGAGAACACGCCGGAGATCACCGCCTGCGAGGCGATGACCGTCGCCAGCGTGGCGATCACCAGCAGCGGGATCAGCGCCCAGGTCGGCGCCAGCAGGAAGAACGGGTTGTTGATCGCCGCCGGGTTGGCCAGCAGCAGCGCCCCCTGGCCGAAGTAGTTCAGCACCAGCGACGGCGCCACCAGCGTAAACCACGCCAGGCGGATTGGTTTTTTACCGAAGTGGCCCATATCGGCGTACAGCGCTTCGGCGCCGGTCACCGACAGCACCACCATGCCCAGCGCAAAGAACGATACTGCCTTGTACTCGAGGAAAAAATTCACCGCCCAGTAAGGGTTCAACGCCCGCAGCACGCCGGGGTGATGCAAAATGCCGCCGATGCCCAGCAGCGCCAGCGTCAGGAACCAGATCACCATCGCCGGCGCGAACAGCTTGCCGACGCTGCCGGTGCCGTGTTTTTGGATCGCAAACAGCGCGGTCAGCACCAGCAGCGAGAGCGGCACGATAAAGCGGTCCAGCTCGGGGGCGATAATCTGCAGCCCCTCGATGGCCGAGAGCACCGAAATGGCCGGGGTGATCACCCCGTCGCCATAAAAGAAGCTGCCGCCCACCAGCCCGATCAGCACCGCCGCCGGCACCCAGCGCGCATCCAGGTTGCGGATCGCCAGCGACATCAGCGTCAGGATCCCCCCCTCGCCGTCGTTGTCGGCGCGCATCACGAAACAAATGTATTTAATTGACACCACCAGCGTCAGCAGCCAGAAGATCAGCGACAGAAAGCCGTAGATCGAGGCCGGCGTCATGGTGATACCCTCCTCTGCCGTCAGGCATTCGCGCAGGGTGTACAGCGGGCTGGTGCCGATATCGCCGTACACCACGCCGATGGCCGCCAGCGTCACCGCCGGCAGCGGCTGCTTGTTTTTTACGTGCATATAAAGGTCTTTATTTGAGGGCTCACGTTGGCAGTATAGATGCAGCCGCCGCACTTTATTTGCCGCCGCAACAATATGTTCGCATCGCCACGCCGGCGATTTTCGCCGCCTATTTGCACAGTTCTGCGCCGCACGGCGCCTCCGCCTCGTTACGGGCGTATTAGACGCTGGGTTTACCCTCGATTTTGTGGCATGATCCGCGGCATTCGTTGTCATCGTTGTTACAGCCACGCCCGATCGTTCCCGTTCGCGGCCGCCGCCGTTACCCTGGCGATACACACAACCTTATGCAGTAAGCCATGTACCGTTCACCGCGTTTACAGGAGTCATCGTGGCGAAGAATTATTATGACATCACGCTGGCCATGGCGGGTATCAGCCAGGCGGCGCGTTTGGTTCAGCAGTTTGCCCATGAAGGGCAATGTAACCGCGAAGCCTTTCAAACCTCGCTGAAAAGCCTGCTGCAGATGGACCCGCCCTCCACGCTGGCGGTGTTCGGCGGTGAAGAGCGCAATTTGATGGTCGGCCTCGAAACCCTGATGGGCGTGCTTAACGCCAACAACAAAGGGCCGGGTGCGGAACTGACCCGCTACACCATCAGCCTGATGGTGCTGGAACGCAAGCTCAACGCCAACAAACAGGCGATGAACACGCTCGGCGAACGCCTCGGCCAGCTCGAGCGCCAGCTGGCGCACTTCGATCTTGAGTCGGACACCATCATCAGCGCGCTGGCCGGCATTTACGTCGACGTGGTCAGCCCGCTCGGGCCGCGCATCCAGGTGAACGGCTCGCCGGCAATCTTGCAGAACCCGCAGGTGCAGGCCAAGGTTCGCGCCACGCTGCTGGCCGGCATTCGCGCCGCCGTGCTGTGGCAACAGGTCGGCGGCAGCCGCCTGCAGTTAATGTTTTCCCGTAATCGTCTGTTCAAGCAGGCGCAAAATATCGTTGCTCATTGTTAATCGATCCCAGGAGTTGCTACCGATGGAATTATCCTCACTGACCGCCGTTTCCCCCGTTGATGGACGCTACGGTGATAAAGTCAGCGCACTGCGCCCCATTTTCAGCGAATACGGTCTGCTGAAATTCCGCGTACAGGTTGAAGTACGTTGGCTGCAAAAACTGGCGGCCTGCGCAGAAATCAAGGAAGTTCCCGCTTTTGACGCCGACGCAAACGCTTTCCTCGACAAAATCGTCGCGGAATTCAATGAAGAAGACGCTCAGCGCATCAAAACCATCGAGCGCACCACCAACCACGACGTGAAAGCGGTCGAGTATTTCCTGAAGGAAAAAGTGGCGGCGGTGCCTGCGCTGCACGCGGTGTCCGAGTTCATCCACTTCGCCTGCACCTCCGAAGACATCAACAACCTGTCGCACGCGCTGATGCTGCAAAGCGCCCGTCAGGACGTGGTGCTGCCTTACTGGCGCAAGATCATCGACGCGCTGAAAGGGCTGGCGCTGGAATACCGCGATATCCCGCTGCTGTCGCGCACCCACGGTCAGCCGGCGACCCCGTCGACCGTCGGTAAAGAGTTCGCCAACGTGGCTTACCGCATGGAGCGCCAGTACCGCCAGCTGGAGCGCGTGGAGATCATGGGTAAAATCAACGGCGCGGTCGGCAACTACAACGCCCACATCGTCGCTTACCCGGAAGTGGACTGGCACCAGTTCAGCGAAGCGTTCGTGACCTCGCTCGGCATCACCTGGAACCCGTACACCACCCAGATCGAGCCGCATGACTACATCGCCGAGCTGTTCGACTGCGTAGCGCGTTTCAACACCATCCTGATCGACTTCGACCGCGACATCTGGGGCTACATCGCCCTGAACCACTTCAAGCAGAAGACCATCGCCGGCGAAATCGGCTCTTCCACCATGCCGCACAAGGTCAACCCGATCGACTTCGAAAATTCCGAAGGCAACCTGGGCCTGGCCAATGCCGTGCTGGGCCACCTGGCGGGCAAACTGCCGGTGTCCCGCTGGCAGCGCGACCTGACCGACTCCACCGTGCTGCGTAACCTGGGCGTGGGCCTGGGCTACGCGCTGATCGCCTATCAGGCCACCCTGAAAGGCATCAGCAAGCTGGAAGTGAATCAGGCGCACCTGCTGGACGAATTGGATCACAACTGGGAAGTGCTGGCCGAGCCGATCCAGACCGTGATGCGCCGCTACGGCATCGAGAAGCCATACGAGAAGCTGAAAGAGCTGACCCGCGGCAAACGCGTGGACGCCGCCGGCATGCAGGCGTTCATCGATGGCCTGGCGCTGCCGGAAGAAGAGAAAACCCGTCTGAAGGCGATGACCCCGGCCAACTACATCGGCCGCGCCACCACCATGGTCGACGAGCTGAAGTAAGCGCTTTAGCCTGACAACGACAAGGCGGCCCTCGGGCCGCCTTTTTGCTTATCATTCGCCGCGCAACACCTGCAGCCTGGTTATCTGCCGCCCCTGTGCATCGAAGTTGTCCGCGCTCAGCCAGCGCGCCAGCGCCTGCCGCACCGCCGGCCAACGGTCGGCGGTGATGGCGAACCAGTCGGTATCCCGGCTACGCCCCTTGACGATGACCGCAAAGCGGAAGTTACCCTCGTAGCGAAAGCCAAAGCGCAGCGCGGCCTGGCGGGACGGCGCGTTATGGCTGTCGCACTTCCACTCGCAGCGGCGGTAACCCAGCGTGTCGAAGGCGTAGCGCAGCAGCAGCGCGATGGCTTCGGTGGCGCTGGAGCGCTGTTTCATCAACGGCGACCAGCTGACGTGGCCGATCTCCAGCACGCCGTTGGCCTCGTCGATGCGCATCAGCGCCACCGTGCCCACCGGCGCGTCGCTGGCGGCGTCGAACACCGTCAGATTGACCAGCGCCGGGTTGGCCTGCAGCGTCTCCAGATGTTGCAGCATCGCCGCCGGCGTATCGGGCCGTTCGATAGACAGATAGGTCCAGTCGCGGCCGTCCGGCGCCAGTTGAAACGCCTCGAACAGCGCGGCGTAATCCCGCTGCGGCTCGAGCGGTGCCAGCGAGCAGAAACGCCCGCCGAGCGTCGCGCCCCCCGGGCGGCGAGCCGGCTGCCAATCCGGCATCGGTTCCCCGACCGGCTGACCATAACGATTCATTGCCATAAACGCCCTCCTGCGATTAACGGGAATAAACGATAAACGAGCTTCTTCTGCCGATTTTGTCGTACAGCGAGCGCGCCGGCGCGTTGTACTCCTGGGTCATCCAGTAGACCCGATCGCTGCCGCGCGTCTCTGCCAATCGGTATGCCTGTTCGAACAGCTTTTCCGACACCTTGTGGCCGCGCGCCTGCGGCGACACATAGAGATCTTCGATATAACAATAGCCGACCGCGCTCCAGGTGGACGGGTGGAACACCAGGTTCATCAGCCCCAGCAGCCGGCCCTCGGCATCCTCTGCCACCAGCCCGTACACCTGTTCATCCTGCCCCAGGCGTTCGAAGGTGCGATCGGTCACCTGCGGCGCCACGTCGGCGCGGTAAAAATCGAGATAGCCCTGCCACAGCGCCAGCCATTGCGCTTTGTCGTCGCCATTGATTCTGCGGATAGTCACTTCAGGGTTGGATAGGTTCATAGCGCCTCACGGAGTAAGATATTATTTCCATTAGGGAAATAATCGGATAGCGGCAGAATACACCGCACGGCGGCGGTGCAATACGGACCAATTCAAAACGCAGAGAAGACCAATTTTAGCCGTCGCTTGCCACCGACAGCGCGTTGAACACCTGCGCCAGCGTCGCGATAAAGCGCACGATCTCATCCGGCGTATAGGCCGAGAAGCCGAGCACCAACGCCCCGCGCTGCGGCGTGCCGGTGTAGAAGTCCGCCAGGCCGTACAGCCGAATCCCCCGCTCGGCGGCCGCCGCCACCAGCCGCCGCTCCGTCGCCGCATCCGCCAACGGGCAAACCAGCTGCAGCCCGCCCTGCGGCAGCGCCGGACGCGTCCAGGCCGCCAGGTGACGATGCACCGCGTCGTACAGCGCGTCCAGCCGCGCCTTGTACAGCGTGCGCATATTACGCAGATGCTCGGCGTAGCCGCCCTCGTGCAGGAAGTGGAACAGCGTCATCTGCGCCAGCGCCGACGTGTAGCCGTCCTGAAACTGCCTGGCGGCGACCAATGGCCGCACCAGCTGCGGCGGCGCGATCATGAAACCGATGCGCAGCCCCGGAAACAGCGTCTTGCTGAAGGTGCCGAGGTACAGCGTGCGCCCACCGCCGTCCAACCCCTGCAGCGCCGCCTTGGTTTGCCGGTCGTAGTTGAACTCGGCGTCGTAATCATCCTCGATGATCCAGGCTCGCTGGCGCTGCGCCCACTGCAACAGCGCCAGCCGCCGATCGAGGCTCAGCGAATACCCCAGCGGATAGTGATGGGACGGCGTGATATAAACGCCCCGTCCGCCGCCCGAGGCCTGCATCAGCTGCCCGACATCCAGCCCCTGCTCGTCGATGCCGATCGGCCGCGCCTGCAGCCCCGCCGACTGCACCAGCTTTTTCGCCCCCTGGTAACCCGGCTCTTCGACGAACACCGCATCGCCGGGATCGAACAGCACCTGGGTACATAGCGCCAGCGCCTGCTGAGAGCTGGTCACCACGATCACCTGCTCCGCCGTCGCCTTGACGCCCCGCTCCCGCTGCAAGTAGTGCGCGATCTCCGCGCGCAGCTCCGGCAGCCCTTGCGGATCGGCATACCCCAACAACCGCTCGCCGTGCTGCCGCAGCGCCTGTTTCTCCCGCTGCAGCCACTGGTCGATGGGAAACGCCCGCAGATCCGCCAGCGAAGGCGTCAGCGAAGCCTGGCGGCTGGTGTGCGGCGTATGGCTGACCGCCAGCAGCGCCCGGCCGCGGTCGCTCAGCTCGCGCTCCGCCAGCCGCGCCTCTTGCCCCGTCGCCGTCGCCAGCAGTTCGCGGCCGAGCAACGTGTCGCAGCGATAGCGCACAAAGCTGCCGCGCCCCACCGTTCGGCTGATGAACCCTTCCGCCTCCAGCCGAGCGTAGGTCTGTTCCACCGTGTCGCGCGCCACCGCCAGCCGGGCCGCCAACGCACGGCTTGGCGGCAGCTTCGTCCGCCAGGGCAGTTCTCCGGCGGCAATCAGCTGCAACAGGGCCTGATGCAGCGCCGAACGCCGGGTCAGGCCTTGCCGGCGCTGCTGCGCGAAGGCGGACAGGATCGCCGCGTCGTCCGCGTGTCGTGGGGTGTCGCTCATGGGGGATATTTCTCCTGGCTCTGGGGGCCGACGCACTACTCTACCTCATTTCGCTCCGGCGGCGGCAGTTGCGCTGCCCGGCGAAATCCCCTTAAATAAGCCATCGCATTGCGGCTACAGGACTTCCGTCGGCTATGAGCAAGGAGACCAACCAGCGTCTGCTGGACAAACTGCAGCAGGATCTGGCCAGCGCGGGCGCGATGCCGCTGTATTTGCGCTTCAACGCCTCGGTACGCCAGGCCATCGAGCAAGGGTTGCTGAATTCGGGGGATTTTCTGCCCAGCGAACGCCTGTTCACCGAGCGGCTCGGCATCTCGCGCATCACGGTGCGCAAAGCGCTGGCCTGCCTCGAGCAGGACGGCATCATCGGCCGCTCGCGCGGTTACGGTACCTTTATCCAACCGCAACGGCCCGAGCCGAAGCTGTTCTATTCATTGGCAGATGTCAAAGGATTCTCGCGCGAGGTGATACAGCAAGGGCGCCGGCCGGACACGCAATGGATCAGCCGCGAACGGATGCCCGCCGGCGCTGAGCTGGCTAAAAAACTCCAGCTGGCGCCCGGAACGCCGATCTATAAACTCAAACGCATTCACTTGATCGATCGGCGGCCAATGTCGGTGGCGGTGTCCTACGTGGTGGTGACGGCAATTGCCAACGTCGACGAGATCGGCATTTCGCTGTACGACTACTTCCGGCGCAATAAGGTCGAGATGGGATCGCTGCGCAGCCAGGTCAGCGCGGCGATGGCCGACGACGATATCCGTCAGGCGCTGCGGCTCTCGGAGCCGATGCCGCTGTTGATCGTGCGCCAGACGCTGTTCGACCACCATAAAAAGCCGATCGAATACAGCGA
This sequence comes from Serratia sp. CC22-02, assembly GCF_900182895.1. Classification (NCBI taxonomy): domain Bacteria; kingdom Pseudomonadati; phylum Pseudomonadota; class Gammaproteobacteria; order Enterobacterales; family Yersiniaceae; genus Serratia; species Serratia sp. CC22-02. The sequence continues at coordinate 169,738 of NZ_FXUD01000004.1, read as the reverse complement.
AAGCTTCTGCCGCAGCGACATGTACGAATTTACCAGCGAAAGCTGATCCGTTGCGTCACGCGGTCGCTTACGCCTCGCCCTGTCGGCGGCGGCGAAAACGCGCGAACGCCTGAACGTAAGCCTCGATATCCAGCGAATTCACCCGTTTTAACTCCGCCAGCAATCCGGGTTCGATCGCTTCTGCGCCGTGCAGCGCGCCGCAAATCGCGGTGGCCATCGCGCCGATGGTGTCGGTGTCGCCGCCCAGATTGGCGCACAGCACGGCGCACCGGGTAGGATCGGTTTGCGCCAGCTGCACCATCGCCAGCGCCGCAGGCACCGACTCGATGGTGCTCACCCCAGCGCCGATCAGCTGATACACCCGTTCGGAGGCCTGCTCAGTGTCAGCGGCTTCATCCACCACCTGAAACGCCAGTTCGATGCGCGCCGCCAGCGAAGGGCTGAACGTCGTCTCCTGCCGGCGCTGGGCATACTCCGCCACCTCCGGCAACGCCAGGCGAATCGAGGCCCAGTCCGCCCCCTCCACCGCCCGCGCGACGGCCCAGGCGATCGTCACGGCACCGGCGACGGCGATGTCGGATTTGTGCGTCGGGCTGGAAGCCAGCCACACCTGCTGGCAAAAATCCTCCAGCGGCGCGGAAGGCAGCACGCAGCCCAAAGGCGAAATGCGCATCGCCGCACCGTTGGTGATGCCGTTGTTTTCCAACTCGGCGATCGGCGTGCCCGCTTTCTGCTCGCTCAGCGCCAGTTTGGAACTGGGGCCGAGAATGTTCTTGTTGAAGGCGTCAAAACCGTCCACCCAGCGGATCACGTTGCTGGCAATCAGTTCCGGCACCACCTCGCCTTCCGCTTCCAGCAGCGCATCGGCCAGCGCCAATGCCATCGCGGTATCGTCGGTATATTGCCCGGCCTTGAAGTAGCAGGCGGCGGTGTTCTCCTTCGGCCCATCGAGAAAGCCGTCTATCCAGCCGAAGTGGCGCTTAACCCGCTCGCGCGGCCACAGCTCGGAAGGCATGCCGAGCGCGTCGCCCAGCATCTGTCCGTAAAGTGCGCCCGCTATGCGTTCTGCCTGGGTTAACTGCTTCATCCGTCGCTCCTGAAAAGTGTGCCGATACATCCATAATACCTTATTAGTACCTTTAAAGCTTTTCAAGCGGTCCGGTTCACCCTTCCGCCTGCCGGCAATGCCCACCGCGTTTAAGGTGCGTTTAACGTTGCCCCGCCGCTGTTTATCCGACGTTTATCAGAGCTTGCCGATAATGTCGGCGAACAAATTGATAACGCTTATTTTAATACATTGCTTCGGCTCTCTTGCGGGCCGAGCGGGTTATACCTACCATAACCTCAGCATTTTTTGCCAAAATGGTTCAGGTGGCCGCGTTATCCCCTGACACGCCGCAGAGCGTGTTCCCTTTTTTCGCGTGGGTGACAGGACGTTCACCCGCACAGTCACAGGAGTTCGCCATGCGAGTACTGGTTGTTGAAGATAATGGTTTGCTGCGCCACCACCTTTCCGTTCAGATGCGCGAGATGGGCCATCAGGTCGACGCGGCCGAAGACGCCAAGGAAGCCGATTACTTCCTGCAGGAACACGCGCCGGATATCGCCATCGTCGATCTCGGCCTGCCGGGCGAAGACGGCCTGAGCCTGATCCGCCGCTGGCGCGCACACCAGACCAAGCTGCCGATCCTGGTGCTGACCGCCCGTGAAAGCTGGCAGGACAAAGTGGCGGTGCTGGAAGCCGGCGCCGACGACTATGTCACCAAGCCGTTCCACCTGGAAGAAGTGATCGCCCGCATGCAGGCGCTGATGCGCCGCAACAGCGGCCTGGCTTCGCAGGTGATCGTGCTGCCGCCGTTCCAGATCGATCTGTCGCGCCGCGAACTGAGCGTTAACGATCAGCAAATCAAGCTGACCGCTTTTGAATACACCATCATCGAGACCCTGATCCGCAACGCCGGCAAGGTGGTGAGCAAGGATTCGTTGATGCTGCAACTCTACCCGGACGCCGAACTGCGCGAAAGCCACACCATCGACGTGCTGATGGGCCGCTTGCGTAAAAAGGTGCAGGCGGAATACCCGCATGAAGTGATCACCACGGTACGTGGCCAGGGCTATCGTTTTGACGCGAAGTGAACATGATGTTCAACAAGAATAAAAAACCGTTTTCGCTGCGCGCCCGCTTCCTGATGGCGACCGCCGGGGTGATCCTGGCGCTGTCGCTCTCTTACGGTTTGGTGGCGGTCGTCGGCTACATCGTCAGCTTCGACAAGACCGCCTTCCGCCTGCTGCGCGGCGAGAGCAACCTGTTCTTCAGCCTGGCGCAGTGGAAAGACAACAAGCTCACCATCGCCATTCCCCCCGATATCGATCTCAACTTCCCGACGCTGGTGTTTATCTACGACGATAAAGGCAACCTGCTGTGGAGCCAGCGCAAAGTGCCGGAGCTGGAGAAACTGATCAACAAGGAGTGGCTGGAGGAGTCCGGCTTCTACGAAATCGACACCGACACCCGCGTCAGTAGCGAAGTGCTGGGGGACAACCCCAAAGCGCAAAACCAGCTGAAAAATTACGACGATACCGATCAGAACGCGCTGACCCACTCGGTGGCGGTCAACACCTATGCCGCCACGCCTCGGCTACCGGCGCTGACCATCGTGGTGGTCGACAGCATTCCGCAGGAGCTGCAGCGATCCGACGTGGTGTGGGAGTGGTTCAGCTACGTGCTGTTGGCCAACCTGCTGCTGGTGGTGCCGCTGCTGTGGCTGGCGGCCTACTGGAGCCTGCGGCCGATCAAGGCGCTGGTCACTCAGGTGGGCGAGCTGGAGAACGGCGAGCGCGATCAGCTCGACGAAAATCCGCCCAGCGAGCTGCGCGGGCTGGTGCGCAATCTGAACATTCTGGTGCGCAACGAGCGCCAGCGTTACACCAAGTATCGCACCACCCTGTCAGATCTGACCCACAGCCTGAAAACGCCGCTGGCGGTGCTGCAAAGTACCCTGCGTTCACTGCGCAGCGGTAAACAGACCACCATCGAAGAAGCCGAGCCGATCATGCTGGATCAGATCGGCCGCATCTCGCAGCAGATCGGTTACTACCTGCACCGGGCCAGCATCAACTCCGGCCAGACGGTGCTGACGCGCGAGATCCACTCGGTGCCGGCGCTGCTCGACAGCCTGGTGGTGGCGCTGAACAAGGTTTATCAGCGCAAAGGGGTAGTGATCACGCTGGACATCTCGCCGGAGGTGACCTTTATGGGCGAGAAGAACGACTTTATGGAAGTGATGGGCAACGTGTTGGAAAACGCCTGCAAATACTGCCTGGAGTTCGTTGAGATCACCTCACTGCACTCCGAGAAAAACCTCACCATCGTCATCGACGACGACGGCCCGGGGATCCCGGAAAGCAAGCGCCAGCTGATCTTCCAGCGCGGCCAGCGGGTGGATACCCTGCGCCCCGGCCAGGGCCTGGGACTGTCGGTGGCGGCGGAGATCATCGAGCAGTACGACGGCGAAATCGTCATCAGCGACAGCCCGCTCGGCGGCGCGCGCATGCAGGTCACCTTCGCCCGCCAGCACGACACCCACCACAACGAGTAAATTATGCCTCTGCGGCCCCGATCCACGGGGCCAAACTTCCGTTATAATCGCACTCAGGCTCACTCCTCTCTCCTGGAATAGAACATGGATTATCAATTAGACCTGGACTGGAACGATTTTTTGCAACGTTATTGGCAAAAGCGTCCGGTGATTCTGAAGCGCGGCTTCAAAAACTTTATCGATCCGATCTCCCCGGATGAGCTGGCCGGGCTGGCGATGGAAAACGAAGTGGACAGCCGCCTGGTCAGCCACCAGGACGGCCGTTGGCAGGTTGCGCACGGCCCCTTCGAGAGCTTCGACCACCTGAGCGAAAACAACTGGTCGCTGCTGGTGCAGGCGGTGGACCACTGGCATGAGCCTTCTGCAGCGCTGATGCGCCCGTTCCGCCAGCTGCCGGACTGGCGGATGGATGACCTGATGATCTCCTTCTCGGTACCGGGCGGCGGCGTCGGCCCGCACCTCGATCAGTACGACGTGTTCATCATTCAGGGCACCGGCCGCCGCCGCTGGCGCGTCGGGGAAAAAACGCCGCTGAAACAGCACTGCCCGCATCCGGATCTGCTGCAGGTGGAACCGTTCGACGCCATCATCGACGAAGAGATGGAGCCGGGCGACATTCTCTACATTCCGCCGGGCTTCCCGCACGAAGGCTACGCGCTGGAAAACGCGCTCAACTACTCGGTGGGCTTCCGCGCACCGAACGGCCGCGAGCTGGTGAGCGGCTTCGCCGACTACGTGCTGGCGCGCGAGCTGGGCAGCAAGCGCTACGGCGATCCGGACGTTAAACTGCGCGAACACCCGGCGGAGATCCTGCCGCAGGAAGTGGACGCCTTACGGCAGATGATGCTGGATCTGGTGCAACAGCCGGAACACTTCCAGCACTGGTTCGGCGAGTTCATCTCCCAGTCGCGCCACGAGCTGGATCTGGCGCCGCCGGAGCCACCGTATCAGGCCGGGGAAATCTACGAGCTGCTGCAACAGGGTGAAGCGCTACAGCGCCTGGGTGGGTTGCGCGTGCTGCGCGTCGGCGATCGTTGCTTCGTCAACGGCGAGCTGATCGACACCGACCAGCTGCAGGCCGCAGACGCCCTGTGCCAAAACTTCAGCGTCGATGCCGCCCTGCTCGGCGACGCGGTGGACGACCCGTCGTTCCTGGCGCTGCTGACCGCGCTGGTCAACAGCGGGTATTGGTACTTTAACGACTGATTGCGGTCACGCGAACAAGCCACCCTGCCGGGTGGCTTTTTTATGCCTGGCGCGCCTGCGCGCAATAATCCGCCAGTTCCCCCGCCGCCATGCCCGCCTGCTCCGCCGCCGCACAAATCTGCCGCCAGGTATTGGCATCGATCGGGATGCCCTGCTCCAGCCGCGCCGCGCGGTTGGCCTCTTCCCACTCTCCCGGGACGGCGATCGGCTGTTCGCCGCTCGGCGGCGAAGCTTTCACCCAGCCGATAAAGGCTTCGGCTTCGGCCTGCATTTGCGGGGCGTCGAAGGCCTGAGGATCGAGGATCAGGGTCGTCATGCAGTTGAAGATGGCGTCGCTGTCGGCTTTCAGCGTGGCGTCGTGGGTGGTGCGGCCGCCGGAAAGCGCGCCGCCGAGGATTTCGCACATCGCCGCCAGCGCATAGCCTTTGTGCAAGCCGAACGGCAGCAGCGAACCGAACGGCGCTTCGTGCATAACTTTCGGTTCGGTGGTGGGTTGCCCGTGTTCGTCGATCAGATAGCCCGGCGCCACCGACAGCCCTTTGTTATAGGCCACCCGGGTCTTGCCGAAGGCGATACCGCTGGTGGCAAAATCCAACAGCAGCGGCGTGCGGCCCGGCCGCGGGAAAATGGCGCAGAACGGGTTGGTGCCGAAGCGGCGATCGCTGCCGCCGAACGGCGCCACCATCGGATCACCTACCACGTTGACGAAGTGAATCGAGATAAAACCGGCGCGGGCGCACTGCTCCGCCCAATGGCCGATGCGGCCGATATGGTGCGCGTTGTGCAGCGCCACCGCCGCCAGGCCCAGTGTGCCGGCGCGCTCAATGCCCAACGCCATCGCTTCGCTGGCCACCACCTGGCCGAAGCCGCGCGCGCCGTCGAGCGTCAGCACCGCGCCGGCGTCGCGCACCACCTCGGCATGCTGATTGAGCTGCAATTGCCCCTGCGCCAACGACGCCATGTAGCTGGGGATCATGCCGACGCCGTGCGAGTCGTGCCCGGCCAGATTAGCCTGCACCAGATGTTCGGCCACCAGCTCGGCTTCGCGCGCCGTGCTGCCGGCCTGGCGCCAAATCGCCTGAACGAACTGCGCCAAATGCGGGCTGGCGATACGGTATTCGGTGCTCATCATGCGGTCCTTATGCGTGGGGAATAGGCTTCCACACTATGAGCAACGCCTTGTTACGGCAAGCGATTATGCCGATCGCAAGCGTCCCGTTTTAACTACAGTATCCGCACGTTAGCTCAGGCGACAAAAAAGCGAGGGCCGCTACTTTAGCCACCCGGCATAAGGCTCGCGTTATGGCACCCCCACCAGCCAAAAAAGAAACCCCCAACAAAATTTCGTTTGCCGGGGGTTAAAGAAGCACGAATCAGACCATAACCACGGCTATTCGATACCGTATTTTTTCTCGGTTACGAATTTCGGCTCTTTCCAATTGGGGCCTTTAACTACTTTTCCATTTTGATCTTGAAGCACCCCTTTTTGGAATAATGCATCGTAAGTAGAAGAGAGTTCCCCGCTAGAAATTGCATCAAAGCGATTATAGGTATATAGACGATCCAATTTACGGTAATCAGAGGTCGGCCCCAAAAAAGTTAGCACATCTTCTACACTTTCATTTTTAACGATATCTTTTAAAGGCATTATTTCTTCCCTCCCATAGCATCTTTCAGCTCCTGTTCATATGCGGCTTGTAGGGCCCCATCTGTATAAAGTGCCTGTTCTTTTTCATTTATTCTATAGTCTTCAAGCGTAGCAGTATGTGTATTATTCCATACGGCCTTCCGTTCTTGAACACTGTGCGGAACCTCACCATCTTTTATGCCAAGATTCCTATACCTTTCCAACTCTCTGATTTCATGAGTATAAAATCGCCTATCGGTGTCAGTAGGTTGTAGCTCCCCTTTCAAAATTTTATCCAAACGGCCAATCATCACTTGGTTTTCCGGAGTCTGTTCAAAACGCCCAGTATGCAGCTTCACCTTATCCACGCCGGCACGGTCGATGCTGGCCCCTTTCCAATCCAGATTCTGAATGGGGCCTCCAGCTTTATTGGTGTTGTATTCACGACCGCTGTATTTGCCCCTGGCGTTGGTTTCACCATAGGGTTTGCTCACCATCACATAGATGGCCTCTACACCAATCTCCGTCGCATCCGGCTGCCACAGGATAAAGTCTTGCAGATCCTGCACCACATCCGCCGGGAAGGTGGTGACCACGATGCTGTCCGCCTGCCTGATGCCGGACCTTGAAGGGTAACCGAGTAACCGCTATTAAATTAGCTCTTCACTTCCTTGCCATCGTTACGAAACAATAAAATGCCCAATAGACTCTCGTCTATTGGGCGTTAGGGTCACTTTTGTTAACTATTCTGTCACTATGAAGGCGGTTCTTTTTATCTTGCCCAATACCCAGATAATTTCAAATCTACTAGAGCACCTATCCTAATAAGTGTTCAGATAAAATTGAATTTTTCTAGTGTCGTTATAACTGCGGCACGCAATCCGGCATCATCAAGTTCATAATCAGCACGTTCTGAATCAGGATTGTAAACTTCAGCTATCATAAATAGCTCTTCCCCACAATTCATAACGTTTCTATCCTGATCCTTAACCCCGTAGAGCATACGTCTTTCTACACATATTTTTTCGGAGAACTCCAATGCACCGACCTCTTTTCTTAGAAAACTCTTAGCCAGATCAATAATTGCCATCCGATTCATAAATCCCCCGTATCTAAATATATCCTACCGTTATCTGCGTCTGGATTTATCTTCCACCCTGATAAGAAATCGCCGTTTTCTTTTAAAACAACAACATTCATTGTGTTAGGATTGAAAAACACCTTAGATCCTTTCTCTCGTCTATAAACCCCTCTTTCTACCGTATCCTTATCATTCAAATGAGCCTCGAGCGCATCGCGGTATTTAGTCAGAGTCTCTCTGTTTTTTCTGGTATCCGCAACACCAAAGTCACTCGCGTGCTTGTACTTTTTATCCAGTTGCTGGCGAGTAAAACGCCCCGAGTCCAAGGGATCACTGACCATCACATAGATGGCCTCTACACCAATCTCCGTCGCATCCGGCTGCCACAGGATAAAGTCTTGCAGATCCTGCACCACATCCGCCGGGAAGGTGGTGACCACGATGCTGTCCGCCTGCCTGATGCCGGTGCCGGTATGCACTGGCGATTTGGGCCCCGGTGAGCCGTTGCCGGTATGCGCCGGCGCTGCCGGCCCGGTCGGCACCGGGTTGATCAGTATCGTTCTGGCCGGTGTGCCCGCCACCGCCGGCAGCGTGATTTTGTCCAGCCCCGTCAGCTCATCGCGAACGGGTCTGAATACCGGCACGCTCGGCGATACGCCGCCGACGCCCGTTCTGACGAAGTTGACGCTCTGTCTCCCGTCATCGTCGGTGGTGATAAATCCGCGCACCGGCAAATCGACCGAGGTCATGCCGGGCTGGATGGTCGCCCTGCCCGCCGCCGCCAGGCTCGCCTGGAGGGCAAACAGATTGACATCCCGCCCGGGCACCTGGGCACTCCCGGCTCCGGCCTCTGTCGGGTAGAAGCCGAGGGCAAAAGCCCCCAGCACCGATCCGGCGGCGACTACGGTGCCGGCGCGTATACTGCCAACTTCATAAGCCGCCCGCCACGACGCGCTCGCTGCCCAGCCGGCCAGTTCGCTCGTGGTCGTCATCACGCCTTGCCCGACCGTCGACGTTTGCAGCATCGCGGGCGCGCGGTTAAGCACCATGGCGCCTGCGGCAGCCAGTGCCGCATTGGCCGCTTTTAGCTTTTCCGGGGAGTAGGCCGGTGCATCCAGAATCCCCGCTTTGGCGAACAACGCTTTTCTTGCGGCTTCCACCTTGCGGGCCTCTTCAGCCTTGCGGGCCTCTTCAGCCTTGCGGGCTTCTTCTGCTTTGCGAGCCTCTTCAGCCTTACGAGCTTCTTCAGCCTTGCGGGCCTCCTCAGCCTTTCGGGCCTCCTCAGCTTTACGGGCCTCCTCAGCTTTACGAGCCACTTCAGCCACTTCTCGTTCTACCTGTTTAAATTGTTGGTAGGCCGAGGTCAAAGAAGGCACTTCGACATTACGTTGCCGGTAACCTGTGCGATCGCTCCCTTTTCCGCCTCCGTTGATCTCATACCGTTCCGTAATTTCAGTCATCACCCTATTATTATCAAGCCAGAAACCCGGTGGGATTTTTCCATTAAGCATCTCGGAATAGGTGGCTAATGACACCTTATCTTCAGCGGTAGAATTGTTACCATTACTGTTCCCGTTGGGTGCACTCTGATAATTACCGATCTTATGGCCAGTATCAATATGACCGACAAAACCGGTCACTCCAGACTTATTAAAATCAAAACCAATGACATTTTTTAATTGTGGCTCAGACTTTAATGCGTTACGCACACCTATTTCATCAACAGCGCGAACGTCATTGACCTGAACCTGCAATCTGCCGCTATCATCCAACCCCGTCAAAGATACTGAGGCATAAGGTGCAAGGGCTCGTCTTATTTTCAGCAAGCTTCCCAGTATATTCTTAACGTTAGGATCATTTTTGATAGCATTGACCTGCCGTTGCTTAGCGGCTTCCCGAGAGTTCCCACTGATGCTACTGTCTCTGCCGCCATTACCGTTCGAGCCGCCTGGCGTCGAACCATCAGGTCGAGCATTGAGATTATCGCCGCTGCCGCCCATATAATCTCCGGCGGTAGGGCCATGGCCATTCAGTTCCTGTGGCATATTATTTTCTCCTGGATATTACTAATCCTTCAGATGCACTGAAGGCGATTTATTCCCTGTCTGGCAAACGTCGACATGCAAAAATATTTCCGCGTCGATGGACGCTCAATTTTATTTCCAGCTCACAGAGATTGAATAAATCGCCGTTTTATTATCGTTATTGGCTGGAAATCATGCCTTCCAACGCTGCCACCCGCGATTCCAACCCTTCTCGGGCCGCTCGCTCTTCCTTAAGCGCCTCAACCAACAACGCCACCACGCCGTTGATATTGATGCCGCGGGCATCCTTCAGCACGCTGCCGTCGTTGAGCTTCAATTCGGTTTGGGTTACCGACTGCGGCAATACGCTCTCCACTTCCTGAGCGATCACCCCGGCCTCCGGCACGCCCTGTTTGAGGTAGGTGTAGCCGCCAATATTGGCCAGCTTGTCCAATGCGCCGGCAATTTGGGTGATGTCCGTTTTCATGCGGGCATCGGAGCTGCTGTTCCAGGCGCCGTTGGTGTAGGCATGACCGTTATTCCGGAACTCATACCATCCTTGCGCCCCGCCGTTGGCCACATGGAATGCCATGGCATGGTATTGGCTAATGTGTTCAATATGATAAATATCTGCGCTCAGATCCCCATTTCCCTGAAGACGCACCCCATTGGTAATACGTTCTGCTTTACCTGAAACGTCAATATTGCCGGCAGCGACAATCCAGCCATTGCCGTTACGTTTTGTCAGTTGCCCGGCAGAGAGCTCGCTGTTCGCCTTTACTTGAATTTCATTCCAGCGTCCCGCAAGGTCGCTATAAGCCAGTAATCCCGTATCTTCTTTCCCGGGGATAATCCGCGCGCCCATCATCATAGAAGAACTGACTCCGCTGGTGACGAAGCGCGTATGAATATACGGTGCGTTGTATGCCTGCCCATTTATCAGGGGAGTGGGTCCCGTGGTCACCGCTCCTATACCCGCGTCATGCGATACCATCGCACCACCGGAAATATCAACGCCGTTGCCGAGTGCAACCCTGCCGGAAGCCAGGCTGAAAGCGAAAGGACGCGAGGTGTTCCATTGTCCGTTTTGAGCTTGCCCAGCCTGAGTTGTCAGTAAGTAGAAAGCCTCGCCATCATTACGCAGCATCACACCGGTATTGCCATTTGCCAGCCGAAAACCGTTGGCCGATTTGGAGACGATTTCACCGTCGCTGACCACGCGCTGGCGCAGCGTAGACAGCGATTTCAGCTCCGCGATATCGTCGTTAACGCCGTTAATCACCTGAGCATTTTTCTTTTCTTCTGCCATGATTGTTACCCTCTTACGTCCTGTTTGATGGCGGTTAACAGCGCTCATTCCCCCAGCATTCCCTGGCCACTGGGCTCACCGCACCGAAGCTGTAAAACCGGTTAAGCACACAGCAATGCTGTATGCATAACCAGCACCTTATCTCGAAGGATAATGGGATTCCCTCACTGCGGATTGTGTGGTGAACGAAACAACCATGAGATCGGGAGCCATAAAGAGAGCAGAAGAAGAGAACGGCGGGCACGCTGAGCCCGCCGGGCGTATCAGAAAAGGGAATGCGGGCCGGCGCAAGCCGGCCGGGAAACGAAGGTGTTTACCGCGCCCGCTCGGCGGCCAGCGCCGCGATACGCATGATCACCGCCACCGCTTGCTCCATGCCTTCCAGGGTCACGAATTCGTGCTTGCCGTGGTAGTTGTAGCCGCCGGTGAACAGGTTCGGGCACGGCAGGCCGCGGAACGACAGCTGCGCGCCGTCGGTGCCGCCGCGGATCGGCTTCATCACCGGTTCGATGTCGCAGTCGCGCATCGCCTGCTGCGCCAGCGCGATCACATGCGGGTGCTCCGCCACCTGTTCGCGCATGTTGTAATAGCTGTCTTCGATGCTCACTTCGATATAGCAATCGCGCGGTAGGCCTTTGCCGACCTCGCGGGCGATGTCCACCATCTTGCGCTTGCGCGCTTCAAACCCCTCGCGCTCGAAGTCGCGCAGGATATAGTGCATTTCGGCGCGCTCTACGCTGCCCTTGATGCTGCTGAGGTGATAAAAGCCCTGGTAGCCTTCGGTGGTCTCCGGCGCTTCGTCCGCCGGCAGCGCCTGATGAATGCGGGTGGCCAGCGACAGCGCGTTGACCATCACGCCCTTGGCGCTGCCGGGGTGCACGCTGTTGCCGAGGATTTTGATCGTCACCGAGGCGGCGTTGAAGTTCTCGCACTCCAGCTCACCGACGCCGCCGCCGTCCACGGTGTAAGCCCATTCGGCATTGAAGGCCGCCACGTCGAACAGCTGTGCCCCCTTGCCCACCTCCTCGTCCGGGGTGAAGGCCACGCGGATGTCGCCGTGCGGGATTTTGCGCGCGCGCAGGCGCACCATGGCGGTGAGGATCTCGGCGATGCCGGCCTTGTCGTCGGCGCCCAGCAGCGTTTTGCCGTCGGTGGTAATCAGGGTCTGCCCCAGCATCTGGTGCAGGATCGGGAACATCACCGGCGACAGCACTTCATCGCCGATGCCGAGCGCGATGTCGCCGCCGCGATAGTTCTCGACGATCTGCGGATTGACGTGTTTGCCGCTGAAATCCGGCGAGGTATCCAGATGGGCGATAAAACCGACCGCCGGCACCGGCCAGGCGACGTTGCCCGGCCAGGTGCCCATCACGCAGCCGTGTTCGCTGAGCGACACCCGCTCGAAGCCGAGCGCGATCATTTCCTGCTGCAACGCACGCGCCAGCTTCAACTGCCCGTCGGTGCTCGGCACATGCTTTACGTTCGCTTTGGACTGGGTGTCGAAAGAGACGTAGTTGAAAAAGCGGTCAAGTAATTTGTCCATGGTAGCGGCCCCTCAGAATATCGCGTTTCATTATGCGGAACCGATCAGGATCAAATATTGCGTCAGGTCATTTTTAACCAGAATTCGCCAATATCATTAATCTTTGTGATGATTTCTGAGGGAAATAACACTGTCATCACAGGGTCATTTGTCGCTATCATGATGAAAAACGCGGCATCTGGGCCAGATCGGCTTTCAATTCCGGCATTCAGCGTCTATCATGCGCGCTCGAAAAATTTCCATTGGCGCAACTGGTTTGAGCTTCATTTGATCAGCGGGCATTCCGCAAGCTCCGGCAGTCTTTTCCAGTTGCGGTTCTATCTGCATTAGCCCACGGGATAGAGTAATACGATAAATGACTGAGACATCCTCTCTGACTCCCCTTGTTGAACTGCATGCCCTGAGCAAAGCGTTCGATGGCAAAACCATCATTGCCGATCTCGAACTGGCGATTAACCACGGCGAATTCCTCACCATTCTCGGCCCCTCCGGCTGTGGCAAAACCACGGTGCTGCGCCTGATCGCCGGTCTTGAAGACGCCGATCGGGGCCGCATCGTGCTCGACGGCCAGGACATCACCGCCATTCCGGCCGAACATCGCCACGTCAACACCGTGTTTCAGAGCTATGCCCTGTTTCCGCACATGTCGGTGTTCGACAACGTCGCCTTTGGCCTGCGCATGCAAAAGGTGCCGGCGGCAGAACTGACGCCGCGCGTCGAAGAGGCGCTGCGCATGGTGCAGCTGGATGCGTTCGCCCAGCGGCGCCCGGGCCAGCTCTCCGGCGGCCAACAGCAGCGCGTGGCCATCGCCCGCGCAGTGGTCAACAAGCCGAAGGTGCTGCTGCTGGACGAATCGCTGTCGGCGCTGGACTACAAGCTGCGCAAACAGATGCAGAACGAGCTGAAGGCGCTGCAGCGCAAGCTGGGCATCACCTTCGTGTTCGTCACCCACGATCAGGAAGAAGCGCTGACCATGTCGGATCGCATCGTGGTGATGCGTGAAGGCCGCATCGAGCAAGACGGCACGCCGCGTGAGATCTACGAAGAGCCGAAGAACCTGTTCGTCGCCAGCTTTATCGGCGAGATCAACATCTTCGACGCGGTGGTCTTGCAGCGCCTCGATGCGCAGCGGGTGCGCGCCAACGTCGAAGGCCGCGAGTGCGACATCTATGCCGATCTGCCGGTAGAGCCGGGCCAAAAGCTGAAGGTGCTGCTGCGCCCGGAGGATCTGCGGGTAGAAGAAGTGAACGACAGCGCGCAGCACGACGGGCTGATCGGCTACGTGCGCGAGCGCAACTACAAAGGCATGACGCTGGAGTCGGTGGTTGAGCTGGAGAGCGGTAAAACGGTGATGGTCAGCGAGTTCTTCAATGAAGACGATCCGGACGTCGACCACTCGCTCAACCAGAAGATGGCGGTGACCTGGGTTGAAAGCTGGGAGGTGGTGCTGGCCGATGAAGAAATCGCGTAAAGTCTTCCAGAATGTGGTGATCGTCGGCGTCGTCGCCTGGCTGCTGTTGTTCGTGTTCATGCCGAACCTGATGATCATCGCCACCAGCTTCCTGACCCGCGACGACGCCAATCTGGTGCAGATGGTGTTCACGCTGGATAACTATCGGCGCTTGTTCGATCCGTTGTATGCCCAGGTGCTGCTGCACTCGCTGAACATGGCGCTGATCGCCACCCTGTGCTGCCTGGTGATTGGCTACCCGTTCGCCTTTATCCTGGCGCGGTTGCCGCAGAAGGTGCGGCCGCTGCTGCTGTTTCTGCTGATCGTGCCCTTCTGGACCAACTCGCTGATCCGCATCTACGGCCTGAAGCTGTTTCTCAGCACCCGCGGCTATCTCAACGACGCGCTGCTGTGGATCGGCATCATCGACAAGCCGCTGCGCATCATGTACACCTCGGAAGCGGTGATCCTCGGCCTGGTGTATATCCTGCTGCCGTTTATGGTGATGCCGCTCTACTCCAGCATCGAAAAACTCGATAAGTCCTGCCTGGAAGCGGCGCGCGATCTCGGCGCCAGCAAGCTGCAGACCTTTATCCGCATCATCGTGCCGCTGACCATGCCGGGCATTATCGCCGGCTGCCTGCTGGTGGTGCTGCCGGCGATGGGGCTGTTCTTCGTCGCCGATCTGATGGGCGGCGCCAAGAATCTGCTGATCGGCAACGTGATTAAAAGCCAGTTCCTCAATATCCGCGACTGGCCGTTCGGCGCGGCTACCAGCATCTGCCTGACGCTGGTGATGGGGCTGTTGCTGCTGGTCTATTACCGGGCCGCCCGCCTGCTGAACAAGAAGGAGGATCTGGCATGATCGGACGTCTGCTGCGCGGCGGCTTTATGACGCTGGTGTACGCCTACCTGTATATCCCGATCGTCATCCTGATCGTCAACTCCTTCAACGCTTCGCGCTTCGGCATCAGTTGGCAAGGAGCCACCACCAAGTGGTACAGCACGCTGCTGAATAACGACAGCCTGCTGCAGGCCGCCGGCCATTCGCTGACCATGGCGGTGCTCTCCGCCACCTTCGCCACGCTGATCGGCTCGCTGACCGCGGTGGCGCTGTACCGTTACCGCTTCCGCGGCAAGCCGTTCGTCGGCGGCATGCTGTTCGTGGTGATGATGTCGCCGGACATCGTGATGGCCATCTCGTTGCTGGTGCTGTTCATGCTGCTCGGCATTTCGCTCGGCTTCTGGTCGCTGCTGTTCTCGCACATCACCTTTTGCCTGCCGTTCGTGGTGGTGACCGTTTACGCGCGCCTGAAAGGGTTCGACGTGAAGATGCTGGAGGCCGCGCGCGATCTCGGCGCAAGCGAGTTCACCATTTTGCGCAAGATCATCCTGCCGCTGGCGATGCCGGCGGTGGCGGCCGGCTGGCTGCTGAGCTTCACCCTGTCAATGGACGACGTGGTCGTCTCCTCCTTCGTCACCGGGCCGAGCTACGAAATCTTGCCGCTGAAGATCTATTCGATGGTGAAAGTCGGCGTCTCGCCGGAGGTCAACGCGCTGGCCACCATTTTGCTGCTGCTGTCGCTGGTGCTGGTGATCGCCAGCCAGTGGGTGATGCGCGATCGCTCGCCCAAGGCCGAGTAGCCCTTCCCGCCGGGCGCGGCAGCGCCCGACTCTTTCATTCGCCGCAGTGATATGACTGCGGCCGTTTTTGATCGGCCAGGCTCGGTTAACCCGCTGATTTGCCGCTGGGATAACCGCCTTTACCCACCCCGCCCCGGCCCCTATAATGGCCCCTTTCTGGGGTATGGCGCGGCCGCCAAACGGTTTGCCCATACGGGTTCGGCTCATTACTGCTGAAGGATACGCTGCATGAAAAAGTGGTCACATCTGCTCGCAGCCGGGATGATGGCGCTGAGTTTCTGCTCTGCAAACGCCTCTGACGGCAAAACGCTGTATTTCTATAACTGGACTGAATACGTCCCGCCGGGGCTGCTGGAGCAGTTCACCAAGGAAACCGGCATCAAGGTGATCTATTCCACCTATGAATCCAACGAAAGCATGTACGCCAAGCTGAAGACCTATAAAGACGGCGCGTACGATCTGGTGGTGCCTTCCACCTACTTCATCGCCAAGATGAGCAAGGAAGGCATGCTGCAAAAAATCGACAAGAGCAAGCTCAGCCACTTCAAGGATCTCGATCCTGCCCTGCTGAACAAGCCGTTCGATCCTAACAACGACTATTCCATCCCCTATATCTGGGGCGCCACCGCCATCGGCGTTAACAGCGATGCGCAGGAGCCCTCTACCGTCACGTCCTGGGCCGATCTGTGGCAGCCGCAGTACAAAGGCCGCCTGCTGCTGACCGATGACGCGCGCGAAGTGTTCCAGATGGCGCTGCTCAAGCTGGGCTATTCCGGCAACACCACCGACCCGAAAGAGATCGAAGCCGCCTATCACGAACTGCAGAAATTGATGCCGAACGTGCTGGCCTTCAACTCCGACAACCCGGGCAACCCGTTTATGGAAGGGGAAGTCAACGTCGGTATGGTGTGGAACGGTTCGGCCTTCGTGGCGCGCCAGGCCGGCACGCCGCTGGAGATCGTCTGGCCGAAGGAAGGCGGGATCTTCTGGATGGATAGCCTGGCCATTCCGGCCAACGCGCGCAACGTCGAGGGGGCGCTGAAGCTGATCGACTTCCTGCTGCGGCCGGAAATCGCGGTGCAGGTGGCGGAAACCATCGGTTACCCGACGCCGAACCTGGCGGCGAAGAAGCTGCTGTCGCCGGAGATCGCCAATGACAAGTCACTCTACCCGGATAAGGCGGTGATTGAGCACGGCGAGTGGCAAAACGACGTCGGCGACGCCAGCACGCTGTACGAAAGCTACTTCCAAAAGCTGAAAGCCGGGCGCTAACACGCTCCGCCATCCCATCAGGGCGCGCAGTGCGCCCTGATGCCTTTCTCAGGGCCTGTCGGCCCGCGCCACCTTGCCCACCAGGAACTTGTGCACAAAACGCGGCACCACTTCGCTGGCCAGGCCGTAGTGTTTCTCGTCGAACTGGCTCTCCACCTGGCTCGGCTCCAGGTTCAGCTCCATGGCGTAGGCGCCGCCCAGCCGCGCCTCATGCACGAAGCCGGCCGCCGGATAGACGTGGCCGGAGGTGCCGATGGCGACGAAGAAATCGGCCTTGCTCAGCGCCTGATAAATATCGTCCATGCCCAGCGGCATCTCGCCGAACCACACCACGTGCGGCCGCAGCGGCGCCGGGAACTGGCAGCAGTGGCAACGATCGTCAACGCTGAGATCGCCGGGCCATTCGAACACCTGGCCCGACTGGGTGCAACGCACCTTCAGCAATTCGCCGTGCATGTGGAGCACCCGCTTGCTGCCGGCGCGCTCATGCAGGTTATCGATGTTTTGCGTGACCAGCAGGAAGTTGTCCCCCAGCCACTCTTCCAGATCCGCCAGCGCGCGGTGCGCGGCGTTCGGGGCGATCTCCTCCGTCTGCAGCTGGCGGCGGCGTTCGTTGTAAAACGCCTGCACCAGCGCCGGATCGCGCTGAAAACCTTCCGGCGTGGCGACGTCCTCCACCCGGTGCTCTTCCCACAGCCCATCCGCGGCGCGGAAGGTGCGAATGCCCGATTCGGCCGAAATGCCGGCCCCGGTCAACACCACCACAAACGGCTTTTTCAGCTCGGCCGCCGCCATGGTGTCACGGTGAAAAATGCGTGAACGAAAGCGCTGATGCAGCACATGCTTACTCTTGCGAAACTGACACAGCCGATGGCGAGTGTGCATTAACTCTCTCCTTACTTTTCCCTGTTTACCAAATTGAGGAACGCTGCGCCGCGCACGCCGCCGGCGTCGCCATAGCGCGCCTTCTCGATGCGCGGCAGCCGGGCCACCCGCAGCAGGTGCGCCGGCAGCCGCTGCGGCAACGCCTGGTAAATGGCGTCGAAGTTCGACAGCCCGCCGCCGATCACCACCAGGTGCGGATCCAGCACCGTCAGCAGGTTGCCGAGGCAGATCGCCAGCACGTCCATAAAGCGGTCGACGTGGGCCACCGCCTGCGGCTCACCCGCCTGATAATGCGCAATGATCTCGGTGGCAGGCAAGTGCCGGCCATAGAAATGGGCGTACATCCATTCGAAACCGCGGCCCGATATGTAATTTTCAATGCAACCCTGATGGCCGCACCCGCAGGCAACGCGAGGCACATCACGCCCCAAGACCTCGAGCGCGTCCACCGGCAGGCGCAAATGGCCGAACTCGCCGGCAATATAGTTACGCCCTGGCACCGTCTTGCCGTCGACGATCAGCCCACCGCCTACGCCGGTGCCGAGGATGATGCCCAGCACCGTCGGGTAGCGGCGAAACTCGTCGTCCCAGGCCTCCGACAGCGCAAAGCAGTTGGCGTCGTTATCGACCCGCACCTCGCGCCCGATCAGCGCCGCCAGATCGCGCGGCAGCGGCCGCCCCATCGCCGCCGGCACGTTGGCGGTAAACAGCGTGCCGTCATCGTCGTTGGGCAGGCCCGGGATGCCGATGCCGACGCTGCCGCGCCGGCCACAAAACGCATCCGCCTGAAGGGTCAGATCGCACAGCGTGGCCAGCAGCTGCCGGTAGTCTTCACGCGGCGTCGGCACCCGCTTTTGCCAAATGCGCTGCAGCTGGTCGTCGAACACCCCCAGCTCAATCTTGGTGCCGCCCATATCGAAACCGTAGTACATAACCCATCCCCAGGCTAAAAAAACGGGGCGGCATCGCTGCCTCCCCGTGGGTTTTATTGTCCGCTCAGCACCCGCGCCGGATCGATGCGGCTGGCGCGCCTGGCCGGATACCAACTGGCCAGCAGGCTCAGCACGATGGCGGTCGCCAGCACGATCAGCACGTCCAGCCAGTGCAGCTCGGAAGGCAGGAAGTCGATGAAGTAGATATCGCCCGACAGGAAGGAGTGGCCGACCAGTTTCTCGATGCCCCGGATGATGTTGGTCAGCTGCAGCGAGGCGATCACCCCGATCACCACGCCGCTCAGGCTGCCCAGCAGCCCGGCCAGCAGCCCATACCAGATGAAGATGGCGCGAATAAAGCCATCTTTGGCGCCCAGGGTGCGCAGCACCGCGATGTCGGCGCTTTTGTCTTTCACCGCCATCACCAGCGTGGACACGATGTTGAAGCAGGCCACGCCGATCACCAGCACCATCGCCAGGTACATAATGGCGCGGATCATCTGGATATCGCGATACATGTAGCCGTACTTGCCGATCCAGCTTTTGATGTAGATATAAGAATTGGTCACTTCGCCGGCGTCGCGCACCAGTTTATTGGCGGCGAACACGTCGTTCATCTTGAGGGCGATGCCCGTGACGCTGTCACCCATATCGAGATACTGCTGCGCATCGGCCAGCGGCACCAGCGCCAGGCTGTGATCGAGCTGGCCGCTGAGCTGCAAAATGCCGGTCACGTGCAGACGGATGCGCTTCGGCTGCAGCAGCTTCATTTCCGGGTCGCTGTTGGGGATCATCACCGTCACATAGGCGCCCTGCTTGACGCCCAGCGCGTCGGCCACGCCCTTGCCGAGGATCACCTGCTGCTCGCCGGGCTTGAAGTTGGCCCAGGCGTCGCCCTGCACATACTGCGGCAGCGCGCTAAGCCGGCTCTCCTGCTGCGGATCAACGCCTTTGACTTCCACCGCGCGCAGCTGCGCGCCGTTCTCCATCAGGCCGGTAAAGTTGATGTACGGCGCGGCGGCCACAATGCCCGGCACCTTTTCCACCCGCTGCAGAATCGACGGCCAGCCGCTGAACGGCTGATTGACCGGCTCGAGTTCGCCGTGCGGCACCACCGCCAGAATGCGGTTCTTCAGCTCGCGCTCAAAGCCGTTCATCGCGCTCAGGCCGACGATCAGCACCGCCACCCCTAGCGCGATGCCGATGGTGGAGATGACCGAGATCAGCGACACCATGCCGCCGCGTTTACGGCCGCGGCTGAAACGCAGGGCCGTCAGGAAGGACAGTGAGGCTCCCGCCATTACTCGGCCCCCATCAGGGTCAGCTGCGCCTGCAGGTGGCCGTCGGCCATTTCCAGCTGGCGGCTCAGGCGCTTGGCCAGCTGCAGATCGTGCGTCACCACCAGAAAAGCGGTGCCCTGACGCACGTTCAGCTCGCCCAGCAGATCGAAGATGCTGTCTGCGGTGCGTTTGTCCAGGTTACCGGTCGGTTCGTCCGCCAGCACCAGAGCCGGGTTGTTGACCAGCGCGCGCGCGATCGCCACGCGCTGACGCTCGCCGCCGGAGAGTTCGGACGGGCGGTGCTTGCTGCGTTTTTCCAGCCCGACCGCCGCCAGCATCTCCCGCGCCTTCTCCTGCGCCTGCGCCGGCTTGGCGCCGCCTATCAGCAGCGGCATGGCGGCGTTTTCCAGCGCGGTGAAGTCCGGCAGTAAATGGTGAAACTGATAGATGAAGCCCAGCTGGCGGTTGCGCAGCTCGGCCTTGGCCGCCGAAGACATGGCGTTCAGCGATTCGCCCTTGAAGATCACCTCGCCGGAGGTCGGTGAGTCCAACCCGCCCAGCAGGTGCAACAGGGTACTCTTGCCGGAACCCGAGCTGCCGACGATCGCCATCATCTCGCCCTGCTGCATGGCAAAGCTGACATTGCGCAGCACGTCGGTGTGCAGATTGCCTTCCTGATAGGTCTTGCACAGGTTGTCACACTGCAGCAAAAGATGGTTACTCATAACGTAAAGCCTCAGCGGGTTGTACGGCGGCAGCGCGCCATGAAGGATAAAGCGTTGACAACAAGGAAACCGCCATCGCCACCACGGCGATGATCGTTACCTGCAGCGGATCGACCGCCACCGGCAGCGAAGCGCCGTCGATCAAGGCGCCGAGGATCGGCATCAGGTTATTCAGGTTGGTGGCCAGCAGCACGCCGAGCAGCGTGCCGAGCAGCGAACCGATGATGCCGGCGCTGGCGCCCTGCACCATAAACACCGACATGATCTGGCGGCGAGTCAGCCCCTGGGTCTGCAGAATGGCGACCTCGCCCTGCTTTTCCATCACCAGCAGGCCGAGCGACGTAATGATGTTAAACGCCGCCACCGCCACGATCAGGCTGAGCAGCAGCCCCATCATGTTTTTCTCCATGCGCACCGCCTGGAACAGCTCGCCCTTGCGATCGCGCCAGTCTTTCCAGACCGTGCCCGCCGGCAGCGCCTGTTGGCTGAGGGTATCGACCGCCAGCGGCTGCTGCAGGAACAGGCGCCAGCCGGTGATGTTGCCCGCCGGGTAGCGCATCAGGCGCGAAGCGTCCTGTTGGTTGACCAGCAGCTGATAGCCGTCCACCTCGCTGTTGGCGTGGAAGGTGCCGATAAGGGTGAACAGGCGCTGGCTGGGTATGCGGCCCATCGGTGTGAACTGGCTGGCGCTCGGCACCATCACGCGCAGCGAATCGCCGCGCTTGACGCCGAGTTGCCCCGCCAGCTGTTCGCCGATGATGATGTTGTATTGGCCCGGCTGCAGCTGTTGCTGCTTGACGTTGACCAGATACGGGGTCAGCGGATCGGCTTCGTCGGGATTGACGCCGAGCATCACCCCGACCGCCACGCTGCGGGCGCTTTGCAGCACCACGTCACCGGTGGTCAGCGGTGCGACGCGCGTGACGCCCTGCAGCTTCTGCACCTCGGAGGCCGGCAGCTGCTGCGGGTTGACCGATCCTTGCGGACTGGTAACCAACGCCTGCGGCATCAGGCCGAGGATGTTGTTCTCCAGATCCTTTTCGAAACCGTTCATCACCGACAGCACGGTGACCAACGCCATCACCCCCAGCGTAATGCCGATGGTGGAAAGCCAGGAAACAAACCGCCCGAAGCGGTCTGAGGCTCGCCCGCGCATGTAGCGCAGGCCAATGAATAACGCGACAGGTTGATACATGAAATCCGTTTGATAGCCGTGGCTTAAGCAAAGTGATCATGGATAATAAAGGCTCTCCCTCGTTTAGGGAACACCCGGCGGCCTTTTATTGCGCCGGGCGGCCCCTCATCCGGCGTCTCGCTTGAGCAGGTTATAGACCGACACCCGCGAGATGCCGAGCGCTTCGGCCACCATGGTGGCCGCGCCGCGCAGTTGCAAATACCCTTGCTGCTTCAGCTGTTGCACCACCTGAAACCGCTGTTCGGAAGACAAAGCGCGCGGCTGGGTGGCATGCGACGCGGCGAACGCGTTGATCGCCGCAGCGATGTCCGACAGCGAGCGTGCACTCTCCGCCGCCTGCGGCGCGGCGCTTTGCACCACCGCCGTCAGCTGCTGCAGGATAGCGGTGACGCTGTTGAAGATAGACACATCCAGATTGAGGCAAATTGCCGCCACAAAGCGGCCCTGGCTATTGCGCAGGCCGATCGAGGTGCTCTTGGCCGGGCGCCCGTCCGGAAACACGCTGGCGTAGTTCTGCACCACGTCTGGAAACTCCGGCGACGCGATGCGCTCCAGCCCCATTTCCGTCGCGGCGTCGCCGATGCGGCGGTTGGATAGATTGTTGGCGATGGCGACAATGGCGCGATCGGGCTGGGTCAGATCGTGCAGCACCACTTCGCAACCGGGCGCGAACATCACGCCCAACGCCTGAACAATTTTTTCCGCTTCGCGCAGCAACAGCGCATTTTCCTGCCTGAGATCGCTCATTGAGTTAACCATTTGACAATAACTTTACAAAGAGTAAATTAAAAATCCACACCAAGCAATGCATCGTCCATCACTTACCTGTGCGAGGTCGCCATGAGTTCAGTCCCACGCTGCATCACCGCCGCCGATATTGCCACCGCCGCCGACGTTATCGCCGGGCATGCCCTGCGCACGCCGGTCATGACTTCGCGCCAGGCCGACCAGATCGCCGGCGCGCAGCTGTTCTTCAAGTGCGAGAATTTTCAGCGCATCGGCGCCTTCAAATTTCGCGGCGCCTATAACGCCATCGCGCAACTCAGCGCAGAGCAGCGTCGGGCCGGGGTAATCGCCTTTTCATCCGGCAACCACGCACAGGCGATGGCGCTGGCGGCGCGCGAATTGGGCGTTAGCGCCACCATCGTAATGCCCGATGACGCCCCTGCGGCCAAGCTGGCGGCGACGCGCGGCTACGGCGCCAACGTGGTCATCTATCAGCGCCACAGCGAAGATCGTGAAGAAATCACCCGACGCCTGGCCGCAGAGCGGGGCCTGACGCTGGTGCCACCGTACGATTATCCGCAGGTGATCGCCGGCCAGGGCACCGCCGCCAAGGAGCTGTTTGAAGAGACCGGGCCATTGGATCTGCTGTTGGTGTGCACCGGCGGCGGCGGCCTGCTGGCCGGCAGCGCGGTAGCGGCGCATCACTGGTCGCCGGGCTGCCGCGTGTTCGGCGTCGAGCCCGAAGCCGGCAACGACGTTCAGCAAGCCTTTCAGCGCGGTGAACCGGTGCACATCCCGGTGCCGAAAACCATTGCCGACGGCGCGCAGACCCAACAGGTCGGGCGGCTGACCTTCCCGATCATTCAAGAATATGTCGAAGGCATTCTGACGGTCAGCGACGCCCAGCTGTGTCGGCAAATGCGCTTCTTTATGGAGCGGATGAAAATGGTGGTTGAGCCGACCGGCTGCCTGGCGGCCGCGGCGGCGATGAACGGCCTGCTCGATCTGCACGGTAAAAAGGTCGGCGTTATCGTCAGCGGCGGCAACCTTGACGTCGACAAGATTGCGCACTATCTCGCCCTGGCCGGCGAAAATTAACGCGGCGCATCGGTTAAATAACAGGCGGAACATCAGGGTATAGCGCTTTTTGCTGTGTCAGTTTGGCGGCCGCTGGGCTACTATAAACAGCATAAAGGCGCTGGGTTATCCGTGCCGGAACGCCCTCTAACACATTGATTAAAGATACCTGAATGAGCACTTCCGATAGCCGTAACCGTTCCTCATCCCCCCGTTATTCTCTGCCCGATCGCGCGGGCGATCTGCGCCAGCTGGGGCAACTGACCGGCGCGGCCTGCGCCGTGGAGTGCGCCGAGATCGTCGAACGCCACCCTGGCCCGGTGATGCTGATCGCGCCGGACATGCAGAACGCCCTGCGGCTGCGTGACGAGATCCAGCAGTTCACCGACCAGATGGTGACCACGCTGTCCGACTGGGAAACCCTGCCGTACGACAGCTTCTCGCCGCATCAGGAAATCATCTCGGATCGCTTGTCGAGCCTGTATCACCTGCCGACCATGGCGCGCGGCGTGATCATTCTGCCGGTCAACACCCTGATGCAGCGCGTCTGCCCGCACGAGTTCCTGCACGGCCACGCGCTGGTGATGAAGAAAGGCCAGCGCCTGTCGCGCGACAAGCTGCGCGCGCAGCTGGAACAGGCCGGTTACCGCAGCGTCGATCAGGTGATGGAGCACGGCGAATTCGCCACCCGCGGCGCGTTGCTCGATCTTTACCCGATGGGCAGCGATGAGCCTTACCGCATCGACTTCTTCGATGACGAAATCGACAGCCTGCGCATCTTCGACGTCGATACCCAGCGCACGTTGAGCGAAGTCGAGGCCATCAATCTGTTGCCGGCCCACGAGTTCCCCACCGACAAAAACGCCATCGAGCTGTTTCGCAGCCAGTGGCGCGAGCAGTTTGAGGTGCGCCGCGACGCCGAGCACATCTATCAGCAGGTCAGCAAAAGCGCCTGGCCGGCCGGCATCGAATACTGGCAGCCGCTGTTCTTCAGCCAGCCGCTGCCGTCGCTGTTCAGCTACCTGCCGGCCAATACGCTGATCGTCAACACCGGCGATCTGGAGGGCGCCGCCGAGCGCTTCTGGCAGGACGTCAACCAGCGTTACGAAAGCCGCCGCGTCGATCCGATGCGCCCGCTGCTGGCGCCGGATACGCTGTGGCTGCGCGTCGACGCGCTGTTCGGCGAGCTGAAGGCCTGGCCGCGCATCGCGCTGAAAACCGCTGAGCTGCCGGCCAAGGCCGGCAATACCAATCTGGACTACCATGCCCTGCCCGATCTGGCGGTGCAAGCGCAGCATAAATCCCCGCTGGATAACCTGCGGCGCTTTATCGAAGGCTTCGACGGCAGCGTGATTTTCTCCGTCGAGAGCGAGGGGCGGCGTGAAACGCTGCAGGATCTGCTCGGCCGCATCAAGCTGGCGCCGGCGCTGATTCAGCGCCTCGATCAGGGGGAAACGGCGGGCCGTTACATGATGGTCGGCGCCGCCGAACACGGCTTCCTCGACGGCCTGCGCCAGCGGGCGCTGATCTGCGAAAGCGATCTGCTCGGCGAGCGCGTCAGCCGCCGCCGGCAGGACAACCGGCGCACCATCAATACCGATACCCTGATCCGCAACCTGGCGGAGCTGCATCCCGGCCAGCCGGTGGTGCATCTGGAGCACGGCGTCGGCCGCTACGTCGGCCTGACCACGCTGGAGGCCGGCGGTATCAAGGCCGAGTACCTGATCCTCTCCTACGCCGGTGAGGACAAGCTGTACGTGCCGGTTTCTTCGCTGCATCTGATCAGCCGCTACGCCGGCGGCGCGGACGAAAACGCCCCGCTGCACAAGCTGGGCGGCGACGCCTGGACGCGCGCGCGGCAGAAAGCGGCCGAGCGCGTGCGCGACGTGGCGGCGGAGCTGCTGGATATCTACGCCCAGCGCGCCGCCAAGGCCGGTTTCGCCTTCAAACACAATCGCGAACAGTATCAGCTGTTCTGCCAGAGCTTCCCGTTCGAAACCACGCCGGATCAGGAACAGGCGATCAACGCGGTGCTGAGCGACATGTGCCAGCCGCTGGCGATGGACCGCCTGGTGTGCGGCGACGTCGGCTTCGGCAAAACCGAAGTGGCGATGCGCGCCGCCTTCCTGGCGGTGGAAAACGGCAAGCAGGTGGCGGTGCTGGTGCCGACCACCCTGCTGGCGCAGCAGCACTTCGACAACTTCCGCGATCGCTTTGCCACCTGGCCGATCCGCATCGAAATGATGTCGCGCTTCCGCAGCGCCAAAGAGCAGCAGCAGGTGCTGGACGACGCGGCCGAAGGCAAAGTGGACATCATCATCGGCACCCACAAGCTGCTGCAGAGCGATCTCCGCTGGAAAGACCTGGGGCTGCTGATCGTCGATGAAGAACACCGCTTCGGCGTGCGCCATAAAGAACGCATCAAGGCGATGCGCGCCGACGTCGATATCCTGACGCTGACCGCCACGCCGATCCCGCGTACCCTGAACATGGCGATGAGCGGCATGCGCGATCTGTCGATCATCGCCACCCCGCCGGCGCGCCGGCTGGCGGTGAAGACCTTCGTGCGCGAATACGACAGCCTGGTGGTGCGCGAGGCGATCCTGCGTGAAGTGCTGCGCGGCGGCCAGGTTTACTACCTCTACAACGACGTGGAAAACATCGAGAAAGCGGCGCAGCGCCTGGCGGAACTGGTGCCGGAAGCGCGCATCGCCATCGGCCACGGCCAGATGCGCGAACGCGATCTGGAACGGGTGATGAACGATTTCCACCACCAACGCTTCAACGTGCTGGTGTGCACCACCATCATCGAGACCGGCATCGATATCCCCAGCGCCAACACCATCATCATCGAGCGGGCCGATCGCTTCGGCCTGGCGCAGCTGCACCAGCTGCGCGGCCGCGTCGGGCGGTCGCACCACCAGGCTTACGCCTATCTGCTGACGCCGAACCCGAAAGCCATGGGCACCGATGCCCATAAACGGCTCGAAGCCATCGCATCGCTGGAAGATCTCGGCGCCGGTTTCGCGCTGGCGACCCACGATCTGGAGATCCGCGGCGCCGGCGAACTGCTGGGCGAAGACCAGAGCGGCCAGATGACCACCGTCGGTTTCTCACTCTACATGGAGCTGTTGGAAAGCGCCGTCGATGCGTTGAAAAACGGCCGCGAACCGTCGCTGGAAGATCTCACCAGCAGCCAGACCGAGGTGGAACTGCGCATGCCGGCGCTGCTGCCGGAAGATTTCATTCCCGACGTCAATACCCGTCTGTCGCTGTACAAGCGTATCGCCAGCGCGAAGAGCGACGGCGAGCTGGATGAGCTGAAAGTCGAGCTGATCGACCGCTTTGGCCAGTTGCCGGACGCGGCGCGCAACCTGTTGCAGTGCGCGGCGCTGCGCCTGCATGCACAGAAGCTGGGCATCAAACGCATCGAGAGCAACGAGCGCGGCGGCTTTATCGAGTTCGGCGACAACAACCGCGTCGACCCGGGTTATCTGATCGGCCTGTTGCAGGGCAATCCGCAGGTTTACCGCCTGGACGGCCCGAGCAAGCTGAAGTTCACGCTCGATTTGGCCGACCGCCAGAAACGCCTGACGTTCACCGAAGATCTGCTGGACGCCTTCCGCGAACACACGCTGGCGGCCTGAGCCAACGCCTCCCGCCGGCGCGGCGGGAGGCGGCTTATTCGCGCGGGAAACCGGCGCCCAGCGGCGCCAGCTGCATCACGCGGCTGGTCACCACCCGATTTTTACCGCTGCGCTTCGCCTCATATAACGCTTCGTCGGTCATGGCGATCGCCTTGTCCAGCGTCATGCCGGGCAGATACAGCGACACGCCGATCGACAGCGTGATGTGCGCTTCATCGTGGGCATTCAGCAAGAACGTCGAGCTCTCCACCGCGCTGCGAATGCGCTCCGCCACCCCACCGATAACCAGCGGATCGTAGCTGGCGGTGATCACCATAAACTCCTCGCCGCCGTAACGCCCGACGAAGTCCTCGTTGCGCACGCTGTTTTGCAGCAGCCGGCCGACGCTGGCCAGCAGCACGTCGCCGGCCGGGTGGCCGTAGGTGTCATTGATCTTTTTGAAGTCATCCAAATCGAGGATCATCAGCCCGCACGGGCGGCGTTCGGCGCGCTGCAGCATCAGGTGGTAATCGACGCTGGCGCGGTTGTTGATATGGGTCAGGCTGTCGGTCGTGGCGCGGGCGCGCATCGCGAAATAGGCGTAGATGTGGCGCTCTTTGAAATTCAGCGCATGGTAGCAAATAGCCAGGCAGAGCGCGGAAACCGCCTGGTACAGCAACACGTCCAGCCACAGCCCGCTCATGTCCACCAGCAGCCACACCACCGCGATGCGATACAGTGCGATGGCGCCGATCGTCAGGTAAAACACCCAATGGGATTTCTTCAGCCACACGCGCGACAGCAGCAACGGCACCAGGATTGAGGCGATAAACAGGTTATCGACGGTGAAACCGCCGGTCAGCGCCATGGCGAACAAAAAGCTCACCAGCCCACTGATGCCGCCGCCGAAAAAAGTCACCAGGATCATCGGAATCATCGAAAAACTGTAGTGCACCTTATCGGTCAGCTCCAGCCTGTCCTGGCTTAAATACAGCACCGCCACCCCGGCCAACAGGCCGAATACGACGCGCTTCCACAGCGCAGAGCGATAGGAGAACGGCGCATTTTTACTGAGAACGAAATAGCTTACCGACAGCGTGGCGTAGGTGATGCAGGCGTCGCTGTAAATGGCGGGAATGGACGCAATGTAGGTCATAAATAGTCAGCGGCTCCTCGGGATCGCCAGGGGTTGATATGCAGACGTTGAATAACGCATCCCTGTCGTCTCCGCTTCGGCGGCGGCTATTTTACACAGTCTATTAATAGAGTAGCAGTTCTATCTTATCGCCAAGCCGTCTATCTCACGATGCGCGCTTCAGGCTACTCTGTGCTTTGTGTTATCGGGGGAGAACCGCATGAATATCGACGATGAACTGCAGGCGCTCAGCGAACAGGAAGCGACGCTGGCCTTTACCCATTTTGACGCCGCCACCGCCTGGGAGCTGGGCGCGGCGCTGAAAACCGCCGCCGAGCGGCGCGGTCTGAGCATCGCCATCGAGATCCAACTGGCCGGGCAGACGCTGTTTTATTACGCCATGCCGGGCGCCACACCGGACATCGCCGACTGGGTGCGGCGCAAGCGCAATCTGGTGAATCATTTTCACAAAAGCTCTTACGCCATCGGCCTGCGCCTGCAGCAGCGGCAAACGTCGCTGGAGGAGCGCTACGGGCTGAACGTACGCGACTATTCGGTGCACGGCGGCGCCTTCCCGCTCACCTTGGCCGGCCTCGGCTGCGTCGGCAGCATCAGCATTTCCGGCGCGCCGCAGAAGGAAGATCACCAGCTGCTGGTAAGCACTTTAGCCCACTTTCTCGGCTTATCCCTGCCCGCGCTCCACTAGCCGTTAAAACCTTGATTATTCCTTTCCTTTTTAGCCGCAGAATCTGCGGCTGACTTATCTGTTATCCGCATTTAGCGCCAAACAAAAGGGCGACTCTCTGATTTCCTGCGCCAAATTGACACAGGTCTGGTAATCCGCTGAACAAAAGGCGTATGGTATCTGTCACGTGACAAGACGGACCTCATCGGGCCCGCCATTCCTTTCACTTTTGAAGATTTGGTACGCACCGTAGATGAAAACGCATGAAATAAACAAAATTCGCCCCTTCAGCGCGCTGATAGACGCCTGCTGGCGGGAACCTTATAGCCTGGCGCGGTTGATGAAAGACGCTATCGCCGGGGTGACGGTCGGTATTATCGCCATCCCGCTGGCGATGGCGCTGGCGATCGCCAGCGGCGTGCCGCCGCAGTACGGCCTGTATACCGCCGCCATCGCCGGTATCGTCATCGCCGTCAGCGGCGGTTCGCGCTACAGCGTCTCCGGCCCCACCGCCGCCTTCGTGGTGATCCTGTATCCGGTTTCGCAGCAGTTCGGATTGGCCGGCCTGCTGGTCGCCACGCTGATCTCCGGGGTGTTTCTGCTGCTGATGGGGCTGGCGCGCTTTGGCCGGCTGATCGAGTACATTCCGCTGCCGGTGACGCTCGGCTTTACCTCCGGCATCGCCATCACCATCGCCACCATGCAGATCAAGGACTTCTTCGGCCTGCAGCTGGCGCACACGCCGGAAAATTACGTCGGCAAGCTGTACGCCCTGCTGCAGGCGCTGCCAACGCTGGATTTCGGCGATACCCTGATCGGCGCGGTGACGCTCCTGATCCTGATCTTCTGGCCCAAGCTCGGCCTGCGGGTGCCTGGCCACCTGCCGGCGCTGCTGGCGGGCACCGCGCTAATGGGTCTGCTGGCGCTGTTTGACCACCCGGTGGCGACCATCGGCTCGCGCTTCAGCTACCTGCTGGCCGACGGCAGCAGCGGCCAGGGCATCCCGCCGATCCTGCCGCAGCTGCTGCTGCCCTGGGATCTGCCGGGCGGCGGCGGGCAGCCGTTCACCCTGAGCTGGCAAACCGTTTCCGCCCTGCTGCCGGCGGCGTTTTCGATGGCGATGCTCGGCGCGATCGAATCGCTGCTGTGCGCCGTGGTGCTCGACGGCATGACCGGCAAGAAGCACAACTCGAACAGCGAGCTGATCGGCCAGGGTGCGGGCAACATCATCGCGCCATTCTTCGGCGGCATTACCGCCACCGCCGCGATTGCCCGTTCGGCGGCCAACGTGCGCGCCGGCGCCACCTCGCCGGTGTCCGCCATCATCCACGCGCTGCTGGTGCTGTTGGCGCTGCTGGTATTGGCACCGTGGCTCTCTTACCTGCCGCTGGCGGCGATGGCGGCACTGCTGCTGATGGTCGCCTGGAACATGAGCGAGGCGCACAAGGTGATTTACCTGCTACGCCGGGCGCCGAAGGACGACATTCTGGTGCTGCTGCTGTGCATGTCGCTGACGGTGCTGTTCGATATGGTGATCGCCATTACCGTGGGCATCGTGCTGGCGTCGCTGCTGTTTATGCGCCGCATCGCCCGCATGACGCGGCTGAGCGAGCTGAGCGCCGGCGACGGCCGCCTGGTGCTGCGGGTGAACGGCCCGCTGTTCTTCGCCGCCGCCGAGCGCATCTTTACCGAGCTGCTGGCGCGCAGCGAAGGCTACCGCACGATCGTGCTGCAATGGGATGCGGTGCCGGTGCTCGATGCCGGCGGCCTGAGCGCCCTGCGGCGCTTTATCGACGTGCTGCCGGCGGACAAAAAGCTGGTGATCACCGACGTGCCGTTCCAGCCGCTGAAAACCCTGGCGCGCGCGCGGGTGCAGCCGATCGAGGGCCGCCTGCAGTTCTACCCGACGCTGCCGGAAGCGCTGGCGGCCACCGGCGCCTAAACGTAAAAAAGCCCGACGAGTCGGGCTTTTTTTTATGGCGACGAGCGCTTAGTTGCTGGTATCCAGCTCCGGGAAGCTCTTCACCAGGTCGTCGATGGCTTTCATCTGCGCCAGGAAAGGCTCCAGCTTGTCCAACGGCAGCGCGGACGGGCCGTCGCACTTGGCGTTTTTCGGATCCGGGTGCGCTTCGAGGAACAGGCCGGCCAGGCCAACCGCCATACCGGCGCGCGCCAGCTCGGCCACCTGAGCGCGGCGGCCGCCGGACGCGGCGCCGAACGGATCGCGGGTCTGCAGCGCGTGGGTCACGTCGAAGATCACCGGATGGCCGCCGGTCACGTTCTTCATCACGTTGATGCCCAGCATGTCGACCACCAGGTTGTCATAGCCGAAGTTGCTGCCGCGATCGCACAGGATCACCTGGTCGTTGCCGCCTTCTTTGAACTTGTCGACGATGTTGCCCATCTGCCCCGGGCTGACGAACTGCGGCTTCTTGACGTTGATCACCGCGCCGGTTTTCGCCATCGCTTCCACCAGATCGGTCTGACGCGCCAGGAAGGCCGGCAGCTGGATCACGTCAACCACTTCGGAAACCGGCTGCGCCTGCGCCGCTTCATGCACGTCGGTGATGATTTTCACGCCGAAGGTTTTTTTCAGCTCTTCGAAGATCTTCATCCCTTCTTCCAGGCCCGGACCGCGGTACGAGTGGATGGAAGAACGGTTGGCCTTGTCGAAAGAGGCTTTGAATACGTAAGGGATGCCCAGTTTTTGCGTCACGGTGACGTAGTGTTCGCAGATGCTCATCGCCAGATCGCGCGATTCCAGCACGTTCATACCGCCAAACAGCACAAACGGCAGATCGTTTGCTACGTCGATATCGCCAATGCTAACCACTTTCTGTTTCATGCTTTCGCCTTTGTTAAGGTTGTAACCGTCGCCTTGCAAACTGCACGGAGTCATTGAATTAATGCAGCGTCACCTGTTTCGGCTCAATCGAGTGGATCTGTACTTTGATCACTTCGCTGACCGGGTCTTCAGGACACTGCTCGACAAAATAGTTGAGGTCGGAAATCGCGATATGGTTGCACTCCAGCTGGGCGTAAATCAGCCCGCGGTCGCGGATCTCGTACGGGTCTTCCGGATCGAAGCACAGCACCGTTTCGCTGGTGCGCAGCGCCATTTCCAGCTGCTTTTCTTCCATCAGGGCGGCCTTCAGCGTATCGAGCATCTTGCGCACCACCATGATGTTCTCCGACTCGTCGAGATCGTCGTCTTCCAGCTCGGCGCCCAGCCCCAGGTTGCCCTTGATCCACACTTCCAGCTGGTGCTCGCTCAGGGTTTCGCCGTTCAGCGGGTTGATCAGCCACAGCTCTTCGTCCAGCCAGTCGGCGCGCAGGATCAGCTGAGTGGGGAAAATCACCGGCAGCAGCGGCAGATCCAGCGCGTTGGCGATATGCAGGAAGATAGTGCCCAGCGAGACCGGCGTGCCCTGCCGCGCTTCCAGCACCTTGTCCAGCCAGATGGCGTCCGACAGGCGGTACACGCCGCTGGCGCCGCCGAATCCCCAGGTCTTGTAAAACAGTTCGATGAGCGCATCCAGTTGCTGCTCCTGAGTGATATCGACCGGCACCGCCGCGCGCGCTTCGTCCACCAGCTGTTGCAGCTTGCGCTCCACGTCGGCAACCGGGAAATCGCGCCGCACCGACTGCGACACCAGGATCACCCCTTCGCTCAGCGGCGAGGCGTTAAATTCAAAATCAGCAATGCTACTCATAGGTATCCCATCAAAAACGGTATTTTCGTCGTGGCAAGTTTAATTATCAGGTACAGGCAGCCCAACGCCAGCACGAACGCCACGGTTCGCAGCCGCTGACTTTTGGTCTTCTTGCCCAATGCGACGTAGCCAAGCAGGATATAGATAATAACGCCAAACAGCTTCTCGGTCAGCCATGAGTCCATACCCAGCAGCGGATAAAACCCGAACGTCACCACCAGCGCGATGCCGCTGACGAACAGCAGCGTGTCGTTCAGGTGCGGCGCTACCTTGACCCAGCGGCGGCCCATGATCGGCGAGCGGCGCCACTGCCAAAAGAAACGCAGCACAAACAAGGTAATACTGATGGCGACCGTCAGCAAATGGAAATGTTTCAACGCGGTGTATGCAGTCATGATGCTCCCTTAAATGGCTCGGGCGTCGTTATTATGAGAGGCGCTTATCCCGGCCATTGGCCGAGCGTCACGCGGTCGTTGTCGCCATAATCACGGTGGGTGGCGACAGCGGAAAATCCGGCGGCCTGCAGCAGCGCGCGCACGCTCTCGCCCTGCTGCCAGCCATGTTCCAACAGCAGCCAGCCCTGGGGCTGCAAATGGTGCGGCGCCTGGCGCACGATGGCGGCCAGATCCGCCAACCCACGATCGGCGGCGACCAGCGCGCTGCCGGGCTCGAAGCGCACGTCGCCCTGCGACAAATGCGGATCGGCGGCGTCGATATAGGGCGGATTGCTGGCGATCAGCGCGAAGCGTTGCCCCGCCACCGGCGCAAACCAGCTGCCCTGTAGAAATCGGACGTTGTCGATCTTCAGCTTGTGCGCATTGTGCTGCGCCAGCGCGACCGCTTCCGGCTGCACATCGACGCCGATAGCCGAACAGTCCGGGCGCTCGCTGGCCAGCGCCAGCGCGATGGCGCCGGTGCCGGTGCCGAGATCGAGGAAGTGGCAGGGTTGCGGCGGCAGGCGCGCCAGCGCCAGCTCTACCAGGCATTCGGTATCCGGGCGTGGGATCAGCGTTGCGGGTGAAACCGACAGCGGCAGCGACCAAAATTCACGCTCGCCCACCAGATAGGCCACCGGCTCTCCGCGTTCGCGGCGCGCCAGCAGCGTCTCCAGCTGCTGTTGCTGCGGTGGCGTCAGCAGGGTTTCACCGAACGCCATCAGGAAGGTTCTGGCCTTGCCGGTCACGAAACCCAACAGGATTTCCGCGTCGCGCCGGGCGCTGTCGCTGTGGGTCAAACGCGCGGCGGCGGCTTTCAGCCAGTGTTGATAGTCCATCACTCTTGCTCGGCGGACAGCGCAGCCAGCTGATCGGCCTGATACTCCTGCACGATCGGCTGGATCAGCATGTCCAGTTTGCCTTCCATCACTTCGTCCAGGCGGTAGAGCGTCAGGTTGATGCGGTGGTCGGTCACCCGCCCCTGCGGGAAGTTGTAGGTGCGATTACGGTCGGAACGGTCGCCGCTACCCAGCAGGTTGCGGCGAGTGGACGCCTCGGCCTGCTGGCGCTTGGCCATCTCGGCGGCGCGAATACGCGCGCCCAGCACCGACATCGCCTTGGCTTTGTTTTTGTGCTGTGAACGCTCGTCCTGGCACTCCACCACAATGCCGGTCGGCAGGTGGGTGATGCGGATTGCCGAGTCGGTGGTGTTAACGTGCTGGCCACCGGCGCCGGAGGAGCGGAAGGTGTCGATTTTCAGATCGCCCGGGTTGATGTCCGGCAGCTCGGCTTCCGGCACTTCCGGCATCACCGCCACGGTGCAGGCGGAGGTGTGGATGCGCCCCTGGGATTCGGTTTCCGGCACGCGCTGCACGCGGTGGCCGCCGGATTCAAACTTCAGTTGACCGTACACGCCGTCGCCGGAGACTTTGGCGATCACTTCTTTAAAGCCGCCGTGCTCACCTTCGTTGGCGCTCATCACCTCGACGCGCCAGCGGCGGCTTTCCGCATAGCGGCTGTACATACGGAACAGATCGCCGGCGAAGATCGCCGCCTCATCGCCGCCGGTACCGGCACGCACTTCGAGGAAGCAGCTGCGCTCATCGTCCGGATCTTTCGGCAGCAGCAACACCTGCAGCTGCTGCTCCAGCTCTTCGCTGGCCGCCCGCGCCTGTTTCAGCTCTTCCTGCGCCATCTCGCGCATCTCCGGATCGTCCAGCATCATTTCCGCCGTCTCCAGATCCTCCTGCACCTGACGCCATTCCAGGAAGCAGCGGCTGACGTCGGTCAGCTGCGCGTATTCTCGCGACAGCGCGCGGAACCGGTCTTGGTCGGCGATAACGCCGGCATCGCCGAGCAGCGCCTGCACTTCTTCATGGCGCTCTTGTAACGCTTCCAGTTTGGCAACAATAGAAGGCTTCATGCGTGGTAATAAACCCTGTTAATAGAGAAAACTAATGCTGATCCAGCCCGAGGCTGTCGCGTAATAACTGCAACCGCTCCACGTCGCCGTCGCCGGCGGCCTGCTGGAGGGATTTGGTGGGGGCATGAATAAGACGGTTGGTCAGTTTATGGGCCAGCTCGTGAATAACCTGCTCCACGTTGGCGCCCTGCGCGATGGCGGCCAGCGCTTTGGCCTCCATCTCTGCGCGAATTTGGTCGGCCTGCGAACGGTAGTCGCGGATGGTTTCCACCGCGCCCTGCGAGCGCAGCCAGGCCATGAAGTTGGTGCTTTCCTGCTGCACGATCGACTCCGCCTGCACCGCCGCCGCTTTGCGCTGCGCCAGGTTGCTTTGAATGATGGCGTGCAGATCGTCCACGCTGTACAGATAGGCGTTGGCCAGTTTGCCGACTTCCGGTTCGATGTCGCGCGGTACGGCGATATCCACCAGCAGCATCGGCTGGTTGCGACGCGCCTTCAGCGCGCGCTCCACCATCCCCTTGCCGATGATAGGCAGCGGGCTGGCGGTAGAACTGATGATGATGTCGGCGTCCGCCAGGCGTTCGTCGATCTCCGGCAGGGTGATCACCTCCGCGCCGACCTCGTCCGCCAGCAGCTGGGCGCGTTCGCGGGTGCGGTTGGCGATGATCATGTGCCGCACTTTGTGTTCGCGCAGGTGGCGCGCCACCAGCTCGATGGTTTCACCGGCGCCCACCAGCAAGACGTTGAGATCGGCCAGCGATTCGAAGATCTGGCGCGCCAGGGTACAGGCGGCAAAAGCCACGGAGACCGCGCTGGCACCGATGTCGGTTTCGGTACGCACGCGCTTGGCGACGGAGAAGGATTTCTGGAACAGACGCTCCAGCTCGCCGGACAGCGACTGGCCGCGTTGCGACTCGGCGAAGGCCTTTTTGACCTGCCCGAGGATCTGCGGTTCGCCCAGCACCAATGAGTCCAACCCGCTGGCCACCCGCATCAAATGGCTGACCGCGTCGTTGCCCTGATGCCAGTACAGGCTTTTCTTCACCTCTTCCGGGCGCAGGTTGTGGTAGGCGCACAGCCAGGCGACCAGCTGCTCGTGCATGTGTTCCTGCTGCTCTACGCTGAGGTACAGCTCGGTGCGGTTGCAGGTGGACAACACGACGCCGCCCTGCACCAACGGTTGTTGGAGCAAGCTGGTCAGCGCCTCATCGATGGACTCTGGCGAGAAGGTCACCCTTTCACGCAGAGAAACCGGAGCGGTTTTGTGATTTATACCTAACGCCAGCAGGGTCATTGCTTCGAGTAATACTTCTGTTGGTACGGGTTCTCGTTGAACGGCATTCTACTTGATGCGCAGGATCAATAAAAGTAACAACCGCATCTTCCGTTCAATCATTGCCATAGACGGCATCAATCGATGAATAATTAATAAATACAGTGAGATGATTTATAATTTGACGACATAACATACTGAATTTTAGCGCAGGATGCGATCTCCCGCACAGGATTCGGTAAAACCTGCAGGTTATCCGCTTATAATCCGCGCGTTTACCAACCCAGCGTGCCGCAACGGTAGGAGGGATCCAGGATAAAAGAGACCTGCTGGCAAAAAACCTGCTTGGCCTGAAAATAAAAAAATACCGCGCCGGCAAAGCACAGAAGCGAAATGATTATCCGCGCCGCAATCTTCATTCGATTATTTCCCGCAACAAAAACCCCCGGCAGCATACCGAGGCAAACATCAACCAAACGCTAACGGCGGTCACCCCGCCGTATCGAAAATTGTTGCCCCCGGACAACGGCACGAAACGATTGTGTTAATCTTAATGACGCCCCAATGCGCGTACCGGGTTGGCATTGCGCCAGTAAAAGCGGCAAGATTCAACGCGATGCAGCAAAAAATTGACGCGCCGCCGCCGCCCCGTTAGCGTGAGCGCTGAATCCGGGTTTCGTCGCGCATGCCCGCAAGGACAAAAGGACAAGAGAAAGTTATGCCAATACGCAAAGTTAGTTTGCTCCGTCTGATCCCGCTGGCCAGCCTGGTGCTGGCCGCCTGTACCACCACCAAGCCGACCGGCCCGGCCACCAGCCCGACTTCACCGCAGTGGCGCGCCCATGAGCAGGCGGTGCAGCAGCTCAGCACCTATCAGACCCGCGGCTCCTTCGCCTACTTGTCTGATCAGAAAAAAGTCTACGCCCGCTTCTTCTGGCAGCAGTTCTCACCGGAGCGCTATCGTCTGCTGTTGACCAACCCGCTGGGCAGCACGGAAATGGATCTCAACGTGCAGAAAAACGTGGTGCAGCTGACCGACAACCAGGGCAAACGCTACGTCAGTGACAATCCGGACGAGATGATCCGCAAGCTGACCGGCATGGCGATCCCACTGAACAACCTGCGCCAGTGGATGCTCGGCCTGCCGGGCGAAGCCAGCGATTTTGCGCTGGATGACCAATATCGCCTGAGCAAGCTGACTTACCAGCAAGGCGGTCAGACCTGGAAAGTGGATTACCAGGGCTACAGCAACGAGGTGCAGCCGACGCTGCCGAACCGCCTGGAACTGCAGCAGGGCGAGCAGCGCATCAAGCTGAAAATGGATAACTGGACGCTCAAATGATTCGCCAGTGGCCCTCCCCCGCGAAACTCAACCTGTTTCTGTACATCACCGGCCGTCGTGAAGACGGCTATCACCTGCTGCAGACGCTGTTTCAGTTCTTGGACTACGGCGACACCCTGACCATTGATCCGCGCCAGGACGACCGTATTCATCTGCTGACGCCGGTCGACGGCGTGCCGGACGAACAGAATCTGATCGTGCGCGCCGCCCGCCTGCTGCAGCGCTATTGCGATGAGCGCGGCCTGCAGACCGCACCGCGCGGCGCCGACATCAGCATCGACAAGCGCCTGCCGATGGGCGGCGGCCTGGGCGGTGGCTCCTCCAACGCCGCCACCGTACTGGTGGCGCTCAACGAACTGTGGCGCTGCGGTCTTGGCGACGACCAACTGGCCGAGCTGGGGCTCAGCCTCGGCGCCGACGTGCCGGTGTTCGTGCGCGGCCACGCCGCCTTCGCCGAAGGCATCGGCGAGCGTCTGCAGCCGGCCGAGCCGCAAGAAAAGTGGTATCTGGTGGCGCATCCCGGCGTCAGCATCCCGACGCCGGTTATCTTCGGTGACCCCGAATTGAAAAGAGACACCCCGGTTCGCTCCTTAAGTGAGCTGTTGCAGGCGCCGTACGCAAATGATTGCGAACCGATCGCAAGAAAACGTTTTCGCGAGGTTGAACAGCTTCTTTCATGGCTGTTAGAATACGCCCCGTCACGCCTGACTGGCACAGGTGCTTGTGTGTTTGCTGAATTCGACACAGAAATCGCCGCCCGTCAGGTGTTAAATCAAGCCCCGGAGTGGTTGTGTGGTTTTGTAGCGCGCGGCGTTAACGTCTCCCCACTACATCGCATTCGTTCCGGGCGGTTTGAGTCGTAGCTCAACGTTTCGCTGCGCAGGGTCATGCACACCTGGCCCTGTTATCCCTGCGCTGCCTGCGGTCTCAATTTTAGTTTTACATACCCGTATGTATATTGCGCCGGCGTCGCCGACTGCCCCTTGGCGATGTCGTATGACAATATCTTCTCTGGACGCAAGCCTGAGGTTCTTCTCGTGCCTGATATGAAGCTTTTTGCTGGTAACGCCACCCCGGAACTAGCACAACGTATTGCCAACCGTTTGTACACCAGCCTTGGTGACGCCGCTGTAGGTCGTTTTAGCGACGGCGAAGTGAGCGTGCAAATCAACGAAAATGTACGCGGCGGTGATATTTTCATCATCCAGTCCACCTGTGCCCCGACCAACGACAACCTGATGGAACTGGTTGTGATGGTCGACGCCCTGCGTCGCGCCTCCGCAGGTCGTATTACCGCCGTTATCCCTTACTTCGGCTATGCCCGCCAGGATCGCCGCGTGCGTTCCGCGCGTGTGCCGATCACCGCCAAGGTGGTTGCCGATTTCCTCTCCAGCGTAGGGGTTGACCGCGTTCTGACGGTGGATCTGCATGCTGAGCAGATTCAAGGCTTCTTCGACGTACCGGTAGACAACGTGTTCGGCAGCCCGATCCTGCTGGAAGACATGCTGCAGCAGAACCTGGAAAACCCGATCGTGGTTTCCCCGGACATCGGCGGCGTAGTGCGTGCCCGCGCCATCGCCAAACTGCTGAACGACACCGACATGGCCATCATCGACAAACGCCGCCCGCGCGCGAACGTGTCTCAGGTGATGCACATCATCGGTGACGTGGCAGGCCGCGACTGCGTGCTGGTCGACGACATGATCGACACCGGCGGTACCTTGTGTAAAGCGGCTGAAGCGTTGAAAGAACGCGGTGCCAAGCGCGTATTCGCCTACGCGACGCACCCGATCTTCTCCGGCAACGCCGTGGACAACATCAAGAACTCGGTGATTGATGAAGTGATCGTCTGCGACACCATTCCGCTGTCGCCGGAAATCAAGGCACTGAAAAACGTTCGCACTCTGACCCTGTCCGGCATGCTGGCTGAAGCCATCCGCCGCATCAGCAACGAAGAGTCGATCTCTGCGATGTTCGAGCATTGATGCGTCGTCTTTCCGGTGCGGCGCCCACCGTGCCGGAAAGATAGCGTGCCCGACAGCAGAAAAAGAAAAACCCGTTGGTGCGTGAGCAACAACGGGTTTTCTACTCGTAGTCCAACATGACCTCAAACCTTAATGCACGGCAGATATTCCCTTGCCCTGCTCTCGCTTCCCTTCTGATTTTTTAATCAATGCGACGAACGATGTTGGTCGTTACGGCACCGTTTATCAAAGTGTTTTACCCACCAGTAGCGATCCGCCACTTGCTCGCGGCCGCCGATACGCGCGCCCACCAGCCACAACAGCGCGCCGACGAAGATACTCATGATGGCGCCGTGGGCGAAAAATTGCGGTAAATCGAACTGAGATACTTCAGCAATAATGGAGTATCCGACGCCGCCGATCATCACGACCAGGCCCAGCCCCATAAAAAAGTTGCCCATTCTGTCCGCGTTTCTACGTTTCATATGCCACCTCCATGATTGCCATGTGCCAACCGGGGTAACGCTGCAACTTGTTAACCCACTTTGATAAGTTAAGTATAGTCCTTGTGGCGGCAAGGGGATTGCGGAGGCGATCACAAATGGTAAAGAATTATTGACACTTCTTAACACGCCGCTGAAAATTAGCGGACAAATTGAATTATTCAGCTAATGAATCATTCGTCTTTCTTACCTACGGTGACGGCGGAGATCGGATTTTGTCATTCGCTGCCCCGGCAGGTAGACTAAGGCCCTTTCTATTACCCTGATCATAGCGAATCTCCCAGTGAGCAGTATTAAATTGATAGTCGGCCTGGCCAACCCGGGCGCGGAATATGCCCAGACGCGCCACAACGCCGGCGCCTGGTACGTCGATCTGCTGGCCCAGCGCCACAATCAGCAGTTGAAAGAAGAAAGCAAGTTCTTCGGCTACACCGCCCGCTTGAACCTGGCGGGCAACGACGTGCGCCTGCTGGTGCCGACCACCTTCATGAACCTGAGCGGCAAAGCGGTGCTGGCGATGGCCAACTTCTACCGCATCGAGCCGAACGAGATTTTGGTGGCGCACGACGAGCTGGATCTGCCGCCCGGCGTGGCAAAAATCAAGCTCGGCGGCGGCAACGGTGGCCACAACGGCCTGAAGGACATCCAGAACAAGTTCGGCAACAACCCGAACTTCTACCGCCTGCGCATCGGTATCGGCCATCCGGGCGACAAGAACAAAGTGGTGGGCTTCGTGCTCGGCAAACCGCCGGCCAGCGAGCAGAAGATGATTGACGAAGCGATCGACGAGTCGCTGCGCTGCACCGAGATGCTGATGAAGGACGGGCTGGAAAAAACCGTTCAGCGCCTGCACAGCTTCAAGGCGCAGGCCTGAACCTTGCCGCAGCGGGCGCCCTGCCCGCTGCCGGCTTCTAGCCGCGCGGGTTGAAGGTCTCCTCGCTCACGCGGCGGTCATCGGCGGTGAAGCCCTCTTCCGCCACGTAATACTGCGGATCGTCCAGCTCATGGCTGCAGAACGGCCCGGCGCGCTTGAGCAAGCGCACGCAGTCACCGCTCAGGTGGCGCAGCCGAATGCTTTTCCCCGCCGCCAGGTAACGTGCCGTCAGCTTATCGATCGCCTCTACGCCGCTGGAATCCATCACCCGGGTGCCGGCAAAATCCAGCACCACGTTCTGCGCATCGCTCTGCGGATCGAACAACTCGGCGAAAGCGGCAGCGGAGCCGAAGAACAGCGGGCCATCGAGCTGATACACCGCCACGTCGCCCGTCACCTGCCGCTGGCGCACGCGGATGCGCGCCTGCTGCCAGGCGAACACCAGCGCCGAGATAATCACCCCGCTGATCACCGCCACTGCCAGATCGGTAAAAATGGTGATCAGCGTGACGGCGATCATCACCAGCGCGTCCGCCTTCGGCATGCGGCGCAAACGGCGCAGCGAGCTCCACTCGAAGGTGTTGTAACACACTACCAGCATCACCCCAGCCAGCGCTGCCACCGGCAGCAGGCCGATATAGCGCGACAGGCTGACCACGAACAGAATCAGCAGGATGGCGCCCACCGTGCCGGAGAGGCGCCCGCGCCCGCCCGAGGTAAAGTTGATGATCGACTGGCCGATCATCGCGCAGCCGGCGAAGCAGCCGAACAGGCCGCACACCGCGTTACCGGCGCCCTGCGCGATGCTT
Organism: Serratia sp. CC22-02; assembly: GCF_900182895.1. Lineage (NCBI taxonomy): Bacteria > Pseudomonadati > Pseudomonadota > Gammaproteobacteria > Enterobacterales > Yersiniaceae > Serratia > Serratia sp. CC22-02. The sequence goes on along the minus strand of NZ_FXUD01000004.1, from coordinate 127,881 downwards.
TCGCGGTTGCCGTTCCCCTTCTTGCCGCCCATTTCATCCAGCACCGTCATGGTCAGCAGCGATTCAATCAAACCGACCAGGGCGATCACCACCGCATAGGGCAACACCACCCGCACCATCTCCAGAGTGAACGGCGCCGTCGGCAGGCTGAAGTGCGGCAGCGCGCCGGAAATGTCCGCCAGATCGCCCACCCGCAGCGTGTGCAGATTGAGGCCGATCGCCAACGCCGAAACCACCAGCAGCGCCGCCAGCGAAGACGGAATGGCCTTGGTCAGGCGCGGGAACAGCACCACCACCGCAATCGCCAGCGCCACCAGGCCGTACATCAGCGGCCCCTGCCCGGCGATCATCTTCAGCTGCGCCAGCATGATGACGATCGCCAAACCGTTGACGAAGCCGTGGATCGCCGGCAGCGGCACCAGACGAATGAACTTGCCCAACCGGAAGGCGCCAATCAGGATTTGAATCGCCCCGGCAAACAGCGTGGCCCACAGCACGTAGCCCATGCCGTACTGCGCCGCCAGGCTCATCAGCACCACCACAATGGAGCCGGCGGCGCCGGAAACCATGCCCGGCTTGCCGCCAAACAGCGCCGTGACCAGGCCGATGATAAACGCGGTATGCAAACCGACGATCGGCGAAAGACCGGCGACCAGCGAAAAGCCGACCGCCTCGGGGATCATCGAAACCGCCACCACAAAGCCCGCCAGGACTTCATTTTTAACGTCCGCGATCCTGACGTTACTCAGGTTAAACATGCATTATTCACTTATGACAGATGACATCATCTCCCCGCGTAGCGGGTATGAGGAGCCGCAAGGGGCGGCAGACTGCAGGCGGGCACAGCTCAGGGTGGCGTAGGCAAGAAATACATCCGGCGCGTTTCCTGTCGGTTAATCGGAACGGCCAGTATGGGTAAATGTGATCCAAATCTCAATCAAAAACCGGCCGCGGGCGCTGGGCTCGCCCCGGCCAAACAAGTCTGATCGAGATAAACGCCCATTACGTGTATAATGGCGGCATTATTTTGCCATTTATGCAGTCGATTAAACCTAACCGGCTGATAGTTAAGATATTTAAGGTGATTACAACATGGGATTCAAATGCGGTATCGTCGGCCTGCCTAACGTAGGCAAATCCACCCTGTTCAACGCGTTGACCAAAGCGGGCATTGAAGCAGCCAACTTCCCGTTCTGCACCATTGAACCGAACACCGGTGTGGTGCCGATGCCCGATCCGCGTCTGGATAAGCTGGCCGAGATCGTCAAGCCGCAGCGCATTCTGCCAACCACCATGGAATTCGTCGACATCGCCGGCCTGGTGAAAGGCGCCTCCAAGGGTGAAGGCCTGGGCAACCAGTTCCTGACCAACATCCGCGAAACCGAAGCCATCGGCCACGTGGTGCGCTGCTTCGAGAACGACAACATCATCCACGTCAACAACAAGGTCGATCCGGCCGAAGACATCGACGTGATCAACACCGAGCTGGCACTGTCTGACCTGGACACCTGCGAGCGCGCCATCCACCGCGTGCAGAAGAAAGCCAAAGGCGGCGACAAAGACGCCAAGGCCGAGCTGGCGGCGCTGGAGAAATGCCTGCCGCACCTGGAAAACGCCGGCATGCTGCGCGCGCTGGATCTGACCGCAGAAGACAAAGCGGCGATCAAATACCTGAGCTTCCTGACCCTGAAGCCGACCATGTACATCGCCAACGTCAACGAAGACGGCTTCGAGAACAACCCGTACCTGGACACCGTGCGTAAAATCGCCGACGCCGAAGGCTCCGTGGTAGTTGCCGTGTGCGCCGCCGTGGAATCCGACATCGCCGAGCTGGAAGACGAAGAGCGCGACGAGTTCATGGCCGAGCTGGGCCTGGAAGAGCCGGGCCTGAACCGCGTGATCCGCGCCGGTTATGAGCTGCTGAACCTGCAGACCTACTTCACCGCCGGCGTGAAAGAAGTACGCGCCTGGACCATCCCGGTCGGCGCCACCGCCCCGCAGGCAGCCGGCAAGATCCACACCGACTTCGAGAAAGGCTTTATCCGCGCGCAAACCATCGCCTTCGACGACTTCATCACCTACAAGGGTGAACAAGGCGCCAAAGAAGCCGGCAAAATGCGCTCAGAAGGTAAAGACTACATCGTCAAAGACGGCGACGTGATGAACTTCTTGTTCAACGTCTAAATAAAATTTGTCGTTCCATGAGGTTTCACTAAATCTCATTGGCATCATAAAATTCTATAAAATCCATGCAGTTGCGTGGATTTTTTTCATTGAGTCTCAGTCCAAACCATAGGATCGTCTACCTGTGTGGAGCCAGTTCAGTCGCAACGAGCTAGATCCCACAAGATAAACGAGGCATCAAATATTTCGGATCTTATTGATACATATAGGTGAACATAAAAAACTGAGGCTAATAAAATACCATCTAGATATGAGGGATCGAATGACCTTTTCGTACCTCTTATATCATAAACTTAGCTAATTTCCAAAGAATTATAGACCTAGAAAAAGCATGGGATTGGATATGAACTTTTGATATGAGCATAACTCTAGTTAAATTCATTATAACTCCATTTCTCTTATCTCTGTATTATTTTGTACTAAAGGGTGTTGTTCTGGGCATAGCGAATTCAAATAATCCACTATATTTACATCAAGCAGAGAAATAAACAAAGCATCACTCCAGTTATTATATAAATTTAACGGATGACTATATCTGGCTAATCTAGCATTTAAAAAAACCCGTACATCGTTACGTCTAGCTTTTTGTTCTTCAACAATGTTCTTAACCTTCCTCTTGCAAAAAACCTTTATCCGACTAACAACATTTAATGATTGCAGATGCAGCCGAACTCGTCCTAGATCTTCTTCAGTTAGAGATGAATCATATTTACAGGCTATATTAAAATTAAAAACACCCGCTGAATTTACAGTTGTAGTTATATTAAATCCAATCCTTGAAAGTAAATCATAATAAAAAGGGTGAAGATATTTACACATAAGCATATTAGAAGAGTAGTAAAAGTCTCCTTTGATTGGCGCACAATCTACACACTGAGGGACTAAATTATCAGGGTATATTGAATATTCTGCCCATTCATCTTTTGGGATAAAATGATCAAGTGTTGTCGGTGTTACGGGATTTCCACAATATGGACATGCAGTTAAAGAATGCTCAGTGCGCCGCGCTTTAATGAAAGCATCCAATTTTTTTGGTGAATAGTTGTAATAGTCGATAACCATTTTCTTCGCTGACCACAGAGACTTGTCTTTTGAACTATCTTCACTGCCTGCTGTGTATGTACTAGGAGATGGAACATTTTTGAATTCCAAAATTATTTGATCATAGTCTGCATATTTATTTTCCAGATCAATCCTCTGCTCTTCAAATTTTTCTGAATCTTTTCGCCTAGAATTTAATGCATATTCAATCCAATTATCAGTCTGAGCGGCTTTCATATTTGGCAAATGCTTCATTGCAATGGCTCCATAATTAATTCGTCATCTCCCCCCTGCATCTTTGATGTCAGGTAAATTAATGCCTCATCACCTATTTTATCTGACAATTCTTTTATAACAGACGCTTTATCATTCGAGCTCTCAAGAATATTATCTATTTCTACCTGAAAAGGCTTAACTGTTCTGTAATCATCAAAAACCTCTCCTATTATTTGGTCAAGGGACTCACCATATGTTTCGATTGAAGGTGGGTTAATTAATGTTTTACTACCTTTGTTTTTTAAAACTTTAACACATCCCCTCTTGATCTCTCTAGCCATTACAGCAGAATGTGTCGCAATAATTGCGTATGACGAATACACCTTTAGAATTCTCTTTAGCATCGAAATCAAAGCCACTTCCAGAGTCGGGTGTAAATATAGCTCTGGTTCATCTATTATAAGCAAACTTTCATCTGTGATTTCTGAAATAATTGAAGGAATCATGCATGAGAAAATAACTTGACCAGAGCTCAAATTAACTTTTTCGTCATTGAAAATGAAGGAAATACCTTTTGTCAGGTCAAGTTCATTTTCCGCAATATTAATTAAATCAATTTTTTCATTTGAAACCTCAACAAAATCCCCATTGACCTTATAAACTCCAAGCTTATCAAAACAAATTGCTGAAGATAGTGTATTTTTTAGCGTGTTAAATTTTTTTACTTCTCTCCACCAATCATTCCCATCTTGGATCAGAATACTCTTTAAAGCTTTAACTCCATATTGCTCAGGCGCATTTTTATCAAACACTCCATTTTTATTTTTAAAACCTATATATGCATAGTCGTTTACATCGAGTAGTTGTTCTGAATCAGTAATATCTTTAAAGTTATCTTTATATTTTTCCTTTAACTCCTCAACAATGTCATCCTTGAGTTTAAAGTCTTCAAAAGGAGAGTAAGCGACAACAACAATTTTATTTATATACGGCCTATTAATTGTATCCTTGATTCCAGTTAGCATATCAGCTAAGTGTTTAAGTATGTGTGTTTTACCAATTCCATTTTTTCCAATTAACAGGTTCACATTATCACTTGAATGAGAGTCACGTTCTGAATTGAAGAATGAAAATTCAAATGACTCAAAACCCTCAGAGAGAGAGTCAATAGATATTGACAAATCATTCTTTATTTTATAATGACCTAATGCAATTGAAGCACCTTGCATGAGAATAGCATCTTTACTCGAGCTATCACGAAAAAGTGCACCTGTATAACCTTCCCAAGTCTCATGAGTACTCTTCATTTGCTTAAGATAACTGGCATCACAAATTCCACGCAAATATAATCTTATCTCATTCTTCGTTGAAAAAACCTTATTGACAGCTTGATAAAAATCATTTTTTTCAGGTAGCGAAACCACATCACCTATATTTAAAACACTCGTAATATCAATTGTTTTATCATCCAATGCAATGCCATTTTCTTTAAAATGGCTTGCAGTATCTAAAAAATCTTTAGATAACACTCTAATATTACCAAGCCGATAAACCTCACTTTTATCGTTTTTATAATATACTGTAAAAAGCATTACATGACCAAAGTCATTCCAAGGATTCCCCCATCCTTTATCAATGTTGTCCTGCATTAAATATATTCCTGGCTTATCAGCAATATCTTTCCTTGTGCTAAAATAGAATTCCATTCCACCCCCAATTCAGTTAGAAGCCATTAAGCCTTACTATTATAAAGACACAAAACACATAGTCAATAATTAAATAGTACCATTTTCTTTTTTTATTTTTCAATCATAAAAACATACTAAAAAAATAAAAACCACGAGCAGCATATTTTATTATACGTATAATTTAAAATGCCTATCAAAACCACTGCTATTTAAGCCTTCTATGATTTCGTGCATCATAAAACTGAATATATATATGATGCACATCCAATTCTAATCTCGACATCCTGTCGCACAACGTTAAGCATCAACAGAAGCTATTGAATTTTTTCGCAAGAAAAAACCTCCTGTTATTAAATGGCGTTTTTTAAATTCATATCGAGAATTGGAATTAATTTAAGATACGAATCATAACTTTGTAATCAACCCAATATTAACCGCGAATGAATTCCTAATTAAGAAAATATCGTATTAATTAAAAGAAATTAGTTTTAACAGAATAGTGGATAAAATCACATATAAGGCCCCCATAAATTTCAACATACAGGCATTAACCACCTTAGATATACTGCGAAAATTTGAAAATGGTAAAATTACAAGATCCAGCCGTTAACTATCGCAGTAAAAATACAAAAAAGGCGAAAAATTAGCTTTCAATGCTGATGCTATTTCTTTAGTCTTGGTTTAACATTTCTGTCATTCCGTTCCTCGATATCCCCTACAAAGATTGTCGTTGTCTCTACGCTTGTCGTGGTCGGTGAAACCTTGTTTATCATTACCATCGTCCTGCTGGGCAAAGAGTATTAGGGCCAGATCAAATACTGGCTGCGGCAAAAGGTCTTTAAGCGAAAAGGCTAAGCGCTGATGACGGTTCGCGGTGGCGAATAGCGTTTGGCTGCCGCTGCAACGCCTGCCTGACAAGGCAGCGAGCACGGTCAATACCCAGAGAGTGACATTTGGAATGCAGACCGGGTGGTCTGCATTTTTTAAAGGTGCTCATGCCAATGGCAAGACGTTACGGCCCACGCGCCTACTCCCCTCCACGCCCCGGGGCTGATTTTGCTCTGCTTGCCAATCGAACCCATCAACTTCCCTCCCACACCGAAGGCCGATTCTCGCTGCGCCATTTCTCCCCCGCTGCCGTCCCCGGCAACGGGGGTTTCAAACCTTCGATAGTCCACAGTGAGAACGGCGTTTCGTCCACGTGCAGCTCCCAGCGCAGCCCGCGTGCGACGATGTAGGGTTGCAGGATGCGGGTGCAGGCCGCCAGGAATTGCTGCTGCTCCGCGTCGTTGTCCATGGCGCGCGCGATATGGTCGATGGTCACCCGCACAAAATCATCGGCCGGTTCGCCGCCGAGATACGCCGTACCGGGCGGCAGCGCGTGGAAGAACACGTTGACGTAGAAGCGCGGCAAAAAGTCCTGGTACAGGGCAGTGACCTTCTGCGCAATCGCGCGTTTATCGGCGGCGCTGAAGGCCGGTTCAGGGTGGTAAATCTGCCACAGTGGCATCGCGTTATCTCCTCGGTAAAGCTGCGGGGTATCGACAATCGTTCTGGCCGGCAGCCTGTGTCAAACAAAACTCCAATAATAAGAGTAATAACTCCAATCATTGAAGTGATCAAGCCGAGGCGATAAAATTATCCGCATTAGGGCGGCAAACGGAGGCAAGGCAACGTGAAAGCAAAAGGGTTTGAAGGTATGACGTGCTCGGTGGCCCACGTGCTGTCGGCATTGGGCGATCGCTGGGGCGCGATTCTCATGCGCGATCTGTTGCTGGGGCTCTCGCGCTATGACGATCTGCGCCAATCGACCGGCATCACCAACAACACGTTGGCCGATCGGCTCAAGGCGCTGGAAGGCAGCGGCCTTATCGAAAAGCGGCAATACCAGACGCGCCCCGATCGCTACGAGTATCTTCCGACGGAGAAGGGAAAAGATCTCGGGCTGCTGGTGATGGCGATGATCCAGATTGGCGACAAGTGGAACCTGTCCGAGCTGGCCGGGCCGCCGCTGCGCGTGGTCGACCGTGCGACCGGCCACCCCGCCACCCTGCGCGTGGTCGATGCCGTGACCGGCGAATCGCTGCCGCCGCAAAACCTGGCGCTGGCCGCCGGGCCCGGCGCCGACGAGATAACGCGATGGCGGCTGGCCGTCGGCAAAACCCGCTAACGGTGCGCTACAACAGCGCAATCATCTTCAGCAGTTCGACCCGATTGCGGATGCCGAACTTTTTGCCGGCGTTATTGAGGTGCGAATAAACGGTTTTCGGGTGCAGGTTAAGCCGCCGAGCGGTCAGGCGGATATCTTCGGTGCGGGCGGTTTCACACAGCACTGCCGCCTCGCCAGGCGTGATTGCCGCCCCCCGCTGCCGGTTCACCACGTGCCGTTCGCTCGTCTCCTGGCGGGCCAGCGTTGCGCAGGTCTCTCGCACCACCTGCAGCGCTTCCCGTTTGTGCAAAATCGCATCCGGCTGCGCCGCAGCGATAAACGCCAGGATCAGCGGTGAAGTCTTATCGATGAAGAACAGTAACCGGACGTCTTTATATTCACTGCGTGAATATTTAATGAATTTTAAATACGCCTCGAACCGGTAAATCTCCTGGGGAAACTCCATAATAATTAAATCAGGCGCCGGGCTTATATTTTTAATGATGTTCATATTGGGTGAGGATAAGGTTATCACCCCACCGCCCAATAATGTTTTCATGCCCAGCCGGCACAGCGATGAACCATCGATATAAATCACTCTCACTTTAATTCTCCTTATCAGCATGGACGCATGCTTCCACACCTCAGGCGGCTTGTCGCTGCTCTTTTTTGGGGTAATTCGCCTGCAAAGCACACCGATATAAAACATCTTGATAACATGTTTTTCAAATAATCACGCAACCGTCAGCACGTTGATTAATACGCAAAAAAGGCATGAATGTTTCAAATTATTTCAATCACAAAAACTGGCGATCCAATAAAATCGCAACGTAATGATATAGATCTATTTTCTATTTTGTATGATATAAGCACAAATGAAAAAAAATGTAACAGCAGGCCTTCTCGTCTTATTGCCTTATTCAAAACACCTATAGGGAAAATTCTTAGTTTGTTAGGATGAAAATCCATGTTTGCCGACGAGTTTAAAAAACAATTGCGCAACATGATTAACCCACAACCGCACGTCAGTAATTTATTACTGTCAGGAAAGCTTTTCTCTAAAGTAAATTAAAGGGCATTTCACATGAATGTTAAATTAGTCGCATTATCCATGCTGGCTCTCTCCGGCGCCTGTGCGGCCGCTTCGTCCAATACGGTGCAATTTAAAGGCGAAGTCAGCACGCAAACCTGCTCGGTGAATATTAACGGCAACCAATCCAACCCGGTCGTTCTGCTGCCGACCGTCGCCGCCAGCAAACTCGCCACCAAAGGCGCCACCGCCGGCGACACCACCTTCACCGTCAACGTGACCGGCTGTGCGGCCGCAACCAGCGATACGGCGATCAAAACCGTGCTGGCGGGCAACAACCCAACCACCAACGGCAACCTGGGCAACGCGGGCGATGCGGCCAAAGTGTCCATTCAACTGCTGGACAGCGACGCCACCACGCCGCTGTCGTTCGCCAGCGGTTCGACCGTCACCACGTCGGCGATGACGCTGGCCAAAGACGCCACCTCCACCTCGCAGAACCTGGTGGCCCGCTACTACGCGGAAGACACCGGCGTGGCGGCCGGTTCGGTGATCGCCACCGCACAGTTCGCCATTAGCTACAAATAAGCCGGCGTCAGGCGCCATACCTGTTGATGCCAGCGCCGCCCTTCGCCGGGCGGCGCTGAATGACTCGCTCCCTTTATCGGTTCACGTTTATGCCGCAGATAACCCGCTCCGCCCGCCGATGGGCCGCCCTGTCGCTTTGCCTGATGAGTTTTGCCGCTACCCACGCGTCGGCCAGCGTGACGCTGCTCGGCAACCGCGTGATCTACCCCGCCGAGGCGCGGGAAAAAACGCTGCAGTTCACCAACGACGACGGCACCCCGGCGCTGATGCAGATCTGGCTCGACATCAATAACCCCAAATCCACGCCGGAAAACGCCGATGCGCCCTTTGTCGCCTCGCCGCAAATCTTCCGCATGAATCCGCACAGCGGGCAGATGGTGCGGCTGTCGTTCGTCGGCCAGCCGCTGCCGCGCGATCGCGAATCGCTGTTCTACCTCAACTTCCTGCAGGTGCCCGCCGTGCGCCAGACGGACAGCGACAAGAACAAACTGCTGCTGGTGGTCACCAATCGGCTGAAGGTGTTCTATCGCCCCACCGGGCTGGCCGGCGACGCCAACCACGTCATCGATCGGCTCAGCCTGCGCCAGGCCGGTAACGCGCTGCGCGTCGACAACCCGACCGGCTACTACGCCAACGTCAGCCAGGCCGCGATCCTGAGCGGCGCGAAGCGCATCACCATCCCGCAGGCGGATCTGATCCCGCCGTTTTCGCAGGCCAGTTGGCCGGTGAACGGGGAGGTGCGGCAGGTCGCACTGCGCGTCATCAATGACTATGGGGTGGAAATCTCACGCACCCTGGACGTCGCGCGCTGAAACCAGACAGGGAGGTTTTCATGTTCGATGTCCGCAAGGCGACGCCGCTGCCTGCGCGCTGGTGTTGCGCGCTGCTGGCGCTGCCGCTGGGCTGCGCCGCCGCCGACGGCTATACCTTCGATCCCGCGCTGCTGCGCGGCAGCGTGCTGAGCAACAGCGCGCTGAGCCAGTTCAACCAACAGGACGCCGTTGCTCCCGGCAGCTATCAGCTCGATCTGTACCTCAACGGCCAGTTTCTCGAGCGCGACCAAATTCGCTTCGTGCGCGCAGGCCAGCAGGTGCTGCCCTGTTTCGATCGGCCGCAGCTGGCGCGCTTCGGGCTGAAAAATCCGCCGGCGGCCGCCGAAGCAGAATGCCTGCTGCCCGGTCGGGATCTCAAGGACATCGCGGTGAACGCGGACATTTCGCGGCTGCGGCTGGATCTGAGCATTCCGCAGGCGCTGTTGAACGGCCAGCCGCGCGGCAGCGTCAATCCCGCCAGCCTGGACAGCGGCGAATCGATGGCCTTCGTCAATTACAACCTCAACCAGTACCACGTCAGTTATCGACAGGGGCAAACCCGCGATCTCGACTCGACCTACGCCAACCTGAACGGCGGGTTCAACCTCGGGCTATGGCGCTACCGCCAGCAGTCCAGCTACCGCTACGATCGGGAGTTCGGCGGCCACCTGGACACCAGCCGCCGCTACGTCCAGCGCGCAATTTTGCCCTGGCGCAGCGAAATGCTGTTGGGCGAAGGCTTTACCGACGGGCACTTCTTCTCCGGCCTGGGATTTCGCGGTATTCAGCTCAGTTCGGACGACCGCATGCTGCCGGATTCGCAGCGCGGCTATGCGCCGGTGGTACGCGGCGTGGCGAAAAGCAACGCGCGCGTGACGGTGCTGCAGGGCAAAAGCACGCTGTATGAAACCACCGTCGCGCCGGGGCCGTTCGCCATCAACGATCTGTACGCCACCAACTACGCCGGCGATCTCACCGTGGTGGTGACGGAAGCCGACGGCAGCGTCAGTACCTTCACCGTGCCGTTCGCCGCGGTGCCGGAATCCATCCGCCCCGGTCAGTCGCGCTACTCCGCGATCGTCGGCCGTTCCCGCTACGTCGGCGACAACGATCTGTTCAGCGAAGTGACCTGGCAGCACGGCCTGACCAACGCCCTGACCTTCAACCTCGGCAACCAGCTGGCGGACGGTTATCAGGCGATGATGCTGGGCGGCGTGTACAGCAGCTGGCTGGGCGCCTTCGGCATGGACACCACCTATTCCCACGCCAGCCTGCCGGACGGCGGCGCCTCCGGCTGGATGCTGCACCTCTCTTACAGCCGAACCTTCAGCCCGACGGACACCACCTTATCCATCGCCGGCTACCGCTACTCCACCGAAGGCTTTCGCGATCTCAGCGACGTGCTCGGCGTACGGCGCGCCGCCACTACCGGCCAAAACTGGCAGTCCGACTCCTACCGCCAGCGTTCGCGCTTCGAGGTCGCCGTCAATCAGGGGATGGGGACGTTCGGCAGCCTGACGATGTCCGGCTCGACTCAGGACTACCGCGATCAGCGCGGCCGCGACAATCAGCTCCAGCTGGGCTGGGGAAAAACCTTCGGCAACGGCGTGGCGCTTAACCTCTCCGTCACCCGCACCCGCAGCCTGGGCTACAGCAACGGCGACTACCGCGGCTACGGGCCGCTGGATAACGTCTACAGCGCGCCGCTGGCGCAGAACGCGCAGACCGTCACCGCCCTGTCGCTGAGCTTCCCGCTCGGCCGTTCGTCATCCGCCCCCAGCGTCTCGCTGTTGGCCAACCACAGCCAAGGCCAGGGCGGCAACTATCAGGCTGCGCTATCGGGCAGCGTCGGCGACGAACAGCCGGTCAGCTACGGCCTGAACTTCACCACCGATGACGATCGCCAACAAAGCATCTGGGGCGGCAACCTGCAAACCCGTCTGCCTTACGCCAACGTCACCGGCTCGTTCTCCACCGCGCGCCAGTACCGACAAGGCTCCCTGTCGCTGCAGGGGGCGGTGGTGGCGCACCGCGGCGGCGTGACATTAGGGCCGTATGTCGGCGATACCTTCGCCCTGATCGAGGCGCCCGGCGCCAGCGGCGCACGGGTGATGGACGGCCAGGGTGCGCGCGTCGATCGCTTCGGCTACGCCCTGGCACCGTCGCTGGTGCCCTATCACTACAACACCGTCGCGCTGAATCCCGAGGGCATGAACGACAAAGCGGAACTGGAAGACGGCCAGCGGCGCGTGGCTCCTTATGCCGGTGCCACGGTGCGCCTGCACTTCAACACCGTGCGCGGCCAGGCGCTGCTGATCACCGCGCAGCGGCCCGATAACGCACCGATCCCGATGGGCGCCAACGTCCTTGACGCGGCAGGCAACAGCGTGGGCATGGTCGGCCAGGCCAATCAGGTGTATCTGCGCAGCGACCGGAATGCCGGTGCGCTGACGCTGAACTGGGGCGACGCCCCCGGCCAGCAGTGCACGCTGCATTATCGCCTGCCCGCCGGGGAAGACGGCCCGATTCAACGGCTCAGCGCCCCGTGCCGCTAGCCCGTTAAACTTATTTTCAGGAGAGACGATGAAACGCATTTTTTACCCGATCGCCGCCCTGGCGCTGCTCGCCCTGTCGCTGTTCGGCGCGCCCGCCGCGCTGGCGCAATGCACCCGGGTCGCCCCCTGGATCGATTCCGGTTGCGATCCCTGCGGGGTGGGCACGGCGCTGGGCCGGGTCAATTTGACCAGCACTTACCTGCAGCCCGTCGGCACGCCGCTCGGCACCAGCGTGTTCGACTTCACCTCCGGCACACGCTATCCCGATCCCAACAAGGTGTTGTATGAATGCGACGCCGGCGACGCGGGGCAGATCTATGAAGTCTTCGCCACCAACGGCGACGATCGCGTCGGCGGCTATTACGATCTGGGCGCCCAGGACGGCAATCCCAACTACTACGCCACCTACTTCCCCTACGTCGGCATCCGCCTGACCCATCTGGATTCCGGCAAGGTTTTTACCCGCTACTGGCAGTCGGCGCCGATTACCCGCTACGCCACCGTCGGCAGCAAAATTCAGATCCGGGTGAAAGACTTCAGCGCCATCCGTGCCGATTTGATCCGCATCAGCTCGCTGCCGGGCGCGGGTGCCAGCAACTACTGCGGCTACAGCGCCGGCAACCCGCTGGTGGGCATGGCCTCGACCACTGGCAATTCGAACTATACCTGCACGCAGCCGAACGGCTATGTCACCTTTCAGGGGCCCGGCATCGCCTCGGATCCTATCGGCAGCGACTCCGCCACCAACTACGCCACCTGGGGCACCGGGCGCTGGAACGCGATGGGCATGGGCACCGCACCCATCTCCTCCTTGACCTATACCGCCACCTGCGTGGCGCGCAACGTCACGCCGCTGGTGATCCTGCCGACCATTTCCGTCAGCCAGCTGACCGCCGGGCAAACCTCTCAGGCGCAGTTCACCATCAATATCGAATGCGACAACGCCGCCGTGTCCGGCGTCAGCAGCAACAATACCGCCCTCGGCCTGCAGGTACCGTATGAAAGCTATGTCGCGGCGCAGCAGCTCGGGCTGGTCAGCGCCAACGGCGGCGTGAGCTACCTGCTCTCCAGCGGCTACGGCACCGACAGCAGCGTCGCCACCGGCGTGGGCATCGCACTCGCCAACGCCGGCAACGGCGCGCCGATGAACTTCGTCGGCTGGGCGCGTTGCAGCGCCGGGCAATGCCCGCAGGGCAACGACGCCGGCTGGTACCCGGTGCTCAACGGCGCCAGCGGCGGCGGCAGCACCGCGGCGGGGTTTACCCACTACACCACCCAGCTCACCGCCACGCTTGCCCGGCTGCCCGGGCAAACCGTCACCGCCGGCAAAGTGGACGCCAGGGCCTACGTCTGGGTTAAGGTGCAATAATGATGAGAAAGAAATATCTGACAATGGGATGCGCCCTGCTGCTGGCGCTGGCGGCCATGGGCGCGCAGGCGGGCATCATCGCCTCCGCCACCCGGGTGATTTTCCGCGAGGGTGACACGGAAAAAACCCTGATGTTGCTCAACACCAACGGCTATCCGATCGTGGCGCAAACCTGGGTCGATAACGGCGACGTCAATGCCGCCCCCGAACTGTCGCGCGCGCCGTTTGTCACCCTGCCCAGCGTATTCGCCCTGCCGCCTTCGGCGCTGAAAGGGCTGCGGATCCTGTTTGCCGGCGCGGCCCTGCCCACCGACAGGGAGTCGGTGTTCTGGCTTAACCTGTATGAGATCCCGCCCAGCCAGCCGACCACGCCGCCGCTGGCGTCGCGCGTGACGCTGGCGATGAACACGCAGATGAAAATCTTCTACCGCCCCAAAGCGCTAAAGGGAAACGCCGAAAACGCGGCCGAGGCCGTCTCGTTCTCGCTGCAAAAATCGCCGGGCGGCTATCTGCTGCGCTGCCACAACCGGTCGGCGTTTTATCTCTCCTTCGCCCGCATAAGCGTACACATAGGAAAACGTGATTACCCGGTGCGGCAAGAAAGCGACATGATGACCGCGCCGTTCAGCATGCGGGATTATCACCTCGACGGCGTTGCGGCGCCGACACTCCCTTCACAGATCACCGTTCAGGCCACCCTCATCAACGACCAGGGCCAACAGATCGTCAAGTCATACACAGCAAACCCATAACGATAAAAAGCAGCACATTTTTTAAGTACAGGAAATAGGGAAAAATGAGTCTAAGCAGATTCCAGCTACAGTTTCACCTGGAGAAACAGGCCAACAACATCAGGCAGTCACCGGGATTTCACGCCGCCATCGTCAAACACGGGGAGTTGTTGAAAGAGACCTACAAGAAGCATCCGCTGTTTTACAAAATCATCTTCAGGAACAGCCGGTTCATCATTTGTTCCACCATCCTGTCCATTTACTACCACCAGCCCGCCGCCGGGCTGAAAGACATCAAAGCCTTTTTTAAAGGAAAGAACATGATCAGCGAGAACTCCCTGGACTCCTTTCTGTTCTTTTTGCGGGTCGGCCGCCGGCTGGAGGTCAAACCCTGCGAACATGACAAACGCCAGTTGCGCTATAAGCCTACGCCGCACGCGCTGGCGGAAACCCAGGCGCTGATCGCCTCCATGGCGCGGCCCTATCAGGCGCTGGCGCCACAGATGCCCATCGCGGCGCTGCTGGCGGCGCCCGACTTTCTGCCCACCTTTTTCGCCGCTTACGGGCAGCTGATGCTCAAGGAGATCTACCTGATCGATCTGGTGCCGCAATCCGGACTGTTTATCAGCAAGGACGCCGGCCACATGGTGCTGCTGATGCTGCATATCGAAAGCATCCGGCAGGACTCCCCCTTTCTGCTGCTCTCCTCGGCGAAAATCGCCAAGTCGTGCTCCGTCTCACGCGCGCACGTAAACCGCATCCTGCAGGCGGCGGAAAAATCGGGCCTGCTGACCACCACCAATAACGTAGTGATCGAACTCAACAGCTCGTTCTTTATCATGGCAGAGCGCTATTTCAGCCTCTATTTCGCGATGGTCGAATTCGGGCTTGAACGGGTTTGGCACACGCCGCAGGCCGCCGAGCCTCGCTGAGCCGTTTTACCGCTCCCGCAGCACCTTATCGATCAGCCCCCAGGCCGCCGCTTCGTCGGCGGTCATGAAGCGATCGCGATCCAACGCCTGCTCTACCGCTTCCTCACTCAGGCCGCAATGTTGGGCGTACAGCCGGATCACCCGGTCTTTGGTGCGCTTCATCTCTTCGGCGTGGATCAAGATGTCGGAGGCCTGCCCCTGAAAGCCGCCCAGCGGCTGGTGCACGTGCAGGCTGGCGTTGGGCAGCGCCATGCGGTGCCCCGGCTCGCCGGCCATCAGCAGGAACGAACCCATCGAACGCGCGGTGCCCATGCACAGGGTATGCACCGGCGCGCGCAGGTACTGCATGGTGTCGTAAATCGCCAGCCCGCTGGTGATCGCCCCACCCGGCGAGTTGATGTACAGATGGATCGGTTTTTCCGGGTTTTCCGCCTCCAGAAACAGCAGCTGGGCGCACAGCATTTCAGCCACGTCGTCGTTGACTTCACCGTTGAGGAACACGATCCGATCGCGCAGCAGGCGCGAATAAATATCAAAGGAGCGTTCTCCCCGGCTGGTCTGTTCCACCACCATCGGGACGAGCATCATCTTCTCACGCATCGGTGAACTCCTGGGTTGGCAACAAAGGGAAGTGTGTTTAACGCGTCAGGCGGCGCGCATCACCGTCGTCGGGCCGTCGTTGGCGGCGTCAAGCTGGTGAATAATCCGCAGCAGGCTGCCGCCGCCGGCATCCGGCACAATCTGCAGCGTCACCACGCTTTCGCGGAACGGCGGTTGGTCGTCGCGCAGGCGGTAGCTCACCGCCTCGCCCGGCGTGGTGGCCAGCGGTTCGGCCTGCGCCAGATCCCCCGTCGGCAGCCACTGCTCGCGCAGCTCGGGAATGCTGAGCGCCCGCCACACTTTTTCCGGCGGCGCATCGAGCGAATATTCCAACACCAGCCGATCGCGCGGCGGTTGCTCAGCCCGTTTGTTCATTGATCCATGTCCTTCAGTAAGGTTTGCAGCGCGTCGATGCGCGCCGGCCACCAGGCGCGATACTTCGTCAGCCACTGGGCGATCTGCGCCAGCCCGTCCGGGTCGACCTGATAATTGACGCAGCGCCCCTGCTTCGCCTCGCGCACCAGCCCGGCATTGCGCAGCACCGCCAGGTGTTGCGACATTGCCGACTGGCTGATGGGCAGCCCTTCGCGCAGCGCGCTGGCGTTCATGCTGCCGGCGGCGAGTTTGTCGAAGATGGTGCGGCGGGTCGGATCGGCCAACGCTTTGAAGATGTCATTTTCGTTCATATAAACACATTAGTGTTCACTTATGTATTATGCAAACGCAGACGTGGATTTTTTACACAAGCGAGACTCCGCGCCGGAGCGCGGAGCCGATAGAGGAGAGATTACAGCGGCTTATTGCAAGCGGGCGTGGTCAGCGCGGGTTGCCCGGCCGGTGCCCCTTCCTGCGCTTCCAGCGCGAGGCGCGCCAGCGGCATGTCTTCGTGGTAGCGCGCCTCGGCGTTCAGGGTCTTCGAGTAGCGGTTGTACTTCCACCAGGCGTATCCCAGGAACACCACCAACCCGCCGACGTTATAGAACACGATGGTCATGATGCTGGCGCCGGTCGGGAACGTCGAAGCGAAGAAACCGACGGTGAAGATGGCGATCAGCACGCTGACGATGGCGATGCCCTGCAGGCGCGAGCCCATTTTGAAATCGCGCGCCACCCGGTCGTACTTCAGCCGCAGATTCAGGTAGGCCAGCATGATGAACAGCGGCGGCAAC
Source organism: Serratia sp. CC22-02 (assembly GCF_900182895.1). Lineage (NCBI taxonomy): Bacteria > Pseudomonadati > Pseudomonadota > Gammaproteobacteria > Enterobacterales > Yersiniaceae > Serratia > Serratia sp. CC22-02. The sequence continues at coordinate 110,817 of NZ_FXUD01000004.1, read as the reverse complement.
ATCGAGGCGGCGGCGGTCATGTTGATCAGCGTGTTCATCAAATCCTGCACGCTGCTGGAACCCAACGTCGGGATCAGCATCAGCGGGATGACGATGAAGAACTGGATCCAGGCCGCGCGCGTCGGCACGCCGTGCCGGTTCAGCCGAATGGTTTTCTCGCCGAAAATGCCCTTCGGGATCTCAGTGAAGAAAATCTTCACCGGCGCCGCCGTCCACATCAGCAGCGAGCCGAACATGGCGGTGAAGGAAACGATGCCGACAAAGCGGTTCATCAGCACCGTCGGCAGGCCGAAGTGCGCCGACAGGCCTTCGAACACCTGAACCGTGCCGCCGGTAAAGTGCAGATCGGTGCGGTGCACGAATACGTTAATCAGCAGCGAAGACACCGAATACAGCACGCCGATGAACAGCCCGGAAACGATGATCACCTTCACAAAGGCGCGGCTGCCGCCTTTCACATCGTTCACGTACACTGCCACGGACTCCGCCCCGCCCGCCGCCTGGAAGATCCAGGCGGTAATGCCGAGGAACGCCCAGTTGAAGTTCGGGGTCATCGCCTGCACGTTGATCGGGTCGGCCGGCTCGATGCCGCCCAGCACCGCTGCGCCCGCCAGAACGATGTAGGAAAACGTCAGCAGCAGCATCAGCGACGAAGTGACGGAGGTCATCGGCCCCAGCAGTTTTGCGCCGCTGTTGGAGATGTAGGTCGAGAAGGCGAACAGGAAGATGCTGATGATCGCCGTGGTCAGCGGGGTAAACACATAGTCATAGCCCAGGAACGCGTAAGAAGCGTAGGCAATGACGCGCGGCAGCAGCGCGGTAAAAAAGAACAGGTTTACGAACCAATAGGTGTAGGCGGTGATAAACGCCCAGCGCCCGCCGAGCGCGCTTTTCACCCAGGCATAAACGCCGGCCTCGGAGTTGCGGTTGAGCGAGACGAATTCGGCGATGATCAGGCAAAAGGGAATGAAGTAAATGATCGTCGCCACCAGGAACACCGGCGACGAGGCGATGCCGAGCTGAATATTGTTGTTAATCACGTTGTTGAAACTGAACACTGCCGCAAACGTCATCGACAGCAGACCAAACTTGCCGATGGTGTTTCTGTTCGACGCAGCCATAGAGATTCTCCGAATGGTGTAGGGGACTTCGGTTTGTTGTTATCGATCGGCGAGCGCGCTATTTATTGACGAAATAGCTGTCTTCCACCGTCACTTTTAAAATGACTTTTTTTACCTTGCCGCTTTCTGCGAAGCGGTGAGCCTGGTGGTTTTCGAAGATCACCACGTTGCCTTTGCCGACCCGGCGCCTCTCGCCTTCGCCGCTGAAAAACTCGCGGTCGGTTTCGTCCTGATAGGGCGCCACCGTCGTCAGCGCCCGTTTGTCGGCAACCTCGACGGTCTCTTCCCCGTCGAGGTAATAGTGCACGTCGAAGTAACGGCGGTTGCCCTCCAGCCAGCCGTGCTGGCGGCCGGCGCCGACGCTCAGCCGATACGTCAGCGAGTCGCCGATCGAATGGCACACGTTTGGGCTGATGCGCTCGACATTGGCGATCGCTTCCATGCAGCGCAGCCACTTCTTGCCGCTGTGATAAATGCGCTGGAACTCCGCCAGGGATTCGAGAATGATCATACGTTTTCCTCCGCAGACTGCGGGTGATGATGAGCGGGCGCGAAGTCATAACCGGCGAGCGCGGCACCCTGCGTTTGCCGCCCGTCGAACGGCACCAGTGTGAAGCCGTAGCTGAACGGCGCCAGATAGACCCGGTGGGTATCCAGCACTTCGGAGCCCCAGGAGTTGGAGCCGAGGCCGAGGATCTGGTCGTCCAGGTTCAGCGTCAGGCAGTCGCTCGGTTCCAGCTCGTTGATGTGTTGGGCCTGGTGCAGCATCTCGACGCTGTAAGGCCACAGGCTGAAGTTGATCGGCCGCCGCGGTTGGATGAAGATCCCCTTGCCCGCCGCGTCCTGCAGGCTCAGCCAGCGCACGTCCTGCCGGTTGCCGTTGTCCTGCGGGAACGGATAGTGTTCGAACAGCGCCTCGGCGCGCTGCCGGTAGTGGCCGATGAGGTTGGCTCGGCAGCTGTCGCGGTAGTTCTCGCCCGGCCCGCGGCCGTAGTATTCCACCTGCACGAAGCGGCGACTGATGCCGAAATCGAGACCGATTTTCGGGATAATCTGCCGGAAATCGCCATAAGGCTCACCGGACAGATCCAGGCTGACGTAGCCCTGCGGGGAGATGCGCCAGCGGTAGGTGCAGCGCATGCCGAAGTCGAACACCGGCGGCGCAATCAGGCTGTGCACCTCGAGCAGCAGATCTTCGCCCTGCCATTGCCGGCTGAGGCGGCGGAAGTGCTGCTGCATGATGGGGAAATGTTGCGGCAGCCAAATCCCCTCATATTCCTGTTTATGGTTATCGATCACCGGTTTGAAGAAGGTGATGCGCGGCGCGCGCCCCACCATTTCTTCATCGTCTACCCGCCACGACAGCAGTTCGCCGCTCAGCAGCGAGAACGCCAGCTGGAACCGGCCGCCGCTGACGAGCAGCTGATGATTCTCCTCGCGGCATTGCAGCGCCGGCGCATCGGCCAACGGTGGAGCCGGTCGCCGCGTCGCCGCCTGGCGCAGATGCTGATAATGCCCCAGCCGCTGGCCGCTCTCGCTGTAGCGGGTGGCGCTGTCCTTATGCACCGCCACGTCGATCAGCGTTTCCCCCTGCCCCAGCGCCAACACCGGCAGATGCATGTCTTCGCTCTCACCCGGCTGCAGATGCGGCAGCTTGAATTCGTAACTTGCCACCTGGCGGCCGTCGGTCTTGACGCTGACCTTCAGCGTGATATCCGCCAGCGAGCTGAACCAATAGCGGTTTTTCACCCGCAGCACGTCACCCGCCCCCTCTTCCGCCGTCACCTCCACCGGGCACAGCACCTGCTGGTATTCACGCAGGCCGGGGCCGGGGCGCTGGTCCGGATAGATCAGGCCGTCCATGCAGAAGTTGTAGTTGTTCGGGTAGTCGCCGTAATCGCCGCCGTACTGGTAGCGCTCGCGCCCCTGCGCGTCGTGGCTCAGCAGCCCGTGATCGCACCACTCCCAGATGTAGTGCCCCTGCAAACTGGCGTGACGGTTGAACACCGACTGGTATTCGAACAGCCCGCCGGGGCCATTGCCCATCGCGTGGGCGTACTCGCACAGGATGCGCGGTTTGGGGTGCGGGTATTCGCCGAAGGCGTTCATCATCGCCACGCGGGAATACATGGTGCTGATCACGTCGGTCACTTCGGCGTCGCGATCTTCTTCATAGTGGATCAGACGGCTCGGATCGAGCGCTTTGCAGCGCCGGGCCATGGCGCGAATGTTGCAGCCGTAGCCGGACTCGTTGCCCAGCGACCAGATGATGATCGACGGGTGGTTTTTCTGCGCCGCCACGTGGCGCTCGATGCGCTCGACGTAGGCCTGTTCCCAGCGAGGATCGTCGGTGATGCGGCTCAGATCGCCGACGTTGGCGAAGCCGTGGCTTTCCAAATCGGTCTCCGCCATCACGAACAGGCCATAGAGATCGCACAGCTCGTAAAAGCGCGGATCGTTGGGGTAATGGGCGGTGCGCACCGAGTTGATGTTGTGCTGCTTCATCAGCACGATGTCACGCTCCACCCGCGCCATATCGACGGCGCGTCCTTTGCGGTGATCGTGATCGTGGCGGTTGACGCCGTGCAGCTTGAGGTAGCGCCCGTTGACGTACATCAGCCCGTCGCGCACCGCGATCTCGCGGAAACCCACCCGCTGCGGCACCACGCCCAGCAGGTTGCCGGCGCCGTCATACAGGCTGAGCAACAGCTGATACAGATAGGGATTTTCCGCATTCCACTGCTGCGGTCGGCTGACCGGCAGTTCGAAACGGCAGCTCAGCGCCTGCTCGATGCGCAGATCGTCGCGCCACTGCTCCGCCACGCAGCGATCGCCGTCGAACAGCTGCGCCTGCAGGCGGCAGCCCTCGGCGGCCTGCACACCGAGATGGCGCAGCTCGGCATCGATCGCCAACTGCGCGTCGCAATAGCGCTCATCAAAGGTGGTGACCAGCGTCAGGTCGTGAAGGTGAGTGGCGCTCTGGCCGATCAGATAGACATCGCGGAAGATGCCGGCCATCCACCACATGTCCTGATCTTCGATGTAGGTGGAATCGGCCCACTGCATCACCCGCACCGACAGCAGGTTCTCGCCCTGCCGCACATAGGGGCTGATGTCGAACTCGGCGCACAGCCGGCTGCCCTTGCTGAAGCCGACATAGTCGCCGTTAACGTACACCTCGAAGTAGGTTTCCACGCCGTCGAATTTGATCAGCACCTGCTGATCTTGCCAGCCGGCGTCGAGCGTAAAGGGGCGCTGATAGGCGCCGGTGGGGTTGTTGGTCGGCACGTAAGGCACGTCGATCGGGAACGGGAAGCCCTCGTCGGTGTACTGCAGATGGCCGTGCCCTTCCAGCTGCCACATGCCCGGCACCGCCATATCGCCCCAGTCGTTCATCGGCTCCCGATAAAACGCCGCCGGCACCTGCGCCGGGTGCTCGAAGAAGCGAAAACGCCAGCGGCCGCTCAGCAGCTGGAAGCGCCGGCTGGCGTTGCGATCGAAGCTCAGCGCCTGCCCGGCGTCCGCGTAGCTGAAGAAGCTCGCGCGCGGTGCCAACCGGTGCTCCGACTGTTTTTCAATGTTTTCCCAATTATTCACGTCACGTCTCCCGACACCTGTGCAATGCGGAAACGATAGTAAATATTTAGTAAAAACTACAGTTGATATTTACCAAATGACGACAGGATCACAATAAATCTCAAATGCCTTTTTTTATCATGACGTTAATTTTGGGCGCCAACGCAACGCCCCGCCGAGGCGGGGCCGGTCAGGCGACGGTGGTGTCGCGCAGCTGCAGCGAGCTGGGAACGAAGATCGACAACGGGACGGCGCGCTCATCGCGCAGCCGCTCCGCCAGCAGGTTGACGGCCTGTGCGCCCATGGTTTCCGAAGGGATGCGCACCGTGGACAAGGCGGGGAAAATAAAGCGGGCGGTGGGAATGTCGTTGACGCTGATCAGCGCGATCTGCCCCGGCACCTGAATGCCGTGTTCGTGCAGCGCACGCAGCACGCCGATCGCGATCGAATCGGTCGCCACCAGCAGCGCCGGCGGATAGCCATTCTTGCTCTGCAACATCGCTTTGGCGCACTGGTAGCCCGACTGGCTGCTGAAATCACCGTGGTAAATGTCCTGCGCTCGCACCACGTTTTGCTGCCGGCCATACTCGACGAACGCCTGCTCGCGCTGGTCGATGCCGGCCGGATCGTCGCGCCCGCCGATAAAGCCGATGCGCTGATAGCCGCGGCCGATGAAGTAGTCGATCACCTTGCGGCTGATCTTGTACAGGTCGACATTGACGCAGTCGAACCGCTCATCCTCCACCACGCCGTCGATGAATACGACCGGCGTTTCCTGCTGCCTGAGCTGCTCATACAGCGCGGGCTGTGGCCGGCCGATCACCAGCAGGCCGTCGGCCGCCGGCAGCGCCTTGTCGCCGTTGAAGTCATATCCGGCGCTCAGCGCCACGCCCAGCTTTTCGCACTGCGTTTCGATGCCGTAGCGCATCGCCAGGTAATAGGGATCGTTGATCTCCACGCCCTGCGTATAGGTGAACAGCGCGGCGAAATGCAGGCGTTGCCCGCTTTGCCGTTTGGAAGGTGCAACCTTGTATTCGAGGCGCTCCGCCGCTTCCAGGATCTTCTGGCGGGTTTGCGCCTTCACGCTCAGGGTGGGGTCGTCATTCAACACGCGCGAAACGGTGGCGACGGACACATTAGCGGCTTCAGCAATTTCCTTCAGTGTGGCCATAGAGTCCCAATGCACAGACGAAAAACGGTAGCTTAATCGGATAGCGCCACGGCGTACAGCGCCGCCCGCCTCCTCTCCTTCCCAGACCGGGCCAGCGCACGCTCATGCCAGCCGTTGCCGGGCGCCTGCAGCGAAAGATACCCATTTCGCCCGCTGTGATCAAGTTAACGATTTACTGATTTAAGCGTATTTTTTACTAAATATTTTACTAATATACCTGCCGTTTACTGCCCCATGAGGGCGGACTTTTTCTCTTCTCCCAGGGATCCGGGAGCGACCTCGCGTGAGCCGCCGCTCGGCTGACGTTCCGATCCATCCAACACCAGGCTATGCCCCATGAAATCACTAAGCCATCACGCCCTGTTGCCCTTGTTGCTGCTCGTTAATGCGCCCGCCTGGGCGGCGCAGGAACCGGTGACCCCGGCGGAGCGCAATCAGCTCCCGCCGCCGCCGCTACCCGATAGCACCGCGACCGCCCTGCGTTTTTACGGCGAGCTCGGCATCGGCGGCAGCGTCTATTTGAACGGCGAACATCAGCATCAATACAGCGACGGCACCTATATCGAAGGTGGCCTGGAGATCAAACGGGGACACTGGTTCGGCCTGATTTACGGCGAAGGCTGGACCGTGCAGGCGGACAGCCAGGGCCACGCCTGGACGCCGGACCACAGCTGGGGCGGCTTCGAGGGTGGATTGAACCGCTTTTACGGCGGTTACCGCACCGACGACGGCACCGAGATGATGCTCAGCGTGCGCAACGATTCGTCGCTCGACGATTTGCAGTGGTGGGGCGACTTCACGCCGGAGTACGGCTACGTGATCCCCAACACCCGCGATCTCAGCTATGCCGCCAAGCTGCAAAACCTGACCGGGCGCTTTCGCTACAGCGTGACGGCGGCCCCGGAAAGCCGCATCGACGAGAGCAAGGCGCTGCTGCACTTCGGTAAATACGACCGCTATTCCGACAAGTATACCTACCGGGCGATGGCCAACGGCTACACCCAGTACGACCTGCAGGAGAATCTGACGCTGCTGACCGGCCTGGAAGTGACCGACGGGCTGGGGCAGCTGTTTCTGCTGGGGCTGCGCGGTAAGCACCTGGCCGGCCGCATCTGGCACCACACAGGCAAAGGCGACAGCGGCGGCCATCCCGGCAGCGAATCGGGCCTGATGCTCAGCGCGATGACGGAAACCGCCAAAGGGCTGTATCTCTCCACCGCCTACAGCTACGCCCGCCACCGGTTTGATCGCGCGGCGGACACCGCCACCTCATACGCCCAGTTTGGCGTCTGGTACGAATACGCCGGCGGCAAACTGGCCACCGCGCTGGACAGCAAATTCTTCATGCGCAACGACAGCACCGGTGCCAGCAACTCGGTGTTTCTGATGCAATATTTCTATTGGTAACCGTTGAGGCTCCTACGATGAACATGACTCCCCTGACCCCGCTGGCCACTGCCCTCATCCTCGCATGGGCGCTGACGGGCTGTGTGCCGAAAACGCCCGACGCCGACGCCCCGTTGGCCGAGCGCTATAAAAACGTCATCGACCGCCGCGGCGCGCCGCACTTTATGCTCGATTACGATTTCGACGATCACCAGCGCTTCAATCCGTTCTTCGATCTCGGCGCCTGGCACGGCCACCTGTTGCCGAGCGGGCCGGAAGGCATGGGCGGTTTCCCCGGCCCGGCGCTGCTGACCGAAGAGTACATCAACTTTATGGCCAACAATTTCGATCGGCTCAGCGTCTATCGAGACGGTAAACCGGTGCATTTCACCATGACGGCCTACAGCCTGCCCGGCGCCCTGGTGCAGCGGCTCAGCGCGCCGGGCGTGACCGTCAACCTGACGCTGCGCTTCGCCGCCGCGCGCACCTCGCTGCTGGAAACCCAAATCCTGACCGACACGCCGCTGGAGCTGGTGTGGGACGGTGAATTGCTGGAGCGCTACGCGGCCAAAGAGCAAAAACCGCAGCCGCCGGCGACCCTCGAGCAGGCGTTTCCGGACTACACGCGCCGCATTGTGCCGACGGCTGACGGCCTGCGCGTCACCTTCGGCAAGGTGCGCGCGCCGTCGCAGCTGATGACCTCGGGCCAGTCCGAATATCAGATCCACAAATCACTGCCGCAGCGCACCACGGTCGACGGCCACCGCTTCCGCGCCACGGCGCGCATCACCGGTTCCACCACCCTGTACACCACCTACTCGCACCTGCTCACCGCCGAAGAGGCACAGCGCGAACAGCGCGCTATCGCCGATATCCTCGCTCACCCGCAGCGCTATATGGCCGCGTCGGCCCAGCGCTGGGAACGCTATCTCGCCACTGGGCTCAGCAACCCGCACGCCACGCCGGAACAAACCCGCGTGGCGGTCAAAGCGATGGAAACGCTGAACGGCAACTGGCGCGGCGCAGCCGGGGCGATGAAGTTCGACTCGGTCACCCCGTCGGTGACCGGGCGCTGGTTCTCCGGCAACCAAACCTGGCCGTGGGACACCTGGAAACAGGCCTACGCCATGGCGCACTTCAACCCGGACGTGGCCAAGGACAACATTCGCGCAGTGTTCGCCTTCCAGATCCGACCGGGCGACGCCCTGCGCCCGTGGGACGCCGGTTTTCTGCCCGACCTTATCGCCTACAACCCCAGCCCGGAGCGCGGCGGCGACGGCGGCAACTGGAACGAGCGCAACACCAAGCCGAGCCTGGCGGCCTGGGCGGTGATGGAGGTGTATCGCGTCACCGGCGATAAGGGCTGGCTGGCGGAGATGTACCCGAAGCTGGTGGCCTACCATGACTGGTGGCTGCGCAACCGCGATCACAACGGCAACGGCGTGCCGGAGTACGGCGCCACCCGTGACAAAGCGCACAATACCCCCGACGGGCGCATGTTGTTTACCGTCAAACGCGGGCAGCGCGAGCGAACGCTGACCGGCCTCGACAATTACGATCGCATCGTGCGCGAGGGGCAGTACGACAGCATCGAGATCCCGGCGCAGACCGCCGCCTCCTGGGAGTCGGGCCGCGACGACGCGGCGGTATTCGGCTTTATCGATCCGGATCAATTGGCGCGCTACGTGGCGCAGGGCGGCAAACGCGAAGATTGGCAGGTAAAATTCGCCGAAAACCGCGCGCCGGACGGCACGCTGCTCGGCTACTCGCTGCTGCAAGAGTCGGTGGATCAGGCCAGCTATATGTACAGCGACAACCGCTATCTGGCGGAGATGGCCGATATTCTGGGCCGCGGTGCCGAGGCCGCTGCCTTCCGCGCCAAAGCCGACCGGCTGGCGGCCTACATCAACACCTGCATGTTCGACAAGCAGAGCGGTTTCTTCTATGACATCCGCATCGAAAGCCAGCCGTTGGCCAACGGCTGCGCCGGCAAACCGATCGTCGAACGCGGCAAAGGGCCGGAAGGCTGGTCGCCGCTGTTCAACGGCGCCGCCAGCCAACCGCACGCCGATGCGGTGGTCAGGGTGATGAAGGATCCGCGCGAGTTCAATACCTACGTGCCGCTCGGCACCGCGGCGCTGACCAATCCGGCGTTCGGCGCGGACATCTACTGGCGCGGCCGCGTGTGGGTCGATCAGCTGTATTTCGGCCTCAAGGGCATGGAGCGCTACGGCTATCGCGACGATGCGGTGGCAATGGCGCAGGCCTTCTTCCGCCACGCCGACGGCCTGGTCGCCGACGGGCCAATCCGCGAGAACTACAACCCGCTCACCGGCAAGCAGCAAGGCGCGCCGAATTTCTCCTGGAGCGCAGCACACCTGTACATGCTGTATAACGACTTCTTCACGCAATAAGCCGCAGCGGCCACCGCCATCGTTGCCCGGCGGTGGCCCGCGTTTATGAGCGGATCGGGATCACCAGCACGTCGATATTCAGCTGGTTGATGGCATTGCGGGTGGAAGAAAACAGGTTGCTCCACAGATCGTGGTGATGGCCGAACACCAGCAGATCGATGTTCTTATCCACGACTGCCGTACGCAGTTCGTCGACGAAGCCGCCGCGCCCGATAATCACCTCCGCGATCGGGTAATTGACGTTTTGCGTGGTGGGCTCCAGCTCTTTGCGGATCTTCTCTTCGAACGGCATGCCGTCATAGCTGCGCTCCGAAAAGCCGATCGCCGCGTGGTAGGTGTCGTAGTGAACGTCCACATAGATCAGCGAGAGTTTGGCCTGCAGCGCCTCCGCCAGCAGCGCCCCCTTTTCGACCAGCCGTTTGCCGCCATCGCTCAGATCGGTGGCGATGACAATATGGTGGTAACACATAGCGCCTCCTGTCATGGACTCGGTAGAGCCGAGGCTCCGATATCACGCCGGGGTCATATCGTTATGGTTAATTTTAGTTCAGAAATGGCGCGTATGACGGGTGGCGACGCGGAGGGAAAGCCCCGTTGCCGGGGCTGAAGGCAAAAATTACTTCTCGCGCTGCGCCTCAAACCAGACGTTGCACAGCGACAGGATCAGCGTGTTGGCGTCTTTCACCAGCACGTTATCGCCGGGCACCCCATCGGTGCCCTGATCGGTGATGCCTTTGATGGCGGTATCCGCGTGCTGAATGGCCACGCGTTCGACCGACGGCGTGCTGATGCCCAGCATCGGGAAATCGATGTAGGAGCTGCTGCCGGAATTGTCCTCGACAAACTCCTGCGCTTCTACGGTGCTGACGGTGGCCCCTTCGCTTTTCAGCGCCGTGCCGTTCCAGCTGAACGCATCCGCTTTGTAGCTGATTTTGCCGCCGATCAGGCTCTGTGCCTGCTGTTGATCCCAGCAGCCGGTGGTCTGGGTCGGCACAATTTTACTGACGCGCCAGTTGCCCAGCAGCTGTTTGGGGATCGGCCCGGTATCGCTCTCCGCCGCCCGAACCTGAGTCGCCGAGACGCAGGCCAACACCACCAGCGGCAGCAGCGCCTTGCTCCAAGTGTTCAATCGCATTGTCTTTTCCTTCGTTTCAGTACCCAGTCTGCCCTCGCGGGCCAACGGCTATCATAATAAGCCCGCCGATTCGCCGTCAAAACAATCCGCACCGCACCGGGAGGCGGCCGCTCATAGCTAATCGCTATGAGTCATAGTGAATCAGTATTTTGTTTTAGCCCAGCGATTACCTACAGTCACTGCCACTATTCTGCCCGCCCAAATTAGCAGGCAATGTTGACAAGGACCCTGGGAAAATGACATTTACGCTGAAAAACCTCACCCTGGCGCTGGCCGCCGCCGGCACGCTGCTGCTGACCGCCTGCGGCCCGACGGCACAGGACGATCACCACATCAAGGTCGGCATCAGCGCCGGTATCGATCAGTCGCTGTGGGCGGTGGTGCAAAAGGTCGCCAAGCAGAAATACGATCTGGACGTGGAGGTGGTGACCTTCAACGACTACGTGCTGCCGAACGAAGCGCTGAACAACGGCGATCTGGACGTCAACGCCTTCCAGCACAAGCCGTATCTGGACAAGCAGATGCAGGAGCGCGGCTACAAGCTGGCGGCGGTGGGCAACACCTTCGTCTACCCGATCGCCGGCTATTCGAAGAAGATAACCGCACTCAGCCAGCTGCCGGACGGCGCGCAGGTGGCGGTGCCGAACGATCCGACCAACCTGGGCCGCTCGCTGCTGCTGTTGCAAAAACAGGGGCTGATCACCCTGAAAGAGGGCGTCGGCCTGCTGCCGACCGCGCTGGACATCGTCGGCAACCCGAAAAAGCTGAAGATCGTCGAGATTGAAGCGCCGCAGCTGCCGCGCGCGCTGGACGATCAGAAAGTGACGCTGGCGATCATCAACACCAACTATTCCAGCCAGATCGGCCTGTCGCCGGCCAAGGACGGGCTGTTTGTCGAAGACAAAAACTCGCCGTACGTCAACATCTTCGCCAGCCGCATCGACAACAAAGACAGCGAGAAAGTGAAAGATCTGGTCAAGGCCTATCAGACCGACGAAGTGGCGGCCAGCGCCGCCGACATCTACAAGGGCGACGCCGTCAAAGGCTGGTAACCCTCCCCCGCATGCCCGTGGCGCCCGGCCACGGGTTTTTCATTTCCGCCCCCCGCTGCATCGTTCAATTTTCGCCCGCTCAGATCACAAATCAAGCACTGCGCTTTAGGTGAATAAAGCTGCCATGTTGTATACAAGTTTGCGTAAATGTTTTCTATTTGTTTCAAAAAACCGCTGGGGAAAATAATGAAAAATAGAAAAATCAAAACGTTACTTATTACCTGCGCCGTGGTCGGCGCCGCGTTGCTGGCCATCGCCGGCAAAGCGGAAAACGCCGATAAAACCTTCCTCTCCGTCGCCACCGCTTCCACCGGTGGTACCTACTATCCGATGGGCGTCGGGCTGGCCAACGTCTGGAGCAACCGGCTGAAGCACCAGGGGATACAGGTCACCGGCCAATCCTCCGCCGGCTCGATCGAGAATATCGACCTGCTGCAAAAAGACGAGGCTCAGTTGGCGATTTTGCAAAGCCTGATCGCCGTCGAAGCCTATCAGGGCGTGCGTAACTTCGACGGCCGCGCCTACGGCGATCTGCGCTCCATCTCCATGCTGTGGCCCAACGTCGAACACTTCGTGATGCTGGAAAGCCGGGTGAAAGACGGCACGCTGAACGATATCGCCGGCACGCGCTTTTCCGTCGGGCCGCAGGCCAGCGGCACCGAACAGTCGACGATGATCATCCTGCAGGGCGTCAACCTGACCAAAAAGTCGCTGTCGGCGGAATACCTCGGCTACGGCGACACGGTTTCCGCGATGCGCGACGGGCGCCTGGACGGCGGCGCCCTGCCCGCCGGGGTGCCGGCCGCCGCCGTCACCGATATGTATGCCAGCGGCGTGCCGGCACGCATCCTGGAAGTCACCGACGAACAGCTGGCCAGCATCAACGCCATCGCCAACTCCTGGTTCCGTTTCGACATCAAGGCGGAGACCTACCCGCGCCAGCCCAAGGCGGTCGCCACCATCGCACAGCCCAATATTCTGGTGGCCCTCAGCCGGCTCGATGAAAAGTTGGTGTACGACCTGACCAAAACGATGTTCGAGAACCTGCCGGAAGTGCACCAGGTACACAGCTCGGCCAAATACATCTCGCTGGAAAATGCGCTGAAAGGCGTTTCGGTGCCGCTGCACCTCGGCGCCTATCGCTACTACCGCGAAGCCGGCGTCGAGATACCCGATTATCTGATCCCGCCGGAAGCCGCCGCGCTGGCCGCCAACCCCTAATCCAGGAGGACGTATGAGCACTCACTCTTCTTCACCGCAGCCCGCCGTCGATCTGGACAAAGAAGCCGGCGCCGGCAACCGGCCGCTGAGCGGCGTCTATTTGCAGCTGGCAACCGTCCTGGCGATCGCCATCTCCGCCTATGCCATCTACGCCAACGCGTTGTCCAACACGCAGGAGTTCTACCGCAACACCACTTTCCTGAGCGGCATTCTGATCCTGGGCTTTATCCTGTTCCCCTTCTCGGCCCGGTACGCCACCCGCAGCTTCAACCGCTGGGACTATCTGTTCATCATCCTGACGCTGGTCAGCTACGGCTATTTCTACGTTAACTACGTCGATCTGCACGTGGTGCGCAAGAGCATCCCCAACGCCACCGACTATGTGATGGCAGCGATCGGTATCGGCGTGCTGTTTGAAGCCGCGCGGCGCACCACCGGCTATTTCATCCCCGGCCTGGCGAGCTTCGCCATTCTCTATGCGCTGTTCGGGCAATACTTCATGGGCATCTTCGGCCACGGCGGCTTCTCGGTAGAACGCCTGCTGTATCGGCTGTTCATGACCGGCGAGGGGATTTTCGGCATCACCCTGTCCACTGCCTCCACGGCCATCGTGGTGTTTATTCTGTTCGGTGCCTTTCTCAGCGTCAGCGGCGCGACCGCGCTGTTCAACGATCTGGCGCTGGCCGCCGCCGGACGCCGCCGCGGCGGCCCGGCCCAGGTGGCGGTGATCTCGTCGGCACTGACCGGCTCGTTGAGCGGCAGCGCGGTGGCCAATGTCGCCACCACCGGCACCTTCACCATTCCGCTGATGAAAAGCATCGGACTGTCGTCCCGCTTCGCCGGAGCCGTGGAAGCCACCGCCTCCACCGGCGGCATGATCATGCCCCCCATCATGGGCGCCGCGGCGTTTATCATGGCCGGTTTCCTCGGCATCTCGTACACCACCATCGTCATCGCCGCCATCGTGCCAGCGCTGCTCTATTACGCCGCGCTGATCATGGCAATCGATCTGGAAGCCAAGAAACAGGGTCTGAAAGGCATCAACAAGGAGAACATCCCTCAGGTGCGCGCGGTGCTGAAGGCGCGCGGGCTGCTGCTGCTGCCGCTCGTCATCGTTATCGGCACGCTGCTGCTGGGCAAAACGCCGATCTATGCCGGCTTCCTCGGCATCATTGCCATCATCGTCGCCAGCTGGCTCACCCCCGACAGTTCGGTGCGCATGACGCCGAAAAAAATCGCGTTGGCCTTGAATGACGCGGCGCGCGGCTCGATCCAGGTCACCATCGCCTGCGCCGCCATCGGCGTGATCATCTGCGTGGTGACCATGACCGGCATCGGTTCCACGCTGGCGTTCAACATCGTCGCCATGACCGACAACACCCTGTGGATGATCCTGCTGGTGGTGATGCTGGTGTGCATCGTGCTCAGCATGGGGCTACCCTCGACCGCGCTCTACATCGTGGTCGCGGTGACCGTGTCGCCGATCCTGATCAAAGCCGGCGTGCTGCCGCTGGCGGCGCATTTCTTCGTGTTCTGGTTCGGCGCGTTGTCCAACATCACGCCGCCGGTGGCGCTGGCCAGCTACACCGCCGCCAGCATCGCCCGCGCCGATCCGATGCAAACTTCGTGGGACGCGGTGCGCCTGGCGCTGCCGGGCTTTATCATCCCGTTCATTCTGGTCTACAACCCGATGCTGTTGATGCAGGGTGACGATCTCAACCCACTGTCGGTGCTGCATATGGTGATCAGCGCGCTGGTGGGGATCTACGCCCTGTCGATCGCCAGCGCCAATTTCTGGCTGATGAAGACCCACTGGCTGGAGCGGGTGCTGTTTACCGCGGCGGCGATTTTACTGATCAAACCGGGCCTGATGACCGATCTGGGCGGTGCGGCCCTGATCGCCGCCGCCGCCGCCATGCACCTGCTGCGCTATAAACAGCGCGCCGCGCTGCCGGGAGGCGCGTCATGATCCGCAAGGTCACGCGCCAGAAAGCCTCTCATCAGGTGCTGGCGCAGCTGAAAGCCGGTATCAACGACGGCACCTTTCCGGTCGGCGAGAAGCTGCCGTCGGAAAACGTGTTGGCGGACGCGTTCGGCGTCAGCCGGGTACCGGTGCGCGAGGCGCTCGGCGTGCTGGAGGTCAGCGGCATCATCTCCTCACGCCAGGGCGGCGGCCACCGGGTGGAACAGCATTCGCTGCTGAGCAAATACGAACCGCTGGTGATGGAGGTAGCCGACCGCCGCGAGGTGGAAGCGCTGCTGGAAATGCGCGAGGTCATGGAGCAGCAGGCGGCGCGCATGGCCGCCGAGCGCCGTACCGAACAGGAATTGCAGGCGATCGAACAGGCGCACCTCGCCTTTCGTCACTGTACGCTGAACGACGGCCAGATCGGCTATCGGCAGGACTACCTGTTCCACCGCGCCATCATGCAGGCTTCGCATAACCCCTTTTTCGTGCAGATCCTCGATAACATGCACGAGCTGTATCTGGGGGTGCTGGTGTACTCGCTCAGCAAAAACCTAGGGCGGCAGGCCGAGCGCCAGCGGGTGATCGACGAACATGAGCGGGTGTTTATCGCCATTCGCGACGGCGATGCGGCGGCGGCCACCGCCGCCATGCAAAGCCATCTGAACAACGTACGCGGCAAATTACGCCGCCTGGAAAACGAGGAGCAAGAGCCGTGATGTACGACGCGATCGTTATCGGTGCCGGCCTGGTGGGGCTCGGCGTGGTGAATGCGCTGCAGGAAGCGGATCCGCAGCGGCGCATTCTGATCCTGGAAAAAGAACGCGGCCCGGCGGCGCACCAAAGCGGCCACAACAGCAACGTGGTGCATTCCGGCATTTACTACACGCCCGGCAGCCTGAAAGCGCAGTTGGCAAAACAGGGCAACCGCAGCATGTTCGCCTTCTGCCGCGAACACGACCTGTATCACGACCAATGCGGCAAGGTGATTGTCGCCACCCAGCTAAACGAACTGGATCGGCTGGAGAACATCTATCAGCGCGGGCTGCAAAACGGCCTGCAGGTCACCCGGCTGTCACAGGCGCAGCTGCGGGAGCGCGAACCGCACGTCAATGGCCTTGAAGCGCTGCTGGTGCCCGACGCCGGCATCGTCAACTACGCGGAGGTGGCCGCCAAGCTGGCGGAGATCATTGTGCGGCGCGGCGGCGAGATCGCCTACGGCCATCAGGTTGAGGCCATCCGCGAGCACGCCGCCGGCGTCACCGTCACCGCCGCCGGCGACACCTTCGAGGGACGGCTGCTGATCAACTGCGCGGGGCTGTTCAGCGATCGCATCGCCAAACTGGCCGGTTACGAAACCGGCATGAAGATCGTGCCGTTCCGCGGTGAATACTATGTGTTGGACGACGCGAAAAATCACCTGGTCAACCATCTGATCTACCCGGTGCCCAACCCGGATTTCCCTTTCCTCGGCGTGCACTTTACCCGCATGTATAACGGCAAACGCGACGTCGGCCCCAATGCGGTGCTGGCCTTCAAACGCGAAGGCTACCGCAAATGCGACTTCAGCCTGCGCGATCTGAGCGAGGTGCTCGGCTATCGCGGCTTTTGGAAAATCGCCGGCAACTACCTCGGCGAAGGGCTGGCGGAAATGCGCCGTTCGCTGTCGCGCCGCCGCTTTGCCGAGAACGCCCGTCGGCTGATCCCGGCGCTGCAGGAGCAGGATATTCGGCCCGGCCCGGCCGGCGTGCGCGCTCAGGCGCTGACCGCCGACGGCAAGCTGGTGGACGACTTCCATTTCGTGCAGGGGAAACGCTCGCTGCACGTGTGCAATGCCCCTTCTCCGGCGGCGACTGCCTCGCTGGAGATCGGCCGCGAGATCGTGCGCCGCCACCTGTCCGCTTTCTGACGCCCGCTGAGGCCACGGCGCCCGTGGTCTCAGCCGCGCTGGATGGACACGCCACCGTCCACCAGCATCGCGGTGCCGGTGACAAATGAGGAAGCGTCAGACGCCAGATACAGCGCCGCCTGCGCGATCTCCTCCGGCATCGCCAGCCGCTTCAGCGCGTGCAGGTCGGCCACCTGCGCCAGCGCCTCCGGGGTATTGCTCATCTGCCGGCCCATCGCCGTATCCGTGCCGCCCGGCAGCAGTGCGTTCACCCGAATGCCGCGCCCGCCGAACTCCACCGCCAGCGCCTGCGTCAGGCCGATCAGCCCCGACTTGCCGGCCGCATAGGCCGCCGTGCCGGGAAACGCCGCGGTGTGGCCGACGAAGGTGGAGGTGAAAATCACCGAGCCCGCGCCACGCGCCAGCATGGCGGGGATTTGATATTTGGCGCCGTAGTAGGCGCTCGACAGGTTGGTTTCCAGCACCTCGCGCCATTCTGGCGCGGTGAGCGCCAGCGACGGCCCCAGCGGCCCCAGCGTGCCGGCGTTGTTGAAGGCGATATCCAGCCCGCCGAATTCGTCGACCGCCGTCGCCGTCAGCCGTTCGGCGAAGGCTTCATCGCGCACGTCGCCCGCCACCGCGAGTGCCCGCCCCCCCTCGCGCCGAATGTCCTCCACCAGCTCCGCCAACAGCCGCTCGCGCCGGGCGCCCAACACCAGCGCAGCCCCCTGGCGGGCGAACAGCAGCGCCGCCGCCCTGCCGATCCCCGAACTGGCGCCGCCGATCACCGCCACCTTGCCGTTCAATGCGTTCATCGCTCATCCTCACGCGGTTTAAAGATCCTCAGTGTGAAGCAAGATCCCGCGCCGCGCTGGCCGCAAGCGGACATGTAACTGACGCCAATGAAAAAAGGCGCTGCAAGCAGCGCCCCGGCAACGCGAATCTGACGGTTAACTCACGGCCTGGCCGCATACTTCTGCATCGTGGCCGGCGTCACCAGCTCGAACGGGATCCAGTAATACGGCTCGAGCTTTTCACCGTTGATCATGCGCTGCGCCATATCGACCGAGGCTTTGCCCTGCCCGACCGCGTCCTGGAACACCGTGACCTGCATCTTGCCGGAGGCCAGCGCCTTGAGGCCGTCCGGCGTGGCGTCGATGCCGCCGATCAGCACTTTCTTGTCCGCCTTGCCCGCCTGCTGCAGCGCCATGATTGCGCCAATCGCCATCTCGTCGTTGTTGGCGGCGACGATGTCGATCGCTTCGCCGTTGGTCAGCCAGTTCATCATCAGGTCCATACCTTCACTGCGTGAATAGTTGGCGCTCTGCTTCTGCACCACCTTCATTTTCGGGTACTTGCTCACCACCTGCTCCACGTCTTTGGTGCGCTGCAGCGCACCGGCGTCGGTCAGGTTGCCGACCATCACCGCCACGTTGCCCTGATAGCCGGCCAGCCGCGCCAGCTCTTCCATCTGCAGCGTGCCGGATTCCCGCTCGTCGGAGCCGACGAACACCACGCCCTGCGGCAGTTTGGCGTCGCCCGGCGTGCGGTTCACGTACACCAGCGGCACGCCGGCGGCCTGGACCATTTTGGTCATCACCGGCGTGCTGGCCGAGTTGACCGGATCGACGATAATCGCGTCCACCCCGGCGCTGATAAAGCTCTGCACCTGATCGGTCTGGCGGCCGACGTCGCCGCGTGCGTCCTCAAACTGCACGGTGATGCCGCGCGCCTTGGCCTCCTTGTCGATCGCCTGGCGGATGATGGTGAGGAAGTTCTGGTCGAAATAGGCCATCGACACGCCGATGGTTTGCGCCCATGCCGGGGTAGACGCGCACAGCGCCACCGCCAGCCACAACCCTTTCAGGTAATTCATGATGTGTCCCCCGGTAAAAAAACGCCGCCGGCCAACCCTGGCGCCGGCGGCAATTCACGGCAATCAGTGTTTTTTACGGTTGCGCCGCATGTCGATCGACACGGCGGCGACGATAATCACGCCTTTGATGATGTCCTGAATGTAAGAATCGACGCCGATAAAGGTGAAGCCGCTTTTGATCAGGCCGAGGATCACCGCGCCGATCAGCGTGCCGGTGATGCGCCCGACGCCGCCCATCAGGCTGCTGCCGCCGATCACCGCCGCGGCGATGGCGTCCAGCTCGTAGGACATCCCCATGCTCGACTGGCCGCTGCTGACGCGCGCCGCCAGCACCACGCCCGCCAACCCCGCCAGGCCGCCGGCGATGGTGTAAACCGTCACCAGGTACTTATTGACGTTGATGCCGGAAACCCGCGCCGAGGTCATGTTGCCGCCGATGGCGTAGATGTATTTGCCGTAGCGGGTGTGCTTGAGTGCGATATGGAAGATCACTGCAATCACCAGGAAGATGATCACCGGCATCGCGCCCTGGCCGATTGACGTGAAGCCGTCCGACAGGAAGCTGACCGGGTTGCCCTTGGTGTAGTACTGCGCCAGGCCGCGCGCCGACACCATCATCCCCAGCGTAGCGATGAACGGCGGAATGCCGGTGCGGGTGATCAGGAAGCCGTTGATAAAGCCGCAGACGATGCCCACCCCGATCCCCGCGCCGATCGGGATCGCCGCCGGCAGATCGAGCAGCCCCGGATACATCGGCGAGATGCTGTCCGAGGTCTGCGCCAGGCTGGCCGCCACTACCGCAGTCAGCGCAATCAGCGAGCCGGAGGAGAGATCGATGCCGGTGGTGATGATCACCTGGGTGACGCCCACCGCGATGATGCCGATGATCGCCACCTGCAGCACGATCAGCAGCAGGCGGTTCGGGTTCAGCAGGAATGACTGATCGCGCATGTACCAGCCGAGGATTTCGAAGATCAGCGCGATGCCGATCATCACGATGAAGATACCGGTATCCTTCGGCATTTTGCCGCTCAGCCCGGAGAACAGCGTTCCCTTGCCCGTTGAATCGGCGGAGAGCGGCTTCTCAATCTTTACGTTACTCATGATGTTCACCCTTCGTTATTCTGAGGCCAGCGCCAGGATCTTCTCCTGGTCCGCGTCGTCTTTGTCCAAAATGCCGGTGATGCGGCCGCCGTGCATCACCATCACCCGGTCGCTCATGCCGAGGATCTCCGGCAGCTCGGAGGAAACCAGAATGATGGCGACGCCGCGGTTGGCCAGCTCGCTGATCAGGCGGTAGATTTCCGCTTTCGCCCCCACGTCGATGCCGCGCGTCGGTTCGTCGAGGATCAGGATTTTCGGCTGCGCCAGCAGCCAGCGCGCGATCAAGACCTTCTGCTGGTTACCGCCGCTGAGGTTATTGATGATCTGATCCATGGTCGGCGTTTTGATGTTGAGCTTTTTAATCTGATCCATGCAGTCTTTGGCCATCTGCACGTGGCTGACGAAACCGTTCTTGCCGATGTATTCCGACAGGTTGACGATGCTCATGTTCTCGACCACCGACAGCACCAGAAACAGGCCGGATTTCTTGCGGTCTTCGGTGAGGAACGCCAGCCCGCTCTCGATCGCCTTCGCCGGGGAATCCACTTTCACCGCCTGGCCTTCGATAAAGATCTCGCCGCCGTCCGCCGGGTGCATGCCGAACAGGCTCTCCATCACTTCGCTGCGCCCGGCGCCCACCAGCCCGGCAACGCCGAGGATCTCGCCGCGCTTGACGCTAAACGATACGTCATGGAACCAGCCGCTGCGGCGCAGCCCCGCCACCCGCAGCACTTCCTCGCCGATATTGTTGTTGAATTTGGGGAACATCTGCGTCAGTTCTCGCCCCACCATCATGGTGATCAGCGACTGTTTGGTCAGGTTTTCGGTTTTGTCGCAGGCGATGAAGGTGCCGTCGCGGAAGATGCTCACTTCATCGGTGATGGCGAAGATCTCATCCATCTTGTGGCTGATATAGATGATGCCTTTGCCCTGCTCGCGCAGCTCGCGAATGATGGCGAACAGGTGCACCACTTCGCCTTCGGTCAGCGCCGAGGTCGGTTCATCCATGATCAGCACGTCGGCGTTGTAGGATACCGCCTTGGCGATCTCCACCATCTGTTGGTTGGCGATGCTCAGCTCGCCCACCAGCGTTTCCGGCTGCAGTTTGATGTTCAGCCGCGCCAGCAGTTCGCGGGTCTGTTCGTTCAGCTGTTCGTGGTTGACGAACCCCAGCCGCGCCGGCTCGCGCCCCAGCCAGATGTTTTCCGCCACCGTCATGTAGGGCACCAGGTTCAGCTCCTGGTGGATCATGGAAATGCCCGAATGCAGCGCCTGCAGCGTATCGCTGAAGGTGACCGGCCGGCCTTTGATTTTGATCGAGCCTTCGTCCGGGTGGTAGATACCGATCAAACATTTCATCAGCGTCGATTTACCCGCGCCGTTTTCCCCCATCAGCGCGTGCACGCTGCCGGGTTTGATTTTAATCGAGACCTTATCCAGCGCTTTGACGCCGGGGAACTGCTTGCTGATGCCTTCGGCCTCAAGAACATAAGGGTACATACCGCTTACCTCCGCACTGACCCACGTTTTCCGCCGCGCTCGCCCCACACCGGCGCCCGCGGCGGGCTTCACGGCTTATTTCTTGTTTTTATCGGCGAATTGCTGGTAATTGGCCTGGGTGATCAGCTGGTAAGGGATCAGCACGTTGCTCTCCACTTTCTCGCCTTTCACCAGTTGAACGGCGGTCTGCACCGCGCCTTCGCCCTGGCCTTTAGCGTCCTGGAACACGCTCAACGCCAGATCGCCCTTCTTGATGAACTCCAGCGCGTCCGGCGTGCCGTCAACGCCGGCCACCAGCACGCCGGATTTCTTGGCCTGCTTCAGCGCCAAAATAGCGCCGATGGCCATTTCGTCGTTGTTGGAGGCGATGGCGTCTATCTGCTGGCCGGACAAAATCCAGTCGGTGGTAACGTCCACCGCCTCTTTGCGGAAGAACTTGGCGGTTTGCTTATCGACTATTTTGATGCCGGGATAGTTGGCCGCCACCTCTTCCACGCCGCGGGTGCGGTCGCGCGTGGCTTCACTCGACAGCTCGCCCATCAGGATCATCACGTTGCCCTTGCCGTTCATCAGCTTGGCCAGCGCTTCCATCTGCAGCTTGCCGGCCAGCTTGGAGTCGGAGCCGACGTAGGCCATGCCGGCCGGCAGCGCCACTTCCGGCTTGCGGTTGACGAACACCAGCGGGATCTTGGCCTTCTCGGCCAGCTTAATCATCGGCTTGACGCCCTGGGTATCCACCGGGTTGAGGATGATGGCGTCGACGCCCTGGCTGACGAAGTTTTCGATTTGTTGAATTTGCTGCGCGATATCGCCTTTGGCGTCTTCGAACTGGCCGCTGACATTACCGTCGGCCTTCATTTTGTTTTGCATCGACTGGCGCAGAATGGTGAGGAAGTTGTCATCGAAGTAAGCCATGGAAACGCCGATCTTGATGTCTTTCGCCAACACGCTGGCCGGCAGCATGCACATCAGTACCGAGGCGGCGATCAGTTTCTTCAGCTTCATGTTCGTTACCCTTTAATCGTTAGAATGAAGAGGTCTGTTGGTTGACAGCTAATGAAAAATATTTTTTACATTCAAACAACAATACGGTCGGTGTTATCCCTTTGATACGGCGAATTTACCGCGTTATCGCCGTATAAAGGTCGTTGGAAAAATGGTGATCAATATCTCAAAACAGATTAAAAACAACCAATTGAAATAAACCCCTGGCACAACAAACGGCACCTTCAGCACATTTTTAAATGTTTATTTCATAATTTAGATTATTGAAACTTTTTAACCCAAACAAGCGAAACATGCATTTTGGAATGGCTTATTAACAAAAACATGACACGGATCTAACAAATGAAATGAAAGCCGCCGGCGAGCGTTCCTCTTTCGTGCGCCGGCAAAAACTGCGAGCGGCCACGCAGTTTGCGGTTTCCGCGTTTCCCGACCATCCTTACTCGGCAATAATGGACATATCCCTATCTCAGGAGGACCTGACATGCAGCTCAGCAGTAAGGTGCGGATGAACCGCCTGTTCAACAACGGCAAGTGCCTGGACGTGGCGATCGATCACGGCATCGCCAACGAACCGGATTTCTTGATCGGCCTGGAAGATATCGAACGGGTGATGGGCAACCTGATCGCCGCGCGCCCCGACGCCATTCAGGTCAACTACGGCCAGGCGGATCTGCTGCAGCGCGCGCCGCAGCGCGAAAAACCGGCGCTGGTGATGCGCACCGACGTCGGCAACGCCTATAACGCCGCGCGCCACCGCGAAATGTGGGCGGTGCTGCACAACCCGGAGGCGCCGATCCTCGCGGCGCTGCAAATGGACGCCGCCGCGGTGGTGGTCAATCTGTATATGATCCCGGATGAGCCCGGCATTTTCCGCCAGTGCGTGGAAAACATCGGCCGCCTGCGCCACGCCTGCGATCAATACGCCATGCCGCTGATGATCGAACCGCTGGTGATGGCCCCGGCCGGCCAGGGCGCCGCCTACGGCTCGCTCGGCGACGTGGAGAAGATCGTGCCGCTGGTGCGGCTGGCGCGCGAGCTGGGCGCCGACATCATCAAGGCCGACCCGACCGAGCGGGTGGAAGACTTCCACCGCGTGGTGGAAGCGGCGCGCTGCCCGACGCTGGTGCGCGGCGGCGGCAAGGGGGAGCTGGGGCCGGTGCTGGAGAAATCCGCCGCGCTGATGGCCCAGGGTGCCTCCGGCATGGTCTACGGCCGCAACGTCTATCAACACAGCAATCCGTCGCAGGTGGTGCGCGCGTTGATGGCAATCATCCATCAGGGCGCCAGCGGCCAACAGGCGCTGGAGATCTACCACCAGCAGTGACCCGCTTTTGTAACTAAAATAAGCCCCCCGCTCCCCGGCAGCATGCTATAACCTGCTGCCGGTAACTGCAGCTTGCCTCATTCCTCGCTAGAATACGCCGTGATATCGCCATTCGGAGAACCGCCATGCCAAAACAACGGGTGCCGCTCAAGCTGAGCACCTCCATCACGCTGATGGTGTCCGCCATCATCGCTTCGGTGCTGCTGGTGGTATTCGCGCTGTTTTTCGTGCAGATGAGCCGCGAGGGGCAAGATCAGCTGCAGCAGAAAGCCATCGCCGTCGCCAATACGCTGGCGCTCTCCAGCACGGTGGTTGACGGCCTGCAGCGGCGCGACCAAAGCGGCGCCATTCAGCGCTTCGCCGAGCAGGTGCGCCATCAAAACGAGCTGCTGTTCGTGGTGGTGGTGGATATGCAGGGTATCCGCTATTCGCACCCCAAACCCTGGCTGATCGGCCAGCATTTTATCGGCGACGATCTGGCGCCCGCGCTGCAAGGCAACGTCAACAGCGCCATCAACCGCGGCACGCTGGCCCCGGCGCTGCGGGTGTTCGTGCCGGTGTATGACGCGCAGAAACAGCAAATCGGCGTAGTGGCGCTCGGCATCGCGCTGGATACCGTGCAGCGGGTGGTGGCGGAAAGCCGCTGGATCATCTATTGGACCATCGCCTTCGCCGCGCTGGTCGGCAGCCTGGGCACCTTCTTCCTGGTCTCCGCACTCAAGCGCATCATGCTGGGTTTCGAGCCTTACGAAATCTCCAACCTGTTCGAACAGCGCAACGCCATGCTGCAATCGATTAAAGAAGGCGTGATCGCGGTCGATAATGAATCCCGCATCACCATCGTCAACGACGAGGCCAAGCGCCTGCTGCGCCAAAGCGGCCCGGTGGAAAACCTGCTGCTGGAAGCCGCCAGCAAGCATTGGCCGGCGCAGCTGCATCTGGCGGAGGTGCTGGCCAGCGGCAAACCGCTGCGCGATCGGCAGATCAGCTTCAACGGCAGCGAACTGCTGACCAATACCGTCCCGGTGATCGTCAACGGCCAGGTGACCGGCGCCATCGCCACCTTCCGCGACAAGACCGAGGTCAGCCGCCTGCTGCAGCGCCTGAGCGGCATGGCGCACTACGCCGATGCGCTGCGGGTGCAGTCGCACGAATTTATGAACAAGCTGCACGTGATACTCGGCATGCTGCACATGAAGGCCTACCAGCAGTTGGAAAACTACATCATCAATACCGCCAGCAACTATCAGGAAGAGATCGGCGCGCTGCTGCGCAAGATTCACTCGCCGGAAGTGGCGGGCTTCTTCATCGGCAAGATCAGCCGCGCCCACGAAGCCGGCGTTGAGCTGACCATCGAGGAAACCAGCCTGCTGCCGGAAACCGACGACGCGGAAACCACCCATGTGCTGATCAGCGTGCTCGGCAACCTGATCGAAAACGCCATCGACGCCATCGACGGCGTTGAGGGCCACGAGATCGGCCTGAGCTTCCATCACCACGACGATCAATTACACTGTATCGTCAGCGACGACGGCCCCGGCATCGATCCGGCGATCGGCGCGCGCATCTTCGAACACGGATTTTCTACCAAGGGAACGGGACGCGGCATTGGCCTGGCGCTGATCCGCAGCCATCTGGAGAAACTGGGCGGCAGCATCGATTTCGAATCCGAACCGGGCGAGCTGACCCAATTTTTCGTGCACCTTCCCTATCAGGCCAAGAGCAGAGCCCATGATTAACGTACTGATTGTCGACGACGACCCGATGGTGGCGGAGCTGAACAAATACTACCTGAGCCAGGTCAGCGGTTTTCACTGCCAGGCGACGGTCGCCACCCTGAACCAGGCGCGCGCCCTGCTGGCCGATGCCGACGTCAGCATCGATCTGGTGCTGCTGGATATCTACATGCAGCAGGAGAACGGGCTGGATCTGCTGCCCGGCCTGCGCGAACTGGGCGAGAAGACCGATGTGATCATCATCTCCTCCGCCAGCGACGTGAACACGGTGCAAAAGGCGCTGCACTACGGCGTGGTGGATTATCTGATCAAACCGTTCCAGTTCAGCCGCTTCAAGGAGGCGCTGAGCCACTACCGGCAGCAGTCGCAGATTCTGGCGCAGCGCGAGTTTTCGCAGGCCGATGTCGACAGCCTGCTGCGCCGCCAGCCCGGCGGCCAGGAGAGCAAGAAGCTGCCGAAGGGGCTGACCAGCATTACCCTGAGCACGGTGTGCGAGTGGATCGAACAGCAGCATGACAGCGAATTCTCCACCGACAACCTGGCCAACGCCATCGGCATTTCGCGGGTGTCCTGCCGCAAGTACCTCATCTATCTGGCGGAGAGCGGCATTCTCGGCACCCGTATTCTGTACGGCGCCACCGGCCGCCCGGTCTATCTGTATCAGCTGAAACCGGACGCGATCGCCATGCTGAAAGAGCATTGCCGCCCGGCCTAAACGACGCCGGGCGCTGATGGCGCCCGGACGGTTAATGTTAGAAGCTGTGCATGTAACACTTCGCCTCGCGGTGAGGATCTTTCGAGTGTCTCCGCAGGCAGCGCTGCTTTTTCTCCTGCTGCTCCAGGTGATGCTGCTGCCGTTTGGCGCTCTCTGCCGCCTCGCGCTGCTGTTCGCGCGCAATCGCCTGCTCGTTGGCCAGCGTCAGATTATCGACATTCCACACCTTGTGGCGCAATGCGTCGCGCTTTTTCTGATACTCCTCGGTGACCTTGCTGTCCTTCGGCGCCGCCGCATGGTATTCCAAATCCACCCGCGCCTGCGCGAAGCTGGCGCAACACAAGGCCGCGCCGGCCAACACTATCCTTTTCATTAATGATTCCTTTTACATCGTTTTACTCTGCGCGCACGCCGGCTCAACAACCGTTCGGCGATGCCGGCGGCTTTTCCTCTGAACGGGGCGCGCGCTGCCCGCCAGTGACGGGCGCTTTGCCGGGCTCGATACCGCACTCCGCCAGCCGCGCCAGCTCTTCCGCATCGCGCTCTGCCGGTGGAGCTTCCTCGCTCATTTCCTGCCGCAGAT
The DNA here is from genome assembly GCF_900182895.1 of Serratia sp. CC22-02. Lineage (NCBI taxonomy): Bacteria > Pseudomonadati > Pseudomonadota > Gammaproteobacteria > Enterobacterales > Yersiniaceae > Serratia > Serratia sp. CC22-02. Next base: position 84,041 of record NZ_FXUD01000004.1, on the reverse strand, counting down.
CCTGCGCCAGCGCTTTCAGCCGCTTTTGAAACAGCACCGGCGACACGCCTTCACATTGCCTGTCGTAGCGCGCCGCACCGGCGCTTTGGCTTAGCGGCAGCAACAGCAAGAGAAAGATCGCGGCCATGTCCTTCGCCATGGGCAACTCCTTTGATTACACCGAAATAAACCGGCAGTTCCCTATAAGGAAAACGAATTGTCTGCTAACGCAATAAATGGTCGGGCCACGGCAGAATAGCGCAGGAAAGGTAAACCCTCCGACAATATCGACAGAATGCGCGCATTAATTTGGCTGAATATATTTAGCGGCTTAACGATCGAATATTTTCGACCCATCGAAGGTGCCGCCAATGCCAACATTTCCTTCGTGCAATACCGAGGAGGCGGACTCGCCCGCCATGATGCGCTGCCGCTGCTCCCGCGTGGCAGGCTGCGGCTGAGACCAGTCTGGGGACGTCGACGTCGGCTGAATCGCGCTGCAAGCGCTCAACAACAATAACGATGTCGGGGCCCAATAACGCCATGTCATCGTTTTCTCCTTAAAGGAAATAAAATACCCGCAGCCGGCGGCAAGGGTAAATAAAAAAATGACTTTCTTTAGTTTAATAACCGCCGTTATTTCAACGCCGCCCGTCGATGTTAATCACCTGGTTAACCTATTAACCTGAAATAAACATTTTCGCTTAGCCACCCGATAATTCGCGTGCAATAAAAAAGGCCGGGCTAACCCGACCTTGTTTGACCGCTCGACGCGCTTAGACCAGCTCGATCACATCGAAGTTGGCTTCGCCGCTCAGATCGGCGTCGTAGTCAACGCCCTGCAGACCAAAGCCGAACAGGCGCAGGAATTCCGCCTTGTAGCCCTGGTAATCGGTCAGTTCGTTGATGTTGTTGTCGTTCAGCTGCTGCCAGATTTCACGGCAGGTTTCCTGCACGGCGTCGCGCAGTTCCCAGTCATCCAGGCGCAGACGGTGTTTCTCGTCGGTGTCCGGCGCCGCACCGCTGTACAGCTTGGTGGCGAACAGACGCTGGATCTGCTCGATGCAGCCTTCGTGAATGCCCTGCTCCTTCATGATCTTGAACACGATGGAGATATACAGCGGCATTACCGGAATGGCGGAGGAAGCCTGAGTCACTACCGACTTGAGCACCGCAACGTAAGCCGCGCCGCCTTTGGCCTGCAGCTTCTGGTTGATGGCGTGCGCCGCGCGATCCAGATCTTCTTTCGCCTTGCCCAGCGTACCGTGCCAGTAGATTGGCCAGGTCAGATCGGTACCGATGTAGGAGTAAGCGACAGACTGCGCGTTATCCGCCAGCACGCCCGCTTCGTCCAGCGCGTCCATCCACAGCTGCCAGTCCTGGCCGCCCATCACCTTCACGGTGTCGGCGATTTCTTGCTCGTTGGCCGGCTCGACCACGGCTTCAACCAGCACGTCTTTGTTGGTGTCGAGCGCGACGGATTTGTACGGCTCGCCGATCGGCTTCAGTGCGGAACGCACCACTTCGCCGGTTTCCGGCATCTTACGCACCGGCGAAGCCAGCGAGTAAACCACCAGGTCAACCTGACCCAGGTCTTTTTTAATCAGATCGATCACGGTCTGACGGCACTCGTTGGAGAATGCATCGCCGTTGATGCTTTTCGCGTACAGGCCTTCTTCTTTAGCTGCCTTGTCGAAACCGGCGGAGTTGTACCAACCGGCGGAACCGGTTTTGCCTTCGCTGCCAGGCTTCTCGAAAAATACGCCGATGGTGGCCGCACCGCTGCCGAAAGCGGCATTGATGCGCGAGGCCAGACCGTAACCGGTGGATGCACCAATGACCAGCACCTTTTTAGGCCCGTTTTTCAGTTCGCCGCGCGACTTAACGTAGGCGATTTGCTCACGGACGTTGGCTTCACAGCCTGCCGGGTGAGCGGTGGTGCAGATAAAACCACGAATTTTAGGTTTGATAATCATAGTAATTTTTTCTTGGTAGCTAAAAACCGAAGGACAATATACCTGATTTTCTCGATATACTTAAGAAAGTGCGAAAACAAGCGCAGTGAACAGACCAGTTTAGTCGAGGGATCAGGGTTGCCCAACTCCGCATTGTGATGCCTCTACACGCCACGCTTCGTACCCTCAGCGCGTTCAAGCCTTCCCTCTTCAAATCAGCAAAAGTTGATCATGCTTCTGGCGTTGCGTTATGGTGTGGCTGTTTTTCAGTCGAAATCCAGGGAGGAACAAAGAAAAATGGATAATCCACTGTTACTAAAGGAACGTTTAAATACCTACTCGCAAACGATGGCTCGTCAACAAGGACGTAGGCTTTTAGAACTCTCAGAGCGCGTTAATAGGGACTTTTTAAAAGATCGGACAGTCGGTAATGCCTTCAGACATGAGATGCACTGCTTTGTGAATGATAAATTGCAAAAATGCCAACAAGTAGGTGAAGCGGCGAATGTTGCAATGAGAGAAATGAAGCAAGAATATCAATCGCTTTCTGAGCAAGAGCGCTTATTGCGAACTGACGCCGTGACACCTTTATGCCGTAATGAGAAAGAAAGTCAGTCATGACGCCGTAGTGACCTACGTGTTAGCCGGCGTTGGCTTCCTCTCGGGAATAGCACAAATTTTACTCGGCGTGGGCTTGGATTGGACTGGCGTCGGAGCCATTCCAGGAACGTTACTTTTAATCAATGGCATCAATAATGTCTACGAAAACGGTTATACGCTGTTATTTGGCAAGAATACTATTGGTCCAGGCCGAATGATGTACCGTTCTGCGGCTTCAACACTAGGCTATTCCCATTCAGCAGCAGACATGGCGTTAGGTGGCGTAGACTTACTGTTATCAGGCTATGGTTTACTAAAACTGTCGCTGAAACCTGAAGCCTGGCGATTATTTCGCTACATCAATACAGACTATATTCGCGGTTGGAGAAACATGGGAAGAACCAGCTTGATGCTTGAAGGTGGCGCAGATGTCTCAACCCTTAATTCCATTTATAAAGGCAGCCAGGAACAGTGATGGAACCGACTTTATATTATATTCTTTCTACTCTCGCTGCCGCAGCCTGTCTGGCCGTGAAATACGGCTTCAGACCGCCTCTGGGTTCCAAGGGTTATGTCGTTCTGGTTACGATATGCTTTTTAATCCTTTGCTGGCAATTTACCCTTTTTGCCAACGGCAACGCGATGTTTATTGCTGACTCTGAAACATGGACCAAAGAAAATTGGCCTCTACGCTACTGTGCGTTGGGGTTTGCTCTTGCACATGCCTTCGCCACTTTCGAATCCTCCAGAAGAAAGAAAAAAGACAAACTTTCCTGAAGTCGTCACCACCAAATGAAACGCCATTTGGTGGTGACAAGGTAGATCCATTACGCCTTGTTCTTTTCCAACTGCTCAATCAGCGTATAACGCAGCGATGAGGCATCGGCCGGTACGTTCTCCACCGGAGTGACGCGCACTTTCAGCCGATACTGATAACCCGGTTCGAAGGTGAAACCCTCGATGCCGGTATAGAACAACTCCCACGGCTGCTGCGCGGAGCGGCGCACCTGCATGCACTTCATCGGGCCGACGCCCACGCAGTCCACCAGCGCGCTGTTCACCAGCAACACTTCCGTTTGGCCGCCTTTCTCGTTTACGGGCTGATTCATCGAGGTTCCCTCCTGGCTGCAGCCGGCCAGCGCGGCCAACGCAACAAATAACAACGCTTTAATTTTCAATGTACTGCACCAATAGTCATGTAGGTCAGGCGATCCTAACAAATTGACTGGATGAATTGAACCTTGCTTCGTATCGCAGAGGGAACATTATTCGTTCGCGCTTAGAGTCTGGTAGCTCGAAAAGAAAACAGAGGATTGTTGCAGATGATTTAGGGGAAATTTTCTTATAAATCAATCACAAAAAAATACCGAATACGGTTCCTTTAATCGAGCGAAAATAAATAAAACAAGCAATTTCAAATAGATATATTGAAATTTGATTATAAAGCCATCAAAAGCACCTCCGTTAAGCGTCTTTTGCTTTCAAATAGTTATCAAAAATCTCGGCTTGATTCGAAAAAAATTCGACGGCTTACGCAGCTAATGCTGCACATCCCTAGAAAAAGTTCGAAAATCGTAATGGGGACCGGTCATCATAACGATGTGTGTGTATGAGCGACTCATCGTGTGTAGGGTGAAAATTTTGCCATCAGTATGATGCGATGGCAAAATATGGCAAACCAACTTTTAAGAATTTCACGCATTGAAGACCTTTATACGTTATGCATCTGTAGGTGTAATCAATACCTTGGTTCACTGGGCTGCTTTTGGACTCATGCTCTTTAGCGGCTTCTCACAATCAGTTTCTAATGTTGTCGCTTTCAGCATCGCTGTAACCGTTTCGTTCTTTGCTAACGCCAAGTGGACGTTCAAAGCGCAAGCTACAACTAACCGCTATACGGTGTATGTGTTGTTTATGGGAGGTATGGCATTCTCTGTCGGTTGGGCAGCAGATACGCTACATGCAAACCCAATTGTAACTCTCGTTACTTTTTCAGTGATCAGCCTAATCTGTGGCTTCATTTATTCTAAGTTAGTTGTCTTCAGGGAAGATAAATGAAAATTTCACTTGTAGTTCCCGTATTCAACGAGGAAGAAGCAATTCCTCTTTTCTATCAGTCTGTCCGTAAGTTCAAGCTTTTTGAGCATATAGACGTTGAGATCGTTTTCGTAAACGATGGCAGCTCAGATACGACAGAAGAAATAATTTCCTCGCTGGCTATCAATGACCCCAAGGTTAAAGCAGTGAACTTTACCCGGAATTTCGGAAAAGAGCCCGCACTGTTTGCTGGCTTGGAAGCTGCTACCGGAGATGCCATTATCCCAATTGACGTTGACCTTCAAGATCCAATTGATGTTATCCCCCATTTATTAAATAAGTGGCAAGATGGCGCAGACGTGGTATTGGCCAAGCGTATGGATAGACAATGCGATGGCAGGATGAAGAGGAAAACGGCAGAGTGGTTTTATCGCGTTCACAATAAAATAAGCAAACCAGCTATAGAAGAGAATGTAGGTGATTTTAGGCTAATGACCAGGGAAGTCGTAGAGAATATTAAGTTGCTTCCGGAGAGGAACCTATTTATGAAAGGTATCCTTAGCTGGGTTGGCGGAAATGTTGCAATTGTTGAATACTCGAGAGCCGAGCGAGTCGCAGGAACCAGCAAATTCAATGGCTGGAAGCTTTGGAATTTGGCAATAGAGGGAATCACAAGTTTTTCCACCTTCCCTCTTCGGGTTTGGGCGTACATTGGATTTTTTGTCGCTGCAATTTCATTTATGTATGGTGCATGGATGATTATAGATAAAGTTATTTGGGGAAACCCTGTGGCTGGTTATGCTTCAATTATAGTTTCCATTCTTTTCCTCGGTGGTGTACAGCTTATAGGCATCGGAGTGCTTGGGGAATATATTGGTAGAATATACATAGAAACCAAACGCCGCCCACGTTATATAATAAAGAAGTAAGGTGAGAATTAATATGTTTTGTAAAATCGACAAAAAAGCACTTTTTCTTTATTCAGGGATTGCTCTTCTTTTTATTTATCCGCTAATCCAAGCTGGTATCTTTTATAGGGATGACCTAGATAGAGCCATAACTGGCCAGTATGGATGGAGAGGATTGGGTAGACCTGTTGCAGATATTCTCATGAAGATTTTATCCGCCAGTGGCCACTATAACCTTGATTTATTCCCCTATACAATGATTGCTTCCTGCTTGTTTATCGGCGGAGCGTCGCTTTTACTTAGCGAGCATTTATCGAGGTTAGAAGTCTCTTCACACAAGTTTGTTGCTGCTCTTCTCATTTTTAATCCATTCATGTTACAAAATATCGCTTACAGATATGACTCTTTAGGCATGTCTGTTGCGTTTTTCCTGGCAGTTATGGCTTATACCTATAAAGCTAATAATCCTATCAGACAAGTTTCGGTGAAACTGTTAGCCGGAGTACTATCTTTAACCCTATATCAGCCATGCGCTAATATATTTATTGGTTTACTTGCTGTGGACATTATGATCGCAGCAGTTAAAAATAACTGCAAGGCTACTGGGATTATAAATAAAACATTTAAAAGTACAGTTTTATTTATCTCTTTTTACTTAGTTTACATGTTGTTTTTTGCTACAAAAAGCAATTCACGCGCAGAGATCATATCAGCTAATTCTGAAGGGCTGGAACATCTGCTAGCTACGACAATGGCATTAAAAGATATGGTTCTATCTTATTTTTATGGGCCAGTTTATATTTATTTTTTAATTCCAGTCGTTAGTGGTTTGATTTTCACACTAATTGCAAATCGCCATAATGGAAAAATGACATTATCATTCGGTCTTTATTGGGTGCTTTCCTTAATTGTGTTTTTAGTTTCACTTATGGGGCCAACCATATTTCTTAAAGACGCACCTGTATTTCCAAGGACTCTGGTCTCCTTCTCTGTGTGTCTTGTTTTGATTGCGATCCCCGTTGTTTGCTTCTTACCCAAAATGAAATATTTGTCACTTGTTCCTGTTATTACAGTAATTGCATTCAGTGCTCAACTAAGCAGCGCTATTAAATCACAGCGCGAGTATGAAGATTTCATTTTCAACATGATTGGTCGCGACTTGATGACTAATAACGAAATAAAAACCATCGGAACAGTTGGCCAAGTCAATATAGATGAAAGAACTAAACTGCTAATGAGCAACAAACCATTAATAGGCTATTTCCTTAGCCCTGCATCTGAGTTTCTAGCCTCTTTCCAGCTAATTAATAAAGGGTTCCCGCAGACACTGCATGGTTACGGAAATGAACAAAACAATAAAAATGCGCTTTCTCGTATGATCAGCAGTGGGATTAAACCAATCTCAACCAATAAGGAATATTCCCTGTTCATTTCTGGTAATACAGCCATTGTATCATTGGGAACGAATAATAATTGACCTATTCAGCCCTCTACCATGAGGGCTTTATTTTGGCGGCTCCGGCCATATGACCACTTCACTTCCATTCCCATCTAATTACTGAATCTTTTAAACATACTCCATCCATTTTATCAATAACTTATTGTCAGCATCACTGATCATCCCCAGCATTAACTGAGTCCTATTCGTGGTGCAGCAGACACAATGCCGCCCTGGTTCGGCTTGGCGATGGATCTGGCTTTGGTTTCTGGCCAACACCGCGAAGATCTGACTCAGATGCGTTTCAGCCATGTCGTAAACGGTCGACTGCTTGTCGAGCAAGGGAAGACGGGTGCCATGATTTCCCTCCCCCTCGATCTGGAGCTGAAAATTGCAGGTCTCCGCCTAGGGACAGTGATCGATCGCTGCAGGTTGGTCAGCACGACAGACTTTATGATCAGCGCAGGAATCCGCAAAAACAGCCCTGATGGCTCACTGCATCCTGATGGACTAACGAAAAAATTTGTTGCGGCTCGGAAGGCTTCAGGTTTGTCGTTCGAGGAAAGTCCGCCGACCTTTCACGAGATCCGCAGTTTGGCTGGCCGGCTGTATGAAAAGGAAAGAGGGAAAGACTTTGCGCAAAAACTGCTTGGGCATTCATCAGAAACGATGACGTTGAAATATCTCAACACGAGGAGGAAGGAGTACGTAATACTGTAAAAGACCGAATATCAAAATTCGAGTAAATTTCGAGTAATTTCGATTTTTCAGAAAAAATACTTATAAATCAATCACACAAAAAAAGACCGAATACGATTCCTATATTCGGTCTAGGGAAATGGCTCTTGGGAGAGAGCCGTGCGCTAAAAGTTGGCATTTAATGCAGGGCTTGTTCAGCCGTGCACTTTAAGAGTAGCCTACCGCGCCAGTTTTGCCAGCCGCCCGGCGGCCGCGTGATAGTTTCGTGACGAAATAACTATGCGGCAAATGCGCATCAATCCGCGCACGTTGGGCAAGGCGTTGGCAAACAAGCGGTTAGTCAGCGCACAGCTTCTCGGCGCGTTCAATGAACGGCGCCAGGCTCATTTTTTTCCCCGGTTCGGCAGGGTCGTCCAGCAGGAGCACCTCCAGCGGTTGCGCGCGCTGATGGCCCTTCTTCACCTGCTGCTCCGCTGCGTCATTGAGCGGGTATTGCATCAGGGTGCTGTTGTTGAGCACGAACAGCGCGCCGCCACTGCGGCATTGCAGCGTCACTTCTTCCTTGGTGAACGCCCACTGTTTGCCGTACTCCAGTTTGGTGATGTTCACCAGTTTGTCTGCCGCCAGCGCGCCGGTCGCGGTTGCCAGCAGCGTAATGCCGAGTAATACCGATTTCATGTGATGGCCTTAAGGTTGCTATTCGCGTCGATTTTCCCGCAGCTTGCCGGCCTGCGGCAAGCTGAAATGTCAAACCGGCGCATAGGTTGCAAATAAACTGACCAGCAGCAGCACCGCCATCCCCAGCCCGACTTCGAGCCAGCAGGCCAGCACCACCCCGCGCTGCGCCAGCGCCGGCACGCGGCTCATTGCCGGCACGATGGCGTAGCGATTGGCCAGCGCCACCATTACCATCAGCGCCACCAGCGCGGTTTTGACCAGCAGCAGGCGCTGATAAGGCGAGCCGAGGTTGAGCGGCCAACCGCCGAGAATGATCAGGCTGTTGACGATGCCGGTGACGATCACCGCCGCCACCGCCAGGTGCCCCCAGCGCGAGAAACGGATCAGCGTGGTGATGGCGTCGCTGCGCCACTGCGGCGGCTGCAGGTAGCGCAGGCAAACCAGCAGCGGCGCCAGGCAGCCGAACCAGTAGCCGGCGGCCAGCAGGTGCACCGCATGGTTGGCGCGGTGCAGCGCGCCCAGCGTGCCTTCGTGCATCGCCGCGTGGCCGATGAACGCCAGGCTGACCAGCAGCAGCGCCGAACACAGCGCCAACGCCTGCGCACGCGGCCTTTCCGGCAGCAGCAGGCTCAGGATCGCCAGCAGCGACAGGCCCAGATGCCAGCGCCACACTTCGCCGAAGGTGGTGCCGAGCACCGCCCACCAGACCTCCAGCCGCCAGGCGTCTTCCCAACCGTCGCCCATTTGCCCAGCCTGAATGGCCAGCAGCGCCACGGCGGAAAGCCCGGCAATCCAGGTGCCGGCAAGCAGCAGCGGGCGCACATCGCGGGAGAGGATCGGGGAGAGGCGCTGCGGTGACAGTAAGGCGGTGAACAGACTGATGCCAAACATCAGCATCACCGCCGCAAAGTGCACCAAGCGACACAGAACGAACAGGGTCGCCAGACTCACGATCAGTTTACGGTGAAGCTGTACTGGCCTTTGGTTTTATGCCCGTCGACCGACACCACATGCCAGCTGACGTTGTATTTGCCCGCGCTCAGTTCGCCTTCGATCGGCACATTGACCTGGGTGTTGTTGTTCGGATCGAGCTGCAGCTTGCCGGTTTTCACCACGGCGTTGTCCGGGCCGGTGATTTTCACGCCGCTGAAGTTCGGCTCGATGCCTTCGGAGAAGCTGAGGGTCAGCGCTTTCGGCGCCGGGCTGACGCTGGCGTCTGCCTTCGGCGTTTCCACTTTCAGGTGGGCGTGCGCCAGCGCTTGCTGCGAAGACAGGCCGACGAACAGGACGAAAACGGTGGAAAGCAGGCGACAGGAGGAACGAATTTTACCGATCACAGTGGTATCCCTTAACAGTATAAAGAGGGTCATAAGGGTTAAGGCCACAGCCAAGGCGATGTATCAGCGGCCCCAACCCACCGCAAATGATTGCGCCACGGGTAAACAGAAAAACGGGTTGTATCGGCTAACCCGCTGTTTTGACTCTACCATCCCTGTAGCGTATCGCGGTAAATCATAACGACCACGCTGCGGCAAGTCGAGCGCATCACTGGCATTTTGCGATCCGGCAGCACGTATCGCCGCATAACCGCGATAAACGCAGGGTAAAAAAAACCGCGCGTCAGGCTCGCCCGCGCGCGGTTTTTCAGTGTTCTGGTGCAGATTAAGCCTGGCCGTTGCCACCCTGGCCCATCGCGCCCATTTTCTTCAGATCTTTGTCGATGAAGAACAGACCTTTGCCGCTGGTGCCCACCAGCGCCAGCTTATCCAGCACGGATTTGAACAGTTTCTCTTCTTCGTGCTGCTCCGCCACGTACCACTGCAGGAAATTGAAGGTGGAGTAATCGTGCGCGGTCATGGCGGCGTGCGCCAGTTCGTTGATCTGACGGGTGATCAACTGTTCGTGTTCGTAGGTCTGCTGGAACACGTCCGCCAGCGATTCGAACGTCACCGGCGGTGCGGCGATGCTGCCCAGCAGCGGCAGAGAGCCGGTGTCGCTCAGGTAGTCGAACAGACGTTGCATATGCTGCATCTCTTCCTGAGAGTGCTCTTTAAGAAATGCGGCGGCGCCTTCAAAGCCTTTATCGCTGCACCATGCGCTCATCTGCAGGTACAGGTTGGCGGAGTAGAACTCCAGATTCAGTTGCTCATTCAGCTTTTGAGTCATTTCTTGCGTCAGCATAATGATTCCTTTTATTTTGCAGGTCATGAATTTAATTTCCGCGCATTATGCCCTGCTGCCGTAAAAATAAAAACACCTTATTTACACTCAAATCACATTAATTATAAAAATCATATATATCAACAAATTAAAATATCATCACCACATTGAGAATTAACATGATAATTATTTTCATCTTTTATTTTAATCAAAAAGCGAATCATTCTTATTTAAAAGAATAAATAGATTGCATTACTCCCGGACAAATATCGCCCGCAGCAGCGGCGCAACGGGCTTGCCAAGCGCCGCCGGGTGGATTACCTTCTGCGCAGGTTCAAAGCGGCAAAGTAAGTAAGGAGCATAGCGTGGGTTACAATCTGGCCGAGCTGTCTAAAGAAGAGATGGACCGGGTGAACGTGGATCTCGCCGCCTCAGGCGTGGCGTACAAAGAGCGCTACAACATGCCGGTGATCCCGGAAGTGGTGGAGCGTGAGCAGCCGGAAGCGCTGCGCGACTATTTTCGCGAGCGCGTGGCGCACTACCGCGCGGAATCCCACAGGTTTTCGCGCCTGCCGTACGAGCCGAAGGTCAAATAACAAAAAACCCGCCGTAACGGCGGGGTTTTTACGTCACTTGCCGGCGAACCGGTCGGTGGCGATCATCAGCTGGTGCAAGATGCCCGGCTCATCAAACGAATGCCCCGCTCCTTCCACGATATGCAGTTCCGCTTCCGGCCAGGCCTTGGCCAGATCCCAGGCGTTCTGCACTTGGCAGGCCATGTCATAGCGGCCGTGGACGATCACCGCCGGAATATGGCGGATCAGCGGCACGTTGCGCAGCAGCTGGTCATCGTTTTCCAGGAAGCCCAGATGGGTGAAATAGTGGTTTTCAATGCGGGCGAACGCCAGGGCGAAATCATCTTCACCGAACGAAGCGGATTCGCGGCTTGGCAACAGCGTCACCGTCTCCCCTTCCCACACGCTCCACAGCTTGGCCGCTTCGAGCTGCACCTGCGGATCGGCCGAAGTCAGCCGCTGCCGGTAGGCGGCGATCACGTCTTTACGCTCGTCATCCGACAGAATGGACAGCACGCGCGCCCATTTGTCCGGGAAGAAGCGTGACGCGCCGTCCTGGTAATACCAATGCAGTTCCTGCTTGCGCAGGGTGAAGATGCCGCGCAACACCATTTCACTGACGCGCTCCGGGTGAGTCTGCGCATAGGCGAGCGCCAGCGTCGATCCCCAGGAACCGCCGAACACCAGCCATTGGTCGACGCCGGCCATGTCGCGCAGCCGCTCGATATCGGCCACCAAATGCCAGGTGGTGTTGTTGTCCAGGCTGGCGTGCGGACGGGAGCGGCCACAACCGCGCTGATCGAACAGCAGCACCTTGTAGCGTTCCGGATCGAACAGCTGACGATGATGCGGGGAGATGCCGCCACCCGGCCCGCCGTGAATGAAGACCGCCGGTTTACCGTTCGGGTTGCCGCTCAGCTCCCAGTAGATCCGGTGGCCATCCCCAGTGTCCAGCCAACCGCTGTCGTATGCTGCTAACGGCGGGTACAAACCTCGTAATTGTTCCATGGCGCTTTCCGTCTCTCTGTGAGTCATGCTTTCATCAAAGCGGAAGCCGCCCGGCAGGTCAACGGTAAAACCCGAAAACTCGAACGCGCGCCGAGAACTCGGCGCGCGTTTGCTCAAAATCACAACGACCTGCCTGCAAAATGCCCACAGGTCCGATCGGTTGAGGGGCACATTCGCCCCCCGGCGGGACTCAATTAGCCACCTTTGCGCATATGCGGCTCACGCATCTCCTGTGCGGTTTTCGCCTCGATGCTCAGCTCCGCCGTCGGGCGCAGCAGCAGGCGCGCCAGCCCGATAGGTTCGCCGGTTTCCCGGCAGTAGCCGTACTCGCCGTTCTGCAATCGCGCCAGCGCCGCGTCGATTTTCGGCAGCAGGCGGCTTTCGCGATCCAACTGGCGGAACAGCAGGCGCAGATCCTCTTCGCGCGCCGCCTTGTCGGCTTCATCGCCCGTCGCTTCGCCGCCGTCGATCTCTTTTTTCAGCTCATCGATGTGCAGCAGCAGCTTTTGCCGCTCGTCCTGCAACCGTTGGCGGAAAAACGCCCGTTGAACCGAGTTCATATAATCAGAATCCGGCATGGCCAGCAGTTGCTGCGCATCCGGTAACGTCATGACTGTCATTGCGCTCTCCCAACACCAAAAGTGTAACATTATAACATAATATTTATTTTTAGCACCCGGTCATCCAAAAACAAAATTTCATGCACAAACAGCCGGTTAACCTAAACCTGCACTTTGCCGCTTGCATCCTCTTGGCTTTAGGCGGTTAATAGCTGAGCAAGCCACCCAATCATAGGTAACGAGAGGCCATCATGAGTAAGGGAATGGATAGCAAAAAGAATGCGAAGAAGAAGCCGTTGAAAACCCCAGCTGAGAAACGTGCGGAGAAACGCGCCAAAAAAGCGCATCCGTCTGGTGAGTAAGCGTCCTTCCATCCGTCATTAAACCCGCCAAGGCGGGTTTTTTATTGCCTCACTGGAGAGATGGCCGATGTCCTGCATCACCCTTGCCGCCGCCCAATACCCCGCTGCGGCGGCCAATATCGCCTGCAACCTTGAACGTCACCTTGAATTTGTTGCGCAGGCAGCCGATCGGCAGGTGCAGCTGCTGGTTTTTCCCGAGCTGTCGCTGAGCGGCTATGAGCTCGCCTACGCCCCCGAGTTGGCGCTGACGCTGGACGATCCTCGCCTGCTGCCGCTCAGTGCAGTGGCTCAATCACGGCAGATGACGATCATCGTCGGCGCGCCTTTGCGCAGTGGCCCGGCATTGCATATCGCCGCCTTGATCTTTCACCCCAACGGCGCATTGACTACCTATACCAAACAGCATCTGCACGGCGCGGAACAGCAATACTTCTCGCCCGGTGAGGGCGGCTCGTTGCTGGAACTCCATCACCACAACATCGCGCTAGCTATCTGTGCCGATACTTCGGAGCCCGGCCACGCGAGCGCCGCCGCACGGGCGGGTGCGCACATTTATGCCGCCGGCGTCCTGGTATCTGAAGCCGGTTACGCGAAAGACAGCGCCGCGCTGGCAGACTATGCTCGGCGTTACGGTATGGTCACGTTGATGGCCAACCATGCGGCACCGACCGGTGGCTGGATCCCGGCAGGCCGCAGCGCCATCTGGGATAACATGGGAGAGCTCCTGGTTGCCGCGCCGGATGACGCCTCAAGTCTGATCATCGCCGACAAGACTTCCGACGGTTGGCACGGCCGCCTGTGCCGGTTAAGCTGAGGCTGACGGCAACGCGGAGGAAAACATGACGTTACGCGTAATAGATACCGAGACCTGCGGGCTGGACGGCGGCGTGGTGGAAGTGGCCTCCCTCGATCTGCTCGACGGTCAATTGACCAACCCGATGAGCGATCTGGTCAGCCCGGATCGCCCCATCAGCCTCGACGCGATGGCGATTCATCACATCACCGAGCAAATGGTGGAAGGCAAACCGCGCATCGCGGTGGCAATCGGCCGCTATCAGGGCAGCCCTTACTACGTGGCGCACAACGCCGCTTTCGATCGCGGCGTGCTGCCGGAGATGAACGGCGCCTGGATATGTACCCTCAAGCTGGCGCGCACGCTGTATCCGGACATCAAGTACGGCAACCAATATCTGCGCTATGCGCTGAACCTGGATGTGCAGCTACCGGCAGACGCCACGCTGTATCCGCACCGCGCGCTGTATGACTGCTACGTCACCGCCGCGCTGCTGCAACGCATCATCAAGGATTCGGGCTGGACGCCGGAGCAAATGGTGCAGATCACCGAACAACCGGTGCTGCTGAAGAAGTTCAAATTCGGCAAGTATCGCGGGCAGGAGATCGATCGCATCGCCCAGGAAGATCCCGGCTATCTGCGCTGGATGCTGAAATCCATCGACGATCTGAGCCCGGACATGAAGCACACGCTGAAATACTATCTGATTGGCTAACACGGCGGGCGGCACAGAGGCCGCCCGCCGAATGCCGTTACTCCGCCAGCGCCAGAATGAAGGCGTACTCCAGCGCAATATCCTCATAGGCCTTGAAGCGCCCGGACTTGCCGCCGTGGCCGGCATCCATGTCGGTATACAGCAGCAGCTGCCGATCGTCGGTTTTCAGTTCGCGCAGCTTGGCCACCCACTTGGCCGGCTCCCAATACTGCACCTGCGAATCGTGCAGGCCGGTGGTCACCAGCAGATGCGGGTATGCCTGCGCCTTCACCTGATCGTACGGGCTGTACTGCTTGATGTAGTCGTAATAGGCCTGCTCGTTCGGGTTGCCCCACTCGTCGTATTCACCGGTGGTCAGCGGGATCGACTCGTCCAGCATGGTGGTCACCACGTCGACGAACGGCACCTGTGCCACCACGCCGTGGAACAGCTGCGGCGCCTGGTTGATTACCGCCCCCATCAGCAGGCCGCCGGCGCTGCCGCCCATGGCGAACACCCGCTTGCCGTCGCCGTACCCTTGGGCGACCAGCGTTTCGGTCACGTCGATAAAATCGTTGAAGGTGTTCTGCTTATTGAACAGCTTACCGTCTTCATACCACAGCTGCCCCAACTCGCCGCCGCCGCGAATGTGCGCCAGCACGAACACGAAACCGCGATCGAGCAGGCTCAGGCGGCTGGCGCTGAACGCCGGATCCATGCTGCTGCCGTAGGAGCCGTAGCCGTACACCATCAGCGGGTTGGCGCCGCGCTGGAAGCTGTCCTGGCGATACACCAGCGAGACCGGCACCTCGACACCGTCGCGCGCCTTCACCCACACCCGCTCGCTGCGGTAATTTTCCGGCGTGAAGTTCTTCACTTCCTGCTGTTTGAGCATCGTCCGCTCGCCGCTGTCCATGTTCAGCTCGTACAGCGTGGTCGGGGTGGTCATCGACGAATAGCCGTAGCGCAGCAGCGCGGTCTCCGGATCCGGGTTATACGCCAGCCAGGTGGTGTAAGTCGGATCGTCGAAGGCGATGCGCTTCTCTTCGCCAGTCTGCCAGTGGATCTGGCGCAGCAGCGTCAGGCCGGCGCTGCGCTCCTCCACCACCAGCCAGTCGCGAAACAGGCTGAAGCCCTCCAGCATCACGTCGGCGCGCGGGGCGATCAGCGTCTGCCACTGCGCTTCGTCCGCCTGTTCGCTTTGGTACAGGCCGAAGTTCTTGCCGTCCTTGTTGGAGCGGATGTAGAAATGCTGGTGATAGTGATCGATGGCGTACTCATGATCCTTGCGGCGCGGCACGAACAGCTGCGGCTTGGCGTCCGCACGATCGGCGTCCAGCAGCAGGATCTCCGAGGTGGTGGTGCTGCTCAGGTGGATCAGGATAAAGCGCTCGGAGGTGGTCTTCTCCAGCCCGACGTAGAAAGTATCGTCCAGCTCTTCGTAAATCAGCTCGTCCTGCTGCGGATCGCTGCCCACCACGTGGCGATAGACCTGATACGGCAACAGCGTCTTGGCGTGCTTGCGCACGTAGTACACCGTCGAGGAGTCGTTGGCCCACTCGAAGCTGCCGGAAGTGTTCTCCAGCACTTCATCCGCCCAGCTGCCGTCGGCCAGGTTCTTGAAGCGAATGTCATACTGGCGGCGCGACAGGAAATCCTCCGCCACCCCCAGCCGCTGGTTGTCGGGGCTGACGTCCAGCCCGCCCAGGGTGTAAAACTCGTGGTTCTCGGCGCGCTGGTTGCCGTCGATAAGCACTTCCCAGTGCTCACTTTCGGCCTGCGGCTGGCGCACGGAAATCGCGTATTCGTTGCCCGGCTCATAGCGCGTCTGATAGCGATAGCCGTGGCGCACGTAAGGCACCGAATGTTCCTGCTGCGGAATGCGCGCCACCATCTCTTCGTACAGGGTTTCGCGCAGCGCCTGCTGCGGTTTCAGCATCGCATCGGTGTAGGCGTTCTCCGCCTGCAGGTAGTCCAGCACCTGGCGGTCTGCGCGCTCGTCGTCGCGCAGCCAGTAATAGTCATCCACGCGCGTGTCGCCGTGGATGGTGATGGGATAAGGGCGTTTTTCCGCTTTCGGTGGGGTCATCATTGCTAAATCATCCGCTTACATAGATTGCGGCAAGAGTGACACGATTCCCCCCGGCTTGCCAAGCGGCGCTACGCCAGCTCGCGTTTTTTCTCGTTGACGTCGCTCTCGATGCCCTGCTTGACGTCCGCCGGGATCTTCAGCGCCAGCGCCAGCGCATCGAGGTAGCCGCGCTCCATAAAGTGATCGACGTCGATCACCAGGCAGCTCAGATAGTAAACCTCCAGCGCCTCGTCTTCGTTTTGCACGCTGCGGGCGATCAATTCCGGGTTGAGCGGCTGATCGAGCGCTTCCTGCACCCAGCTCTGCGCCTCCTCCCCCACCTGCAGCTGCGCCAGGCTGTGATCGATGGCGCGCTGCTCGTCGGCATCGATATGGCCGTCGCTCTTGGCGGCGAACACCAGCGCCTGCACCAAGCGTTTGGCGCGCAGATCCACCGGGGTGGCTTGCAAACCGAACTGCGGTTCGCCCTGATGGGTCTCCTTCACCCGCTGCTTGTACTTGTTCCACAGCACCGCGCCCACCGCCGCACTGCCGCCGACGATCAGCGCATTCTTGCCGAACTTGCCCACCAGCTTGCGCGAGGATTTGTTGGCCAACAGCACGCCGACCAGGCCGCCCAGCGCCGTGGGCGCCAGCAGCTTGCCGATGCCTTCTGCTCCGCCCATCGCGCCGGCCTTCTGCCCGATCAACGTTTGAATCTGCTGCATCCAGTTACTTTTCATCATCTACCCCTTGCGTGAAAAAGCGCGGCGCGCAGGCGCGGCCGAACCGACGGTAAACCGCCAGATTAGGGGATCTTTTGTCAATTTACGTCTGGGGGATGCAAACCTGTGTTTAGCGGATCGGCGGGCCGGGCGGCCCGCCGGGATGAGCTGCAGCGTTACGCGTCTTCGTCGCCCGCTTCGTCGTCCTGCTCGTACTCCGCCAGTTCGTCGCGCATCGCCTGGATGGCGTCGCGGGTCATCAGCGCCAGCGTGCGGTAGAAAGCGGTGGTGGCGTGCGCTTCCACTTTGCCGAGGAAGCGGCCGCACCATGGCAGCAGGAACTCGTCGAACAGGACGATCTGCGCCTGCGCTTCATCTTCCTGCGACTGATCTTCCAGCCAGGACGCTGCCAGCAGCAGCTGGCCGAAATGGTCGGCCGGCGCCTCCGCCAGCGGCATGCCGCGCTGCTGCAGGAAGGTGCGCACTTCCGCCTCGCTGGCGCCTTCGACGTAGTCGGAGCGGAACGGCGACACGCTGCATTCGCTGCCGACGAACATCGCGTTGAAATCAGTCGCCAGCTGGTTGACGTCGCAGCCCTGCTGCAGGCGCTTCAACAGGTCATCCTGCTCCAGCGGCCAATGTTGCTGCAGCTTGCCCTCTTTGATCAGCGCGAACAGCGGCACCAGCAGCGGATCCTGCGGCTGACGGTAGAACAGCGTACCCAGCACGCGGCAGACAATGGAAAACTCATTCATGATAATGCCTTATACAATACGGAAAATTTTGCCGGGACGATGTCACAAATCGGCCAATTCCGCAATCGCCGGCTTGCCGCGCCGCTCGAGAAAGTCCAGCAACCGGCGCGGGCTGACGTTGAGAATGCGCTCCTGCGGGAAGCCCACCTCTTCGATAATGCGCTCGCAGTGCTCAAAGTTACCCAGCGAAAAGGCGACGTGCGAATCCGAGCCCAGCGCCAGCCAGCCGCCGGCATCGCGCACCGCGGCGGCGATCGCCCGGCAGTTGGCCTCGCTGCCCTTACGGGAGTGGGTGAACGACGAGTTATTCAGCTCCAGCGCCACCTCGTATTTAGCCGCCGCCGCCGCGACGGCGGGAATGTCGATCGGGTAGCGCGGGTTGCCGGGGTGGCTGATGATATGCACGTCCCCCTGCGCCATTGCGGCGATCATCGCTTCAGTATTGGACGCTTTATCCTGCGGCGCAAACACCGGCTCATGGAAACCGGCGATGATTACGTCGGTAGCGGTCAACATCGGGCCGGTGCAGTCGATGTCGCCCTGCAGGTTTTTGATGTTGGCTTCGATGCCGCGCAAGATGCCCACGCCGTTCACCAGGCGCGGCCACACGTGCATGTTCATAAAGTGCCAGTAGTGAGGCGCATCGGCCATGTCCGGGCCGTGATCGGTGATGGCGAACAGCTTGATGCCCTTCTGCTGGGCTTCGGCGATGTAATCGTGCAGCGTGCTGTAGGCGTGGGTGCTGGCGACGGTGTGCATATGCAAATCAACGGGGTACATTGTTTCTCCTTCCAGAGGGCCCGCCCGCAAAGGTACGGACAGGCGCGATGACGATAACAGCTTATCAGTTACCGAACGGCGGCTGAAGGATCAGTAACCCCGCTGCCTGTCTACCACGCCGGCCGGGGCATGCCCCGCCTCCAGCGCGCGAATGTTGGCGGCGATCTGATCCATCGCCTGCTGCGGCAACGTGATGGCAGCAATATGCGGGGTAATGGTGACACGCGGATGACGCCAGAACGGGTGATCCTGCGGCAGCGGCTCGCGGGCGAACACGTCCAGCGTGGCGGCGGCCAGTTGCCCCTGCTCCAGCGCTGCCAGCAGATCGGCCTCCACCAGATGCGCGCCGCGCGCGATGTTGATGAGATAGGCGCCCGTGCTCAACTGCGCGAACAGCTCGCGGTTGAGGATGCCGACGGTCTCTGGCGTATTGGGCAGCAGGTTGATCACCAATTTGACGCCGTCGAGGAAGGCCGCGCGCTGCGCCTCCCCGGCGAAGCTTTGCACGCCATCGATCTGTTTGGCGCTGCGGCTCCAGCAGCGCACGCTAAAGCCAAACTCGGTCAGTTTGCGCGCCACGCTCTGCCCCAGCACGCCGGCGCCGAGAATGCCGATGGTGAAATCATCCAGCGAGTGCGGATCGAGCGGCTGCCACTCCTGCCGCTGCTGCAGCGCCTGATACTCGTCGAAACGACGGAAATAGCGCAGCACATAGCTCAACGCATATTCCTGCATCTGCTGCGCCATGCCGGTATCCTCCAGCCGCAGCAGCGGCACGCCGGCGGGCAGCGTGCCGGGGTGTTTGCGCTCCTGATCGAGGATCGCGTCAACGCCGGCGCCGAGGGCGAACACCGCTTTCAGATCGCGGCGGTTGGCCAGCATTTCGTGCGGCGGGCGCCACACCAGCGCGTAATCGGCCGGCCGCTCGTCGCCGCGCTGCCACTCGCGGATCTCGGCCTGCGGCAGGCGCTGCTTGATGCCGGCCAGCCATTCCTGGGCGTTAAACAAGGGGTGGTAATAAATGATGTTCATACTGCGGGCTCCCGTTTGTTTTTATTGGTTTTCCTCCAGCCTTTCGCGATTCGCCGCCGGATGCAAGCGTTAAAGCCCAAAATAAAAACAGCCCCGACCAGTGGGGCTGTTGTGCATGTTAGCGAATCAGGCGGCGGACGGGCCGTCGCGCCGGATAAGGCGCCGCAGCAGCGGAATTAAAATCAGCATCGCTACGCCGACGCCCGTCGCTCCCCAGCCCAGCGCGCTGAAGATTTCGCTGTAGCCGGGGTTGGTTTGCAGCGGCGTGCTGCCGCTGTTTTCCGGCATCAGGCCGGAGACGTAGCCCGCCAGCACCGAGGCGACGCCGGTCACCATCATCCAGCAGCCCATCATCACGCCCTGATAGCGCGGCGGCGCCAGCTTGCCGATCATCGCGTAGCCGATCGGCGAGATCATCAATTCACCGACGCTTTGCAGCACATAGCTGATAACGATCCATTTAAACGCCACCAGCCCGTCGCCGCCCGCCATGCTGATACCCAGCGGCAGCACCAGCATGCCCAAGCCGATGCAGAACAGCGATCCGGAGAACTGCAGCGGAATGTCGATGTTGCAACCGCGAGCGCGCAGGCGGTTGAACCACCAGGCCAGCAGCGGGCCGCCCACCACGATCACCAGCGTGTTGATGTTCTGGATCCACTGCGGCGCCACCTGAATGCCGTAAACGTTCAGGTTGATGTTGTGCTCGGAGAACAGCATCAGCCCCATCGGCGCCAGCTGGTACAGCGCCCAAAACACCAGCGAGCCCAGCGCCAGGATCAGATAGGCCGCCATTCTGCGGCGCTCATCGCGCGGATGGTGGCGCAGGGTCACCACGCACAGCATCAGGAAGATCAGCGCGCCGAGCACGATCACGAAGTGGCCGCTGAACTCGGCATGGGTCAGCATCACGCGGATAATCGGCACCAGCGCCACCAGCACCGCCAGCCCGACCAGCATGCGCCAACGGTATTGGCTGCGGGTGGCGTCGTGCAGCGGGGTATTGAGATCCGCCAGAATGCGCCAGCGGCAGACGGCGACGATGATCGCCGCCGCGTTGCCCAGCGTGGCGAACAGGAACAGCGCGCGGTAGTTTTCCGTCAGTTGGAAATACCCGGCGACGGTAAAGCCGACGAAGAACCCGAGGTTCATACCGGCGTAGTTCCACAGGAACGCCGATTCGCGCCGATCATCGTCCGGCTTGAAACGCTGGGTGAGCATCATATTGATGCAGGTAACGTTGAGGCCGCTGCCGGTCAGGAACATCGCCAGCCCCCAGTACAGCCCCCACACGCCCGCGACGGCAATCAGCGCGCAGCCGATCACCTGCAGCACCATGCCGAGCACGAACAGGTTGCGGTTGCTGAGGAATCGGCCGCCGAGGTAACCGCCGAACATGTGCAGGCCATAGTTGAAGGCGCCGAATACGCCCATCATGGCGTTGGCGCTGCTTTCGTTAAAGCCCAGCCGCTTGGTGGCGTACAGCACCAGCGTAGAGTAAAGCACGGCGAAGCCGAGCGTGGCGAAGATCTGGATGAAGAACAGTGCCCCCGCACCGGGGGGAATGGCATGGCGCGCTTGCGGCGCCGGCATGGCATCTGAAGGAGTCAAAACGAACCTCTACTGCATTATTATGTAATGAGTCTGTCCCTGTCTGCGATATCGCCGGCCTGTCACCCGGCAATCTGCGCGGCGTCGTGATGTTCCTTGCCAAAAACGCCGCGCCGACATGATTCCATTTAGCGACACATCTGACTAATAATCCAGTATTAATGCATATAACAGCAAACAACCCAATCTCATTGGCGACATATTGAGCTAACTGTATAGAAAAAGGTCAAACAATCGTCTTTCATGGATTCCAACCGCTGCCTGCCCTGCCCGCCGGTGGCCGCGAGTGGGAATATCGTTCGGTAAATCAGCAAATTGCTGCAAGTTTGGCTAAACAGTCATGAGAATGAAATAAGAGGGTTGACGCTGAGATCAGATTCTCCTACATTAGCGCCCGTCGACAGCGCAACGCGTTTTCGACAACAAAACGGTGAGGTGTCTGAGTGGCTGAAGGAGCACGCCTGGAAAGTGTGTATACGCGAAAGTGTATCGAGGGTTCGAA
>NZ_FXUD01000004.1:0-61081 GCF_900182895.1 Serratia sp. CC22-02 | reverse complement strand
CTCACCGCCATATTCTAACGAGAAAGCCTGAGCGAAAGTTCAGGCTTTTTTGTTTGCATAACGCACCGACCGGGAGGGAGCCCCTCGACAGCGGCATAAGCTGTCGACCATAATGCCCTCATAAAGATAGGCCAATGCGTAATGCAAGGGAGAAACGTGGCGCGTAAGAAGAAAGGCAATGCCCCGCGGCCAAAGACAGGCCCCGTTAAAGAAAAATCGAATAACCGTTTGGCGAAAATATCGGCATTTTTGGTAGGATCGGGGATTCTCGTGGCGATATTGGGCGCCGCCTATCAGTACTTCGCCGGCAGCGTTTCATTAGCTTTCGTTCAATCCGTCGGAAGAGCCTATGAGTTCCAACTGACAAACGACACGCCTTCGGATCGTACCGTAAAATCCTTCCGCATCATTCCCCCCGACGTCCAGCAAGTGATCTACAAAGTCACCGAGGATGTGTATGCCACCCGCGATGAAAAAGGGCAGATTACCTTGCCGGGCGGCAACCAGAGCTATGTTCCCGCCGCAGAATTTAAAGAGCTTGATGGCCAACGCCTATCCGCGAACTCCTCATTCAAGTTTCGCGTGCCGCCGCTTTCCAATCGCACCTGGATGGCGCCGGAGGCGGCCATCGTCGATATTCGTTATGAAATCGACTCGTCAAACCCTGTACTTGCCGCTATTGAAGGCATATTTAACGTCCTGGGCCTCCACTCCCGCCAGCATACCGTTCGCTACCTGGTCATTGAAAACTACTGGACGCCTTCTCGTTCAAACTCCCTCAACGAGGCGATTCGCATATTCTGCCGCGACAGCGACACGGTGGCGAAGTCAGGCAGTTGCGACAACTTTTGAATCCCCACGGGTAAAGACAAAAAAGCCCGAACGCAAATTCAGGCTTTTTTATCCTCACTGCCCAACCGCTCAGTGGTGCGTGCGCCCCATGGACGCCGGCTGTGCCAACGCGCGGCGCCAGTCGCCCGGCGTTTGGCCAAACTGGCGTTTGAAGCTGCGGTTGAACGACTGCTGTGAGTCGAAGCCGAGCGAAATCGCCACGCTGACGATAGGCTCGCCGCTGTTGGCCAAGCGCTCCGCCGACACTTTCAGTTTTTGCATGCGGATATACTCCCCCAGCGCGTAGCCGGTCTGGCGTTTGAACATGCGCTGCAGATGCCATTTGGAATAGCCCGCTCGGTCCGCCACGGTGTTGATATCCAGTTTCTCTTCCAGATTGTTGTCGATCCACGCCTTCAAATCGGTAATAAAGCCCGTAGTGTTCATGCTGATGCTCCCATCATTCGGCAGGGTCACCCTCTGCCCGATGCACATACGTTGCAACAGTTTCGCTTTAAATGCAATTTTTATTATTGCATTTACCAGAAAGCCGCCACTATACTCCACCCAATTAATGTAACCGATATTGATACATTAATGTGACACCAATGTGTTTCAAAACCTAACGCTGCGCCGCTGTACGACGCAGCCGCCCCCTCGCCGCACGCCGGCGCAGGGGCGAATCCCGGAGAACAGGGCCGGGTATGGGGCCTGACCGCGCTTACTTATCGGAATAAAAATAATGGCAAATCAACCAAACTCATCGTTCAACGCCGGCGGCCGCACGCGCGCCGTCGCTCTGGGCCAGCGGCTCTCCGGGGTGGCGCTGCTGGCCACCCTGCTCGCCGGGTGCGACAACAGCGTCGCGCACAACGCCCCGCCACCGCCGCCGGTGGTCAGCGCCGCCAGCGTGGTGGTCAAGCCCATCAGCCAATGGGATGCCTTCAACGGCCGGGTCGAAGCGGTGCAAAGCGTGCAGCTGCGCCCACGGGTCTCCGGCTACATCGAGCGGGTCAACTACACCGAAGGCGACGAGGTGAAGAAAGGCCAGGTGCTGTTCACCATCGACGATCGCACCTACCGCGCCGCGCGCGAACAGGCGCAGGCGGAGCTGGTGCGAGCTCGCAACCAGGCCGCCCTGGCGCGCAGCGAATCCTCGCGCACCGAGAAACTGATCGGCACTCAGGCCATCTCTCAAGAAGTCTGGGAGCAGCGCCGGTCGTCCGCCGCGCAGGCGCAAAGCAACGTGCTAGCAGCGCAGGCCCAGCTCGACATGGCGCAGCTGAATCTCGACTTTACCCGCGTTACCGCGCCGATTGACGGGCGCGCCAGCCGCGCAATGATCACCGCCGGCAACCTGGTCACCACCGGCGACAGCGCCAGCGTGCTGACGACGCTGGTGTCGCTCGACAAGGTCTACGTCTATTTCGACGTGGATGAAGCCACCTTCCTGCGCTATCAGCAGCAGGGCCGGCACGACGCGCGCCTGCCGGTGAAAGTCGGCCTGGTGGGCGAAGACGGCACCCCGCATCAGGGGCTGGTGGATTTCACCGATAACCAGCTGAACGCCGGGACCGGCACCATCCGCATGCGCGCCCTGCTCGACAACCGCGAGCGCCTCTTCACGCCGGGGCTGTTCGCCCGGGTACAGATGCCCGGCAGCGCCGAGTTCAACGCCATGCTGATCGACGATAAAGCGGTGATGACCGACCAGAACCGCAAGTTCGTTTACATCGTCGATAAAGACGGCAAGGCGCAGCGCCGCGACATCGACGTGGGCCGCATGGCCGAAGGGTTACGCATCGTGCAGAAAGGGTTGGCAAACGGCGATCGGGTGATCGTCGACGGCATGCAGAAAGTGTTTATGCCGGGCATGCCGGTCGACGCGAAAGCCGTCGCCATGAACCCTATCGCCTCCGCACTTAACTAAGCTCCCAGCAGAGACTTCTGACCCATGGACTTTTCCCGTTTTTTCATCGACCGGCCGATCTTTGCCGCGGTGCTGTCGATCCTGATTTTTGTCGCCGGGGCGATCGCCATCCCGCTGCTGCCGATCAGCGAGTACCCGGACGTGGTGCCGCCCAGCGTGCAGGTGCGCGCCGAATACCCGGGCGCCAACCCGAAAGAGATCGCTGAAACGGTGGCCACGCCGCTGGAAGAAGCGATCAACGGTGTCGAAAACATGATGTACATGAAATCGGTCGCCGGTTCCGACGGCGTGCTGGTGACCACCGTCACCTTCCGCCCCGGCACCGATCCCGATCAGGCGCAGGTACAGGTGCAAAACCGCGTGGCGCAGGCCGAAGCGCGCCTGCCGGAAGACGTGCGCCGCCAGGGCATCACCACTCAGAAGCAGTCCCCGGCGCTGACGCTGGTGGTGCATCTGGTCTCGCCTTCCGGCAAGTACGATTCACTGTACCTGCGTAACTACGCCACCCTGAAGGTCAAGGATGAGCTCGCCCGTCTGCCGGGCGTCGGCCAGGTGCAGATCTTCGGCGCCGGTGAGTACGCGATGCGCATTTGGCTCGATCCGAACAAGGTCGCCGCGCGTGGCCTGACCGCCTCCGACGTGGTGAGCGCCATGCAGGAACAAAACGTGCAGGTCTCCGCCGGCCAGCTCGGCGCGGAGCCGATGCCGACGCGCAGCGACTATCTGCTGTCGATCAACGCCCAGGGCCGCCTGCAAACCGAAGAAGAGTTCGGCAACATCATCCTCAAGAGCGGCGACAACGGCGAGATCGTACGGCTGCGCGACGTGGCGCGCATCGAAATGGGCTCCGGCAGCTACGCGCTGCGCGCCCAGCTCAATAACAAGGATGCGGTCGGTATCGGTATCTTCCAGTCGCCGGGCGCCAACGCCATCGAGCTGTCGGACGCAGTGCGCGGCAAGATGGCCGAGCTGGCGACCCGCTTCCCGGACGGCATGAGCTGGAAATCGCCTTACGATCCGACGGTGTTCGTGCGCGATTCGATCCGCGCGGTGGTGGATACCCTGCTGGAAGCGGTGATCCTGGTGGTGCTGGTGGTCATTCTGTTCCTGCAGACCTGGCGCGCCTCGATCATTCCGCTGCTGGCGGTCCCGATCTCCGTGGTCGGCACCTTTGCCGCGCTGTATATGCTGGGCTTCTCGCTCAATACCCTCAGCCTGTTCGGACTGGTGCTGGCGATCGGCATCGTGGTGGATGACGCTATCGTGGTGGTGGAAAACGTCGAGCGTAATATCGAAGAGGGGCTGTCGCCGCTGGCGGCGGCGCACCAGGCGATGCGCGAGGTCTCCGGCCCGATCATTGCCATCGCCGTGGTGCTGTGTGCGGTGTTCGTGCCGATGGCGTTCCTCTCCGGCGTTACCGGCCAGTTCTACAAGCAGTTCGCCGTCACCATCGCCATCTCGACAGTGATCTCCGCCATCAACTCGCTGACCCTGTCGCCAGCGCTGGCGGCGCGCTTGCTTAAACCGCACGGCGCGCCGAAAGATCTGCCGTCACGCCTGATTGACCGGCTGTTCGGCTGGCTGTTCCGGCCGTTCAACCGCCTCTTCGCCAGCGGCTCGCAACGCTATCAGCGCGGCGTCTCCCGCGTGCTGGGCCGGCGCGGCGCGGTGTTCGTCGTCTACCTGCTGCTGCTGGCCGCCGCCGGCGTGATGTTCAAGACCGTACCCGGCGGCTTTATCCCGACGCAGGACAAGCTGTACCTGATCGGCGGCGTTAAGATGCCGGAAGGCGCCTCGCTGGAGCGCACCGATGCGGTGATCCGCAAGATGAGCGCCATCGGCCTGAGCGTGGACGGCGTCACCGATGCGGTGGCCTTCCCCGGCCTGAATGCGCTGCAGTTCACCAATACGCCGAATACCGGCACGGTGTTCTTCGCGCTGGAGTCGTTGAGCACCCGTACCCGCACCGCGGCGCAGATCAACGCCGAGATCAACGCGCGCATTTCACAGATTCAGGAAGGCTTCGCCTTCTCAATCATGCCGCCGCCGATCCTCGGCATTGGCCAGGGCTCCGGCTATTCGCTGTACGTGCAGGATCGTGCCGGGCTGGGCTACGGCGCGTTGCAAACGGCGATCAACACCATGTCCGGCGCCATTATGCAAACGCCGGGAATGGGGTTCCCGATCTCCTCGTATCAGGCCAACGTGCCGCAGCTGGACGCCAAAATCGATCGCGACAAGGCCAAGGCGCAAGGGGTACCGCTTAATGCGCTGTTCAGCACGCTGCAGACCTACCTCGGTTCGTCTTACATCAACGACTTCAACCGCTACGGCCGCACCTGGAAGGTGATGGCGCAGGCCGACGGCCAGTTCCGCGACAGCGTGGAGGACATCGCCAACCTGCGCACCCGCAACGACAAGGGCGAAATGGTGCCGATCGGCAGCATGGTCAGCATCGGCACCACCTACGGTCCGGATCCGGTGATCCGTTATAACGGCTTCCCGGCGGCAGACCTGATCGGCGACGCCGATCCGCGCGTGCTCTCTTCAACCCAGGCGATGGGCGCGCTGACGCAGATGGCCGGCAAGCTGTTGCCGAACGGCATGAATATCCAGTGGACCGATCTGAGCTACCAACAATCGACCCAGGGCAACGCCGCGCTGGTGGTGTTCCCGGTGGCGGTGCTGCTGGCGTTCCTCGCGCTGGCGGCGCTGTATGAGAGCTGGACGCTGCCGCTGGCGGTGATCCTGATCGTGCCAATGACCATGCTGTCGGCGCTGTTCGGGGTGTGGCTGACCGGCGGCGACAACAACGTGTTCGTGCAGGTCGGGTTGGTCGTTCTGATGGGGCTGGCCTGCAAGAACGCCATTCTGATCGTCGAGTTCGCCCGCGAGCTGGAAATGCAGGGCAAAGGCATCGTCGAGGCGGCGCTGGAGGCCTGTCGCCTGCGGTTGCGGCCGATCGTGATGACCTCCATCGCCTTCATCGCCGGCACCATCCCGCTGATCCTCGGCCACGGCGCCGGCGCCGAGGTGCGTGGCGTCACCGGCATCACGGTGTTCTCCGGCATGTTGGGGGTCACCCTGTTCGGGCTGTTCCTGACGCCGGTGTTCTACGTCACCCTGCGGCGCCTGGTGGCACGCAAAGCGCAGCCGCAGACGGCGTAATCACCGTCTTAACATGCAAAAAGGTCGGGCATTGCCCGACCTTTTTTATACATGCGATCCGCGATTATTTACCGGCGGCTTCGGCCTCTTGCTCGGCGGCATATTCCGCGCAGGCGCGCTTGTCGCCCCGCTCCAGTTCGGCCAGCGAATCGGCCACGGTGTGGCGGGCCAGCACCGCAAGCGAGGCCTGCTCGGCCTCGTTCACCACCGATTTGAAATACCAGCAGGCGTTGGCGCTCACCAGGCAGCGGGCCGGCACTTCAGGGCGGGAAGCCCAGATGCGCTTGTCGTCGATCACCGCCAGATAGATGTCCCGCAGGGTGATTTCTTCCGCCGGGCGGCCGAGATGGATAGAGCCGTTTCGGCCCAGGGTGGAAACGATGATGCCGTCTTTGGTCAGCGGGACCATCAGTT
Source organism: Serratia sp. CC22-02 (assembly GCF_900182895.1). NCBI lineage: Bacteria > Pseudomonadati > Pseudomonadota > Gammaproteobacteria > Enterobacterales > Yersiniaceae > Serratia > Serratia sp. CC22-02. Next base: position 54,738 of record NZ_FXUD01000004.1, on the reverse strand, counting down.
TGCGGATAAAGCTGGGGTTGGCTTCCAGAGCGGCGGCGAGGGTGGCGCTCGTCGAACGCATGCCCTGCTTCTCAGCTACGGCGACGCTAAGGACCATTTGCAACGCTGTCGGAAAGCGAAAATCTAACATGTCGTTATCTCTGCGAGACGAAATACTCGGGTTTTACCGGTGCGGCGATTGGCGCCGAACACACCGCTTAATTGCACAATAATATAACAAACGCGGGGGCTTTTTTGAAGTTTTGCCCAGTGATATCGCACGCAGACATTAGAACGATCGCAAATTTTTGGGCAGGCAGAAAACAGAAACCCGCGTCAATGTTAACGCCGCTCGCTTAACCGGGTTAAACGATCAGAACTAACACTGCCCGCGGGCTTAATTCGAATGTGGCGATCAGGCTCTGTTCAGCACCAGCTGGCCGTTTTTATCCAACGGGATTTGCGTGCCCGGATCGTGATCCATGCGGATCTTGCCCTGCTGATTACCGATCTTGTAGGTCACGTCATAACCCAGCATTTTCTGGGACTTGTCGTAGACCGTTTTGCAACGCTGCTGAACGCTGGTGCTGACGTCGTTGTTCTGCATCGCCCCTTGCACCTGGTTGCCGGCATAGCCGCCGCCCAGCGCGCCGACCACGGTCGCCACGTCGCGCCCGCGACCGCCGCCGAACTGGTGGCCGATCACGCCGCCCGCCACTGCGCCCAGCACAGAACCGGCGATGCGGTTTTCATCCTGCACCGGCGCACGGTGCGTAACGGTGACGTTGCGGCATTCCTGACGCGGCGTTTTGATGGTTTCTTTAATCGGCGTTGCGGCGAGCACCTGCGCGTACTGCGGACCGGCAGAAAAGACGTCCAGGCTGGCTACCGCGGCAATCCCCAGAGCGGCAGCGATACCAATCCCAACACCGGCTAACATTGACTTGTTCACAGGAAACCTCCTGAAAGTGTTACCACGCATTTTGTCCGGGGTCTGTGACCGGCTGCACCGCGCTTATTATTTTGCGCATGGGCGGCTTGCGGTATCCCGGTTTACGGCGTGCGCGACGCGCCGTCTGTAAACGAGGTAAAGTCTGCACAATGATTTGAGGGCCCGCAATAAGACAAGGGGACCAAAAATGCGGGAAAACGGCCGTTTCGCCGCTGTTTAGGAGGAATCTTAAGAATTTTACCCATGCCGACGACAGCTTATGCTGAAGAATCAAGCAACCGCCGCCGTTCGCCTCGCGCCGCCATAAAAAAACCCGCGCGGGCGAACCGGCGCGGGTTGGTCGACAAAGGCAGGATCAGTGCATTTTCAGACGCGGGCGGATCACCCGGTTGATGCCGCCTACCAGCATCATCAGGCCGGTTTTGATGTAGCCGTGCAGCGCCACCTGGTGCATGCGGTACAGTGAGATGTAAACGAAGCGCGCGATGCGCCCTTCCACCATCATCGAACCGCGCATCAGGTTGCCCATCAGGCTACCGACGGTGCTGAAGCGCGACAGCGACACCAGCGAGCCGTGGTCTTTATACACATATGGCTTCAGCGTCTGGCCGTTCATCAGCGCCAGAATATTGGTGGCGCAGCGCGAGGCCATCTGGTGCGCCGACTGAGCGCGCGGCGGCACAAAACCGCCGCCCTCTTTCGGGCAGGAGGCGCAGTCGCCGATGGCGAAGATGTTCGGATCGCGCGTGGTCTGCAGCGTTGGCTCCACCACCAGCTGGTTGATGCGGTTGGTTTCCAGGCCGCCGATGTCTTTCATGAAGTCCGGCGCCTTGATGCCGGCCGCCCATACCATCAGATCGGCATCGATGAACTCGCCGCCTTTGGTGTTCAGGCCTTTGGCATCGGCGCTGGTCACCATGGTGTTGGTCAGCACGCGTACGCCCAGTTTGATCAGCTCCTGGTGCGCCGCAGCGGAAATGCGCGGCGGCAGCGCCGGCAGAATGCGCTCACCGGCTTCCACCAGCGTCACGTTCAATGCGCTGTTGTCCAGGCCTTCGAAACCGTAGCTGTGCAGCTGCTTCACCGCGTTGTGCAGTTCGGCGGACAGCTCAACGCCGGTGGCGCCGCCGCCGACGATGGCGATGTTGACCCGCTCTTTTTGCCCCGGCTGCGCCGAGAACTTCAGGAACAGGTTGAGCATTTCGTTGTGGAAGCGGCGCGCCTGATGCGGGTTATCCAGGAAGATGCAGTGCTCTTTCACGCCCGGCGTACCGAAATCGTTCGAGGTGCTGCCCAGCGCCATCACTAGGATGTCGTACGGCAGTTCGCGCGCTGGCACCAGTTCGCCGCCCTGCTCGTCGCAGATCTGCGCCAGCTGCAGCGTTTGCATCTCGCGGTTGATGTTGGTCAACGACCCCAGTTGGAAGCTGAAATGGTGGTTGCGCGCGTGCGCCAGGTAGCTGAGCGCATCCACGCCGTCATCGAGGGAACCGGTCGCCACTTCGTGCAGCAGCGGTTTCCACAAATGGCTGTGGTTGCGATCCACCAGCGTGATCTCCGCTTTGTTCTTGCGGCCAAGTTTATGGCCCAGGCTGGTCGCCAGCTCCAAGCCACCGGCGCCGCCGCCAACAATAACGATTTTCTTCTTTGGCGTTGTCAAAATAACCCCCTAAATGTGAACCATTTGTTATTCCAGGGTAAATAAATAATATCCTTAGAATACATAGGGTTCGCTTAAAATAAATCGGCTCTCTGAGGCCAGAATAACATGCGAGGTTATTTGGTCATACCAAAATTGACGTACATCAAATTTTTTTGGTTAAAGGCTGGACGCGGGGATTTTTTGGGGATTGTGATTCAAATAGTTAGCGCTGAGTCACAGTTTTAAATTTTGCCGATTGCCACGAAAAACTTTACCTTGGCGTACAAAAAAGCCGCACTTTCCGTCGGTACAAAACGGTGGGCGCGGCTCGCGGCGGCGTTATGAAACTGTTAACCCAGCGCCTTAAACGCCTTGATCCGCTGCAGATGGGGTGAGATGTTTTTGAACTTGTGCGTCTGCTGTTCATCCCAGACGATTTCGTAGTAGTGATGCAGCAATTCGGCGCTGCGCCGGTTATCCAGCACCTCGTCGTGCCGCGACAGCACCACCAGACAGCGGTCGCGGTTCTTCTCGCGGAAATCCTCCACGCACTTGGTGGCAATATCGCGATACTCTTCCGGCCGGTCTATCTTGCCGTGCATGTGCTCTTCCGGGTACAGATTGGGGTTGAACATCGCCTGGCGAATGCCGCACAGGAAGCCGATGCGCTCCGCCCAGAAGCCGCCGAGGCCAACCCCGCAGATCAACGGGTGCGCGTCGCCGCCCTGCTGCACCGCCTTGTCCACCTCTTTCAACAGATGCTGCATGTCGTGACGCGGATGCAGCGTGCTGTAGCTGATGAAGCGCACGTCCGGATCGATAAACTGCAGCTGTAACACCTTTTCATGATTGCCGGGACTGGTGGAATCGAAGCCGTGCAAATAGATAATCATGTGGATCCTCGCAACAAGCCAAGGGCCGCGGGCGCGGCCCTCATCATTTCCGCTCTGCGCCGCGATGCGGCGCCTGGATTCACCCTTGCGAACGCTGCTTGTGCTCCTCCCAGCGTTCGCTCAGCGCGCTGAGCGCCTTGTGCGCCTGCTGCCAGCGCTCGGAGTCGCGCAGTTCCTGACGGGTGAACTGACCGCGATGATATAACCGCTTCACCTTCTCTGCTTTGACCGGGGACAGGTTATCCAGCACGCTGACCGCACCTTCGCGGTGGTTGCACACCAGGATCATGTCGCAACCGGCATCCAGCGCCGCCTGGCCGCGCTCGGCGTAGCTGCCCATAATGGCGGCGCCTTCCATCGACAGATCGTCGGAGAAAATCACGCCGTCGAAGCCCAGCTCCTGACGCAGGATCTGCTGCAGCCAGTAAGGCGAGCCGCTGGCCGGACGCGGGTCCGCTTCAGTATAGATGACGTGGGCCGGCATGACAGCGTCCAACAGTTGGCGGTTGATCAGCTCGCGGAAGATCGCCATGTCGTGCTCACGGATCTGCGCCAGCGGCCGCGGATCGCGCGGGGTTTCCTTGTGCGAATCGGCGCTGACGGCGCCGTGCCCCGGGAAGTGTTTGCCGGTGGTTTTCATGCCGGCGCTGTGCATGCCGAGGATAAAGCGTTCCGCCATCGCCAGCGCCTGCTGCGGATCGCTGTGGAACGAACGCTCGCCGATCGCCGCGCTGCCGTGGCCGATGTCCAGCACCGGCGCAAAACTGATGTCGATATCCTGTGCGATCATTTCCGCCGCCATCAGCCAGCCGGCCTCCTGCGCCAGCCGGCCGCCTTCCTGCGCATCGTGCAACGCGGCGAACGACTGCGCCGCCGGCAGGCGGGTGAAGCCCTCGCGGAAGCGCTGTACGCGCCCGCCCTCCTGATCCACCGCCACCACTAGCCGATCGTGCGAGGCGGCGCGGATCTGGCGCACCAGCTCACGCAGCTGCTCCGCATCGTGGAAGTTGCGGGTAAACAGGATCAATCCGCCAACCAGCGGGTGTTTCAAAATTTCGCGTTCTTCTGCATCCAGCTCGTAGCCGGCGACATCTAGCATTACTGGGCCCACGGGCACCTCACTTCATTATTGTTCGTTCAGAATTCGGATGATGATAAACAAAGCCGCCGGCGCACCGCCGCGCCCCAGCGCAAAAATTCGGCGTCGCCGCTCTGCTGCCAGCGCACTTCGAACCATAGCAGCATCAGATAATCGACCCACGGCAGCCAGCGGTGCACCTGCGTCTGCAGCCGGGCGACGTCGTGATAGCCCTGGCGCGCGTAGTGCTGCAAAAAGCGCTGCTGCTGGCCGGCCGACCAACCGTTGCCGCGAAACAGCGCGGCGATATCCAGCGCCACGTCGCCGTCGGCGGCATATTCCCAGTCGATCAGCCGCAGTCCTTCGCCGGTGGCGAGCAGATTGCCCGGATGGATGTCCATGTGCAGCGGCGCCAGGCGCAGCGGCCGTGGTAAGGCGCTGCGTAAAAAATGACGCTGCAGGCGCAGCCAGTCAGGGGTTAAACGCCGCCTATCCAGCTGCTGCCAGTAGCGGCGGAACTGCCGTCGCAGATCCAGTCGGTAACCGCTGAGCGGCCGCCGGTGCAGTTCCGCCGCCATCGCCGCCAGCTCGCCACGCTGATTCAGCGCCGCAAACTCGGCATCTGTGACGACGTCACCTTCGAGCCATTCAAGGATAAGCCACTGATTATTCTGTGCGAAAACCCGTGGCCCTAGCCCCGGCGCGCAGCGGCGCAAGACCCGCGCTTCCCGCCGGCGGCTCACGCCCAGCGCGCGTTTTTCCGCACTGTGCTGCCGCGCCAACAGCGTGATGCCCGCGCCGTCGATGCGCCAGCTCTCGCCGGTCAGCCCCTGCACCGGGCTGAAATGACAACCGGCGGTATTCACCGCCGGCAGTCTGGTTTCCATCAATCGTCGCAGCGCGGCCTCAGCGTTTAACGGCGCCATTGCCCGACCAGACGATCTCGCCGGTTTGCACCAGCATCAGCTGCATATCCAACGCCGGCGACTTCACGTCGCCGCTGACGTCGCTGTACAGCACGTACTGCGCGCCGACGATGCGCGCCAGGCCAATCGCCTTGCTGCGCGAACCGAAGCTGTCATCCGCCGACAGGCCCAGCGTTTGTCGGGCGCTGGTCAGCTTCGCTTCCGGCACCACGCTGAAGGTGGAATTCGACGCCAGCGCCTTGTACAGCGCCGCGGTGGCTTTGCCCATCTGCAGCGAACCGTTGGTATTGTTCTTGACGCTGTCCAGCAGCAGCACGCTGCCGGCCGTGACGCCATCGGCCTTCAGCATCTGCCCCACCAGCGGCTGAACGCTGCCCAGCCAGTCAAGCTGCTGGATTTTCGGCGGCTGCGGCACTGGCTCGGTGGTTGGCGGCTGTGGCTGCTCGACCGGCGGCTTCGGTTGATCCGGCTCAACGGTGACCGGCGGCGGCGGCTGATCCGGCTCAGGCGGACGCGACAGACAGCCGCTCAGGGTTAATGCGGCCAGCGCCACTAAGACGTACTTTTTCATGCTTTTTCTCCAAACCTGGCAAGCGCTTACAGGTACAGATACAGACGCGCGCTTTTGGCGTCCAGGTTGCCGTTAATCGAGTAGATTTTGGCGTCCGAGTCGGGCGCCACGACGATCTCGCGCGGTTTCTCGAAGGGGCGAATATCCAGCCCCTGCGCGTCGTACCAATAGAAACGATAATGCACGGTGACCGGCGTCGATTGGCTGTTGTTGAGCACCGAGGTCGCCATCACCCGCCCGGAGGCGTTCGAAATCGAGGGCGTATCGGCCAAAATGCCGGCGGTCAGCACCGAAGGATCCATCACCACCGTTTGGCGTTGATTGACCGCGATGCCGGACGGCGAGCTGCACCCCATCAGCAACGCGGCGGGCAACGCCAACGCCACCAGACCACGCAGAGTTTTTTTACCGCGCATGATTTCCTCGCTTAACGTGACAACAGCGGCCCCAGCGAGCGGCCACCGACCAGGTGCATATGAATATGATAGACCTCCTGACCGGCGTGGCGGTTGCAGTTGACGATCAGACGATAGCCGTCTTCGGCGATGCCTTCCTGTTCGGCGATCTTCGCCGCGGCGGTGATCATGCGGCCCAGCGCGGCTTCGTGCTCCACGGTCACGTCGTTGACGGTTGGGATCAGCACGTTGGGAACGATCAGCACATGGGTGGGTGCCTGAGGGGAGATGTCACGGAAAGCGGTGACCAGTTCATCCTGATAAACCACATCAGCAGGGATTTCGCGTCGGATAATTTTACTGAAAATCGTTTCTTCGGCCATCTGGCGTTCCTTTTTACACAATTAGCTGTACGCAGTATGAGTGACAAATTCTACTGCTTTCAACCTGATTGCGCACTTTCCGCGTCGAGTGCTGCAGATTCGCGCAGGCCGGCGCCCCGCTTGTGCATCTTTTCACTTTGGTTATTCACTATTGTTGCTTTACTTGCCCCATGCCGCCGCCAATAGTAACCCCATGATTAGCAAAGAGTAGAGGGTGTTATGCCACTGAGGATTTCGGCGCTGTGCGCGCTGTTGCTGAGCGCCGCCGTTCAGGCCGCCCCGGCGGGCGGTATCGATCTGCAGGCTAACCGAGAGCCGATGCGCGCAGAGCCGAACCCGGCCGCTATCGCACTGATTCCGGCGAATTTTCACTTTGCGGTGCCCGGCAAGCTGACGGTGGCGGTGGCGTTCGAGAACTCCCCGCCGCTGGCGCTGTTCGCCGAAGACAATAAAACGCTGATCGGCAGCGATCCGGACATCGCCCGCCTGGTGGCCGACAGCCTCGGGCTGGCGCTGAATCTGGTGCCCACCTCCTGGGAAGATTGGCCGCTGGGCATCAGCGCCGGCAAATACGATGCGGCGATCTTCAACATCGCCGTCACCAAACAGCGCAAGACCAAATTCGACTTCGCGACCTATCGGGTGGACACGCTGGGCTTTTACGTCAAATCCACCAGCCACATCACCTCGATCAACCGGCCGCAGGACGTCGCCGGGCTGCGGATCATCGTCGGATCCGGCACCAATCAGGAAAACATTCTGCTGGGATGGGATAAACAGAACCGCGCCGCCGGGCTGCCGCCGGTGCAGCCGATCTATGTGACCGACGACGCCGCCACCAACCTGAGCATTCAGTCCGGGCGCGCCGACGCGTTCTTCGGCCCCCACTCCACCGGCGCCTACAAGGCGGCGCTGACCGGCAAAACCAAAATGGTCGGCATCGGCCCCAGCGTGGCCTACGTCGCGGTCACCAGCAAGAAAGGCAACGGGTTGGTCAACGCCGTCAACGCCGCCATCAACGGCGTTATCGTCAGCGGCGAATACGCGCAGGTGCTGGAGCGCTGGGGCGAAGGCGACGAAAAGGTCGAGCGCTCCGCCATCAACCCGCCGGGCATCGGCGACTAGCCGCCGATCAGCTGCGGCGCGTGCCGACGCATCCACTCGGCCAGCGAGTCCAGCGTCGGCCGCAGCGATTTGCCGAGCGCGGTGACCTGATACTCCACCCGCGGCGGCACTTCGGGAAATACCCGCCGCGTCACCAGACCGCGCTGCTCGAACAGCCGCAGCTGGCGCGTCAGCTCTTTTTGCGCAATGGGCGCCACCGCCCGCTGCAGCTCGCTGAATCGCACCGGGCCGTCGATCACGATCAGCCGGTACAGGATGGGGATCGCCCACTTGCCCGACACCAGATTGACGAAGTCCACCATCGGGCAGGATTCGCCCGGCATCGGCAACGCCGCCAAATTATTTTCCGCCGCTAATGGCGTTTGCGCCGTCATTTCATCCCACCTCGCCCTTTAGTATCCAAAAGGTGCCTACTATGCAAAAGGAACTATAGCGCAAATAATGCCGCAACTGACACTAAAGAGGAATCGGTTATGTCACGACTGCAAGGCAAATACGCATTGATTACCGGCGGCACCAGCGGCATCGGGCTGGAAACCGCCCGCCAGTTCATCGCCGAGGGCGCGACGGTGGCGATCACCGGGCGCAGCCAAAGCGCCCTGGACGCGGCGGGCCAGGCATTGGCGGGCAAGGCGCTGTTGCTGCTGAGCGACGCCGGCGATATCCCGCAGCAGCGCGACCTGGCGCAGCGGCTGGGGCAACGGTGGCCGCGGCTGGACGTGCTGTACATCAACGCCGGCGACGTTACGCATCGCCCGCTGCAGGAGTGGGATGAGCAGAGCTATCAGCGGCTGATGGACATCAACCTGAAGGGGCCGTTTTTTCTGATCCAGGCGTTGCTGCCGCTGCTGGCCAACCCGTCTTCGGTGATCCTGTGCGGTTCGGTCAGCGCCCATATCGGCCTGCCGCAGAGCAGCGCCTATGCCGCCAGCAAAGCCGGCTTGCTGTCGCTGGCCAGAACGCTGTCCGGCGAGCTGCACGCGCGCGGCATTCGCGTCAACGGCCTCAGCCCCGGCCCGACCGAAACCCCGGCGTTGGGTAAGCTGGGGTTGGCGGAAGCGGATGAGCAGGCATTGCGCGACGATATCCGCGCGCTGGTGCCGATCGGCCGCATGGGCAGCGCACTGGAGCTGGCCAAAGCGGCGGTGTTTCTGGCGGCGGACGAGTCGGCATTTATGGTCGGCGCCGAGCTGCAGATGGACGGTGGCGTGGGGAATTTATAATTTAATTTAGCGACGCGGCCGCACCCCGCGCGGCCCATAAGATCACCCCAGCCCAGGGATCTCGACGCCGAAGGTCTGCAACAGCAGCACCACGTTGAGCAGCACGATCACCACCGTGCCGACCACCGCCGCCAGGCTGGTCCAGCGGCCGTTGGCGAACTCGCCCATGATGTCGCGGCGGCGGGTAAACATCACCAGCGCGATCATCGGGGCCGGCAGCGCCAGGCTCAGCACCACCTGGCTGTAGACCAGCGCGTCGGTGGCGTTGACGCCCATCGCCACCACGATAAACGCCGGCACCATGGTGACCAGGCGGCGCACCCACACCGGAATGCGGAAGCCAACGAAGCCCTGCATGATCATTTGCCCGGCCATGGTGCCCACCACCGAGCTGGAAATGCCGGAGGCGATCAGCGAAGCGAGGAAGATGCCGGCGGCCGCCGCACCGAACAGCGGCGTCAGCGTATGATAGGCGGTGCCAATTTCGGCCACGTCGCTGTTACCGGCGTGGAAGGCACTCGAGGCCATGATGACCATCGCGATATTCACCAACCCGGCGAGCGCCAGCGCGATCACCACCTCAATATTGGAGAAACGCAGCAGCTTGCGCCGTTCGCCGTTATCGCTGGCCGGGCTGCGGTGCTGGGTCAGCCCCGAATGCAGAAAAATGGCGTGCGGCATCACGGTGGCACCGATAATGCCAACGGCGATGGTCAACGCCTGCGCGTCCGGCAGCTGCGGCGTCACCATGCCGATCCCGGCCGCCTGCCAGTCCACCGGTACGATGAACATCTCGACCAGGTAACACAGCGCGATGATCCCCACCAGGCCGCCGATCATCAGCTCGACCGGGCGGAAACCTTTTTTTTCCACCATCAACAGCGCATAGGTGATCACCGCCGTCACCCCCATTCCCGCCAGCAGCGGCATATGGAACAGCAGCGCCAGCGCGATCGCCCCGCCGAGAAACTCCGCCAGATCGGTGGCCATCGCCGCCACTTCGCTGAGCAGCCACATGCCGATCACTACCGGCCGTGAAAACTGGTCGCGGCACATCTCCGCCAGATTGCGGTTGGTGACGATGCCCAGCTTGGCCGACAGCGCCTGGAACAGCATGGCGATCAGGTTGGCCATCACCACCACCCACAGCAGGCTGTAGCCGTATTTCGCCCCGGCCTGAATGTTGGTGGCGAAGTTGCCGGGATCCATATAGGCAATAGAGGCAATCACCGCCGGGCCGGCGAACAGCAACGGCGTAAAGGCGCCGCGCTTGCGTCCGGCAAGGGCGGCGCCAATCGCAATGTTGGTCCGTTCGGTTAACGATGGAGTGGTTGCCGCATCACGCATGAAGTACCCTCAATCTTTCACTGGTTATTTTTCCACCTATCATGCTGACAATGTAGCATCGGCTACACTTTATGCAACAGGCGAAATTCATTGGCTTTGTGTAGAGATATTTCTAACTACCACAATGCGTGGCATCGAATTGATAATGTGTGCTATTTGGACTAACTTAGGGCAACCCTCCCCGTATTGCCGGGAGATGCCATTTTTATGCTTACAGGACGCCCCACGCTATGGTTACCCGCGCGCCAGATAACGCCGACCGCCACGCCCAGACCGACATGCCGGACGAGGCCGAGCACGCCCTGCGTTTTAGCCGCGCCCGCGAAGCGCAGTCCAATGCGCTGATCGAAGATTACGTTGAGCTGATCGCCGATTTGCTGCAAAGCACCCGCGAAGCCAGAACCACCGACATCGCGCGCCGCTTCGGCGTGTCTCACCCGACGGCGATCAAAAATATCGCGCGGCTGAAAAGCGCCGGGCTGGTGGAATCGCGCCCTTATCGCGGGGTGTTTTTAACGGAAGAAGGCGAGCAGCTGGCGCAGAAGGTGCGCCGCCGTCACCGCATCGTGGTCGATCTGCTGATGTGCGTCGGGGTGCCGAGCGAAACCGCCGAGCTGGACAGCGAAGGGATTGAACACCATATCTCGGACGAAACGCTGGCGGTGTTCGAGCATTACCTGCAAAAGCACGCCAAACCCTGACTGCCGGAGCGCCGATGAGCTACGCCGTGCGGCAAATCCATGATCGGCGCCTGGTGGTTTTCGCCGAAGCCGGGCCGCCGTTGAAAGACGAAAACGACGTCAGCCCGTTTATCGCGCCCGCCTTTGAACACGATGCCGGGATGATTGCCCTCCCCGTCAACCGCCTCGACGCCGCCTTCTTCCAACTCAGAAGCGGCATGGCCGGCGCCGTATTGCAGAAATTCATCAACTACCGCCTGCGCGTGGCACTGCTGGGCGATATCACCCCCTGGCTGGCGCAAAGCAACGCGCTGCAAGATTTTGTGCGTGAAGCCAACCGCAGCGAACAGGTCTGGTTCCTCCCTTCTCTCGCCGAACTCGAACAGCGGCTCGGTGCCTGACGGCAGGCAATAAAAAAGGGAGGCTTTCGCCGCCATTTTGTGGTTAGGAAAAACAAGTAGTTAAAGGATTATCAGCAATTTAGATGCCCGTAACTGCGTGCTTAAAATGGGTGTAGCGTAGGGGTTTTGGGCAATTTGTGGATCATGACCTTAGCTGAATTAGCTCAGATTTGAGCTGACATTGCCACAGACATAGCTTAACCTAAGCCAATAAGGCAGCTCTGTGCCAGAAGTGGACGTTGCTCTTTTATTTAAAAAATTAACTTAACCATTTTTTATGGGAAATAAATAACTTTAAAAAAACCATACACTCTGTATTTTTATTAAACAAATAAACTGATATTTATTAATACAATCAAATTACAAAGATACTTACAGAAAATGAAACTAAAAAACAAAATATCAATCGCCCCTAAGCTTCTAGATAACCTTATTCTATGGCGTTACATGAGTCTTGAGAAATTCGTCAACCTAATTGATTCCAAGACAATATTTCTTTCTCCAATATCATATTTCAAAAATAGCGATCCTTTAGAAGGTCACCTTCCCAAAAAATTTCATATACGCATGGAAAACACTTTGCGCTCCATGCGTAATAATTTTTATCAAGATGATAAAGAGATGTCTAGTGAAATGAAAGACTCTATCAGAACATGGAATGTTACCTCTAATCGAAGGATTGAGTTAATGAAAGAAAAATCTCGTGATCGTCAAAGCATTTGCTGCTGGTACGAAAGTCAATTTGAATCAGAAGCAATGTGGAAGTTATACGGTGACAACGGGAAATCTATAGCAATCAAAACCACTGTTGGCGCACTAAAAAAATCAATAGAGTCAGTGGATAATGATAAACTTGTCTTCTTAGATAGAATAAAGTATTTAGATTTTGACGACACTAAATTAATGGAAGAGGAGCTTACGGATGGTGATAAGGCCATTGCCAGCATTCTTTTCAAAAGAAAAGAATATGAACATGAAAAAGAAGTCAGACTCTATCACAAGCCTGATGAACATGATTTACTTAACCCTCAAAATATAGTATTTAGTGATTACTGGGAAAAATACACCATAAAACCACATTTTGTTAATGTAGATATTAACGAAATGATTCATGATATAGTTATCTCTCCTTTTGTATCTGAACCTTATGAAAGCAGTGTAAAAGCTATATGCTCAAAATATGAATTAAATAAATGCAATGTTTATAAATCTACCCTTTTGGAAAAATATGATTTTTAGAAACTGCAATACTTCACTTCCCACCCCAAAAGGAAATTAAAAGCCTCTAACTTCCGCTCCTCGCTCAGAGCGGATCATGTCGCACGCATGTCCGCCTCGAGCAAGAGACGAACATTGCTGGAACAGTAATTTTTTGGATAACGGCTAGGAATATAAAGACTTTTGGTTTTATTAATTAACTCTACAAACTAAAATAAAAATTTTCTGGCATGTTGTGTTTATATAGTAAAAAATTCATGAGATTTATGCAATTGGATCAATTATAATAAATTCCCCGCCTCTCTTCATGATATTTTTACTTTGCAAGTAATCATGTGTTAATGTTTGATTACTGTAACCATTAATAAATTTGAAAAGAGTAACAAAATCACTCAAAAGATAGTACGGGTCAATTAAACCACTGGGTTGATTGAGTTCTTTTTCAATCTTTACTCTCCAAGCATTCAGTCCCGATATTTCTTGCGCGTTTAATTCATCTAAACGTTCCATTTCGGTAATGGTATAAAACACATCGTTGGAGCGATTTATTTTGCAATGGTCATATATTTTCACGACATTAGACAAAACAAGGCTCCCATTCATAACTGATGATGCAAAAATATCATAACCCACATCATGCCCTATTCTAACTATTACATTTCCGCACGAACTGAGAAAAACTCTATTCCCTAATGGGCCTGACACATTCAACTCCGTATAACCTAAATTATTTATATAATGATCACATGATTCGTCAATATTTAATTGTTCGTGCGTAGTCTTGCTTATCATTAATCACTCTCCGTTTAAATTATTAATGATGATGTTCATCTGATTTTTTATAGAAATCATTCAATTAAATAGACTATAGCCTACATGAAAAAAATGATTCAGTCGTTAAATTATTTATTCTTTTAAAGAGCACCCAAGGCAAACTACCAAAAGTGTGATGACTAAATGTCATTTATACTAAAGCGTATGCCTCCTTTTCGCTTAGAGCAGACTGTCAGATTTGATTGTGTGCTGCCAGAGAATGTTTTCAGCCCAAGTCTGAGTGAATACACCTTAGCCAACAAATTCTAGTTTCTCTCTCGCAACATGTTCCCGCCATTCAGTGGAATCGAATTCCCAACTTGGCGCTGACATGTCACCCTCATCGCCTTCATTAACGAATGTTACCAAGAAAAAGATTTCATCCCCTTCTTCATCATCGTCATCCTCTACCACGTTTACATCAACAACAACCAAACGTTCTCCACCCGGAATTGTGGATACATACAAACCTTCTTTAGGCACTTCAATATTATCAGACATGGGCAACGCTCTCCTTTACGTTTACTAGTGGGTTAAATCTCACCGCGTCTTCTAAATAGTCCGGCGCAAAATGCGCATAAACCATTGTTTGCAAAATGCTTGAATGCCCTAAAATCCGCTGTAACGCCAGAATGTTGCCGCCATTCATCATGAAATGGCTGGCGAACGTATGCCGCAGCACATGCACCGCTTGACCCGCCGGCAGGCCGGGCGCGACTTCCTTCACGCACAGCCGGACATAGGGATAATTCAGATCGTTGAACAGCGGCCCCGACTTCACGCCGCAGGTGATCTCTTTGCAGAGTTCGGGCGAGATCGGCACCGTCCGGTTCTTGTTGTTCTTGGTGTTTAGGTAGGTGACCTTGTTGCCAATCACCTCTTCCTTTCGCAGTTTCGCCACTTCACCCCAGCGGGCGCCCGTAGCCAGGCAAAGCCTAACTGCCTTCAGGTGATCGCCCTCAAGCCGCTCTTGCAGCGCGGCGATCTCGGTCTGGGTAAGAAACCCCATTTCCTGCGCAGGCAGCTTCATTTTCTTCATGGCCTTGAGCGGGTGCTCGCCGTGGTAATGCCCCAGTTCGATGAGAACGGAGAACACGCCACCCAGCATTTCCTGGTCAAGGTTGACTGTCTTGGCTTTCTTGCCTTCAGCAAATCGCAGCGCCCGGTAGTCGGCGAAGAAAGTGCGGGTGATCTGGCTCGCTTTGGGTTGCCCCATTTTCTCCGCCATGACACGCAATTTCTGCGCTCTCTTCACTCCGTCTTTCAGGTGCTGGCCGTGATGGTTCCACCACAGATCGATCAGGTCTGTTAATGGGCGATGGTCAGCGGGCTTATCGAGCCATTCTTTGTTGTTCTGTGTCGCAATCACCCAGCGCTCGAACTGTTGCGCTTCAGACTTCGTTTTAAACTTTTTGCGGACGCGCTTCCCGTCTCTACCTTGTGGTCGTACATCCACCATGTAACCGTCAGCGCCAAGAGACTTAATACTCATCCCCAGAGACTCCTTTCAGCACAAATCCCACCTTTACCCCACGAATTCTTTATACGCCAAGCAGTTAACCAGCCTTCTGGCCTTTTTGGTGGTTGGATGTGCTGTCGTGTCCATCAGGGGAGAGAGCAGGAGAGATCTGTCCGATTTCCGGCGCGACATCCCCTGTCATCAGCCACATCGTGTATTTTTTGAAACGCGCATTGCTCGTAATCTTCATCAATGTCGTACCACCAGGCTCTATCAAGCCGGTTTCATACTTCTTCACGGTGCTGATCGAAATGCCTGTTATTTCGCAAAATTCGCTCTGACTGACCCCTTCGCTCTTACGGATCGCCTTCACTTTGTCGCCTAGAGTGCTTGACATGGTTCATTCCTATGAACTAAAGTCACCTTGGTTCATAATTATGAACCTTCAATAACTGAAATCTGCGTGATCTTAAAGGGTATCACTATGAACAAAAACCGACAAAAAAAGGTGATTGGAGTGAGGGAAAATCAATTACCTGCAGATTACCCATTCGGTGACCTGTTAGAGGAATCGATCTCTGATTACGCGCGCCGCATTGGTAAGAATCCGCAAACGATCCGCACTCAGGCCGACACCGGCGCCCTACCGATTTTACAAGCTCGTCCAGGCGCCAAGCGCCGGGTCAATCTTTACGCCATCTACCTGAATGCCAAACGTCACGCGGAGAAGTTTGTCGCGCATATGGGCTCTTGAGGAGGTCGCTCATGACAGAGATGCAACCGCGCGCCCTAATCCAGCTTTCGAAGCACACGTTCGTCTACCGTGGGTTCACTATCCATAAGTGCCCGCGCCATAGCGAAACGAACCGCACGGCCTACCAACTGATGAGCAACGGGGATTATTTCGGTCGTGATTTCGCACTGGCGGAAGCCATGCGCACAGTCGACAACATGGTCAAAGCTCGGGGAAGAAAATGAAACAGCCTTACAAGATCCTCATTGAGGAACTCCTGCAGCACTACCACACCAAAACGGCCAACTTGCAGATGGCGACCGCCACCGCGCCAGAGGTACGTCAGGTATCACTGAACGATTACGCTTTCCGCCTGTGCATTGGCCTGACCGGTTTACTGAGCACCGCAGAAGCCGCTGGCGATGGCCCGGCCGCCGCCGTTATCGATCGCCTAATCATGCGCTGCAACAACGGCGATATTCCGCAACCTGGATTATCTGCATGAGCCGGGTTAACCCGGCCCATCTGAGAGTGCATCCCTTCCATTAACGGTGGGTGATTGGCGTCACGGGATGCGCTCTCAAATGGGGAAAGGTTTAACGCGGTACGCCACCAGCAAGAGCAGAAACGAGACGTTCAACAATGGAGAGTTTTTCATGATGCTTCTTTTTACCAAGCGAAATCATAGCTCGATTTCTTGCCGGGTTAAAAAGGCTGGAGAGAGCATTACTGTCAAACTCTTCAAGCATATTAACGCGCGCGTTCATCTCATCAACACTGAGGTTATGCATTTCGTTAATAAGCGAAAGATATCGCTTAGCCTGCTGACGCGCAGCTTCGGATTTCTTTCCATGCTGAAAGGCAACTCGAATACCACTAATAATTGCGACTATAGCGCCAAACAACTGACTGAGCCCGCTGTTAGCAAAAATACCAGCGCCAAGAATAAGCATCACAGCATTAGCCGTAAGATCAATTCTGCGGTTAATAGTTTCTGTCATCACCTCCAGCCAATAGCTGTACCAAATGCGGAAGCGCAAAGCATACTCAGTCGGCTGTTGTGCCATAAAAATTTACTCCTCGTCATCATCCTCCGGTGGCTCAGGTTTATGCAACACGTGGAAGTCATCGGATTTATCGCGAGATTGCGAATTGTCATTGTCGCCCATAGAGGCTCCTTCTTGTGGTGGGTGGTTGTCATGCCCATGTTCCTGCCAGAACCTGGTGGGCATGGCGAAGATACCACAACGCGGCCGGGCGCGTAATCCCGGAGCGTTCTGGGCAATCACTAAAATCTGGTCGCGTCCTTATAAAAGCGTGGGCTGCAATAGAGCAGATAAATAGATTGCCCTTCCCATGAGCCGGCATGGTTAAAAACCGGCATATATTCCAGTGAGTAATTAGCGCACTCACTGAAATATAAAAATAACGTTCTCTACAAAATGTCGCTTCAAGGTGGCGGGATTCTCACACCCTATATTCAGGAGGGGTTATGCACGATGACGAATTACACACAGCTTTTATGAATGCGCGCAGTTCTGAACGGTTGCAATTACTTGAGCTGTTAGAGAGCAAACTTGATCGCCTTGCGGCCGATAAAACCTCCCGCGACCAGGTATTCAGTGCGCTAAAAGACTGGATCAACCTTCGCCGCCCCTCCGCCAACGAAACCAAGCCGGAGACAACGCAATGATGGCGTTCTTCTTCTCACTCGCTGCTGTTTGGGCGGTTATCTCCATGGGATTGGTTGGCTGGGTTATCTACCGCTATTGCAAATTTTGCCGTGCATTCAATCGGCAGTGTTTGCCGCCAGAACAACGCAATTACGACTAGGAACAACAATGGCTGACCAAATCGATATAGCTCAGGAGCGGCATCAACTGGTTCTTGAGTCTCAAATCGCTAGCGCTCGTCCACAGCCGTGTGGGCCTTCTGCGTTCACTTGCGAAACCTGCGATGCACCGATACCAGAAGCACGCCGCGCTCTCGTTCATGGCGTAACGCGCTGCGTTACCTGCCAGGAAATCCATGAAGCCAAAGCACGACATATCAGAGGTAACCCATGAACAAGCCCGCCCTTAAATGGCTCGGCAGCAAAGCCCGTATCATCGACACACTGCGCCAGCATCTGCCGGAAGGGAAACGGCTGGTTGAGCCGTTCGTCGGCTCCGGTGCAGTATTCCTCAATACCGACTATGACAGTTATCTGCTGTGCGATATCAACAGCGATCTGATCAATTTCCACAACGTCGCAAAAAACCATCCTGAGGTGCTGATCCGCGAAGCGCGCCACCTGTTCAAGGAGCACGCCAGCGAGGCTGGATATTACGCTGTGCGGGCCGACTTCAATCTGTGCTGTGACAGCAATTTCATCTATCGCGCCGCGCAGTTCCTTTACCTGAACCGCCACACCTTCAACGGTGTATGCCGCTACAACCTGCGCGGCGAGTTCAATTCGCCGTTCGGTCATCGAATGGCGCCCTACTTTCCAGAAGACGAGACCAGAGCCTTCGCGGAAAAGGCGCAGGCCAAAAAAGCGGTATTCCTGTGCTGTACCTTCCCGGAAGCGATCAGGATGGCCCAGGCCGGCGACGTGATTTATTGCGATCCGCCTTACATCCCAGCCAGCGCCACCGCCAGCTTTACCAGCTATCACACTGACGGCTTTACCAACGAGCAGCAGCAAAAGCTGGCCCGCATGCTGCGCATCGCCGCTAAACGCGGCCGTCACGTCGTAGCGTCGAACAGCGAGACAGACACAGCCAAGGCGCTGTACTCCGATTTTGCTATCACCACGCTCACTGCCCGCCGGTCGGTCAGCGCTAAAGCTGCCAGCCGTGCAGATGCTGGCGAGATCATCGCAACCATGAGACCACAAGATACCGGTATCGGCTGGTATCAAAAGATAGGGGCAGGTAACTCCGAGTGACGAATAACTCACGCGGACGACGCCAGCCATCCCCGCCGCTACCCTATCCGGGCAGCGGCGCGGTTGCCCCTAATTTTTCCTTCTCCTGGAACGCACCGCGCCCAGCAGTGAACCCTTATTTGGATGAACCATTCCAGCCCTCCCCAAATCTGCAATCGCTGGCCGATATCATCGCTCTGTACGCTAACGAGCGCCGTGACCTAGCCGAACACAAAGAAGCTCTGGCCGAAGCCGCCTGGCGCAAATTTTTCAACACCGAAGAACGCGACCCTGAGCTGCAAGACTTCCTCCAAGAAAAACGGCTGGGCCAGGCCCAACTGACGAAGACAATGCAACAGCATGATCCAGCGCTGGCCGCCCAGGCAGACCTGAACGCTCAACCAAAATTTATCCGCCAACCGCTGCAACAGCGGGTCGATTATCTGCGCCGGGAACACGGCGACGATCGGGCCAATGCGTTTTTATGCGACATCGTAAAAAGCGAATTGGCACGGTTGGAGGCGGTACGTAACCGCCAGCAAAGTATCGGATTTCGTTACATGGCAGGCCGCGACGGCCTGGACGCCCTATTGGATTTGCCTCAACTGTACCAAGACGAGGTGAAAGGATTGGCCGTGAAAGTTGCAGCCCATATGGAACTGCGATTTATCGATCTCTATGAAGAGATAGTCGACGACCCCGACAACATCCCGCTGGATGATTTGTTGCAGCTGTACCGCCTGGTTGCCGATGAAGCGGCGAAGTTGTCCGTACAGCCGCCGGGCTATCATGCGTTACTGCACCAAGGCACCCGCCGCGCGGAGATCCCCTATCACCTGATACACGGTGCGCTGGCCCGCCTGCGCTGCTCGGACTGGTGGTATCGCAAATTATGGCGGCTACGCTGCGAATGGCGCGAAGCCCAGCTCCGCTCCGTCTGTCTGGTAAGCAAACACGCATCCGTCTACATCAGCCACGACGCCTTGCTGCATAAGCGCGAACAGCGCCGCAAAGCCATGGAGTTTTTCAAGGCGCACGAACTGGTCAACGACGACGGCGTCACCCTATCGATGGAAGACGTGATCGCCGCCAGCAACAGCAACCCGAAACACCGCCGTAACGAAATGATGGCCTGCTCCAAAGGATTGGAACTGCTGGCAGAAATGCGCGGCGACTGCGCTGTTTTCTATACGATCACCTGCCCGTCGAAATATCACGCGACGCTGTCGAGCGGAAAGCCTAACCCGAAGTGGAACCACACCACCCCGCGGGAAACCAGCGACTACCTGGTTAATCTGTTCGCCGGTATCCGCAAGGCTATGCACCGCAAGGGGCTGCGCTGGTACGGCGTGCGCGTCGCTGAACCGCACCACGACGGAACAGTCCACTGGCATCTGCTGTGCTTTATGCGCAAGAAAGACCGAAAGGCGATCACCACATTGATGCGCAATTTCGCCATTCGTGAAGACCGCGCCGAGCTGGGGCCAGGCCTGGGCAAGAACATCAAGCCGCGTTTTGACGCCGAGCTGATCACCAAGCGGAAAGGCACGCCGACGTCCTATCTGGCGAAATACATCAGTAAGAACGTGGACGGCCGCGGGCTGAAAGACACCATCAGCAAAGAGACCGGCAAATCGCTGAAAGACACGGTAGAGAACGTCACCGCCTGGGCATCGCTGCACCGCGTGCAACAGTTCCGCTTCTTCGGCATTCCATCACGTCAGGCTTATCGTGAATTGCGTTTGCTAGCCGGACAGCTCAACCGGAAGCAAGATCCACAACAGCCGAGAAAGCCCGGCGCCCAGTTGCTGGCCGACAAGCAGATGGACGCCGTGCTGGCTGCCGCTGACGTCGGCTGCTTCGCGACCTACATCAGTAAACAGGGCGGCGTGTTGGTTCCTCGCAAATACCACGTTGTCCGCACCGCTTACACTCTGGCAGACAAGCCCAACACCTACGGCGATCACGGCACGCAAATCTATGGCATCTGGTCGCCACGCCTGGGCGATAACTCCCGCATCTGCACCCACACCGGCGACTGGCAAATGGTGCGCAAGACGGCCAGCGACACCCCGAACCCAGCGACCGACGCCACCGGCGGCGATCGCTTCGGGTTTGACGTTGACCGTCAGGGCGGCCCCTCCGCCCCTTGGACTCGTGGCAATAACTGTCCCCTTGAACAAGATCCGAACAGTTTAGAGGCCGGGATTGCCGCACATGGAGAGCCGAAAGGTACTGATTTTGAAAGGTTGGGATACAAAGAACGGCGCGATTTACTGACGCGGTTGAGAAATATGGACCAGAAAACACTGAACTGCAGGCCTGAAAAGCGACCACTTACACTAGGAGAACGGGCGCTATCTTCACAACATGATAATTTAATCGAGAAATTGGATGACTATGCTTACACAATCGGGATAGATATCAGCAGATCGGCACTGCGAAGGCTAGTCATGGGACACACTGTCAATATCCAAAGTATCGAATATCGAGCCGGACATGACGGTATTATATATCGAGAGAGGCGAGCAAGAGATCTGCGCGTTAAAAACTTGATGAGAAGAGTGAAAAAAATCCAGAGTTGGAGTAAGCTTTAAATTCTTACCCATTAGAAAGTTTAAAAGGTTATAATTAAATGAGTAATAATATCATTGTAAATACAAAATTACAGTCCCTTGGCTACACAGGAAAAGTATACAGATTCTTTGATAAAGAAGAATATGCCAATGAGTTTTGCCAAGGAAAAATACGAATTAGCACCCTTAATGCCTGTCGAGATTATGAAAATGCAGAGCAAGGTGATAAAGGTGAAGCGACTTGGAAACATAGCATAAGTTTAGTGAATGATTATGAACCAAGCAAAAAACAAATTGAAGCCTTAAGATGGGCTGGGGTTAGAGTAGACCCCGAGTCGAGAGGAAACTCCTTTGCGGACATTACAGCAAGAAGAAGATTAGATGATGCTTACATTTTGTGCACTACAAAATATTTTGACCCAGATATATTTTCTGACTCATTTGGTAAATACTGTGTTGAAATATCCAATGCACACAAATTTTGTGTACTCGTTACTGAACAGATAGCCAGGATTCACAAGAATACAAGAATTCAAGCGTTATATGATGACGTTCATTACTTGGACAGAGAAGGTACGGATCTAAACGTACCAAAAGTAAACATTGGTTTTATAAAACCGGCTATTCCTTATGCAGTTCAAAAAGAGTTTAGATTCTTGTGGCTTTTTTTAGATCAAAACCCTGTTTTGAACAAGCTTGACATTCAATGCAAAGAATTATCTAAATTATGCACAAGGGTAAAATAAATTAGCTATCAAATCCCACACCAATACACGGGAAATAATAATTTAATCATGAAATGTCATTTGCAGCATTAAAAATTTTACTCACCTCTCCAGCAAGAGAATTGAAATGATTATTCAACCCAGCACAAAAAACAATAGCTTTTTCTTTAAAGAAAATCGAAGCTCACTAGCCATTTTCTTTATATTATTCTTCTTTGGGCTAACAATCACCATCATGGGGTTTATTAATGAATATGGGAGTCAATGGCTTTTTATTTCACCAGCATTGACAGCAACCACAGTATTATCATGGGTTAACAGCACATGGATAGGTGTTCTGGCAATTCATGGCACCCTGGTTGCTCTCACCATATCTTTTATTGGAATGATAATAAACCAAATTTCAGATTCCGTGGAAGAGTCCTATCACTCCGTTAACAGGAAAATAATACTTAGAAACTTCAATTTTTCAAGCTTCAGTTTAAATTCTGTATTATATTTGATTTATGGAATTTTCTTTTACTCTTTTGGTGGCGGCTTGATAGTTTACTTTATATCTATCATTGCATCTCTTTTATTTTTCTTAAATTACCTACGAATTTACCACTCTCTATATAAAGTAATAGAAAATAATGAACAAGCTGGTCTGATTATGCTCAGCGAAATAAAGCTATGCACAAAACTTCTAGACGATGAGGTTGCAGAGCCGTATCTTATCACAAGGGAATTTCTCGAAATAAACAATAAATTTAATAACATCGTCCCTATTAGAGCAATTACATCATCAACACCCGGCGCAACTTATGAGACAATTTCTTTTGATGAAAATAAAAAAATATCAAAATTAAATATTAATAAATTTAAAAAATTATCTAATGAAATAAAAAAAATAGATGACACGACATCTGTAAGCATAATGATTGATCACTTTCACAAAGGCAGTGAAATAAAGATAACTTACTCGCTTATCGGTAACAAAAGCATATCTGATAAAAAACTTAGCAGGTTAATAGTCTCTTGCTTTGAAATAAAAGAAAAACCGGAGTTTTACAAATATCACAAAATATTATTAAGCTCCACATTTAGAAGTATTTATAGTTCCATGATTTCCAGCAAAGATCTATTCACTCAATTTTCATTAGACTCATTTATAGCATTAAGCACTGAAAGAAATATATCGGATAACATATCTAAACTAGAAGACTTTTTCTACAAACAAAACAAAACAAAACAATTGAATGTATTCATATTGCGTGATTTTTTTAAAAAATTTGTTAATAGTGTCGTAAAATCAAGTTATAATGACAATGGTAAAGCCTTTAGCTTTATGCTAAATTACCCATACGACCGTTTAGAAAAAGAAGATTTTAAGACATATCTCCATCAATTAAATACCTCATTCGGTTATCATGTGACAACTTCCCGGAACAATGAAACAAACCTTGGGAAATACCTATCATGGCTAGCCAAAATGATTACCAGACGTGACTACGAATTCTTTCTAATTGCATCAAAGCACTTTACAATTAAACGATTCGGATTTTCAATCCCTGCAAATAGAAAAATAAAGGCAAGTCATCACATGCTAATAATGGCAATGAAATGTTATTTTTCGTTGCTACTAAACAGACTCGATTATATATCATCAAATTATAACGATGAAGATGAAATGGAAAATGAAAAAAAAGAAATTATTAAATGCATTAAGGCATGGTCACACCCTGAAGCAATAAATGGCATTTATTATATTGAAGAGACTTACGCAAACCTTTTTTCGCCGCATCTTGATTATGTAACCCCATTCGATGATATAAACATAAGAGAACGGGAGTCAGGCATTTCATATATATCAGAAGTGTACTCCTTTGCTGATTATGCTGTTGCACTAATTTTGATTTTGAATAATAAACTCAACCCTAGCAGCCAGTGCGCAAAAGATATTACATCTGAAGATAGTGCGGGCGATACAATACTTTTCCTCAATAGTGTTAAGAGCAAATTACATGAGGATTTCTTAGAAAAAATTGCCTTAGATATCATTACTAATAAAGAAGACGTACAATTTAGAGTCAGAAAAAGAGAGAAAGTAATTGATTCAGTAGTTGCAAAAATAGGTTGATAAATCAGTCTACATATAGATGCAAAAACGTGCACAATTTTGCACAATAATTCGATCTCCACTATTGCGAACCTGCGCCAATGCTGGCGCGGGTTCGATCTACTTTGGATCTTGCACAAAAAAGAGGGTGTGAGACGCGCAGGCGAGGCGGGGGAGCAAGCGCGCGCTTTGGGGTATGGGAAGGGGGTCATGTGTTGCCTGAGTGGGTCGCTGTGAGGCTCTCGCCGTCGTGATGCTATTGAGGTGATGAACAGGCGTTAACGCGCCAGCGGCCCGCATAGCGCGGCTGGCGGTGGGGAACGATTCGAAGTGATAGGCGTGGCGCGTGATGGGGCTACTTGATGTGGGATGGCCGCCATAGACAGCGGCGGCCGTGCTGCAGCGCCGGGGTTACTCTACATCGAGCAGTGCATACGGATTGAAGCGGATCACTTCCTCCCCCATCCAGTCGTTGACGTGCTTCATGGCTTCCATGATGGGCGTCAGCTCATTGATGGCGAACACCCGCGCCGCTTTCTCCACGTCGCCGAAGGTGCCGTTACCTTCCGGCATGGCGCCCATCAGCTGCGGCGGCACGCGGTGCGCGGCGAGGATATCGTCACGCGTGGCGGACTTGACGCCCAGGAATTCATCCTTGGCTGAGATCTGGCTAAACGGCAGGATCTGCACCGAGTCCTTACCGCCGTTAGGCGCGTGCAGCAGGATGTTTTTGAACGCCCCGCCGCGGCGCGTGTCGGTCAGCGTCTTCTTAAGCTTGTCGAGGCTCTCCTGATCGGCGATGGCGCTGTTGACATAGACGATACAGCCGGCATGGCTGCCGTTGTCATAGTACAGCTTGCGGAACGTGTCGGCCGAGTGCGAAAGGTTCGCGGATAGCAGGCCCGCGAAATATTCCGGCATGCCGTAGATCTCCTGGTGAATGTCCGGGTTGATCACATGGCAGACGGCGCCGGTTGGAAACTGATAATCATCAAACCCCGCCTGGATAAACCAGTAAGTATCCAGGTCAGAGCCGCGGCGCGTGTACTTCGCCAGCGTGTGGTGCAGTGCCAGCGGCCCGCCTAACACGTTACGGCGCAGCTCCAGGTAAGCATTACCGAACACCACCCAATCCATGGCGAAGGCGGAGAACGCCTGGCGTGACAGCAGCTTGTGCGGGATGAAACAACCAGCCAGCACGTTACGCTTGAATATCAGCGCCGACTGGTGCCAGCTGGCGTGGCCGAACTGGCGAGCCAGCCCGTACCAGCTGATCGGCGTATCGTTGACGACCATAATAACGGGGAGTTCAACCCCCGCCATGGGAGGCCATCATGTTTGTTTGCCCGATCTGCGGTACTATGGCCCGCACCCGCACCAGTCGCCGTCTCAGTGAAATGACGATACGCCAATATCATCAGTGTCAGAATTTCGAATGCATTATCACGTTCACGACGCTAAACAGCGTTGAAAAGCTGGTAACAAAGCGCGACCCGCGCGAAGAATTACCGCCCGACTTTATCCCGCAAGACGCCTTCCCAACGTCCCACTATGGGCGTGATCAGCTGAACCTGTCACTATGAATCGGCCCCGCCTTTGAGCGGGGTTTTTTATCATCTGTTTTCATAGAGATGCCAGACACAAAGCAAACCAGATGGGTAAAAATGTGGTCAACAAAAATATAAAACTTATATTTTTCAATAAAATAAACAACAAAAAAGGGAGGCTTTCGCCTCCCTTGGCAACTCCCCTGCCTGAATCAGTGATTACGGATGTATTCGTCCATATCGGTTTTCAGGTTGTCGGACTTGGTGCCGAAGATGGCCTGCACGCCGGAGCCAGCGACGACTACGCCGGCTGCGCCCAGTTTCTTCAGGCCCGCCTGG
Source organism: Serratia sp. CC22-02 (assembly GCF_900182895.1). Lineage (NCBI taxonomy): Bacteria > Pseudomonadati > Pseudomonadota > Gammaproteobacteria > Enterobacterales > Yersiniaceae > Serratia > Serratia sp. CC22-02. The sequence continues at coordinate 28,727 of NZ_FXUD01000004.1, read as the reverse complement.
TCAACTTTGGACACGTCGGCCACGCTGACGCGCAGACGGGTGATGCAAGCATCCAGGTTAGTGATGTTTTCTTTACCGCCGAAGGCCTGAACCAGCGCCGCGGACATTTCGGAACCGCCCTGCGCAGTCTGCTCGGCAGCGGTGTCTTCACGGCCCGGGGTTTTCAGATCCAGCTTGGCGATCAGCACGCGGAAGATGGTGTAGTACACCAGACCGTAGACGATGCCGACGATTGGGAACAGCCAGATTTTGCTGCTGTTGCCGCTCAGTACGATAAAGTCGATCAGGCCATGCGAGAAGCTGGTGCCGTCACGCATGCCCAACAGGATACAGATTGGGAACGCCAGACCGGCCAGGATAGCGTGGATCACGTACAGGATCGGCGCGACGAACATGAAGGAGAACTCGATCGGCTCGGTGATACCGGTCAGGAACGAGGTCAGCGCGGCAGAGATCATGATGCCGCCGACTTTCGCGCGGTTTTCCGGCTTGGCCGAGTGCCAGATGGCGATGGCCGCAGCAGGCAGACCGTACATTTTGAACAGGAAGCCGCCGGACAGTTTGCCCGCGGTTGGGTCACCCGCCATGTAGCGAGGGATGTCGCCGTGGAATACCTGGCCCGCCGCGTTGGTGAATTCACCAATTTGCATTTGGAACGGTACGTTCCAGATGTGGTGCAGACCGAATGGCACCAGAGCACGCTCAACCACGCCGTAAATGCCGAAGGCCACGACCGGGTTCTGATAAGCCGCCCACTGCGAGAAGGTCTGGATAGCCGTACCGATCGGCGGCCAGATGAAGGACAGCACTACGCCCAGAACGATCGCCGCCAGACCGGAAATGATCGGCACGAAGCGCTTACCGGCAAAGAAGCCCAGGTATTCCGGCAGTTGAATGCGGAAGAAGCGGTTGAACATATAGGCCGCGATGGCACCGGAGATAATCCCCCCGAGCACACCGGTATCCGCCAGGTGTTTGGCCGCAATCTCTTCAGCCGGCAGGTGCAGCACCAGCGGCGCAACCACCGCCATGGTTTTCACCATGATGCCGTAGGCCACCACCGCCGCCAGCGCGGAAACGCCGTCGTTGTTGGTGAAGCCCAAAGCGACGCCGATGGCGAAAATCAGCGGCATGTTGGCGAAGACCGAACCGCCCGCTTCCGCCATCACGTGGGAGACTACCGCAGGTAGCCAGCTAAAGTTGGCGGAGCCGACGCCCAGCAGGATACCTGCGATAGGCAACACGGACACCGGCAGCATGAGCGATTTACCTACTTTTTGCAGGTTTGCAAATGCGTTCTTGAACATAGTTGAGTGTGCTCCTGAGTAATAATGCTTTGCTACTTCTTGTCGCGATAATTCGCGCTGCAAGGGGGGGAGAAAAACCCCTGCAATTCAGGGTGTCTGAGCACCCCTTGAATTTATTACGCAGAGTAAAATAAATAGCCTGCGCAATGTTTGATGACAATCACGTTTCGATGATCGAGCCGCGGTAACTTTGCATAAAGCGGCTGTTTTCTGGCAAAAAAGGCCAAAAAACACGCATCAATCACCCTGAAACGGGAAGGAACCTTACCCGTTTCAGTGATTAATTACGAGCTTAAAAAAAATTACGCAGACAATGACCTACAGCTATAGCCTAGGTCAAAGATCACAGATCGAGGTGAAATAAGCGTGAAAAGTTGGCGGTGGTCGCTTCGGCCAGTTGTTCCAGGCTGACGCCCTTCAATACCGCCATGTATTCAGCCACATCGCGCACATAGGCGGGTTGGTTTTCTTTGCCGCGATGCGGCACCGGCGCCAGATAAGGTGAATCGGTTTCCACCAGAATGCGGTCCAGCGGCACATAGCGGGCCACCTCACGCAGTTGTTCAGCGTTGCGGAAGGTCACGATGCCCGAGAAGGAAATGTAGAAGCCCAGATCCAGCAGCGCTTCGGCCGTGGCCAGATCTTCGGTGAAGCAGTGAAGTACGCCGCCGCAGTCCTGTGCGTTCTCTTCACGCAGGATCGCCAGCGTGTCCTCGCGCGCATCACGGGTGTGGACGATCACCGGCTTGTTCAGATCCCGGCCGATGCGGATATGTTCGCGGAAAGAGTCCTGCTGCAGCTCAAGATTGTCTTTCTGGTAGAAGTAATCGAGCCCGGTTTCCCCCAGCGCTACCACCTGTTCCGCCGCCGCCAGGCGGCGCAGCTCGGCGTAATCATACCCCTCTTCCAGATTAAGCGGATGCACCCCGCAGGAGAAGGCCACGTCGTTGCGCTTACCGATCAGCTCGGTCATGGAACGGTAGCCCGGCAGCGTGGTAGCGACCGCCAGCACATAGCCGACGTCGCATGCTTTGGCCTTGGCCAGCGCATCGTCCACATTCTGGTGCAGCGTTTGATAATCCAGACTGTCAAGGTGGCAATGAGAATCGACTAACAACATAATGTTTAACTCTTTTACTTTACAGCGAATGAGGGTGGGAATAGCCGGCGGCGCCAAGCATCTGTTCCCAGCGAAGTAACTGTTCGGTCAGCAGCAGCTCGCGATTGACGCCCACCACGCTGAGCAGCTGATGGCGGCAGTTCAGCCACTGCTGCACGATCTGCTGCAGCGAGGCGCTGCTCAGCAGGCTGGCCAGCTGATGCACCAGCGGTTGCTGATCCTGATTCAATACATACTGATGCGCGCCCTGCTGCCACTTCATCGCGTCCACCAGCAGCGCGCACAGCCAGTGTAGGCGCTCGGCGACGTCTTCATGGTTCAACACCGGCAGCAGCGACAGCATATCGCGCTGCGGCAGCGCGGCGCTCAACGCGGCGCACAGGGCGCTGCGCTGTTGCCACTGCTGCGGCTGCAACAGCTGTTCGGCGGCCAGCGGCGCGCCGTCGTGCAGGCGCAGCGCCGTGAGGCGGTCCGTCTGAGAGCCGGCCGCCTGTCGGCCCAGCCACTGCAGGCTGAGCTGCTCATCCGGGCTGGCCAAATGCCAATACAGGCAGCGGCTGCGCAGCGTCGCCATCAGCCGCGACGGCTCACGGCAACCCAGCAGAAAATAGGTTTTCTCCGGCGGCTCTTCCAGCGTTTTAAGCAGCGCGTTGGCCGCCGCCTCGGTCAGCTGTTCCGCCTGCGGCAGCCAAATCACTTTAGCGCCGCCCTGCTGGGCGTGGGCGTACAGCGTTTCAATCACCTGACGGATCGGCTCAATGCCCAGGCTGCTCTTGCCCTTTTCCGGCGCCAGCACGTGATAATCCGGGTGGTTCCCCGCCAGCATCAGCCGGCAGCTGTGGCACTCGCCGCAGCTTTTTTCACCGTTGCGCTGCTGGCAGATCAACCAGCGGCTCAGGCCGTAGGCTAGCGCGTCGTCACCGTTGCCCGCCGCCGCGTGCAGCAGCAGCGCATGATGGCCGCGGCCGTCGGCGTACTGCCCAACCAGCTGGCGATAAGGGCCGTTCAGCCACGGGTACCAGTTCATTATGCGCCTTCCTGCTGCCGCAGCCAGTGGCCGACGCAGTCACGGATCGCCGCGGTCACCTGCTCCAGCGGCTGGGCGGCGTCGACGGTGACGATGGTTTTATCCTGCGCCGCCAGCTCGAGATAGCGAGCGCGGGTGCGCTCGAAGAACGGCAGCGCCTCCTGTTCGATGCGATCCAACTGACCGCGCGCCTGTGCGCGTTGCAGGCCGACCAGCGGCGGCAGATCGAGATACACCGTCAAGTCCGGGCGAAAATCCCCCAGCACGGTGTCGCGCAGCGAGCTCATCAGCTGCGGATCCACGCCGCGGCCGCCACCCTGGTAAGCCTGTGAAGAGAGATCGTGGCGATCGCCCACCACCCAGGCGCCGCGCGCCAGGGCCGGTTTAATCACGGTTTCCACCAGCTGCACACGCGCGGCGTACAGCATCAATACTTCGGCCTTGATGGTCGGCAATTCGCCGTCGATGCCGCGCTTGAACAGATCGCGCAGCTTCTCCGCCAGCGGCGTGCCGCCCGGCTCGCGGGTGAAGACGATGTCGCTGACGCCGTGTTCGCGCAGCACATTGACCACCGTATCGCGCGCGGTGGTTTTACCCGCGCCTTCCAGCCCTTCGATAACAACGAATTTACTTTTCATTCTTTTCCTTTAACGCCTGACGGTACACGCGCACCGCCTGGTTATGGCTCGCCAGATTGGTGGTGAAGGTATGCCCACCCTTGCCGTCGGCGACAAAATAGAGATAAGGCGTTTTGGCCGGATTGGCGGCCGCCTGCAGCGAGGCCTCCCCCGGCATGGCGATCGGCGTTGGCGGCAGGCCGGCGATCACATAGGTGTTGTACGGCGTCGGCGTCTCCAGATCCTTGCGCGTGATGTTGCCATTATAGCTTTCGCCCATGCCGTAGATCACCGTCGGATCGGTCTGCAGGCGCATGCCGATGCGCAAGCGGTTGACGAACACCGACGCGACCTTGCTGCGCTCTTCCGGCACCGCGGTCTCTTTCTCGACGATCGAGGCCATGGTCAGCAGGTCTTCCGGCGTTTTATACGGCAGGCTGGTGTCTCGGCCGGCCCAGGCGGCCTGCAGCGCTTTGTTCATGCGCACGTGTGCGCGTTTGAGCAGCGCGATGTCGCTCATACCGGCGGTATACTGATAGGTATCCGGGTACAAATGCCCTTCCGGCGTTTCTCCCGCAGGAATGCCAAGCGCTGCGGCAATCTCCGCTTCGCTCTTGCCCGCCAGAGTGTGTTTCAGGTATTTGGACTGCTGCAGCACCTGCTGCCAGTCACGCAGGCGTGAGCCTTCGATAAAGCGTGCGGTGAACTGCGCCTCTTTGCCGCTGGCCAACAGTTTCAGCATCTGGCGCACCGTCATGCCCGGCGTGAACCGGTAGGTACCGGCTTTAAACTCCGCCAACTCCGGCTCCAGCTTCAGCAGCCACTGGAACCAGCGCCCGTTGCGCACCAGTTTATCGCGCACCAGTAGCCCTTCCAGCGCTACCCGGCCGGTGCCGGCCGGCAGTTTGAAGATGGTTTCTTGCTGGATAGCCAGCGGCGTATCGGCAAAGCGTTCGATCTTCTGGTAGCCCCAAAACAGCAGCGCCAATACCAGAACAACAATAACAGACAGGACCTTCAGCTTTCTTTTCTTCATCAATCAGCCATGGTTAACAGTGTGGACGCAAAAAATCATACAGCTGGCGCGAAGCATAACGCCATGATTGCGCAGCGTTTACCGGCAGCAGCGGCATCAGCGCATTGCTCACCAGCACTTCGTCGGCATCGGCCAGCGTCTCCAGCGGTTCACTGACGCACTGCAGACGGTATTCCGAGCCCGCCAGCAGCGCGATCACCCGCCGCCGCATCAGGCCCGCGACGCCGGCCTGGCTCAGATCCGGGGTAAATACCGCTTTTCCCTTACGCCAGAACAAATTAGCCGCACAGCATTCCACCAGCATACCGGCAGTGTCAAGCACCAGCGCCTCGTCGGCGGCCGTCTGGTCAAGATGCGCGCGGATCAGCACCTGCTCCAGGCGATTCAAATGCTTCAACCCCGCCAGCAACGGATTGCGCGCCAGCGCCACCGGGCTGAGCGCAAGCGTGATGCCCTGCTCGCGCCACTGCAAATAGTGCGCAGGGTAGCTGCTGCGGGCGACGATACGCGTCGGGTTTTCGCATCCCGTCGGGCTGTAACCCCGCCCGCCGCTGCCGCGCGTCAGTATCGCTTTGACCACGCCGAGTGGAATTGATTCGGCCGCCAGCGCCATCTCCCGCTCGAAAGCCAGCCAATCGGTGGCAGGCAGCATCAGCCGCTGCGCCGCTTGCTGCAGCCGCTCCAGATGCCAGGGCAGCAGCTCGATGTTACCGTCGATAACCCGGGCGGTAGTAAAGCAGCCATCGCCGAACTGCAGGCCACGATCGCTCGGCGCCAGCGCATCGTGGCGTTGTCCGTTAATCCAGTACATGCTTCCTCCTGTTGCCGGGTTATCTCATTACGCTCGCAGGATAGCAGGCGGCGAGACGATACGCAGCCCCACCGGCGGCCAAACGGCGGGCGTAAAAAAGCCCGGTTAAAAAACCGGGCTTTTCGTCAGCTATCCGCAGCGCGAGTTACACTCGGCGGAAGATCAGCGAGCCGTTGGTGCCGCCGAAGCCGAAAGAGTTACACAGGGTGAACTCCATATCGCTGACCTGGCGCGCTTCGTGAGGCACGAAGTCCAGATCGCAACCTTCATCCGGGTTATCCAGGTTGATGGTTGGCGGTACCGCCTGATCGCGCAGCGCCAGCACGGTGAAGATAGACTCGATCGCGCCTGCCGCACCCAACAGGTGGCCAGTCATCGATTTGGTCGAACTCACCAGCACGCGGTGGGCATCGGCGCCGAAGACGGATTTCACCGCCTGCGCTTCCGCCTGGTCACCCGCCGGCGTAGAGGTGCCGTGCGCATTGATGTAGCCGATTTGTGACGGGGTCACACCGGCGTCAAGCAGGGCATTTTCCATCGCCAGCGCAGCGCCTGCGCCGTTTTCCGGCGGCGACGTCATGTGATAAGCATCGCTGCTCATCCCAAAGCCCACCACTTCGGCGTAGATTTTCGCGCCGCGTTTTTTCGCGTGCTCGTACTCTTCCAGCACCATCATGCCGGCGCCGTCGCCCAGCACGAAGCCGTCGCGATCTTTATCCCACGGACGGCTCGCCGCCTGCGGGTTGTCATTACGGGTGGACAGGGCGCGCGCTGCGCCAAAGCCGCCGACGCCCAATGGGGTGCTGGCTTTCTCTGCCCCACCGGCCAGCATCACGTCAGCATCATTGTAAGCAATGATACGCGCCGCATGGCCGATGTTGTGCACACCTGAAGTACAGGCGGTGGCGATGGAAATGCTTGGGCCACGCATGCCGTACATGATTGTCAGGTGGCCTGCAATCATATTCACGATGGTGGATGGCACGAAGAACGGACTGATTTTCCGTGGGCCACCGTTAACCAGTGAACTGTGGTTTTCTTCGATCAAACCCAGGCCGCCGATGCCGGAACCGATCGCGGCTCCAATGCGGGTGGCGTTAGCCTCGGTGATGTCCAGGCCTGCATCCTGCATGGCTTGCATGCCGGCAGCGATACCGTACTGGATAAAGGCGTCCATCTTGCGCGCATCTTTGCGAGAGATGAAATCCTCAGAATTAAAATTCTTTACCAGGCCAGCAAACTTGGTCGCATAGGCAGTGGTATCGAAATGGTCGATCAGGCTGATGCCACTCTGACCGGCAAGAAGAGCGTTCCACGTGGACTCTACCGTATTGCCGACAGGAGACAACATGCCCAGTCCGGTCACAACTACTCGACGCTTAGACACGTTTGTCCTCCAGGGAGGGAAAAATATGACACTAGGGATAGAAAAAACTTAGGCGGTCGAACGACCGCCTAGATATGTTCTCTTACTGCTGGCTAGCGTTGATGAAATCAATAGCTGCCTGAACAGTAGTGATCTTCTCAGCTTCTTCGTCTGGAATCTCGGTGTCGAATTCTTCTTCCAGTGCCATTACCAGCTCAACGGTGTCAAGAGAATCAGCGCCCAGATCTTCAACGAAAGAAGCGTTGTTCAAAACTTCTTCCTGTTTAACACCCAGTTGCTCAACAATGATTTTCTTAACGCGTTCTTCGATAGTGCTCATACTCTTAAATTTCCTATCAAAACTCGCTTTCGCGATGGTTTTCGTAGTGTATAAAATGCTGAAAAAGATGCAACTAAATCCCGGCTGGTCAAACCACGATTTTACGCTATTTTGCGGTTTTTGCCTCAAATAACGCAAATGGTTTTCACATTTTTTAAATCATGTACATGCCGCCATTGACATGTAACGTTTCACCGGTGATATAGCCGGCCTCATCAGAGGCCAAAAATGCAACAGCGCTGGCGATTTCTTTAGCATCGCCCAGCCGGTTGGCTGGAACTGATGACAAAATGCCTGCGCGTTGATCATCTGTCAACGCCCGTGTCATGTCCGTCTCAATAAAGCCAGGTGCCACGACGTTGACCGTAATGCCACGCGAAGCAACTTCACGTGCCAAAGATTTGCTAAAACCAATCAAACCGGCTTTAGCCGCCGCGTAGTTCGCCTGCCCTGCGTTCCCCATGGTGCCGACAACGGAACCGATGGTGATGATACGGCCAAACCGCTTTTTCATCATAGCGCGCATTACCGCTTTTGACAGGCGGAATACGGAAGTCAGGTTGGTGTCGAGGATATCCTCCCACTCGTCATCCTTCATACGCATCAGCAGGTTATCACGCGTGATGCCGGCATTATTCACTAAAATGTCGATTTCGCCAAATTCGGCGCGAATCGATGCCAGCACGCTGTCGATAGATTGCGCATCAACAACGTTCAACATAAACCCTTTACCGTTTGCGCCCAGGTAGCTGCTGATCGCTTCAGCGCCGCTCTCGCTGGTTGCGGTGCCGATCACTTTGGCGCCGCGTGCCACAAACGTTTCTGCAATAGCTCGGCCAATACCGCGGCTCGCGCCGGTGACCAGAACGATTTTACCTTCGAAGCTCATCATTTTCCTCTTTATTGTTCAAGCGCCGCCGACAGGCTGGCGGTGTCGTTCACCGCCGCAGCCGTCAGGGTGTCAACAATACGTTTAGTCAGGCCGGTCAGCACTTTGCCCGGCCCCACTTCCAGCAGCGACGTCACTCCCTGTGCTGCGATAAATTCTACGCTCTCGGTCCAACGTACCGGGCTGTACAGCTGACGCACCAGCGCGCTGCGGATCGCTTCCGGATCGTTTTCGGTGCGCACGTCGACGTTGTTCACCACCGGCACCTGCGGCGCGTTGAAGGTGATGTCCTGCAGCGCCACGGCCAGCTTGTCGGCGGCCGGCTTCATCAGCGCGCAGTGCGAAGGCACGCTCACCGGCAGCGGCAGCGCACGCTTGGCGCCGGCGGCTTTGCAGGCGGCGCCTGCGCGCTCAACCGCTTCTTTGTTGCCGGCGATGACCACCTGGCCCGGCGAGTTGAAGTTGACCGGAGAAACCACCTGCCCTTGCGCAGACTCTTCACACGCCTTGGCGATCGCGTCGTTGTCCAGACCGATGATGGCGTACATCGCGCCGGTGCCTTCCGGCACCGCTTCCTGCATCAGCTTGCCGCGCAGCTCGACCAGACGGATCGCCGCCTTGAAGTCCAGCACGCCAGCGCAGACCAGCGCCGAGTATTCGCCCAGGCTGTGACCCGCCATCAGCGCAGGCGCTTTACCGCCCTGCTGCTGCCAAACGCGGAAAATCGCCACCGAGGCGGCCAGCAGAGCCGGTTGGGTCTGCCAGGTTTTGTTCAGCTCTTCCGCCGGGCCTTGCTGCACCAGCTGCCACAGGTCGTAACCCAGGGCGGAAGAGGCCTCGCCGAAGGTTTCTTCGACGATCGGGAACTGTGCGGCCAATTCGGCCAGCATGCCAACGGTCTGTGACCCCTGGCCCGGGAAAACAAAAGCAAATTGCGTCATTTTTTCTTCCTGTCCAAATCAGAAACGAACCAGCGCCGAGCCCCAGGTAAAGCCGCCGCCGAAGGCCTCCAGCAGCACCAGTTGGCCACGCTGAATTCGCCCGTCGCGCACGGCTTCGTCCAGCGCGGAAGGCACCGAGGCGGCAGAGGTGTTGCCGTGACGATCGAGCGTCACCACCACTTTGTCCATTCCCATGCCCAATTTTTTCGCCGTTGCGCTGATGATGCGCAGGTTGGCCTGGTGCGGTACCAGCCAATCCAGCTCGCTGCGGTCCATGTTGTTGGCCTGCAACGTCTCATCGACGATGCGCGCCAGCTCGGTAACCGCAACCTTGAAGACTTCGTTGCCCGCCATGGTGACATAGGCCGGCTTGTCTTGATTCTGACGATCCTTGTACGGCAGCGTCAGCAGGTTGCCGTAGCTGCCGTCGGCATGCAGATGGGTAGACAGAATGCCCGGCGCTTCAGAAGCCCCCAGCACCACCGCCCCTGCGCCATCGCCAAACAGAATGATGGTGCCGCGATCTTCAGGATCCAGCGTGCGCGACAAGACGTCCGCGCCGATAACCAGCGCATGTTTGACCGCGCCGTTTTTCACGTACTGATCGGCCACGCTGAGCGCGTAAGTGAAGCCGGCGCAGGCCGCAGCCAGATCGAACGCCGCGCAGTCTTTGATGCCCAGCATTTGCTGCACCAGGCACGCCGCGCTCGGGAACGCGTGAGTGGTCGAGGTGGTCGCCACGACGATCAGCCCAATGTCTTCTTTAGCCACACCTGCCATTTCCAGCGCTTTCTCAGCGGCCTGGAAGCTCATCGTCGCAACGGTTTCATCCGCAGCGGCGATGCGACGTTCGCGGATACCGGTACGCGTGACGATCCACTCGTCAGAGGTATCCACCATTTTTTCCAAATCAGCATTGGTGCGCACTTGTACGGGCAAATAACTCCCCGTACCGAGAATCTTTGTATACATGTACGATCAGTCACTCTTAGGTAATACAGCCTCAAGGCGCGCAGCAATCCTTTCCGGGACTTGCCGCTGCACCGCCTGCACAGCCTGTTCGATTGCGACTGCAAACGCGTGAGGGTTCGCAGCGCCGTGGCTCTTGACTACGGTGCTGCGCAATCCTAACAGACATGCGCCATTATACTGGTCGGGGTTCAGGTGGCCGAACCGCTTAACCACCCGTTTTTGCAACCAACGGCCCAACAATTTCAGCCACCACGCTTGCTTGTTTCCGTCGCCGGACGATTTCAGCAGCGATAAGAACACCCTGACCACCCCTTCCATGGTTTTCAGGGTGACGTTGCCCACGAAGCCATCGCAAACCAACACGTCGGTCTTGCCGGTGAGCAGTTCGTTTCCTTCCAGGTAACCAATATAGTTGATTGCCGGAGTATTTTTTAGCACAGCGGCCGCTTCGCGGATATTATCCAGGCCTTTGGTCTCTTCTTCGCCAATATTCAGCAGCGCCACCCGCGGTTGCGCAATGCCGATCACCTCTTCCGCCATCACCGCGCCCATCACGGCAAACTGCACCAGCATGGTGCTGTCGCACTCGACGTTGGCGCCCAGATCCAGCACCACGGTTTTACTGCGTTGCTGATTCGGGATAGCCGTCATCAGCGCCGGGCGTTCGATGCCCTCCAGCGGCTTGACCAACAGCTTCGCCAATCCCATCAGCGCACCGGTATTGCCGGCGCTGACGCAGCCCTGCGCTTTGCCACTGCTGAGCTGCTCGAGCGCAATGCGCATCGACGTGCCGCGGCTGGCGCGTATCGCTTGTGAAGGTTTGGCGTCGCCGGCGATCACGGACTCGGCGGGCACGATTTGCAGACGCTCCAGAAGAACCGGATCGGCGTGGGCAAGCAAAGGGGAGATGACGTCGGGATTGCCGACCAGCAGGAGATGAAGCTGTAGATTAGAGGCCAGTGCCTGCAACGAAGCAGGCACTGTGACGCAGGGACCGAAGTCCCCGCCCATTGCATCTAACGCCAGGGTTAGACGAGTCAAGGTATCGCTACTTAGCCGATAACCTTGCGACCGCGGTAGAAACCGTCGGCAGTGATGTGGTGACGACGGTGAGTTTCACCGGATACTTTGTCTACAGACAGAGTAGTCGTGGTCAGAGCATCGTGAGAACGACGCATGCCACGCTTGGAACGGGTTGGTTTATTCTGTTGTACGGCCATGGACCTTACTCCTCAATTACTTACGCTTTAAACTGGCTAATACGGCAAACGGATTCGGTTTCTCCGCCTCGGGAGGCAGTTGGCCGAATACCATGTCCGCTTCGGACACTTCACAGTGTTCAGATTCATGTACCGGAACGACAGGCAGTGAAAGAATAATTTCGTCTTCAATCATTGCCAACAGATCGACTTCGCCAAACTCGTCAACTTCGATCGGTTCGTACGCTTCCGGTAATGCCTCAGCCTGCTCATCATTGACGACCGGGCTAAAACAATATGTTGTGTGAACCTGATGTTCGAACGGGACTCCACAGCGTTGGCACATCAACGTTACCGTGACGTCCGCATGCCCTGTTATCACCGCGAGGCGCTGATTGTCGATATTGAACGACAACGACACCTCGACATCACTGTCCACACTGACCACGGAGTCGGCAACACGAGTAACCTGCTCAGGCGCATAGACACCAGCATAGTCCAGGCGTTTCTGAGCGGTACGTACCGCATCAATGGTCAAGGGTAATTTTACCTTTTGCATAGGGCGCGCATATTAACTTTGTAACGACATAGAGTCAAAGAAAAAGGCCGTAAAACGGCTCCTTTCACCAATATTCGCTTCCACAGCGGCCGACAGTTTAAAATGCCGTACCCATTTACGCTACGGTTTGCGAAAAAAATTATGCAGAGATTGCTTTTAGCCTCCACCTCCCCCTATCGAAAAATGCTGCTGGAGAAGCTGCAGCTGCCCTTCGACTGCGCCGCACCCGAGGTGGATGAAACCCCACTGCCGGGTGAAACCGCCGAAGCGCTGGTGCTGCGCCTGGCGGCGGCGAAGGCTCAGGCGCTGGCCCTCGCCTATCCCGAGCATCTGATCATCGGCTCCGATCAGGTCTGCGTGATCGATGGCAACATCACCGGCAAGCCCCATACCGAGGAGAACGCCCGGGCGCAGCTGCGCCAGGCCAGCGGCCAGGCCGTGACTTTTTATACCGGCCTGGCGCTGTACAACGGCCGTAGCAAGCAGCTGCAGGCCCTGTGCGAGCCGTTCCACGTGCATTTTCGCGCGCTGAGCGAAACGGAGATCGCTGCCTATGTTCGCCTGGAGCAACCGCTGAACTGCGCAGGCAGTTTTAAGAGTGAAGGATTGGGGATCGCACTGTTCGACAGGCTGGAAGGCCGGGACCCGAACGCCCTGATCGGCCTGCCGTTGATCGCGCTGTTGGAGATGTTGCGGGCTGAGGAGATCAACCCGCTGGTCTGACGCGGATTACTTGGCCGCCTGCCGGCGCAGCACCTGCAGGCAGTGGCGCAGCTCTTCGTCCATCGGCGCTTCGATGCGCATCGTTTCGCCGGTGGATGGATGCTCAAAGCGCAGCGCCGCGGCATGCAGGAACAGCCGCTTCAGGCCGGTACCCGCCAGCTGGCGATCGAACTCGCGGTCGCCATAGCGATCGTCAAAGGCGATCGGGTGCCCGGCATGCAGCGTGTGCACGCGGATCTGGTGAGTGCGCCCGGTTATCGGGCTGGCCTTCACCAGGGTGGCGAATTCGTAACGCTCTTCCACCTTGAAGCGGGTTTCCGAAGGCTTGCCTTCGCTACTGACGCGCACGATGCGCTCACCGCTTTGCAGAATGTTTTTCAGCAGCGGCGCCTGTACGGCCTTGCAGTGGGACTGCCACTGGCCGCGCACCAGCGCCAGATAATCCTTCTGCATCCCCTTCAGCCGCAGCTGTTCGTGCAGCGAGCGCAGCGCGGAGCGCTTCTTGGCCACCAGCAGCACACCGGAGGTGTCGCGATCCAGACGGTGCACCAGCTCGAGGAAACGGGCTTCCGGGCGCAGCGCGCGCAGCCCTTCGATCACGCCGAAGCTCAGGCCGCTGCCGCCATGCACCGCGGTGCCGGAGGGCTTGTTGAGGATCAGCAGGTGGTCGTCTTCATAAAGGATGCAGTCGGCCAATGCGGCTACCTTATCCAGCTTGGCCGACACCGGCGTTTCTTCGCGCTCGGCTACCCGCACCGGCGGCACGCGCACCACGTCGCCGGCCGCCAATTTGTATTCGACCTTGATGCGTCCTTTATTGACCCGCACCTCGCCCTTACGCACGATGCGATAAATCATGCTCTTCGGCACGCCTTTCAGGCGAGCGAGCAGAAAGTTGTCGATTCTCTGACCGGCTTCGTCGTCGGAAATCGTGATGAATTGTACTGCTGGATTGTTCGTTTTCATGGTGCGGGATTCTAAATAGAGCGCGTGAATAGCGCCACATCTTTTTCTGTGCTTAACTGTCTCTCTGACGGCGGGCGAAACCCCAGCGGACAATAAGGCAGCAAGCCGATTTGAACGTTTGCGATTTCTTCCGCAGTTAAGGAAAAGTCACCTTGCTATAACGGCATCAGCAGTGGAATAATGCAGTCACTTTCCGCGTTGATTCTCGTTAAACAGGGAAAACGGTGGAATTATAAAATTTGTCTGATCGCGCAAAAACGCAGCAATGGCGTAAGACGTAATGCGAAATCAAACAATTAGCGGGCTGCGGGTTGCAGCTTGGCCGGCAAATGGAATCAGATCTGTCGACGTAAATCAGAGGCTATTCCCCTAGTAAAAGTGCTGTCTTTCACAAAGAAAAGCAGGCTTACCGAGATAATGCGCCCCTATGCAGGCGACAACCGTGAGGTTGACGGCTTTGCGAGAAGACACGGGGCTTTCGGTTTAACTCCGGCCATGAGGTTATTTTGCCCGCAGCTTTGTCGATAATGTAAAAATAACGAGTAAGTTAAGATGAAAAGAATGTTGATTAACGCAACTCAGCAGGAAGAGTTGCGTGTTGCCCTCGTAGATGGACAGCGGCTGTATGATTTGGATATCGAAAGTCCGGGTCATGAGCAGAAAAAAGCGAATATTTACAAAGGCAAAATCACCCGCATTGAACCAAGTCTTGAAGCAGCGTTCGTGGACTACGGCGCAGAACGACATGGTTTCCTCCCCCTTAAAGAAATCGCCCGCGAATACTTCCCTAGCAATTACTCTTCCCATGGCCGCCCGAACATCAAAGATGTGCTGCGCGAAGGCCAGGAAGTCATCGTTCAGGTAGACAAAGAAGAACGTGGCAACAAAGGCGCCGCCTTGACCACCTTCATCAGCCTGGCGGGCAGCTATCTGGTTCTGATGCCGAACAACCCGCGTGCCGGTGGCATTTCCCGCCGCATCGAGGGCGACGATCGCACCGAGCTGAAAGAAGCGCTCTCCTCGTTGCAACTGCCGGACGGCATGGGCCTGATCGTTCGCACCGCGGGCGTAGGCAAATCCGCCGACGCGCTGCAGTGGGATCTCTCCTTCCGTCTCAAGCACTGGGAAGCGATTAAAAAAGCCGCCGAAGGCCGCCCTGCGCCGTTCCTGATCCACCAGGAAAGCAACGTTATCGTGCGCGCCTTCCGCGATTACCTGCGCCCGGACATCGGCGAAATCCTGATCGACAACCCGAAAATTCTCGATCTGGCCAAAGAGCACATCGCTGCGCTGGGCCGCCCGGATTTCAGCAGCAAAATCAAACTGTACAGCGGTGAAATCCCTCTGTTCAGCCACTACCAGATCGAATCGCAGATCGAATCCGCCTTCCAGCGCGAAGTGCGCCTGCCGTCCGGCGGCTCGATCGTCATCGACAGCACCGAAGCGCTGACCGCCATCGACATCAACTCCGCCCGCGCAACCCGCGGCGGCGACATCGAAGAGACGGCGTTCAACACCAACCTGGAAGCGGCGGACGAGATCGCTCGCCAGCTGCGCCTGCGTGACCTTGGCGGCCTGATCGTCATCGACTTCATCGACATGACGCCGGTTCGCCACCAGCGCGAAGTGGAAAACCGCCTGCGCGACGCCGTGCGCCAGGACCGCGCGCGCATCCAGATCGGCCGCATTTCCCGTTTCGGCCTGCTGGAAATGTCCCGTCAGCGCCTCAGCCCGTCGCTGGGCGAGTCCAGCCACCACGTGTGCCCACGCTGTAACGGCACCGGCACCATCCGTGACAACGAATCGCTGGCGCTGTCCATCCTGCGCCTGATCGAAGAAGAAGCGCTGAAGGAAAACACCAAAGAAGTTCACGCTATCGTGCCGGTTCAGGTCGCTTCGTACCTGCTGAACGAAAAGCGCGAATCCGTCAGCGCGATCGAAAAACGCCAGGGCGGCGTGAAAGCCGTCATCGTGCCGAACGATCAGATGCAAACCCCGCACTACTCGGTGCTGCGTGTGCGTAAAGGTGAGGAAACCTCTACTCTGAGCTACCTGCTGCCGAAGCTGCATGAAGAAGACATGGAGCGCCCGCTGGAAGATGCGCCGATGGAACGCAAGCGTCCGGAGCAACCGGCCCTGGCTTCCTTCTCCCTGTCCGCCGATGCGCCGCCGCCGGCTGAAGAAGCTGTCGCCGTGGCCAAGCCTGCCGCTGCCGCCGCCAAGGCTCAAGCCGCAGCGCCGGTCGCCGCCAAGCCGGGCTTCCTGGGCCGCCTGTTCGGGGGGCTGAAGAGCCTGTTCGCCGGTGAAGAACAACCTGCCGTCGAAGAAGCCAAACCGGCCGAAACGCCGAAGGCGGAAGGCAACGGTGAAAACCGTCGTCAGGATCGTCGCGGTCAGCGCCGTCAAGGCACCGGCCGTAAAGAGCGCGGTGAGCGTGGCGATCGTCCGGAACGCGGCGAGCGTAAAGAGCGCGGTGAAGGCCGTGACAATCGCGAGCGCGACAACCGTGAACCGCGTGAGAACCGTGAAGGCCGTGAATCGCGTGAATCCCGCGATGAACAGCGCCGTAACCGCCGCAACCAGCAGCAGAACGCACCGGTCGCTGAGGAAACCGCCTCGGAAGAAAGCGCTAAAGCGCCGCGCGAAGATCAGCAGCAGCGTCGTGAGCAACGTGCTGAACGCCAGCGTCGTCGTCAGGAAGAGAAGCGCCAGGCTCAGCAGGAAGTGAAAGCGCTGGAAAGCGTTGAAGCGGTCGAGAGCACCGACGAAGAGCAGGAAGAACGCCAGCAGCAGAACATGCAGCGCCGTCAGCGCCGCCCTCTGTCGCAGAAAGTGCGCATCCTGTCTGCGGAAGAAGAACTGCAGCGTGCAGCGGAAGAGCTGTTGGCACCGAAAGCGCCGGTCGCGAAAGCCGCCGACGCACAGCCGACCGCCGACGACAGCGTCAAGCTGCTGCCGGAAACCGTTGCCGTTCAGCCGGAAGACGATGCCCAGGGCGAAAACCGCGGCAACGGCGAAGGCATGCCGCGTCGCTCCCGTCGTTCACCGCGTCACCTGCGCGTCAGCGGCCAGCGCCGCCGCCGTTACCGTGATGAGCGTTACCCGCTGCAATCCCCAATGCCGCTGGCGGGCGCGTTCGCTTCGCCGGAAATGGCGTCGGGCAAAGTCTGGGTAAGCTACCCGGTTGCTCAGGTTGAAGAAGCCGAAGTGCAGGCCGAAGTCGTAGAACAGGCAGCGGCACCGGTTGTCGCCGCAGCGGTTGAACAACACAGCGCTGCCGTGGAAGAAACTCAGGCTGCGGCCAGCGTCAACGAGCCGGCTCCAGAAGCCGCCGTTGAAACTGCAGCCGTCACCGTAACGGAAGAAGAAGCTGCAGCCGTGGCGCCGGTCGTTGCCACCCCGGCCGAGGAAACCCCGGCGCCGGTGGAAGCCGCACCGGCACCTGCCGCAGTTGAAGAACCGAAAGCGGAAGAGACTGCCCCGGCAGTGGAAGCCGAGCCGGTAGCTGAAGCCGTAACTGCAGAACCTGTGGTTGAAGCCAAGCTGGTGGAAGAGAAGCCTGTGGTCGAAACTGCACCGGCAGAAGCCACGCCAGCGGAAGAAACGCCAGTGGCAGAAGCCGCACCTGCGCCAGCCGCCGTAGAAGCCGCTCCGGTCGAAAAAGTCCCAGCGCCAATCGCCGCGGAACCTGCGCCTGTGGTTGCTCAGCAGCCGGCACCGGTGAAAGCCGTGCAGGACGTGCTGTACAAACACATCGCCACTGCGCCGATGACCAAAGCGCCTGCGCCGGCCTACGTGCCGGAAGAACGCAAGCACAGCGACTGGCAGCGCCCTTCCTTCAACTTTGAAGGCAAAGGCTCGGCAGGCGGCCATTCGGCGGTGAGCCAGGCGACCGCGCCGGCCACCAAGCCACAGCCGGTTAACGAATGAGTTAATCTGCAACCCTAAAAAAAACCCGCCATCGGCGGGTTTTTTCTTGCCTGTAAAAAGGCTCAGGCTATCTTTTTCAGTTTCTTGATGTCCAAAACGTCCAACTTGCCGTCAAGCCGGCTGACGAACTGCTGAAAATGCGCCGTCTCATTATGCTTATCCAGCGCTTCGCTGCTGGCCCAACGCTCAAAGAACACGAAGACGCCCGGCTTTTCCAGATCGCGATGTAAATCATACTGCAGGTTGCCCAACTCCTGGCGGCTCGGCTCGATAATATCGTGCACCGCTTCGCTGACGGCGGCTTCAAATCCCGCTTTCGCTTGCAGGGTGGCGATAACGCGTACTTCCATTGCTTTCTCCCTTTCCACTTGATGAAGGTCGACGGTATTGGCGTCGGCATCGTTGAAATCTCTGCCACTATGCGCCCGCCGCCCTATTGATTTCAACTTGTCGCCAACAAACAGATGCATCTCAGGCACTTTCCGCTTATCCTTACACCCCGGCGTGAATAAACCCATTATTCGCTTTTCATTAGACGTATTTGACCGCCGGAGCCTAGCTAGATGACCGCACAACCTCAAGTTCTGAAAATCCGCCGCCCAGACGACTGGCATATCCACCTGCGTGATGACGAGATGCTGAAAACGGTGGTGCCCTATACCAGCCAGGTATTTGGCCGGGCGATCGTGATGCCGAACCTGGTTCCCCCCGTAACGACCGTGGCCGCCGCGCGCGCCTACCGCGATCGCATTCTGGCGGCGGTCCCGCAGGGCCACAACTTCACTCCGCTGATGACCTGCTACCTCACCAACTCCCTGGCGGCCAGTGAACTGGTCAACGGCTTCGAGCAAGGGGTGTTTACCGCCGCCAAGCTGTATCCGGCCAACGCTACGACCAACTCCAGCCACGGCGTCAGCGACGTGACCGGCATTTACCCGCTGTTCGAACAGATGCAAAAAATCGGCATGCCGCTGCTGATCCACGGCGAAGTGACCGATCCTGCCGTCGATATTTTCGACCGCGAGGCGCGCTTTATCGAACAGGTCATGGAACCTATCCGCCGCCAGTTCCCAGAGTTGAAGATCGTCTTCGAGCACATCACCACCAAAGAAGCGGCGCAATATGTGCAGGCAGGCAATCGTTTCCTCGGCGCCACCATCACGCCACAGCACCTGATGTTCAACCGCAACCACATGCTGGTGGGCGGCATTCGCCCACACCTGTTCTGCCTGCCGATCCTCAAGCGCAATGTCCACCAGGAAGCGCTGCGTCAGGCGGTCGCCAGCGGTTCGGATCGTTTCTTCCTCGGCACCGACTCCGCGCCGCATCTCAAGCACCGCAAAGAATCCAGCTGTGGCTGCGCCGGCTGCTTCAACGCGCCGAATGCCATCCCGGCTTACGCTGCCGTGTTCGAACAACTCGGCGCGTTGGAGCACTTTGAAGCCTTCTGCTCGCTCAACGGTCCACGCTTCTATGGTCTGCCGCTCAACGAAGACTTCATCGAGCTGCAGCGCGTGCCGACCACCCAACCGGAAGAGATCGCCCTGGGCAATGAATCCGTGATCCCCTTCCTGGCCGGTGAAACCCTGAACTGGTCGCTGAAAGACTGATATTTTTGCTTCGCCCTCTTGCTCCCGCACCCGGTTAACTGTATAAATAAACAGTAAATCGCTTCGGGGGCAATTATGCGTGTTGAAGTCACTATAGATAAAACCCGGCCGCTGCCGGCGGGTGCCATTGAGGCGCTGACCGGCGAACTGGGCAAGCGGGTCAATCGCCAGTTTCCAGACGCCGTCGTGCAAGTACGTTATGCCGGCGCCAACGGCCTCTCCGTGCTGGGAGGCGCCAAAACCGACCGGGATCTGATCGAGGAAATCCTTCAGGAAACCTGGGAAAGCGCGGACGAGTGGTTCAGCGCAGAATAACACTGCAATGCTGTTTTTGCCGGGGGTCGCTCTCCGGCTTTTTTGTTTCTGGCGCCCTGCCCATTCATCGCTTACCCTTACTTTGGAACAAAATCCGCCTCAGCGCTGTATTTAACGCAAAGGAGTAAGCATGGCCCCGGACAAGGTGAAATCCGAAGACGCGATGACGTTTGGTGAATTGCTGGCGCTGATTGCCGATCAGAAAAGGCGCCTGAACGTATTGGAAGTGGCTTTCTCTTATCTGGCCTTCAGCCTGGATGACAAAGCCAACCAACTGCTGATCCACAGCCTGAAGCTGGAATCGCACAGCCAAAACCGCGACGCCGAAACGCAGAAACATTTCGCCCATTTGGCCGAAGAGCTGGAAAAATGCCTGCACGGTTCACCGCCGCCAGCCGGCGCGGAATAATGCCCTGCGCTTTATTCATCCAAAAATTCGCATACCGGTTTGTAGAATAATTGTTCAAATAAATATTTATTTTGCAAATTTCGGTGACAACCCCCTCCACCGATGAAAGCGGATGCGTATACTGTAATTGCTCTCATGATGATGAGCCGCATTGATCCTCGTTAGTCACTCACGGTAGTTACTACTCAATAAGGGGTCTTTATGGACAGAAATGATGAAGTAATTCAGACGCACCCGCTTGTCGGTTGGGATATCAGTACTGTCGACGTTTACGACGCCATGATGATACGCCTTCATTACCTGTCTTCACTAGACCAAACGCCAGAAGAAGCCCAAGTAGACAGAACGCTTTGGCTGACCACAGATGTCGCCCGTCAATTAATCAATATCTTAGAGGCCGGCATCGCCAAGATTGAAGCTACGGATTACCAGGATCTTGATCGCAGAAAACATTGATTCATCGTCCCCTAACCCCTGAGGCGCCGCGACCCATTCCCGGCGCCTTTTTCTTTGCCTTTCGCCGTTCAATCAGTGCATTGCGCTCGGCAACCTTTTATCATGGGGCGATAAGAAATCGCTATCAGAGAGGGTGGGGCACGTGGAATATGATTTGATTGTGGTGGGCAGCGGTTCAGTCGGCGCGGCGGCAGGGTATTACGCTACCCGGGCCGGCTTGAAAGTGCTGATGATCGACAGCGCCATTCCCCCGCACCGCAACGGCAGCCATCACGGCGATACCCGCATAATCCGTCACGCTTACGGCGAAGGTGAAAAGTACGTGCCGCTGGTGCTGCGCGCACAGGCGTTGTGGAATGCGCTGATTCAACAATCCGGCGAGGAACTGTTCCAGTCGTGCGGCGTGCTCAATTTGGGGCCGCAGCACTCCGAATTCATTCACAATGCTCAGCAGAGCGCGCAGAAATTCCGCCTGAACGCACAAACCCTCAGTGCCGAACAGATCGCTCAACGCTGGCCGGAATTCCGCGCGCCAGACGGTTACGTCGGCGTTTTCGAGCCGGATGCCGGCTTCTTGCGCTCCGAGCTGGCGGTGGCCAGCCTGATCAAGCTGGCGAAAGAGGCCGGCTGCAGCCAGCTGTTCAACTGCCCGGTCAGCGCGGTGGAGCCTATCGATGGTGGCGTTGCAGTCGTCACCGGCGAAGGGCGTTTCACGGCGCGAAAAGCCGTGGTCACCGCCGGCACCTGGGTGAAAGCGCTGTTGCCGCAGCTGCCGATTGCGCCATTGCGCAAGGTTTTCTCCTGGCATCAGGCGGACGGCCGCTACAGCGTGAACAATCGCTTCCCGGCCTTTACCGTCGAAGCGCAGGACGGCACGCACTATTACGGCTTCCCGGCGGATAACGACGGCCTGAAAGTGGGTAAACACGACGGTGGGCAGCCGATGGACGCCCCCGAGCAGCGCAAACCCTTCGGTAGCTACGCCAGTGACGGCACCGAAGTTTTCTCCTTCCTGCGGCAGTTTTTGCCGGGTGTAGGCGTATGTTTACACGGCGAAGCCTGCAGTTATGACATGAGCCCCGACGAAGACTTTATTATCGATACCCTGCCGGAGTGCGATCGCCTGATGGTCATCAGCGGATTGAGCGGCCACGGCTTCAAGTTCGCCAGCGCGCTGGGTGAGATTGCCGCCCTGTTCGCGCAGGACAAAGCGCCGCCGGTCGACGTCGCCAGCTTTGGTCTGAAACGATTTAGCTAAGCGAAGGATTTCTCTGTCCAGGTTGCCGTCGTGCCCTGGACAGCAAAATTTGGCAGTTACAATTTATTAACCTGCTAACTCTTTTAAATACCAAGTAAAAATTCTGATAACGGAAATTTCTTGCATTCAGCATTTGAATTTCCGAATTGAACACTTGCAGTGTAAGTCCTATTTTACAGAAGATATGCTCCATCGGCTTTCAACAAGGACGTCACCATGAAACTACTTGTCGTGGACGAATGCTGCTTCACCCGGGTCGGTATAGCCAGCTACTTTGCTGATAGTGGGATTACAACGATCAAGTGCTGCCACAGCATTGAGTACGCTACGCCGCTGTTGGCCAGCTTTCAGCCGAGCCACATTCTGGTGAACCTCAGCAACCAGTGCCGCTATAACGAAGCGGACGCACAGCTGCTGGCGTTTATGGAAGCCAGTCAGTCTGCCTTGCTGTTTATCTATCTCGATACGCCTTACCCCTACAGCGAAACGCCAATGCGCATCGCCGATAACGCGTTCCTGTTCAATAAAAGCATTCTGCCACTCACCTTGCGCACGCTGCGCGAAAATCCGCTGGCGCTGGCCGATGACGGCGAAGAGCGTTCCCTGTTCAGCCCGCAGGAACTGACGGTGATGAAATATTGGATGGCAGAAATGCCCAACTACCGCATCGCGAAAAAGCTGCAGATCAGCTCGCATACGGTGTATGTGCACAAGCGTCACATCACGGAGAAGATCAACGCGCGCAACCGGCTGGAGTTCTACTCGCTGTATAACGTGCTGCGTTATTTCTACCCGCCCAGCGCACCAACGAATTCGACGCCGCTGGCGCTGCTGGCGGTGTAACATCAAGCCTGCGATAACGCAGGCTTTTTTATCGCCACTCTTCCAGCGCTCACGCGCGCCCCGCTATAAAAGGTGCCGAGAAAAGGACTATAATCAAAGGTCTCTTTCTTCAGGCGGCTGAAATGTTAAACCGAATACTGGCGGCTATCGTCAACAACGTGCGTGAGCACCTGGTGCTGTATCTTTGTCTGTGGCTGGTGCTGCTGGCGCTGGATGTCTATTTTTTCTTCGTGATGTAACCCATGCCGTCGTCATTTCCCCGATTGAGCTTCAGCCGCTTCGGCGATCCCGCCCAGGTGCTGGCGCTGCAGCAGACGAGCAGGCCGCCGCTGCGCCCCGGCCGGCTGCTGCTGCAGATGCGCTATGCCCCGATCAACCCTTCCGACCTGATCCCGATTCACGGCCAATACGCGCACCGCATCGCCCTGCCGCAGGTGCCTGGCTATGAAGGCGTAGGCGTCATCGTCGATCCGCAAAGCGGACGCTCGACCGGCCGACGCGCACTGGCGGTAGCGGGTGACGGCAGCTGGCAAACCTTCGTCACGCTGCCTGAAGAACGGGTGGTCTGGGTACCGGACGACATCGACGACGCCAGCGCGGCGCAAATCTATATCAACCCGCTCACCTGCTGGGTGCTGCTGACGCAATGGCTGCCGCTCAACGCCGGCGACGTGCTGCTGCTCAACGGCGGCGGCTCCGCCGTTAGCCTGCTGCTGGCACAGATGACGGCGCTGCGTGGCATTCGTCTGGCGGTGGTGGTGCGCAACCTCACTCATCGCCCGGCGCTGCTGGCCGCCGGTGCCTGGCGCGTTATTGAGGCGCCGCAGCTGGCGCAAATGACCCACTTTGGTGCCCGCGCCGCTATCGACTGCATCGGCGGAGAAGACGGATTGCAGCTGGCGCGGGCGGTTCGCACCGGCGGCGACTTTGTGGCGCTGGGCCTGCTGGGTGGGCGCCAGGTGGACTGGCGGCGCGTGGTGGACGAATTGAAGCTGCGTGCTTCGCTGTTCCACCTGCGTAAATGGAATGCGCAGGCGGCACCGGCGCAGTGGCAAACGGCGTTTTATCAGCTATTCCAGCTGCTGCGGCGCGGCCAGCTGACGCTGCGCCCGCCCGCGGCTATTTACCCTTTATATCAGTACGCAGCGGCGCTGCAACACGCTGCGCAGCCCGGTGTGAACGGCAAAATCTTTCTTACGCCGACGGCATCGGAGATGGTTACGGCGGATGAACTATTATTCAACGGAGTTCCCAATAAATAAAATGCAATGGAGGAAAAGGCGACTTTCCCGATAATGCAAACTTATTAGTGGTGAGATGCCATTTTATTAACACATCGGACATTCTGTATTTATCTGAATTGTCTTAATGCCATCTTCACCAAACCGAATATAACCAAGGCATAGAGTGCCACAGTGAATATCAGCGTACTGAATGTCAGTGGATCTGCGTCCATTTCATAGAAACCTGTTTGATACCTGCCAAAGAGTTGTTGAGAGGTATCGATGATGAGTGACGTTAAGCCATACAGTGGCATCCCATAGCGAGAGAAACAGAAAGCAGTAATGAAACATGCAATATACAGTACTATATTCTTAACGAGCGATGCATTTTTCAAACTTGCTCTCCCCTTGCACATCAACAAAACCATAGGTCATCAACGTACTGCGTGACCCAGGAACTCTAATAAGCTTCATTCCAAGGATGAAGCGACGGACCTTGTAAAACTCCAGACGACTCACAAACGTAATGCACCCTTCACTATAACCGCGGCCATCGGGTCTGAGCGGATGCAATCTAAAACTACCACGTGCGATCCTATTTACAAACATGCTGTCACTCATTGTTTGAGCACTGAACAGAGCTAACCAGTCGCTATGATCGTTTCCTGTGTACTGGTCAAGCACCCACGAACGAACTTGATTGGCTAGACTACCTCTCGGTCTGTCAACCAACCAATAACGACCAACAGGTATTGCACTGTTCTCAATGTAGGTGCAGTTAGGATCATTTGTGTACGGCTGCCTACCAGAAAAAACGGGGAAAGTACCTAGCCCATAGACGTGGAGCTTCGCTTCTCCTCCGTTTTTTGAAAGATCGTTGTAACTCATCCTCATTATCAACATGCACATATCCTTATGCTTGGTACATTTATGTACTCTACCGCTTTTCTTGGTATGTATAACAGTTATCACTGTTCTCGTAAAAGTATTTCACTAGCTATATCATTCGTAATTCCTGTCATTAATCACTACCGCATCATATATATTGAAAATGATATGGATAAAGATAAATTTTACGAACCCTTGGATGCCGCTAATTTACCGAAGTGATATTCCTGTTGTTACCCATATAGTCTTTAGGAGTAAAATAGAAAATCTTTCTGAACTTTGGGTGCTCACAAAATGAAGTGGTTGATTGAATGGCTGGGTAACTCGTTCGCTTACCTAATCCCTATCGTACTCATTATTATCGGCGGGGTTATTTTCGTTTCAGTGTTCCCAAACTCTGGTTTTTACCTCACCCTCATCTGGGCCATTGTCGTTTGTGTCGCCTATGTAAAGTGGTCTAAGTGGTTGTAGTTTTTACTGAATAGCCAATGTTCACAATATGCATTAGCAGTAGAAGCGTTAAGCCACCGTTGGGTGGCTTATTCAAAACTCATTAACAACGCACGGCTCAACGTGGCTACAAGAAATTACCTCACTCCGGCGGCTGACGCGGCGGGCGACCGTCACCCAAAATGACCGCCAGCCGATAGCCGCCCTCGGTAGTCTCCAGCGCGATGCGCGCCACGATTGTCAGCGGCACCGACAGCAGCATGCCGACCGGGCCGAGCAGCCAGCCCCAAAAGATCAGCGACAGGAATACCACCAGCGTCGACAACCCCAGTCCGCGCCCCATCACCCGCGGCTCGAAGATATTGCCGATCACCATGTTGACAGCGATAAAGCCGCCCGCCACCACCAGCGCATCACCCAATCCGTTGAACAGCAGCGCCTGAATCAGCGGCGGAATGGCGGCCAATACCGAGCCGATATTGGGAATATAGTTGAGCAGAAATGCCAGCAGCCCCCAGATAAAGGCGAAGCGTACGCCGACCGCCGCCAGAAAGATCCAGACGATCACCCCGGTGGCCAGGCTAATAATGGTTTTAATCACCAGATAGCGCGTCACGCCGTCCAGCGCCCGCCGCATCGCGGCGAGGCCTTCATTCGGCTTATCCAGCGCCTGCTGCAGTTTATAAGGCAGCAGCTGCACTTCGAACAGCATAAACACCACGGTCATCAGCAGCAGGAAGACGTTGGTCATGGCGCCAGACAGGTGCCCCAGCATGCGGGTAACCAGATTCATCGCCGCGCTGGGATCGACATATTGCAGCATCGCTTCGCTGGAGAGGCTGATATTGAAGCGATCGGCGTAATACTGCAGCTCGCGCAGTTTCTCGATCATCATGCCGCGGTACTGCGGCAGCGAACGGGCGAACTCGTTCAGCGAAGCGCCCAGCATGCCGATGAACAGCATCACGACCACAATCACCGCCGTCACCAGCAGCGTCACCCCGACGATACGCGGTATGCGCTTGCGTTCCAGCATCGCCACCAGCGGGTTCAGCACCATGGCGAGGAACACCGCCAGTAGAAACGGCACCACGATGTCGGCGGCGGCTTTCACCCCAGCCAGAATGATCACCAACATCGCCAGCAGGACGGCCAAACGCAGGCTGTTGTCGGTTACACGGGTTCGGCCCATGACGTTTCCTTGTTATTTCACTGGGTTAACCGGCCATCAAGAGCCGACGCTTGGCGCTAATGGTAGCAAAGTCCGCCGTTATGCCGCAGAGGATTTCGCGTAACCGTTCGAAAAAATTAATCTTTCCACCCTGCTCTTCGCCGCGAGAAATAGGCATAACCTTTGCCAACAAATAATACCACCGAGCAATTTATGGACGGTTTACGTAAAATGACAAAAGCTGACATTAATAGATAATAAGCCTAATTTTCAACAACTAGCATAATCGTTACGTGAAAGAAATAATATCATCTTCAACGATTTATCTGATGAACTCCGAACATCTCAAACAAATTCACTGACTAATATTTCTAAGAAGTAACATAGTTAAATTTATTATTGATTTTATGTTTCCTAAAGTTTAATTATTGCAGCCAGCCAATCGGTAATCGAAGGAAACAGGATGCTCTGGAAAAATACCGCCGATCGTTTCGGCCATGTGTCAGTGTTGATCCACTGGCTGGTGGCGCTGACGGTGTACGGCATGTTCGCACTCGGCCTGTGGATGGTCACGCTGGGCTATTACGACGTCTGGTACCACCAGGCGCCGGAGATCCACAAAAGCATCGGCGCGCTGCTGTTCATCATCATGGTGATCCGCGTGATCTGGCGCTTTGTCTCGCCGCCGCCCAAGCCTCTGGCCAGCTATGGTCGCCTCACTCGCGTCAGCGCCATTCTCGCGCATCTGGCGTTGTACGCCGTGCTGTTCGGCATTCTGATCAGCGGCTATCTGATCTCGACCGCCGACGGCCAACCGATCAGCGTATTCGGCTGGTTCGACGTGCCCGCCACCGTGACCGGCATGGCGAAGCAAGCCGATACCGCCGGCGCCATTCACCTTTACCTGGCCTGGGCCGTGGTAGTGCTCTCGGTACTGCACGGGCTGGCCGCGCTTAAACATCACTTTATCGATCGTGATGTCACTTTGAAACGGATGCTGGGTAGCAGCGCCGATTAACCTTTGGATTTATGGAGATTGCTATGTTGAAAAAGACCGTATTGGGCCTGACCGCAGGCGCCCTGCTGCTGAGCGCCGGTTCCGCACTGGCGGCGGACTACAAGATCGACAAACAGGGCCAGCACGCCTTTATCGAATTCCGCATCCAGCACCTGGGCTACAGCTGGCTGTACGGCAGCTTTAAAGACTTCGACGGCGGCTTCACCTTCGACGAAAAAGATCCGTCCAAGGACAAGGTCAACGTGACCATCAATACCGCCAGCGTCGACACCAACCACGCCGAACGCGACAAGCACCTGCGCAGCGCTGAGTTCCTCAACGTAGAGAAGAACAAGCAGGCCAAGTTTGAATCCACCGAAGTGAAGAAAAGCGGCGACGGTTATGCGGTGGTCGGTAACCTGACGTTGAACGGCGTGACCAAGCCGGTCACGCTGGACGCCAAACTGATTGGCCAGGGCAACGATCCGTGGGGCGGCTACCGCGCCGGCTTTGAAGCCAACGGCAAGATCAAGCTGAAAGACTTCGGCATCACCACCGATCTGGGCCCGGCGTCGCAAGACGTTGAGCTGATCATCTCCGTAGAAGGCGTGCGCGAGAAATAATAAATATCCTCCGGCATAGCCGGAGGTTTTTCATATGCGCCTGTAAGGCTCTCTTACCAGCCGCGCCCTAACAGGCGCATAGCAATCTGACATTTGCGTTTCGACCGTTACTTACGGCCCGTAAACGGGCTGCCTGGATACGGGATCGACAGTTGCTCTCCCAGCTTATCCTGTTCCAACTGATGCTTTATGTAATCCTTTATTTTTGTTGTATTTTTACCCACCGTATCTACGTAGTATCCTCGACACCAGAATTCCCGATTGCGATACTTGTACTTCAGCTCTCCAAATTGCTCGTAAAGCATCAGGCTGCTTTTGCCCTTCTGATATCCCATAAAGCTCGATACACTCACTTTCGGCGGGATCTCCACAAGCATGTGGATATGATCTGGACAGCATTCTGCTTCCAGGATCGCTACGCATTTCCATTCACATAGCTTTCTTAATATGCTGCCTATTGCTCTACGTTTTTCGCTGTAGAACACCTGCCTCCGGTACTTTGGGGCAAATACTATGTGATATTTACAGTTCCATCGCGTGTGCGCTAAGCTCTTTTCGTCCCCCATCGGGACCTCCTTTCGATTCTTCGAATGAACCTTTGCAGTTGCCAGACCGCAAGGTTTTCTAACAAATCAAAAGGGGCTTTAAAAGCATACTCAAAGCTGTAAGCTTTACGGAACC
>NZ_FXUD01000003.1:49173-559077 GCF_900182895.1 Serratia sp. CC22-02 | reverse complement strand
ACCCGTCCGCCGCTCGTCACCCAGAGAGCAAGCTCTCTTGTGCTACCGCTCGACTTGCATGTGTTAAGCCTGCCGCCAGCGTTCAATCTGAGCCATGATCAAACTCTTCAATTAAAAGCTTGATTTGCTTCCACTCGAGAAGCGATGCTCAAAGATTTACTGCATGAATTTTACTTCAGTTAGTCACTCTTCAAGACTTGATATTTTTTTTGCATCCGAAGATGCTGGATATCGTCTTGTGGAGTGCCCACACAGATTGTCTGATAAATTGTTAAAGAGCAGTGCCGAGAAACTCATCGGCGCGGGCTGCGTATATTACGCTTTTCACCCGGAGAGTCAAGCGTTTATTTCGCTTTCTTCTCACTGACCCGGCGGCTTGTCAGTCGTTGTTCCCGGTCAGTGGAGGCGCATTATAGGGAGTTCTCGGCGGGCCGCAACCCCTAATTGCAAAAAACCTTTCAATCGCTCAAATAATCACCCGAAATGCCTTTTTAGGATGTTTATTAGTCAAAAAATACCACTTTTAGCACAGTAATAGCGGCAAACCCTGTAAATAGGGACAAACGAAGATAAAGAAAAGGGAGCGGTCGCCCGCTCCCTTTCATCTTTATTACGCTCGATTGCCGTTATTGGCGTGCAACGATATGGTCGTTTTCCACATCCAACGTGACCAGCTTGCCGGGGATCAGTTTACCGGACAGGATTTGCTGCGCCAGCGGGTTCTCGATCTCCTGCTGAATAGCGCGTTTCAACGGACGCGCACCATATACAGGGTCGTAACCCGTTTTGCTCAACAGCGCCAGGGCCGGTTCGGTCATGGTCACTTCGTAACCGCGCTCTTCCAAACGCTTGTACAGACGCGACAGCTGAATCTTGGCAATTGCAGCAATGTGTTTCTCGCCCAGCGGATGGAACACCACCACTTCGTCGATACGGTTGATGAACTCCGGACGGAAGTGGTGACTCACCATCTCCATCACCGACTCTTTCATCTGTGCATAGTTCATCTGACCGAAATGCTCCTGGATCAGATCGGAGCCCAGGTTGGACGTCATGATCACCACGGTATTGCGGAAATCGACGGTACGACCTTGACCATCGGTCAGTCGGCCGTCATCCAACACCTGCAACAGAATATTGAATACGTCCGGGTGCGCTTTCTCGACTTCATCCAGCAGAATCACCGAATAAGGCCGGCGGCGCACGGCCTCAGTGAGGTAACCGCCCTCTTCATAGCCGACATAACCCGGAGGCGCGCCGACCAGACGAGAAACGGAGTGTTTCTCCATAAACTCGGACATATCGATACGCACCATGGCGTCGTCGCTGTCGAACAGGAACGAAGCCAGCGCTTTGCAGAGCTCGGTTTTCCCCACCCCGGTCGGGCCCAGGAACAGGAACGAACCGATCGGCCGGTTAGGATCGGACAATCCGGCGCGGCTGCGGCGAATAGCATTCGAGACCGCGCTGACCGCTTCGTCCTGGCCGATAACCCGCGAATGCAGCTCTTGCTCCAGGCGCAGCAGTTTGTCACGCTCCCCTTCCAGCATTCTGGCAACCGGGATCCCGGTCGCACGCGCCAGCACTTCAGCAATCTCCGCATCGGTCACCCGGTTGCGCAGCAGCTTCATGCTCTTGCCTTCGGCCTGCGTGGCGGCGGCGAGCTGTTTCTCCAGCTCAGGAATTTTGCCGTACTGCAGTTCCGACATCCGCCCCAGATCGCCGACGCGGCGCGCCTGCTCCAGAGTGATTTTGGCCTGCTCGAGTTCGGCCTTGATGTTCTGAGTACCGGAGAGCGAGGCTTTTTCCGCTTTCCACTCTTCTTCCAGCTCCGAATATTCGCGCTCTTTCTGCCCCAGCTCGTCGCGGAGCATGTCCAGGCGTTTCTTGCTGGCGTCGTCAGACTCTTTATTTAACGCCTGTTGTTCCAGCTTCAACTGAATGATGCGGCGTTCAAGCCTGTCGAGCGATTCCGGCTTGGAATCCATCTGCATACGAATGCTGGACGCCGCTTCGTCGATCAGGTCGATAGCCTTGTCCGGCAATTGACGATCGGCGATATAACGGTGCGAAAGCGTTGCCGCCGCCACGATGGCCGGGTCGGTGATCTGCACGTGGTGGTGCAGTTCGTAACGTTCTTTCAAGCCGCGCAGGATAGCGATGGTGTCTTCCACGCTCGGCTCCGCCACATACACTTTCTGGAAACGACGTTCGAGCGCCGCATCCTTTTCTATATACTGACGGTACTCGTCGAGCGTAGTCGCGCCGACGCAGTGCAGCTCGCCGCGCGCCAGCGCTGGTTTGAGCATGTTGCCCGCATCCATCGCGCCATCCGCCTTACCGGCGCCGACCATGGTGTGCAGTTCGTCGATAAACAGGATAACGCTGCCTTCCTGCTTGGCCAGATCGTTGAGCACGCCTTTCAGGCGCTCTTCAAACTCGCCGCGGTACTTGGCGCCGGCGATCAAGGCGCCCATATCGAGGGACAATACGCGCTTGTGCTTCAGCCCTTCAGGCACTTCGCCGTTGATGATGCGCTGCGCCAGGCCTTCGACGATGGCGGTTTTACCCACGCCAGGCTCACCGATCAGCACCGGGTTGTTTTTGGTACGGCGCTGCAGCACCTGGATGGTGCGGCGGATCTCTTCGTCACGGCCGATTACCGGGTCAAGCTTACCCTGTTCGGCGCGTTCGGTCAGATCGATGGTGTATTTCTTCAATGCTTGCCGTTGGTCTTCGGCGCCTTGGTCTTCCACGCTGTCACCGCCTCTCATTTGTTCAATGGCTTTGCTGATTTTGTCGGCCGTTGCGCCGGCCGCTTTCAACAAGTCGGTCAACGAGCCGCGGTCTTCCAGCACCGCAAGCACAAACAGCTCGGAAGAAATGAATTTGTCCGCGCGCTTCTGCGCCAGCTTGTCGCACAGGTTCAAGACGCGCACCAGCTCGTGGGACGGTTGAACGTCGCCACCGGTGCCTTCTACCTGCGGTAAACGGGACAGCGCCTGTTCGATTTCGGTGCGCACGCGCCCGGCATCGATACCTGCGGAAGTTAATAGTGGACGAACCGTGCCCCCTTCCTGATTGAGCAGGGCGCTCATCAGATGTAGCGGTTCAATAAACTGGTTGTCGTGCCCAAGGGCTAGTGACTGGGCATCGGCGAGGGCAAGCTGGAATTTGTTGGTAAGACGATCCAGACGCATAACACCTCCAAGATGGGTCGAAATTGCTACTGGAGATTAAATGAGGTCATCCCTCAAATTTTCAAGGTTATCTCGACGCTAAATTTTCGGTACAACGCCATGCGTCGTTGGATCGTCCTAATTCAATAGGTTATATCAGCCAGATTAAACTTGCCAGACGTCCGGTTATTCCATCGCGTCGATAGGAGAAAAAATGACTCTTTTCGTTAACCGTGCAGCGGTCGCCGCCATAGATGGCCTGCACGCCTGCCCGCAACAAACGTTGGCGCGCCAGTAAGTAGATATTAGCCAAAAACTTATCGCCGTGCGGCATAAACGCCGCCGCGGCTTCGGCGTCTTCCGCCATAAAGGCGGCACGCACCTCCGGCCCGACTTCAAACTGCTGCGGGCCAATCGCCGGCCCCAGCCAGACGCGGATCTGGCCCGGTGCGGCGCTGAACGCCGCCACGGTTTGTTCCAGCACGCCGTGGCATAACCCACGCCAGCCGGCGTGGGCGGCGGCCACTTCATCGCCGTTCTGCGAGCAGAACAGCACCGGCAGACAATCCGCCGTCATCACGGCACACACCTGCCCCGGCACGTTGCTGTACACCGCATCCGCCCGCAGATCGGCGGGCGTTTGCCCCGTCAACGTCACCACGCGGGTGCCGTGCACCTGCTCGAGCCACACCGGCATCTGCGGCAAGCCGGCGGCGGTAACCAACCGCTCCCGATTGCGCTTCACCGCTTGCTCCTCGTCACCGACGTGGGCACCGAGGTTCAGCGAGTCATAAGGCGGCAGGCTGATGCCGCCGCCGCGCGTGGTGCTGCAGGCCTTAACGCCGGGAGGCAACGGCCAGTCGGGCAGAATGAGTGAATTCATTACCAGTCCATCTGATCTTTGAATTCTTCGGTGTCCGCCTTCAGCGCGTTGATCAGATCGACCATGTCCTGCGGCAGCGGCGCATGCCACTCCATCTGGATACCGCTGATCGGATGATACAAACGCAGCATGGTGGCGTGCAGCGCCTGGCGGTCAAAGCCGCGCAGCGTGTTGATGAAGGCTTCCGAAGCGCCTTTCGGCGGACGTGGACGGCCGCCGTACAGCGGATCGCCCACCAGCGGATGGCTGATGTAAGCCATGTGTACACGGATCTGGTGAGTACGGCCGGTTTCCAGGCGCAGGCGCAGGCGGGTGTGCGCACGGAAGTGTTCCATAATGCGGTAGTGCGTCACCGCCGGTTTACCCATCGGGTGCACCGCCATGTGGGTGCGCTTGGTAGAGTGACGCGCGATAGGCTCTTCTACCGTGCCGCCGGCGGTCATGGTGCCGATCGCCACCGCTTCGTATTCACGGGTAATTTCACGCACCTGCAGCGCTTCCACCAGCCGGGTTTGCGCCGGCACGGTTTTCGCCACCACCATCAGGCCGGTGGTGTCTTTATCCAGACGGTGTACGATGCCGGCACGCGGCACGTCGGCGATTTCCGGGTAATGATGCAGCAACGCATTGAGCACCGTGCCGTCCGGGTTACCGGCGCCAGGATGCACCACCAAATCGCGCGGTTTGTTGATCACCAGGATGTCGCTGTCTTCATAGACGATATCCAACGCGATATCCTGTGGCTCCCAACGCGCCTCTTCTTCAATCTGTGCATCGATGGCGACGGTCTCTCCGCCCAGCACCTTCTCTTTCGGTTTATTTGACGTTTTGCCATTGACCTTCACCCGATCGCCCAGGATCCACTCTTTTATGCGAGATCGTGAATAATCAGGGAACAATTCGGCCAAAGCCTGATCTAAACGTTGTCCGAGTTGAGATTCGGCCACCGTTGCGGTGAGTTGTACTTGTTGTGCCATATGCAGCTTCTTCGTTAACGTTGGGTTTTCACGGCGATGCCGTTTAATATAATGTGCTATTGTACCTGGTCTTTGTCGGGAGCTTAACGGACAGTCTCCCGGAATAACACCCTGAGGATAATCAAAACGTCATGACGCGTATGAAATATCTGGTGGCGGCAGCCACGTTGAGCCTGGCGCTGGCAGGTTGCTCCACATCCAAGGATGCGGTTCCCGACAACCCACCTTCGGAAATCTATGCTACCGCGCAGCAAAAACTGCAGGACGGTAACTTCAAGGGCGCGATTACGCAACTCGAAGCGTTAGATAACCGCTATCCTTTCGGGCCGTATTCCCAGCAGGTCCAGCTGGATTTGATTTACGCCTACTATAAGGCTGCCGACTTGCCGATGGCTCAGGCATCCATCGATCGCTTCATGCGTCTGAACCCGACGCACCCGAACATCGATTACGTGATGTACATGCGCGGCCTGACCGACATGGCGCTCGATGACAGCGCACTGCAGGGCTTCTTCGGGGTTGACCGTTCTGACCGCGATCCTCAGCACGCTCGCGCTGCGTTCCGCGACTTCAGCCAGTTGATTCAGCAATACCCGAACAGCCAATACGCGACCGACGCCAACAAGCGTTTGGTGTATCTGAAAGACCGTTTGGCCAAGTATGAGCTTTCGGTGGCGGAATACTACACTAAACGCGGTGCTTACGTCGCGGTCGTTAATCGCGGCGAGCAGATGTTGCGTGAATTCCCGGATACCAAAGCAACGCACGACGTGTTGCCGCTGATGGAAAATGCCTACAAGCAGCTGCAGCTGAACGGCCAGGCTGACAAAGTGGCCAAAGTGATCGCCGCCAACCCGCAATAACCGCGTGTCGGCAACGACAGAAAAACAAAACGGCAGCCTCGGCTGCCGTTTTCATTGGCGTGGACCGGTTTTTTACTGGAGAAATACACAAGTAAAAACACGGTGTTAGCTAGCGCCCCTCACCGGTCAACTCATCGATAATGCGCCATCCGGCGGCAACTCTCAAGCATTAGATAACCAATTCAGATGCTGAATCACAGATTGAACTAACTTTGCAAAAAGTGACAAAAAATCGTGATTTACATCACGCATTTAAACAAAAAGCGGGGTATGCTGGATTCACCAAGACGGAAAGACAGAGAGGTAAGTTATATGACATTGAACATTACCAGCAAACAAATGGATATCACTCCCGCAATCCGCAATCACGTCGAAGACCGTCTCACCAAACTGGAAAAATGGCAGACCCAGCTGATAAACCCACATATCGTCTTATCTAAAGAACCGCAGGGGTTTGTCGCCGACGCTACCATTACCACGCCTAACGGCCCGCTGGTCGCCAGCGCCAAACATGATGACATGTACACCGCCGTTAATGAGCTGATCGCCAAGCTGGAGCGCCAGCTGAACAAGGTGCAGCACAAAGGCGAAGCGCGCCGCTGCAATGCCAGCGTGAAAGACATCGTGCCGGAAGTCACGCAAGAGCAAGAATAACCGTCCGACAGCGATTGCCGCATCAAACGCGCCCGAGGGCGCGTTTTTTGTCGGGTATTTTTGTTGACGGGGTAAAGGCCAGCGGTTACTTTAAAACCTGATCACATTAACCTTAGGTAGACCATGCCACGCACACCGTTTTTCTTCGCATTCTTTTTTACCTTCCCCTGACTGGGAGGCGTTTCGTCGTGTGAGAAAGAATGCGAAGACGAACAACAAGGCCTCCTGGAAACAGGGGGCTTTTTTTATGGCTATTTTACAACGAATAAGAACTGAAGGCGGAAGCTGATTATGACTGACAACCCGTTATTGGTGCTGCGCGAGCGCATCAGCGCACTGGACTTGAAACTGTTGGCCCTGCTGGCGGAACGCCGTGAGCTGGCGATCGAAGTCGGCAAGACCAAGCTGCACTCTCACCGCCCGATCCGCGATAAAGAACGCGAGCGCGACCTGCTGGACGCGCTGATCGCCGCCGCCAAACCTTACGATCTGGACGGCTTCTACGTCACCCGCCTGTTCCAACTGATCATTGAAGACTCCGTTCTGACCCAACAGGCGCTGCTGCAGCACCAGCTCAACCCCGTCAGCC
Source organism: Serratia sp. CC22-02 (assembly GCF_900182895.1). Taxonomy (NCBI): domain Bacteria; kingdom Pseudomonadati; phylum Pseudomonadota; class Gammaproteobacteria; order Enterobacterales; family Yersiniaceae; genus Serratia; species Serratia sp. CC22-02. Next base: position 551,932 of record NZ_FXUD01000003.1, on the reverse strand, counting down.
AGCACTCCGCCCGCATCGCCTTCCTCGGCCCGAAAGGCTCTTATTCACATCTGGCGGCGCGTCAATACGCCGCCCGCCATTTCGATCAGCTGATCGAATGCGGCTGCCAGAAGTTTCAGGATATCTTCACCCAGGTGGAAACCGGCCAGGCGGACTACGCGATACTGCCGATCGAGAACACCAGCTCCGGCTCGATTAACGAGGTGTACGATCTGCTGCAACACACCAGTCTGTCGATCGTCGGCGAGCTGACTAACCCGATCAACCACTGCGTTCTGATTGCCGGCGACAGTGATTTGAGCCAGATTGAAACCGTCTACAGTCACCCGCAGCCGTTCCAGCAGTGCAGCCAGTTCCTGAACCGCTTCCCGCACTGGAAAATCGAATACACCGAAAGCACCGCCGCCGCGATGGAGAAAGTCGCCAAGCTGAATTCACCGAAGGTAGCGGCGCTGGGCAGCGAAGCCGGCGGCGCACTGTACGGGCTGCAGGTGCTGGAACACAACCTTGCCAACCAGCAGCAGAACATCACCCGCTTTATCGTCCTGGCGCGTAAAGCGATTGACGTCTCCGAACAGGTGCCGGCCAAAACCACGCTGATCATGGCGACCGGCCAGCAATCCGGCGCACTGGTCGAAGCGCTGCTGGTTCTGCGCGACAACGGCATCATCATGACCAAGCTGGAGTCACGCCCGATCAACGGCAATCCGTGGGAAGAGATGTTTTATATCGATGTGCAGGCCAATCTGCGTGCCGACGCGATGCAAAAAGCGCTGCGCGATCTGGCACCAATCACCCGCTCGCTGAAGGTACTGGGCTGTTACCCGAGCGACACCGTGGTGCCGGTCAACCCATCCTGAAACCATAAAAAAAGGGGTTCGGCCAAGCCGAACCCCTTACCTTTACGTTTACCACCCGCGTTTTACTGCCGGCTGTCGTTAGCCTGCCGCAACAGCGTGCGGCTCTCCACCAGGAAGCGCTGGGCGTAATCGCCGAACCAGTGCTCCACCTTGCGGAAACTGTCGATAAACGCCTGTTTGTCGCCATGCTCCAACAACTTTATCGCCTCGCCGAAGCGCTGGTAGTAACGCTTAATCAGCGCCACATTTTCCTCCGACGACATGATGATGTCGGCGTACAGCTGCGGATCCTGCGCAAACAGGCGGCCAACCATCGCCAGCTCCAGCCGGTAGATCGGCGAGGAGAGCGCCAGCAACTGCTCCAGTTGCACGTTCTCTTCCGCCAGGTGCAACCCGTAGGCGAAGGTGGCGAAGTGCCGCAGCGCCTGAATAAACGCCATGTTCTGATCGTGTTCGACCGCGCTGATGCGATGCAGCCGCGCGCCCCACACCTGCAGCTGCTCAAGCAACCACTGGTAAGCCTCCGGCTGGCGGCCGTCGCAGTAAACCACTACCTGCTTCGCCACGCTGCCCACGTCCGGGCCGAACATCGGGTGCAGCCCCACCACCGGGCCGTTGTGCACCGCCAACATCGCATGCAGCGGACGGTTCTTCACCGACGCCAAATCCACCAGAATACAGTCGTCGGGCAACGTTGGCAGGCGGCTTATCACCTGCTCTGTCACATGAATCGGCACGCTGACGATCACCATGCCGGCGTCGGCCAACAGCTGTTCCGCCTGCGGCCAATCTTCCTGATCCAATACCCTGACCTGATAACCCGACAACGTCAGCAGACGGTTGAACAGCCGGCCCATCTGGCCGTTGCCGCCGATGATGACGATCGGCCGCAGCTGTGGGCACAGAGTTTTAAAGCCTTTATCGTTCTCGCTGACGTATGATTCGCGCATCACGCGGCGCAAGACGTCCTCAATCAAATCCGGCGGCACCCCGAGGTTTTCCGCCTCCTGACGGCGCGAGGCCAGCATCGCCGCCTCGCGCTCCGGCACATAAACCGGTAAACCGTGGCGGCTTTTCACCTCCCCCACTTCCGCTACCAGATGCAGGCGTTTTGCCAGCAGATCCAGCAACGCTTTGTCCACCTCGTCGATTTGATCGCGCAGCGCGGTCAGTTCTGCCACCATAACTTACTTTTCTCCCGTGCGTGCCGTCAGCGCAGCGCCGAGTTCCTGATGCATATGACGCAGCAGCGTTTCCGTGCTCTCCCAGTCGATGCAGGCGTCGGTGACGGACACACCGTAACGCATGTCTGCACGCGGCTGTTCGGAAGACTGATTGCCCTCATGCAGATGGCTCTCCAGCATAATGCCGGTGATCGAACGGTTGCCCGCTTTGATCTGCTCCACCACGGACTCGGCCACCGCCGGCTGACGGCGATAGTCTTTATTCGAGTTGCCATGGCTGCAATCTATCATCAAGGACGGATGGAGTCCCGCCTCGAGCATCTGTTTTTCACAGGCCGCAACGTGCTCGGCGCTGTAGTTCGGGGTTTTGCCGCCGCGCAGGATCACGTGCCCGTCCGGGTTGCCCTGCGTCTGCAGCAGGCAAACCTGGCCCGCCTGGTTGATGCCGACGAAGCGGTGCGGCATAGCGGCGGCGCGCATGGCGTTGATGGCGGTGCCCAGACTGCCGTCGGTGCCGTTTTTGAACCCGACCGGCATCGACAGGCCGGAAGCCATTTCGCGGTGGGTCTGCGATTCGGTGGTGCGCGCGCCGATCGCCGACCAGCTGAATAAGTCCCCCAGGTACTGCGGGCTGTTCGGATCCAACGCTTCGGTAGCCAACGGCAAGCCCATGCCCACCAGATCCAGCAACAGGCGACGCGCGATATGCAAGCCTGCTTCAACGTCAAACGAACCGTCCATGTACGGATCGTTGATCAAACCTTTCCAGCCGACAGTGGTTCTGGGTTTTTCAAAATAGACGCGCATAACGATATACAGCTGATCGCTCAAGTCAGCCGCCAGGGTTTTCAAACGACGGGCGTAGTCCAGCGCCGCATCCGGATCGTGGATCGAACAAGGCCCGCACACCACCAACAGGCGATGATCGCGCCCCTGCAAAATGTTGGCGATGGTGTTGCGCGCGGTGGCGATTTCATTTTCGTCGTCGGCGCTAAGCGGGAACTGGTTCTTCAGCTCCTCCGGCGTGATGAGAACCTGTTCTGCACTGATGTGTACGTTATTGAGCGCGTCTTTTTGCATGATGCTATTCCTGTCGTTTGGCGTTATGCGTTGAAATGGAACATTGAGCGTTTCAGGGCTCTACCTTATCACGCAATGTAAAGTTTTCAATCCAATTTCCGTAAATAAAAAATTACCGTGCTTTTTCTTATAAAAAAACATGTATAAAAACATCAGTAAAATACAATTAAATTCATTTAAATCAATAATATAATAAAATTACAGGATCATCAAAACGCGCCTAGGCACCCTGCGAACCAAAACACCCAATCGTAAACACATTTGTACAATTAGTTTTACAGGGAAGATACACCGCCCGTCTCGGCGCCCACGAACGGACAGTAGCGGATACCGTCAGGCTCAGCACGAAATGCCGCCGAAAGCGATGAATTTAAGTAGAAGAAAAGCGAATAAATGAGGAATAAAAATTAAAAACTTAAGCTAATGGCGGCTATTTTTGTCGCCGAAGTGAACCGATATAATGTGACCGTCATCAACAATAACCACCCTTAACAACTGGATCCAAGATGCTCTCTTCTCGCGCTCGTCGCGCTTTTCCGCTGTATATTTGTTGCTTAACGACTTTCACCAGTGTTTCAGCCCTTGCCGACAATACGCTTTTCACCGCGATGGACGATCCGGCCACCGCCAAGAAACCGTTCGAAGGCAACGTGCAGGCGGGCTACAACGCCCAGTCCGGCAACTCGCAAAGCTCCACCCTGTTGGCCAACACCAATATGACCTGGTTCAATACCGACGCGGCATATAGCCTGTGGGGGGCGGCCAACAACACCACCTCCTCCAACGTGCGCTCGTCCGAAAAGTACCAGGCCGGTGGCCGTACGCGCTATAACCTGACCGATCGCAACTACCTGTTCGGCCAGGCCAGCTGGCTGAGCGACCGTTTCAACGGTTATGACTCGCGCTCCACGCTGACCGGCGGTTACGGCCGCCAACTCCTCAACGGGCCGCTCAGCGATCTGCGGGTGGAATTTGGTCCCGGCGTACGCCATGACGAATACCACGGCGGCGGCCGCTCGACCAAAGGGCTGGCCTACGGTGCGGCCAACTATTCCTATCAGCTGACCGACAACACCAAGTTCATTCAGGGCGTTTCCGCGCTGGCGAACGAGGAAACCACGCTGAACTCGGAAAGCGCGTTGAACGTGGCGATCAACGATCGCTTCTCACTGCGCGTGGCCTACACCGTGACCTACAACAGCAAACCGCCGGCCTCCGCACCGAAAAACACCGATACCACCACCTCGGTCACGCTGGTCTACGGCCTGTAACCTCCCCCCGCCCAGAATCTCTCGAAGCCCATCATCGATGGGCTTTTTTTATACCCGCCGCTCTCTCTTGCACAATCTGCTAAAAATATTCATCTCGCCCATTGACGACTTTAGCAAATAGCTTAATACTGTATGCATATACAGTAATTATTATACAGCCTCGTGGCATGATGGATTTCGATAGCGAGTGGCCAACAACGCATCGATAACCCCCAGCTCCGAGAGACTGTAAACAAAGTGAGCATAAGCTATGGAGAAAATCACCTCATTCATCACCTACGCCATGGCGCTGTTTCTCGCCTGGCTCGGCAGGCTCTCTCCGCAGGACATTGCCTTTTTAGTCGGTGCGGCGGTAGGCATCGGCACGTTTCTGGTGAACTGGTACTACCGACGTAAAAGCCTGCAGATCTTGAAGGCTATTGAGCGCAATGCGGCATCACGGAGGAAAATTTACGATGAGTGCAATCGTTAAGCGCTGCAGCGTCGCCGCCGTTTTGGCCATCGCCGTGCTGTTACCGTCATTTGGCGAGCTGCAAACCTCAGAAGCCGGCCTCAGGCTGATCGCCGATCTCGAAGGTTGCCGCCTGTCGCCTTACCAGTGCAGCGCCGGAGTGTGGACACAGGGCATTGGACACACCGCCGGCGTCATCCCGGGCCAGGCTATCGATGAGCGGCAAGCCGCTGTGGATTTGGTAGACGATGTTCGCCGCACCGAGCGTGGCATGGCCGCCTGCCTGCCGCAAACGCTCCCACAAGAAACCTATGACGCGGTGATCGCCTTCGCCTTCAACGTGGGCATCAGCGCCGCCTGCCACTCCACGCTGGTCACGCTGCTGCAACAGCGCCAGTGGCAACAGGCTTGCGATCAGTTGCCACGTTGGGTTTACGTAAACGGAAAGAAAAACAAGGGGCTGGAACAGCGACGCGCCACGGAACGCGCACTGTGCTTGCAAGGCATTGCCTCATCATGACGGGCTCGCTCGCCTAAGTGGTGATGCCACAACAATTTCACTTAATTTGTTCAAGGGGGGTTCTTATGATGCACTGTCCACTATGCGGTCACGTGGCCCACACTCGCTCCAGTCGCTATCTGAGCGAATCGACCAAAGAGCGTTACCATCAATGCCGCAACATCAACTGCAGCTGCACGTTCGCCACGCACGAATCCGTTGCACGGGTGATCGTCAAGCCCGGCGATGACATTGTCCCGGCGCAGCCGCACCCGCCGGAGAATCAGCATAAACAAAGCGCCGCCGCGCTGTAATGCAAAAAGCCTGCTGATGCAGGCTTTTTAATGTCGCTACAACGTGGCCAAATCTCGCAAATGCAAGGCAGCCGGATTTTCAGATAAAAAAAGGGGTTGGCATAGGCCAACCCCTGATAACTATTAACTTTTGGATGCAGCGTTAGTTAACGCGGTTCAGACGCTCTTTGATACGAGCAGCCTTACCAGTACGTTCACGCAGGTAGTACAGTTTAGCTTTACGAACGGCACCACGACGTTTAACAGTAATGCTGTCGATTACTGGGGAGTGAGTCTGGAATACGCGCTCAACACCTTCGCCGTTGGAAATCTTACGAACAGTGAATGCAGAGTGCAGACCGCGGTTACGGATAGCGATAACCACGCCCTCGAATGCCTGCAGACGTTTTTTGCTACCTTCAACGACCCATACCTTCACTTCCACGGAATCACCCGGACGGAATGCAGGTACGTCTTGTTTCATCTGCTCTTGTTCAAGTTGCTTAATAATGTTGCTCATAATATGTCTCTTACCCTAGGTAAACTGATATATCGGTCCCGTCTGATGTCAGACGTTTCCTTCATAGTCCTGTTGCCTGGCCTGATGTTCCCGTTGGAACTCAGCCAGCAACACCGCTTGCTCGTCAGTCAGAGCTAGGCTTTCTAGAAGTTCAGGTCTTCTAAGCCAGGTTCGGCCCAGCGACTGCTTTAAGCGCCAGCGACGTATCTCGGCATGGTTGCCCGACAGTAGAACCGGCGGTACTTCCATCCCTTCCAACACCTCTGGGCGGGTATAGTGCGGGCAGTCCAGCAATCCGTCGGCGAAGGAGTCTTCCTCCGCTGAGGCCTGATGGCCCAGCACACCCGGTATGAAACGGGCGACTGAATCAATCAGGGTCATCGCCGGCAGTTCCCCGCCGCTGAGAACGTAATCGCCGATTGACCACTCTTCGTCAATTTCGGTTTGGATTACGCGCTCGTCTATCCCTTCGTAACGGCCGCACACCAGAATCATCTTCTGATTGGCCGCCAGTTCGCACACGCCGGTTTGATCCAGCTTGCGCCCCTGAGGTGACAGATAAATCACCTTTGCTCCCTCGCCTGCCGCTGCTTTCGCCGCATGAATGGCTTCCCGTAAAGGTTGCACCATCATCAGCATTCCCGGGCCGCCGCCATAAGGGCGATCGTCCACGGTGCGATGCCGGTCGTAGGTGAAGTCGCGAGGACTCCAACACTGCACGCTCAGCAGGCCATTTTTTACTGCCCGGCCAGTCACCCCGTAATCGGTGATAGCGCGGAACATCTCAGGAAACAGGCTTACAATACCGATGAACACAAGCCAATCCCCTTACCGTTATTCCACTTGCTTCGACCGTTTGATCCGGGGGTCAAAAACCAGGATCCCAATCTGCCTCAATCACGCGGGCAGTGAGATCGACTTTCTTGATAACCTGCCCATGAAGAAACGGAATCAACCGCTCCTTCATGCCGAACGCATCTTTCAGGTTCGCTTTCACAACCATCACATCGTTCGAGCCGGTTTCCATCATATCGATGACTTTACCCAGCTCGTAGCCGGCGGTGGTGACTACCTGGCAGCCCATCAGGTCTTTCCAGTAGTAATCGTCACCCTCCAGCGGAGGAAGTTGCTCAGAATCCACCATAATCTCGCGATTAGTCAGCAGATTCGCCGCGTCCCGATCGTCAATGCCTTTGACCTTGATGATCAGATCCTGACTGTGGCGCTTCCAGTCTTCCAACTCGATATGCTGCCACTGACCCGCCTGCTGGATAAACCACGGCTGATAGTCAAAAATGCTTTCGGCGTTCTCGGTGGATGAAAACACTCTGAGCCAACCACGAATGCCGTAAGCGGACCCCATTTTACCGAGTACAATCGGCTGCTTAGGCGCTACCGGTTTGAGTTGCTTGCTCATTGCCACCACCGCGACAGATTAAGCTGCTTTCTTAGCGTCTTTGATCAGCGCGTGAACGCGATCAGAAACGGTTGCACCCAGACCAACCCAGTGCTCGATGCGGTCCAGGTCCAGACGCAGTGCTTCAGCCTGACCGGAAGCGATCGGGTTGAAGAAGCCTACGCGCTCGATGAAACGACCATCACGAGCGTTGCGGCTGTCGGTCACTACTACTTGATAGAACGGACGCTTTTTAGCGCCGCCACGTGCCAAACGAATTGTTACCATAACATCCTCTTTAGTTAATAAAACAGCCGGGCCCCATTGAGGGACGGGGCCCGGTTGCAATATAAAAAGCCCGAAAATTTTACTCATTTTGGCGCAAAAAGCAATCTAAAGCGTCGATCGCAGGGGACAACTTTTGCAGCCTGTCAAATTTCGGGCGGTTTTCACCGCGAACGGCGAATGCTGAAAGCGCCCGCACTCGGCGTGCGGAGGCCCATCAGCGGCCTGGGAAGCCCGGCGGCATCATACCTTTCATGCCGCGCATCATCTTCGCCATACCGCCTTTCTTCATCTTCTTCATCATACGCTGCATTTCGTCGAACTGCTTCAGCAAGCGGTTGACGTCCTGCACCTGCATGCCGGCCCCCATCGCGATGCGGCGCTTGCGCGAGCCCTTGATGATTTCCGGTTTGGCGCGCTCTTTCAGCGTCATCGAGTTGATGATCGCCTCCATGCGCACCAGCACTTTATCGTCCATCTGCGACTTGACGTTGTCCGGCAGCTGGCCGGCGCCCGGCAGCTTGCTCAGCATGTTGGCCATGCCGCCCATGTTGCGCATCTGCTTGAGCTGCTCCAGGAAGTCGGTCAGATCGAAACCGTCACCCTTCTTCAGCTTGTTGGCCAACTTCTCCGCCTGCTCGCGGTCGACCTTGCTTTCGATATCTTCGATCAGCGACAGCACGTCGCCCATGCCCAGGATGCGCGATGCCACGCGATCCGGGTAGAACGGCTCCAGCGCTTCGGTCTTCTCGCCCACGCCGAGGAATTTGATCGGCTTGCCGGTGATATGACGGATGGACAGCGCGGCACCGCCGCGCGCGTCGCCGTCGACCTTGGTCAGCACCACGCCGGTCAGCGGCAGCGCTTCGTTAAACGCCTTGGCGGTATTGGCGGCGTCCTGGCCGGTCATGGCGTCGACCACGAACAGGGTTTCCACCGGCTTGATCGCCGCGTGCACCTGTTTGATCTCGTCCATCATCGCTTCGTCAACGTGCAAACGGCCGGCGGTATCGACGATCAGTACGTCGTAGAACTTCAGCTTGGCCTGTTGCAGCGCGCGATTGACGATGTCGATCGGTTTTTCTTTGACGTCAGACGGGAAGAAATCGATGCCGACGCCTTCCGCCAGCGTTTCCAGCTGTTTGATCGCCGCCGGGCGATAAACGTCCGCGGAAACCACCAACACTTTCTTCTTCTGTTTTTCTTTCAGGAATTTGCCGAGTTTACCGACGCTGGTGGTTTTACCGGCACCCTGCAAGCCCGCCATCAGCACCACCGCCGGCGGCTGGGCCGCCAGATTCAGCTCGGTGTTGACTTCGCCCATCGCGGCGATCAGCTCGCCTTTGACGATCTTGACGAACTCCTGCCCCGGCGTCAGGCTCTTGTTGACTTCATGGCCGACCGCGCTCTCTTTGACGCGGTTGATGAAGTCGCGCACCACCGGCAGCGCAACGTCCGCTTCCAGCAATGCCATGCGCACTTCACGCAGGGTTTCCTTGATATTCTCTTCGGTCAGCCGCCCGCGGCCGCTGATATTGCGCAACGTGCGCGACAATCGATCGGTTAAATTTTCAAACATCGTCTCATGCTCAACGTGTAATGACAGGCCGCTCCGGCGACACAATTGCGCCGATGATAACACGAAGCGCGGCGGATCTCTGCCTCAGCGTTGGAGATAGGTTGGAGTGAAACGCGCGCAACGTTATACTGACACTCCAATTAACCACGCCGAAGCAAAATTAAACGCTATGCCAGTTTTCTCCATTGTGGCTTTGATGGCCTACCTGCTCAGCCTTGGACTGATCATTCCCAGCTTGTTGCGGAAGAACAGCGCATACCGTCGGCTTGCCCTCGTCTCGGCGGTGGTGGCGCTGATTTGCCATGCCATCGCGCTGCAGCAGCGCATCTTTGACGTCAGCGCCGGGCAGAATCTCAGCCTGCTGAACATTGGCTCCATCGTCAGCCTGATCATCTGCTCGGTGATGACCTTCGTCGCCTCGCGCGACCGCGGCTGGTTCCTGCTGCCGATCGTCTACAGCTTCGCGATGATCAACCTGGCCTTCGCCAGCTTCATGCCCGGCGAGTTCATCACTCACCTGGAAGCCAGCCCGGAACTGATGGTGCATATCGGCCTGGCGCTGTTCTCTTACGCTACCCTGATCATCGCCGCGCTCTACGCCTTGCAGCTCGCCTGGCTCGATTACCTTCTGAAAAACAAGAAGTTGACCTTTAGCGCCGACATGCCGCCGCTGATGAGCATCGAGCGCAAGATGTTCCATATCACCCAGATCGGCGTGGTGCTGCTGACGCTCACCCTGTGCACCGGCTTGCTGTACATGGATAATCTGTTCAGCAAAGAGAACGTGCATAAAGCCGTGCTGTCGATCATGGCCTGGTTCGTGTATATCGTGCTGTTGTGGGGCCATTACCATGAAGGCTGGCGCGGCCGCCGCGTCGTCTGGTTCAGCTTCGCCGGCGCTTTCCTGCTGACGCTCGCCTACTTCGGCAGCCGTCTGATTCAGCAGGTGATGGTGCGCTAAGCCAGCCCGGCTCAATTCTCCCTCTCTATAAGGAATACTGCATTGGAGCATGTGTCGACGGGGACCCTCATCATTATCCTGGTGATCATGATCGTGGTCTCCGCTTACTTCTCCGCTTCCGAAACCGGCATGATGACGCTCAACCGTTATCGCCTGCGTCACCTGTCCAAACAGGGCAACCGCTCGGCGCGTCGGGTGGAGAAGCTGCTGCAAAAACCGGATCGGCTGATCGGCCTGGTGCTGATCGGCAACAACCTGGTCAACATCCTCGCCTCGGCGCTGGCGACCATCGTCGGCATGCGGCTGTATGGCGATCTCGGCGTGGCGATCGCGACCGGCATACTGACCTTCGCCGTGCTGCTGTTCGCCGAAGTGCTGCCAAAGACCTTCGCCGCCCTCTATCCGGAACGTATTGCCTTCCCCAGCAGCGTCCTGCTGGCGCCATTGCAAAAGGTGATGTTCCCGCTGGTCTGGCTGCTCAACGGCATCACCAGCCTGACCTTGCGCCTGTTCGGCATCCGCACCAACGTGCGCATCAGCGACGCCGTCAGCAAGGATGAGCTGCGCACTATCGTGCGCGAATCCCAGTCGCAAATCTCCCGACGCAACCAGGACATGCTGATTTCGGTGCTGGATCTGGAAAAGGTGACGGTTAACGACATCATGGTGCCGCGCACCGAGATCGTCGGCATCGACGTCAACGACGACTGGAAGTCGATCATGCGCCAGCTGACCCACTCGCCGCACGGCCGCATCGTGCTGTATCGCAGCTCGCTGGACGACGCGATCGGCATGCTGCGCGTGCGCGAAGCCTACCGCCTGATGACCGAGAAAAAAGAGTTCAACAAAGAGAACCTGCTGCGCGCCGCCGATGAGATCTACTTCGTGCCTGAAGGCACGCCGCTCAACGTGCAGCTGGTGAAGTTCCAGCGCAACAAAGAGAAGGTCGGCATCGTGGTCGACGAGTACGGCGACATTCAGGGCCTGGTCACGGTAGAAGACATTCTCGAAGAGATCGTCGGCGACTTCACCACCTCGATGTCACCAACGTTGGCGGAAGAGGTCACGCCGCAGAGCGATGGCTCGGTCTTGATCGACGGTACCGCCAACGTGCGCGAACTGAACAAGGCCTTCAACTGGACCCTGCCGGCCAGCGAGGCCCGCACCGTCAACGGCATGCTGCTCGAAGAGCTGGAAGAGATCCCTGAAACCGGCACCCGGGTGCGTATCGGCCATTACGATATCGACATTCTCGACGTGCAGGGCAACATGATCAAACAGGTGCGGGTCACGCCGATCACCTCGCTGCAATCCAGCGTCGGCCACCACTGACCGCCGGCCTGAAAGTAAAAAAGACGCGAAATCGCGTCTTTTTTTATCTCTGCGGGAAACTCGCGGCTAGATATGCAGTTCCTGCAGCTTCTCTTTCGGCAGCGCCAGCTCGTCGTTGTGGTTAACCACCACGTCGTTATCCAGGATGTGCTTGGCGATCTCCTGCGCTTCTTCCAGCGAGTGCATATGGTAAGTGCCGCACTGGTATTCGTTCAGCTCAGGGATTTTGCGCTGGTCGGTCACTTTCAGCACGTCGGCCATCGCCGCTTTCCACGCATCGGCTACGCGCTGCTCTTCCGGCACGCCGATCAGGCTCATGTAGAAACCGGTACGACAGCCCATCGGGGAGATGTCGATAATCTCCACGCCCTGGCCGTTCAGGTGGTCACGCATAAAGCCGGCGAACAGGTGCTCCAGCGTGTGAATGCCGCGCTCGGGCATCACTTCCAGGTTCGGGCGGCAAAAGCGCAGATCAAACACCGTGATGGTATCGCCATGAGGCGTTTTCATGGTTTTCGCAACGCGGACAGCCGGAGCTGCCATACGGGTATGATCGACGGTAAAGCTATCCAGCAATGGCATTTCGCTACCTCCTCGTAAAAGAGCATTTATTTCGAAACTTTTTTTCCTAACCGGGAAACCTTTTCTAACCCTGCGAGTCTGAGTATGTGAAAGACGCGCATTTGTTATCATCATCCCTGTCATCAGAGATGCATATTTGGCCACATTGATGTGGCCTTTTTCTTTTTCAGCTTCCGCCGTTTTGCTTCAGGAACGCTTCAAAGCTTAGCGTATCATTGGCTTCTATGTCGCGTTGGCGCTGCCACGAGGCTTCCCGCTCTTTATCCAGCTCGGCTTCGTTCAGGATTTCCAACGGCTCTTCCAGCAACGTCTGACGATACTGCTCCGCCAGCTGCAACCCGACGCGCCCGGTGCCTTCCGCCTTCATCGCCTTCAGAATGCGCGCAGAGAAGGTCAACTCAGGATCGTCGAACGCGGCAACCAGCTCATCACACACCTGCTGGTATTGACGGTTGCCGGCTTCGCCGTCCAACACTTCCGCCACCCGACGCAGATCGGCGAACAGCGCCTTACCCACTTTTTCGAGCGGTTCATGGCTGGCGCCACAGCCGATGCCGATGGTCTGGCCCGGCTTACGCCCTTCCAGAATCACCCGGTTCCAGTTCTTGCGCGTGCACAGCAGTTCATCGCTGCTCATCTCCGGCGCATCGGCCAGCGCGCACCACACCAGGAACAGATCCAGGAAACGCGCCTGCACCGCGTCCACGCCGATTGGCGAGAACGGGTTGATATCCAGCGAACGCACTTCGATGTATTCGATGCCGCCGCGCAGCAGCGCGTCCGACGGCGTCTCGCCGCTTTGGGTCACGCGCTTCGGCCGGATCGGCGCATACAGCTCGTTCTCGATTTGCAGCACGTTGCTGTTCAGCTGCAGGTAGCGATCGCCCTCTTTCACGCCCAGCTTGGCGAACTCTTCAGAAGGCGTCGCAATTGCCCGCTTCAGACCGGCCACATAGCTGTGCAGATCGTTGAAGGTGATACCCAAATTGCTCTGCGACTTGTTGGTGTAACCCAGGTCGCTCAGACGCAGCGAGGTGGCGTACGGCAGGTAGCACATCCCCTGCTCGGTGCGCTCGAACGGCAGATTGGTCTCACGCCCTTTGAGGAACGAAGAACAAATGGCCGGCGATGCGCCGAACAGATACGGGATCACCCAACCGAAACGGTAATAGTTGCGGATCAGGCGGAAATACCCCGCCGAGATCTGCTCTTTACCGCTTTCTGCGTCCTGCACCCCGGCCCAGGCCTGCCAAAACTCCAGCGGCAGCGAGAAGTTGTAGTGCACGCCGGAAATGGTCTGCATCAGCGCGCCGTAGCGATTCTTCAGCCCTTCGCGGTACAGCGTCTTCATGCGGCCGATGTTCGACGAACCAAACTGCGCCAGCTCGATATCCTGCTCGGCTTCGATAAAGCACGGCATGCTGAGCGGCCACATGCGCTCATCGCCGATATTGCGCGCCACGTAACGATGAATATCGCGCAGGAACGTCAGCAGGTGATCGATGTTGTCATCAACCGGCGTAATGAACTCTAACAGCGCTTCGGCGAAATCCGTGGTGATCCAGTGGTGCGTCAATGCCGCGCCCAGCTTTTCCGGATGCCCGGTGGTCGCCAAGGTGCCGTTCGGCGTGACCCGCAGCGTTTCACGCTCGATGCCACGACGAATACCTTTTAATGCCTGGGGATGGGCTTCCAACCAAGAAAGCGCCTGTGATACGTCCGGGATCAAATTGACCTCCCGCTTCTAAAAACAATAACTCGTAAGCATACTGAATCCGCACCCGAGAGAATATTGAGTTATATTCACTTGGTTACTGCCACCAGGCGATGCCCTGTACCGTTATCATAGCCAAAACGATGTAACGCAGCGCCTTTCCGATACACAGAAACAGCGCGACAGAGCCCCAGGGCATGCGCAGCCAACCTGCCAACACGCACAACAAATCGCCCACCACCGGCACCCAGCTGAGCAGCAGCGCAGCCGGGCCGAAGCGTTGCAGCCACCCAAGCGCCGTTGCCAGCCCCCGCTGTGGTTTCAACGCCGGTAACAGGCGCCCGATAATGACATTGGTCAAGCCACCCAGCGTGTTGCCCAGAGTCGCGGCCAGCACCAGCAACTCCGGCGAGACGCGACTCTGGGTCAGCAAGGCGACCAGAACGATTTCTGAATTTCCCGGCAGCAGCGTCGCACTGAGGAAGCTACTGCCAAATAACGATATTACGGCTAGCGTACTACTCACAGCGTACGGACGTCTACCACAGCCATACCGGCACTTTTCGCCGCCTGAATGCCGAAATCGGCGTCTTCAAACACCAGGCATTTTTCCGGCGGCACGCCGATCAGTTCGGCACAGCGCAAGAAGGTGTCCGGCTCCGGTTTGTGGCGCTGCACGTCGTCCGCACCGACGATCGCGTCGAAGCAGTTGAACAGGCCGAGATGACGCAGCAGCATTTCCGCCATGCGGTGCTCGCTGCCGGTACCGACCGCCATCGGACGGCGGCCGTGATAGGACTTCACCACCTCGATCAGCGGCAATGGACGCACGCTGTCCAACAGCATCGCTTCCACCGCGCGGGTTTTCTCCGCGGCCAGGTGATGGGGATCGAGATCGGCCTGATGGCTGGCGATAATCGCCTGGGCGATGCGCCAGGTCGGTGAACCGCTCAGCGCCACCATGGCCGCTTCATCAAACGTCATGCCATAACGGGACAGCACTTCACGCCACGCTTTGCGGTGCGTTGGCTCGGTGTCCAGAATCGTGCCGTCCATGTCGAAAATAAGACCCTGATAGCGGTCGTACATCGTTACTCCATGATCGTTGAGGAAAGAAAACTACTTTAGCGTAAAGCCGTTGGGTTGTCGCTGACTGCGTCATAACGGAATGTGCTGTGCCCGATCGGGCGCAAAGGAGGACGGGGGAGAGAGAATGGCTAAATGCTGAAAAGCGAAAAACCCGCCGAAGCGGGTTTCTCTTAGATGGTGCATCCGGGAGGATTCGAACCTCCGACCGCTCGGTTCGTAGCCGAGTACTCTATCCAGCTGAGCTACGGATGCATTACTATTTTTACTGCTTGCCTGCTTCGCTAATGAAGCCAGACTTAAAGAATGGTGCATCCGGGAGGATTCGAACCTCCGACCGCTCGGTTCGTAGCCGAGTACTCTATCCAGCTGAGCTACGGATGCAAATGGCGGTGAGGCGGGGATTCGAACCCCGGATGCAGCTTTTGACCGCATACTCCCTTAGCAGGGGAGCGCCTTCAGCCTCTCGGCCACCTCACCAAACGCTTCTTTCGAATTGCGCCTAACTTGCTTTAGAGAAGCTCATCGGCACTGCGTGGCGCACATATTACTTTCTCCGACTTTTAAGTCAAACAATTTTTCCCAACTCATGCGCGTTTGCACAATTCGCACCCAACATGGGCGATTTCACGGCAAAAAGGGCGTTTTATCAACAGGCAACCGCAGCGTCTGTAGCAACAAAGCAGAAAACTAACCGGGAAAATAATCACGAAAAAGAGAGGGGAGAACGAAAGAAGTGGGTAAAACGATGCAGTAGCGTCTCGTCTGGCAACGAGACGCTGCTTCGGAATCAGTAAGTCGTCTGCTGAGACTTCTCTGCCTGAATGCGCTGATAGATTTCTTCACGGTGAACCGAAACCTCTTTGGGGGCGTTCACACCAATACGCACCTGGTTGCCTTTTACCCCTAGCACAGTGACCGTAACCTCATCGCCAATCATGAGGGTTTCACCAACTCGACGAGTCAGAATTAACATTCTTTGCTCCTTGAAAGATTAAAAGAGTCGGGTCTCTCAGTTTCCCCGTCATTATCCATCATATGTGGTGAAAACGTAAGCCGCGCAACCCACAATAAGTGTAAGCAGACTTGGTCCCACCTCAGATAATGGTAAGTTTAGCCGACCTGAAAAACTTTGTTCCCGCAATTGTAACTAAATTGTGTTAGCACAGTATGAAAACGCCATAATCAACAAAGTATTATGGCGTTTGTGCGTGCTATTTATTTATGTTCACAGCTTCGAGGCCACCCAGGCTTCTACGCTGTTTAACGCCGCTGGCAGGGCGTTGATATCCGTCCCCCCCGCCATCGCCATATCAGGGCGACCACCGCCCTTGCCGCCTACCTGCTGCGCCACGTTGCCAATCAACTCGCCGGCTTTCACGCGGTCAGTCAGATCCTTGGTCACGCCTGCAACCAGGCTGACTTTGTCATCAGCCGTCGTTGCCAACACGATGATGGCTGAACCCAATTGATTTTTCAGGTCATCCACCATGGTGCGCAGCATTTTGGCTTCGACATTGTCCAACTGGCTGACCAACAGCTTCACGCCGTTAACCACTTTTGCCTGGCTGGACAGCGACGCGCTTTCCTGCGCCGCCTGCTGATCTTTCAACTGCTGCAGTTCTTTTTCCAGCGCGCGGGTGCGATCGAGCACCGAGCGCACTTTATCGGTCAGGGTGTTGCTGTCGCCCTTAACCAGCTGCGCAACGTCTTGCAACAAATCGCTTTGCTGGTGCAGCGTGGCGATAGCGCCTGCGCCGGTCACCGCTTCAATACGACGAATGCCCGCCGCGGTGCCCGACTCGCTCAGAATGCGGAACAGGCCAATATCGCCGGTGCGGCTGGCATGAGTACCGCCACACAGCTCGGTGGAGAAGTCGCCCATGGTCAGTACGCGCACGTTGTCATCGTACTTCTCGCCGAACAGCGCCATCGCGCCCTTCTCTTTGGCATCTTCCAACGCCATCAGCTCGGTCTGTACCGGCAGGTTACGACGCACCTGCTGGTTCACCAGATCTTCCACCGCGCGGATTTGCTCCGGCTTCATCGCTTCGAAGTGCGAGAAGTCGAAACGCAGATATTTGTCGTTAACCAGCGAGCCTTTCTGCGCGACGTGGTCGCCCAGCGTTTGGCGCAGCGCGGCGTGCAGCAAGTGAGTCGCGGAGTGGTTCAGACGGATGCTGTTGCGGCGCTCAGCGTCGATCTGCGCATCCACGCGATCGTTCAGCTTCAGCGAGCCCTGCGCCAGTTTGCCCTGGTGGCCGATAGCCTGGCCGTATTTCTGGGTGTCGTTGACCACAAACTCTACGCCGGCGGCTTTCAGCACGCCTTTATCGCCGACCTGGCCGCCGGATTCACCGTAGAACGGCGTCTCATCCAGCACCACCACCGCCTCTTCGCCGGCGTTGATCCGATCGACCGGCTGGCCGTCGCGGAACAGCGCGATGACAGTTGCCTGCTGCTCGTCGTGATCGTAACCGCTGAACTGGCTGCTGCCGTCCACGCGGATCAGGCTGTTGTAATCGGCGCCGAAACCGCTGGATTCGCGCGCACGGCGGCGCTGCGCTTCCATCGCTTCTTCAAAGCCCGCTTCATCGACTTTCAGACCGCGCTCGCGGCAGACGTCAGCGGTCAGATCGACCGGGAAGCCGTAGGTATCGTACAAACGGAAAGCGGTTTCGCCGTCCAGGGTATCGCCCTGCAGCTTGGCCAGCTCTTCGTCCAACAGCGCCAGGCCACGCTCCAGCGTGCGGGCAAACTGCTCCTCTTCGGTTTTCAGCACCTGCTCCACCAACGATTGCTGGCGTTTCAGTTCGTCGGCCGCCGGGCCCATCACTTCGATCAGTGGCGCCACCAGCTTGTAGAAGAAGGTGTCTTTCGCGCCCAGCATGTTGCCATGGCGGATCGCGCGACGAATGATGCGGCGCAGCACGTAGCCGCGGTTTTCGTTAGACGGGATCACGCCATCCGACACCAGGAAGGCGCAGGAACGGATGTGGTCGGCGATAACGCGCAGGGATTTGTTGTCCAGATCGGTTGCACCGGTCACTTTTGCCACGGCGGCGATCAGGGTACGGAACAGATCGATTTCGTAGTTGGAGTTCACATGCTGCAACACCGCCGCGATGCGCTCCAGCCCCATACCGGTATCCACCGAAGGTTTCGGCAGCGGCAGCATGGTGCCGTCGGACTGGCGGTTGAACTGCATGAAAACGATGTTCCAGATCTCGATGTAGCGGTCGCCGTCTTCTTCCGGGCTGCCAGGAGGGCCGCCCCAGATGTGATCGCCGTGATCGTAGAAAATCTCGGTGCACGGGCCGCATGGGCCGGTGTCGCCCATCTGCCAGAAGTTGTCGGAAGCGAAAGGCGCGCCCTTGTTGTCGCCGATGCGAATAATGCGCTCGGCCGGTACGCCGATTTGCTTCTGCCAGATGTCGAACGCTTCGTCATCGGTTTCATACACGGTGACCCACAGTCGCTCTTTCGGCAGGTTGAACCAGTTTTCACCGGTCAGCAGTTCCCACGCGTAGCTGATCGCGTCATGCTTGAAGTAATCGCCGAAGCTGAAGTTGCCCAGCATTTCAAAGAAGGTGTGGTGACGGGCGGTATAGCCGACGTTTTCCAGGTCATTGTGCTTGCCGCCTGCGCGCACGCAGCGCTGCGAGGTGGTGGCACGGGAATAGGCGCGTTTGTCCAGCCCCAGGAAAACATCCTTAAATTGGTTCATGCCGGCATTGGTAAACAGCAATGTCGGATCATTGTTAGGCACCAGGGAGCTGCTCGCTACAACCTGGTGACCCTTACTATGAAAGAAATCGAGAAACGCTTGACGGATCTCAGCGGTGCTCTTGCTCATAATTTTCCTGGAAAGGCTAGAATAACGACACGTGAGCCGGTGACGCGTCATCCCGACGATGACAACCAGCTCACGAACAAAAAGTGGGGATAAGATAAATTTTCTTCAGAGGGAAGTAAAACCCCGTGTGCGCTCATTGCGCAAAATCACGGTAAATTGACTGAATTTCTTCCTGGAAGAAGCCGCGATAGAGCAGATAGCGCTGCACTTTGGCTTTCTCTTTCCAGTCGGTTGGCAACGCATCGCCAAATTTTCGCTGCGCCACCTGTTTCGCCTGTTCGCACCAGTCGATGTCGCATTCCGCCAACGCGTCCTGCACCAGCGCTTTGTCGACGCCCTTTTGCATCAGCTCACTGCGGATGCGCTGCGCACCGTAACCTTTGCGGCTGCGGCTGCCGATGTAGCTGTGAGCGAAACGCTTATCGTCTAGCCAATTATGCTGGTAACAGTAGGCAATAACCTGCTCGATCAGCGCAGGATCCACCGGCTCTTCAGCCACCGGCGGTGATGCCGGCGCATGTGGCCCCTTGCCGCCAAAACGGGCTTTCGCCACAAACGGCTGCGCCGCAAGTTTGCGGCGCAGTTCAGCTTCACTATGATCGCGTTGCGACAGCAGGCGCATGGCGCGGCTTAGCAAGTCATTCATCATTCAAGCCTGAATTTATGGGATATGCGCCACACGAACGGCGGCGCATATCTTCAGCGATTAGAACTGCTCGCTGGTTTCCGCTTCGTCGTCTTCGAAGTCGTCACCGGAAGCGGCCACCAGTTCACCGCCGCTGTGCAGCAGCAGGTCACGCAGCTTCTTATCCAGCTCAGCGGCGATAGCCGGGTTTTCTTTCAGGAAGTTACAGGCATTCGCCTTGCCCTGACCGATCTTCTCGCCATTATAGCTGTACCAGGCGCCGGCTTTTTCGATCATCTTATGCTTCACGCCCAGATCGACCAGCTCGCCACGGCTGTTGATGCCTTCGCCGTACATGATTTGGAACTCAGCCTGCTTGAACGGCGCAGCGATTTTGTTCTTCACCACTTTCACGCGGGTTTCGCTGCCCACCACTTCGTCGCCCTCTTTGATGGCGCCGATGCGGCGGATATCCAGACGCACCGAAGCGTAGAACTTCAGGGCGTTACCGCCGGTCGTGGTTTCCGGGTTGCCGAACATCACACCAATTTTCATACGGATCTGGTTGATGAAGATCAGCAGGGTATTGGCGTTTTTCAGGTTGCCGGCCAGCTTACGCATCGCCTGGCTCATCATGCGTGCCGCCAGGCCCATGTGCGAATCGCCGATTTCACCTTCGATTTCCGCCTTCGGCGTCAGCGCCGCCACGGAGTCGACGATGATGACGTCAACCGCGCCGGAGCGGGTCAGCGCATCACAGATCTCCAGCGCCTGCTCGCCGGTGTCCGGCTGGGAGCACAGCAGGTTGTCGATATCGACGCCCAGCTTTTTCGCATAGACAGGATCCAGCGCGTGCTCGGCATCGATGAACGCACAGGTTTTGCCTTCGCGCTGCGCAGCGGCGATCACCTGCAGCGTCAGGGTAGTTTTACCAGAGGATTCCGGGCCGTAGATTTCAACGATGCGGCCCATCGGCAGGCCGCCGGCGCCCAGAGCGATATCGAGTGACAGTGAGCCGGTGGAGATCGTTTCCACGTCCATGGAGCGGTCTTCACCCAGGCGCATGATGGAGCCTTTGCCGAACTGTTTCTCAATCTGGCCCAGTGCCGCAGCTAACGCCTTTTGCTTGTTCTCATCAATAGCCATTTTTGCTCCTTCGTTTCGCAATGCCGGTGTTACCCCACACTGCCACTGAATGTATGTTGTGCAGGAAATGTCACTAATTATACTGTATGGTCATACAGTATCAAGCCTAATTTACAAAAATTCGTCGATGGCGGTTTGCAGCGCGAAAATCGTCGCCTGCAGCCGCACCGCGTCGCGGTCGCCCTCGAATTGCATCATGCGCGACAGCCCCCGGCCATCGCTGCCGACGAAGCCGAACCACACGGTACCGACCGGCTTTTCCGCGCTGCCGCCGTCCGGGCCGGCGATGCCGCTCACCGATAGCGCCAGATCGGCCTGCGCCGCCCGCAGCGCCCCTATCGCCATCTCACGCACCACCTCTTCGCTGACCGCGCCGTGCGCCGCCAACGTGGCTTCTCTCACCCCTAGCAGGTCATGCTTCGCCGCATTGCTGTAGGTGACGAAACCGCGATCGAAATAGGCGGAGCTGCCGGCGATATCGGTAATGGCCTTGGCAATACCGCCGCCGGTGCAGGATTCCGCACAGGTGATCCAGCGGCCCTGTGCCTTCAGTTTTTCCCCCACCAGCACGCTGAGCCGGCGCAGTTGGTTTTCACTCATAACCTCTCCCTCGCGAATTCAGGTATATGCGCCCGATAGTAGCATTTATCAAGGCGATGCGGCGGCCGACGCGTGGAAATGCGCAGCGCCTCGCAGGAGGTGCGGTTTTAAGCGCCCAGCCAAACTGCTAGTATCAAAAGAAGCGCCCCAGCGAGCGGCGGCGCACCAGCACAAGGAACATCACGGAGGCGGCACGCTGCGGCGGCTGCCTCAGGGCGCACCAGAAGAGATTAGGATGATAGCGTGAAAAAAACGTTGGGCGTATTCTTGCCGTTGTACACCACCACCCTGCTGCTGCTGTTGGGCTCGGGCCTGCTCACCACCTACGTCTCGCTGCGGCTGGCCTCCATCCACGTCAGCAGCGCGCTGATCGGCGCCATCATCGCCGCCAACTACATCGGGTTGGTGATCGGTGGCAAGGTCGGCCACTTTCTCATCGCCCGCGTCGGGCATATCCGCGCCTACGTGGCCTGCGCCGGCATCATTACCGCTGCGGTGCTGGGGCACGGCCTAACGGAGTTCATTCCCGCCTGGGTCGCCCTGCGCCTGGTGATCGGGCTGTGCATGATGTGTCAGTACATGGTGCTGGAAAGCTGGCTGAACGACCAGGCGGAATCCAACCAGCGCGGCATGGTGTTCGGCTTCTATATGGCGGCGACCTATCTCGGCATGTCGCTGGGCCAGATCGTGCTGATGCTGCAAAGCAACCTGGGCATCACCACGCTGCTGGTGATCGCGCTGTGCTTCGCGCTCTGTCTGGTGCCCATCGCCCTCACCACCCGCACCAATGCGCGCCACATGTCGCCGGCGCCGATGGAGCTGCGCTACTTTGTCGGCGCCATTCCCAAGGTGCTGGCCACCACGTTGGTGATCGGCATGGTGGTGGGCTCGTTTTACGGCCTGGCGCCGGTCTATGCCAGCCTGCAGTCCTTAACCACTCAACAAACCGGCCTGTTCATGGCACTGGCCATCTTCGCCGGGCTGGTGGCGCAGTTCCCACTCAGCTGGCTGTCGGATCGCTATAGCCGCCCGTTGCTGATGCGACTCAACGCTATTTTCCTGATCGTGGCGGCGCTGCCGCTGGCGCTGCTGCCGCACATCGATTTCCCGCTGCTGCTGGCGGTGGGCTTTGTCGTCAGCATGCTGCAGTTTACGCTCTACCCGTTGGTAGTGGCGCTGGCCAACGATCTGATTGAGCCGGAGCGCCGCGTCTCACTGGCCGCCTGCCTGCTGATGGCGTTCGGCGTCGGCGCCAGCATCGGGCCCTTGGCGGTCGGCGCGCTGATCGAGCCGCTTGGCGGTAATATCCTGTACGCCTTCTTCGCCCTGTGCGGCGTGCTGCTGGCGGCCCTCAGCCGCACGGCGAAAGCGGAGGAACCTCAGCTGGCGCAGGACGCACCGGTGCCGCATATTCCGCTGCCGGACAGCCTCACCAGTTCGCCGCTGTCGCCGGCGCTCAATCCGACCTTCGATGAGCAGATCATTCACGACACCATGCCGCCGCCGGAAGCGGCGCCCGATGTCGACGAGCCGCAGCCCGAGGAACAGGAGGCGGAGCCCCTGCCTCAGGGGGCCGATCCGCAAGAGGATACCGGCCTGAAAAAGGCGCACGCCATGCTGTAAACGGCAGCGCTACAGATCCAGGAAGGAGCCCAACATGAAACCGCGTTCGGCGATCGCCGCTTTCAGCGTCGGCGCGGTCAACACCTCCAGCTCGACGAGGCGCGGGTGACAATATTTGCTCTGCAGGATCGTCGCGTCGAGGAACGCCGGGTGGCACATCATTTCCAATGACTCGGCGCCCTGCTCGTCGGCGCGCGTCAACCGCTGCAGGAACAAGGCTTCGGAAATCATTTCACCGTAGAATCCCGCGTCAAACGCGTCGGTGCTGCAGGGCGTCTGCAACGTAATATCGCGCCGCTTCGCCTCTTCGCGATCGAGACGCAGCGGCAGACCCTGCGCCTGCGCAAACGCCTCCACCAGCGGGTAAATCTGCGGCTGCATATGCACATGGTGGTGGCTGTCGATGTGCGTCGGCGGCCTGCCGAACAGCGTCACAAACCGCGCGAACTGGCGCTGCAGTTCCTCCTGAATCTCGTCCAGCTGCAGCTCGCCGGCCTCGGCGCGGCACCACAGCCATTTACCCAGTTCGCCATGCTCGTTGACCAGCGAAGGCATGGCGCCCAGCGGCCTGCCATGGGTCAAAACGAAATGCAGCCCGATCGGCAGCCCCGGATATTGCCGGCTGAGCGCCGCCGCGTGCTGGGCGCCGCCGCCGTTCACCATCGCCGTGGTAGAGGAAACCACGCCATGCTGATACGCCTCGATGACGCCGTAGTTTTGCCCCTTGCTCAGGCCGAAGTCGTCGGCATTCACGATCAGTAGTTTTTCCATAATGGCTCCCGCGAGATGGATTTTTGGCAAGGGAAGCCCGACCGACCGACGCGGCATTCCCCTTCGCTAAGGTAAAAATCGAATGATTAACCGGCCGGCGGCCTGAAGCTCATCGGCATATCGGCGTTGATACTGATCGGGAGCGGCCCTAAAGAGGGCCGTAGCACTTTTTTCGGTAGTTGCCTGGGGTCACGTCGGTGAGCCGCTTGAAGTTCTTAATGAACAGGCTGACATCGCCATAGCCGGAATCAAAGGCGATATCGGAAACCGAAGAGTTGGTGACCTCCAGCTGCGTCTTGGCGAAATTGATACGGATCTCATTGATCACCTGCATCGGCGTCTTATGGTAGTAACGCCGCATCGCCCGGGTCAGATACTCCTGGGTCTTCCCCGACAGCGCCACCATGTTCGCCAACGCCCTTTCGCCGAACATCGCCTTGTCATGCATGCCGGCCAGGGTGTTCTTCAGCCACTGCGGGATATCATCGCCGCCGTCGTTTTCTTCCTTATAGTGACGAATGCGGCTGATCACATAGAAAGTCAGCGTTTCGAGAAATTCGGCGAAATCATCCTCGCGAAACTGCGGCGAACTCACCACCGATTCGATATAGGCCAAAAACTCGCTCCTCAGGCTGTAGGCCTGCGAGGCGACGAAACAGCGCGGCAGCTGCTGCAAATAGTGCTCTTCAAAGAACGCTTTGCTGACCGCCACGTTGAAGATTTTCGTCGCGCCGAACTCGTAAAAGCTCTGGTGGTAGGAGCCGATAGGGATAAAGACGAAATCCCCGCGTTCCAGCAGCACCCGCTTGCCGTTGATCTCCTGGTAGCACTTGCCGCTCAGTACGATGGTGAACTCGTAATAGTCGTGCTGATGCAGCCCGGTGGCGCTTTCCACCTTGTTGTAGATAAACAGGTGAAAATCTTTGCAGTTAAAAAAATCCTGCTCGCGAATCAGCTTCACGTCGTTCGCACTCAGCGAAATTCGGTTGTCGGACACGGCGCCGGCCTCCCGTTAGTCAAATCCGTTGCGTCTGGCCGCCTCGGCAAACCAGTAGCCGCTTTTCTTGATGGTGCGGCGCTGATCCGCCCGATCCAGCCGCACCAGCCCATAACGATTCTTGTAGGCGTTCAGCCAGGACCAGCAGTCGATAAAGGTCCACAGATGATAGCCTTTGCACTGCGAGCCTTCCGCCAGCGCGCGGTGCAGCCATTTCAGGTGCTCGCGAATAAAGTCGATGCGGTAATCGTCCTCCACCCGCCCATCGACGCCGATAAACGCCTCTTCGCCTTCAACGCCCATGCCGTTTTCCGAAATATAACAAGGCAGATTGCCGTAGTTCTCTTTCAGATCCATCAGGATGTCGTACAGCCCCTTTTCGTAGATCTCCCAGCCGCGGTGCGGATTGATTTTGCGGCCCGGCATTGCATAGTAACTGAACAAATCCTCCGGCGATGCGATCGGCCCCTCGGCACGGCGCCCCTCTTTCGCCTGCACCCTGCGCGGTTGGTAATAGTTGACGCCGAGGATGTCCACCACGCCGTCTTCAATCAGCTGCGCATCCTGCGGCTCGCAGTGGGGCATCAGCCCATGCCGCTCCAGCAGCTGCAGCAACGCCGCCGGATAACGCCCTTTGGCGACCGGATCGAGGAAACTGCGGTTGAGCAGCAGATCGGCATCGTGCGCGGCCTGCCGATCCTCCAGCGCATCGGAACGCGAATAGGTCGGACTCAGGTTCAAAATAATGCCGATATTGCCCGGCAGCTCCCGCGCTCTGAAACGCTGCACCGCCATGGCATGCGCCAGTACGCTGTGATACGCCACGGTGACCGCCCGTTTGAAGTCCACTACACAAGGGTAGTGCAGGTCATTCAGGTAGCCGGCCTCCACCGGCACGATCGGCTCGTTGAAGGTGAACCAGTGGGTGACCCGATCGCCAAACAGACCGAAACAGGTATCGGCGTAACGCGCATAGGCTTCGACCACCGCCCGGCTTTCCCAGCCGCCGCGCTGCTGCATGCACAGCGGCATATCGAAGTGGTAGAGATTGATAAACGGGGTGATGCCCTGCACCAGCAGTTCGTCGATCATCGCGTTATAGAAAGCCACCGCCTGCGGGTTCACCTCGCCGTCGCCGTCCGGGATCAGCCGCGACCACGAGATCGACGTTCTAAAGGTATTGTGGCCCAACGTTTTGAGCAGCCCGATATCGGTACGGAAATGGTCGTAAAAGGTTGAGGCCTCGCCCGGCCCCACCCGATCGTGAAAGCGCTCGGGCGCGATCTCGTACCAATAGTCGAAGATGTTGCGGCTCTTGCCGTCCCGTGCGGCCGCCCCTTCAGACTGCGGCGCGGAGGTGGCGCTGCCCCACCAGAACCCGTCGGCAAATTGATATTCCATACTCGCGTCCCTCGCGGGGCGGCCACGCCGCCCCGTTCCACTGTTAGAATTTCAGCGCCTTGGCGATGTCTTCTTCGCTTTCCGTCGCCGCGTCGATCTGGCTCTGCGCCTTGTTGGAGATCGCCACGAACGGCAGATAAATCACGGTGGCGACCGCCAGGTTGAACAGGCTCAGCAACAGGGCCATGATGCTGCCGTTGGTGTTGAAGAACGCCCCCAGGCCGACCGGCATGGTCCAGGGCGCGATGTTGGTGATAGGCGGGATCAGCCCGGAGTAATAAGCCAGCGAGGTGATGATGGTCAGCACCGGCTGCACCAGGATGAACGGAATGAACATCACCGGGTTCATGATAACCGGCAGGCCGAACAGAATCGGTTCGTTGATCTGGAAGATGCCGGACGGCGTCGCCAGC
The DNA here is from genome assembly GCF_900182895.1 of Serratia sp. CC22-02. NCBI lineage: Bacteria > Pseudomonadati > Pseudomonadota > Gammaproteobacteria > Enterobacterales > Yersiniaceae > Serratia > Serratia sp. CC22-02. The sequence continues at coordinate 525,407 of NZ_FXUD01000003.1, read as the reverse complement.
TTGGCGACCTGGCGGTAATCTTCGCGGCGCGAGGCGATGAAGATGGCGATGATCAGGCCCAGCGTCGAACCGGTGCCGCCGAGGTAAATGTAGGAGTCGACGAACGGCTTCGCCCACATGTGGAACTCTTTCCCCGCAGCCACCGCCGCTTCGACCGAACCGTATTTGTTATACAGCTCCACGTTTTCCAGCGCGAACGGCGTCATGATGCCGCTGTCCAGCGCCGCCAGCGCCATGGAGCCGTGCACCCCAAAGAACCACAGCAGCGAAGAGAACAGCACGTACACCCAGCCCACCACGCTGCCCATCTTGGCCAGCGGCGCCGAAATGCCGTCCATGATGATCTGGTGGAAGTTGGTGCCCCAGTGCGCCAGCGCGAACGCCACCAACCCCATGATGGAGAGGATGATGAAACCGGGGATCAGCGCCGAGAAGGAGCGCGACACCGAAGCCGGCACGCTGTCCGGCAGGCTGATCACCCAGTTGCGCCGCACGATGAAAGCAAACATCTCGGCCACCGCCAGCCCGATCACCATACCGGAAATGATGTTGGCGCCGCCCAGCCAGTTAGCGCCCACCGCATAGGCTTCGCCGACGTTGAACGGCGTGACGGTCATAAAGGCCGCCACCGCCAGCAGCGCCGAAGCCAGCGGATCGACCTTGCGCTCTTCGGCCAACGCCATGCTGATAAAGAACGGCGTCATCAGGGACATGATCCCCAGCGTACCGTTGTAAACGCTGCCGCCGATGCTCTTCAGCCCGTTCAGCGTCTCGATGGTGGAGGCATCCAGGCGCACGCCCAGCGAATAGAAGAACGATCCTTCGCCAAAGCTCAGGAACACGTTGTTGATCAACACGAACATCGCCCCGGTCAAGGTCAGCGGCATCAGGCGAATAAAGCCGTTCTTGATGGCGTTGACGTGGGGCTGCTTACCGATTTTTACGGCGAAAGGCAGGATAACCTTCTCGAGCGAGGCAATGAGGGTATTCACGGCGGCCTCCTGTTATTGATTGGCTTTCTTGATGGCGGCCACCGCGGCCTTCAGCACCCCCAGCCCATCGACCTTGCCGTACAGCAGCGGATCGATGACTTCAACAGGTTTGTTGGGCAGCTGTTTTTGCACTTCCGGCAAGGTGTAGGCGATCTGCGGCCCCAGCAGGATCAGATCCGCTTCAATGCCTTTCTCCGCGGCCAGCGCCTCCGGATAGGCGGCGATGATCACCGGTACTTCGTATTTCTCGGCCTGCGCCTTCATTTTTGATACCAACAGGGAAGTGGACATACCGGCAGAACAAAACAGATAGATTTTTTTCTTTTCCATACCAAGCACCTCAGATAATCAAAAAAACCCCGTGTTATTTGTATGCCAGATGCAATCACGATTGCTTCACGCACATTCCTTATGAAAATTTCCGTCACGTTGCCCTGGTTGCAGACAGTATACGGAGCATGAAAAACGGATCGGTAAGCCAGCGGGGATAATAACCGTCTCTCCTTGACCAGCTGGCTTGACCCCCTTCACATTTCACATAAAAAAATAGTGTGACCGGGCTCTCAAATAACCGATAAAAACTCGGAATATTCGCAATTAATACTCAAATAACAATTATAAACAGCCAGTTATAAACTCGCCGGGAATTTAAGGGATTATTTGCGCCCGAACAAACGAAGAGGGAATAAAAATAGTTCAAGCTTGATTCGCTTACTTGCCATCCGAACGCGATGGCCGGTAAAGAAGATTAGGTGGGCAGACGCAGCAACTCGATCACCGTGGTCAGCGCCACGGAATGATTCCTGCGGTTGGGATAATAGAGGTAAAAACCGGGAAACGGCGCGCACCAGTCGGCCAACACCCGCCGCAGCCGCCCACTAGCGAGGTGTTCTTCCACCTCCTGTTCGATGGCGAAAGCGATGCCGACGTGCGCCAACGCCGCCTGCAGCAACAGCCTGGCGTCATCCACGATAAGCGGGCTGTTGACCGCCACGGAAAATCGCTGCTCGCCCTGCTGAAATGCCCATTTGTAGCGCTCGCCCGAAGAGGCCTTGCGCCAACCGATGCAGCGGTGCTGCAGCAAATCCTGTGGATGCGTCGGTTCGCCGTGCCGTTGAAAATAGTCCGGCGTGGCGACGATGGCAAAACGCAGATCCGGCGTCAGGCGCACCGCACGCATATCGTTGTGCAGATCCTCGCCGAGCCGAATACCGGCGTCAAAGCCTTGCTCGACGATGTTGGCAAACCCTTCGTCCGCCACTACCTCCAGCGTAATGCCGGGGTACTCGCTGGCCAACCGCCCCAGATGCGGTACGATGGCGAGATCGATCGCCGAACGCGGCGCGTTGATGCGCACCAGGCCGCGTGGCCCTTCGCGAAACGCATTCAGGCTCTCCAGCGCGGCGTCGATGTCGGTAAAGGCCGGCACCAGCTGTGCCAACAGATGCTCACCGGCCTCCGTCGGCGAGACGTTGCGGGTGGTGCGGTTCAACAGGCGAATGCCCACCTGCGCTTCCAGTTCGCGCAGGGTGTGGGTCAGCGTCGGCGGCGTCACGCCCAGTCGGGCGGCGGCGCGGCGGAAGCTGCGTTCACTGGCGATAGCCACGAAGGCCGCCAGGCCGGACAATTCGGGTTTCTTCATGCTATTAATATAAATTATCTAATAGTGAGATGAATTTTTAGCGGATAGTTATCCGTCATCTAACAACATAGCATTGCGATCGAACCCATTACCAGGTATCGATGCGATGATTAATACTACAGCCCCAACTCATGAAACGCCGCGCCGTCTGGCTGACAAAGTCGTGCTGGTAAGCGGCGGCGGCACCGGTATCGGCCGCGCAGCCGCGCTGGCCTATGCCCGCGAAGGCGCAAAAGTGGCGCTGGCCGGCCGGCGTGCGGCGGAAATTGAAGCCACGGCGCGCGACATCGCGCTCGCCGGCGGCGACGCCCTGCCCATCGTGGCCGACGTCTCCCAGGAAAACGACATCCGCAGGCTGCTCGCCACGGTGACCGCCCACTACGGCCGGCTCGACGTCGCCTTCAACAACGCCGGCATCATCGGCAACTTCGCCCCCATCACCGAACAGAGCAGCGAGGATTTTGACCGCGTGATCGCCATTAACCTCCGTGGCGTCTGGCTGGCGATGAAATACGAGATTGAAACCTTCCTGGCGCAACATTCAGGCGGCGTGATCATTAACACCTCCTCCTGGCTGACCCACGGCGCGCTCGCCGGCTCATCCAGCTATTCCGCCAGCAAAGGCGCGCTCGATGCGATGATCCGCGCGGTGGCGCTCGAATACAGCGGCCAGGGCATCCGCGTCAACAACATCAACCCCGGCATCATCGACACGCCGATGGCGCGCGGCAGCGTGGCCGACAGCGCGGCGTTTGCGCCCTTTATCGCCCACACGCCCGCCGGCCGCCTGGGCGAATCGGAAGACATCGGCGATGTGGCACTGTGGCTGGCGACGGACGAAGCCCGCTTCATCACCGGCCAAAGCCTGCTGGTGGACGGCGGCTACACCATCGCCGGCATGCGCTGAGGGGGCGACGCCATGAACTACGTTCGGCTTGGCGACAGCGGCCTGCAGGTGTCCCGCCTTTGTCTGGGCGGCATGACCTACGGCGATCCGGCCTGGCGGCCCTGGGTGCTGAAAGAAGAGCAAGCGCGCCCCTTTATCCGCGAGGCGCTGGAGGCGGGCATCAACTTTTTCGATACCGCCAACATTTACTCCGGCGGAGAAAGCGAGCGCATTCTCGGCCGCGCGCTGAAGGCGTTCGCCCGTCGTGAAGACGTGGTGATCGCCACCAAAGCCTACTTTCCGATGGACGCGCAGCCGAACAGCCGCGGGCTGTCGCGCAAGCACCTGCTGCACAGCGTCGACGCCTCCTTGCAGCGGCTGGGAACGGATTACCTCGATTTGTTCGTCCTGCACCGCTTCGACACCGAAACGCCGATCGAAGAAACTGCCGACACCCTCGACGGCCTGGTGCGGGCGGGCAAGATCCGCTATCTCGGCGCGTCTTCACTGCACGCCTGGCGCCTGATGAAAATGCTGGCCTTTCAACGTCAGCACCGCCTGGCGCCGTTTATTTCGTTGCAAAGCCAATACAACCTGGTGACGCGTGAAGACGAAGAAGAATTGATCCCGCTGTGCCTGGAGGAAGGTCTTGGCCTGACGCCCTGGTCGCCGCTGGCCCGCGGCGTGTTGGCCGGCTCCGCCAGTGGCGGCACGCTGCGCGCCGCCACCGACGAACAGGCGCCCCGTTGGTACGGCGGCAGAAACGAGGTGGAATGCACCGTCGCTGCCGTAGCGGAGGTGGCGGCCGTGCACAGCGTTCCACCGGCGCAGATCGCGCTGGCCTGGCTGTTGGCCAAACCCGGCGTAGCGTCGCCGCTGGTGGGCATGTCCAAGCCACACCATCTGCAGGATGCGCTGGCGGCGCTCGACCTCAGGCTATCGCCGGAAGACGTGGCCGCGCTGGAGGCGCCAATGGCACACGCTGCCCGCCCCGAGCGCTGGTAGCCCCCTTTCCCTCATTCCCGGAGAGAAACATGTCATACGCTGTTACCGCGCGAGCGGCGTTGTTCACCCTCGCTGCCGCATTCACCCTTAGCGCGCCGGCGCAGGCCGCCGTCAGCGCAGACTGCACGGAAAGCAGCATAACGCTGCCGCCCGGCGCACGTTACCCCAACGGCATCGCCCGCGCGGCGGACGGTACGCTGTATGTCGGGCTGATCACCAGCGGCAACGTGCTGCGCAAACGGCCGGGGCAGGCGTGGGAAACCTTCTTCCCCGGTGCTGACACGGTGTTCGCCTCAAACGCGCTGCGGCTGGACGAACGGCGCGGGCTGCTGTGGGGGAACTCGCCAGACTTTCTCTCCGGCGGCAAAACGCGCGCCAACCGCATCTATGCGCTGAACGTCGCGGATGGCACCCTCAACCGCAGCCTGGCGCTGCCGGCGGGGGAAATGGGCAACGATATCGTGCTTGGCGCAGACGGCACGGTGTACGTGACGGAAACCCGCGGCGGCGGCATCCTGCGCCTGCGGCCGGGCGAAACGGCATTCAGTACGCTGTATCGGGATCCGCAATTGGCGGCTCCCAGCGGGTTGGGGGCCGCCGGGATCGTGCTGCTCGACGACCGGCTGATGGCAGTCGCCAATTTCGGCACCGGTAAGCTCTACGCCCTCAGCTATAACGATCCAAAGCCGCAGCTGACGGAAATGCAGCTGCCGCGCCTCATCGAAAACCCGGACGGGATGGGGTTGGCACCGGACGGCGCGCTGATCGTGCTGGAAAACGGGATCCAGAGCGGCCAGGGGCGGATCCTGCGGATCCCTTCCCCCAAGGCGGCAGGCATGCACCGGATTGAGATCTTGCGCGAAGGCATGGAATCGCCGGTCAACCTGACTATCACGCCACAAGGCTGCGCCTTCGTCAGCGAATCGCGCATCCGCCACCGCCTGCTGCCCGGCCATGAAACCGAAGTGCCCGACAGCTTCCGCCTCTATCAACTGCCTTTGCCTCTCACCGCCGCGCAATAACCTTTCCACCACCACTGCGGGCGGCGACTTGCGTTGTTGCCCGCAGGCGAACAACAATCTCGCTGCGTTACAAACCGGCCTTGCGCAGCGCTTCCCATTTTTACCTGTGACAGCCGATTGCCCGCTAGGCTAGTATAAGCGTCTGTGCAAACCTCGGGTTTGAGCGCGCCGTCTGGCGTTTTGATGATTTGATTTGCGCCGCCCGGCAAGCGCTAAATGGGGCGGCGCCTGCTGAAACAATGTGATAGCGAATGATGACAATGAAAATCACAGTGACCTTTACATTCAATGGATTGGAAAAATAATCGCATGAATAGCACCGATAAACTCGATTCGCACACGCCAATGATGCAGCAGTACCTGCGCCTCAAGGCCCAGCATCCTGAAATCCTGCTGTTCTACCGCATGGGCGATTTCTACGAGCTGTTTTACGACGACGCCAAGCGCGCTTCCCAACTGCTGGATATCTCGCTGACCAAACGCGGCGCCTCGGCGGGTGAACCGATCCCGATGGCCGGCGTGCCGCACCACGCGGTGGAGAACTACCTGGCCAAGCTGGTGCAGCTCGGCGAGTCCGTCGCCATCTGCGAGCAGATCGGCGATCCGGCCACCAGCAAAGGGCCGGTCGAACGCAAAGTGGTGCGTATCGTCACCCCCGGCACCATCACCGACGAAGCGCTGCTGCAAGAGCGCCAGGACAACCTGCTGGCGGCGATCTGGCAGGACGCGCGCGGCTTCGGCTACGCCACGCTGGACGTCAGCTCCGGCCGCTTCCGCGTCGCCGAGCCGCAGGATCTGGAAACCATGGCCGCCGAGCTGCAGCGCACCAATCCGGCCGAGTTGCTCTACCCGGAAACCTTCGAACAAATGGCGCTCATAGAACAGCGCCACGGCCTGCGCCGCCGCCCACTGTGGGAATTCGAGCTTGAGACCGCGCGTCAGCAGCTCAACCTGCAGTTCGGCACCCGCGATCTGACCGGCTTTGGCGTCGAGCAGGCGCACCAGGCGCTGCGCGCCGCCGGCTGCCTGCTGCAGTATGTCAAAGATACCCAGCGCACTTCGCTGCCGCACATTCGCGGCCTCACCATGGAGCGCCAGCAGGACGGCATCATCATGGACGCCGCGACCCGCCGCAATCTGGAGCTGACGCAAAGCCTGTCCGGCGGCAGCGACAACACGCTGGCGGCGATCCTCGATCGCACGGTCACGCCGATGGGCAGCCGCATGCTGAAACGCTGGCTGCACATGCCGACCCGCGATATCAAGGTTCTCACCGCCCGCCAACAGGCGATCGGCGCATTGCAGGACCTGCTCACCGATCTGCAGCCTTCTCTGCGTCAGGTGGGCGATCAGGAGCGAATTTTGGCGCGTCTGGCGCTGCGCACCGCGCGGCCGCGCGATCTGGCGCGCATGCGTCATGCTTTCCAGCAACTGCCGGACATCCGCGCGCTGCTGCAAGACGTGGACACCCCGCACGTGCAGCAGCTGCTGTCACAGGTGGGCCAGTTCGACGAGCTGCGTGAGCTGCTGGAACGCGCGGTCATTGAATCGCCGCCGGTGCTGGTGCGCGACGGCGGCGTGATCGCCCCCGGGTACAACAGCGAACTGGACGAGTGGCGCGCACTGGCCGACGGCGCCAGCGACTACCTCGATCGGCTGGAGATCCGCGAGCGTGAAAAACTGGGGCTGGATACGCTCAAGGTCGGTTTTAACGGCGTACACGGCTACTACATTCAGGTCAGTCGTGGCCAAAGCCACCTGGTGCCGATCCACTATGTGCGCCGCCAGACGCTGAAAAACGCCGAGCGCTACATCATCCCGGAATTGAAAGAGTACGAAGACAAAGTGCTCACCTCCAAGGGTAAGGCGCTGGCGATCGAGAAAAGCCTGTACGACGAGCTGTTTGATCTGCTGCTGCCGCACCTGGCGGAACTGCAGCAAAGCGCCGCCGCACTGGCCGAGCTGGACGTGCTGGCCAACCTGGCCGAGCGCGCCGATACCCTGAACTACGCTTGCCCAACCATGAGTGAACAGCCGGGGATCCGCATTACCGAAGGCCGCCACCCGGTGGTAGAGCAGGTGCTGAGTGAGCCGTTTATCTCCAACCCGCTCACCCTGTCGCCACAGCGCCGCATGCTGATCATCACCGGCCCGAACATGGGCGGTAAAAGCACTTATATGCGGCAAACGGCGCTGATCGTGCTGATGGCGCACATCGGCAGTTACGTGCCGGCCACCAAGGCCACTATCGGCCCGGTGGATCGCATCTTCACCCGCGTCGGCGCGGCGGACGATCTGGCTTCCGGCCGCTCTACCTTCATGGTGGAGATGACCGAAACCGCCAACATCCTGCACAACGCCACCGAGCACAGCCTGGTGTTGATGGATGAAATCGGCCGCGGCACCTCCACTTACGACGGCCTGTCGCTGGCCTGGGCCTGCGCCGAGAACCTGGCCAACCGCATCAAGGCGATGACGCTGTTCGCCACCCACTACTTCGAGCTGACGACGCTACCGGAGAAAATGGAAGGCGTGGTCAACGTGCATCTGGACGCGCTCGAACATGGCGATACCATCGCCTTCATGCACAGCGTGCAGGACGGGGCTGCCAGCAAAAGCTATGGCCTGGCGGTCGCCGCGCTGGCCGGCGTGCCGCGCGACGTCATCAAGCGCGCCCGTCAGAAGCTGCGCGAGCTGGAGTCTATCTCCAGCCACACCGCCTCGGGCAGCGTCGATGCCACCCAGATGACGCTGCTGCAGGAAGAGACCTCGCCGGCGGTAGAAGCCCTGGAGGCGCTGGATCCGGATTCCCTGTCGCCACGCCAGGCGCTGGAATGGATCTACCGGCTGAAAAATATGGTGTAGTCTGGCGCCAAACGCGGGCATAAAAAAACGGTGAGCATCATGCTCACCGTTTTTATTTGATGCGGTTCAACAACCGGCGTTATTCGCGGAACAGCGCCTCAATGCTCAGGCCCTGCATCTGCAGAATCTCACGCAGGCGGCGCAGGCCTTCAACCTGAATCTGACGAACGCGCTCACGCGTCAGGCCAATCTCCCGGCCTACGTCTTCCAGCGTCGCCGCTTCATAGCCCAGCAGGCCGAAACGACGCGCCAACACTTCACGCTGTTTGGCGTTCAGTTCGAACAACCATTTGACGATGCTTTGCTTCATATCGTCGTCTTGCGTGGTGTCTTCAGGCCCGTTGTCCTTCTCGTCGGCCAGAATGTCCAGCAGCGCTTTCTCCGAATCCCCGCCCAGCGGCGTATCCACCGAGGTGATGCGCTCATTCAGACGCAGCATGCGGCTGACGTCATCCACCGGCTTGTCGAGTTGCTCGGCAATCTCTTCAGCGCTCGGTTCATGATCCAGCTTGTGGGAAAGCTCGCGCGCGGTGCGCAGATAGACATTCAGTTCTTTGACGATATGGATAGGCAAACGAATGGTACGGGTTTGGTTCATGATCGCCCGTTCAATCGTCTGACGGATCCACCAGGTTGCGTAAGTGGAGAAGCGGAAACCGCGTTCCGGGTCGAATTTTTCCACTGCGCGAATCAGACCGAGGTTACCCTCTTCGATCAGATCCAGCAGCGCCAGACCGCGGTTGCTGTAGCGGCGGGCGATTTTCACCACCAGCCGCAGGTTGCTTTCAATCATGCGGCGGCGGGACGGCACGTCACCGCGCAGAGCACGCCGCGCAAAATAGACTTCTTCCTCTGCGGTCAGCAGAGGTGAATAACCGATCTCACCCAGATAGAGCTGCGTCGCATCCAATACGCGTTGCGTAACGCCTTGAGACAACAGCTCTTCTTCCGCTAAATCGTTCTCGCTGGTCTCTTCTTCTACCAGCGCTTTTTCATCAAACGACTCAGCCTCAGCTCCATTCTCGTCGAAATCCGCATCATCATGTAACTCGTTAACTTTCAGCGTATTTTGGCTCATATGCTGCTCCTACCCGTGATACCGCGAGCAGAATCTCAGCGTATTCTGCCCAATCTATCGCTGCGGAAGATAACGCAGCGGGTTTACGGATTTCCCCTTGTAACGAATTTCAAAATGCAAACGTACTGAACTGGTACCGGTGCTACCCATGGTGGCTATTTTTTGACCCGCCTTCACTTCTTGTTGTTCCCGGACCAGCATTGTGTCGTTATGAGCGTAGGCGCTCAGGTAATCATCATTGTGTTTGATGATGATTAGATTACCGTAACCCCGTAAAGCGTTGCCGGCATACACTACGCGGCCATCGGCGGTAGCGAAGATAGGCTGCCCACGGGAACCGGCGATATCGACGCCCTTATTCCCACCTTCTGATGAGGAAAAGTTATCAATAATCTTACCGTCAGTCGGCCATCTCCAGGTACTGACCGGAGAACTGTTGCTGACGGTGCTGCTCACGGGTGGAGCGGCTTCCGGTGCGGTAACAGGCGCAGTCGCGGTCCCAACCGCTGCGGCACCTGCTGCAGGTAACATCTTACCTACATTCTGTTTACCCGAGTTTTCAGAATACGCGTTAGTTGATTGAGAATCAACCGTTGCCGTCTGGATCTGGGAGCTGGAAGGTGGCTTCGGAACGCCGCCTTTGGTTGCATCTGTCGTCGCCAGCATGCCGCCGCCGCCGTTGGCAGAACCATTACCAAGCTGAATGGTTTGGCCAACATTCAGGCTGTATGGCTCGGGAATATTGTTGCGCTGCGCCAGGTCGCGGAAATCGTTGCCGGTGATCCAGGCGATATAAAACAGCGTGTCGCCGCGCTTGACCGTGTAGGTTTCACCGCCGCTGTAGCTCCCTTTAGGGATAGCGTTATAACTGCGGTTATAGACAATGCGGCCCTCGGGGCTGACCTGCTGCGCCCCGCCATTATTATTGCCGGATGGAACGGCACCGCCGCCACCCACGCTGCTGATAGGGGCCGACGTCGAGGCATTGTTCGTACAACCCGCCAACCACAAACTTACCATCGTACACACCGCTACCCGGCGTAACGTAATCATTGGGCTTCCCGTGCTCATGCTTCCCCCATGACAGCAATATCAGTGATATATCCAAAATACCCTTTACATCGTAGCCGAGCTTTTGCCACTTCCCAGTCCCTGCGATGTAAAGGCGCCGCCGGCCGATCCCTGAACGCCAGGTCATCTCCCGCCGGAGCATCAAAACGCGCGCCAATGCTAACCACATTGGCGTTGCCGCACCATAAGACAACTACGTAGAAAGGCCAATTCTAGTGAAAATTAGCCTGATTGGAACGAGAAAACCTTATCCGGACGTGATGAAAGTGCAACAGATTTTGCAGACGGTCGAAAAATCAGACAATCGCTAGGCCAATTCGCCTTTCACCAGCGGGACAAAGCGCACCGCTTCCACCGCATCGACAACGAACTCGTTGCCATGGCGTTGAATGCGTTTGAGGGTTTGGGCCTGCTCGCCCACCGGCAGCACCAAAATGCCGCCGTCGTCCAATTGTTCCACCAGCGCCTGCGGGATCTCCGGCGGCGCGGCGGTGACGATGATCGCATCGAACGGACCGCGCGATGCCCAGCCCTGCCAGCCGTCGCCGTGGCGGGTGGATACATTATGAAGATCGAGCTGCTTCAGGCGGCGCTTGGCCTGCCACTGCAGCCCCTTGATGCGCTCGACGGAACAAACGTGTTGCACCAGATGTGCCAGGATAGCGGTCTGATAACCGGAACCGGTGCCGATCTCCAGCACCCGTGAAGTGGGCTTCAAATTCAGCAGCTCGGTCATCCGCGCCACCATATAAGGCTGGGAAATGGTCTGGCCGGAGCCGATCGGCAGCGCGGTGTTTTCGTAGGCCTTATGATCCAGCGCTTCGTCGACAAAACGCTCGCGCGGCACCGCTTCGATCGCCCGTAGCAGCTTTTCGTCCCGGATCCCCTGCTGCCGCAGCTGCGTCAGCAATGTTTGCATACGCTTGTTCACCATTCCCCGCTAACCTCTGCCTTGGTTAACCATGTTTTCACGACTTCCTGCGCCGCGTAGGCGGTCAAATCCACCTGCAGCGGCGTGATCGCCACATAGCCTTGTTCCACCGCCGCAAAGTCGGTATCCGGCCCGACATCAAATTTATCACCAGGCGGCCCGATCCAGTAGAGATTTTGTCCGCGCGGATCCTGCTGGCAGAACACCTTGTCGGCGGGATGGCGGCTGCCGCAGCGGGTAACGCGCAGGCCTCTAATCTCCGCCAGGGGCAGATCCGGTACGTTGATATTCAGGATTTTTCCGGTACGCAACGGCTCACGCTGCAACGCGCGCAGGATACGGCAAGTAATGGCAGCGGCAGTCGCATAGTGCTGGTGGCCGTTCAACGACACCGCCAATGCGGGCAGCCCCAAATGCCGGCCCTCCATCGCCGCTGCGACGGTGCCGGAATAGATGACATCGTCGCCCAAATTCGGCCCGGCGTTGATGCCAGAGACCACGATATCCGGTGCCGGGTACATCAGTGCGTTGACACCAAGATAGACACAGTCGGTCGGCGTCCCCTGCAGCACCGCAATATCGCCGTTGGCCAGCGTCTGCGTGCGCAGCGGCGATTCCAGCGTCAGCGCATTGGAAGAGCCGCTGCGGTTACGATCCGGCGCCACGACCTGCACCTCGGCGAATTCCCGCAGCGCCGCCGCCAGCACCTGAATGCCCGGAGCGCTGACGCCGTCATCGTTACTCAACAATATCCGCATTGTAGACTCAACCCCTAGTTGTCATAACAAGCAAACTTAAAACCGCACTCTTGTTATCCGGTTATTGTCCGGTTGCGGATTCATTGGATCACCCTGGTTCACTTTGCCCCGAATTATAACCGAACTTGCTTGTGTTACTAGCGCGTCGAACTCATGCCGACGGCATCCGAACTCGTTGCAGAAACGGCGTCTGTAGCACTGCGGCGATAAAACGCGTCTACATTCGCCAACACCTGCACAACATGAGGGAACCCTGTCGCGCCCAATACAGTCCATAAAGAATAAATAAAATTTAAATAATAACCAAACAAAACAAAACCCAAAGAACTTTCTTAGCTAGTTTGCTGTTTGCCATCTATATTTTATTGGCTTGAAATTTAATTACTCAAGCCCATTCTTCACTGAGGAAAAAGCCATTATGACCACCTTATCAATGACGGATTATCCGGTTGAACTGACACCGGAAACAGAAAACCTTTCGTTCACCAACATCAACAACACCAATGTAATTATCTCTCCAACATCAGACTTAACCATTTCCAAAGCTCATATAAAGATAGGCAGCGGTTTTAATATGCTGAGCTGGGCCGGTAATTCGACCAACGGCGGACCAAACATTATCAGCGCCAATTTCCGCGCCAATGGCAGCGCTGAGTTCGGCACAAATAACACGACGATTCTATCCGCCAACTTCATCACCAAAGATATCCTGATCGCGACCGCCGCCAATGGCACGAAATCCGCAATCATCAACAGTAACATTGGCAACTTCGACCAATTCAGCTACATCGATCTCGCAGGCTATGTCGGCACCGGCAGCATACATCTTGACGGACAAACCGTAGCGACCGAGGGCGCCCACACCTTTGACGCCGGCATTATCTTCGGCAACGCCATCATCAACAACACCGCTTATGCTGATGTCAGCAACATCGCGCAATCTCCCTACTTCCCCAGCGCGCCACTCGCTTTTTCCCTTAGCGGATTTGCAGACAACGTCCATTTAATTAATGCTAACGCCTCTTACTCGGCCGGGCAATATATTCCCACAACCATTCGTATATTTGATGACGCAACGGCCGCCAGTAAGTTACATGTCGAGCTGGCGAAAGTTCAGGGAAAAAATGTCACGACAGATTTAAATATTGATATTGGTAAAGAGTTTAACCCTTATACCGATACGCCCCCCGCCTATAGCAACCAGAAAATCAACGGTGGCACCTTCGCCGTCACCAGCCATTACACGAACACCCCGGCAAAGGAAATATTAAATATCACCGCAAACTTTACCCATTCTGAATTAACGTTATCCGGTGGAAGCAATCACATCACGGATATCAGCCTCAACGGATTCGCCCTGGGCGGTGCGAATAATTATGTGCTGAAGCTCAATGTCAAAGCGGGCTTTACCGATTCGCTGGCCCGCATCGCCGTGGGCGAACTGAGCAACCCGAACGGCAATCTCGCGCCTATCAGCGTGGACATTCACAGCGAGATCGGCGGCACCGGCGGCGGCGACTTTTATAATACGCTGGGTAGCCTGCAAAATAGCGGGCAGTTCAGCGCCATCATCAACACGCTGGCCGGCAAGCAATTGGAGGTAGAAGGCGCTTCGCAAGACGACAGCTTCAGCGTCATCGGCAACACAACCATCACCGGACACGGTTCGGGTTTCCACGGCGACACGATCAACTTCGCGCACAGCTCCATTTCCAGCCAGGTCAAGATCACCGACTATCATGCGGCCAACGACCGGATCAATGCAGGCGACACCACACAACAATGGACGTTCTCAGCGGCCGGCGGCAAATCACTGGTTTCCTATGGCGACTACGGCAATACGAGCAATTTGAATGCCTTGTTCTCCACATTGGGTGGCGCTGCAGATGCGCAATCCCTGTTCAGCGCAGCGCTCAGTACAGCCACCGGTGGCGCCAGCGAACATGCGCTGGCAGAAGTCGGTGCCATAAAGTTGGGCAATGCGCTGTATATCATCATCGACAGTAATGGCAACCACGGCTTTGACAGCCAGGATATCGTCTTCTCGTTAGGTAACCGCGATCTGCAACAAACGGTGGCGGACATGCACTACAACTCGCCGTCTATCGAGCTGAGCGGCGTGACGCCACCGCAGTTGGAAGCGCTGGCATAAAACGCAAAAGCCCCAGCCTGATTGGCCGGGGCTTTTCGGGCTCCGTCAAAACCCGAACGGCTATTCTCCGTTACTCGCTGATATCCGCATCACTGTCATCCTGCTGCATGATCTCGCGAACTACGCTGGTGGCGAAGCTGCCTGCCGGCAGCCAGAAGCGCAGTTCCACGGTAACGTCATCCCACCAGTTCCACAGCATATTTTGCGGCTGCAGCAGCAGGGCCCGACGAGCGGGTTCGACACGCTCGCGCTTTAAAAGCGTAAGCAATTCCGGCTGCTCCGCCAAGCATTGTTGTTCAAATGCCAACGCATCGCCGGCAGTACCCGGCTCGCCGTCGCCCGGCAACGTCGCGGTGACAACCAGCTCGCCGGCATCCAAGCGCTGTTGCAGCGTCTCCAGTTCATCAGCTTTGGCGACAAACCAGCTGCCGCGGCCGCTCAGCTGCAGGGCGTCACCTTCCAGCACGGTGCGCTGCAGGCCGTCGGCCAGGCGCCTGCTCGCGACCTGATTAAACAGCGCGCTGCGGCTGGCGGACAGGTAGAAACTACGCTTGCTGCGCTCTTTGACGCGAATTTCGTCATTCGCCCAGCGGCGCGCCATCACCAGGTTGTTGCCGCCGCGGCCGAAACGCTGGCTGCCGAAGTAATTCGGCACGCCCTGCGCGGCGATGGCCTGCAGGCGGCGTTCCACGTCCTGCCGGTCGGAAATCTGGCGCAGCACCAACGTAAAGTGGTTGCCCTTCAGGTTGCCAATGCGCATTTTACGCAGATGGCGGGCGTACGAGAGCACCTCGCAGCCTTCCAGCGTAAACCGGGAGAAATCCGGCGTGTCCTTACCCGGCATATGCAGGCAGAACCACTGCTCGGTCACCGCGTGGCGATCCTTCAAGCCGGCATAGCTGACGGAACGGGCGTGAATACCGGCGAAGCGCGCCAGATAATCGGCCACGAACTGGGTATTGCAGCCGTTTTTACGGATGTTCACCAGTACGTGCTCGCCTTCACCGTCCGGCGCAAAGCCCAGGTCTTCCACCACCACGAAATCTTCCGGATTGGCTTTCAACACCCCGGTGCTCTGCGGCCGGCCATGCAGCCAGGTCAGATTCGCCATATTCATGCGGTTATTCCTTGATCAGCAAGGCGACCGCTTCGCAGGCGATGCCCTCGCCGCGCCCGGTGAAACCGAGCTGCTCGGTGGTGGTGGCCTTCACGTTGACGTCATCCATATGGCACTGCAGATCTTCCGCCAGGAAGACGCGCATCTGCGGGATGTGCGGCGCCATTTTCGGCGCCTGAGCGATGATGGTGATATCGAGGTTGCCGAGGCGGTACCCTTTGGCGCGGATGCGTTTCCAGGCTTCGCGCAGCAGTTCGCGGCTGTCGGCGCCTTTGAACGCCGGATCGGTATCGGGGAACAGCTTGCCGATATCGCCCAGCGCCGCCGCGCCCAGCAGGGCGTCGGTCGCGGCATGCAGCGCGACGTCGCCGTCGGAGTGGGCCAGCAAACCTTTGTCGTAAGGGATGCGAACGCCACCGATCACCAGCGGGCCTTCGCCGCCGAATTTATGTACGTCAAAACCGTGACCGATACGCATGATGCGCTCCTTAATTGTCCAACTGAGTCAAATAGAACGCCGCCAGCGCCAAA
The DNA here is from genome assembly GCF_900182895.1 of Serratia sp. CC22-02. Taxonomy (NCBI): domain Bacteria; kingdom Pseudomonadati; phylum Pseudomonadota; class Gammaproteobacteria; order Enterobacterales; family Yersiniaceae; genus Serratia; species Serratia sp. CC22-02. Next base: position 509,357 of record NZ_FXUD01000003.1, on the reverse strand, counting down.
TCCTCCGGCCGCGTTACTTTAATGTTGTCCGCCCGGCCGGCGATCAGCTGCGGATGATAACCGCAATGCTCCAGCGCCGAGGCTTCGTCGGTGACGTTCGCACCTTCATCCAGCGCGCGCTGCAGGCACTGCTTGAGCAGCGGCAGCGGAAACAGCTGCGGCGTCAGCGCGTGCCACAGATCCTGGCGTTCGACGGTGTGGGCGATGGTTTCGCGGCCGGGTTCGGCGCGTTTCATGGTGTCGCGCACCGGGGCGGCGAGAATGCCGCCGACCTTGCTGTGTGCGGTGATCGCCAGCAGGCGCTCGAGATCGTCGGCGTGCAGGCAGGGACGTGCAGCGTCGTGCACCAGTACCCAGTCCGCATCGCCCGCCAGCTTCAGCCCGGCCATCACCGAATCGGCGCGCTGCCTGCCGCCCTCGGTGACGATCACCCGCGGATCCTGGGCGATCGGCAACTGTTCGAACTGGCGATCTTCCGGACCGATCGCCACGATCACCCGCTCGATGCGTGGATGACGCAACAGGGCATGGATGGCGTGCTCGACGATGCTGTGCCGGCCGATGGTTAAATATTGCTTCGGGCATTCCGCCTGCATGCGGCTGCCGATACCGGCAGCGGGCAGGACGGCAATCACCGAGGGAAAGGTGCCTGCGGAGTGATTCATGCGTTATTTTTGTGCGTTATTTTGCGAGGAAGACGCCGCGTTGCGTCTGGATTGGTCAGGAACCAGACGATAGAAAGTCTCACCGGGCTTGATCATGCCCAGCTCATTACGCGCTCGCTCTTCGATCGCTTCCTGACCGCCGTTCAAATCATCGATTTCGGCAAACAGCTGATCGTTACGCGCTTTCAACTTGGCGTTGTTGCCCTGTTGGACCGCAACGTCTTCATTGACTCGCACGTAATCGTGAATACCATTTTTGCCCAGCCACAGTGAATACTGTAACCAACCGAGCAATGCCAGCAATAGCAGCGTAAGTTTTCCCATCTCCGCCCCCTGAAAAACCGACCAATCATCCCACAACTTTTCGTTGGACTCCACACTGAGAGCGGCATTTCAACGCCAAATTCAGAATACGGATGAAGGGTTCCCGAGTTTATCGCCCAATTCCGCGGCGAAAGCGGCAAAAAAAGCCCCTTACACCGGATGCGCACGACGCGTTTTCCAATGAGGCACACACTGCCCTTCACCCATTATGCAGCAAGAACCACTGCACCGCCGCTTTCTGCCCCATCGCTTACTCCGCCACAATGCAAAAAGTGAATATTTACCACCATAGAAAGAATAATCCTTATGCAGGGGTTGTACTTTCATTCATTGAAGCTTATTTTTATGCACTACTAGTGCATAAATAATTCCAATATATAACCTTTCATTATCGGGGATCGCGATGTTAAAACGTTTAGTTCTGATCGGCGCCTGCCTGGCCGCCACCTTCTCCACCGCCGCGTTGGCGGCTGAACCTACCTACGTCGTCGGTTCCGGCGGCACCTATCGGCCGTTCGAATTTGAAAACAGCCAAAAACAGCTGGAAGGTTTCGACATCGACATCATCAAAGCGGTGGCCAAGGCCGAAGGCTTCCAGATCAAACTGATCAATACGCCGTGGGAAGGGATCTTCGCCACGTTGAATTCCGGCGATCGCGACATCATCATTTCCGGCATCACCATCACCGACAAGCGCAAACAAATGGTTGATTTCTCGGCGCCTTACTTCCCGGCCGAGCAGGCTATCGTGGTGCCGCAGGACTCGACGGTAGACTCCATCGCCGCGCTGAAAGCGCTGAAGGTCGGCGTGGTGAACTCCAGCACCGGCGACATCGTGGTGTCCGACGTGCTGGGCAAAAACAGCACCGCCATCAAGCGCTTCGACAATACCCCGCTGATGCTGCAGGAGCTGTATGAAGACGGCATCGGCGCGGCGGTCGGCGACGTCGGCGTGGCCAAGTTCTATATCAAAACCCACCCTGAGAAAGCCTTCAAGCTGGTGCCCGACGCCAAGTTCGAGCGCCAGTATTTCGGCATCGCCGTCGCCAAAGGCAACGACGAACTGCGCAACAAGATCAACGCCGGCCTGAAGAAAATCGTCGCCGACGGCACCTACGCCAAGATTTACCAAACCTGGTTCGACAGCAACGTACCGACGCTGCCGGCGGAATAATGCCCTGTCGCCGGCGCCCACCAGGCCGTCGGCGCACCACCGTTTCAGCCTACCAAGAAGGAATACCTTTTGAACTTCCGCTGGGAGATCATCCAGGAATACGCGCCGCTGTTTATGGAAGGTGCCTGGATGACCATCAAATGCACCATCATCTGCGTGCTGCTGGGCACCACCTGGGGATTGATCCTCGGTCTGGGCCGTTTGGCGCAGGCGCCGCACGGCATCTGGAAACCCATCCTGCATTACGGCGTTCAGTGGCCGGTGCGCATTTACATCAGCGCCTTTCGCGGCACGCCGCTGTTCGTGCAGATCATGGTGGTACACTTCGCGCTGGTGCCGCTGTTCATCAACCCGCGCGACGGCCTGCTGGTCACCAGCGGCCTGATGAGCGTCGATTTTGCCCGCGCGCTGCGCGCCGACTACGGTGCCTTTCTCTCCTGCGTAGTGGCGATCACGCTCAACGCCGGCGCCTATGTGTCGGAGATCTTCCGCGCCGGGATCCAGTCGATTGACCGCGGCCAGATGGAGGCCTCGCGCTCGCTGGGCATGAGCTACGGCAAGACCATGCGCCAGGTGATCCTGCCGCAGGCCTTCCGCCGCATGCTGCCGCCGCTGGGCAACAACGCCATCGCCATCGTCAAGGATTCGTCGCTGGCCTCCGCCATCGGCCTGGCGGATCTGGCCTATGCCGCCCGCACCGTCTCCGGCGCCTACGCCACCTATTGGGAGCCCTACCTGACCATTTCGCTGGTCTATTGGGTCATCACCTTCCTGCTCTCGCTGCTGGTGCAACACATGGAAAAGAGGTTCGGTAAAAGTGATTCGCGTACATAACCTGCAAAAACAGTTCGGCGAGAGCCACGTGCTGCGCGGCATTTCCTGCCGGATCGCCGCCAACGAAGTGGTGTGCGTCATCGGCCCTTCCGGCTCCGGGAAGAGCACCTTCCTGCGCTGCATCAACGCGCTGGAAACGCTCTCCGGCGGCGAGATCGAGGTCAACGGCTTCGCCGTCCACGATCAAAAAACCGACCTGAACAAGATGCGTGAAAGCGTGGGTATGGTGTTCCAGCGCTTCAACCTGTTCCCGCACATGACGGTGTTGGAAAACATCATCATGGCACCGGTGAGCGTGAAGAAACGGCCGCGCGCCGAAGCCATCGCGCAAGCCGAGCAGCTGCTGCACAAGGTCGGGCTGCTCGACAAGATAGACGCCTACCCCAACAGCCTCTCCGGCGGCCAGCAGCAGCGGGTAGCGATCGCCCGCGCGCTGGCGATGGAGCCGAAGATCATGCTGTTTGACGAACCCACCTCCGCGCTCGATCCGGAGCTGGTGGGCGAAGTGTTGGCGGTGATGAAATCGCTGGCACACGAGGGCATGACCATGGTGGTGGTCACGCATGAGATGGGCTTTGCCCGCGAGGTGGCCGATCGAGTGCTGTTTATCGATCAGGGGATCATTCAGGAGGAAGGCGCGCCGCAGCAGATCTTCAGCCATCCGGCTAATCCGCGCACACAGGCGTTTCTGAGCAAAGTTTTGTAACCTTCGGCACCGCTTTGCAATCCTTCGGGCGCCGGCATCGGCGCCCGCTCTCTCACCACCCGGTCAAGAAGCTAAACACCAGCCAGAACAGGCACAGCACGATGGCGCCGGTCAGCAGCAGCGTCAGGATCAGACGGCCGCGCAACAGCATGCTGAGGGTGATGCCGATCAGCACCGACAGCGGCATCAGCGCCAGGAAGAACGGCCAGGTATAGAGCAGGAAAAACAGCGTGTTGGAACCGTAAACCAGGAACGGCAACGCGAACGCCAGCCAGTAGAAAACAAAGCCGCTGACGCCGCCCAGGAAAGAATAAGAAGGCTCCTCTCTCTCCTGTTTTGACTGCTTGGAGTCGATCAAGATAGGCGTGACATTTTGCATAGTGATCCCTGGTTATTCGGCTCGCTCTGCGGCGGCTTAGAGTAAAAAGCGCATGGCGAAAAACGCCACACGCTTTTTTTGAATTCAGGGTTTGATAATAGCCTGACCACGCAACACGTCTAACAATTGCGCAATCAAATTTGTTACCAATTGTTGGCCATCAAGGTGGATTTCCGGCTGCTGCGGCGCCTCGTAAACCGCGTCGATACCGGTGAAATTGCGCAGTTCGCCGGCGCGCGCTTTTCTATACAATCCCTTCGGATCGCGCGCCTCGCAGATCGCCAACGGCGTGTCGACGAACACTTCGATAAAGCGATCGGCGCCGAGCATTTCGCGCACCATCTGCCGCTCGGCGCGGTGCGGCGAAATGAACGCGGTCAGCACCACCAGCCCGGCATCCACCATCAGTTTGGCCACTTCCCCCACCCGGCGGATGTTCTCGCGCCGATCCTCGTCAGAGAAGCCGAGATCGCGGCACAGGCCGTGGCGCACGTTATCGCCGTCCAGCAGATAGGTGCTGACGCCGAGCCCGTGCAGCGCCTGCTCCAGCGCGCCGGCGACGGTGGATTTGCCCGAGCCGGACAGCCCGGTAAACCACAGCACCACGCCGCGATGGCCGTTGCGCGCTTCGCGATCCGCGCGCGTCACGGCGTGCGGATGCCAAACCACGTTCTCATCGTCCGGCCCGGTCGCCCTCAGTTCAGCGGCCACCTTATCGACCACCGAGCAGATCACGTGCGCCCCAGTGCGGGAAGTGCTTACGCACCAGCGCATTCAGCTCCAGCTCGAAGGCGCTGAACTCGCCGTGCGCCGCCGGGGTGGCCTGCAGCGTTTCGCGCACCAGACCGGCGCCTACCGTGACGTTGCTCATGCGATCGATGAAGATCAGCCCGCCGGTGTCGTGATTGCTCTGATAGCTGTCCAGCACCAGCGGCTCGTCGAAGGTCAGCTCCACCAGACCGATGCCGTTAAGCGGCAACGTGTCTGCCGGGTGCTGCGCCAGCGTATTGATCTCCACCTGATGGCGGATACTCTCCACGCGGGCGCGGGTCTTTTTACCGGCGATCTTGATGTCGTAGCTCTGGCCCGGCACCAGCGGCTGCTCGGCCATCCATACCACGTCCACCAGCGCGCTCTGCGCCGCCTGCAGGCTTTCGCCGGCGTCGACCAGCAGATCGCCGCGGCTGATGTCCACCTCATCCTTCAGCACCAGCGTAATCGCCTCGCCCGGCACCGCCTCTTGCAGATCGCCGTCGAAGGTCACGATGCGCGCCACGCTGGACTCCACGCCGGAAGGCAGCACTTTGACCCGTTGCCCCACCCGCACCACGCCGGCGGACAGCGTGCCGGCATAGCCGCGAAAATCGAGGTTTGGGCGGTTGACGTACTGCACCGGGAAGCGCAGCGGCTGGTTTTCTCGCTCGCTGACCACGTCAACGCTCTCCAGCACTTCCAGCAGCGTCGGGCCGCTGTACCACGGCATATGGGCGCTTTCGCTCGCCACGTTGTCGCCGTCCAGCGCCGACAGCGGCACGAATTTGATGTCCAGATCGCCTGGCAGCTGCTGGGCAAAGGTCAGGTAATCCTGTTTGAACTGCTCGAACACCGTTTCCTGGTAGTCCACCAGATCCATTTTGTTCACCGCCACCACCAGATGGCGAATGCCCAGCAGGGTTGCGATAAAACTGTGGCGACGAGTCTGGTCCAGTACCCCTTTGCGCGCGTCGATCAACAGGATCGCCAGATCGCAGGTGGAGGCGCCGGTGGCCATGTTGCGGGTGTACTGCTCATGCCCTGGGGTATCGGCGATGATAAATTTGCGTTTTTCGGTCGAGAAATAGCGATAGGCCACGTCGATGGTGATGCCCTGCTCGCGCTCGGCCTGCAGGCCGTCCACCAACAGCGCCAGATCGAGCTTCTCGCCCTGGGTGCCGATGCGTTTGCTGTCGCTGTGCAGCGTCGACAGCTGATCCTCGTAGATCTGGCGGGTATCGTGCAGCAGGCGACCTATCAGGGTGCTTTTGCCGTCGTCGACGCTGCCGCAGGTCAGAAAGCGCAGCAGGCTCTTGTGTTGCTGCGCGTGCAGGTAGGATTCGACGCCGCCCTGGTCAGCGATTTGTTGTGCAATTGCGTTGTTCATCCGGCGGCTCCTTAGAAATACCCTTGACGCTTTTTCAGCTCCATCGAGCCGGACTGATCGCGGTCGATCATCCGCCCCTGGCGTTCACTGGTGGTGGAGACCAGCATCTCTTCGATGATCTCCGGCAGGGTTTGCGCCTGCGAATCCACTGCGCCGGTCAGCGGCCAACACCCCAGGGTGCGGAAACGCACCATGCGCTGGCTGATCACTTCGCCCGGCTGCAGATCGATGCGATCGTCGTCCACCATCATCAGCATGCCGTCGCGTTCCACCACCGGGCGCGGTTTCGCCAGGTACAGCGGCACGATGTCGATCTTTTCCAGGAAGATGTACTGCCAGATGTCCAGCTCGGTCCAGTTCGACAGCGGGAAGACGCGGATGCTCTCCCCTTTGTTGATCTGGCCGTTGTAGTTGTGCCACAGCTCCGGCCGCTGGTTTTTCGGATCCCAGCGGTGGAAGCGATCGCGGAACGAATAGATGCGCTCTTTGGCGCGCGATTTCTCCTCGTCGCGCCGCGCACCGCCGAAGGCGGCGTCGAAACCGTACTTGTTCAACGCCTGCTTCAGGCCCTCGGTCTTCATGATGTCGGTATGCTTGGCGCTGCCGTGCACGAACGGGTTGATGCCCATCGCCACCCCTTCCGGATTTTTATGCACCAGCAGCTCGAAGCCGTACTCTTTCGCGGTGCGATCGCGGAACTCGTACATTTCGCGGAACTTCCAGCCGGTATCGACGTGCAGCAGCGGGAACGGCAGCGTGCCGGGGAAGAACGCCTTGCGCGCCAAATGCAGCATCACGGAAGAGTCTTTGCCGATGGAATACAGCATCACCGGGTTGGCGAATTCAGCGGCGACTTCACGGATGATATGGATACTCTCCGCCTCCAATTGCCGCAAATGAGTGAGTCGTTTTTCGTCCATAACAGGTCCTTAAAAGCCTTGCCTATGCCAAATTCACGACGGCCGGGCGCGCGGCCCCTTCCGTCTGCGATTGATGCCCGAACCAGGCGATTTGATGGTGCAGTTCCACCACTTCGCCAATCACCAGCAGCGCCGGCAGCGGCGCCCGTTGGGCCAGATGTTCCAGTTGATACAGCGCGCCGATCTGCACCTGCTGATCGGCGCGCGTGCCGCGGCTGATCACCGCCACCGGCGTATCGGCAGCGCGGCCGTGGGCGATCAGGCGTTGGCTGATGTCCGCCGCCTTCATGGTGCCCATGTAGATAGCCAGCGTCTGCCGCGCCCGGGCCAGATCGGCCCAGTCCAGGCCATCGCCGTCGGGGCGGCAGTGGCCGGTGATAAAGGTCACGCTCTGCGCGTGGTCGCGGTGCGTCAGCGGAATGCCGGCGTAGGCGGTCGCCCCCGCAGCGGCCGTGACGCCCGGCACCACTTGGAACGGAATGCCGGCGGCGGCGGCTACCTGCAGCTCTTCGCCGCCCCGGCCAAAGATGAACGGGTCGCCGCCCTTGAGGCGCACCACGCGTTTGCCCTGCTGCGCCAGCGCCACCAACAGCCGGTTGGTCTCTTCCTGGATCACCGAGTGCGCGCCGGCGCGCTTGCCCACGCAGATGCGCTCGGCGTCGCGGCGCACCAGATCGAGGATCTCACCGCTGACCAGGTGGTCATACAGCACCACGTCCGCCTGCTGCATCACCTGCAGCCCGCGCAGGGTCAACAGCCCCACGTCGCCCGGCCCGGCGCCCACCAAGGCTATCTCACCCTGTGCGCCTTCATCGCCTGCGGCGAAGCTTTGCAAATCCTGCTCAAGCTGCCGCTCCGCCTGCGCCGTCTGGCCGTTGGCCACCAGCGTGGCGAAACGGCCGCCGAAGGTTTTCTCCCAGAAACGGCGACGCTCGCCGATCGAGGCCAGCCGCTGTTTGACCTGGCCGCGCCAGCGGCCCGCCACCTGCGCCATCTGCCCCAAACTGGCGGGCAGCAGCGCCTCCAGCTTTTCGCGCAGCAACCGCGCCAGCACCGGCGCCTGGCCGCTGGACGATACGGCCACCACCAGCGGCGAGCGATCGATGATCGACGGGAAGATGAACGAGCAGCGCGGCTGGTCGTCCACCACGTTGGCTAACACCCGGCGTTTATCCGCTTCGGCAAACACCGCGGCGTTCAGCGCGTTGTCGTCCGTGGCGGCGATCGCCAGAAACACGTCGTCCAGCTGCGGCGGGTCAAAGGTTTTCCCCAGCCAGAGCAGTTGCCCTCGCTGACGTTGTTGTTCCAGTTCCGGTGAGAGCGACTGCGCAACTATCCGTATTTCAGCCCCGGCGCGCTGAAGCAGATCGACTTTGCGCGCAGCCACGTCACCGCCGCCAACGACCAGCACCGGACGTTGTTTCAGATCGGCGAATATTGGTAGATAGTCCACAACAGCCTTTTCATATAACAGAAAGATAGTGTGACTATACGGGCTGAGATTTAGCCTCTGAAATGACGAAAAGGAATGATTAGTTCCTTTATGGAATATAGGCCGCAACGCCAGAGGCAAACGGTGATAACTGCGGCGGCGGTTTGCGCATTCGCGCGAAAATTAAGAGACGGGGAAATTGTGTAATGCCGCCCGGCGTCTCATACTGGGTGCCGCAGAAAAATGATCGGCAGCGCCGATAGCAAAGAAGGATTTTTCGGTATGTTTTCCCGTTTTTACCTGAAGACCAGCCTGCTGGCCCTCGCACTCGGCGGCGTCTTCAGCGTTTGTGCCGCACAGCCCGCAAAAGACGCGCCAATGGGCCGTTTCGCCGCCGAACAGACCCGCCACATCGCCACTTACTTCCCCGGCCGCATGGCGGGCAGCCCGGCCGAATTGCTCACCGCCGACTACCTGAAGCAGCAGTTCGCCAAGATGGGTTACCAAAGCGACATTCGCAGCGTCAACACGCGCTACCTCTACACCAGCAAAGACGGCAAGAAGAACTGGAACAACGTCACCGCCAGCTCGGTGATCGCCGCCCGCAACGGCGACAGCCCGAAACAGATAGTGATCGTCGCCCACTTCGACACCTACACGCCGCAGAGCGACGAAGATCTGGATAACAACCTCGGCGGCCTGACGCTGCAGGGCGTCGACGACAACGCCTCCGGCATCGGCGTGATGCTGGAACTGGCGGAGCGCCTGAAAAGCATCCCCACTGCCTACGGCCTGCGCTTCGTCGCCACCAGCGCCGAAGAGCTTGGCTCGCTGGGCGCACAGAACTACCTGCAGCGCATGAGCGCGGAAGAGAAAAGCAACACCGTGCTGGTGATCAACCTCGACAGCCTGATCACCGGCGATCGCCTGTACTTCAACGCCGGGCGCAACACGCCCCCGCAGATGGCGAAACGCTCCCGCGATCGCGCGCTGGATATCGCCCATCGCTACGGCATCGCCGCCGCCAGCAATCCGGGCAGCGCACAGCATCCGAAGGGCACCGGCTGCTGCTCCGATCAAGAGGTATTCGACGCCGCAGGCATCCCGGTGCTGTCGGTGGAGGCCACCAACTGGTCGCTGGGCGACAAGGACGGCTACCAGCAGCGCGCCGTCAGCCCGCACTTCCCGCAGGGCATCACCTGGCACCGCCCGCAGTATGACAACCTGCAGTACCTGGATCGCTACCTGCCGGGGCGGATCGACAAACGCAGCCGCGACAGCGTGCAGATCCTGCTGCCGCTGATCAAAGAGCTGGCGCAGGCGCACCCGCCGAAAGCACAGAAGAAAAAGTAGCCCGCAAAAAAACAGGGCCCAGCATTGCTGAGCCCTGTCGTGTGATTCGCCTCGTTTAGCCTTCGTGCAGGCCGCACTCGCGCTTCAGTCCGAAGAAACGCGTCTCTTCCTCGCTCATGCCCGGCTCCCACTTCTGGGTGGTGTGGGTATCGCCTACCGACAGGTAGCCCTGCTCCCACAGCGGGTGATAGCTCAGCCCGTGCTCGGTCAGATACTGGTAAATCTTGCGGTTGTCCCAGTCGATGATCGGCAAGATCTTGAACACCCCGCGCTGCACCGCCAGCACCGGCAGATTGGCGCGGCTGCCGGACTGCCCGCGCCGCAGGCCGGCGAACCAGCTCTGTGCCCCCAGCGTCTCCAGCGCGCGGTTCATCGGCTCAACCTTGTTGATCTGGTTGTACTTTTCAATCCCTTCCACGCCCTGTTCCCACAGCTTGCCGTAGCGCGCCTCTTGCCAGGCGGGAGACTGTTCGGCGCGGAACACCTGCAGATTCAGCTTCAGCTGGTCGGTCAGTTGATCGATAAAGCGGTAGGTTTCCGGGAACAGGTAACCGGTGTCGGTCAGGATCACCGGGATATCCGGCCGGATGCGCGTCACCAGGTGCAGACACACCGCCGCCTGAATGCCGAAACTGGACGAGAGTACGAACTCGCCGGGCAGATGCTCCAGCGCCCATTCAACGCGCTGTTCGGCGCTGAGGGTCTCCAGTTGGCCGTTGACCACCGCCAATGCCAGCGCCTGCCCGGATTTGGGCAACGCATTCAGCGCCGCCAGATCGAATTCAGCCATGTTGTCTCTCCTGCTACTTGAAATTACCTGTGCGGCCCCCCTGCCCAGGGGCCGCCCGGCCTCACTCCCAGAAATCCCGCGCCGGGTCCAGCACTGGTTTGACGATGCCCGCGCGAACGGTGAAGTCGCCGAAGCCTTCGCCGGCGTTGCGCTCCTTCGCCCAGCGCCCCACCAACAGATCGATCTCGCTCAGGATCTCGTCTTCGTTGATGTTCTCGCGGTACATGCGCGGAATGCGCGTGCCTTCGCGGTTGCCGCCCAAATGCAGGTTATAGCGGCCGACCGCCTTGCCCACCAGCCCCAGCTCCGCAAGCAGCGCGCGGCCACAGCCGTTCGGGCAGCCGGTGATGCGCAGCACGATATGCTCGTCGCCCACCCCGTGCCGATGCATGATCCCTTCCACCTTGGTGACGAACTGCGGCAGGAAGCGCTCGGCCTCCGCCATCGCCAACGGGCAGGTCGGGAACGATACGCAGGCCATCGAGTTCTTGCGTTGCTCGCTGATCTCGTCGTCGATCAGGCCATGATCGCGCGCCAGGGCTTCGATCTTTGCCTTCTCGCTTTCCGGCACGCCGGCGATGATCACGTTTTGGTTCGCCGTCAGACGGAAGTCGCCTTTATGGATCTTGGCGATCTCCGCCATGCCGGTCTTCAGCGGGCGCCCCGGATAGTCCAGCAGGCGGCCGTTCTCGATAAACAGCGTCAGGTGCCACTGATCGTCGATGCCCTTCACCCAACCGATGCGATCGCCGCGGCCGGTGAATTCATACGGCCGGATCGGCGCGAAGGTGATGCCGGCGCGTTTTTCCACTTCGGCGCGGAAAACGTCCACCCCGACACGCTCCAGCGTGTATTTGGTTTTGGCGTTCTTGCGATCGGTGCGGTTGCCCCAGTCGCGCTGCGTGGTCACCACGGCCTCCGCGACCGCCAGCGTATGTTCGAGCGGAATGTAGCCGAACTCGCTGGCCTGGCGCGCGTAGGTTTTCTTGTTGCCGTGCTCGATGGACAACCCGCCGCCCACCAGCAGGTTGAAGCCTACCAGCTTGCCGTTTTCGGCGATCGCCACGAAGTTCATGTCGTTGGCGTGCAGATCGACGTCGTTCTGCGGCGGGATCACCACCGTGGTTTTGAACTTACGCGGCAGGTAGGTCGGCCCCAGAATCGGCTCTTCGTCGGTAGTGGCCACCTTCTCCTGATCCAGCCACACCTCGGCGTAGGCGCGGGTGCGCGGCAGCAGGTGTTCGGAGATCTTCTTCGCCCACTCGTAGGCTTCCTGATGCAGCTCGGACTCCACCGGGTTGGAGGTGCACAGCACGTTGCGGTTCACGTCGTTGGCGGTCGCCAGCGCGTCCAGCCCCAGGCGGTTCAGCAGCTGGTGCACCGGTTTGACGTTGCCTTTCAGAATGCCGTGAAACTGGAACGTCTGGCGGTTGGTGATGCGAATGCTGCCGTACAGCGTGCTCTCCTGCGCGAACTTGTCGATGCCCAGCCACTGCTGCGGGCTGATGATGCCGCCCGGCAGGCGGCAGCGCAGCATCATGGCGTGGCGCGGCTCCAGCTTCTGCTCAGCGCGTTCGGCGCGAATATCGCGGTCATCCTGCTGATACATGCCGTGAAAACGGATCAGCAGGAAGTTGTCGCCGTTGAAGCCGCCGGTCAGGCCGTCGTTCAAATCTTCGGCGATGGTGCCGCGCAGGAAGTGGCTCTCCTTCTTCATGCGCTCCGCATCGGCCAGTTTGCCTTCGACTACCAAAGGCCCGGGGTGTTTATCACTCATCAGTAAACATCTCGCTGATAACGGCGCTCAAGGCGCAGCTCACTTAAAAATTCATCCGCCTGCTCGGTATCCATGCCACCGTGCTCGGCCACCAGTTCCAGTAATGTGTTTTCCACGTCTTTCGCCATGCGATTGGCATCGCCGCAGACGTAAATGTGCGCGCCTTCCTGAATCCAGCGCCACACTTCCGCGCCCTGTTCGCGCAGTTTGTCTTGTACGTATATTTTATGTTGTTGGTCGCGGGACCAGGCCAGATCGATGCGGGTCAGCAGGCCGTCTTTCACGTAGCGCTGCCATTCGACCTGATACAGGAAATCTTCGGTAAAGTGCGGGTTGCCGAAGAACAGCCAGTTCTTGCCGCCGGCGCCGTCGGCGTCGCGCTGCTGCATAAAGGCGCGGAACGGCGCGATGCCGGTGCCCGGGCCGATCATGATCACCGGCGCTTCCGGATTGGCCGGCAAGCGGAAATTGTCGTTGTGTTCGATAAACACCCGCACGTCGCCGTCCTCCTCCAGGCGATCCGCCAGGAAGCCGGAGGCGCCGCCGCTGCGGGCGCGCCCGTCGATGTCGTAACGCACCACGCCCACGGTGATGTGCACTTCGCTTTCGTTCTCCGCCTGCGAAGAGGCGATGGAGTACAGGCGCGGCGTCAGCGGGCGCAGCAGACCGACCAGCTGTTCGGCGCTCAGGTCCGCCGGCGCCTGACGCACCATGTCAACGATCGGCGTGTTGTGCGCATAGTGCTGCAGCGCGGCTTTATCCGCCAACAGGCCGATCAACGTTTCGTCGCGCGACAGCGCGGCGTATTTATCGACGATCGGCGTGGTGTTCTGCGTCAGCTCGAAATGGCTGCGCAGCGCCTGCGCCAGCGGCAGGGTTTGCCCTTCCACCTCGACCGGCTCGTCGCCTTTCAGCCACAACAGCTGCACCAGTTCGTCCACCAGCGCCGGATCGTTGTCGAACCATACGCCGAGCGCATCGCCCGGCTGATAGCGCAGGCCGGAGTCGCCCAGATCGATCTCGATATGGCGCACGTCTTTATCCGACGCGCGGCCGGTAATTTTCTGATTGACCGCCAGTTGGGCGGTGAGCGGCTGTTCCTTGCTGTACGGGCTGCTGTCGATCAGATCGACCGCGCCGCTGGCCAACACGCCCGGCGCGGCACTTTCCGCCGGCGCGCGCGCCTTCAGCACCGATACCACCTGTTTGCGCCAGGCGGCGGCCAGTTCCTGGTACTCCACGTCGGCGTCCACGCGCTCCACCAGGCGCTCAGCGCCCAGCTCGGCCAGCTTGCCGTCGAAATCTTTACCTGACTGGCAGAAATTCTCATAAGAGGTGTCGCCCAGCCCGAACACCGCAAAAGCGGTATCATTCAGCTTCGGCGCCTTCTTCGAGAACAGGAATTTATGCAGCGCCACCGCTTCTTCCGCTGGTTCGCCCTCCCCCTGCGTCGAGGCGACGATCACCAGCAGGCGCTCTTGGGCTATCTGCTTGAACTTGTAGTCGCCGGCGCTGATCAGCGTGGCGCTCAGATTGGCGGCCAGCAGATCGTCGCGCAGCTGCTCCGCCAGGCGGCGCGCATTGCCTGTCTGCGAAGCGGAAATGATGGTGATGCCGGCGGCAGCCGCAGGGGCGACAGGCGCAATGGCCACGGCTCCGGGCTGTTGATTGACCATGCCCCAAAAATAGCCGGACAGCCACGCCAGCTGCGTCGGCGAATAGTCGCCGATCGTCGCCTGCAGGCGCGCCAGCTGTTCGGGCGTCAGCGGGAGCAAAGATGTTGGAGGAGCCTGAGTCGTCATTGCTGTACTTATTTCCTATACTTAGCGCCTTTCCTGCCAGGCGCGCGCCAGTGTCAGTCGCTGTCTCTTCGCTGCGTCGGGTGTGCGGAAAAGATCAGGAGAGTTTGTAAGGTTACCGAGCAGAATAGCAACGATTAAATAAGGGATAGCAATAAATCATAACCAAAATGACTAAGCTGTTTTTCTGGTAAGGGATAACGCTTAAACCGTTAAACAAAGTTTTTTATCCAGATGAAATTAAAGCGCTTTTTTTCATCGTTTTTTCACCGTTCAACATTTCGGCTCATTACCCCAGCCGATAGGTGCCGCAAACACCAAACAAAAAAAGTGTTAACCGGGCGCGGTTATCGCGGCGCTAGACCATAACGGTATAAATGGCAAGCAGACGCGCTTTCCGGTACTATGCGGCGGTTTTTGAGTCAATGAGGCCGTAATAATGGCAACCACGCTGTTTAAAGATTTTCAGTTTGAAGCCGCACACCGTTTGCCGCACGTGCCGGAGGGCCATAAATGCGGCCGCCTGCATGGGCATTCGTTTATGGTGCGTCTGGAAGTGACCGGTGAAGTGGACCCCCACACCGGTTGGGTGATGGATTTCGCCGAGCTCAAGGCTGTGTTTTCCCCGATCTGGGAGCGGTTGGATCACCATTATCTGAACGATATTCCAGGATTGGAAAATCCCACCAGCGAAGTGCTCGCCGCCTGGATTTGGCAGCAGCTCAAGCCCCAGTTGCCGGAACTGACTGCGGTGATGGTGAAAGAGACCTGTACTGCGGGATGCGTATATAAAGGTTAAAAGAAAGGGCGCCGCAAAGGCGCCCTGATTTTAGGCGATGTTCAGATACTTGTGGGTCTGCATCGACAGCCGCCAGTTGCGCGCGATGCAGGTTTCGATGCACAGGCGGGTCGCCTCTTCTTTCTGGCTGATCGGCTGCAGCGCAATAATCCGTGCCTTGTCGTCCTGCAGCGTCGCCAGCAGCGCGTCCAGCGCCTCGATGTCGCGCTCGCGCGCCACCGGATGCTTCACCTCGTCGGCGCGCCGCAGCGCCTGATCCAACACCTTCATGCCGCCGCGCATATTCACCTTCGGCGAAACCGTCACCCAGGTCTTGGCGGAACAGCGAATGTCGTGGGTGCCGCTGGTCTCAATCTGGCAGCCGTAGCCATGCTGTTCGAACAGCTCGGTCAGCGGCGTCAGATCGTAGATGCAGGGTTCGCCGCCGGTGATCACCACATGGCGCGCGGTGTAACCTTGTTGGCGCATCACCGCCAGCAGCTGCTCGGCGCCGGCATTGCCCCAGGCGTCGCTTTCCTCTGTTTTGACCAGGATCCGTTGCAGGTCGACTTCCCGATTGGCTTCCTTTTCCCAGGTATGTTTGGTATCGCACCAACTGCACCCTACCGGGCAGCCCTGCAGGCGGATAAAAATGGCCGGCACGCCGGTGAAAAAGCCTTCGCCCTGCAAGGTTTGGAACATCTCATTGATCGGGTACTGCATCGGTTTCTCAATCTGGAAAAGTAAAAAGCGATTATCGCAGATTCCGGCCCGCCGACCAAACGGCCAACATTGTATTAAATTTTATTCTCCGCGCCGCCGCCAGCATATCCCACCACCAATGGCGCTCATTTAATTTGTGAGTCGTGCTTTGGCCTTTCATCCGCGGTGCAACCTGCTCCACAGAAAACAACACGCAGTTAACAAATAAGATAATTATATTTGACATAAAGCGCCGACGCGCAGATGTATATACAAGCAAACACAAGCCGAGCGCCAGTTTCGGCCACGTTCCATCCATCACGACTACATCTGCGTTTAGAGGGTGCCATGACTCATTCCACCAGCGAGTTGAACATTCAGCAGGCCATCGACGACAGCAAGTTTTCGCTGTTTCACTGGACCCTGATCATTCTCGGATTCCTGATCCTCGCCATCGACGGTTTCGATACCGCCGCCATGGGCTATATCGCCCCCTCGGTCGCCAAAGACTGGGGCATCGTCAAACAGGATCTGGGGCCGGTGCTGAGCGCCGCGCTGCTGGGGCTGTCGCTCGGCGCGCTGATCGCCGGGCCAATCTCCGACCGCATCGGCCGCAAGCGCGTGCTGGTGTTTTCCTGCCTGTTCTTCGGCCTGTCGAGCCTGGCCACCGCCTACGCCGGCTCGCTCAATAGCCTGACGCTGTGGCGTTTCCTCACCGGCCTCGGGCTGGGAGCGGCGATGCCCAACGCCATCACGCTGATCTCCGAATACGCGCCGCAGCGCTGCCGTTCGCTGGCGATCAATACCATGTACTGCGGCTTTCCGCTGGGCGCGGCCGGCGGCGGTGCCATTTCATCGTGGCTGATCCCGAGCTACGGCTGGCACAGTGTGCTGTTGCTCGGCGCCATTGCGCCGCTGGCGTTGACGGTCTTGCTGATCCTGCTGCTGCCGGAATCGGTCAAATATATGGTCAACCGCGGGCAGGATGCGGCGAAGATCAAGCGCATCGCGCAACGCTTCGTCAGCCAGAGCCTTGATGGTGTAACGCGTTTTTACCTGTACGAAGAGAAGCTGACGCAGGCCAAGACCAGCGTCGGCCTGCTGTTCAGCCGCCCTTACCTGCTCGGCACGCTGATGCTGTGGGTGACCTACTTCATGGGGCTGGTGATCTACTACGTGTTGCTGAGCTGGATGCCAATCCTGATGCAGGGGCTGGGCTATCAGCTGGAACAGTCGGCGATGCTCACCTCACTGTTCACCTTCGGCGGCACGCTCGGCATTCTGGTAGCCGGCTGGCTGATGGATCGCTGGAATGCGCACAAGGTGGTCTCGAGCGGCTTTGTCGTCACCGCCCTGCTGATCGTGGCGATGGCGACCGAAGACAAGCAGATCGTATTGCTGGGCGCCTTCATCTTCCTGATGGGCGTCACCATGAACGGTGCGCAGTCCGGGCTGCAAACGCTGGCGGCCACCTTCTACCCCACCCACAGCCGCGCCACCGGCATCGCCTGGATGCAGGGCATCGGCCGCTTCGGCGGCGTCGCCGGCACCATGATGGGCGCCCAACTGCTGGCGATGCAATGGGAAGTGCAGAGCATCCTGATGTTCCTGTGCGTACCGGCGCTGATCGCCGCCATCGCCACGGTGTGCAAGATGAGCCGCAAGCCGATGCTGCAACCGGCCGCCTGAGCCTGGCAAGCCCGCCCACGGCGGGCTTTCTTCCCGCGGTGATAGGGCTTGTTTATCCTCCGCCGCCAACTGTAATCAGTCTGTAAAAATATTGTGACTAGCCGCCCAAAAATGAGTCATTTTTAATTCATTTTTGCCGAACAGCTCACTTTTCTCCGGCTTTTCGTACCTGAAGCCGGCGATGAAAAATCGCATATCAACCTGATATAAAAAGAAAATAACTTTTTCTTATGCCACTTTTCAGCGGCAACTGGTCAGTGTTGCATATGCTTGTACATACAAGTATATGTTAATAAGCCCTACGCATTGTTATGCCGTGGTACTCATCCCCACCACGGCATGGAATCTGCACCGATACTGTTTGAGGAAACTGCTGTGACTACAAATAACAAAGTTCGCAATGTCGATGTACGCGCGCCACGCGGCACACAATTAAACGCAAAAAGCTGGCTGACCGAAGCGCCGTTACGCATGCTGATGAACAACCTCGATCCTGAAGTTGCGGAGAACCCACACGAGCTGGTGGTGTACGGCGGCATCGGCCGCGCCGCACGCGACTGGGATTGCTACGACAAGATCGTCGAAACCCTGAAAACGCTGGAAGAAGACGAAACCCTGCTGGTGCAGTCCGGCAAGCCGGTCGGCGTCTTCAAAACCCACAGCAACGCCCCGCGCGTGCTGATCGCCAACTCCAACCTGGTGCCGCACTGGGCGACCTGGGAACACTTCAACGAACTGGACGCCAAAGGCCTGGCCATGTATGGCCAGATGACCGCCGGCAGCTGGATCTACATCGGCAGCCAGGGCATCGTTCAGGGCACCTATGAGACCTTCGTCGAAGCGGGTCGCCAGCATTACGACGGCAGCCTGCAGGGCCGCTGGGTGCTGACCGCCGGCCTGGGCGGCATGGGCGGCGCGCAGCCGCTGGCCGCGACGCTGGCAGGCGCCTGCTCGCTGAACATCGAATGTCAGCAGAGCCGCATCGATTTCCGCCTGAAAACCCGCTACGTCGATGAGCAGGCCAACGATCTGGACGACGCGCTGGCCCGCATCAAAAAATACACCTCAGAAGGCAAAGCCATCTCCATCGCTCTGTGCGGCAACGCGGCGGAAATTCTGCCTGAGCTGGTTCGCCGCGGCGTGCGCCCGGACATGGTCACCGATCAGACCAGCGCCCACGATCCGCTGAACGGCTACCTGCCGAAGGGCTGGAGCTGGGAAGAGTATCGCCAGCGCGCCCAGACCGAGCCGGCTAAAGTGGTCGCCGCCGCCAAGCAGTCGATGGCCGATCACGTCAAAGCCATGCTGGCGTTCCAGCAGATGGGCGTGCCGACCTTCGACTACGGCAACAACATTCGCCAGATGGCGAAAGAAACCGGCGTCGACAACGCCTTCGACTTCCCGGGCTTCGTGCCGGCCTACATCCGTCCGCTGTTCTGCCGCGGTATCGGGCCGTTCCGCTGGGCGGCGCTCTCCGGCGACCCGCAGGACATCTACAAAACCGACGCCATGGTGAAAGAGCTGATCCCGGATGACGAACACCTGCACCGCTGGCTGGACATGGCGCGCGAGCGCATCAGCTTCCAGGGCCTGCCGGCGCGCATCTGCTGGGTTGGCCTTGGCCAGCGCGCCAAGCTGGGCCTGGCGTTCAACGAGATGGTGCGCCGCGGCGAACTGTCCGCCCCGATCGTCATCGGCCGCGACCACCTGGATTCCGGCTCCGTTTCCAGCCCGAACCGTGAAACCGAAGCGATGAAAGACGGTTCCGATGCGGTTTCCGACTGGCCGTTGCTGAACGCCCTGCTGAACACCGCCAGCGGCGCCACCTGGGTTTCCCTGCACCACGGCGGCGGCGTCGGCATGGGCTTCTCCCAACACTCCGGCATGGTGATCGTCTGCGACGGCACCGACGAGGCCGCCGAGCGCATCGCCCGCGTCCTGCACAATGACCCGGCTACCGGGGTCATGCGTCACGCCGACGCCGGTTACGATATCGCTATCGACTGCGCCCGCGAGCAAGGCCTGAACCTGCCGATGGTTGCCGCGACCCAAGGAGAAAAAGCATGAAAGCGCTGACTATTCGCCCTGGCAAACTGACGCTGGCCCAGCTACGCGACGTCTATCAACACCCGGTGACGCTGACGCTGGACGACAACGCCTACGGCCCTATCCAACAGAGCGTGGCCTGCGTGGAACGCATTGTTGAAGAAAACCGCACCACTTACGGCATCAACACCGGATTTGGCCTGCTGGCTTCGACGCGCATCGCCCGCGACGATCTGGAAAACCTGCAGCGTTCGATCGTGCTGTCACACGCCGCCGGCGTGGGCGAGCCGACCGACGACAACCTGGTGCGCCTGATCATGGTGCTGAAGATCAACAGCCTGTCGCGCGGCTTCTCCGGCATTCGTCTGGAAGTCATTCAGGCGCTGATCGCGCTGGTCAACGCCGAAGTTTATCCGCATATTCCGCTGAAAGGCTCCGTCGGCGCCTCCGGCGACCTGGCGCCGCTGGCGCACATGAGCCTGGTGCTGCTGGGCGAAGGCCAGGCGCGCCATCAGGGCCAATGGCTGCCGGCGACCGAAGCGCTGGCCAAAGCCGGCCTGAAACCGCTGACGCTGGCGGCGAAAGAGGGCCTTGCGCTGCTGAACGGCACCCAGGTCTCCGCCGCCTTCGCGCTGCGCGGCCTGTTCGATGCCGAAGATCTGTTCGCCGCCGCGACCGTGGCGGGCAGCCTGACGGTGGAAGCGGCGCTGGGCTCCCGCAGCCCGTTCGATGCGCGTATCCACGAGGTGCGCGGCCAGCGCGGCCAGATCGACGCCGCCCTCGCCTATCGCCACCTGCTCGGCGCGCGCAGCGAAGTCTCCGACTCGCACCGCAACTGTGAAAAAGTGCAGGATCCTTACTCCCTGCGCTGCCAGCCACAGGTAATGGGCGCCTGCCTGACGCAGATCCGCCAGGCCGCCGAGGTGCTGGAAATTGAAGCCAACGCCGTCTCCGATAACCCGCTGGTGTTCGCGGAACAGGGCGACGTGCTGTCCGGCGGCAACTTCCACGCCGAACCGGTAGCGATGGCCGCCGATAACCTGGCGCTGGCGTTTGCCGAAATCGGTTCGCTGTCCGAGCGCCGCATCTCGCTGATGATGGACAAGCATATGTCGCAGCTGCCACCGTTCCTGGTGGAGAACGGCGGCGTGAACTCCGGCTTCATGATCGCCCAGGTGACCGCTGCGGCGCTGGCCAGCGAAAACAAAGCGCTGGCGCACCCGTCGAGCGTCGACAGCATTCCGACCTCCGCCAACCAGGAAGACCACGTTTCCATGGCGCCGGCCGCCGGTCGCCGCCTGTGGAGCATGGCGGACAACGTGCGCGGCATTCTGGCGGTCGAATGGCTGGCCGCCTGCCAGGGCCTGGATTTCCGCAACGGCCTGAAGACCTCGGAAGGTCTGGAGCAGGCGCGCCGTCTGCTGCGCGAGCATGTCAGTTTCTACGACAAGGATCGTTTCTTCGCCCCCGACATTGAAGCCGCCAGCCAACTCTTGGCGGCCGGTCACCTGACATCGCTGCTGCCTGCGGCGCTGCTGCCTAGCCAGGCATAATCATCACACACTGAATCACGCAGTTTGTTCTGCCCCGCCGGGTGCGTTCCACCCGGCGCGGGCAGCGCGTGCCTGTTCGGCAAACACTTAACGGGAAGCAACATGCGTAACGAAACGACACAACTCAGACGCGGACTAAACGCGCGGCACATCCGTTTCATGGCTCTCGGCTCGGCGATCGGCACCGGCCTGTTCTACGGCTCCGCCGGCGCCATCCAGCTGGCCGGCCCGGCCGTGCTGCTGGCCTACCTGGTGGGCGGCGCGGCGGTGTTCATGGTGATGCGCGCGCTGGGTGAAATGGCGGTGCACCAGCCGGTTTCCGGCTCGTTCGGCCACTACGCCAGCCACTATCTCGGCCCGCTGGCCGGGTTCCTCACCGGTTGGACCTACACCTTCGAAATGGTGATCGTCGCCCTGGCGGACGTCACCGCCTTCGGCATTTATATGGGGCTGTGGTTCCCGGAGGTCGCCCAGTGGGTCTGGGTACTCAGCATCATTCTGTTTATCGGCGCGCTCAACCTGTGCAGCGTCAAGGTATTCGGCGAGCTGGAATTCTGGCTGTCGCTGGTCAAGGTCGCCGCCATCGTGGCGATGATCGTCGGCGGCGCGGCGGTGATGCTGTTCGGCTTCGGCCAAACCCAGCACGCCACCGGTATCAGCAACCTGTGGCAGCACGGCGGCTTTATGCCTAACGGCATCGGCGGCGTGGTCGCGTCATTGGCGGTGGTGATGTTCGCCTTCGGCGGCATCGAGATCATCGGCATTACCGCCAGCGAGGCGAAAGACCCCGCCAAAGTGCTGCCGAAAGCGATCAACGCCGTGCCGGTGCGCATCCTGCTGTTCTACGTGCTGACGCTGACGGTGCTGATGGCGATCTATCCGTGGAACAGCATCGGCCAGAACGGCAGCCCGTTCGTGGAGATCTTCAGCAACCTCGGCATCAGCTCCGCCGCCAACGTACTGAACGTGGTGGTGATCACCGCCGCCATCTCGGCCATTAACAGCGACATCTTCGGCGCCGGCCGCATGATGTACGGCATGGCGCAGGACGGCCAGGCGCCGCGCAGCTTCACCAAACTGACCGCCAGCGGCGTGCCCTGGATGACGGTGCTGGTGATGTCGGTCGCTCTGCTGCTGGCGGTGGTGCTCAACTACCTGATCCCGGAGAAAGTCTTCATGATCATCGCCTCGATCGCCACCTTCGCCACCGTCTGGGTGTGGCTGATGATCCTGCTTTCGCAGATCGTCATGCGCCGCACGCTGTCGCCGGAGGAAACCCGTCAGTTGAGCTTCCCGGTGCCGTGGTGGCCAGTGGCGCCGGCATTGGCGACCGCCTTTATGGCATTTGTCATCGGCCTGCTCGGCTACTTCGAAGAGAGCCGCATCGCGCTGTACGTCGGGCTGGTGTGGATCGCTTTACTCACCGTGGCTTACTGGCTGTGGGTGCGCAAGAAAGGCGGCGGCTCGCCGGTGAGCGCGGCAACGCAGCAGATGTAACGCTCACTTCTAATAAAACCCGCTGCGGCGGGTTTTTTATTGCGCTTTTGGCCAAACGCCGGCCATAAAAAAACCCGCCGAAGCGGGTTTTTATTTAACAACCGAATCGGTCGAACTTACTGGCCTTTAACTTCTTTCAGGCCGTTGAACGGCGCACGGTCACCCAGCGCTTCTTCGATACGGATCAGTTGGTTGTATTTGGCAACGCGGTCAGAACGGCTCATGGAACCGGTTTTGATCTGGCCAGCCGCAGTCCCTACCGCCAGGTCGGCGATGGTCGCGTCTTCGGTTTCACCGGAACGGTGAGAGATCACCGCGGTGTAGCCAGCGTCTTTCGCCATCTTGATAGCAGCCAGCGTTTCGGTCAGAGAACCGATCTGGTTGAATTTGATCAGGATGGAGTTAGCGATGCCTTTCTCGATGCCTTCTTTCAGGATCTTGGTGTTGGTCACGAACAGATCGTCGCCCACCAGCTGGATTTTGTCGCCCAGAACTTTGGTCTGGTAAGCGAAGCCCGCCCAGTCGGATTCATCCAGGCCGTCTTCGATAGACACGATTGGGTACTGTTTGGTCAGATCTTCCAGGAAGTGAGTGAACTCTTCGGAAGTGAAGGCTTTGTTGCCTTCGCCGGCCAGCACGTATTTACCGTCTTTGTAGAATTCGGAAGCCGCACAGTCCATCGCCAGAGTCACGTCTTTGCCCAGCTCGTAGCCCGCCGCTTTTACCGCTTCAGCGATAACCGCCAGCGCTTCGGCGTTGGAACCCAGGTTTGGTGCATAGCCGCCTTCGTCGCCCACGGCGGTGTTCATGCCTTTGGCTTTCAGAACTTTCGCCAGGTGGTGGAACACTTCAGAACCGATGCGCACCGCTTCTTTCAGGGTTTTCGCGCCAACCGGCTGAATCATGAATTCCTGAATGTCGACGTTGTTGTCAGCGTGCTCGCCGCCGTTGATGATGTTCATCATCGGCAGTGGCATGGAGAATTTGCCTGGGGTGCCGTTCAGTTCAGCGATGTGCTCGTACAGCGGCATGCCTTTAGAGGCTGCGGCCGCTTTCGCTGCTGCCAGGGAAACCGCCAGAATGGCGTTGGCGCCGAAGTTGGATTTGTTCTCGGTGCCGTCCAGATCGATCATGATCTTGTCGATGTTCGCCTGGTCTTTGGCATCTTTACCCAGTACTGCCTGAGCAATCGGACCGTTTACTGCAGCAACGGCTTTCAGTACGCCTTTACCCAGGAAACGAGACTTGTCACCGTCACGCAGTTCCAGCGCTTCGCGGGAACCGGTAGAAGCACCTGACGGCGCAGCAGCCAGGCCTACGAAACCGCCTTCCAGATGAACTTCGGCTTCAACAGTCGGGTTACCGCGGGAGTCGATGATTTCACGACCGATGACTTTAACGATTTTGGACATTAGGTTTTCCTCAGTACAAGTTAAACTAAAACTCCAGACAAACAGCGCGCGGTTCTCACCGCGCGCCGCCTACCAAATATTTTATTTCACCTGGCGCTTCTGATGCTCGCCTGCGGCTTTCACGAAGCCGGCGAACAGCGGATGCCCATCACGCGGCGTAGACGTAAATTCCGGGTGGAACTGACAGGCTACAAACCACGGGTGATTCGGCAGTTCAATGATCTCAACCAGCTTGTTGTCGGCGGAACGACCGGCGACACGCAGCCCTGCGGCTTCGATCTGCTTCAACAGCATGTTGTTAACTTCGTAACGGTGACGGTGACGCTCGACAATGGTCGGTTCGCCGTACAGCTGACGCACCAGGCTGTTGTCGATCAGGTTGCACTGTTGGCCACCTACGCGCATCGTGCCGCCCAAATCGCTTTCTTCGCTGCGCACTTCGACGTTGCCGTCTTCGTCGCGCCATTCGGTGATCAACGCCACCACCGGGTACTTACAGTCTGGCATAAACTCGGTGGAGTTGGCGTTTTCCATGCCCGCCACGTTGCGAGCAAACTCCATCAACGCCACCTGCATGCCCAGGCAAATGCCCAGATAAGGAATGTTGTTCTCGCGCGCATAGCGTGCGGTCATCACTTTGCCTTCCACGCCGCGGTAGCCGAAGCCGCCCGGGATCAGGATCGCGTCCAGCCCTTTCAGCACTTCCACGCCGCGGGTTTCCACGTCCTGCGAATCGATCAGCTTGATGTTTACGGTCAGACGGTTTTTCAGCCCGCCGTGCTTCAGCGCTTCGATCACCGACTTGTAGGCGTCCGGCAGCTCAACGTATTTGCCGACCATACCGATGGTCACTTCGCCGCCCGGATTGGCTTCTTCGTAGATCACCTGTTCCCATTCGGCCAGGTTGGCTTCCGGTGCGTTCAAGCTGAATCGTTTACAAATATAATCGTCCAGCCCCTGAGATTTCAATAGGCCTGGGATTTTATAAATAGAATCAACGTCTTTCAGAGAGATAACCGCTTTTTCCGGCACGTTGCAGAAAAGCGCGATTTTAGCGCGTTCGTTAGCAGGAACCGCGCGATCGGAACGGCAAATCAGCACATCCGGCTGAATACCGATGGAAAGCAGCTCTTTTACGGAATGCTGGGTCGGCTTGGTTTTCACTTCACCAGCTGCCGCCATGTACGGCACCAGCGTCAGGTGCATGTACAGAGTGTGCTCGCGGCCCACTTCCACCGCCATCTGACGGATGGCTTCGAGGAACGGCAGCGATTCGATATCGCCGACGGTGCCGCCGATTTCCACCAGCACCACATCGTGGCCTTCGCCACCTTCGATGATGCGCTCTTTGATCGCGTTGGTGATGTGCGGAATGACCTGCACGGTCGCACCCAAATAGTCGCCGCGGCGTTCTTTACGCAGCACGTCGGAGTAGATGCGGCCGGTGGTGAAGTTGTTGCGACGCGACATTTTGGTGCGGATGAAGCGCTCGTAGTGACCCAAATCCAGATCGGTTTCTGCGCCGTCTTCGGTGACGAAAACTTCCCCATGCTGAATCGGGCTCATGGTGCCCGGATCCACGTTGATGTACGGGTCCAGTTTCATGATGGTAACGTTGAGGCCACGGGCTTCAAGAATAGCCGCCAGAGAGGCTGCGGCAATGCCTTTACCCAGAGAGGATACGACCCCGCCGGTCACAAAAATATAATTAGTTGTCATGCTGAACCTGAGAGTTTAGGTTTAAAGACGATGGAAGAACCAGGACGGGAAAGTAGTATACCCGAACCTCTCCTGACCTACAAACGATCGTTTTGCTGTCCATCATCTCGGCCGCCCTCCCGTGTTCATCAGGGTTTACTCCGCCGGCGCCGCCTAAACCCTCCAGGTAAAACAAAGAGTTAGCAGAGAAAATTTCTTTTTACCGCCCCTCAGGAGCGATAAAACGCCTTAGATTTCAGTTTGTTGCCCTTTTGCTGCCGCCGGCAGCCATGCGCCTCTAACCTGACCGAAAGCTTAACCGTTTCAGCTTGAGCGAACCTTGTCGGCGATCAACATTGTCGCGGCGATTCAACTTTCCTGACGTTTCACCTGCTGCCAAGCCTCTTCCATCTGCTCCAGCGTGGCGTCTTCAAGCCGCAGCCCGCTTTGCTGGACAATCTCTTCCACCTGGCGGAAGCGGCGCTCGAACTTGCGGTTCGCCGCCTGCAGCGCGTTCTCCGCCTTGTGGCCTAAATGGCGCGACAGGTTCACCGTGGCGAACAGCAGATCGCCGATCTCCTCTTCCAGCTTGCTCTCGTCGACCACCGCCTGGCGGGCTTCGTGCATCACTTCGTCGATCTCTTCGTACACTTTGTCCAGCACCGGGCCCAGGGTATTCCAGTCGAAGCCGACCGAGGCGCAGCGTTTCTGGATCTTGTGCGCTTTCATCAACGCCGGCAGCGCCTGCGGAATATCGTCCAGCACCGAGTGCAGCGCTTTCTCGGCGCGCTCACCGGCCTTCAGCTGCTCCCAGCGCGCCGCCACGGCTTCGCTGTCTCCGCCCTCGGCGTCGCCGAAGATGTGCGGGTGACGGCGCTCCAGCTTGTCGCTGATGGCGGTACACACCTCATCGAAATCGAACAGCCCCTGCTCCTGCCCCATTTGCGCGTAGAACACCACCTGAAACAGCAAATCACCCAGCTCGTCGCGCAGATCGGCGTAGTCCTGCCGCTCGATGGCGTCCAGCACTTCGTAAGTCTCTTCCAACGTATAAGGCGCAATGGTGGCGAAGGTTTGCTTGCGGTCCCACGAGCAACCGATCTGCGGGTCGCGCAGCGTTTTCATGATGTTCAGCAGACGCTGCAGCGGAGTGGATTGGGTCATAAAAAATCTCTGAGAAAGCATGGGGGCGCAGGGGAGCGCCCGCCGAATTCATGGATTTCGGGCCGCATCCGCTATCGATACGGCCCGAAAGGCGATGTGGGCTTAGTTGCCGTGCAGACGCTTGGCGTCTATCACGTCCGGCAGCTGGTTCAGCTTCGCCAGCACCCGGCTCAGCACCTGCTGGTTGTAGATTTCGATATCCATGTCGATGGTGGCCAACTGCTTCTTGGTGTCGCTGCGGCTGGCGACGCCCAGTACGTTGACCTTTTCGTTGGCCAGAATGGTGGTAATGTCGCGCAGCAGCCCGCTGCGATCGTTGGCCATCACGCGCACCACCAGCGAATAACCGCTGGAGTAGCTTTCACCCCATACCGCGTCGACGATGCGCTCCGGCGCGTGCGATTGCAGATCGACCAGCTGATCGCAGTCCGCACGGTGGATCGAAATACCGCGCCCCTGGGTGATAAAGCCGACGATGTCGTCGCCCGGGATCGGCTGGCAGCAGCGGGCGATGTGGTGCATCAGGTTGCCCACGCCCTCCACCACCACCCGGCCATTGTCCTTGTTGCGGGCCGGCGGCGGCGCTTTCTGCTGCACCAGCTGGCGCAGCGCCTCGCGATCCTGCTCTTCGGCGCTCGGCTTGTTGAACTTGCCCTGCAGGTAATTCACCATCTGGTTCAGGCGAATGTCCCCACCGCCGATCGCCGCCAACACCTCGTCCAGCGAGTTCATGTTGTAGCGCGGGATCAACAGCTTCTCGGCCTCTTTCAGGCTGATGCCGAGATGCTCCAGTTCGTTGTCCAGCATCTGACGACCGGCGAGGATGTTCTTGTCGCGATCCTGCTTGCGGAACCAGTTATGGATCTTCGAGCGCCCGCGGCTGGTGGTGACATAGCCCAGGTTCGGGTTCAGCCAGTCGCGGCTCGGGTTCGGCTGCTTCTGGGTGATGATCTCAATCTGATCGCCCATCTTCAGCTGATAGGTAAACGGCACGATGCGGCCGCCGATCTTGGCGCCGATACAGCGGTGACCGACGTCGCTGTGAATGTGGTAAGCGAAATCGAGCGGCGTGGAGCCGGCCGGCAGATCCACCACGTCGCCTTTCGGCGTAAACACATAGACCCGATCGTCGAACACCTGGCTGCGCACTTCGTCGAGCATCTCGCCGGAGTCCGCCATCTCTTCCTGCCAGGCGATGAGCTTACGCAGCCAGGCGATGCGTTCTTCGTAGCCGGAGCGCACGGTCACGCCCGCGCCCTCTTTGTACTTCCAGTGCGCGGCCACGCCCAGCTCGGCGTCTTCATGCATTTGCCGGGTGCGGATCTGAATCTCGACGGTTTTGCCGCGCGGCCCCAGCACCACGGTGTGGATCGACTGGTAGCCGTTGGGTTTCGGGTTGGCGACGTAGTCGTCGAACTCGTCCGGCAGATGGCGGAAATGGGTATGCACGATGCCCAACGCCGCATAGCAATCCTGCAGGCGCTCCGCCACGATGCGCACCGCGCGCACGTCGAACAGTTCGTCGAACGCCAGGTGCTTTTTCTGCATCTTGCGCCAGATGCTGTAGATGTGTTTCGGCCGGCCGTAGATCTCCACCCGAATGCCTTCGCTGGCCATCTCGGTACGCAGCCCGGCGACGAAATCGTCGATGAACTGTTCGCGATCGATGCGGCGCTCATGCAACAGCTTGGCGATGCGCTTGTATTCTTCCGGATGCAGGTAGCGGAAGCAGAAATCCTCCAGCTCCCACTTCAGCTGGCCGATGCCGAGCCGGTTGGCCAGCGGGGCGTAGATGTTGGAACATTCCTTCGCCGCCAGCACGCGTTCGTCTTCCGGCGCGTCTTTCACCTCGCGCAGATGGGCGATGCGCTCCGCCAGCTTGATGACCACGCAGCGGAAATCCTCCACCATCGCCAACAGCATGCGGCGCACGTTGTCGACCTGTTCGGAGGCCATCGAATCGTTTTGGGTGGCTTTCAGTTGGCGAATGGCGTCCATGTCGCGCACGCCGTGCACCAGCGCGACGATGCCCTTGCCGAACGCTTCGGTCAGGGTCTCTTCCTGCACGATGCCGGCGTCCACCAGCGGGAACAGCAGCGCGGCGCGCATGCTGTCGTTGTCCATGCTCAGCGTCGAGAGGATTTCCACCATCTCCAGACCGCGCCACAGCAGCAGCGAGGCGTCGGGATGGTTCTGGGTCTGCTGCTCACAATAACGCCAGGTTGCGGCCAATCGCTCACATGACTGCGGGTTAGGTAGCCCCAAGCCGGCGATCCACTCATCGAGAGCGAATTCACCCGCCGTATTCAGATGTGCACTTCTTACCGCAACCATAACTTCTCCCTACTTTGCAGCGACCTCTGGCGCGCGCTCGTTGATAAACAGCGCCATTGATTCAAGATGCCCCGTGTGCGGAAACATATCCAACATCCGCACGCGCGCAAGACGATAACCGGCGCTCAACAGCACTTTGCTGTCGCGAGCCAGCGTGGTGGGGTTACAGGAAACATACACCACCCGCGCCGGCGCCAGTTTTACAATGTGTGACATCACCCCGGCCGCACCGGCACGGGCGGGATCCAGCATCACCTTATCAAACCCTTGTGCTGCCCAAGGTTGCCGCGCAACGTCGTCCTCCAGATTCTCGTGGAAGAACGATGCATTATTCAGCTTATTCTTATGTGCATTATATTGCCCATTCGCTACCAGCGTGGCAACACCTTCGATGCCCACCACCGCAGCGGCGCGGCGCGCCAACGGCAGGGTGAAGTTACCCATGCCGCAGAACAGGTCCAGCACCCGATCATTGGGTTGAATATCGAGCCATTCAAGGGCCTGCGCCACCATTTGTTGGTTTACGACGTCATTGACCTGAATAAAGTCGCGCGGACTGAAGTCTAAGCGTAGCCCGTCAACCTGATAATACGGCGTGTCACCGCACAGTTTCTCCACGCGATCGCTGTCCGGCGCCAGATAGACGGCGACGTTTTCCCGCTCGCCAAACGCCAACAGCGCCTGCCGATCCGCCTCTTTCAGCGCGTCGAGATGGCGCAGCACCAGCAGCGGGCCGTTGTCCGCCAGCACCAGCTCCACATGCCCCAGCCGCCGTACCGCCTGCAGCCCGCTCAGGCAGGCGCGCACCGGCGCCAGCAGCTGTTCCAGCTCCGGCCGCAGCACCGGACAGTGCTCCACCGCCACCAGCTCGCTGGAGGCCGCCTGTCGAAAACCCATCATCAGGCGCTGCAACTTCGGCTGCCATGCCAGGCTCAGGCGAGCGCGGCGGCGATAGCCGTATTCCGGGCCGGCGATCACCGGTTCCTGCTGCGGGGTCACCCCGGTTTCGCGGGCGATCATGCGCACCAGCGCCGCCGCCTTGCTCTGCTGCTGCAGCGCTTCATCCGCATGCTGCTGCTGGCAGCCGCCGCAGACGCCGAAATGCGGGCAACGCGGCGCCACCCGCTGCGGGCTGCGGCTCAGCAAGCGTTTGAGCTTGCCTTTGGCGAACTGGCGCTTGTCTTCGGTCAGCTGGATTTCCGCCTGCTCGCCCGGCAATACGCCCGGCACGAACACCGCTTTGCCGTCGTGGCGCGCCACGCCCTGGCCGAAAGGATCGAGATCGCTCACCGTCACGGTGAAGATTTGTGAGCTCTGCCGGGTCGTCACGCGGCGTTTGGGAGAGTAGAATTGCGCCATATTTGTCGATTGTGTGCTGGTTCATTAAGCTAGTGTCAGCTGTCAATTCTCCCACATTGGAATCCCATGACCAAATACAGCCTGCGTGCGCGCATGATGATCCTGATTCTGGCCCCGACCTTGCTGATTGGTTTGCTGCTCAGCACCTTCTTCGTGGTGCACCGCTATAACGAGCTGCAGGAGCAATTGGTCGACGCCGGCGCCAGCATCATCGAGCCGCTGGCGGTGGCCAGCGAGTACGGCATGACGTTCCGCAGCCGCGAATCGGTCAGGCAGTTGGTCAGCCTGTTGCACCGCCGCCATTCGGACATCGTGCGTTCGATCACCGTGTTCGATGCGCAGAACAATTTGTTCGTCACCTCCAATTATCATCACAACTTCGCTCAGCTGCAGCTGCCGAAAGGCGTGCCGTTGCCCACCGAGCTGATGCTCACCCGACGCGGCGATTCGCTGATCCTGCGCACGCCGATCCTGTCGGAAAGCCAGTATCCGGATGAAACCGCCGACGGCGGCAGCCACCCCGACAACAACCTGGGCTATGTGGCGATCGAGCTGGATCTGCAGTCAGTGCGGCTGCAGCAATATAAAGAGGTCTTCGTCTCCACCCTGCTGCTGTTGCTGTGCATGTGCATCGCTATCCTGTTCGCTTACCGGCTGATGCGCGACGTGACCGGCCCGATCCGCAACATGGTGAACACCGTCGACCGTATCCGCCGCGGCCAGCTCGACAGCCGCGTGGAGGGTTACATGCTCGGCGAGCTGCACATGCTGAAGAACGGCATCAACTCGATGGCGATGTCGCTCACCGCCTATCACGAAGAGATGCAGCAGAACATCGATCAGGCCACCTCCGACCTGCGTGAAACCCTGGAGCAGATGGAGATCCAGAACGTCGAGCTGGATCTGGCGAAAAAACGCGCGCAGGAGGCGGCGCGCATCAAGTCCGAATTCCTGGCCAACATGTCGCACGAGCTGCGTACACCGCTCAACGGCGTGATCGGCTTCACCCGCCAGATGCTGAAAACCGATCTGAGCGCGACCCAGACCGATTATTTGCAGACCATCGAACGCTCGGCCAACAACCTGCTGACCATCATCAACGACGTGCTGGACTTCTCCAAGCTGGAAGCCGGCAAGCTGGTGCTGGAGCATATTCCTTTCGCCCTGCGTGAAACGCTGGACGAAGTGGTGGTGTTGCTGGCACCCAGCGCCCACGACAAGGGGCTGGAGCTGACGCTGGATGTGCACAACGACGTGCCGGAGCAGGTGATCGGCGACTCGCTGCGCCTACAGCAAATCATCACCAACCTGCTGGGCAACGCCATCAAGTTCACCGAAACCGGCAATATCGACATTCGCGTCGAGCTGCGCAAACAGCTGGATCGCCGGGTGGAGGTGGAAGTGCAGATCCACGACACCGGCATCGGCATCTCCGAACGCCAGCAGTCGCAGCTGTTCCAGGCGTTCCGTCAGGCGGACGCCAGCATCTCCCGCCGCCACGGCGGTACCGGGCTGGGGCTGGTGATCACGCAAAAACTGGTGAAAGAAATGGGGGGCGATATCTGTTTCCACAGCCAGTTGAACCGCGGCTCGACCTTCTGGTTCCACATCACGCTGGATCTGAACGAGGGCATGCTGTCGCTGGCGCCGAGCCTGCCGGACCTGAGCGGCAAAACGCTCGCCTATATCGAGTCCAACCCGACGGCGGCGCAGGCGACGCTCAACATGCTCAGCATCACGCAGCTGGTGATCACCCACTCGCCGACGCTGGGCCAGTTGCCGCCAGGCCACTATGACTTCCTGCTGGCCGGCGTGCCCATCCCGTTCCGCGACAACATGGCGCAGCACGAGGACAAATTGCTGGCCTCGCTGAAGCTGGCCGATCGGGTGATTCTGGCGCTGCCGTGCCAGGCGCAGATCGACGCCGAGCTGCTTAAACAACAAGGCGCGCTCGGCTGTCTGATCAAGCCGATCACCAGCACCCGACTGTTCCCTCTGCTCCGGATGGAAGCGCCGGCACGCCTCACCGCGCAGCCTGAGCGTAAACGCCTGCCGCTGACGGTGATGGCGGTTGACGACAACCCGGCCAACCTGAAGCTGATCGGCACGCTGCTGGGGGAACAGGTAGAAAAAACCCTGCTGTGCGAGAGCGGTGAGGAAGCGCTGGCGCTAGCGCGCGACAACGTGCTGGATTTGATCCTGATGGACATTCAGATGCCGAAGATGGACGGCATTCACGCCAGCGAACTGATCCGCCAGCTGCCGCATCACAACTCCACGCCGATCGTCGCCGTTACCGCCCATGCCGCCAGCGGCGAGCGCGAGCACCTGCTGCAGGCCGGGATGGACGACTATCTGGCCAAACCGATCGACGAGAAAATGCTGACCCGCGTGCTGTCGCGCTACCACAGCGGCGACGTGGAAAACGCCATCGCCGACGACGCTCCGCTGTCGCTCGACTGGCCGCTGGCGCTGCGTCAGGCGGCCAACAAACCGGATCTGGCGCGCGATCTGCTGCAAATGCTGCTCGATTTCCTGCCGCAGGTGCGCGAACGGGTACAGGCGCTGCTCGACGGCCAGCATGACGACGAGATCCTCGATCTGGTCCATAAGCTGCACGGCAGCTGCAGCTACAGCGGCGTGCCGCGCCTCAAGCAGCTGTGTTTCTACCTCGAGCGGCAGCTGCGTCAGGGCATCACCAACGACGAACTGGAGCCGGAGTGGCTGGAGCTGTTGGATGAGATTGAACTGGTGATCCACGCGGCGCGCGCGCATCTGGCGCAACCCGCCTGAATCCTCAGGCCATAACGCAAAAAGGCACGCCGCAGCGTGCCTTTGTTTTTTTAACGCCTGACGCCTATCACTGCGCCAGCAGGTACAGCTGGCTCTCGCCGCGTTGAATATTCAACGCCAGTACCGACGGCTTGCTGTCGAGGATTTTACGCAGCTCACCCAGGTTCTGGATCGGCTGTTGGTTCACGCCCAGGATCACGTCGCCCTTTTTCAGGCCGATGCGCGCCGCGGCGCTGCCGGCTTTCACGCTGTCAACCTTGACGCCCTTCACGTTGCCGACCTGGGTGTTGCTCAGCTCGGCACCTTCAATGCCGGTGTAGATATTGCCCGAGGCCACCTGGGTCTGCGCGCTTTGCTCCAGCGTGACGTCAATCGTCACCGGCTTACCGTCGCGAATAATGCCCAGCGACATCTTGCTGCCGACCGGCAGCGTGCCGATCTCCGCCCGGAACGAGGCGAAGCTGGAGATGGCCTTGCCGTTCATGGTGACGATCACGTCGCCGGCCTTGATGCCCGCCTTCGCCGCGGAAGACTTCGGCATCACCTGGCTGACGAAGGCCCCGCGCTGCGCGTCGACCTTCATCGCCTTGGCCAGCTCAGAGTTCAGCTCGGTACCCATGATGCCCAGCTCGCCGCGTTTCACCTGGCCATATTCGACCATTTGCGCCGTCAGGTTTTTCACCATGTTGCTCGGAATGGCGAAGCCGATACCGATGTTACCGCCGTCCGGCGCCAGGATCGCGGTGTTGATGCCGATCAGCTCGCCGTTGAGATTAACCAGCGCCCCCCCGGAGTTACCGCGGTTGATCGCCGCATCGGTCTGGATAAAGTTTTCGTAGTTTTCGATGTTCAGGCCGCTGCGCCCCAGGGCGGATACGATGCCCGAGGTGGCGGTTTCACCCAGCCCGTACGGGTTGCCGATCGCCACGGTGTAATCGCCGACGCGCAGCTGATCGGAATCCGCCATCTTGATCGCCGTCAGATTCTTGAAGTCTTTCAGCTGGATCAGCGCAATATCGGAACGCGGATCCTTGCCGATCACCTTGGCGTCGAAACGGCGGCCGTCGCTCAGCTGCACCTGGATCTTGTTGGCGTTGTCCACCACGTGGTTATTGGTCACCACGTAGCCCTTGGCGGCATCGATGACCACCCCGGCGCCCAGCGCCTGGAATTTCTGCTGCGTGCCCTGCGGCTGGCCATCCGGCCCAGGCTGTTCGCCGCCCTGACACATCGGCGAGCCCTGGAACGGCGAGCCGTCTTGGCAGAACGGTGAATCTTCGCCGAAGAACTGTTGGAACTGCTGCGGCATGCGCGGCGTATTGACCGTGGTGCTGCCCTCAACGTTAATGCTCACCACGGAAGGCATTACCTTTTCCAGCATCGGCGCCAGGCTCGGCAGCTGTTGTGTACTGGAAGAGGCGGTTTCAGCGGCGCTGGCCGTGACCGGGCCCATCGCCATACCGATACTGAATGCCAGTGCGCTCAGAACTAATGCGGTTTTTTTCATCTGTGTGTCTCTTATAAAGTCGTTCAAAAAGAATGGCTGTCTTGCGTGCTTATTCAGAGTTAATTAATAGCCCGAAGTTCCGGCACAGATGATTGGCAATAGTAAACAAATATTGTCCGTCTTTACAAAACTCGAGACAGCCAACCGATTGGAATTGCTAAAATTATTCTTCAGCGTAATTATTCCGCCGCCATCAATCGACGATATTCGTCATAGGCGTAAAGGTCGGTCATTCCGCTGATATAGTCCTGCAATAAACGCGCGCGGAAATAATATTCCCGAATGGCTTGCTGCTCCGGCGATAAATGCTGCAGCCCCTCTACCGCCTCCGCATACGCCAGCCGATGCTTGGTGGACAGCTTGTGGAACAGGCGCGTTTCGATCGGGTAAGCGCGATGGCTGTCCTCGCGCACCAGTTGGCTGAAATCCGCCAGCGACATCGCCAACAGCGGGCTGTAAATGTCCAGCAGGCCGCTGATCACCCGGTAGCCTTGCAGCTCGAGTTGCTCGACCTCCGGGTGGTTGAACACGTGCTTGAACGCCACATTTTTAAATATTTTCAGCAGCCGGTACGCCGGGCTGGAGTCCTCCAGCAGCGCCTGATTGAAACTGCCCTGATAGACCGCATCCAGATTGTCGATAAAGCGCTGCGCCGCGTGCGGCACCAGCCGCGCCACGGTAAACACCCGCAGATACATGAAGAACTGATCTTCCGCGCTGCGCCGCGCGCCGCCGCGATCGATCTTGCGAAACGCGCTGGCGACGGTCTTGTCGAACAGATCGCCCGGCACCACCTCGCCCCACTCCTGAATCAGGTGCTGATACAGCTGCTCGACGGTGAAAATGCTCTTCTCCACCGCGTCTTCCAGATCGGCCACGCAGTACGAGATATCGTCGGCGGCCTCCATGATATAGGTCAGCGGGAAACGATCGAACTCGCCCATGTGCAGCTCGCGCCGCAGCCGATCGACGAAGGCCTCTTCCGCCAGATAGTAGCCGGGCTTTTTCATCAGGTAACTGTGGCTGGCGGGGATGTCGCTCGCCCAGTAGGCCGGGCGGGTGTATTTCAAAATGCAGCCGACCTGCGCGTAGGTCAGGTTGAGCTTGAGCAGGCTGTACACCATGCGGATCGCCTGGGCATTGCCCTCGAAGTGGCTGAGATCCTGACGGATCCGGCTGCGCAGCCGGTTCAGATCGCTCTCCCCCTCATGCAGGCGCAGCGTCGCCACCTGGCAGCGATCGTGGCTGCCCGGCTCGCTGCCGCAGCTGGCGGGATCGAGCCGTTGGGCAAACCAGTCGTTGATCGCCGACTCGCCGAAGTGACCGAACGGCGGATTGCCGATGTCGTGCATCAGGCAGGCCATTTCCACGATGCTTTCAAACGGATCGAGCAGCCGGGTCAGGCCGAGCTCATCAATTTTCCCCGCCTGTTTGAAGCGGTTGAGGATCTCTTTGGCGATGTGGCGCCCAACCTGCTGCACCTCCATCGAGTGCGTCAGGCGGCTGCGCACCGCCGCGTTACGCTCCAGCGGAAACACCTGGGTTTTTTGCTGCAGACGGCGAATGGCGGCCGAGTTGACGATGCGCCCGCGATCGCTCTCGAATTGCCGCACGATGTCGTACTCTTCCTCGGCCTCGATCGGTTTGCTGAAAGGCCGTTGGAAGCTGATTTTTTGCTTGAAGTCGATCCCGGACATCTGTTTCTCCGCCGTTGCGCCCTGCCCCCGTGATAACAATTCCCGGCAGCGGATGCAACGCATTATCTCTCATACACAGCCATGATAGACTATGCCGCAATTCTCACGGCCAATCAGCGAGTGTTATTTATGAAAGTAGGCATCATCGGCGCAATGGAGCAGGAAGTCACCCTGCTGCGCGATCAAATCGAAAACCGTCAAACCATCCAGCGTGCGGGCTGCGAAATCTACACCGGCCAGATCGGCGGCGTTGACGTGGCTCTGCTGAAATCCGGCATCGGTAAAGTCTCGGCGGCCATGGGCACCACCCTGCTGCTGGAACACTGCAGCCCGGATCTGGTGATCAACACCGGTTCCGCCGGCGGCCTGGCCAGCACCTTGCGCGTGGGCGATATCGTGGTGTCGGAAGAAGTGCGCTACCACGACGCCGACGTCACCGCCTTCGGCTACGAGCCGGGCCAGATGGCCGGCTGCCCGGCGGCGTTCGTCGCCGACGACGCGCTGATCGCGCTGGCGGAAAGCTGCATCAAACAGCTGGATCTGCACGCGGTGCGCGGCCTGATCTGCAGCGGTGACGCCTTCATCAACGGCGCCGAGCCGCTGGCGCGCATTCGCGCCACCTTCCCGCGCGTCGCCGCCGTGGAAATGGAAGCCGCAGCGATCGCCCACGTCTGCCATCTGTTCGGCACGCCGTTCGTGGTGGTGCGCGCCATTTCCGACGTCGCCGACAGCGAATCGCACATGAGCTTTGACGAGTTCCTGGTGGTAGCGGCCAAGCAGTCTACGCTGATGGTCAACGCCATGCTGCAAACCCTGGCCAAGCGCGGTTGATGTGAGGCTGCGCTTCACCTCGATGCTCTGTCTGTTGGCGCTCTGGCTGGCCATGCCGGCCGGCGCCGCTCAGCGGGTGATCAGCCTGGCGCCCAACGCGACCGAACTCGCCTATGCCGCCGGCATGGGCGATGTGCTGGTGGCGGCGAGCGCCTATTCCGATTATCCGCCGCAGGCCGCCAAGCTGGAACAAGTGGCCTCCTGGCAGGGCATCAATCTGGAGCGGGTGCTGGCGCTCAAGCCGGACCTGATCCTCGCCTGGCGCGGCGGCAATCCGCAGCGCGTGCTGGATCAGCTCGCTGCGTTCGGCATCCCGATTTTCTATGCGGACGCCGACACCCTCGAAGGGATCGCCGGTTTGCTGGACCAGCTGGCGCAATACAGCCCGCACCCGGAGCAGGCGCATCAGGCGGCGGAGGGCCTTCGCCGCCAGTTCGCCGCTCTCAAACAACAGTATGCCGCTAACCCATCACGGCGCGTGCTGCTGCAGTTCGGCACCCAGCCGCTGTTCACCAGCGCCGGCGCCACATTGCAAAGCCAGGTGCTGGCGCTGTGCGGCGGGCAGAACGTCTTTGCCGACAGCCGCACCCCTTGGCCGCAGATCAGCCGCGAGCAGGTGTTGGCGCGCCAGCCGCAGGCCATCGTCATCACCGGGGGCGCGAAAGCAGCCGCCAGTGTGAAAGCCTTCTGGGCCCCGCAGCTGCAGGTGCCGGTGATCGCGCTGAACGAAGACTGGTTCAACCGCGGCGGGCCGCGCATTGCGTTGGCGGCGCAGCAGCTGTGCCGCCAGCTGGCGGAGATCCGCTGATGCTGGTGTTCTGGTTGGATATTCTCGGCACCGCAGTGTTCGCCGTCTCCGGCGTGCTGTTGGCCGGCAAGCTGCGCATGGATCCGTTCGGCGTGCTGGTATTGGGCGTGGTCACCGCGGTCGGCGGCGGCACCATCCGCGACATGGCGCTGGCCAACGGCCCGGTGTTCTGGGTCAAGGATCCCACCGATTTGGTGGTGGCGATGATCACCTGCGTCTTGACGCTGCTGCTGGTGCGCCAGCCGCGCCGGCTGCCGAAGTGGGTGCTGCCGGTGCTGGACGCCGTCGGGCTGGCGGTGTTCGTCGGCATCGGCGTCAACAAGGCCTTCGCGGCCGGCACCGGCCCGCTGGTGGCAATCTGCATGGGAGTGATCACCGGCGTCGGCGGCGGCATTATCCGCGACGTGCTGGCGCGCGAGATCCCGATGATCCTGCGCACCGAAATTTACGCCACCGCCTGCATCATCGGCGGCATCGTGCACGCCACGGCGTTTTACACCTTCCACATGCCGCTGCAACAGGCCATGATGCTGGGCATGATCATCACCCTGGCCATTCGCCTGGCGGCCATCCGCTGGCACCTCAAACTGCCCGCCTTTATTCTCAAACGCTGAGCCGTCGCCCTGCGGGGCGACGCTTTGCAACGCCGCACCTGGTGATTTATTAGACTATTAACGGGTTTAATGGTATTATTTTCGACCGAAAAATAGCGTAGTGACGATGTAAAATTCTGTTATCCGCAGGTTAATTCCTTTCCCACGCTGTTAAAACTTTTTAACTTTTTGCCGATAAGTCATCACAAGATGGCTTACGGATGACTATTCCCGCAATGATGAAAAAAATTCTGCTTGCCTGCTGTGGCACCCTGCTGAGTGGCGCCGCGTATGCCGATGCCGTCAGCGGCCAGATCGGCGTTACCCTGACCATTGAACCGCAATGCGCCGTGCGCCTCGAGGCCGCCGCCCCACAGGCCGAATGCAGCCACGCAACGGCGCAGCCGAACATCATCCACAGCCCACCGGCACAGGAGAGCGGTGCAGAAGTGATCCTCGTGGAATGGTAGGCATAAAAAAACCCGCCGGCCGTAAGGCGAGCGGGTTGATATTCTGACAGGCAAACTCAGATGCTAAACGACGAACCGCAACCGCAGGTGGTTTTGGCATTCGGGTTGGTCACCACGAAGCGCGACCCTTCCAGCCCTTCGGTGTAGTCCACCGAGCCGCCGACCAGATACTGCAGGCTCATCGGATCGACCACCAGCGCCACGCCCTGCTTCTCGATGGTCATGTCGCCATCGTTGACCTTGTCGTCAAAAGTGAAGCCGTACTGGAATCCGCTGCAGCCGCCGCCGGTAATGTAAACCCGCAACTTCAGGTTCGGATTTTCTTCGTCAGCAATCAGGAACTTAACCTTGCTTGCTGCTGCCTCGGTAAATTGCAGGGGCAGTGCCGTTTGATCACTCATACTCTTTACTCCCAACATTGTTCAGCATCAGATCGCGACTATGGCTGCCTGATTAATATTAACGATTATCCGATACCTGAGTGTTGCGTTCAAGTATTCACCGCATTTGTTGTATTTTCCTTACCTGTTTTCTCCGCCGCTTCCCGCGCCAGCTGCGCCTCCTGCCTTTGCAGCGTGCGGGCCAGGATCGACGAATACAGCGGCTTGCCGCCGAGCAGCTGCGCCACCACCGTGGCGCCGAGGCAGGTGATGATCATCGGTAAAATGAGTTGGTAGTTGTCGGTCATTTCCAGTACCAGCACGATGCCGGTCAGCGGGGCGCGCACCGTAGCGGCGAACAGCGCCCCCATGCCGGCGATGGCGAAGGTGCCCGCCTCGATGCCGTACTGCGGGAACAGATGCGCCCCCGCCAGCCCAAAGGCGGTGCCGAACAGCGTGCCCAGCGCCAGCATCGGCGCAAAGATGCCGCCCGGCGCGCCGGAACCGAAGCACAGCAGCGTAGTGAAGATGCGGGTGATAAAGATAAACATCAACATGCCGACGCTGTAATTGCCCGCCGCGGCGATCGGGATCAACCCAAAGCCGCCGCCCGCCGCCTCCGGCTGGATCAGCCCCAGAATGCCGCACACGCCGCCGAGCAGCCCGCCCATCAGCAAAATATTGCGCATTCTGCCGCCGTGCAGGCGCGCAAACATGTCTTGAGTGCGGAAAATCAGCGCGTTGAACCCCACGCCCACCGCACCGAATATCGCCCCCAGCACCAGATAGAGCCACAGGGTATTGATGGGCGCCGAAGAAAGTTTGTCGACCGCGATCACCGAACCCTGGCCGTTAAACAGCTGGAATACCACGCTCGACATGATCACGCCGATAAACACCGCTTTAATCGAGATCAGGTTGTAGCGGAACTGCGGCCGCATCTCTTCGATGATGAACAAGATGCCGGCTAGCGGCGCGTTGAACGCGGCGGACAACCCGGCGGCGGCCCCGGTCGCCAGCAGCGTATGACGCGCCTCGGCGCCGCGAATGCGCAGCACGTCCAATACCATGCGCCCGACGTTGCCGCCCATTTGCACCGTGGGGCCTTCGCGCCCCAGCACCATGCCCGCCCCCAGCGTGCCCATGCCGCCGATGAATTTCACCGGGATCACGCGCCACCAGCGCACCGGCCGCAGCTCCTCCAGCGCGCCTTCGATCTCCGGAATGCCCGAGCCGCCCGCCTCAGGCGCAAAGCGCCGCACCAGGTAATAGCCCAGCGCCGCCAGCGCGGCGGACAGGATAAACGCCAGCGGCCACACCAGGAGCCAGGAGTCGGCGACCTGCGCCAGCGAAGCCAGCCGCTGCTGCTGCACCCACTCCACCGCCTTATCGAAGGCCACGCCGAGCAAACCGGCCAGCGTCCCCACCAGCGCGGCCATCACCAGGATCGCCACCGGGGTCTTATCGCGGCGAATAAACTGACGCACCGCATCGCTGCGGCTAAGACGCGGGCTCAACGTCCCGACTGGCTGTGATTGTGATTCCGTCATCGCGAGTAATTCGTCAGGTAATTTGTAATACAAATAGGCAAGGCGGTTATTCTACCCCAACCCGGTGGCGGGCGCTGCCGTTAATGGTATCTGACTGTGATCGTTTCATAACGCGGCGCTCTCCTCTAGAATAGCGCGGTCAAATCATTCAAAAGAGAATCCAGGAGCCGATTTATGAGCCTACACAGCAAGTCCGAAAGTCTGTACGCCCAGGCGCAACAGTTGATCCCCGGTGGGGTGAACTCTCCGGTGCGTGCATTCACCGGCGTAGGCGGTGTGCCGCTGTTTATCGAGCGGGCTGACGGGGCTTACCTGTTCGATGCCGACGGCAAGGCCTATATCGACTATGTCGGTTCCTGGGGGCCGATGGTGCTGGGGCACAACCACCCGGCGATCCGCGACGCGGTGATCGAAGCGGCGCAGCGCGGCCTGAGCTTCGGCGCGCCGACCGAGATGGAAGTCAAAATGGCGCAGCTGGTCACCGAACTGGTGCCTACCATGGATATGGTGCGTATGGTGAACTCGGGCACCGAAGCCACCATGAGCGCCATCCGTCTGGCGCGCGGCTACACCAACCGCGACAAAATCATCAAGTTCGAAGGCTGCTACCACGGCCACGCCGACTGCCTGCTGGTGAAAGCCGGTTCCGGTGCGCTGACCCTCGGCCAGCCGAACTCACCGGGCGTGCCGGCCGACTTCGCCAAGCACACCCTGACCTGCACCTATAACGACCTGGATTCGGTGCGGGCCGCCTTCGAGCAGTACCCGTCCGAGATCGCCTGTATCATCGTCGAGCCGGTTGCCGGCAACATGAACTGCGTGCCGCCGCTGCCGGAATTCCTGCCGGGCCTGCGCGCCCTGTGCGACAAGTACGGCGCGCTCTTGATCATCGATGAAGTGATGACCGGTTTCCGCGTGGCGCTGGCCGGCGCACAGTCCTATTACGGCGTTGAGCCGGATCTGACCTGCCTCGGCAAAATCATCGGCGGCGGCATGCCGGTGGGCGCCTTCGGCGGCCGCCGCGACGTGATGGACGCGCTGGCGCCGACCGGCCCGGTCTACCAGGCGGGCACCCTGTCCGGCAACCCAATCGCCATGGCGGCGGGCTATGCCTGCCTGACCGAAGTATCACAGGTAGGCGTGCACCAGACGCTGACCGAACTGACCGAAATGCTGGCCGCAGGCCTGCTGCATGCGGCGCAGGAAGAGAATATCCCGCTGGTGGTCAACAACGTCGGCGGCATGTTCGGCCTGTTCTTCACCGACGCGCCGACAGTGACCTGCTATCAGGACGTGATGCAGTGCGATGTGGAACGCTTCAAACGCTTCTTCCACCTGATGCTGGAGGAAGGGGTGTATCTGGCGCCGTCCGCCTTCGAAGCGGGCTTCATGTCCGTGGCGCACAGCAAGGAAGACATTCAGCGCACCATCGACGCCGCGCGTCGCTGCTTCGCCAAGCTGTAATCCCGGCCGAATGGCCAAAAAAACGGGCGCCTCGGCGCCCGTTTTGTTTTTCGCTGCCGCTTAAAGCAGCGTGCCGTAAATGGTCAACAGCGCCACTACCACCACGATGATCATCGTCACCTTGCGAGCCAGCGTCACCGCTGCCCGCGGCGTTTGCACCGGGTCCATATGCGGATCGCGCGCCAGCGA
This sequence comes from Serratia sp. CC22-02, assembly GCF_900182895.1. Taxonomy (NCBI): domain Bacteria; kingdom Pseudomonadati; phylum Pseudomonadota; class Gammaproteobacteria; order Enterobacterales; family Yersiniaceae; genus Serratia; species Serratia sp. CC22-02. Next base: position 466,550 of record NZ_FXUD01000003.1, on the reverse strand, counting down.
GAACTGCGCCAGCCGCGTCAACACCTGATACGACGACGAATGCCGATCCCCCAGCGAGGCGAACCAGGCCGGCAGCGCACGCTCGCCGTGGCCGAACAGCGCGTAGGCCACCCCGGCCAAACGCACCGGGATCCAGTCCAGCCAGTTCAGCAGATGATCGATACCCGACTGCGAACGCTCCAGCGGCGTATTGTGACGCGCCAGCCAGGTTTGATAGGCGCGCAGGAAGGCATACCCCGCCAACGCGATCGGCCCGTAAGGCCCAAAGACCACGAACCAGAACAGCGGCGCCAGGTAATAGCGGAAATTGATCCACAGCAGCGCGTTTTGCAGCTCGCGCAGGCGCAGCTCTTCGCTGCAGTCCACCGGCAAACCGTGGATCAACGCCAGCTCTTCCGCCATCTGATCGCTGGCGTGGGTATCGCCCTGCCGCGCCGCTTTGAGGTAGGCGCGGTAGTGTTTGCGCTTGATGCCGGCGCCGACGCACAGCAGATCGATGACAATCCACAGCAGCAGCGTCACCACGCCGAAGAACAACCCGTGAGACAGCCACAGAACGCCCCAGACGATCACCATCCAGGCGGCGGTCATCGCCAGCGTCTGCGCCAGCGAAACCCGATGCAGCCGCTGAAACACCACTTCGAGACGGTGGTCCAGCTGCCAATGTTCTCCCAGCTTAAACAGGCGCTCCCAGGCCAAAACCAGCAACAGCGTAAACAGCGTCATTAGCGATTCCTCTCCCTTTTTCTTGCCTCAAGCATAGCGTCGACGGACGCGTCGCGTTGTTCCAGAGATGCCAGATAGCGATCCCAATCGAACGCCGGCCCGGGATCGGTCTTGCGGCCGGGGGCGATATCGCAATGCCCGGCGATATTGGCCACCAGCGGCGGATAATGTTCGGCCAGCAGCGCGGTGACAACCTGCAGCGTGCGGTATTGCGCCTCGGTGTAAGGCAACAGATCGGTGCCTTCCAGCTCGATGCCGATGGAGAAATCGTTGCACCGATCGCGCCCCTGATACAGGGAAACGCCCGCGTGCCAGGCGCGTTGGTCGAAGGGCACATACTGCACGATCTCCCCGTCGCGGCGGATCAGACAGTGCGCCGACACCCGCAGCTGATGGATCTCGGCGAAATAGGGGTGCTGCGCGGGATCGAGCGTGCCGGTGAACAGCTGGTCGATATAGGGGCCGCCGAACTCGCCGGGCGGCAGGCTGATGTTGTGGATGACCAGCAGCGAGGGGGGCTCGTCATCCGGGCGCCGATCGCAGTGCGGCGAGAGCACTCGCGTCACCCCGACAATCCAGCCATTTTCCAACTGCATCAGACACCTCTCTGCGGTGGTACTTATTCCTGCAACAGAGTAGCATGTTCCCCTACGATCTAACCGTCCATTTCGGAGTTTTCCATGCCGACACGCCGCTACAGTGCCGACCGTCGCCGCACCGAGCTTCTTGAACGAATTGAAAGTGATATTCCCTATGCCGTCGCCCAGGCGCTGCGCGAAGACCTGGGGGGTGAAGTCGACGCCGGGCGCGATATTACCGCGCAATTGTTACCGGCGGACAAGCAGGCCGAAGCCACCGTCATCACCCGCGAAGCCGGTGTATTCTGTGGCCGCCGCTGGCTGAATGAGGTCTTTATTCAATTGGGCAACCAGGTGCAGGTGGAGTGGCTGGTGGCGGACGGCGACCGTCTGACGCCGAACCAACCGCTTTGCCGGCTGCGCGGCCCCGCGCGGGTGATGCTGACCGGCGAGCGCACCGCGCTGAACTTCGTGCAGACGCTCTCCGGCGTGGCGACCGAAGTCAGCCGCTACGTGGCCCTGCTGGAAGGCACCCGGACTCGCCTGCTCGATACCCGCAAGACCCTGCCCGGCCTGCGCACCGCGCTGAAATACGCCGTACTGTGCGGGGGCGGCAGCAACCATCGGCTGGGGCTGTCCGACGCCTTCCTGATCAAGGAAAACCACATCATCGCCTCCGGCTCTATCAAGAACGCGGTGGAAAAAGCCTTCTGGCTGCACGCCGACGTGCCGGTGGAAGTGGAGGTCGAATCGCTTGATGAGCTGCAGCAGGCGCTGGATGCCGGTGCCGATATCATCATGCTGGACAACTTCAGCGTCGAGATGATGCGTCAGGCGGTCGCTCAAACCCAGGGCCGCGCCCAGCTGGAGGTGTCCGGCAACGTCACCAGCGAGACGCTGCGCACCTTTGCCGAGACCGGCGTGGATTACATTTCGGTCGGTGCGCTGACCAAGCACATCACTGCACTCGATCTGTCGATGCGCTTCAAATGATCCCCCTCGCCCCCGGCCGCTGTCGGGGGCGTTACCGTAAAATTGCGAACCTCCTCTCACCGTTTTTTTCACCGCTGCAAACGACATCATTACTGATGGAAGCGCGCCGAGAAACGCGCAAAAGCCCCTCGCCGAACCCCCGAGCAAACCGCTACCGTTGTCTTCCACACCCCAATGGAGAAAACAACGTATGGAAACGCAACGCGGCTTTACCCTGATAGAACTGATGGTGGTGATCGCCATCATCGCCATCCTCAGCGCCATCGGCATCCCTGCCTACCAACGCTACATCCAGAAAGCGGCAATGACCGACATGCTGCAAACCATGGCGCCGTATAAACTGGCGGTCGAGCTGTGCGTGCTGGACGAAGGCGCCCCCACCGGCTGTGAGGCCGGCAGCAAAGGCATTCCCACCGGCGGCACGTCGCGTTACGTCAGCGGGGTGAAAGTCGCCAAAGGCGTGATCACGCTGACCGGCACCCAGACGCTGCAGGGGCTGGCGGTGGCATTAACCCCCAAAGCGAACGCCGATGGGCTGACCCGCTGGAGCCGGCTGTGCAGCAGCGAAAACGCAACGCTGGTTGAGGTGTGCCAGGAAGTCTTCCGCTTCGACAACGCGGCGGAGTAACGGCGATGAACGCGCAAATCAGCGAAGAGGTTCACGCCCTGTGCCGGCGCTATCAGGCGTTGGCGCTGAACGAAGACCCGACCACTCTCACGATCGCGCTCAACGAAGAAGCGCCGCAGGGGCTGCTGGCGGCGCTGCGTTTCGCCACCGGCAAGCGCATCCATCTGGAACACTGGCCGGCGGCCAGGCTGGAGCAGGCGCTGAACCAACGCCACGAATCGCTGCCGGCGCCGCTGGCAGCCGAAGAAGACACCGCCGACATCGCCTACCCCGACGACGGCGATGCGCCGGTGGTGCAGTTCATCAACCAGACGCTGCGTCTGGCCATCCAGCGCCGCGCCTCGGATATCCACTTCGAGCCCTTTCGGCAGCATTTTCGCATTCGCCTGCGCATCGACGGCGTGCTGCAAACCCTCGCCTCACCGCCGCCGCAGCTGACCGCGCGCCTCATCGCCCGGCTGAAGATCCTCGGTCAGTTGGATATCGCCGAGCGCCGTCAGCCTCAGGACGGGCAACTCAGCCTGACGCTGGACAGCGCGCGTTATGCCATGCGTATCGCCACCCTGCCGACGCTGCACGGCGAAAAGGTGGTGCTGCGCGTTCAGCAAGGTGAGCAGCAGGAGCTGCCGCTGGATCAACTGGGCATGGGCCGGGCGGATCTGGCGCGCTACGCGACGGCGCTGGCCTGCCCGCAAGGTTTGATCCTGGTGACCGGCCCAACCGGCAGCGGCAAGACGGTCACGCTGTACAGCGGTCTGCGTCAGTTGAACGATGCGCAAAGCAACCTGTGCAGCGTCGAGGATCCGATCGAGATACCGCTGTTCGGCGTCAATCAAACCCAGATCAACGCCAAAACCGAGCTGAGTTTCGCCCGGGTGCTGCGCGCCCTGCTGCGCCAGGATCCGGATGTCATCATGATCGGCGAGATCCGCGATGCGGAAACCGCCGAGATCGCAGTCAAGGCCGCGCAAACCGGCCACCTGGTGCTGTCGACGCTGCATACCAACTCCACCGGCGAAACCCTGACGCGGCTAATGCACATGGGTATCCCCGGCTACCTGCTCGCCGGCTGCCTGAAGCTGGTCATCGCACAGCGGCTGGTGCGCAGGCTGTGTCGCCACTGCCGCTACCCGCACAGCCAGCCGACGCATTTTCCTACCTCGGTCTGGCCGGAGCCGCTGACCGCCTGGCGCGCCGACGGCTGCGAGCATTGCTTCGGCGGCTACTATGGGCGCATCGGCGTGTATGAGCTGTTGGCCATTACGCCGGAAATACAGGCGGCGTTGCTGGCGAACGCCGCGCCCAGCCTGCTGGCGGATGTCGCCCGCGAGCAGGGGCAGCTTTCGCTGCTGCAGGCCGGGCTGGCGCTGGCCAGCGAAGGCACGACCTCGCTGGAAGAACTGTACCGCGTGATCGACGTCGTCCAGCTCGGCGTAACCGCGCCATGAAAGCGCGCCGGCTGTTCCTATGGCAGGCTTTCGACGCCCAGGGCGCCTTGCGCCGCGGCGAACTGATGAGCGATGAAAAACGGCAGGTGAGCCGGTTGCTGATCGAACAAGGCCTGCAGCCTTGGCGGATTGGGCACGGCAAACGCATCACGCCCGGCCAGTGGCGCGGAGAACCCTTAATCCACTTCACCCGCCAACTCGCCACCCTGTTGCAGGCCGGGTTGCCGCTGGTCAATACGTTGCAGCTGCTGGCGGCAGAGCACCCTTCGGCAGCCTGGCGTTGCCTGTTGCGCCAGTTGGCAGAACAGGTGCGCGAAGGGCAGCCGCTCTCCGAAACCCTTGCCGCGCAGCCAGGCGTTTTTCCACTTATCTATCGCCAACTGATCGCCATCGGCGAACTGACCGGCAACCTCGATCGCTGCTGCCTGCAGCTGGCACAACAACAGGAAGCCCAGCTGATGCTGCGCCGCAAAGTGACCAAAGCGCTGCGGTATCCCCTCTTCATCTGTGCGGTGGCGCTGCTGGTCAGCGTGCTGATGCTGGTGATGGTGCTGCCGGAATTCGCCAAGGTTTATCAGTCGTTCGATGCGCCGCTGCCCTGGTTTACCCAAGGGTTATTGGGGGTGTCCGCGCTGCTGATCGCCGTTGGCCCCTATTTGGCGCTGCTGCTCGGCGCATTGCTGCTCGGCTATTGCCGCTGGCTGCATCCACGCCCGCCATGGCGCCGACGTGAACAGGCCGCCTTGCTGCGCCTGCCGCTGATCGCCCGGCTGGTGAGCGGCGGCGCGCTGAGCCAAACCTTTCGTATTCTGACCATGACCCAACGCGCGGGGCTGACGCTGGTGGAAGGGTTGAACGCGGCGGCACTGGCGGCGGATCATCTGCTGTACCGACAGGCGCTGGAGCAGGTGCAGCGGCAGATCGCCGAAGGCGAGGCATTTCATCATGCCCTGGGCCTGCAACCGCTGTTTCCGCCGCTGTGCCGGCAACTGGTGCGGGTGGGCGAAGAATCCGGTTCGCTGGACGCCTTGCTGGATAAATTGGCGCAGTGGTACGAACGGCAGACGCACGAGCTGGCCGATACGCTGGCGCAAACGCTGGAGCCGCTGCTGATGCTGGTGGTGGGCGGGATTGTCGGTGCTTTGGTGATCGCCATGTACCTGCCTATTTTTCAACTGGGCAGCGTACTGGGATAAAGAAGAGGATAGCGGGCGCCGCTGTGCGCTGCGCCCGATGCAAGGTGCGGCTTATTTGCTGCCGAAGACGCGGTTTTCCTGCTCCGCCACGCGGATAAAGGTGGTGCGCTTGGTCAACTCTTTCAGGCGCTCGGCACCGACGTAGGTGCAGGCGGAGCGCAGGCCGCCGAGGATATCGCGCACGGTAAACTCCACCTCGCCACGCAGCGGCAGCTTGACGGTTTTGCCTTCGGCCGCACGATACTCCGCCACGCCGCCGACGTGGCGTTTCATCGCCGACTCGGAGCTCATACCGTAGAACAGCATGAACTTCTCGCCGTTCTCTTCCACCACGGTGCCTTCGCACTCGTCGTGGCCGGCCAGCATGCCGCCCAGCATCACGAAGTCAGCACCGCCGCCGAAGGCTTTGGCAACGTCGCCCGGCACCGAGCAGCCGCCGTCGCTGACGATTTGGCCGCCCAGCCCGTGGGCCGCATCGGCGCATTCGATCACCGCCGACAGCTGCGGGTAGCCCACGCCGGTCTTCACGCGGGTGGTACAGACTGAACCCGGGCCGATGCCGACCTTAACGATGTCGGCGCCGGAGAGGATAAGCTCTTCCACCATCTCGCCGGTCACTACGTTGCCGGCGCAGATCACGTGATTCGGGCAAGCTTCGCGCGCTTTCTGCAGGAAGGCGACGAAATGTTCAGAGTAGCCGTTGGCCACGTCGATGCAGATGAATTTGAGCGCCGGAGACAGGGCCAGGATCTGCTGCATTTTGGCGAAGTCGGCTTCGGAAGTGCCGGTGGACACCATGACGTGGCGCAGCACCGATTCCGGCATGCGCTGCACGAAGTCAGCCCATTGCTCGACGCTGTAATGTTTGTGTACGGCGGTGAGAACGTCGAAAGAAGCCAGGGCCTCGGCCATGCGGAAGGTGCCCACCGTGTCCATGTTAGCGGCGATAATCGGCACGCCGGACCAGCTGCAACCTGAATGCTTGAAGGTAAACTGACGTTCCAGTTCAACCTCGGAGCGGCTTTTCAGCGTGGAGCGCTTAGGGCGGATCAACACGTCTTTAAAGCCCAACATCAAATCTTCTTCAATACGCATGACTTATGATTTCCTGGTTAATGGCGACGGATCGCAAGGAGGATATTCGAACCTCTGCCCGACGGCTTTCCAGTGGCGCAAAAAGACGGCGGCGAGATTAATGCCAGTTCCAGTGACGTTATAATACGCGCTAATAATCGCCGAACAAGACTGCGAATTCGCCTTTATTTACGCTACAATCCGACAAATTTACCTGCATAACCGCAGTGTGATTGCCCGCTCATTTTTGCCGTGCCGCTGCGCTTTTTCTCGCCGTCCGATCGGTGCCGACGCGCAAGCGCCGCCTGCCGACTTGCACTTCTGCGCGATCGCTTTATGATTCGACTATTATTTTTTTATGAACATCGGATGCACCTAACACCATGGCCTACATTGTTGCGTTGACCGGGGGCATAGGCAGCGGCAAGACGACCGTCGCGAACGCCTTTGCGCGCCACGGCGCAACCCTCGTCGATGCCGACGTGATCGCCCGTCAGGTCGTCGAGCCGGGCACCCCTGCTTTGGCCGCGATCGCCGAGCGATTTGGTAATGAAATGTTGCTGCCGGACGGCGCATTGAACCGCGCTGCGCTGCGTCAGCGCATCTTTAGCCATCCCGATGACAAAACCTGGCTGAACCAGCTGCTGCATCCGCTGATACACCGTGAAACCCAGCGCCAACTGGCGCAGGCCACCAGCCCGTACGCGCTGTGGGTAGTGCCGCTGCTGGTGGAAAACGGTCTGCAGGAGCGCGCCGATCGGGTGCTGGTGATCGACGTCGACGCCGAAACCCAGCTGGCTCGCACCATCGCGCGCGACGGCGTCAGCCGCGAGCAAGCGCAGAGAATTCTCGCCGCCCAGGCCACGCGCCGGCAGCGCCTCGCCGTGGCGGATGACATTATTGACAACAGCGGCGCCGCTCAGGGGATAGAGCCACAGGTCGCCGCACTGCATCGTCGCTACCTTGAACTGGCGGCAACAGCGCCCCAACAGGATTAAACTGCATGAGTGATGTTTCCCCAACCGTTCTCTTTGAACACCCGCTGAACGAAAAAATGCGTACCTGGCTACGCATCGAATTTCTGCTGCAACAGCTGCACGGCCAACGCGCCCTGAGCGAAACCGCCATCGCCCTCACCTTCTTTCGCACCGTCTCCGACTTGCTGGACGTGCTGGAGCGCGGCGAAGTACGCACCGAATTGCTCAAAGAGCTGGAGCGCCAGCAGCAGAAACTGTTGGCCTGGGCCGATGTGCCGGGCGTGGATATGGCGCTGATCGATCAGCTGCGCGGCCAGTTGAAGTCGCGCTCATCGGCGCTGATGGCGGCGCCGCGCCTAGGCCAGGCTCTGCGCGAAGACCGGCTGATCGGTCTGGTGCGCCAGCGGCTGAACATTCCCGGCGGCTGCTGCAGCTTCGATCTGCCGACCCTGCACATGTGGATGCACGCGCCGCAGCAGGATCGCGATGCCGACGTCGCCACCTGGCTGCAGTCGCTGGATCCGCTGAACCAGGCGTTGATCATGGTGTTGGATCTGATCCGCCAATCCGGGCCGTTCCGCAATCAAATCAGCCTGAACGGCTTTTTCCAGGACAACGCCGAAGGGGCGGATCTGCTGCGCCTGCGCCTCCATCTGGCGCCGCAGCTTTATCCGCAGATTTCCGGCCACAAGACCCGCTATGCCATTCGCTTCCTGCCGCTGGATAGCGAAAATGGCGTGGTGCCTGAACGCCTGACGTTCGAACTGGCCTGTTGTTGAACTTGTGCAAGAAAGCCTTCTCAGCATTGGCAGAAGGCGTAAGGAACCGTTATGACGACCGTAGTAAAATGCCCAACCTGTGGCACCGGCGTGGTTTGGGGTGAAGTTAGCCCCTTCCGGCCGTTTTGCAGCAAGCGCTGCCAGCTGATCGATCTCGGCGAGTGGGCCGATGAAGAGAAGCGTATTCCGAGCAACAGCGATCTGTCGGAAAGCGAAGACTGGAGTGAAATGGACGATCGTTGATCGTCCACGATTGGCCTGGCGCCCGCCAGGCCAACCTTGTTATTGCGCAGCGTTCGCCTGCGCCACCAGCAGCTGAATAATGCCGGCGTTGGCTTCCGGGAACTCGTCTTCACGCAGCTCTGCCTGTTTTACCCAGCGCATCGGTTGCCCCTCGCGGCCGAACGGCTCGCCCGCCCAGGCTTCCACCAGATAAAAATTCAGCGTCACGATGCGATCGCTGAAGCGGTGCTCCACCACCTCCAACAGTTCGGCGCGTTCGGCTTCGATACCGGTCTCTTCCCGCAGTTCGCGGCGCAGCGCCTGCTCCGGCGTTTCACCCTGTTCGATCTTGCCACCGGGGAACTCCCAGAATCCGGCCATGTGCGCGTCGGCGGCGCGGCGGGTAATAAAGATCTCCCGTTGCGCATTACGGATGATGCCCACGGCGATATTCAGATGTTTCATCTCACCCTCCTGATGGGTGTCAAAAAACAGGGGCTCAGCAAGCTGAACCCCTGGGTATTATCGATTAACCGCAGCCGGCATTACTGCAGGCGGCCGTGGCACTGCTTGTATTTCTTTCCGGAGCCGCATGGGCACGGATCGTTGCGGCCCACTTTACGCTCGGCGGTCGCCGGCGCGTTCGGATCTTCGGTCACCAGCGCGTTCTCGTCGTGGTGGCTCAGCTGTTGGTGCTGCGCCAGGCGCTCGGCCTCTTCACGGCGCTGCTGTTCCAGCGCTTCCACCTCTTCCGGCATCCGCACCTGAACCTTGCTCAGCACGCTGATCACTTCATATTTCAGCGATTCCAGCATAGTGGCGAACATGTTGAAGGATTCACGCTTGTACTCCTGCTTAGGATCCTTCTGCGCATAGCCGCGCAGGTGAATACCCTGACGCAGGTAGTCCATCGCCGCCAGGTGCTCTTTCCACAGGGAATCCAGCGTCTGCAGCATCACGCCCTTCTCGAAGTTGCGCATCATTTCGCTGCCGACCACTTCTTCCTTACGCTGGTACTGCTCTTTGGCGTTCTCCAGAATGCGTTCGCGCAGCGTCTCTTCGTGCAGCTCCGGCTCTTTGTCCAGCCATTGTGCGATCGGCATCTCCAGATCGAAGTCGTTCTTCAGGCGCTCTTCCAACCCCTGAATGTCCCACTCTTCTTCCAGCGACTGCGGCGTAATGTAGTTGTCGATGGTGCTCTTGAACACGTCCTCGCGGATGCTGGCGATGGTTTCGCTCACGTCGGACACGTCCAGCAATTCGTTACGCTGGCTGTAGATGGCGCGGCGCTGATCGTTAGCGACGTCGTCGTATTCCAGCAGCTGCTTACGGATGTCGAAGTTGCGGCTCTCTACCTTGCGCTGGGCGTTGGCGATCGCCTTGGTCACCCACGGGTGCTCAATCGCTTCGCCTTCTTTCATACCCAGTTTGCGCATCATGCCGGACACGCGATCCGACGCGAAGATACGCATCAGGGCATCTTCCATCGACAGGTAGAAGCGGGATGAACCGGCATCGCCCTGACGACCGGAACGGCCGCGCAGCTGATTATCGATACGGCGCGATTCATGGCGCTCGGTGCCGATGATATGCAGGCCGCCCGCCGCCAGCACCGCGTCATGGCGCACTTTCCAGGCCGCTTTGATGGCCTCGATCTGCTCTTCGGTCGGCTCTTCCAACAACGCCACTTCGGCCTGCCAGCTGCCACCCAGCACGATATCGGTACCACGGCCCGCCATGTTGGTGGCGATGGTTACCGCACCGCTCTGGCCGGCCTGGGCGACGATGTCCGCCTCCATGGCGTGGAATTTGGCGTTCAGCACCTTGTGCTCGATGCCCGCTTTGGTCAGCTCATGGGAAACCACTTCGGATTTCTCGATTGAGATGGTACCCACCAGCACCGGCTGGCCTTTGGCGGTACGCTCGCGGATGTCTTCGATGATGGCGCCGATCTTCTCTTTCTCGGTCATGTACACCAGATCCGGCATGTCCTTACGGATCATCGGACGGTTGGTTGGCACCACGATGGTGTCCAGCTTGTAGATCGAGCTGAATTCGAAGGCTTCGGTATCGGCGGTACCGGTCATCCCGGCCAGCTTCTCGTACAGACGGAAGTAGTTCTGGAAGGTGATTGAAGCCAGCGTCTGGTTCTCGTTCTGGATCTCCACGCCTTCTTTGGCTTCCACCGCCTGGTGCAGGCCGTCGGACCAGCGGCGGCCCTGCATGGTACGCCCGGTGTGCTCGTCGACGATGATCACTTCGCCGTCTTTCACGATGTAGTCAACGTCGCGGGTGAACAGCACGTGGGCGCGCAGCGCGGCGGTAACGTGGTGCATCAGCATGATGTTGGTCGGCGAGTACAGCGATTCGCCCTCATCCATGATGCCGGCTTCCACCAGCATCTCTTCGATCAGGATCAGGCCGCGTTCGGTCAGGTGGACCTGACGCGCCTTCTCATCCACCGAGAAGTGCCCTTCACCCTTGAAGGTGTCGGAGTCTTCTTTTTCCTGGCGAATCAGTTTAGGGATCAGCTTGTTGACCTTGATGTACATCTCGGAGCTATCTTCAGCCGGGCCGGAGATGATCAGCGGCGTACGCGCTTCATCGATCAGGATGGAGTCCACCTCATCCACCAACGCATAGTGCAGTTTGCGCTGCACGCGCTCTTCCGGGCTGAACGCCATGTTGTCGCGCAGGTAGTCGAAACCGTATTCGTTGTTGGTGCCGTAGGTGATGTCAGCGGCGTAAGCTTCACGCTTGGCCGGCGCCGGCATGCCCGGCAGGTTGATGCCGATGCTCAGGCCGAGGAACTCGAACAGCGGACGGTTGTTTTCGGCGTCACGCTGCGCCAGATAGTCGTTGACGGTCACGACGTGCACGCCGCGGCCGCTCAGGGCGTTCAGGTAGGCCGGCAGCGTCGCGGTCAGGGTTTTACCTTCACCGGTGCGCATCTCGGCGATGCAGCGGTCGTTCAGCACCATGCCGCCCAGCAGCTGCACGTCGAAGTGACGCATGCCGAACACGCGCTTGCTCGCCTCACGCACTACGGCGAAGGCTTCCGGGATCAGGCTTTCCAGCGACTCACCTTTCTCCAGGCGCGCACGGAACTCGTTGGTTTTCGCTTTCAGTTCGTCATCGGACAGTTTTTCCATGTCCGGTTCCATGCGGTTGATCTGCTCAACCACTTTGCGCATGCGGCGCAGGGTACGATCGTTACGGCTGCCAAAAACTTTGGTTAATAATTTCACTAACATGATGTTTGATATCTCTGTCATGACGGCCGAATACGGCAGTCAACTTGCTATTATTTATGGTTTTTGTGCCCTGAGGGCGGAGTCAGACGAGCGCGGCAGGCCCGGCGCGAATGCCCTGTACCTGCGCCACCCACAGGCCGGTCTGGTGCCGTGCCAGCGTTGGCAGCACCTCAAGGTGGGTATGGCGAATGATCGTCGGCGGCTTCGGCTCGTGCGTCAGCAGCGCGTTGAGGGTAGAAAGCAGCGCCAGTTGCGCTACCTGCAAAGGCGGTTCGGCTTCGGCTTCGCTCTCCTGCACCCGCGCATAAACCGCCTGCGGCGCCAGCGCGAAAGAGAGGTGACGAATGACGGTGCGCAGCGCATGTTGCTGCCAGTAATCTACGCTGAAGGTAGGGCGACGGTGCGCGTCCTGCAGCAGGGCCAGGCTGTTGAAGGTGCCGTTGGCTGAATTTTGCCGGTTAAGGCTGGACGACGTATTCGGCAGTGCGGCCTGATCGGGGGCGCCGGGCAAATTGGAAGACGCGCCAAGCGTGGCCGCAACCATCCCTAACAGGAGATGGGGCCAGAAATAACGTCTGCCAAATTGTCGCCAACGATTTAGAATACCGATCACGAGTTTATAATCCGCCGGAGCCCATTATGCGCGATAGCCGTCCACAATTATTAGATGTCCTGTTCGACGACGCGTCTGCCGGCAGCAAAGGGCCGCTGCATAACGTCCAGCAACGCGCGGTGGCGCTGCTCAAGCTTAACCGTGCAGTGAAGGGCCTGTTGCCTGCTCCCCTGCATCCCTGGTGCCGCGTCGCGAATTTCCGACAGGGTATTTTAGTGCTTGAAACGGCAAATGCCAGTTGGATGATGCGCTTGCGCTACGAACAACCCGCTTTGCTGTCTGCACTACGAGCGCAAATTCTACCATCATTGTCGTCGATCGACATCAGGATTAATCCGGCCTTGATGGCGAAAGGCAGCCACCAGGTGCAAAACGCAGAGAAAGCGCCGGAAAAACCCGTGCCGATGCGGCATTTGAGTCTGGAAAGTGCGGAAGAACTGAGAGGATTGGCGAGCCGTAGCCCGGAGAAACTGCGCAAGATATTGGAACGGCTGGCTGCATTGGCCGGAGAGGGTACCAACACAACCAGTCGTGATAAGTAATCAGCGACACAGCTGCAAAACATCAGATCGCATCACGAGCCTGAGTTCTCAGGCTCTCAGAGGATGCACCTGCCTTTATTCGCAGCAGGCGAGGAATTCAGACCTTACGCCAATACGGTGGACGGTGCCTTGAATGCCAACGGCATTTCGGCTTCGTCCTGGAAGGTCACGTATTCCCACGCTTCCTGCTTGGCCAGCACGGCCTGCAGCAGTTTGTTGTTCAGCGCGTGGCCAGACTTGAACGCGGTGAACGCGCCAATGATGTTGTGGCCGCACATGAACAGGTCGCCGATGGCGTCCAGCATTTTGTGACGTACGAACTCGTCTTCGAAACGCAGGCCGTCTTCGTTCAGCACGCGGTAGTCATCTACCACGATAGCGCAATCGAAGCTGCCGCCCAAGGCCAGGCCGCGGGACTGCAGGTATTCGATGTCGCGCATAAACCCGAAGGTGCGCGCGCGGCTGATTTGACGAACGAACGACTCAGCCGAGAAATCGAGACGATAGCGCTGAGAGCTGGCGTCGATAGCCGGGTGGTTGAAGTCGATGGTGAAGTCCAGGCGGAACCCGTTATGCGGGGACAGCTCGGCCCATTTGTCGCCATCTTCAACACGCACGGTCTCTTTCAGACGCAGGAATTTCTTCGCCGAGTTCAGTTCTTCGATGCCGGCATCCAGCAGCAAGAACACGAACGGACTGGCGCTGCCGTCCATGATTGGGATTTCAGCGGCGTCGACTTCGATAACGATGTTGTCGATGCCCAACCCAGCCAGCGCGGCGTTGAGGTGTTCAACGGTCGAAATACGCACGTCATGCTCATTCACCAGGCAAGTACAGAGCATGGTATCACGCACGGATTTTGCATCAGCCGGAAAATCAACCGGTGGATTCAAGTCAGTGCGACGATAGATGACCCCGGTATTAGCCGGCGCTGGGCGCATTGTCAGCGTGACTTTCTTGCCGGTATGCAAACCGACGCCAGTCGCCTGAACAATACGTTTTAATGTCCTTTGTTTGATCATCGTTTTATCTCGCAATGTTATCCATCCTACCAGCCAAGCATACAGCATGGCCGGCGGGACAGTTTAGCACAAAGAGCGGAGATTCCAAATTCTCAGGATATTCTTAGTCTGCCTGTTTACGCAGGAAGGCTGGAATATCAAGATAGTCGGGCTCTTTATTCGGCTGCGCAGCTTGGTCGTTGACCACCTTGGCGGCAGGTTTCACTTCCTGCGGCAGAGGCGACATGCCGTGCTGCTGATAACGGTGATCCATCACCGGCTGGCTGGCCTGCTTATTGGTCACCAGGGTGATTTCAGGACGTTTGTCCATACCGATACCGGTTGCAACCACGGTTACGCGCAGTTCGTCGTTCATTTCCGGATCCAGCGAGGTACCGATAACCACGGTAGCGTTGTCGGACGCGAACGCACGGATGGTGTTACCCACGGTTTCGAACTCATCCAGACGCAGGTCGAAGCCGGCGGTGATGTTGACCAGCACGCCGCGCGCGCCGGACAGGTCGATGTCTTCCAGCAGTGGGCTGGAGATCGCCATTTCGGCCGCTTCTTCGGCACGGTCTTCACCGCAAGCCACGCCGGAACCCATCATCGCGTAGCCCATTTCGGACATCACGGTGCGCACGTCGGCGAAGTCGACGTTCATCAGGCCCGGACGGGTGATCAGCTCGGCGATACCCTGCACCGCGCCTTTCAGCACGTCGTTGGCCGCGCCGAACGCGTCCAGCAGAGAGATGCCGCGCCCCAGAACTTTCAGCAATTTATCGTTCGGGATGGTGATCAGCGAGTCCACGTGTTTGGACAGCTCAGCGATACCCTGCTCCGCGAATGCCATGCGCTTCTTGCCTTCGAAGTTGAAAGGCTTGGTCACCACGGCCACGGTCAGAATACCCAAATCTTTAGCCACTTCAGCCACCACTGGTGCCGCACCGGTACCGGTACCGCCGCCCATGCCGGCCGCGATGAAGACCATGTCTGCGCCGTCCAGCGCTGCGCGCAGGGCTTCGCGGTCTTCTTCCGCTGAATTGCGACCCACTTCCGGGTTCGCGCCCGCACCCAGACCTTTGGTAATACCGCTACCAATCTGGATGGTTTGGCCAACCGCCGTTTTGCGGAGCGCCTGGGCGTCCGTGTTCACAGCAAAGAATTCAACACCTTCGATGCGCTCGCGCACCATGTGTTCAACGGCATTGCCACCGCCGCCGCCGACGCCGATGACTTTAATCACCGCGTCATTGGTTAGTTCCATTGGTTCAAACATAGTTTCTCTCCGTTTTGTGCCTGTCGCTGCGAGATCATAAAAAGATTACTCAGCATGATCTCTTTGTTGAAACATTAAAACTCTTTTCTCAGCCAGCTATTGATACGTTTAAACCAATTGCCCACCGAGGCGCGTTTTTCTACTTCCGTCTCACCGCTCAGGTGAGACTCTTTTCCATAGTGCAGCAGACCTACCGCTGTCGAGTAGTAAGGCTCCTGCGCATAATCCGTCAGACCCGTGATGTTCAAGGGTTGGCCGATGCGTACCTGGGTGTGGAACACCCGTTGCGCACAGGCTGCCAGGCCATCAATCTGGGCGGCGCCACCGGTCAGCACGATACCGGCTGCCAGATGATGCTTCACCCCTTGCTGACGCAGTTGCTCCTGCAATTGCAAAATTTCATCGTTAACCAGATTCAACAGTTCGGTGTAGCGTGGCTCAATGACCTCAGCCAGCGTCTGTCTTTGCAGACTGCGCGGAGGACGTCCCCCGACGCTAGGCACCTCTACATTCTCATCCTTGCTAACAATCGACCCAAGCGCACAGCCGTGTCGAACTTTAATCGCTTCCGCGTCGGTCGGCGGCGTGCCGAAGGCGTAGGCGATATCGCTGGTGACCACGTTCCCGGCATAAGGGATCACTTTGGTGTGGCGCAGCGCACCGCCGGTGTACACCGCCATATCCATGGTGCCGCCGCCGATATCCACCACGCAAACGCCGAGTTCGCGTTCATCTTCGGTCAGCACCGCGTAGCTCGCGGCCAGACCGGCGAAAATAAGTTGGTCAACTTTCAGGCCGCAACGTTCCACGGCCTTGACGATGTTCTTCGCCATATCGTTATGGCAGGTAATCAGATGCACCTTGGCTTGCATGCGCACACCGGACAGCCCAACCGGGTTTTTGATGCCTTCCTGATAATCGATGGCGTATTCCTGAGGAATCACGTGCAGAATGCGGTGTTCGTCGCGCACGCGCACCGATTTGGCGGTGTGCACCACGTTCTCCACGTCATCCTGCGTCACTTCCTCTTCCGAGATCGGCACCATGCCGATTTCGTTCTGGCAGCTGATGTGTTTGCCCGACAGCGCCAGGTACACCGAGGAGATCTGGCAGTCCGCCATCAGCTCGGCCTGATCGATGGCGCGCTGTACGCACTTCACCACCGACTCCAGGTCGTTTACGCCACCCTTATCCATGCCGCGAGACGGGCAGCTGCCCACCCCGATAATGTTGACCATGCCATCGGGCAGAACTTCCCCTACCAACGCGGAGACTTTTGCAGTACCGATCTCCAGTCCAACTACCAGTTTTCTGTCCGTCGACTTGATCATTGTTGTTTTGCCTGTGCCTGATTCTGTTGCTGATTACTGTTTTGCTGACCGCCAAGCGCCTGCGGATCGACCAACACCGGAGCCCACCCTACCGAAGCGCCGGACTCGTAGCGCAGATCGACATAGCTGACACGCTTGCTCTCCGCCTGGCCCTGCTGCTGCAATACCGGGTAAAGCTCGATAAACCGCTGCAAACGCCCGTTGCGGTCATCGCGCCCCAGCTCAAGCCGGACATCGTTGTCCAGCGCCAGCTGCCAGGAATGGCGCGCGGTCATCGCCGCCATTTTCAGCGTATATTTGCTGGCCGCCAACGTGGCGCTCATCGCCCGATAGCCTTCCAGCACATCCTGCTCGCTCCCTTCCGGACCGTAGAGCAGCGGCAACTTCTGTTTGCCCGCCCGCTCCGCCGGCACGCTGAACGCTTTGCCTTCGGCGTCCACCATGTGCAAATCGTTCCAGCGCGCCACCGGGACGTACTCCACCAGATGGATCTTCAGCTCATCCGGCCATTGTTTGCGCACGCTGGCCTGCTTGATCCACGGCAGACGTTCGATCTGCTGCTGGATGACGTCCACATCCTGCGTCATAAAGGTGCCGGGCGCGCCCAGCGCCAGGATCGCCTGACGAATATCATCGTTGGTGGTGTAGTGGCGTTCGCCGGTCACCACCAGCCTTGAGAGCGGCAGGCGACTGGCGTCTTTCATCCAGCCAAGCACCGCCCAACCGCTCCACACGACCGTTCCCAACACCATCAGCAGGAAAATCATTCCCGCCAACTGGGTTCCATTGCTGCGGCGCGGGCCGTTATCCACCTCGCGATCGCGCGCATTCAGGGCAGCTTGCGACATATCAGTCGGCCAACTCCAAAATTCTCGCCACCAACCGCGAGAAGCTTAATCCAAACTGGCGCGCCGCCATCGGCACCAGGCTATGACTGGTCATGCCCGGAGAGGTGTTCACCTCAAGCAGATAGAAGCTGCCATCGCTGTCTTGCATCACGTCGACGCGGCCCCAGCCGCTGCAGTCCAGGCCGCGATAGGCGCGCAGCGCCAACGCCGCCATCTCGGCTTCCTGCTCGGCGCTCAAACCGCTCGGGCAGAAGTACTGCGTGTCGTCCGAAATGTACTTGGCCTGGTAGTCGTAAAACACGCCGGCCGGCTGGATGCGGATCGACGGCAGAACCTGGTCGCCCAGCATCGCCACGGTATATTCCGGGCCGCTCAGCCACTTCTCCACCAATACGTCGTCATCATGGCGGAAGGCCTCTTCCAACGCGGCTTCCAACGCGGCGCTTTCAGTGACCTTGCTCATGCCGACGCTGGAACCTTCACGGCTCGGCTTGACGATCAGCGGCAGGCCGAGCTCCGCCACGCGTGCCAGCAGCGCCGCTTTTTCGCCGCCGAGGTACAGCTGGCGATTCAGCGCCACGTAAGGCGCCACCGGCAAACCCATCGACTGCCACACCATTTTGGTGCGCCATTTGTCCATGGTCAGCGCCGAGGCCATCACACCGCTGCCGGTATAAGGCAGTTCGAGGAACTCCAGCAGCCCCTGCAGGGTGCCGTCCTCGCCGCCGCGGCCATGCAGCGCGATAAACACTTTGGTGAACCCCTGCTCTTTCAGCTGGGTCACCGGGAAATCGCGGGTATCGACGCCGTGCGCATCGATACCGGCTTCGCGCAACCCGGCCAGCACCGCGGCACCGGATTGCAGAGAGACTTCACGTTCAGCGGAGGTGCCGCCCAGCAGAACTGCAACTTTATCAGCCATGGTGCTCCTCCTCTTTCTTCGGCGGCTGCAGCTTCAGCTCGGCCAGTTTACGGGCGATTTTGCCCACGTTGCCGGCGCCTTGCACCAGCACCAGGTCTTCATCCTGCAGCAGCTGCGCCAGGGTTTCCGGCACGGTATCGGCATCGGAAACCAGGATCGGATCCAGCTTGCCGCGGCTGCGGATGGTGCGGCACAGCGAACGGCTGTCCGCGCCCGGGATCGGCGCTTCGCCAGCGGCGTACACGTCGAGCATCAGCAGCACATCCACCTGCGACAGCACGTTGGCGAAATCGTCGTACAGATCGCGGGTGCGCGTATAACGGTGCGGCTGGAAGATCATCACCAAACGCTTGTCTGGCCAGCCGGCGCGCGCCGCTTTCAGCGTGGCGTCCACCTCGGTCGGATGGTGGCCGTAGTCGTCCACCAGCATCGCGCTGCCCGCTTTGCCGTTGACCGGCTCCAGCGGGAACTCGCCGAGGAAATCGAAGCGACGCCCGGTGCCCTGGAAGCCCGCCAGCGCGCGCAGGATATCTTCGTCGTCGATGCCTTCTTCGGTTGCCACCGCCACCGCCGCCGCCGCGTTCAACGCATTGTGGCGGCCCGGCGCGTTCAGCGTCACCGTCAGCAACGGTTTGTCCTGACGGCTCAGGGTAAAGTGCCCCTGCGGCCCAATCTGCCGGTAGTCTTCGATGCGCACATCGGCATCTTCACTGAAGCCATAGGTGGTGATGTGGCGACCCACGCGCGGCAACAGCTCGCGCACGACCGGATCGTCGATGCACATCACCGCACGGCCGTAGAACGGCAGGTTGTGCAAGAAATTGATAAACGTCTGCTTCAGGTTCTCGAAGTCACCCTGGTAAGTGTCCATATGGTCGGCTTCGATGTTGGTGACCACGGCCACCATCGGCTGCAGATGCAGGAACGACGCATCGCTCTCATCCGCTTCCGCGATCAGATAACGGCTGGACCCCAGTCGCGCGTGGGTGCCCGCCGCCTTCACCAGCCCGCCGTTGACGAAGGTCGGGTCCAGGCGGGCTTCGGCGTAAATGCTCGAAACCATCGCCGTGGTGGTGGTTTTGCCGTGCGTGCCGGCGATAGCGATGCCGTGGCGAAAACGCATCAGCTCCGCCAGCATTTCTGCGCGGCGGATCACCGGGATGCGCGCTTCACGGGCGGCGACGATCTCCGGGTTGTCGGCGGAGATGGCGGTAGACACCACCACTACGCTCGCATCCAGCACGTTTTCCGGACGGTGATTGAAATAAATCGTCGCCCCGAGCGCGCTCAACTGTTGGGTGACCGGATTCGGCGCCAGGTCGGAGCCGCTGATCTGATACCCTTCGTTTGCCAACACTTCGGCGATACCACCCATGCCGGCGCCACCGATGCCGACAAAGTGAATGTGCCGGACGCGACGCATCTCGGGCACGATAGTACGTAGTTTCGCCAGTTGTTGTGTATTCATCACTCTCTCTAATCCGGATCCGGTACCCCGGCCCTACATCACATTGCTTTTATTCAGGTTCGGCGCACCGAACCCCTGCACTCGTTACTTGGCGAGCCGCACCAGCTCCGCCGCCACGCGCTCGGTGGCGTCCGGAATGGCGACCGCGCGCGCTTTCTCGGCCATGGCCAGCAGCGTCTTGCGATCCCAGCTCGCCAGCAGTTCAGCCACCACATCGGCGTTGAACTGCGGCTGTTCGATAATCTTCGCCGCGCCGGCTTCTTCCAGCGGACGCGCGTTCCAGTACTGCTGACGGTCCTTGTGCATGAATGGCACGAAGATCGCCGGCAGCCCCGCTGCCGCGATTTCGCTGACGGTCAACGCGCCGGAGCGGCAGACCACCACGTCGGCCCAAGCGTAGGCGGCGGCCATGTCGTCGATGAACTCGGTCACCTTGTGCTGCGTCTGCCCTACCCTTTCGTAGTCGCTCAGCACCGTTTCCAGCGCGCCCTTGCCAACCTGATGCCAGAGCGTAATTCTATCGCCCAAACGCGCCGCGACTTCAGGAACTGTCTGATTCAGCACGCGCGCGCCCTGACTTCCGCCAATCACCAGCACGCGGATCGGGCCTTCGCGCCCCTGCAACCGCTCCGCCGGCAACGGCAGCGCCAACACGTCGGTACGTACCGGGTTGCCCACCACCTCGGCGTTCGGGAACGCGCCGGGGAAGGCCTGCATCACTTTGGCGGCGATGCGCGCCAGCCAGCGGTTGGTCAAGCCGGCGATGCCGTTCTGCTCGTGCAGCACCACCGGGATGCCGCACTGCCAGGCCGCCAGGCCGCCGGGGCCGGACACGTAACCGCCCATCCCCAGCACCACGTCCGGCTGATAGCTGCGCATGATGGCTTTCGCCTGGCGCACCGCCTGCCAGATCCGCAGCGGCGCAGTCAGCTGGGCCTTCAGGCCTTTGCCGCGCAGGCCGGAGATGCGGATAAAATCAATCTCGATCCCGTGCTTCGGCACCAGATCGGCTTCCATTCGGTCTGCGGTTCCGAGCCAGCGCACCTGCCAGCCCTGCGCCATCAGATGATGCGCGACCGCCAGCCCCGGGAACACGTGCCCGCCGGTACCGCCTGCCATCACCATTAAACGCTTAGGTTTCCCGCTCATCCCTTACCTCTTCACAAACGCCTGAGCCTTGGTCAGGCGCGTTTCATAATCAATTCGCAGCAACAGCACGATGGCCGTCGACATAATCAGCAAGCTCGAACCGCCGTAACTGATCAGCGGCAGCGTCAGACCTTTGGTCGGCAGCATGCCCGCGGCGGCGCCGACGTTAACCAGCGCCTGGAAGCTGAACCATACGCCGATCGCGCAGGCCAGGAAGCCGGAGAAGCGTTGGTCGATCTCCAGCGCGCGGCGCCCGATGGACATCGCGCGAAAAGCGACGAAGAATACCATTAACAGGGCTAAAACCACACCGATATAGCCCAGTTCTTCACCCAAAATGGAGAAGATGAAGTCGGTGTGTGCTTCCGGCAAATACTCCAGTTTCTGCACCGAGTTGCCGAGCCCCTGTCCCCAGAACTCGCCGCGGCCGAACGCCATCAGCGACTGGGTCAGCTGGTAGCCGCTGCCGAACGGATCGGCCCACGGGTTCCAGAACGACGTCACGCGGCGCATACGGTACGGTTCCGCGATGATCAGCAGCACCACGGCGAACACGCCGGAGCCGATGATCGCCAGGAACTGCCACATTTTCGCGCCGGCCAGGAACAGCATCGCCAGCGTGGTGATGAACAGCACCACCACGGTACCGAGGTCCGGCTGCGCCAGCAGCAGCACTGCCAGCACCACCATCACGCCCATCGGCTTGCAGAAGCCCCAGAAGTTGCTGCGTACCTCTTCCACCTTGCGCACCAGATAGCTCGCCAGGTAGCAGAACAGCGACAGCTTGGACAGCTCCGCCGGCTGAATGCGCAGCGGGCCAAGCGCGATCCAGCGCGAGGCCCCGTTCACCGAACTCCCCACCACCAGCACGATCAGCAGCATCACGATCGACATCAGCAGCATCACGTTGCTGTAGCGCTGCCAAATCTCCATCGGGACGCGCAGCGTCACCAGCGACAGGCCGAACGCCAGGCCGAGGTACAGCGCGTCGCGTTTGGCGAACAGGAACGGATCGTCCGCCAGGCGTTGGCCGATCGGCATCGACGCCGAGGTCACCATCACGAAGCCGATGATCGCCAACCCGAAGGTCAGCCACAGCAGGGTGCGATCGTACAGCACCATGTTGACCGCGTCGTTGTCGCGCGCGCCGGTCACCCAGTCTTTCAGTCGTTCTGTCAGCCCGAAGTTCGGCAAGCGTAGTTTCATCCGCCAAGCTCCTGCGCCAGGCGGGCGAACTCATCGCCGCGCACTTCAAAATTACGGAACTGATCGAGGCTGGCGCAGGCCGGCGACAGCAATACCATGTCGCCAGGCTGTACGCGGCCGGCGATGGTGCGCATCGCCTGCTCCATGGTCTCAGTCAGCGTCGCCACCTCCGGCCGCAGCTGTGCCAGCTGGGCGCCGTCGCGGCCAAAGCAGTACAGACGCACGTTGTCGCCCTGCAGGTAGCGCGCCAGCGGCGAGAAATCGGCGGACTTGCCGTCGCCGCCCAGCAGCAGATGCAGCGTGCCGTCTACCTGCAGGCCGTTCAGCGCCGCTTCGGTGCTGCCGACGTTGGTGGCTTTGGAATCGTTGATCCAACGCACGCCGTTGTGCTCCCAGGCCAGCTGGAAGCGGTGCGCCAGGCCGGTGAAGGTGGTCAGCGCCTTCAGGCTGGACGCGCGCGGGATATTGACCGCATCCGCCAACGCCAACGCCGCCAGGGCGTTGGTGTAGTTGTGGCGGCCGGTCAGTTTCATCTCGCGCGTATTCAGCACTTTCTCACCGCGCACCCGCAGCCAGGTTTCCCCCTGCTGGCGGTTCAGGTGATAATCGCCGACGTCCGCACCGAAGCTGACGCAGCGCTCGTCGGCGCCGCGCACCGGCATGGTCAGTGCATCGTCTGCGTTCACCACGCACACGGCGGCGTTTTCATACACGCGCAGCTTGGCGCCGCGATACTGCTGCAGGCCGAACGGATAGCGATCCATATGATCTTCGGTCACGTTCAGGATGGTCGCCGCCGCCGCCCGCAGGCTATACGTCGTTTCCAGCTGGAAGCTGGACAGCTCCAGCACGTAAAGCTGGCATTCCTGACGCAGCAGGCTCAGCGCCGGCAGGCCGATATTGCCGCCCACGCCCACCGCCCAACCGGCGGCTTTCGCCATCTCGCCCACCAGGGTGGTGACGGTGCTTTTGCCGTTGGAGCCGGTGATCGCCACGATCGGCGCCTGCGCTTCACGGCAGAACAGTTCGACGTCGCCGACGATTTCCACGCCGGCATCCGCCGCAGCGCTCAATGCCGGGGTCGCCAGCGCGACGCCCGGGCTGGCAACGATCAGATCCGCCGCCAGCAGCCAGTCCTGATTCAGATCGCCCAGATGACGCTCCACGCTCTCAGGCAGTTTGTCCAAGCCTGGCGGCGCGATACGGGTATCCATCACGCGCGGCGTCACGCCGCGCGCCATGAAGAAATCGACGCAGGACAGGCCGGTGAGGCCCAACCCGATGATGACGACTTTTCTACCCTGATAGTCTGCCATGATTAACGCACCTTCAGCGTTGCCAGGCCAATCAGCACCAGCATCAGCGAAATGATCCAGAAGCGCACGATAACGCGCGGCTCAGGCCAGCCTTTCAATTCATAGTGGTGGTGAATCGGCGCCATGCGGAAAATGCGTTGCCCGCGCAGCTTGAACGATCCCACCTGCAGGATCACCGACAGCGTCTCTACCACGAATACGCCGCCCATGATCACCAACAAGAACTCCTGACGCAGCAGCACCGCGATGGTGCCCAGCGCGCCGCCCAGCGCCAACGAACCGACGTCGCCCATAAACACCTGGGCCGGGTAAGTGTTGAACCACAGGAACCCGAGGCCGGCGCCGACGATGGCGGTACACACGATCACCAACTCACCGGCATGACGCAGATACGGAATATGCAGGTAGTTGGCGAAGTTCATGTTACCGGTCGCCCAGGCCACCAGCGCGAAGCCGGCCGCCACGAATACCGTCGGCATGATAGCCAGGCCGTCCAGGCCGTCGGTCAGGTTGACCGCGTTGCTGGTGCCGACGATCACGAAATAGGCCAGCAGGATGTACAGCAGGCCCAGCTGCGGCATCACGTCCTTAAAGAACGGCACAACCAGCTCGGTGGCTGGCGTGTCTTTTCCTACGGCGTACATGGCGAATGCGACAATCAGCGCAATCACCGACTGCCAGAAATACTTCCAGCGGGCGATCAGCCCTTTGGTGTCCTTACGCACCACCTTGCGGTAGTCGTCGACGAAGCCGACGATGCCGTAACCCACCAGCACGAACAGCACGCACCAGACATACGGGTTGGACGGGTAAGCCCACATCAGCACCGAAATGGTGATGGAGGTCAGGATCATGATGCCGCCCATGGTCGGCGTGCCGCGCTTGCTGAAGTGCGACTCGGGGCCGTCGTTACGCACCACCTGGCCGAAGGACATTTCTTGCAGGCGCTTGATCACCCGCGGGCCCATCCACAGCGACAGGAACAGTGCGGTCAGCAGGCTGACAATGGCTCGGAACGTCAGATAAGAAAAGACGTTGAAGCCTGAGTAATACTTGACCAAATGCTCGGCCAGCCAAACTAACATGGTGCTTTCTCCTGTAACGCGCGTACTACCTGCTCCATTGCGGCACTACGTGAACCTTTGATTAACACGGTAATGACCGCATGTTCCGACAGTAATTCCGCCACGCGCGCGATCACTGCTGTCTTGTCTTGATAATGTTCGCCGTTGCCGGACGCCTCGCTCAGCACGCGGCTCAAACCGCCGACGCTGATCACCTTGTCGACGCCGGCCAGACGGGCGGCTTCGCCCACCTGACGGTGGCACTCTTCCGCTTCCGCACCCAGCTCGGCCATATCGCCGACCACCATCACGCGGTAGCCCGGCATCTCTGCCAGCACCTGCGCCGCTGCGGTCATCGACCCGACGTTGGCGTTATAGCTGTCGTCCAGCAGCAGCTTGCCTTCGGCCAGCGCCACCGGGAACAGACGCCCCGGCACCGCCTGCAGCTGTTTCAGCCCCTGACGCACCGCTTCGAGGGTGGCACCCACCGACGTCGCCAGCGCGGTCGCCGCCAGCGCATTGGCCACGTTGTGGCGCCCCGGCAGCGGCAGCGCGATCTCGGCGGTGCCGAACGGGCTGTGCAGCGTGAATTGCGTGCCTGCACCGTTCACCCGCACGTTATCCGCGAAGAAGTCCACGCCTTCGGCCGCCTGCGGCGAGAAGCGCCAGACGGTTTTGCCGCCCAGCATGCTCTGCCAGTGCGGCCAGTCGTTGTTATCGGCGTTGATGATCGCCACGCCGTCGGCCGGCAGGCCGGTAAAGATTTCACCTTTCGCCTGGGCGACGCCGGCCAGCGAGCCGAAGCCTTCCAGGTGCGCAGCCGCCAGGTTGTTCACCAAAGCGGTCTGCGGACGCGTCAATGCGGTGGTGTAAGCGATTTCGCCAATATGGTTAGCGCCCAGCTCTATCACGGCAAAATCATGCTGCGGCTCCAGACGTAACAGCGTCAGCGGCACGCCGATGTCGTTATTGAAGTTGCCGGCGGTATACAGCACTTCGCCGCATTCGCGCAGAATGGCGGCGGTCATTTCTTTCACCGAGGTCTTGCCCGAGGAACCGGTCAGCGCCACCACGCGCGCCGGCACCTGCTGACGCACCCAGGCGCCAAGCTGCCCCAGCGCCAGACGGGTGTCTTGCACCACCAGCTGCGGCGCGTCCACCAATAAGCGCTTACTGACCAGCAGCGCCCCGGCACCCGCGGCTACGGCATCCGCCGCAAAGTCGTGAGCGTCGAAACGCTCGCCTTTCAGCGCCACAAACAGGCAACCGGCGGTCACCTTGCGGGTGTCTGTCGTCACCTCGACAATTTGGCAATCGGCGCCGATCAATTCAGCGCTCAATACCTCAGCCAGTGTCTGAAGAGAGACAGGGATCATGCCAGCACCCCCAGCAGTCGGGCGACCGTCGTGCGGTCGGAGTAATCCAGGCGGCGGTTGCCCACCAGCTGATAATCTTCGTGGCCTTTGCCTGCCACCAACACCACATCCTGTTCCTGCGCCTGCATGATGGCGCTGGTCACCGCTTCGGCGCGGCCGTGGATCACCAACGCCTGTCCGGCGTCCAGCAATCCGGTCAGGATATCGTTGATAATCGCGCGCGGCTCTTCGGTACGCGGGTTGTCATCGGTGATCACCACGCGATCGGCGAACTGCTCGGCGATGCCGCCCATCAGCGGACGCTTGCCCTTGTCGCGATCGCCGCCGCAGCCGAACACGCACCACAGCTGCCCCTGGCAGTGCAGGCGCGCGGCTTCCAACGCTTTCTCCAGCGCATCCGGCGTGTGGGCGTAATCCACCACTACCGTCGGTTTGCCCGGCGCGTTAAACACTTCCATGCGGCCACAGACCGGCTGCAGGCGGCTGCCGGTTTCCACCAGCGCCTCCAGCGGATAGCCCAGCGACAGCAGCGTCGCCAAGGCCAGCAGCAGGTTGCTGACGTTGAAAGCGCCCATCAGGCGGCTTTCGATCTCGCCATCGCCCCAGCTGGAGCTGAAACGAACGGTGGCGCCGTTGTCGTGATAATCGACCGCCGTGGTTTTCAGCCAGCGGCCGTGGCCGCCCGGCTGCAGGTTGCCCTGCATCGTCACCGCCACCGCATCCGGCAGCTTGCTCAGCCAGCGCAGACCGACTTCATCGTCGGCGTTGATGATCGCCTGCCCCACGCTGTGGGCGGCGAACAGCGACCATTTGGCCGCCTCGTAATTGGCCATGTCACCGTGGTAATCCAAGTGATCGCGGCTCAGGTTGGTGAAGACCGCCGCGGCGAACGGCAGCGCCGCCACCCGGTGTTGCACCAGACCGTGGGACGAGACTTCCATGGCGGCGAAGGTCGCGCCCTGTTCCGCCAAATCGTTTAATACGTGTTGAACATCCACCGCAGAACCGGTGGTATTCTCGGTCGGGCACACCTGGCCCAGCAGGCCGTTGCCGACGGTGCCCATCACCGCGCTGGTTTCGCCCAGCAGTTGGCTCCACTGCGCCAGCAGTTGGGTGGTGGTGGTTTTGCCGTTGGTACCGGTCACGCCGACCAGACGCAGACGCTCGCCCGGCTGGTGGTAAAAACGCCCGGCCAGCGCGGAAAGGCGCTGGTTCAGTTGGCTCAGGTAGATCACCGGCACGCCGTGCATTTCAATGATGGCGCCGTCTTCGGCCTGACCGTCAGCTTCGGCGATCACGGCGGAGACGCCCTGCGCGATGGCCTGCGGAATATAGCGGCGTCCATCCGTTTGATGGCCGACAACGGCGACAAACAGATCCCCGGCAGCCGCCACACGGCTGTCTAATGTCATTTCCCGCAGCGCGCGCCCGGGTGCCGTCGGCACCCACGGGGCGAGTAAGTCGCGCAAATTACGATCTGCCACCTGAACCCTCTTTCTTGTTAATCACTAATTCGCTTTTGTCACCGGTAGGCAACGCGTCAGGCTCGACGTTCATGGTGCGCAATACGCCGCCCATGATGGCACCGAACACCGGCGCGGAGATTGCGCCACCATAGTATTTCCCACCCTGCGGGTCGTTGATGACGACCACCAGGGCAAAACGGGGGTTACTTGCCGGCGCGACGCCGGCGGTATAAGCGATGTATCGGTTGACGTATTTGCCGTCCGGGCCCACTTTTTTCGCGGTACCGGTTTTGATGGCGATACGGTATCCCTTGATGGCGGCTTTCACGCCGCCGCCGCCCGGCAAGGCCACGCTTTCCATCATGTGCACCACGGTGCGCACCAGAGGTTCAGGGAAAACGCGTTCGCCGGCGACCGGAGGGTCAACCTTGGTGATCGACAATGGGCGATATACGCCCAGGCTGCCGATCGTTGCATAGACTCGCGCCAACTGTAACGGAGTTACCATCAGCCCGTAGCCGAAAGAGAAGGTGGCCCTCTCTATGTCAGACCACCGTTGTTTTTTTGGGTATATGCCACTGCTTTCTCCGACCAGCCCCAAATTGGTCGCTTTTCCCAGCCCAAAACGAGAGTAAGTATCTACTAACGCTGAGGACGGCATCGCTAACGCCAGCTTTGAAACACCGACGTTACTCGACTTCTGCAAGATCCCGGTCAATGACAGCTCCGAGTACCGCGCCACATCTTTGATCTCGTGGCCCTGAATGCGGTACGGGATGGTGTTCAACACACTGTTTTCTCTCACCACGCCGTTTTGCAGCGCGGTCATCACCACCATCGGCTTCACGGTTGAACCGGGTTCAAAAATATCGGTGATAGCACGGTTACGCATGGTCTCTTTCGGCGTACCGGCCATGTTGTTCGGGTTGTAAGACGGGCTGTTGGCCATCGCCAGCACTTCGCCGGTGTTCACGTCGATCAGCACCGCAGTGCCCGACTCGGCCTTGTTGAACGCCACCGCGTTGTTCAGCTCGCGATACACCAGCGCCTGCAGGCGTTCATCGACGCTCAGCACCAGGTTGTGCGCCGCCTGGCTGTCTACGGAGGAAATATCTTCGATGACCCGGCCGAAGCGGTCCTTACGCACCGTTCTCTCGCCCGGTTGCCCGGTCAGCCAGCGGTCGAAGCTCTTCTCGACGCCTTCAATGCCTTGTCCGTCGATGTTGGTCACGCCGATGATGTGCGACGTCACCTGCCCCGCCGGGTAGTACCGGCGCGACTCCTGCCGCAGGTAGATCCCCGGCAGCTTGAGCTTGTGGATGTAGTCGCCGATCGCCGGGTTCACCTGGCGCGCCAGATAAACGAAGCGCCCTTTCGGGTTGGCGTTGATGCGGTTGGAGAGTTGGTCCAGCGGGATGTTCAGCGCATCAGAAAGCGCTTTCCAACGGCTGTCCAGCGTGATACCGCCGCGCTCGTTCAGCTCTTTCGGATCCGCCCACACCGCATTGACCGGCACGCTGACCGCCAACGGACGGCCGGCGCGATCGCTGATCATGCCGCGCGCGGTCGGCACTTCCTGCACGCGCAGCGAACGCATGTCGCCTTCTTTCACCAGACGGTCGGGGTTGATGACCTGCAGGTACGCGACGCGCAGCATCAGGCCAACCATCGCCAGCAAAATGCAGCCGCACAGCAACGCAAAACGCCAGCTGACAAAGCTGGCCTGATCTTCCTGGCGTCTCAACTTACCGGGGCGCGCTGCTTTCATGCGTTTCCTTTCTACTCCGTGTCATTATTCCGGTTAAACCATTCATTGTTTAACGATGATATTTTCCTGCGATGGATCAACGTGTTGCATCTGCAGTTTTTCTGTCGCGATACGTTCAACCCGGCTGTGATCGCCGAGGGCGTTCTCTTCTAAAATCAGGTTGCGCCACTCGATATCCAGCGCATCGCGCTCCAGAACCAGCTGTTCGCGCTCGGCGGTCAGCAGGCGGGTGCGGTGCGCGGTGGTCACCACGAAAATCGCGGAGACCAGTGACGCAATCAGTAAAATCATGGGGATCTTGGCGTTGCGCAGCAGGTCGCCGCCAATAACCCCGACCAAACCGTGGCGTTCGTTGCCGATCACGCGGGCATCCTCTCAGCAATACGCAGCACCGAGCTGCGCGCACGCGGGTTGTCCGCCACTTCCGCTTCCGAAGGCATCATTTTGCCCAGCGCTTTCAGCGTTCGCCCGCCCATGCTGCGCAGTTGCTCTTCGGTCAACGGAATGCCCGCCGGCACCTGGGCGCCGCGGCTATGGTGACGCATAAAGCGTTTGACGATGCGGTCTTCCAGCGAGTGGAAGCTGATGATCGACAAACGGCCCTGTGGGGCCAGCACTTCCAGCGCGCCGTCGAGCGCACGCTCGATCTCTTCCAGCTCGCTGTTGATATAGATACGAATCGCCTGGAAGCTGCGCGTCGCCGGATGCTTGTGCTTTTCACGGAACGGGCTGGCATCGGCAATCAGATCCGCCAACTCTTTGGTGCGCGTCATCGGCTCCACGCGGTTTCTTTCCACGATGGCGCGTGCGATGCGCTTGGCGAAACGCTCTTCGCCAAAGGTTTTCAGCACCCAGGCGATGTCGTCCGCTTCGGCCTTCATCAGCCACTCTGCGGCGGACAGGCCGGTGGAAGGATCCATGCGCATGTCCAGCGGACCGTCGCGCATAAAGGAGAATCCGCGCTCTGCGTCGTCAAGCTGCGGCGAAGAAACGCCCAGATCGAGCAGAACGCCGTCGATCTTGCCCACCAATTCACGTTCCCGCACGTAGTGCGACAACTCGGAGAATGGGCCGTGTACGATGGTAAAACGAGGATCTTCAATAGATTTGGCGGCTGCAATCGCCTGAGGGTCACGGTCAATCGCCAGCAAGCGCCCTTCCGGCCCCAGCTGGGACAGAATCAGACGAGAATGGCCACCGCGACCAAAAGTACCGTCGATATATATGCCGTTGCTGCGGATGTTGAGGCCGTTGACGGCTTCGTCCAGCAGGACGGTGGTGTGTTTATAGTTTTCCAACATGCTTATAGCGACAAGTCCTGTAGTCGCTCAGACAACGGTTCCTGAGTCGACTGTTCAGCGTCAATATCATCCTTGACTTGTTGATACCAGGTCTGTTCATCCCACAGTTCAAACTTGTTGAACTGACCGACCAGCATCACTTCTTTCGTGAGCCCGGCGTGTTGCCGCAGCGTATTGGCTAACAGCAAACGACCGGCACTATCCATCTGACACTCACTGGCATGCCCCAGCAGCAGGCGCTGAACGCGGCGCTCGGCGGGATTCATGCTCGACAGACGTGATAATTTTTGTTCAATAATTTCCCATTCGGGCAAAGGATAAAGCAGCAGGCAGGGCTGATGGAGGTCAATGGTACAGACCATTTGGCCTTGCGATTCCTCGTTGAGCAATTCCCGATATCGGGTAGGTACGGCAAGCCGCCCTTTGCTGTCGAGGTTGACCATCGTCGCTCCACGGAACATTCCCGAGCTACCCCTTAGTGACCGTTTTCACCACTTTACCCCACAAATTCCCACACAATGGAGTTTACGGAGGGTATGAAAACCTTGTCAAGCCAGAGCGCCAGCGCTTTGGCAATATTTCTCTGGTCATTTTGGGAGCTGACTCGCGAAAGAAACTCTGATTATTCGACGATTAAAAATTAACACCATGATAAACGGAGAGAATTTTCTAAGCGGAAAGAATCTGATTAAAAACCTGACGAACTGGCGATTAATTAACTCATTACTTCCTTCTGCAAGCCATGTCTCATTTTTCAGCTCGGCAATCTCAGTGCGGTAACCGCTGGCGAGCCGCGCCCGCCAAGGCTCGGCGTTGGGCGAACCGATCGCGGAATAAGGCCATAACTCCTTGAGTTAATAACGCTCAATCGTTATTCACCGTAAAACCGGGCGCTATTTTACTTCAATTTGCACGGCCGTGATGCGGCCGCGATAAAAATAAATGGTTCGGATATTACGAGCAGAAGTAATTTCGATTTAAATCAATTTGGTAAGATTATTCCCAAAATACCTGTTTACAATTATGGTTTCATTTTCTTACACCTTTATTTCCACAATTTTTGCCGGAAAAAATCCCCATTCGACGCCAAAAATCGCAACCATATGTTTTTAATGAATTTATTTTAAATTACCGATTTTAATCTCTCTACCCTCTCCTCTCTCCCGGTTCTGCGGGACAAAAACCGAGCAAATGTTAAAAATAAAAATATAAATCTAGTTAAAAAAAGCAATGCAGATTAGTACACTATATAAAAAGCAAAAAAGCAGTTTTAACAACCAACAATTTATAATTTAACAGAATCTTAACTAAAGGGAGGTAACACATGCTTTCGCCCGTAGCTCACTGGCGTAGCGCCGCTGCCGATACGTTCGCACTGGTGGTGTACTGCTTTATCGCCGGCATGGCGATAGAAGTGTTGATCTCCGGCATGAGCTTCCAGCAATCCCTCTCTTCGCGCCTGCTGTCGATCCCGGTCAACATCCTGATCGCCTGGCCTTACGGCCGCTATCGCGATCTGTTTATCCGCACGGCGCGCCGCTGTCCGCGCGGCCAGTTCGTGCTGCGCAACCTCGCCGACCTGCTGGCCTACGTCAGCTTCCAGTCGCCGGTTTATGCCGCCATTTTGTGGAGCGTAGGCGCCGACGGCCAACAAATGCTGGCGGCGGTCACCAGCAATGCGCTGGTCTCCATGGCGATGGGCGTGGTGTATGGCTATTTCCTGGAATATTGCCGGCGGCTGTTCCGGGTGGCGGGCTACGTCTAAACCAGGAGCCCGGCAAAGCGGGCTCCTGTAGAGCGGACTATTTGCGGCTCAGGCTGCCGCGGCGGAACAGATTGCGGCGGATACGCGTCAAGCCCGGTTTGGGTTTACGCGGTTCGTCCAGGCTGGCCAACACCAGCTCCAGCACGCGTTCGGCTACGTCACGATGGCGCTGAGCCACCGCGAGCACCGGGCACTCGAGGAAATCCAACAGTTCATGATCGCCAAAGGTGGCAATCGCCAGATCGGTCGGCAAACGGCCACGTTGCTTCAGCGTCACGTCCATCACGCCCTGCAACAGCGAGAACGAGGTGGTGAACAGCGCCTGCGGCATCGGGTGCGTTTTCAGCCATTCGGCAAACAGCGCGCCGGCGGCTTCGCGTTCATAGCTGTTGGCATACAGATAATCGACGTGGCGGGGATCTTCTTGCCAGGCCTGACGGAAGCCCTGCTCACGCAGGAAGCTCACCGAAAGCTCCGGCAAGGCGCCCAGATACAGCACCGATTCAGCCGGGAAGGTGCGCAGCTCCTGCGCCAGCGCAAAGGCGTCTTCCTGATCGGCCCCGACGACGCTGATGAAATGCTCGCGATCCAGCGCGCGGTCCAGCGCGATGATCGGCAGCGGATCGTTGGCCCAGCGTTGATAGAAAGGATGCTCCGGCGGCAAGGCGGTGGAGACGATGATGGCGTCCACCTGGCGCTGCAGCAGGTGCTCGATACAGCGCATTTCGTTGTCCGGCTGATCTTCGGAACAGGCGATCAGCAATTGGTAACCACGCTGGCGCGCCTGGCGTTCCAGGTAGTTGGCGATGCGGGTATAGCTGGTATTTTCCAGATCCGGGATCACCAGACCGATAGAACGGGTACGCCCGGCGCGCAGCCCCGCCGCGACGGCATTCGGGTGATAGTTATGCTCCCTGACCACGGCCATCACTTTCTCGACGGTTTTATCGCTGACACGATACTGCTTCGCCTTGCCGTTGATGACGTAACTGGCCGTCGTGCGCGAAACGCCCGCGAGACGCGCGATTTCATCCAGTTTCACATTAACCCCTTAATGACGCTGAAAATAGAAGTGAAGGCTGTGCTCGGATTAACCATGACATCCCGTACGGTTATTCAATCCAGCCTCTGCGATCTAACAGCAGAAAACACTGCCTAGCAACCGCTTTTGCCGAAAGGTGCCAGCAATCGGGCAAAAAATACCGAAAAACAAAGGGCGCAGCCACGCCGCGCCCCCGATTATTCGCCGCCAGACCGCGCTCAGCGCATGATTTTGTCGCCGCGCGACACGCCAACCACGCCGGAACGGGCCACTTCCACGATCTCCGCCACTTCACGCACCGCGCTCAGGAAGGCGTCGAGCTTGTCGCTGGTGCCGGCCAGCTGTACCGTGTACAGCGTCGCCGTCACATCGACGATCTGGCCGCGGAAAATGTCGGCGCAGCGCTTCACCTCTTCACGGCCGTAGCCGCTGGCCTGCAGCTTCACCAGCATGATCTCGCGCTCGACGTGGGCGCCCTGCACCAGCTCGCTGACGCGCAGCACATCCACCAGCTTGTGCAGCTGTTTCTCAATCTGCTCCAGCACTTTCTCGTCGCCGACGGTCTGGATAGTCATGCGCGACAGCGTCGGATCGTCGGTCGGTGCCACCGTCAGGCTCTCGATGTTATAACCGCGCTGGGAAAACAGCCCGACCACGCGCGACAAAGCGCCGGATTCGTTTTCCAGCAAGACAGATAAAATACGGCGCATGATCAGGTCCTCTCCGTTTTGCTAAGCCACATTTCGTCCATGCTTCCACCGCGGATCTGCATCGGGTAAACATGTTCGGTTTCATCGACGGTCACGTCGACGAACACCAGCCGCTCTTTTTCCGCCAGCGCCTGCGCCAGCTTGCTTTCCAGCTCATCCGGCGTGCGGATGGCGATACCGACATGGCCGTAAGCCTCGGCCAACTTGACGAAGTCCGGCAGAGAATCCATGTAGGACTGCGAGTGACGGCCGGAATAAATCATGTCCTGCCACTGCTTCACCATGCCCAGATAGCGGTTGTTGAGGTTCACCACCACCACCGGCAGGTTATATTGCAGCGCGGTGGACAGCTCCTGAATGTTCATCTGAATGCTGCCATCGCCGGTCACGCACACCACGGTTTCCTCAGGCAGCGCCAGCTTGACGCCCAATGCCGCCGGCAAACCGAAGCCCATGGTGCCGAGGCCGCCGGAGTTGATCCAGCGGCGCGGTTTGTCGAATGGATAATAGAGCGCGGCGAACATCTGGTGCTGGCCCACGTCCGAGGTGACATAGGCGTCGCCTTTGGTCAGTCGATGCAGGGTTTCGATCACCGCCTGCGGCTTGATGGTGCCGCTGTGCTTGTCGTAACCCAGGCAGTCGCGGGCACGCCACTGCTCGATAGACTGCCACCAATCGCGCAGCGCGTCGTGATCCTGCGCTTTCTCGTCCTGCGCCAGCAGCTCCAGCATCTGAACCAACACCTGCCTGGCATCGCCGACGATCGGAATATCGGCGTCCACCGTTTTGGAGATCGAAGTCGGATCGATATCGATGTGCAGCACGGTGGCGTCCGGGCAGTATTTAGCGAGGTTATTGGTGGTGCGATCGTCGAAGCGCACACCGACGGCGAAGATCACGTCGGCATGGTGCATGGTTTTGTTGGCTTCATAGGTGCCGTGCATGCCGAGCATGCCGACGCTCTGGCGATGGGTGCCGGGGAAAGCGCCCAATCCCATCAGGCTGCTGGTCACCGGCAGGTTCAGCTGCTCCGCCAACGCCAACAGTTCGGCCTCGCAACCGGCGTTGATCGCGCCGCCGCCGACGTACATCACCGGCTTTTTGGCCGCCAGAATGGTTTGTAACGCGCGTTTGATCTGCCCGCGGTGGCCCTGCACCGTCGGGTTATAAGAACGCATGCTCACGTCCTGCGGGTAGGCATAAGGCATCCGCACCGCCGGGCCGACGATATCTTTCGGCAGATCGATCACCACCGGGCCGGGGCGGCCGCTGGAAGCCAGGTAGAACGCCTTCTTCAACACCGCCGGGATGTCTTCGGTGCGTTTTACCAGGAAGCTGTGCTTCACCACCGGGCGAGAAATCCCCACCATATCGCACTCCTGGAAGGCGTCGTAGCCGATCAGCGAGCTGGGCACCTGCCCCGACAGCACCACCATCGGGATCGAGTCCATATAGGCGGTAGCGATGCCGGTAATGGCGTTGGTGGCGCCGGGGCCGGAGGTCACCAGCACCACGCCCACTTCACCGGTGGCGCGCGCGTAGCCGTCGGCCATGTGCACCGCCCCCTGCTCGTGGCGCACCAGAATATGATCGATCCCTCCTACCGTATGCAGAGCGTCGTAGATATCGAGCACCGCCCCGCCGGGGTAGCCGAATACATGCTTAACGCCCTGATCGATCAACGATCGGACGACCATCTCGGCTCCTGACAACATCTCCATGGGTTTGCCTCCAGGCTTGCTTATTCTTCTCTGGCGCCGGAACGTAGCGCCTGCTGCGGGGCAATGCCCCAAAGTTTTTATGGGTTGTCGCTATCGAATTAACATAACGTCAGAATATGGGGCAGGCAAACGGCAAAATGGCTTAACGGTAGCGGGGTTATTGCCAAGCAGCTGGAGATCGCGGCTTTATAAAAACAATGCGCTAGCCTCGGGGTTGTCAGGCTAGGCATTGTTTCGAACAGGGGGAAAATTACAGAACTAAATCAGGTGAAGGATATGCCGCTTTTTTGGCCGGGTGCATGGCCCGGCGGCGGCGTCAGGCCTGTTCCTGGTACATCGAGTCGATTTCACGCTGATAGCGCTGCAGGATCACTTTACGGCGCAGCTTCAGCGTTGGCGTCAACTCCCCCAGCTCCATCGAAAAGGCCGCCGGCAGCAGCGTGAACTTCTTCACCTGTTCGAAGCGCGCCAGCTCCTTTTGCATCTCGCGCAGGCGCTTTTCGAACATCTCGAGGATTTCGCCGTTGCGCAGCAGTTCCAGGCGATCCTGGTATTTCAGGTTCACTGACTTCGCGTACTCTTCCAACGACTCAAAGCACGGCACGATCAGCGCGGAAACGAATTTACGCGCATCGGCGATGATTGCCACCTGCTCGATAAAGCGATCCTGCGCCAGCGTGCCTTCCAGCATCTGCGGCGCGATATATTTGCCGCCGGAGGTTTTCATCAAATCTTTCAGGCGTTCGGTGATGAACAGGTTGCCCTCTTCATCGATCGCCCCGGCGTCGCCGGTTTTCAGCCAGCCGTCCTCGGTAAAGGTCGCGGCGGTTTCCAAAGGTTTGTTGAAATAGCCGCGCATCACGATCGGCCCGCGCACCTGGATTTCATTTTCCTCGCCAATGCGCACCTCGACCTCCGGCAGCGGTTTACCGATGGAGCCGAAGCGGAAATGCCCCTCTTCCCAGCAGGAGACGGTCGCACAGGTTTCGGTCATGCCGTAACCGTACTTGATGTTGACGCCCATCGCCTGGAAAAACAGGATCACATTGTCGTCCAGCTTGGCGCCCGCCGCCGGCAAAAAGCGCACCCGGCCGCCGAGGATACCGCGCAGCTTGCTCAACACCAGCTTATCGGCCCAGCGGTGGGTGAAGTCGAACACTTTGCCCAACGGTTTGCCGGCGCGCTCCTGCAGGAATTTGCGCTCGCCGCAGACGATCGCCCAGTGGAACAACGCACGGCGCAGCCAAGGGGCGCGCGCCACTTTTTCGTGCACCGCGCTGAAAATCTTCTCGTAGAAACGCGGCACCGCACACATCAGCGTCGGGCGGACCTGCCCCATCGCTTCCCGCACCCAGTCGGTGTTCGGCAGGAAAACGTTCTGCGCGCCGGAATGCATCACAAAGAAGCTCCAGGCCCGCTCAAAAACGTGCGACAGCGGCAGGAAGCTGAGCGACACATCTTCTTCGCCGACCGTCAGCCTTTCATCATGCAGGTAGAGCTGCGCCGCCAGGTTGCGGTAGTCCAGCATCACCCCTTTCGGCTCGCCGGTAGTGCCCGAGGTATAGATCAGGGTGAAGAGATCCTGCAGGTCGCACTCTTCAATACGCTGCTGGCGTTGAGCGGCAAAAGCCGCCGGATCGGCAGCGCGCTCGAAGGTGCTCAGATGCTGTGCGATCTCGCAGCCGCGCAGATCGGCCCCCTCGTCGAAGACAACAATATGGCGCAGCTGCGGGCAGACGCCGCGCAGCGCGATGGCGGCGTCAAGCTGCGCCTGCTCGCCGACGAACAGTATACGGATGTCGGCGTCGTTGGTGACGAACGCCGCCTGTGCCGGCGTGTTGGTGGAATAGAGCGGAACGCTGATGCCGCGCAGGTGAAGGATAGCGAGATCGGTCAACGCCCAGGCCATCGTGTTATTGGCGAAAATACCGATGCGTTCTTGTACTTCGACGCCCAGCCCCAGCAGCCCGGCGGCAATGCGGTCAATACGAGTGGCGGCCTCTCCCCAGGTCAGCTGCAACTCGCCGTTGGGCGACCATTGGCGAAAAGCTGTGCGATCGGCTCGGTGGATGATTTGATGCTGTATACGATGGATCAAATGGTATTGCAGCAGATTAGTGATCATAGTGCTCTAAGCCTGAAATGAATCAAACAGTTAAGCCGGAACGACGCCTTACGGCCCTCATCTCAGCTTACACGTGTTTACTTTTTTCTGCGCAGTCTACCTAGTCTCAGACAGGGGGAAAAGCGATTTCAGCGTAGAAGTGTGAGCCAAAACTCAGTCCGGCTTCCGCACTTTCATTGGTTGGACAAAACGGGGAGGAAAAGGTTTACTGATGGCAATAAAACGCGGCCCATCCGGGCCGCCACATCGAGTTAGTTTAAAATACCAGCCGGAAAGTAAAAATCAGAATATTAATTTATATTAATTATTTTTGCTGAACGAACAAACTCACTCTGAAAATAAGTTATTTTATCGCCGTAAAACCAAGAAACATCTTAATAAAAACACAGATAGTTCTTAGTTTTTATCATGAGAAAAAAACGCTCAGTTGAATATTATCTTTATGTGGCTCCCATTCTTTATCGCTTTACTTTGGGTTACCCGCCTCAATCAGGACAGATTTCATCCACTGGTGGCCTTTATCCCGCTCGGAGGATTCATGCCAGGAGAGATAGCAGGTGGCTTTATTCTCGTTGCCACATAAAGGAACCGCCTTTATTTTCAACGCTTCCGTCTGCTGTCGCACCAACCAAGCGGGCGCAATCGCCACCATTTCCGTTTGCGACACCATATTCAACACGCTGTAGAGATCCGTGCACTGTTGCGTCACGGCGCGCAGCATCGGCTCCTCTAAATAAAAAGGTTTACTGAACGATCCAAAACTCTCCAGGGAAACCGCAGCGTGCTGCTCGGCCAGCATGTGCTCCGGCGTCACCTCCTCGCCTATTCTCGGATGCGCCTGCGCAACCGCCAGCACTAATTCGTCGTCGAACATCGCCAGGCTGCGAAACTCCGCCGATTCGAAACGGCTGTAGCCGATGACAAACTCGACGTCCTGATAACGCAATTGATGCTCAATATTATTGTTGATGTACGACTTTATTTGCAGGTTAAGCTGCGGCGCGATCTGTTTGACGTGATTGATTATCCCGGCGCCCAGACGCAAATCGAGCGGGCTACACAGCGACAGGGAGAATGCTCGCGTGCTAGTCAGCGGTTCGAACTCGGCGCCCGGCAACTCATTTTGCACCAGCTGCAACGCTTGCCGCACCGGCCCAAAAAGCTGCCTGGCCCGCATGGTGGGCTGGATCCCGCGCCCACAGCGCACGAACAGCTCATCGTTGAACATCACCTTCAGGCGCGCCACCGCGTTGCTCACCGCCGGCTGCGACATCCCTAACGAATTAGCGGCTCGCGTAATATTTTGCATTTGCATCACGGCGTCAAACACCGTCAGCAAATTAAGATCGACGCTGCGCAAATGAATGTCCGCCGGCTCTTTGACCATGGCGATTTCTGAATCATATTCAGCCATATTTCACTCCACTAAATCCTGTGTAGATAATCTAATCCTTGTGCTCGACAAACAATGAAACGCCGCATTGCCTTATCTTTGCACGACAAATCCTGCCATTACCGCCATCAGCCGATAAAAAACCTCGTGTTATCGTCACGATATAAGTCGTATGTGGAATACATGTCAGCAGCTTCTCCCGTCAGCGGGAAGAATGCCACCTGGGTGGTACTAATAATTAGGTATCAACAATGATTAAGACAATTAAACAACCTAACCGCACAGTATGAGACAAACTATAGAAACACATCATAAGCAATCAAACCATCTAAAAACACCGCTCACTTTGTGTAAAAACGCATTATTTTGTTATATTATGACTAAAACAATCAATTAATCATATGAATTTAATTTAAATCATTTGTATTAAAAATGTTATTTTATTGCCCCCCGTGATTAATTCCTCTTATTTTTTCATCACAAATCTTAACGCAACGAAATCCAGAAGCAATTAGCGCAGTATATATTCGATTCGTTTATGCTAAGCAGCACGCAAACTGGCCCCGTTTTTTCTCTAGGGCGTCGCTTTTTTGCCGCATGATCCTCTGTTCGGCCGATTCGCCGATGCATTGTCCCCGCATTCAATCAGGTGTTGACATCGCCAGGGCAATCACGTATCAAATTAGGCAGACACCCCATTTAAGAGAAGCTGAACCCTTATGATCCGTACTCACCGTCTACTAGGCCTACTACTTAACGCATCTTGTTTGCGCGGTATGCCTGTGGACGAAGTTCGGAGCTGACTCAGCCGATCACCCATAAGAAACCCGCGCTACTGCGCGGGTTTTTTTTTGCCCGCTTAGCGTGAAATCAACACGATAAGGAATGCACCGATGAGCCAACAAGTCATTATTTTCGATACCACGCTGCGTGATGGCGAACAGGCATTGCAGGCCAGCCTGAGCGTAAAAGAGAAGATTCAGATTGCGCTGGCGCTGGAGAGAATGGGCGTCGACGTGATGGAGGTCGGCTTCCCGGTCTCCTCGCCGGGCGACTTCGAATCGGTGCAAACCATCGCGCGCCAGATCAAGAACAGCCGCGTCTGCGGCCTGGCCCGCTGCGTAGACAAAGACATCGACGTGGCCGCAGAAGCGTTGCGCGTCGCCGAAGCGTTCCGCATCCACGTGTTCCTGGCCACCTCGACCCTGCACATTGAATCGAAGCTGAAACGCTCGTTCGACGAAGTGTTGGAGATGGCGGTGCGCTCGGTCAAACGTGCCCGCAACTACACCGACGACGTAGAGTTCTCCTGTGAAGACGCCGGCCGCACACCGATCGACAATCTGTGCCGCGTGGTCGAAGCCGCCATCAATGCCGGTGCCACCACCATCAATATCCCGGACACCGTCGGCTACACCACGCCGAACCAGTTCGGCGGCATCATCACCACCTTGTATGACCGCGTGCCGAACATCGACAAAGCCATCATCTCCGTGCACTGCCACGACGATTTGGGCATGGCGGTCGGCAACTCCATCGCCGCGGTACAGGCCGGCGCCCGTCAGGTGGAAGGCACCCTGAACGGCATCGGTGAACGCGCCGGCAACTGTTCGCTGGAAGAGGTGATCATGGCGATTAAAGTGCGCCAGGACATCATGAACGTGCACACCAACATCAATCATCAGGAAATTTTCCGCACCAGCCAGATCGTCAGCCAGCTGTGCAACATGCCGATCCCGGCCAACAAGGCGATCGTCGGCTCCAACGCCTTCGCCCACTCCTCCGGCATTCACCAGGACGGCGTGCTGAAGAACCGCGAAAACTACGAAATCATGACCCCGCAGTCGATCGGCCTGAAGGACGTGCAGTTGAACCTGACTTCCCGCTCCGGCCGTGCGGCGGTGAAACACCGCATGGAAGAGATGGGCTACCAGGAGCAGGACTACAACCTGGATACCCTGTACGCCGCCTTCCTGAAGCTGGCCGACAAAAAGGGCCAGGTGTTCGACTATGACCTGGAGGCGCTGGCCTTCATCAATAAACAGCAGGAAGAGCCGGAGCACTTCAGCCTGGGCTACTTCAGCGTGCAGTCCGGCAGCAGCATCATGGCCACCGCTTCGGTGAAACTGATCTGCGGCGGCGAAGAGAAAGCCGAGGCCGCCACCGGCAATGGCCCGGTCGATGCGGTTTATCAGGCAATCAACCGCATCACCGACTACCCGATCGAGCTGGTGAAATACCAGCTGACCGCCAAGGGCCATGGCCGCGACGCGCTGGGCCAGGTGGATATCGTGGTCTCTTACAACGGCCGCCGCTTCCACGGCGTAGGTCTGGCGACCGACATCGTCGAATCCTCCGCCAAGGCGATGGTGCACGTGTTGAACAATATTTGGCGCTCACAGCAGGTAGAAAAAGAAAAGCAGCGCCTGCAGCAAAACAAACATCAAAATAATCAGGAAACGGTGTGAACATGACGAAGACTTATCACATTGCCGTCTTGCCCGGAGACGGCATCGGCCCGGAAGTAATGGCTCAGGCGCGCAAAGTGTTGGACGCGGTGCGTCAACGCTTTGACATTCGCATCACCACTGCCGAATACGACGTCGGCGGCATCGCCATCGATCGCCACGGCAGCCCGCTGCCGCCGGCGACCGTCGCCGGCTGCGAGCAGGCCGACGCCATCCTGTTCGGATCGGTAGGCGGCCCGAAATGGGAACACCTGCCGCCGGCCGAGCAGCCGGAACGCGGCGCGCTGTTGCCGCTGCGCAAGCACTTCAAGCTGTTCAGCAACCTGCGCCCGGCGCGCCTGTATCAAGGGCTGGAGGCATTCTGCCCGCTGCGCGCCGACATCGCCGCCCGCGGCTTCGACATTCTGTGCGTGCGCGAACTGACCGGCGGCATCTACTTCGGCCAGCCAAAGGGCCGCGAAGGCCAGGGCATGCAGGAGCGCGCTTTCGATACCGAGGTGTATCACCGTTTCGAGATTGAACGCATCGCGCGCATCGCCTTCGAATCCGCCCGCAAGCGCCGTAACAAGGTGACGTCGATCGACAAGGCCAACGTGCTGCAGAGTTCCATCCTGTGGCGTGAGGTGGTCAATCAGGTCGCCAAGGATTACCCGGACGTGTCGCTGTCGCACATGTATATCGACAACGCCACCATGCAGCTGATCAAGGATCCGTCCCAGTTCGACGTGCTGCTGTGCTCCAACCTGTTCGGCGACATCCTGTCCGACGAATGCGCGATGATCACCGGCTCGATGGGCATGTTGCCGTCCGCCAGCCTGAACGAGCAAGGCTTCGGCCTGTACGAACCGGCGGGCGGTTCCGCGCCGGATATTGCAGGCAAAGGCATCGCCAACCCGATTGCGCAGATCCTGTCCGCCACCCTGCTGCTGCGTTACAGCCTGGGCGCCGATGAAGCGGCCGACGCCGTGGAGCGCGCCATCAACCAGGCGTTGGAACAGGGCTACCGCACCGCCGATCTGGCCGGTGACGGCAAAGCCGTCAGCACCGATGAAATGGGCGACATCATCGCTCGCTTTGTAGCTCAGGGGGCATAACATGGCCAAGACCTTATACCAGAAGCTGTACGACGCCCACGTGGTGCACGAAGCGCCGAACGAAACGCCGTTGCTGTATATCGACCGTCACCTGGTGCACGAAGTCACTTCGCCGCAGGCGTTCGACGGCCTGCGCGCCATGGGCCGCAAGGTGCGCCAGCCCGGCAAAACCTTCGCCACCATGGATCACAACGTGTCGACCCAGACCAAAGACATCAACGCCAGCGGCGAAATGGCGCGCATCCAGATGCAGGAGCTGATCAAGAACTGCGCGGAATTCGGCGTTTCGCTGTATGACCTGAATCACCCGTTCCAGGGCATCGTACACGTGATCGGGCCTGAGCAAGGCATGACGCTGCCGGGCATGACCATCGTCTGCGGCGACTCGCACACCGCCACCCACGGCGCTTTCGGCTCGCTGGCGTTCGGCATCGGCACCTCCGAGGTGGAACACGTACTGGCGACCCAGACCCTGAAGCAGGGCCGCGCCAAGACCATGAAGATTGAAGTCACCGGCGACGCCGCCGAGGGCATTACCGCCAAAGACATCGTGCTGGCGGTGATCGGCAAAACCGGCAGCGCCGGCGGCACCGGCCACGTGGTGGAGTTCTGCGGCAAGGCAATCGAAGCGTTGAGCATGGAAGGCCGCATGACCCTGTGCAACATGGCGATCGAAATGGGCGCCAAGGCCGGGTTGGTCGCACCGGACGACACCACCTTCGCCTACCTGAAAGGGCGCCAGTTCGCACCAACCGGCGAAAACTGGGAGCAGGCGGTCGCCTATTGGCGCACGCTGAAGTCCGATGCCGACGCCCAATTCGATACCGTGGTGACGCTGCACGCCGAAGAGATCGCGCCGCAGGTCACCTGGGGCACCAACCCCGGCCAGGTGATCGCCGTCAATCAGGCGATCCCGGCGCCGGAATCGTTCAGCGATCCGGTCGAACGCGCCTCTGCGGAAAAAGCCTTGGCCTACATGGATTTGAAACCGGGTATCAAATTGACCGACGTGCCGATCGATAAAGTGTTCATCGGCTCCTGCACCAACTCACGCATCGAAGATCTGCGCGCGGCGGCGGCGATCGCCAAGGGGCGCAAGGTCGCCAGCGGCGTGCAGGCCATCGTGGTGCCGGGATCCGGCCCGGTGAAGGCCCAGGCGGAAGCCGAAGGGTTGGACAAAATCTTTATCGAAGCCGGTTTCGAATGGCGTTTGCCGGGTTGTTCGATGTGCCTGGCGATGAACAACGACCGCCTGAATCCGGGCGAGCGCTGCGCATCCACCAGCAACCGTAACTTCGAAGGGCGTCAGGGCCGCGGTGGGCGTACCCACCTGGTCAGCCCGGCGATGGCCGCCGCGGCCGCCGTCGCCGGTCACTTCGCCGACATCCGTGATATTCACTAAGGGGCTAACGTGGCTAAATTTACTCAACATACCGGCTTAGTGGTGCCTTTGGATGCGGCCAACGTCGACACCGACGCCATTATTCCCAAGCAGTTTTTGCAGAAGGTGACCCGTACCGGCTTCGGCCAGCACCTGTTCAACGATTGGCGCTTCCTCGACGACGCCGGCCAACAGCCGAACCCGGAGTTCGTGCTGAAT
Organism: Serratia sp. CC22-02; assembly: GCF_900182895.1. NCBI lineage: Bacteria > Pseudomonadati > Pseudomonadota > Gammaproteobacteria > Enterobacterales > Yersiniaceae > Serratia > Serratia sp. CC22-02. The sequence continues at coordinate 422,107 of NZ_FXUD01000003.1, read as the reverse complement.
AAACCGCGCTATAAAGGCGCGAGCATCCTGCTGGCGCGCGAGAACTTCGGCTGCGGTTCCTCGCGCGAACACGCGCCCTGGGCGCTGACCGATTACGGCTTCAAAGTGGTGATCGCGCCAAGCTTCGCCGATATCTTCTACGGCAACTCGTTCAATAACCAGCTGTTGCCGGTGACGCTGAGCGAGCAGCAGGTGGATGAGCTGTTCAACCTGGTCGGCGCTAACGAGGGGACGGAGTTCGTGGTGGATCTGGAGAACCAGACGGTCAACGCCGGCGGCAAAAGCTATCCGTTCGAAATCGACAGCTTCCGCCGCCACTGCATGATCAACGGGCTGGACAGCATCGGCCTGACGCTGCAGCACGAAGCGGACATCTCCCGCTACGAAGCGCAGCAGCCGGCGTTTCTGAATTAATCCCCTTCACCCGCCGCCCGGCGGGTGAATTTTTTCCTCACCAGTAGCCCAACAGTTTCCACCACGCTCCGCCGATCAACATCCAAATCAGCAGGTTAACCACGCTCATCACCAGCCCCGCTTTCCACCATTCCCCCAGCGTCACGTAGCCGGAGCCGAAGATGATCGGCGCGGTGCCGGTGCCGTAATGCGTCAGCGACATCATCAGCGAGGAAGAGAACGCCAGGATCAGGCCCAGCAGCGCCGGTGGCGCGCCGAGCGCGATGCCGGCGGCGAAGAAGGCGGCGAACATCGCCGTCACGTGCGCGGTGGTGCTGGCGAAGAAATAGTGCGAATACAAATAGATGAGGGTCAGCAAGATCGTGCCGCCCACCCAGCTCATGCCCATATGGTCGATGCCGTTGCCCACGGTTTGCGACAGCCAGCCGATCAGCCCCAGCTTGCCGAGGAAGCTGGCCATCATCACCAGCGCCGAGAACCACACCACGGTGTCCCAGGCACCTTTATGCTTGAGCACATCCTCCCAGCTCAGCACGCCGGTGGCCAACAGCACCGCCAGGCCGATCAGCGCCGCGGTGGTGGGATTGACCGCCAGCACCGGGCCGAAGATCATCGCCGGGATGCCGGCCCACAGCACCAGCAGCAGCGCGAACACCCCGAGGGTGATTTTCTCCGGCAGCGTCACCGGCCCCAGCGCCTGCAGTTTTTCGCGCGCGAAGCGCGGCGCGTCCGGGGTACTTTTCACCTCCGGCGGGTACAGCAGATAGATGACCAACGGCATCACGATCAGCGAGCACAGCCCCGGCACCAGCGCGGCGACCGCCCACATCGACCAGGACAGCTCGAAGCTGCCGTGAGTGCCTTTGGCAATCAGGCTGACGATCAGCGGGTTAGGCGCGGTGGCGGTGATAAACATCGCCGAAGTGACCGGGTTGATGTTGTAGTTCACCAGCGACAGATAGCGACCGATCTTACCGGAGGTATTGAGCTCGGGTTTGGAACCGAAGCTGTCAGCGATCGACTTCATGATTGGGTGAATGATCCCCCCGCCGCGTGCGGTGTTGCTCGGCGTCACCGGCGCCAGCGTGGTTTCCGCCAGCGTCAGCGCATAAGCGATACCCAGCGTTTTTTTGCCGAACAGCGAAATGAAGTAGTAGCCGATGCGCGCGCCCAGCCCGGTTTTGTTCAGGCTGAGGGAGATCATGATCGAAAAACCGATCAGCCAGATCAGCTGGTTGGAAAAGCCGCTGAGCGCGTCGTCCAGCGCGGCGCCCGGCTTGCCGGGGTTGGTGACGCCGGTCACCGCCACCAGGGCGATGGCAATCACCGAGACCGCGCCGATCGGCATCGCCTTGCCGATGATGGCGATGATGGTGCCGATAAACAGCGCCAGCAGCTGCCAGGCGTTGGGTGCAACGCCCTCCGGCACGGGAATGAGGAACCAGATAATCAGCGTGGCGGCGAGGGCGCACAGGGAAGGAAGCGGTTTGAGCGGTGTGAGTTTATCCATAACGTTCCCACTGTTCTAAACAACAAGGCGGCGTCTCAATAGCGAGACGGGCGTGGGCGCAACGATCGCGCTCCATATGCCTTCAGCTTGGGCGTCCGTTTCAGCCTTCTCAATGACTTGCATCAAGAATGCCGCCGTTTGACCTCACACTTCACGCACTTTGGCGCTCATCCAGAGCGCTGCCAGCGCCAACAGCGCCGCCATCCAATACACCGAACCATGACCGAAGTTCTCCACCAGCGCCCCCTGCAGCACCCCGGCCAGGATCACCCCGGTCGAAATACTGTTGGTGAACAGCGTGGTGGCGGCGCCCGGTCGGCCCGGCATCAAATCTTGAAAATAGAGCATGCCGATACCGGCGACGATGCCGATAAACACCGCGTTGAGCAGCTGCAGCGCGATCAGGGCCGGCTTGGCCGCCAGCACTATCAGCCCGAGATAAAACAGCACGCCCGCCGCCACCGCCAGCAGCATCATGTTGCGCTTGCCGAAGCGTTTGACGTAATAACCGGCCAGCAGCATTGCCGGTATCTCCAGCCCGGCGGCGGTGCCCATCAGCACCCCGGCCAGCCCTTCCGGCAGGCCGAGATCGGCGGTGATATACAGCGGCATGTCGATAATGTACAGGGTGTTGCAGGTCCACATCAGCATTGAGGCAATGAATAGCCAGCGCACGTCGCGATTGCGCCAGGCACTGGCGGGCGCAATCGGCGCGGAAGCGCCTTCCCGCAACCCTTCGCCATCCGCCGCGCGCGGCACCGAAGGCAGCATGAATCCGACCAGCAGCACGCAAACCGCGAAGGTGGCGGCGGCGATCAGGAACATCACGGTAAAGCCGTAGTTCAGCGCCAACGCAAACGACAGCGGCGGGCCGATCACCCAGGCCAGCGAAAGCTGGGCGCGCATCACCGAGCTGAACATCACCACTTCACGCGCCTCGCTGTCGGCGTATTCCCGCGCCAGGGCGAAGATCTGCGGCATGGCGGTGTTGGCGATCGCCGCCATCAACACCCCGGCGGTGATCAGCGTCAGGTAATCGCGGTTAAAGGCGAACAGCAGGCAGTTGCCGACCGCCATCAGGCAGCACAGCAGGATCAGCCTGCGCCGGTCGCCGCGGGTGTCAGAACGTTTGGCCAGCAGGAAGCTGACCACGATGCCGGCCACGGCGTTAGCGGTGTAAAACAGGCCGACCCACAGCGGCCGCACCTTGACCTCGGAGGTCAAAAACAGGCTGAGCGTCGGCGTCAGCAACGCGCCGGCGATGCCGGAGAGAAAAGCGATCAGCAGGAATGCGGCAAAGATGGGGTTGATGCGCAGTGACAACCGGCTCAGGCGTTGCATATCGTCTTCCCTGACCTTAAAGCAGAAGAATGAACCTTAGGTCACGGCGAGAAAAATGCAAGCATATCGCCATGACCACGCATAAAAAAACCAGTGGGTCGCCCCACTGGCTGGTGAAACAGCACCATTACTCAGAAATTGGTTGCCGCCGCCCTTACAGGTGCTCGCGATACTGCTTATCGGTCATCTCTTTGATATCCCACTGGGTCAGGTGCGCCAGCATCGCCAGCCGCGCCTGTTCGGGCACCACGCTCAGCCAGTCGGCGCGCTGGCGGCGCACCGCGCTGAAATAGCGTTGATAGAACTGTCTGGATAAGAAAGCTTTCATGATTACGCCCTCCCCTTTCATTGATGAAAATTATCGGCGTAATATAGGGAAAGAAAAATTGACGAGTTGAGGCAGGAGCGTTCCTCTTTTATGTCTACGTCCCGATTGCAGCAGCAGTTCATCCGCCTGTGGCAGCGCTGTCACGGTGAAACCACTGACACCACGCTGCAGGATCTGGCGGAGGTGCTCAGCTGCTCGCGGCGCCACGTGCGCTCCCTGCTGAGCGCCATGCAGCGGGAAGGCTGGCTCACCTGGCAGGCGGAGTCGGGGCGCGGCAAGCGTTCACGGCTCACGTTCCACTACACCGGCCTGGCGCTGCAGCAACAGCGGGCCGAGGAGCTGCTGGAGCAGGACCGCATCGATCAGTTGGTGCAGCTGGTGGGCGACAAAAACGTGGTGCGCCAGATGCTGCTGTCGCAGCTGGGGCGCAGCTTCCGCCAGGGTAAACACATCCTGCGGGTGCTCTACTACCGGCAGCTGTACAACCTGCTGCCCGGCTCGGCGCTGCGGCGTTCGGAGACCCATTTGGCGCGCCAGATCTTCAACGGCCTGACGCGCATAAATGAGGAAAACGGGGAACTCGAGTCCGATCTGTCTCACCATTGGCAGGCGCTGACGCCTCTGCACTGGCGGTTTTACCTGCGCCCGGCGATCCATTTTCATCACGGCCGCGAGCTGGAGATGGCAGACGTCATCACTTCCCTTTCGCGACTGACCTCGCAACCGCTGTTCTCGCATATCGAGAGCGTCACCTCGCCGACGCCGTTCGTTATCGACGTGCAGCTGCGCAGCCCCGACCACTGGCTGCCCTGGCTGCTGGGCAGCGTGCAGGCCATGATCCTGCCGCGCGAATGGCGTGAACTGCCGGATTTCGCCCGCCATCCGGTCGGCACCGGCCCCTACCGCGTGGTGCGCAACCTTCCCAGCCAGATGAAGATCCACGCCTTCGACGACTATTTTGGCTACCGGGCGCTGATCGACGAGGTGAACATCTGGGTGCTGCCGGAGTTTTCCGAAGAGCTGGTGCACTCCGGCGTGCAGCTGCAGGGCGATGAAACCGGCAACAGCGAGCTGGAAAGCCGGCTGGAAGAGGGTTGCTATTTCCTGCTGTTCGATCAGCGTTCTCCGCTGGCCGCCGACCCCGCCATTCGCAGTTGGCTGTGCGAATTGATCAACCCCATTTCGCTGCTGAGCCACGCCGGGCCGCTCTACCAGCGCTATTGGTCGCCGGCGTACGGCCTGCTGCCGCGCTGGCACCACAACCGCACGCTGGCGCAGCAGCCCAAGCCCGCGGGCCTGACCGAACTGACGATGACCCACTTCAATGAACATTCGGAGTTTCACGCCATCCGCCAGGCGATAGAACCGCTGCTGGCACAGCACGGCATCCGCCTGATCGTGCAAAGCGTGGATTACGCCACCTGGCACCAGGGCGACGCGCGCAGCGATCTGTGGCTCGGCAGCGCCAACTTCTATCTGCCGCTGGAGTTTTCGCTGTTCGCCACGCTGTACGAACTGCCGCTGATGCAGCATTGCATGAACGAAGATCTGGCGCAGGACGCGGCGCTGTGGCGCGCCAACCGCTTGCCGCTGGCCGAGTTCTGCCAGCGTCTGGTCAGCGACCACCAGCTGCATCCGCTGTTCCACCACTGGCTGCAGCTGCACGGCCAGCGCAGCATGCGCGGCGTGCGGATGAACACCCTCGGCTGGTTCGACTTCAAGTCCGCCTGGTTTGCCCCGCCGGAGGCATAAGCGCCTTTCGCCCGGGTCGGTTAATCTTTACAATAGCGCCGTCTCAACGGGGTGCGGTAAGTCGGGCCGCGTGATAAGCCCGATTTTCCGCTGAGAGCACACCCGTCGAACCTGATCCGGTCAATACCGGCGGAGGGATTTGAGCCCAGCGAACCGGCGACGCCGCCTCGCCCCCTCAGATGCCCTTGCCCCCTTATTTTTCAGGAGTGCAACGTGGTCAAAACATATCTGCCCTGCTTATTGCTGCTGTGTGCCGCGCCGGTGTTCGCCAAGCCGACGCTGACGGTTTACACCTACGATTCCTTCGCCGCCGACTGGGGCCCTGGCCCGGCGGTAAAAAAAGCCTTCGAAGCCGAGTGCGACTGTGAACTGAAGTTCGTCGCGCTGGAAGACGGCGTCTCGCTGCTGAACCGCCTGCGCATGGAAGGCAAGAACAGCGCCGCCGACGTGGTGCTGGGGTTGGACAACAACCTGTTGCAGGCGGCGCAGCAAACCGGCCTGTTCGCGCCGAGCGACGTCGACACCGCCAAACTGACGGTGCCGGGCGGCTGGCAGGACGCGACCTTCGTGCCTTACGACTACGGGTACTTCGCCTTCGTCTACAACAAAGAAAAACTGAAGAACCCGCCAAAAAGCCTGCAGGAGCTGGTCAGCAGCGATCGCAACTGGAAAGTGATCTACGAAGATCCGCGCACCAGCACGCCGGGCCTCGGCCTGCTGCTGTGGATGCAAAAAGTGTATGGCGACAAGGCGCCGGCCGCCTGGCAGCAGTTGGCGAAGAAGACCGTCACCGTCACCAAAGGCTGGAGCGAAGCCTACGGCCTGTTCCTGAAAGGCGAAGGCGATCTGGTGCTCAGCTACACCACCTCTCCCGCCTATCACCTGATCGAAGAGAAAAAAGATCTCTACGCCGCCGCCACGTTCAGCGAAGGGCACTACCTGCAGGTGGAAGTGGCGGGCAAGCTGAAGGCCGCCAAACAGCCTGAGCTGGCGGAGCGCTTCATGCAGTTCATGGTGACGCCGGCCTTCCAGAACACCATCCCGACCGGCAACTGGATGTACCCGGTGATCAACACCCCACTGCCCGTCGGCTTTGAGCAGATGAACGTGCCGCATACCGCGTTGCAATACAGCGCCGAAGAGGTGGCCAAACAACGCGGCGGTTGGATCCGGGCATGGCAAACCGCCGTCAGCCGCTGATCCCCCGCTGGCTCTGGCCGGGGCTGCTGGCCGCCGGCGTGATCCTGCTGGTCGCCGCGCTGGCGATGGGCTCGCTGTGGCGTCACGCGCCGGACAGCGACTGGCGCGGCCTGTGGCAGGACAGCTACCTGTGGCACGTGGTGCGCTTCACCTTTTGGCAGGCGCTGCTGTCGGCGCTGATTTCGGTGCTGCCCGCCGTTCTGCTGGCGCGCGCGCTCTATCGCCGCCGCTTCCCCGGCCGGCAGCTGCTGCTGCGGCTGTGCGCCATGACGCTGGTGCTGCCGGTGCTGGTGGCGGTGTTCGGCCTGCTCAGCGTCTATGGGCGCCAGGGTTGGCTGGCGACGCTGTGCGGCTGGCTGGGCGTCGAGTATGGCTTCTCGCCCTACGGCCTGCAGGGCATTCTGCTGGCGCACCTGTTCTTTAACCTGCCGCTGGCCACCCGCCTGTTGCTGCAGGCGCTGGAGAATATCCCGGTGGAGCAGCGCCAGTTGGCCGCCCAGCTGGGCATGAATGGCTGGCAGCAGTTCCGCTTCGTCGAATGGCCGGCGCTGCGCCGCCAGATCCTGCCGAGCGGCGCGTTGATCTTCATGCTGTGCTTCGCCAGCTTCGCCACCGTGCTGTCGCTGGGCGGCGGGCCGCAGGCCACCACCATCGAACTGGCGATCTATCAGGCGCTGAGTTACGACTACGATCTGGGCCGCGCCGCCATGCTGGCACTGATCCAGTTAAGCTGTTGTCTGGGGCTGGTGTTGATCAGCCAGCGGCTGAGCCAGGCGCTGCCGGTGGGCCATACCCACGCCCAGCGCTGGCGTAACCCGGAAGACAGCCTGTGGCGGCGCGTCGGCGATTTTCTGCTGATCGCCGCCGCGCTGCTGCTGCTGCTGCCGCCTCTGCTGGCGGTGATCGCCGACGGCGCCAATCAGGCCGTCGTCAGCGTGCTGCGCCAGCCAGTGCTGTGGCAGGCGCTGTTCACGTCGCTGCGCATCGCCCTCGGCGCCGGGCTGTTGTGCGTGGCGCTCACGATGATGCTGCTGTGGAGCAGCCGCGAGCTGAAGCTGCGGCAGCACCTGCGCGGCGGCCAGGCGCTGGAGCTGAGCGGCATGGTGATCCTGGCGATGCCGGGCATCGTGCTGGCCACCGGCTTCTTCCTGCTGCTGAGCGATACGATCGGGCTGCCGCAGTCGCCCTATGCGCTGGTGATCCTCACCAATGCGCTGATGGCGGTGCCCTATGCGCTGAAGGTGTTGGAGAATCCAATGCGCGACCTCGCCGAACGTTACAACCCGCTGTGCCTGTCGCTGGATATCCACGGCTGGCAACGGCTGCGGCTGATCGAACTGCGCGCGCTGCGCCGCCCGCTGGCGCAGGCGCTGGCCTTCGCCTGCGTGCTGTCGATCGGCGATTTCGGCGTGGTCGCCTTGTTTGGCAACGAGCATTTCCGTACCCTGCCTTTTTACCTGTATCAGCAGATTGGCGCCTACCGCAGCAACGACGGGGCGGTGACCGCGCTGCTGTTGCTGCTGTTGTGTTTCCTGCTGTTTACCCTGATCGAACGCTTACCGGGGCGCCATGCTGACGCTTGAAAAACTGACCTATCTGTACGAACACCTGCCGATGCGCTTTGATCTGCGCATCCAGCCGGGCGAGCGCGTCGCGGTGCTCGGCCCCAGCGGCGCCGGTAAAAGCACCCTGCTGAGTTTAATCGCCGGTTTTCTGCCGGCGGCCAGCGGCCGGCTGCTGCTGAACGACGAAGACCACACCGCCACGCCGCCGGCCAAACGGCCGGTGTCGATGCTGTTTCAGGAGAACAACCTGTTCGCGCACCTGACGGTGGCGCAGAACATCGGGCTGGGGTTGGATCCCGGTCTGCGCCTGACTGAACAGCAGCGCCAACAGCGGGCGCATATCGCCCGTCAGGTCGGTCTGGAGGAGCACCTGGAGCGCCTGCCGTCGCAGCTTTCCGGCGGTCAGCGTCAGCGCGCCGCGCTGGCGCGCTGTTTGATTCGCCAACGGCCGATCCTGTTGCTCGACGAGCCCTTCTCGGCGCTCGATCCGGCGCTGCGCAACGAGATGCTGCAACTGCTGCAGACGGTGTGCGAACAGCGCAACCTGACGCTGCTGATGGTGTCGCACAACCTCGACGACGCCGCGCGCATCGCGCCGCGCACGCTGCTGGTGGTCGACGGGCGCATCTACTACGACGGCCCGACGCAGGCCCTGCTGGACGGCAGCGCGCCCGAAGCGCGCGTGCTGGGCATTTCGGGTAAAGCGTGATCTGACGCGCGTTTTTTATGCTGCGGCAATAAACCTGTTGTGCGAATTTTGCGCCTGTGTTTTTATAAAAACCTGACTTTTTTTACTGATGATAAGGTTCCCTGTGATCGCATCCTCGCTGACTTCGACCCTACTAGTTACCGCGCTACCAGCCGCGGTGGTCGTCGTGCGTGTGGTGGTGGTCGTCGGCAATGCGCCGTAGGGTCCGAATCAACGCATCGATTCCCAAACCCCGCCGGCGCAAACCGGGCGGGGTTTCTTGTTTTAGCACCCTGCCCAGAAAAGCTCACCGGCCTTGAGAAAGGACAGGAACATGGCAACTTCGGGCACGCCTCAGCCGGGCACCAGCTTCACCGGCGCACAATTGATCGTTCATCTGCTGGAGCGTCAGGGCATCACCACCGTCGCCGGCATCCCCGGCGGCGCCGCGCTGCCGCTGTATGACGCGCTGAGCCAAAGCACCCGCATTCACCACGTGCTGGCGCGCCACGAACAGGGCGCGGGCTTTATGGCGCAGGGCATGGCGCGCGCCAACGGCAAAGCGGCGGTGTGCATCGCCTCCAGCGGGCCGGGCGCCACCAACCTGGTCACCGCCATCGCCGACGCCAAGCTCGACTCCATTCCGCTGGTGTGCATCACCGGTCAGGTGCCCTCCTCGATGATCGGCACCGACGCCTTCCAGGAGGTGGACACCTACGGCATTTCCATTCCGATCACCAAGCACAACCATCTGGTACGCGATATCCGCGAACTGCCACAGGTGATCGGCGACGCGTTCCGCATCGCCGAGTCCGGCCGCCCCGGCCCGGTCTGGATCGATGTGCCGAAAGACGTGCAGACCGCCACCATCACCCTGGAAGAGCTGCCGCCGATCGCCGTGCCGGACGCCGTACCGAGCTTCGATCCGGCGCTGGTTTCGCAGGCCGCCGCGATGATCAACCAGGCGAAACGCCCGATCCTCTACCTGGGCGGCGGCATCATTTGCGCCGACGCTCATCGGCAGGCGCTGGAACTGGCCGAACGCGCCGGTCTGCCTACCACCATGACGCTGATGGCGCTGGGGGCGATGCCGGTGGAACACCCGCTGTCGCTGGGCATGCTGGGCATGCACGCGGCGCGCAGCACCAACTTCATTCTGCAGGAGGCCGATCTGCTGATCGTGCTGGGCGCGCGCTTCGACGATCGGGCAATCGGCAAAACCGAGCAGTTCTGCCCTAACGCCGCCATCATTCACGTGGATATCGACCGCGCCGAGCTGGGCAAGGTCAAACAGGCCAACGTGGCGATCCATGCCGACGTCGGCCAGGTACTGCAACAGCTGCTGCCGCAGATCGACACGCAGCCGCGCAGCGCGTGGCTGAGCACCGTCAACGACCTGAAGCGCGAGTTCCCGTTCAACATGCCGAACGCCGACGATCCGCTGAGCCATTACGGCCTGGTGCTGGCCGCCGCGCGCTGCGTGGACGACAGCGCCATTATCACCACCGACGTGGGCCAGCATCAGATGTGGGTGGCACAGGCCTATCCGCTGAGCCGGCCGCGCCAGTGGCTGACGTCGGGCGGGCTGGGCACCATGGGCTTCGGTCTGCCGGCGGCGATCGGCGCGGCGCTGGCGGAGCCCGAGCGTAAAGTGCTGTGCTTCTCCGGCGACGGCAGCCTGATGATGAACATTCAGGAAATGGCCACCGCGGTCGAACACGATCTGGACGTGAAAATCATTTTGATGAACAACCAGGCGCTGGGGCTGGTGCACCAGCAGCAAACCCTGTTCTACCAGCAGCGCATCTTCGCCGCCGCCTATCCGAAGCGCACCGATTTCCTGAAGATCGCCGCCGGATTCGGGCTGGACACCTGCGATTTGAACGCCGCGGAAGATCCGCAGGCCGCGCTGGCCGAAGCGATCCAACGCCCGGGCCCCTGCCTGATCCACGCGCTGATCGACATCAACGAAAAAGTGTTCCCGATGGTGCCGCCGGGTGCCGCCAACATCGACATGATTGGAGAATAAGCCATGCTGCAACCACAAGATAAACCCCAGGTGATCCTGGAGCTGGCCGTGCGCAACCATCCCGGCGTCATGTCGCACGTTTGCGGGCTGTTCGCTCGCCGCGCGTTCAACGTCGAAGGCATTCTGTGTCTGCCGCTGAAGGATGGCCAGCAGAGCCGCATTTGGCTACTGGTCGCCGACGACCAACGGCTGGAGCAAATGATAAGCCAGGTAGAAAAGCTGGAAGACGTGCTGCAGGTGAAGCGCCACAGCGAAGACGTGCGGGTATTTGAACAGCTGGAAGCGTTCTTCCAGTAAGGCGAACGGGGGCTGACGCCCCCTATCCATTATGATTGCCCAGACAGCACCTGCCACAACAGGTGCCGATACACCGGCATCAGCGGCTGCTGGCTCAGCAGATAACCGACCGCCAGCGCCGCCAGCCAACTCACGGCGCACACCACGCGCAGCCGCAGCGGCGTCAGCCACCGGCTCAGCCGATCGGCGTTGCGCTTGCCCTCACGCCACCAGCGCCAGCTCAGCCACACCGCCAGCCAGAGGGTGAGCGCCGCGGCGAGCAGCAGCCACTTGAACATCGCGCTGTTGGCGCCGGCGGGAATGTCGATCGCCACGCCCGCCAGGATGCCGGGGAAAAAATAGACCGGCGGCCAGGTCAGGCAGCCGATGATGTTCGGCAAGGCAAACTTGTACGGCGGCAGATCGAGCATGCCGGCCACCATCGGCACCAGCGGGCGCGTCGGGCCAACGAAGCGGCCGATCAGAACGGTCGCCATGCTGTGCTGGTGCAAGGCGTGTTCGGTTTTGTCGAGCAGCGCTTTGTTCTTCTTCAGGAACGACCAGCGGTGCAAGGGCCCTTTGAAGGCGCGGCCGACGAAATAGGAGATCCAGTCGCCGAGCAGGCAGCCGACGATCCCCGCCGCCCAGGCGTAGTAGAAGTCCACCTTGCCGCTGCCGATCAGGGCGCCGATGCTGGCCATCATCACCGTGCCGGGCAGCAGCAGCCCTACCAGCGCCAGCGACTCGAGAAAAGCGACCAGCAGGACGACCATCAGGGTGAAAGCCAGTGACTGGGTGATCAAATCTTGTAAATAGGCTTCCATTACACCTCTGCGGATTATTCGGCCAAACGGGCGAAGGATTTTCCAGTGCAGCCGCAGACGAGTCAATCGATGAATTGTATGCGTATTTGGCAACGCCGCACGGCAATGGACAATCACTGTATAAAAACCCATACTATAATTTATCTATATTAGCGCCAAAACCGACATCTCGCTGAATGTCGCGCACGCCGCCCGGCGGAAGACGAAGGGGTTATGACAGCACTGCAACAGGGTTTCCTGCTCACTCGCCACTGGCGCGACACGCCCGCCGGCACCGAGGTCGAATTTTGGCTGGCGACCGACGCGGGCCCGCGTCAGTTGCGTCTACCGCCGCAAACCTCGGTGGCGTTTATCCCCGCCGAACAAAAGCCGCGCGCGGAACAGCTGCTGCGCGAAGAGCGGCAAGTCGAACTGAAACCGCTGGCGCTGACGGATTTTCATCACCGCCCGATGCTGGGGCTGTACTGCCGCCAGCACCGTCAGCTCATCAAGCTGGAAAAGCTGCTGCGGGAAGGCGGCGTTACGGTCTACGAGGCCGACATTCGCCCGCCCGAGCGCTACCTGATGGAACGCTTCATCACCGCGCCGGTGTGGTTCAACGGCCAGGGCAACGGCGATGGGCCGTTGCTCAATGGCCAGATGAAGCCGGCGCCGGACTACCGCCCGACGCTCAGACTGGTGTCGCTGGATATCGAAACCACCGCCCACGGCGAACTTTACTCCATCGCGCTGGAAGGCTGCGGCCAGCGCCAGGTCTACATGCTGGGGCCGGCCAACGGCGGCGATGCGCCGCTGGATTTCGATCTGGAATACTGCGCCAGCCGCCCCCAGTTGCTGGAACGGTTGAACGCGTGGCTGGAGCGCCACGATCCTGACGCCATCATCGGCTGGAACCTGGTGCAGTTCGATCTGCGGGTGCTGCAAAAGCACGCCGAACGCTACCAGATCCCGCTGCGGCTGGGGCGCGGCGGCAACCTGCTGGAGTGGCGCGAGCACGGCTTCAAACAGAACCACTTTTTCGCCGCCGCCGCCGGCCGCCTGATCATCGACGGCATCGAAGCGCTGAAATCCGCCACCTGGAACTTCCCCTCCTTTAGCCTGGAATACGTTTCGCAGGCGCTGTTGGGTGAAGGCAAGGCGATCGACAACCCTTATCAGCGCATGGCGGAGATCGACCGACGCTTCGCCGAAGACAAGCCGGCGCTGGCCCGCTACAACCTGAAGGACTGCGAGCTGGTGACGCGCATCTTCGCCAAGGCCGACCTGCTCAACTTCCTGCTGGAACGCGCCACCGTCACCGGGCTGGCGGCCGATCGCAGCGGCGGATCGGTGGCGGCCTTCAGCCACCTCTATATACCGCGCATGCATCGCCTGGGCTTTGTCGCCCCCAACCTCGGCGAACAGCCGGAGGAACACAGCCCCGGCGGCTTCGTGATGGACTCCCAGCCCGGCCTGTACGATTCGGTGCTGGTGCTGGACTATAAAAGCCTATACCCGTCGATCATCCGCACCTTCCTGATCGATCCGGTCGGGTTGGTGGAAGGCATGCGCCACCCCAGCGACGCCGACTCGGTGCCCGGCTTTCGCAACGCCCGCTTCTCGCGCAGCAAACACTGCCTGCCGGCGATCGTCGAGCAGATCTGGCAGGGGCGCGAAGCCGCCAAGCGCCAGCACAACAAGCCCCTGTCACAGGCGCTGAAGATCATCATGAACGCGCTGTACGGCGTGCTGGGATCGAGCGGCTGCCGCTTCTTCGATCCGCGACTGGCGTCGTCGATCACCCTGCGCGGCCACGAGATCATGCGCCAAACCCGCGAGCTGATCGAAGCCGAAGGCTATCAGGTGATTTACGGCGATACCGACTCCACCTTCGTGTGGCTGAAACAGCCGCATGACGAGCAGCAGGCGGCGCAGATCGGCCGGGCGCTGGTGCAGCGGGTCAACGCCTGGTGGCGGCAGCATCTGCAGCAGCAGTTCGGGCTGGAGAACGCGCTGGAGCTTGAGTTCGAAACCCACTATTCCCGCTTCCTGATGCCGACCATTCGCGGCGCCGAACAGGGCAGCAAGAAGCGCTACGCCGGCCTGATCGCACGCGCCGGCGGCGAGGAAGAGATGGTGTACAAAGGTCTGGAAACGGTGCGCACCGATTGGACGCCGCTGGCGCAGCAGTTCCAGCAGCAGCTCTATCAGCGCATCTTCAAACGGCAACCCTACCAGGACTATGTGCGCGACTACGTCGGCAAAACCCTGAACGGCAACTTCGACGATCAGCTGGTGTACCGCAAGCGCCTGCGCAGAAAGCTTGACGACTATCAGCGCAACGTGCCGCCGCACGCCCGCGCCGCGCGCATCGCCGATGACTACAACCGCAGCCAGGGGCGGCCGCTGCAGTATCAGAACGGCGGCTGGATCAGCTACGTGATGACCGTCGCCGGGCCGGAACCGCTGGAAACGCGCCATTCGCCCATCGACTATCAGCATTACCTCGAACGCCAGCTGCAACCGGTGGCAGACGCTATACTCCCTTTCTTGCACGACGATTTCACCACGCTGGTCACCGGGCAGATGGGGCTGTTTTGAGATTGCGCCAGGTTAAGAAAAATCATCCGGTTTTGCAGGTGACGAACGCGCCGCCTTCCATTACCATAGCGCCCTTCCCAAAACTGAACCACGCTTAGCCCTGCCGTCTCGCGACGTCTGCATGGCGTGAACGGCTATTGCCCGTCAAATTTAAAACAAACCGGGATTAGCAGACGTTCAGTACAGGTGCCGCGGCCCTTCCCGCCCGGTAACAAGACTTACTTACAAAGAATCGAGCCGACAATATATGCCTTTTACTCTTGGTCAACGCTGGATCAGCGACACGGAAAGCGAATTAGGACTGGGCACCGTCGTGGCGCTGGACGCGCGCATGATTACCCTGCTTTTCCCCGCCACCGGTGAAAACCGCCTCTATGCCAGAAACGATTCGCCGATCACCCGCGTGATGTTCAACCCGGGCGATACCGTCAGCAGCCACGAGGGATGGCAGCTGCAGGTGGAAGAGGTGAAAGAGGAAAACGGTCTGTTGACCTATATCGGCACCCGTCAGGACACCCAGGAAAGCGGCGTGGCGATGCGCGAAGTCCTGCTGGACAGCAAGCTGACCTTCAGCAAACCGCAGGATCGTCTGTTCGCCGGCCAAATCGACCGCATGGATCGTTTCGCGCTGCGTTTCCGCGCGCGCAAATACCAGAGCGAGCAGTATCGCCTGCCGTTCGCCGGCCTGCGCGGCATGCGCGCCAGCCTGATCCCGCACCAGTTGCACATCGCCCATGAAGTCGGCCAGCGCCATGCGCCGCGCGTCCTGCTGGCGGACGAAGTCGGCCTCGGCAAAACCATCGAAGCCGGCATGATCATCCACCAGCAGCTGCTGGCGGGCCGCGCCGAGCGCGTGCTGATCGTGGTGCCGGAAACGCTGCAGCACCAGTGGCTGGTGGAGATGATGCGCCGCTTCAACCTCTACTTCTCGCTGTTCGACGACAGCCGCTACGCCGAAGCCAAGCTCGACAGCAGCAACCCGTTCGAAACCGAACAGCTGGTGATCTGCTCGCTGGACTTCGTACGCCGCAACAAGCAGCGCCTGGAAGAACTGGCGGACGCCCAGTGGGATCTGCTGGTGGTCGACGAAGCGCACCACCTGGCCTGGAGCGAAGAAGCGCCAAGCCGCGAATATCAGGTGATCGAACAGCTGGCCGAGCATATCCCCGGCGTGCTGCTGCTGACCGCCACACCGGAGCAGCTGGGCCAACAGAGCCACTTCGCGCGCCTGCGCCTGCTCGATCCGAGCCGTTTCCACGACTACGGCGATTTCGTTGCCGAGCAGCAGAAATACCGCCCGGTGGCCGACGCCGTCACCCTGCTGCTGAGCGGTGAGCGCCTGGCCGATGACAAGCTGAACCTGCTGGGCGAGCTGATCGACGAGCAGGACATCGAACCGCTGCTCAAAGCCGCCAACAGCGAAGGCGACAACGCCGAGCAGGCGCGTCAGGAGCTGGTTTCCATGCTGATGGATCGCCACGGCACCAGCCGCGTGCTGTTCCGCAACACCCGTAACGGCGTGAAGGGCTTCCCGCACCGCAACCTGCACCAGATCAAGCTGCCGTTGCCGACCCAGTACCAGACCGCGATCAAAGTCTCCGGCATCATGGGCGCCAAGAAGTCCGTCGAAGCGCGCGCGCGCGACATGCTGTACCCGGAGCAGATCTACCAGGAATTCGAAGGCGAAAACGCCACCTGGTGGAACTTCGACCCGCGCGTCGAGTGGCTGCTGGACTATCTGCTGGCCAACCGCAACGAAAAAGTGCTGGTGATCTGCGCCAAGGCCGACACCGCGCTGCAGCTGGAGCAGGTGCTGCGCGAGCGTGAAGCGATCCGCGCCGCGGTGTTCCACGAAGGGCTGTCGATCATCGAGCGCGACCGCGCCGCCGCCTACTTCGCCTCCGAAGAGGAAGGCGCGCAGGTGCTGCTGTGTTCCGAGATCGGCTCCGAAGGCCGCAACTTCCAGTTCGCCAGCCAGCTGGTGATGTTCGATCTGCCGTTCAACCCGGATCTGCTGGAGCAGCGTATCGGCCGTCTGGACCGTATCGGCCAGATGCACGATATCCAAATCATGGTGCCTTACCTGGAGCACACCGCGCAGGCGGTGCTGGGCCGCTGGTTCCACGAGGGGCTGGATGCCTTCGAACACACCTGCCCGACCGGCCGCACCATCTACGACAGCTGCTACGAGCAGTTGATCGGCTATCTGGCCGCGCCGACCGAACAGGAAGGCTTCGACGAATTCATCCACGCCTGCCGCCAGCAGCACGATCAGTTGAAAGCGCAGCTGGAACAGGGCCGCGACCGCCTGCTGGAGATGCACTCCAACGGCGGCGACAAAGCCCAGGCGCTGGCCGCCGCCATCGCCGAGCAGGATAACGACGTCAATCTGGTGGGCTTCGCGCTCAACCTGTTCGACATCGTCGGCATCAATCAGGAAGACCGCAGCGACAACCTGATCGTGCTGACGCCGTCCGATCATATGCTGGTGCCGGACTTCCCGGGCCTGCCGCAGGACGGCTGCACCGTCACCTTCGACCGCGATCGGGCGCTGTCGCGCGAAGACGCGCAGTTCGTCAGCTGGGAGCACCCGATCATCCGCAACGGCCTGGATCTGATCCTCTCCGGCGACACCGGCAGCTGCGCAGTGTCCCTGTTGAAAAACAAAGCGTTGCCGGTCGGCACCCTGCTGGTTGAGCTGGTTTACGTGGTAGAAGCCCAGGCGCCGAAGCACCTGCAGCTGACCCGCTTCCTGCCGCCGACGCCGATCCGCATGCTGATGGACCGCAAGGGCACCAACCTGGCGGCGCAGGTCGAGTTCGAAAGCTTCAACCGCCAGCTGAACGCGGTCAATCGCCACACCTCCAGCAAGCTGGTCAACGCCGTGCAGCAAGACGTGCACGCCATGCTGCAGCAGGCGGAAAGCCTGGTGGAAGCGCAGGCGCGCACGCTTATCGAACAGGCGAAGCAAGAGGCGGACGACAAGCTGAGCGCCGAGCTGGCGCGTCTGGAAGCGCTGAAGGCGGTCAACCCGAACATCCGCGACGACGAAGTCGAAGCGCTGGAGTTCAACCGCCGTCAGGTGCTGGCCAACCTCAATGAAGCCGGCTGGCGCCTGGACGCCATTCGTCTGGTGGTGGTCACCCACCAGTAACCGGCGCGACGCGGGGAGGCAACCGCCTCCCCGTTCGGCCCTTATCGCGGAGCCAAGATGGAACCCTACAATCCCCCGCAGGACCCGCTGCACATCCTGTATCAGGATGAACACATCATGGTGGTCAACAAGCCCAGCGGCTTGCTGTCGGTGCCCGGCCGCGCGCCGGAAAACAAAGACAGCCTGATGACCCGTATTCAGGCCGATCATCCGGCCGCCGAATCGGTGCACCGGCTGGACATGGCCACCAGCGGGGTGATCGTGGTGGCGCTCAACAAGGCCGCCGAGCGTGAGCTGAAGCGTCAGTTTCGCGAACGCGAACCGAAGAAATCCTATATCGCCCGCGTTTGGGGGCATATGGAGCATGACGAAGGGTTGGTGGACTTGCCGCTGATCTGCGATTGGCCGAACCGGCCGCTGCAGAAAGTGTGTTTTGACACCGGCAAAGCGGCGCAAACGGAGTATCGGGTGCTGTCGCGCGACGCCGACGGCAGCACCCGCGTGAAGCTAACGCCGATCACCGGCCGCTCGCACCAGCTGCGGGTGCACATGCTGGCGCTGGGGCATCCGATCCTCGGCGACGGTTTCTACGCCCCGCCGGAGGCCAAGGCGATGGCGCCGCGGCTGCAGCTGCATGCGCAAGAGCTGCGCATCACCCACCCCGCCTTCCAGACGCCGATGCACTTTCGCGCCGAGCCGGATTTCTAAGCGCATCACCCAGGGATACCCTAAATAATTCGAGTTGCAGGAAGGCGGCAACTAAGCGCAGCCCCGGGAGCGTACAAAAAGTACGTGACCGGGGTAAGCGCGGGCAGCCAACACACCTGCAGCTCGAAGTATGACGGGTATCGTTATTTAAAGCCTTTCTCGCGTTTGATCAGGTCGTACGCCGCCTGAATCTCCTGCGCTTTCTGCTTGGCCATTTCCATCATCTGCGGCGGCAAGCCTTTCGCCACCAGCTTATCCGGATGGTGTTCGCTCATCAGTTTACGGTAGGCGCGTTTGATGGTGGCGGCATCGTCGCTGCTGCGCACGCCGAGCACCTTGCACGCGTCGTCGAGCGTCGGGCCGCGCTGAGCCTGCTGATAGCCGCCCTGCGAATATCCGCCCTGCTGACCGCCGCCGAACTGGCGCCCACCTTCCATCATGCTGAGGAACTGGTCGAACTGCGCGCGCGAAATACCCAGCTCCTCGGCGATGACGTACAGCACCTGGCGTTCGTTCGGGTGCAGCGAGCCGTCGGCGAACGCCGCCTGAATCTGAATTTCCAGAAACATCCGAATCAAATCGAAGCGGCCAAAACAGATGCTGCGGAACTGCTGCAGCGTCTCACGCAGCGGGAACTGACTCTGTTTGCCCTCGCGGAACGCCTGCTGCGCCGCGGTGCGCGCTTCGCCATGCAGCTGCAGGCGATCCATGAACAGGCTGGCGATCTGGATATCCGCCTCGGTAACGCGTCCTTTGGATTTGGTCAGGTGGCCCATCACCTGAAAAGTGGTGCGGAAAAACAGCGTTTGCCGCGTTTGCTGGTCGGTGAAGAACCCCCGGCTGCGCTTGTTGCTGCGCGCCGTATCGATCATATGACCGATAATCAGCCCCAGAACTACACCCCAGAATCCCGCGCCAGACCAGATGGCGACGATGACGCCGAGCAGTTTTCCCCAATACTGCATATACTCCTCAATTATCATGCCGAAAGCCGCCCACTCCCCTTCGCTTCAGGAAAGGGTGCAGGCGATTTTTCCTAGAATTTGGATTATCATACCTGTCATTTATCTTTGCGCCTAACGACGACGCAAGTAAACGGCTGGATTTAGCACTAGCGCAACGCAGATGAGTAATATAGTCTCTGACCGTTTGCCGGACATGACGCCTCTGATGACGGAACACCAAAACCGCGTATGAAAAAAAGTTTCCCAACACTGCTGGCCACGATGATTTGGACGGCACTCTACAGTCAGCATGCGCTGGCTGATCTGGCCGAGCAATGCATGCTTGGCGTTCCCGTTTACGACAAGCCTTTGGTCAGCGGCGATCCGAACAGCCAACCGGTGACGATCAATGCCGATGACTCGCGCGCCGACTACCCGAAAAGTGCCCTGTTCAGCGGCAACGTGCGCGTCGAGCAGGGCAACAGCACCCTGACCGCCAAAGAAGTTGAGCTGAACCAGACGGAAAAACCCGGCCAGACGGAGCCGGTGCGTACCGTCACCGCCACCGGCGACGTGCACTACAGCGACAATCAGATCAAACTGAAAGGCCCGAAGGCCTGGTCGAACCTGAACACCAAAGATACCGACGTCTATGAAGGCGACTACCAGATGGTAGGCCGCCAGGGGCGCGGCGACGCCGACAAGATGAAGATGCGCGGCGCCAACCGTTACACCATTCTGGAAAACGGCACCTTTACCTCCTGCCTGCCGGGCGACGACAGCTGGAGCGTGGTCGGCTCCGAAGTGATCCACGATCGCGAAGAACAGGTGGCGGAAGTGTGGAACGCCCGCTTCCGCATCGGCGGCGTGCCGGTGTTCTACAGCCCGTACCTGCAGCTGCCGGTCGGCGACAAGCGCCGTTCCGGCTTCCTGATCCCGAACGCCAAGTACGGCAGCAACAACGGCTTCGAGTTCATGTTGCCGTACTACTGGAACATCGCGCCGAACTACGACGCCACCATCACGCCGCACTATATGTCCAAGCGCGGCCTGCAGTGGCAGACCGAGTTCCGTTATCTGGTGCAGCCGGGCCTCGGCCTGATGGAGTTCGACTGGCTGCCGGACGACAAGGAATACGGCAAAGATCATGACGACAACAAACGCTGGTTGTTCTACTGGAACCACAACGGCGTCATGGATCAGGTGTGGCGCTTCAACGTCGACTATACCAAGGTCAGCGACTCTAAATACTTCACCGACCTGGACTCCAAGTACGGCTCCACCACTGACGGCTACGCCACGCAGAAATTCAGCCTCGGCTATGCCAACGAGAACTGGAACGCCACGCTGAGCTCCAAACAGTTCCAGATTTACGACGACACCGATCGTTCACAGTCGGACTCGTATAAAGTCCAGCCACAGCTGGATCTGAACTACTACAAGAACGACCTCGGCCCGTTCGACTTCCATATCTACGGTCAGGCGGCCAAGTTCACCAGCGTCAACCCATACAGCCCGGACGCCACCCGTCTGCATATGGAGCCGACGCTCAACCTGCCGTTGACCAACGGCTGGGCCAGCCTGAACACCGAAGCCAAGGTGATGGCGACCCATTACCAGCAGGATATTCCTGACGGTTTCGCCGCCAACTACCAGAGCCGTAAAGGCGTCGCTGCACCGGAACTTGATGACTCGGTCAACCGCGTACTGCCGCAGTTCAAGGTTGACGGCAAGCTGGTATTCGAACGACCGATGATCTGGGCCGAAGGCGCCACCCAGACGCTGGAGCCGCGCGTGCAGTACCTGTACGTGCCGTACCGCGACCAGAGCAACATCTACACCTACGACACCACGCTGCTGCAGACCGACTACTCCGGCCTGTTCCGCGACCGCACCTACAGCGGCCTGGATCGCATCGCTTCGCAGAACCGCGTCTCCACCGGTTTGACCACCCGCATTTATGATGACGCGCTGGTTGAACGTTTTAACGCTTCCGTGGGTCAAATCTACTACTTCAGCCGTTCGCGCACCGGCGACCAGGTAACCGGGTACGACAACAACGACGATACCGGCAGCGTGGCCTGGGCCGGCGATACCTATTGGAAAATCGACGATCGTTGGGGCCTGCGCGGCGGCCTGCAGTACGACACCCGCCTGAACAGCGTCTCGCTGGGCAACGGCGTGGTGGAATACCGCCAGGATGCCGAGCGCGTGGTGCAGCTGAACTACCGTTACGCCACGCCGGAATATATCCAGACGGCGTTGAACACCAAAACGGTTCCGGCCTTCCAGGACGGCATCTCGCAGGTGGGCATCACCGGCAGCTGGCCGATCGCCGATCGTTGGGCGGTGGTCGGGGCGTATTATTACGACACCCGCGCCAAACAATCCGCCGATCAGCTGGTGGGGCTGAAGTACAACACCTGCTGCTGGGCAGTGACCCTGGGCTATGAGCGCAAGATCACCGACTGGAACAACAGCAACAATACCAGCGTTTACGACAACAGAGTTTCGTTCAACGTCGAACTGCGCGGCCTGAGCAGCGATCATAGTCTCGGCTCCGCAGAAATGCTGCGCTCCGGCATTCTGCCGTATCAGCGCGCATTCTGACGCTTTGCAACACTTTGAAAACGAGAACTTTCACCCGCATTTGCGGATTACATAATGGGAAATGTATGAAGAACTGGAGAACGCTTATTCTCGGATTGGTGGTTTGCGCCAATGCCGCGTTCGCAGCACCCCAAGAAGTGGATAAAGTCGCCGCCGTCGTGGATAACGGCGTGGTACTCGAAAGCGACGTCAACGGTCTGTTGCAGTCAGTGAAGCTCAACGCCCAGCAGGCCGGCCAACAGCTGCCGGACGACAAGACGCTGCGCCATCAGATCATCGAACGCCTGATCATGGATAACATCCAGCTGCAGATGGCCAAGAAAATGGGCATCACCGTGTCCGACGCCGATCTGGATAAAGCGATCGCCAATATCGCCGCACAAAACAAGATGAGCGTCGATCAGCTGCGCAGCCGCCTGTCGTACGAAGGGTTGAACTACAACACCTACCGTTCGCAGATCCGCAAAGAGATGCTGATCTCCGAAGTGCGTAACAACGAAGTGCGCCGCCGCGTCACCATCCTGCCGCAGGAAGTGGACTCGCTGGCCAAACAGGTGGGCGCGCAGAACGGCAGCGACACCGAAATGAACATCAGCCACATCCTGATCCCGCTGCCGGAGAACCCGTCTCAGCAGCAGGTCGACAAAGCCGAAGAGCTGGCCAAACGCCTGGTGGGTGAGATCAACAGCGGCGCCGACTTCGGCAAGCTGGCGATCACCTACTCCGCCGACTCTCAGGCGCTGAAAGGCGGCAACATGGGCTGGGGCAAGCTGCAAGAGATCCCGACCCTGTTCGCGGAACGTCTGGTGAGCGCCAAGAAAGGCGACGTCGTCGGCCCAATCCGTTCCGGCGTCGGCTTCCACATCCTGAAAGTGAACGACATCCGCGGCGCGAGCCAGTCGGTGTCGGTTACCGAAGTGCACGCCCGTCACATCCTGCTGAAACCTTCGGTGGTGCTGACCGACGATCAGGCGCGCGCCAAGCTGCAATCCGTTGCGGAAGCGATCAAGAGCGGCCGCGCCAAGTTTGCCGACGAAGCCAAACAGCTGTCGCAGGATCCAGGTTCCGCCATGCAGGGCGGCGATCTGGGCTGGGCTTCCCCGGACATCTACGATCCGGCCTTCCGCGATGCGTTGCTGAAGCTGAGCAAGGGTGAAATCAGCGCGCCGGTCCACTCTTCCTTCGGTTGGCACCTGATCCAGCTGCTGGATACCCGCCAGGTGGATAAGACCGACGCCGCGCAAAAAGATCGCGCTTACCGCATGCTGTTCAACCGTAAGTTCGCCGAAGAAGCGCAGACCTGGATGCAGGAACAGCGCGCCCAGGCTTACGTGAAGATCCTCGATGGCAGCGATGCACAGCAATAAACGCGTCGTCATTACCCCCGGCGAACCCGCCGGGGTAGGGCCGGATTTGGTGGCAGCGCTGGCGCAACAGGATTGGCCTGTTGAGCTGGTGGTGTGCGCCGATCCGGCCCTGCTGCTTGAACGCGCCAAGCGTTTGGGCCTGCCGCTGACGCTGCGCGACTACCAGCCGCAGCAACCGGCCGAAGCGCAACGCGCCGGCACGCTGACCGTACTGCCGGTTCCGCTCGCTCACCCGGTCACCGCCGGGGAGCTCAACGTCGGCAACAGTGCCTACGTGGTGGAAACCCTGGCGCGCGCCTGCGACGGCTGCCTGAACGGCGAATTCGCTGCGCTGATCACCGGCCCGGTGAACAAGGGCGTGATCAACGACGCCGGCGTGCCGTTTATCGGCCATACCGAATTCTTTGCCGATCGCAGCCGCTGCGATCGCGTGGTGATGATGCTCGCGACCGAAGAGCTGCGCGTGGCGCTGGCGACCACCCACCTGCCGCTGCTGGCGGTGCCGGGCGCCATCACGCAACAGAGCCTGTTCGAAGTCATCCGCATCCTCGACCACGATCTGAAAACCAAATTTGGCATCGCCCGGCCGCACATTTACGTTTGCGGCCTGAATCCCCACGCCGGGGAAGGCGGCCATATGGGGCACGAAGAGATAGACACCATCATCCCGGCGCTCGACGCGCTGCGCGCTGAAGGCATCCATCTTGTCGGCCCGCTGCCGGCGGACACCCTGTTCCAGCCCAAATATCTGCAAGATGCCGATGCGGTGCTGGCGATGTATCACGATCAGGGGCTGCCGGTGCTAAAATACCAAGGGTTCGGCCGCGCGGTGAATATCACCCTCGGTTTGCCTTTCATACGCACCTCGGTCGACCACGGTACCGCTCTGGAACTGGCCGGCACCGGCACCGCCGATGTCGGCAGTTTCCAAACGGCCCTGAATCTCGCCATTAAAATGATAATTAATTGTAATGAATAACAGAGTCCACCAAGGGCACTTTGCCCGCAAACGCTTTGGACAAAACTTTTTAACCGATCAGTTTGTCATCGATAGCATTGTCTCCGCCATTCACCCGCAGCCGGGCGAAGCGGTGGTCGAGATCGGCCCCGGCCTCGGCGCCCTGACCGAGCCGGTCGGCGCACGCATGGACCGCATGACGGTGATCGAACTGGACCGCGATCTGGCCACCCGGCTGGAGAACCACCCGCGGCTGAAAGACAAGCTGACCATCCACCAGCAGGACGCCATGACGGTGAATTTCGCCGAACTGGCCGAGGAAGCTGGCCAACCGCTGCGCGTATTTGGTAACCTGCCGTACAATATTTCGACGCCGCTGATGTTCCACCTTTTCAGCTATACTCAGGCAATCCGCGACATGCACTTTATGTTGCAAAAAGAGGTGGTCAACCGTCTGGTGGCCGGCCCGAACAGCAAGGCCTACGGGCGTTTGACCGTGATGGCGCAGTACTACTGCAACGTCATTCCGGTGCTGGAAGTGCCGCCGACCGCGTTCGCGCCGCCGCCGAAGGTCGATTCCGCCGTGGTGCGCCTGGTGCCGCACAGCGTGCTGCCGAACCCGGTGGGCGACGTGCGCATGCTGAGCCGCATCACCACGCAGGCGTTCAACCAGCGGCGGAAAACCATCCGCAATAGCCTGGGCGACCTGTTCACACCGGAGCAGCTGACGGAACTGGGCGTCGATCCTTCGCTCAGAGCAGAAAACATTTCTGTGGCGCAGTACTGCAAGCTGGCGAACTGGCTGTCAGCCAATCCGACGCCGCAGCAATAAGGAGTTGTTGTCATGATTGATTCGCCCCGCGTGTGTATTCAGGTTCAGAGCATCTATGTGGAATCACAGTCGATCCCTGAAGAAGAGCGTTACGTCTTCGCCTATACCATCACTATCCGCAATCTGGGGCGGACCGACGTGCAACTGCTGGGCCGTTACTGGCTGATCACCAACAGCAACGGCCGCCAAACCGAAGTTCAGGGCGAAGGCGTGATCGGCGAACAGCCTGTCATTCCGCCCGGCGGAGAGTTTCAGTACACCAGCGGCGCCATTCTGGAAACGCCGCTGGGCACCATGGAAGGCCATTACGAAATGGTGGACCATCAGGGTCAACCGTTCCGCACCGCTATTCCCGTGTTTCGCTTAGCCATTCCAACGCTGATCCATTAATTATGTCGACATACCTTATCGGCGACGTTCACGGCTGTTACGATGAACTGAAGTCGCTGCTGGCTCAGGCTGCTTTCGATCCCGAGCGCGATCGGCTGTGGCTGACCGGCGATCTGGTGGCGCGCGGCCCCGCCTCGCTGGACGTGCTGCGCTTCGTGCGCTCGCTCGGCCCGGCGGTGCGCATGGTGCTGGGCAACCACGATCTGCACCTGCTGGCGGTCTACGCTGGCATCAGCCGCAACAAGCCCAAAGATCGCATCACCCCGCTGCTGGAGGCACCGGACGCCGACGAGCTGATCAACTGGCTGCGTCGCCAACCGGTGCTGCAGGTGGACGATGAGCAAAAGCTGGTGATGGCGCACGCCGGCATCACCCCGCAGTGGGATATCGACACCGCGAAAATGTGCGCGCGCGAAGTGGAAGCGGTATTGAGCAGCGACAGCTACCCGCTGTTTCTCGACGCCATGTACGGCGACATGCCGAACAACTGGGCGCCGGAACTGAGCGGCCTGGCGCGCCTGCGTTTCAGCACCAATGCGCTCACGCGCATGCGCTACTGCTTCCCCAACGGCCAGCTCGACATGATCTGCAAAGATGCGCCGGGCACCGCGCCGGCGCCGCTGAAGCCGTGGTTCGAGCTGCCGCGCCTGGTGGATCCGGAATACACCATCGTCTTCGGTCACTGGGCCTCGCTGGAAGGCAAGGGCACGCCGGAAGGCGTGATCGGGCTGGATACCGGCTGCTGCTGGGGCGGCGATCTGACGATGCTGCGCTGGGAAGACCGCCGTTACTTCACACAGCCCGCCAACCGTGGCGAAGCGCCTGACCACGCCGGCAGACTGGCCGCGTCCTGAAAACAAACATAAAGGCGGCCCAGGCCGCCTTGGTTCTCTTTACCGCCTTACGCCCCAATCACCCCGCCATCTTCACGCGTGATCATCAATACCGATGAACGCGGGCGCGGGCTGTTGTTCGGGAAGTGCGAATCGCCCTCTTCTCCCGGATGCTGCACGTTGACGAACATCGTCTTGTAGTCCGGAGTGAAGGTGATGCCGGTCAGTTCGCAGGACTTCGGCCCCACCATGAAACGGCGAATTTCGCCGCTGACCGGATCGCCCACCAGCATCTGGTTGTTGCCCTGCCCGACGTAATCCCCCTTGTTGCTGTACTTGCCGTCGGTGAGGATCCACAGGCGGCCGGCGCGATCGAAGCCCAGCCCGTCCGGGCTGTTGAACGTGTTGTCCGCCGTGATGTTCGGCGTGCCGCGGTTGACGCCTTCCGGGTGGGCAATCGGGTTGCCACACAGCGCATACATGTCCCAGGCAAAGGTGCCGGCGGTGGCGTCACCGCCTTCGTCCCAGCGAATGATCTGGCCATAGATATTGTTCGGCCGCGGGTTGGCGGCGTTCAGCGGCATCCCTTCCTCACCGCGCTTACTGTTGTTGGTCAGCGTGCAGTAAGCGCGGCCGTCATGCGGGTTCACCGCGATCCACTCCGGACGATCCATTTTGGTGGCGCCGACCTGCTGCGCCGCCTTGCGGGCGAAGATCAGCACTTCGGCCTCATCGCGGAAGCCGTTCTCCGGCGTCAGGCCGTTCTTGCCGAACTCGAGCGCAATCCAGCGCCCTTTGCCCTTCAGCGGCTTGCCGGCGTCGTCGCCGTCGAACTGCGCCACGTACAGCGTTCCCTCGTCCAGCAGCGTGCGATTGTTGGCCGGGTTGGCGGCATCTACCACGCCTTTGGAAACGTACTTATAGATATGCTCGCCGCGCTCGTCGTCCCCCATGTACACCACCAGGCGGCCATCTTTGGCCACGGTCACCGCCGCATTTTCATGCTTAAAGCGGCCCAGCGCGGTGTGCTTGATGGGCGTCGAAGTCGGATTCAGCGGATCGATCTCCACGATCCAGCCGTGGCGGTTAAATTCGTTGGGGTTCTTCGCCACGTCGAAGCGCTCGTCATAGTCCGGCCAGTTACGCTCCGGCTCGCTGACCTTCAACGTGTAGCGCTTCTGTTCCGGCGTGGTTGGGTAATCGGCCTGACGGGTGCCGAAGTAGGTATCGAAGTTTTCTTCGCAGGTCAGGTAAGTGCCCCACGGCGTCTTGCCGTTGGCGCAGTTGCCGAAGGTGCCCAGCACCTTGCGTCCGCTCGGATCGGCGGCGGTCTGCAGCAGCGGATGCCCGGCGGCCGGGCCGCTGAACTGCATGTCGGTGTTGGCGGTGATGCGGCGGTTATAGCGCGACGGGCGCTCTACTTCCCAACGCTGGCCGTCGCCGACGCGCTTTACCGCCACGATGGAAACACCGTGCGCCGCCTGGGATTTACGCACCTCTTCCAGGCTGGTGGCCTTGGTGCCGCCGTGGGCGAACAGGTATTGCTCGTTGACGTATTCGTTATTGATGGCCATCACGCCGTGGCGATCGTCGATCGGGAAGAAACTCATGCCGTCGTTATTGTCGCCGAACTGTTTTTCCTGATCGGCGGCGCTGTTGTTGCCCTGCGGATCGAAGGCCGGTGCGCCATCCACCAGCGGCTCCCCCCAGGAGATCAGCACCTCCGCACGGTAGCCCGGTGCGATGGTCACCTCGTCGGCGGTAGAGGCGGCGATGCCCTGAAAGCCCAGCAGTTTGTTCGGCGGCAGATCCTCGGCCAACGCCTCGGCGGAGACCGACCAGATGCCGCCGCCGAGAAAGCCGGCCAGGCCGACGGCGCCGGCGCTGCCGAGCAGCAGTTTGCGGCGAGTGGGATCGATCAGGCGGTCGGCGTCTAATTGCTCAATTTGCTTGGTCATAGCGTGGTTACCTTTTTAGTTATGGCGCCGCGGTCAAGATTCACCAGAGTTGCCGGGGCGCTCGGAGTTGGGCTTCATACTAATCAGGTAATGTGACGGAAAGGTTACGGACGACTGGCGCAAAAAGGCCGGGGGCGCAATTGCTTGCGCCCCCGGGGAGAGTTGGCTAACGCGCTGAAATCAGCGGCGCTGCAGGATCTCGAAGCAGTAGCTGTGCGAGTTCAGATCGTCAGCGTCGTGGAACTCGCTGAACGTGGTTTCCCACTCGTCCGGCTCGTAATCCGGGAAGTGGGTATCGCCGCCGACCTCGGCGTCGATGTGCGTCAGGTACAGGCGATCGGCGCGCGGCAGCAGCTGGGTATAGATACGCCCACCGCCGATCACCATCACTTCTTCCACGTCGCCGGCGGCGGCCAGCGCTTCATCCATCGAGGTCACCCAGGTCACCCCGGCTTCGCTGCCCGGACGGCTGCTCAAAACGATATTGTGGCGGCCCGGCAGCGGGCGGCCGATGGACTCGAAGGTCTTGCGGCCCATAATAACCGGCTTATTCAACGTGTTGCGTTTAAACCACGCAAGGTCCGCCGGCAGGTGCCACGGCATGGCGTTTTCCATGCCAATAACGCGATCCGCCGCCAAGGCAGCGATCAGGCTGATAATCATTGTTTAACCCTGTGTAGGCAGCAAAATTGGTGACACTATACGTAAAGGCCTGAGTGCCGTCGATAGGCTAATCAAGCAAGATGAATATATAAGATAGCTCTTATCAGCATATCTAATAACCAACGATCTCCCGCCGGGAAATTTCACACGCCGGGGCGTTTGCGGTACAGCCACAGACCCGGCAGCGACAGGCCGATCGACAACGCACCGACGATGAAACTGGCCTTGAGGAAGTTGGTGATCATGGTCTCCATCAAGGCTTCGCTGTAGCCCAAATGTGAGATCTCTACCACAGTTATCATCGCGGTATAGGCGGAAATGCCGGGGAACATCGGGATCACCGCCGCCACGGTGAACACCTTCGGGTGCGCCAGCAGCCAGCGCGACCAGTAGATACCGATGATACCGATCAGGATCGCCGCCAGCAGCGAGGCCCACTCGATGTTCATGCCGCCGTGCATCATCAGCATGCGCGAACCGCGCCCGATGGCCCCAAGCAACGCGCAATAACGCAGCGCGCGCAGCGGCACGTTGAACACCATGGCGAAGCCCAGCGCCGGCACCGCCGCCAACAACATCTCCTGCAACAAGGCCCACAGCAGACTCATGACCACCCCCGCAGATCCCACAGCGACATCGCCATCACCACCCCGATGCAGGTCGCCAGCGTCAGCAGGCTGGCCATCGCCCAGCGCGCCAGCCCGGTATTGACGTGCCCCTTGAACATATCGGCCACCGCGTTGATCAGCGGGAAGCCCGGCACCAGCAACAGCACGCTGGCGGCCATCGCCACGCTCGAGGTGTCCTTAAACGCCGGCAGGCGCAGCAGCAGCCCGGAGATCGACGTCGCGACAAACGCCGTCAGGCAAAAATTGATCAGCGGATTCATATGGCGGGCGGTGAGAATTTGGCGCACCAGCATCGCCGTGCCGCTGGCGATAAAGGTCACCAGGAAGGCGTCAGCGCCGCCACCGTTGAGCATGCTGAAGCACCCGCAGGACAACCCCACCATCAGCACCACCAGCCAGCGCGGGTAGCGCAACGGCCGGATCCGGTCAAAACGGCGCGCCACGTCGTGCGCATCCGCCAGGTGGTGCTCGGCGAGGATCACGATATGCTGCACTTCGGTCACCACCTGCATATTGATGCCGCGATCGACGTTCTTGCGGGTGGTGGTCAGACAGGCGCCGTGGCTGAGGGTGGTCAACACCACCGCATTGGCGGAGATCGAGCTTTCCACGCTGTCCATCCCCAGCGCCAGCCCCAGGCGGGTCGACAGCTGTTCCACCACCGTGCTCTCAGCGCCGTGCTGCAACAGCAGCAGCGCGCATTGAATGCACAGGCGGGTTATTTCACGCTGTTGCCGGTGCGGTTCCGGCATGTCTGTGGCGTTAGTCTGCTGCATAGGGCTCCGTCGCTGGCGGTAGATGAATAATTATCATAGAGCCTAACAATACCTCATTGGGTTGATGCGCATCAGAGGAAGCGGCGTTATTATCGCCAGAACTCTGTCTTTTGCGCGAGACGCTCCCATGCTTGAAACTTCGCTGTTCGTCGCCGGCATTGCCGCCCTCGGCATGCTCTCCCCCGGCCCGGATTTTTTCCTGGTGATCAAAAACGCCGCCCGCTATCCGCGGCTGGCCGCCATGATGACCGCCTTTGGCGTGATCTGCGGCGTCGCTACCCACATGTCCTACTGCGTCGCCGGGCTGGCGGTGGTGATCACCACCACGCCGTGGTTGTTCAACCTGCTGAAATACGCCGGGGCGGTGTATCTGGTGTGGATCGGCATCCAGGCGCTGCTGTCGCGCGGCGGCGGTAAGATGAACGTCAGCAATCTGCCGCAGCAGCAGGTCAGCCTGAAGAGCGCCTTTGCGCAAGGCTACCTGTGCAACCTGCTGAACCCGAAAGCCACCCTGTTCTTCCTGGCGGTATTCACCCAGGTGCTGCAGATCGATTCCGGCCTGGGCGACAAGCTGTGGTACGCGGGGATTATTCTCGGCCTGTCGGTCATCTGGTGGCCGCTGCTGGTGTTCCTGATCCAGAGCGGGCCGGTGCGCCGCGGGTTGGAAAAGACCCAGAAGATCGTCGACAAGCTGCTGGGCGGTATGCTGATCGCCTTGGGCATCAAGGTCGCACTGAGCTAAGCAAAAAAAGGGGCGCCGATCTGGCGCCCCTACTCTTATCCTTTAGCTTCCACCACTTCATCCTCCGGCGCCTTGCCGTCGATACTGCCGCGCCAGCCGGTCTGCTGCACCCGCGCCAGCCGATTCTGATCCTGCTCGATGGCCGCGCTGAGCATCTCCTTGGCCCGCTGCAGGCTGGCGATGCGGAACTCGGTGTCCTGATAATTCTCCAGCGTGTCTTCCAGCATCTTCAGGTTATAGCGGCGGAACGTATCCGCCTTCTCGCGCGCCTCATAGGCGTCCAGCCCCAGCAGCTCAAGCGTTTCACGGCCGATGCGCAGTGAGCTTTCAAAGGTTTCGCGCTCCGGTTTTTCCACCCCCAGCTGCCGCAGCTGATACCAGTGATCGACGTCGCGCGCTCGCGCCACCACCTTCAGATGCGGGAAGTGCTGCCTGGCCAGCTCGGTTAACGCCAGGCTGTCTTCCACGTCGTCGATGGCGTTGATCAGCACCTTGGCGTTGGCGGCGCCGGCGGCCTCCAGCAAATCGGCGCGCGTGGCGTCGCCGTAGAACACCTTGGTGTCGAATTTGCGCAGCGTCTCGATATGGTCCGGATCGTGATCCAGTACCACGGTGTGTACGCCGTTGGCCAACAGCAAGCGGCCGGCGATCTGACCGAAACGGCCGAAGCCGGCGATGATCACGCTGGCATTCTCGTCGTCGATAACGTCAGCCGGGCGCTCCTCTTTCGGCGCATTTTTCTCCAGCTGCGCGGCGATCACCAGCAGCAGCGGCGTGGCCGCCATCGACAGCGCCACCGCCAGCGTCAGCGACTTGGCCCATTCGACCGGCAGGACGCCGGCCAGCTGCGCGGCGCTGAAGATCACGAAGGCGAATTCACTGCCCTGCCCCAGCAGAATGGCGAACAGGCCGCGCTGGCGCTTCGGCACGCCGAGCAGCGGCCCAATCAGCCACAGCAGCGCCGCCTTGATCAGCATAAAGCCCAGCAGCAGCGAGGCGATCAGCAGCGGGTGATGGAACAGCGTGCCGAAGTCGATCGACATGCCGACGCCGATAAAGAACAGCCCCAGCAGCAGCCCCTTGAACGGCTGAATATCGCTCTCCAGCGCGTGGCGGTATTCCGAGCTCGCCAACAGCACCCCGGCGAGGAATGCCCCCATCGCCATCGACAGCCCGGCCATCTCCAGCAGGATGCCGAAACCGAACACCAGGAACAGCGCCACGGCGCTGAACACCTCGCGCATGCCCGAACGAGCGACGAAGTGCAGCAGCGGGCGGGTGACGTAGCGGCCGAGCAGTATCACTATCGTCAACGCGCCCACCACCTTGGCCGCCGACAGCACGAAAGCGCCCAGCGTGGTGGTGGCGCCGCTGCTGGCCAGCAGCGGGATCATCGCCACCAGCGGGATCGCCGCGATATCCTGGAACAGCAGCACCGCAAATGCGCTGCGGCCGATCGGCGACGGCGTCAGGTTGCGTTCGCTCATCGCCTGCATGGCGATGGCGGTGGATGAGAGCGCCAGCGTCAGGCCAATCAACAGCGCCACCTTCCAGTTGAGGCCCAGGAAGTAACAGAAGGCGCTCAGCGCCAGGCCGCAGCCCACCATCTGAATGCTGCCGCCGCCGAACACCGAGGCGCGCAGCGTCCACAGCCGCTTGGGATCCAGCTCCAGGCCGATGATAAACAGCATCAGCACCACGCCGATCTCGGCGAAGGTCAGGATCGACTCGGCATCCGACACCAGCTTCAGCCCCCAGGGGCCAATGATGCAGCCGGCAATCAGGTAGCCGAGCACCGAGCCCAGCCCCAGTCGCACCGCGATCGGCACAAACAGCGCGGCGGAGCCGAGGTAGATCAGCCCCTCGATCATCATGTGGTGGTTATCCATGGCTGGCCTCCCGTGTTTCCGCTTCGGCATGTTCCATCAGGTAGTCAACCAACCGCTGCCGGTAGGCTTCGCCGGCGGCGAGCAGCGCCGGTTCGTTGCAGGTAAAGGTGTTATGCAGAGCGAAAAAAGGCTGCCAGTTCATGCCGCAGTAAATCGCCGTGGCCTGCAGCGGCTGCGCCAGCGCGGCGAAGTTGGGAAAGTCGCCCAGCTCGAAGTGGTGCTCGTCGCCGCCGCTGGTCACCGCCCACAGGCAGTCTTTCCCCACCAGCGCGTTGCCGTCGTGGCCGTAGGCCCAGCCGTGCTCCAGCACTTTGTCGATCCACAGCTTCAACAGCGGCGGGAAGCTGTACCACTGCATCGGATGCTGCAGCACCACCAGGTCGGCGCGCTCCAGCGCCCGCTGCTCGGCGTTGATGTCGATATTGAAATCGGGGTACAGCTCATACAGCGAGCGCACCTCTACCTCGGGGAGATCCCTCACCGCCTGCAGCAGGCGCTGGTTGGCATGCGAATGCCGGGGATACGGGTGAGCATAAATTATCAGAATCATTGTTATCGTCGTTCCTTCGTTCCTTGCCAATACACCAAGCATATACCAATCACACAGGGTGACAGTTTGCCCACTGATTGATAGCGGAAATTTTTAACGCCAGCCGACAAATTCGCTGAATAAAAAAGGGCGCTGCATCTGCAGCGCCCCTGGCGTAGCGTTATCGCGCGGTTATTTGCCGATGCGCGCGTGCATTTCCTGCACCGACGTGACCTGCTCGGTCGGATCCGCTTTCAGCGCCATCGCGGTGGCAAAGCCGCCGTTCAGCGTGGTGTCGTAGTGCACCTTGTACTGCAGGGCGCTGCGGCGAATCAGCTTGGAGTCTTCAATCGCCTGACGGCCGGCCGTGGTGTTGACAATGTAGGTGTACTCGCCGTTCTTGATACGGTCCTGAATGTGCGGACGCCCTTCGTGCACCTTGTTGACCAGGCGCGGGTTGATGCCCGCTTCGCCCAGCACCACCGCGGTGCCGTGGGTGGCGTCCAGCTCGAAGCCCTGCTTCAGCAGGCTGGCGGCCAAATCGACCACGCGAGCCTTGTCGCCTTCACGCACCGACAGCAGCGCGCGGCCCTGCTTTTTCATGCCCGAGTTACTGCCCAGCATCGCTTTGGAGAAGGCTTCCGCGAAAGTGCGGCCCACGCCCATCACTTCCCCGGTAGAGCGCATTTCCGGCCCCAGAATCGGGTCGACGCCCGGGAATTTGTTGAACGGCAGCACCACCTCTTTTACCGAGTAGTACGGCGGGATAATTTCTTCGGTCACGCCCTGCTCAACCAGCGTTTTGCCCGCCATCACGCGCGCGGCCACTTTGGCCAACGGCACGCCGGTCGCTTTGGACACGAACGGCACGGTACGCGCGGCGCGCGGGTTCACTTCAATCAGGTAGACTTCGTTGTCTTTCACCGCGAACTGCACGTTCATCAGGCCGCGTACCTGCAGCTCGAACGCCAGTTTTTCCACCTGGCGACGCATCACGTCCTGAATTTCCTGGCTCAGGGTGTACGCCGGCAGCGAACACGCGGAGTCGCCGGAGTGCACGCCCGCCTGCTCGATGTGCTCCATGATGCCGCCAATCAGCACGCGCTCGCCGTCGCAGATGGCGTCGACGTCCACTTCCACCGCGTCGTCCAGGAAGCGGTCCAGCAGCACCGGCGCATCGTTGGACACGCTGACCGCAGTCTGGAAGTAACGGCGCAGGTCGGTTTCGTCATAGACGATCTCCATCGCCCGGCCGCCCAGCACGTAGGAAGGGCGCACCACCAGCGGATAGCCGATGCCCGCCGCCTTCTCCACCGCCTGCTCGATGGCGGTGACGGTGGCGTTGGCCGGCTGCTTCAGGCCCAGACGGTTGACCGCCTGCTGGAAGCGCTCGCGGTCTTCGGCGCGGTCAATGGCATCCGGGCTGGTGCCGATGATCGGCACGCCCGCAGCTTCCAGCTCGCGCGCCAGCTTCAGCGGGGTCTGGCCGCCGTACTGCACGATCACGCCCTTCGGCTTCTCGATGCGCACGATTTCCAGCACGTCTTCCAGGGTCACCGGCTCAAAGTACAGACGGTCGGAGGTGTCGTAGTCGGTGGAGACGGTTTCCGGGTTACAGTTGACCATGATGGTCTCGTAGCCGTCTTCGCGCAGCGCCAGCGAGGCGTGCACGCAGCAGTAGTCGAACTCGATGCCCTGGCCGATACGGTTCGGCCCGCCGCCCAGCACCATCACTTTCGGCCGGTCGTTGGTCGGGTTGGACTCGCACTCTTCTTCATAGGTGGAGTACATGTAGGCGGTGTCGGTGGCGAAT
Source organism: Serratia sp. CC22-02 (assembly GCF_900182895.1). NCBI lineage: Bacteria > Pseudomonadati > Pseudomonadota > Gammaproteobacteria > Enterobacterales > Yersiniaceae > Serratia > Serratia sp. CC22-02. The sequence continues at coordinate 386,805 of NZ_FXUD01000003.1, read as the reverse complement.
TCCGCCGCGCAGGTATCCACGCGCTTGTACACCGGATGCAGGCCGTGGCTGTGGCGCAGCTTGCGAATTTCGCTCTCGGCGACGCCGGCCAGCTTGGCCAGACGCGCATCGGCGAAGCCCTTGCGTTTCAGGGTGCGCAGGAACGCTTTGTTCAGGCCGTTGATGCCCGCGTCGGCCACCTGCTCTTCCAAGCGCACCAGCTCTTCAATCTGCACCAGGAACCAGCGGTCGACGTTGGTCAGGTTGAAGACGCCGTCAACCGACAAACCGGCGCGGAAGGCGTCGGCGATGTACCAGATGCGGTCAGAGCCGGCGTCTTTCAGCTCGCGGCGGATCTTGGTCAGCGCTTCCGGATCGTCCAGGCTGACTTTCGGGTCGAAGCCGGTAGCGCCCACTTCCAGGCCGCGCAGCGCTTTTTGCAGCGACTCCTGCTGGGTGCGGCCGATGGCCATCACTTCGCCGACCGACTTCATCTGGGTGGTCAGGCGATCGTTGGCGCCGGCGAACTTCTCGAAGTTGAAGCGCGGGATCTTGGTCACGACGTAGTCGATGGACGGTTCGAACGATGCCGGGGTGCGGCCGCCGGTGATGTCGTTCATCAGCTCATCGAGGGTGTAGCCCACCGCCAGCTTGGCGGCGATCTTGGCGATAGGGAAGCCGGTGGCTTTCGACGCCAGCGCCGAAGAGCGCGACACGCGCGGGTTCATTTCGATAACGATCAGGCGGCCGGTTTTCGGGTTGACCGAGAACTGCACGTTGGAGCCGCCGGTTTCGACGCCGATCTCACGCAGCACCGCCATCGAAGCGTTGCGCATGATTTGGTATTCCTTGTCGGTCAAGGTCTGGGCCGGTGCGACGGTGATCGAGTCGCCGGTGTGGATGCCCATCGCGTCGAAGTTTTCGATGGAGCAGACGATGATGCAGTTGTCGTTCTTATCACGCACCACCTCCATCTCGTACTCTTTCCAACCGATCAACGATTCATCGATCAGCAGCTCGTTGGTCGGCGACAGGTCCAGACCGCGTTCGCAGATCTCTTCGAACTCTTCACGGTTGTAGGCGATGCCGCCGCCGGTGCCGCCCATGGTAAAGGAAGGGCGGATGATGCACGGGAAGCCGACGTCAGCGGCTACCGCCAGCGCTTCTTCCATGGTGTGCGCAATGCCGGAACGCGCGGTGTCCAGACCGATTTTCTTCATCGCCACGTCGAAACGGCGACGGTCTTCAGCCTTGTCGATCGCATCGGCCGTCGCGCCGATCATGGTAACGCCGAACTCGGCCAGCACACCCTGACGCTCCAGCTCCAGCGCGCAGTTCAGCGCCGTCTGGCCGCCCATGGTCGGCAGCACCGCATCCGGGCGCTCTTTTTCGATGATCTTGCGCACCACTTCCCAGTGGATCGGCTCGATATAGGTCGCATCGGCCATTTCCGGGTCGGTCATGATGGTCGCCGGGTTGGAGTTGACCAGAATGACGCGGTAACCCTCTTCGCGCAGCGCTTTACACGCCTGGGCACCCGAGTAGTCGAACTCACACGCCTGGCCGATAACGATCGGGCCAGCGCCGAGGATCAGGATGCTTTTTATGTCTGTACGTTTTGGCATTTTTTACTGCTCCTGATTATTTGGCGTTAGAACGGTAAGTCTCAATCAGTTCGATGAAGTGATCGAACAGCGGCGCGGCATCGTGCGGGCCTGGGCTGGCTTCCGGGTGACCCTGGAAGCTGAACGCCGCTTTGTCGGTGCGGTGAATGCCCTGCACCGTGTGGTCGAACAGCGATTTGTGCGTGACGCGCAGGTTCGCCGGCAGGTTGTTTTCATCGACGGCGAAGCCGTGGTTCTGCGCGGTGATCATCACGGTGTTGTTATCCAGATCCTTCACCGGGTGGTTGCCGCCGTGGTGGCCGAGCTTCATCTTCATGGTTTTCGCCCCGCTGGCCAGCGCCAGCAGCTGGTGGCCCAGGCAGATGCCGAACACCGGAATGTCGGTTTCCAGGAACTGTTTGATGGCGGCGATGGCGTAGTCGCATGGCTCCGGATCGCCCGGGCCGTTGGACAGGAAGATGCCGTCCGGATTCATTTTCAGCACCTCGTCGGCCGGGGTCTGCGCCGGCACCACGGTCAGGCGGCAGCCGCGATCCACCAGCATGCGCAGGATGTTGCGCTTGGCGCCGTAGTCGTAAGCCACCACGTGGAACGGCAGTTCCGCGGCGGTTTTGGCTTCAGGCAGGTCGCCTTCAAGCGTCCAGCTGCCTTGCTGCCAGCTGTAGGCTTCTTGGGTGGTGACCTCTTTCGCCAGATCCATGCCCTTCAACCCCGGGAAACCTTGCGCCTTGGCCAGGGCCAGCGCGGCGTCCGGCGAGTCGGCGGCGATGATGCAGCCGTTCTGGGCGCCCTTCTCGCGCAGCAGGCGGGTTAATTTACGGGTATCGATATCGGCGATTGCCACGATGTTGTGACGCTTGAGGTAGTCGGACAGGCTTTCTTCGTTGCGGTAGTTGCTGGCGATCAGCGGGAGGTCACGAATGACGAGGCCTTGGGCGTGTACTGCGGAGGATTCTTCGTCGGAAGCATTGGTGCCGACATTGCCGATATGAGGATAAGTAAGAGTAACGATCTGGCGGGAATAGGAAGGATCAGTGAGGATTTCTTGATAACCGGTCATCGACGTATTGAAGACCACTTCCCCCACTGCCGTTCCCTCTGCCCCGATGGCCCGACCGTGGAATTGGGTTCCGTCTTCCAGAACCAATAGCGCTGACTTTATCAAAACATCCTCCGAGGAATAATCAATCACAATATTTGCATATTAATTCAGATATCGCGATCTAAATCAATGCAAAAACCGTCCGCGAGGCCAATTTTTGGCAAATTGGGCGCATTTTAATGATGAGTGTCCGGCTTGTCTACCCAAACTGCCGTTTTTTGTTTTATTTTTGCAGTTCTCGCCGCTCATGCGGCTTGAGCGGCGATAAAAACACAGAAAACCGGGGCTAGAAAACGGTTGCGAGGCTGAATGACGAAAAATGGCGCCAGAATGGGCTCCAAAAGACGCTGAAATAAGATCTGGTGGATAAAAACGGGATGATCAGCAAGGTAAACACCAATAAATAACAACCAATGAAACAAAAACACACCAACACTTCATTTTTCATGTTAAAAAAAAGGACAATAAAATTATTGTCCGATTATCATAGCATTATGATCAATACAACCACATCACGATGGTATGCAAATTAATTATAATTGGTCCAGATTCAGCACATCACGCATATCAAACAGACCTTTATCCCGGTTATGCAACCAGGCAGCCGCACGCACCGCGCCGCTGGCAAAAGTCATCCGGCTGGAGGCCTTATGGGTAATTTCCACCCGTTCACCGATGTCGGCGAACATCGCGGTGTGCTCGCCGACGATGTCGCCGGCGCGAATGGTGGCAAAGCCGATGCTTTTCGGATCGCGTTCGCCGGTATGGCCTTCGCGCGCATAGACCGCGCAGCTTTTCAGGTCGCGCCCCAGCGCGCCGGCGATCGCTTCGCCCATGGCCAACGCCGTGCCCGACGGCGCATCCACTTTGTGGCGGTGGTGCGCCTCAACGATTTCGATATCGGTATAGTCGCCCATCACCTGCGCGGCCTTCTCCAGCAGTTTCAACACCAGGTTGACGCCGACGCTGAAGTTGGCGGCGAACACGATGCCGATATGCTGCGCCGCATCGCGGATCGCCTGTTTGCCGGCGTCATCGAAGCCGGTAGTGCCAATCACCATCGCCTTGTGGTGCGCCACGCAAAAATCCAGGTAACCCCGGGTGCTTTCCGGGCGGGTGAAGTCGATCAAAATATCGAACTCGTTCACCACCTTCTCCAGACTGTCGCTCACCTTGACGCCCAGCGCGCCGATGCCCGCCAGTTCGCCGGCGTCGACGCCGACCAGGCTGGAACCCGGGCGCGACAACGCCGCCCCCAACACCACGCCTTCCGCCTGCTGCACCGCCTGGATCAATTGACGGCCCATCCGGCCGCCGGCGCCCGCAATCGCAATGCGGATTTGTGAATCACTCATACTTGCTCTCTTCTTGATTTGACGCCTATCCCATTAGGCTATCGATTCAGGGTAACCGCCCCGCCTCAGCGTCGCCAGAGGATTCATTTCATAATTAGAAAATTATGATATTCCTCCGTTCTCATCAGCGGCGCTGTCGTGAGATTAACATTCAACCGATTTGGCGGCCTGCGACGATTGTACATAATCATGCAGTTTCCATGGCAAAAAAATGCAGAAAAAAGGCGCCGAAAACGGCGCCAGAGGAAGGAAGAACGGCGAGGTCAGGCGGTAATGGCGGCCACTTCGTTGGCGATCGCCGTCAGCGCGTCGTGGCGGGCATAGTCCTCACGCACCAGCGCCGCGCGTTGCCGATAGATCGGCTGTTGCAGAATGCGCGTCGCCGCCGCCAGGATCTGTTCGGCGGTCGGCGTGCTGGTGTGCAGGCTGATGCCGCAGCCGGCGGCCACCACGCGCGCGGCCGCCTCCAGCTTGTCCTCGCCGGTGCCGGCGACGATCAGCGGCACGCCGCTGTCCAGCGCATAGTTGATCGAGCCGTAACCGCCGTTGGTGATCAGCAGCGCCGTCTCCGGCAGCCAGCGTTCGAAGGAGATGAACTCCCGCACTCTGGCATTGCCCGGCAGTGCCTCCATCAGCCCTTCCGTCGCCCGTCCGCCGGTCGTGGCCAGCACTCGCACCGGCAAATGCGCCAGCGCTTGCAGCGTCGGTACGATCAGCTGATGCAGATCGACATTGGCCAGCGTGCCCTGTGTCACAATCACCAACGGCCGACGGTCATCCGTCTCCCACAGCGTCTCTTCCGCCGCCGGCTGGCCGCCGCTGCGCAGCGGGCCGACGAAGCGCACGCCGCTCGGCAGATCGTCACGCTCATATTCCAGCGCCGTGGTAGCCAGCTGCAGGAAACGCTCGCAGCCGCCGATCAGCGCGTCGGTGAATGGGCGATCCAGCGCCCGCCCGCCCGCCTGCACCAGCGCGGTATCGAAGCTCTGCTGTACTTCATCGAGCAGCACGCGCGTTTCTTCATCCACCAGCTGCTCACGGGTCAACGCCTGTGGCAGCAGCGCCGGCGGGATACGCGGGCCATAAAAAATAGCATCGCGCGAAGAATACGACAGCGGCGTAACGCCGATACCGAAGACCGGCGGCCGCTCGGCGGACTGCAGCAGCGGCAGCACGCCGTAGAAGCAGTTCTCCACCATCAGCAGATCGGTCTTTTCGGCGGCGATCGCCGCCCGCAGCTGCCGATCCAGCAGCGGGATCGGTGCGGCGAAGAAATCCTTCAGCGCCAGCGCCATCTGCGCATTGCCCGGCGGCAGCGCGGCGCGCGCCGGAAAGTGCTCTTCCAGGTGGCGATAGTCGAAATCTACCTGCGCGTCGAACGGCACGAAGTTCGCGCCCGCCGCCTCGGCGCGTTCGCGAAACAGCGCGCCGGTCATCACCCGCACCTGATGCCCTTGGGCAATCAGGTGGCGAGCGATGGCTAACATCGGGTAAACGTGCCCCGGAGTGGCGACCGCCGCCATCAGTATCCTTGCCATAATGCTCCTTTACGCTTCTGCGTTGGCCGGCTTCAGCGCCAGATTGGCGCACACCGGGTTGCTCTGAATATGCACGCGCTGCAAATGACGCGCGGAACGGGCGGTAAAGCCCTCACGGCCGTGCAGCAGCGAGAAGTTGTCCGCCACCACCACGTCACCCTGTTGCCATTGGTGAGCATAATAGTGACGCGGATCGTACAGGTGCTGCTGCAGGGTGTGGTGGAACTGTTCCTGCTGCTGTTCCGGCACGCCGTGATATTCCAGCGCATGCTGGTTGAGGAATTTTTTCCCCTCCGTCGGCGGTTCATTGTAGCGCATGATTAACCCCCTGCCGTTCGGGTGCTGCACCACCAGCGGCGAACAGACTTCACCGCCGTAATGCACCACCTGCTTGATGCGGTAGGTGATCGAGACCGACAGCCACTGATCCAGCAGCGCTTCGTCCGCATTGGCCAACAGCCGTGTGGTATCGACGAAGGTGGTGCATCCGCCTTCGTCCTGAGAGGGTGCCGCCACGCAGTGGAACAGCTGGAACTCGGGGATGGTCGGCTTATACATGCCATCCCAATGCAGCGGGACGTAGCTGCTGTCGAAGATATGATCCTTGGCGTCCGGATGTTCCTTCACGTCCAGCACCGCACCGAACGGCCACATCATGATTTCGCCCCACTGTTCGGCATAGCGAGTCAGGACTTCCGCCTCGCTGAAACCGGAGTCGAATCCGCGCAGCACCAGCAAGTGGTGTTCCTGCGCCAGCGCTCGCAGCGCCGCCACCGGCAGCTCGCCGATCTTTTGCCCCGGATGCTGCGGCGTCAGGATCGCGCCGAACGGGGTATTCGGTTGGATATGGCAATTAAGCGGTTGGTTGTTCATCGGTGATTCTCCTTGCATCGAATGTGCTGCTCACACGGCAACGTGCCGTCAAAAACGCGCCCGCCAGGATTTCGGGCGCAAAAGCCTGCGGCGGCCTCAGGCCATCTGTGGCTGCTCGATCAGGTAATGGCTCGGCGTGCCGCGGATCTCCACCAGTTCGCCGTCCAGGCTCTGCGCGTCTTTACGCTTCATCAGCACGAACTGGCCGTTCACGTTCGCCGCCACGCCGTGCCACGGCGTCAGCCAGTCGTCTTTGGTCGGCATCATGTGGATGCCCATTTTCAGGCTGTCGACCGGCTGCGGGTGAATCGACAGGCGGATCGCCGCCGGGAAATGTTGCGCCAGCAGGTTGCCCCAGGCCCAGCTGCGTTGGATCACGCCGCAGGCGCGCTGCTTGGCGTCCTTCTGCAGCGCGGCGTTGGAACCGCTGTAGCCCGGCAGTTGGCTGTCTTCATACAGGAAACGCGTGATGGCGCGGTACAGCAAGAGGCCCTGTTCGTCCTGCATCAGCTGTTGCTTGATCGCCTCTTCCGACTCGGCGTAGCCGTCCACCAACAGCCGGCGCAGCAGATCGTAATCGTCGGTATGCTCCGCCAGGCCTTTGACGTCGCCGAGGTTGAACACACTCAGGTGCGTCGCACCCACTTCATGCAGCAGGCCTTCAATCTCGCGCTGATAGTGGTTGATCGCTTCGTCGCTGACGCGGATCAGATCGCCGAACACGTGGCCGTCGGAGCAGATAACGATATGCGCACCCGGCGGGTAATAGAGTTGAATACGCTGGCACAGCGAGTTGAGGAAGATCAGCGACAGCCGCTCCGCCATGTCCGGCACCGCGCCGATCACCTTGTTGGTGTTGGGCGACTTGGTCGGAAAGGCCGGCAGCACGAATTCGATGCGCTGCTCGTTTTCAATGAATGCCCGAATGCGTGGCAATTGCACCTGAGTGACCCGTTGTTCTTCTTCGGCAATTGAGGTGTCGCCACCGGGGAAACGGCGGCGGTATTGCAATAATTCACGTAGGATTTTTAACGCTATTTCATCTTTCTGAACGCTGTCCACAATGTGCTCCTGTTGCGATGCGGCGCGGGTGTATTATTGAAAAGCGCAATAAGATTTATCAAAAAGAGAAAAAACCTCTGCGAGATAATAATTAGCCCGGCGTTTATATGCTTCAGGCAATATAGAAGAGATGGTGCTATATTATTAGCCCGTATAATTCACAATCTTGGTTAAGTTGTGCTTAACAAACTATGAGCAATATTTTAAAACGCATGGCCATTTTCTCAAAAGTGGTCGATTGCGGCGCATTCAGCATGGCGGCAAAAGAATTGGGCATGACGACCTCGGCCGTCAGCCAACATATTCGCCAGTTGGAGGAACATCTGGGCATTCAATTACTGTTGCGGTCGACGCGTTCATTGAGTCTGACCGAAGCCGGATTGTGCTTTTATGAAGATTGCCTGCTGATGATCCACGCCGCCGAACGCGGCCAACAACGGATCGCCGCGCTGCGTGGCGAACTGGTGGGTGAACTGCGCGTCGCCACCTCGACCGAATTCGCCACCCACTATCTGGTGCCGGCGCTGCAGAGCTTCCTCGACGAGCACCCGCGGCTCACGCTGCGGCTGGAAATCCACGATGAGAAGATAGACCTCATCACGCAACGCATCGATCTGGCGATACGCGGCGGCGTGCTGGCCGACTCCAGCTACGTTTCCACGCGGCTGGCGCGCTGCCGCGAAGTGCTGTGCGCCTCGCCGGCCTACCTGGCGCACCACGGCGTGCCGGATTCGCCGCAGGCGCTGACGCATCACCACTGGGTGACCTTTACACCGCTCGGCAACCCGCAGTTTGTTCGTCTGATCCATCGCGACGGCGGTGAACACCGCATGCGCATGACCGGGCGCTTGTTCACCAACAGCGGTATGGCGATGAAGGAGTTGGCGCTGACCGGCAAGGGTATCATTCGCAATTTCTTCGCCAACGTTGAGCGTGAGTTGCTCAGCGGCGAGCTGATTGAAATATTGCCCGACTGGCGATTACCGGAAATAAATTGCTATGCCATTATGCCGCGTCGGGAGATTCAGCCATTAAAAGTCCGACGATTGCTGGAGCATATGAAGCTCTATTTAAAGGAGAAAGGATTAAACGCCTTAGAACATATTCGGCAGGAATAAAATAAGAAACATCTGCAACACCCATTATTGTAATTATTGTAATCACCTTGCCAACGCCAGGCCTTATTTAGATTGCAGACTAATGATACCTTGATTAATGACTTTTCGTCAGCTTATATAATTAATGACACCGACGCTATTTCAAATACTCAGAATAAATTTGACTTTAGTTAGCAGAAAATTTGAATATGCGCAGCGTTTTATTTTCAATGCCATGCGAATGCCCAAAAAAAACGGGAAGCCTGGGCTCCCCGTTGTCATCCGCCGGCGCCTGTCAGTCTATCTGACGAACGTCCACGCGCAGCTCTTTCGGCACTTCGAACACGATGTTCTCTTCACGCCCGCTGATTTCATGCACGTCCATACCGCCCAGCGCTTTGAGGCGAGAGATCACCTCCTGCACCAGCACGTCCGGCGCTGAGGCACCGGCGGTAACGCCGATATGGCGCGCCCCGCTCAGCCAGCTCTCCTGAATATCCGCCGCCGAATCGATAAGATAAGCCGGTTTGCCGACGCGCTGCGCCAGTTCCGCCAGTCGGTTGGAGTTGGAGGAGTTTTTTGACCCCACCACCAGCACCACGTCCGCATCGCCGGCCAGGTTACGCACCGCTTCCTGACGGTTGGTGGTGGCGTAGCAAATGTCATCCTTGCGCGGGCCGATAATGCTCGGGAAACGCTGGCGCAGGGCGTCGATCACGTCCGAGGTATCATCTACCGACAGCGTGGTCTGCGTCATGAAGCACAGGTTGCTTTCATCTTTCACCTGCAGCTTCCACACGTCTTCCGGCGACTCGACCAGGTACATGCCGCCCTGCGGGTTGCTGTACTGGCCCATGGTGCCTTCCACTTCCGGGTGCCCGGCGTGGCCAATCAGAATCGCTTCGGTGCCGCGGCGGCTGGCGCGCGCCACTTCCATATGCACCTTGGTCACCAGCGGGCAAGTGGCGTCGAACAGCATGGTCAGATCGCGCGCCTTGGCTTCGGCGCGCACCGCCTGAGAAACGCCGTGCGCCGAGAAGATCAGGATAGAGCCGTCCGGCACTTCCGCGATCTCTTCGATAAACACCGCGCCGCGCTCACGCAGGCTGTCGACCACGTAGCGGTTGTGCACCACTTCATGCCGCACGTAGATCGGTGCGCCATACAGTTCCAGCGCGCGTTCCACGATGCTGATCGCACGATCAACCCCGGCGCAGAAGCCGCGCGGGTTAGCCAGCAATATTTGCATGCATCTCCTCCTGCTGCGGATCGATCTCCAGCACTTCGATATCGAAGGTCACCGGATGGCCCGCCAGCGGATGGTTGAAATCGACGGTGATCGAATCTTCCGCCACCGCGCGCACCACGCCCGGCATTTCACTGCCGTCGATGGCGGTAAACAGCATGATGGTGCCCACGTCCGGCACGCCGGTTTCCGCGAAGTCGCGGCGCGAGAAGAACTGGACCAGATCCGGGTTCTCCGCGCCGAACGCCGCTTCCGGCTGCAGGGTAAAGGCGCATTTGTCGCCCGCGCGCAGGCCAAGCAGCTGCGCTTCCAGCGGTGCCGACAGGCTGCCGTCACCCAGGCGGAACAGCGCCGGCTTGCCGCTGCTGCGGGTGGATTCGGCGGTCGAACCGTCTTCCAGTTTCAGCGTAAAGTGAACCAGCACCGCGCTGTCACTGATAACCTGAGCCGTCATATTACTCACCTTTACTCTTTGCGTCTTTGTTCGCCGGCGACAGGAAACCTTCCAGCACGATCATCGCCGCGCCCACGCAGATGAAGCTGTCCGCCAGATTGAAGGTCGGGTAGTGCCAGTCACCGACGTAGAAGTCGATGAAATCGACCACGAAACCGTGCCACAGGCGATCGAACAGATTGCCCAACGCCCCGCCGATAATAAAGGCGTAGGCGATGTTGTTCAGCTTCTGCTGCGCGGTGCTGCGGTACATCATCACCAGCAGCACCGCAACGATGGCGATGGCGATGCCGGCGAAGAACCAGCGCTGCCAGCCGCCATGGTCGGCCAGGAAGCTGAACGCAGCGCCGTAGTTGCGCGCGTAAAACAGGTTGAACGACGGGATCAACGGCTGGGACTGGCCCAGCGTAAAGTTAGCGAGGATCCACTGCTTGCTGCCAAAATCCAGCGCCAGCACCGCCACCACAACCCACAGCCAACGCAGGCCGGTCGAACAAATTGATTTACTCATCAGGCGCGAGTTCTCAGGCAAAGTTACGCTTCTCGCCGTCACCGGCGACGTTGCTCACACAGCGGCCGCAGATGTCTGCGTGTTCCGCCACCAGGCCGATATCGGTGGTGTAATGCCAGCAGCGCGGGCACTTCTCACCCGGTGCCGTGCTGAAGGCGATCTTCAGCCCTTTCAGCAGCTCGGAAGCCTGCGCGTCGGCCGGCGCATCCGCCAATGGCGCAACGCTTGCCGCAGAGGTCAGCAGCACGAAGCGCAGCTCATCCTGCAGGCTGTTCAGGCGCGCCGCCAGCTCGCTGTCGGCATACAGCGTTACCGCCGCTTCCAGCGAGCCGCCGAGGCGTTTGTCGGCACGCGCCTGCTCCAGCACCTTGTTCACTTCGCCGCGCACTTTCAGCAGCTCGGCCCAGAAAGCGTCGTTCATCGGCTCGCCTTCCGCCAGCCCGAACAGGCCGTCGTACCACTCTTCGGTAAACACGTACTGCGCGCGTTTGCCCGGCATGAAGCCCCAGATCTCGTCCGCAGTGAACGACATGATCGGCGCCATCCAGCGCACCAGCGCTTCCACGATGTGATACAGCGCGGTCTGGCAGCTGCGGCGGGCGACGCTGTCGCTCTTCGCGGTGTACTGACGATCCTTGATGATATCCAGATAGAAGGAGCCCATCTCGACCGAGCAGAACTGCATCAGACGCTGCACCACTTCGTGGAAATCATAGTTAGCGTAAGCCTGCTCGATATCCTGCTGCGCCGCCAGCGCACGGCCGACCGCCCAGCGATCCAGCACCACCATGTCTTCCGGCGCCACGCAATCGGTGCTCGGCTCGAACCCGTTCAGGTTGGCCAGCAGGAAGCGCGCGGTGTTGCGGATGCGGCGATAAGAGTCTGCGGAGCGCTTGAGGATCTCGTCGGAGACCGCGATTTCGCCGGTGTAATCGGTCGATGCCACCCACAGACGCAGAATGTCGCCGCCCAGCTTGTTCATCACGTCCTGCGGGCTGACGGTGTTGCCGATCGACTTGGACATCTTGCGGCCCTGGCCGTCGACGGTGAAGCCGTGGGTCAGCACTTCTTTATAAGGCGCCTTGCCTTTCATCGCGGTGGAGATCATCAGCGATGACATGAACCAGCCGCGGTGTTGGTCGGAGCCTTCCAGATACATGTCGGCGCTGTGTCCCTGGAACTCAGGGCGCACGTCGACCACCGAAGCGTGGGTGGAACCGGAGTCGAACCACACGTCCAGCGTATCCGGCACTTTCACGTAGTCGGCGGCTTCCGCGCCGAGGATATCGGCCGCGTCCAGATCCCACCAGGCCTGAATGCCGTCTTGCTCGACGCGCTTGGCCACTTCTTCCATCAGCTCAACGGTGCGCGGGTGCAGCTGCTCGGTTTCTTTGTGCACGAACAGCGACATCGGCACGCCCCAGGTGCGCTGACGCGAGATGCACCAGTCCGGGCGGTTGGCCACCATCATTTCGATGCGCGCCTGGCCCCAATCCGGGATCCACTGCACGCCTTTGATCTCTTCCAGCGACTGCTGACGCAGGCCTTTCTGATCCATGCTGACGAACCATTGCGGCGTGGCGCGGAAGATGATCGGCGTCTTGTGCCGCCAGCAGCACGGATAGCTGTGCAGGAACTTCTCGACGTGCAGCAGCGCGCCTTTCTCACGCAGCAGGTCGACGATCAGATCGTTGGCCTTGAAGACGAACTTGCCGTCCAGCAGCGGGTGAGTGCCGGTCAGGTAGCAGCCGTTCGGCCCTACCGGGTTGGCGATCTCCAGACCGTATTTTTGGCTGATGACGAAGTCATCCGGGCCATGACCGCCTGCGGTATGCACCGCACCGGTACCGGCGTCCAGCGTCACGTGCTCGCCGAGGATCGCCGGCACGTCGAAGTCCATGAACGGGTGTTTGAAGCGCAGCAGCTCCAGATCGGCGCCTTTGCAGTTGCCCAGCACCGTCCATTCGGTGATGCCGGCGCGTTTCATCACGCTTTCCACCAGCTCGGCCGCCAGGATCAGGCACTGGCCGTCAACCTGCACCAGCTGATAGGTGAAGTCCGGATGCAGCGAGATCGCGCGGTTGGCCGGCAGGGTCCACGGGGTGGTGGTCCAGATAACCAGGGAGATAGTCCCGTTGAAGTGGCTCACGCCGAACTTGGCCGCCACGGCAGCCGCGTCGGCCGCATGGAAGGTCACGTCGATCGACGGCGAAGTCTTGTCGTAGTACTCCACTTCCGCTTCCGCCAGCGACGATCCGCAGTCGGTGCACCAGTGAACCGGCTTGGCGCCTTTCAGCAGGTGGCCGTTGCTGATGATCTTGCCCAGCGCGCGGATGATGTTGGCTTCGGTTTTGAAGTCCATGGTCAGGTATGGGCGATCCCAGTCGCCCAGCACGCCCAGGCGGATGAAGTCCTTCTTCTGGCCTTCAACCTGCTCGGCCGCGTACTCGCGGCACTTCTGGCGGAACTCGGCCGCCGTCAGCTTCTCGCCCGGTTTGCCGTACAGCTGTTCAACCTTCAGTTCGATAGGCAGGCCGTGGCAGTCCCAACCCGGCACATAAGGCGAGTCGAAGCCGGCCATCCCTTTCGACTTGATGATAATGTCTTTGAGAATCTTGTTAACCGAGTGACCAATGTGAATGCTGCCGTTCGCATACGGAGGGCCGTCATGCAAAATGAAGGTTTTTTTGCCCTTTTTGGCAGTACGAATAATCCCGTACAGATCCTGTTCATACCAACGTTGCAGCATGCCAGGTTCGCGCTTGGCGAGGTCGCCGCGCATCGGGAACCCTGTTTCCGGCAAGTTCAGGGTATTCTTGTAGTCACTCATTAGATTCTCGGTTCCGTTTTCGGCTATAGAGATTAAACCGGTGTCTGTAGCCCGAAGAACTTCCGGGCCGTCACCACATCATTGGCGATTTGCTGCTTCAGGGCATCGAGCGAAGCAAACCGTTGTTCATTGCGCAATTTTGCGCGGAGCACCACCTCAATATGGCGCCCGTAAAGATCCATTGTGACATCCAGCAGATGCACTTCCAGCTGCTGACGCACGCCGGCGACGGTCGGGCGCGTACCGATATTGGCCACGCCCGGCAGCGGCTGCGGCCCCAGGCCGTACACTTCTACCGCATACACCCCTTTCACCGGCGCCACCAGGCGCTTGAGCGGCAGGTTGGCGGTCGGGAAGCCGATGGTGCGGCCCAGCTCGTCGCCGTGCACCACGCGCCCGGAAATGCTGTATGGGTGGCCCAGCAGTGTCTCCGCCAGCGGCAGATCGTCCTCGCTCAGCGCGGTGCGGATCGCGGTGCTGCTGATGCGCCGCTCGCCTTCGCGGAAGGTCGGGGTGCTGACCACCTCGAAGCCGTACTCTTTTCCGGCCTGCTGCAATAGCGGAAAATCGCCCTGACGCCCGGCGCCAAAGCGAAAATCATCCCCCACCATCAGGAATTTGACGCCCAGTTTTTCCACCAGCAGCTCGGCGACGAACGCCTGCGCGGTGTTGGCGGCAAAACGCGGATCGAACTTGACGCACAGCAGGTAATCGACGCCCGCCTGCGCCAGGTAGTTGGCCTTGTCGCGCAGGCGCGTCAAGCGGGCCGGCGCCTTGTCTGCGGCGAACATCTCCAGCGGCTGCGGCTCAAAGATCATGACCATCACCGGCAGCCCGAGGCGTTGCCCTTGTTGCTTCAACTGCTCCAGCAGCGCCTGATGACCGCGGTGTACGCCGTCAAAGTTGCCGATGGTGAGCACGCAACCATGGTGGCGCGCCCGGATATTGTGAATGCCGCGAATTAGCTCCATAGCTGGCTCAAAACAGTGGAAATCGGCGGATTATACCTTGTACAGCCGGTAAGGTTAACCCGCGATTGGTGCCTTTATGTAATAGACATACCATACCGGAGATAATCTGCGCGTGAAACGGCTTCGCCGCAGTTTATCCGGCACTGCCGGGCCGATTCTCGACCACGGCCAACGGCTTGCGTCCGCCGCGGCAAAACATTGGCGAATTTTCTCGCGAAACACTGTATTCCCAAGAGCGAAGCTGGTAAAATCCTGCGCCATCACAACGTAGCGAGTGCCGCCTGTACAAACGGCGCTTATTTGCACAAATCCATTGACAAACGAAGGCTAAAAGGGCATATTCCTCGGCCTTTGAATTGTCCTCAATAGAATATATTTGGGAGTTGGACCTTGGCTAATATCAAATCAGCTAAGAAACGCGCCGTACAGTCTGAGAAACGCCGCAAGCATAACGCTAGCCGTCGCTCAATGGTGCGTACCTTCATCAAGAAGGTAGACGCAGCTATCGCAGCTGGCGACAAAGAAGCAGCACAAACTGCATTCCTGGTAATGCAGCCACTGGTGGACCGTCAGGCAGCTAAAGGCCTGATCCACAAAAACAAAGCAGCGCGTCATAAGTCAAACCTGACTGCACGCATCAACGCAATGCAATAAGCATTTCGTTATCTGCTTGATAAAAAAACCGGCTCAGGCCGGTTTTTTTACGCCCTGCGTTCAGTGAACCACTAGCAGGAAAACAGCGCCGAGAAGTCTTTGTTGCACACGCGCTGCACCGCCGGATGCTGGATCATGCGCTCGGCGAAGATGATGTAATACTCCTCCTGCACGCTGTCGATGCGCCCAATCTCCACCACGTTGTCATCGTTATAGGTATCCTGCGCATACAGCGTCGGCGCCACGAAAATCGCATTGTGATACATGCCGAAGGCCTTCATCAGCGCCGCATCGTCGAACTCACCCAGGATCTCCACCTGAATGCCCTGCGTATTGAACCAGTTGAGCAGCTTGCGCCCCAGCATCGAGCGGCGGCCGGGGATCAGCAGCTTGCGCTGCTCCAGGCAGGCCGGGAACGGCAACTCCGGCGCCGGCTGGCGGCAGAAGAAGCTGATGCCGCACTCGCCCAGCTTCAGCGAGAACAGCCCTTCCTGCTGGCTGGAATCCACCGGGCAATCCGACAGGATCATATCCAGCTTGTGCTGGCTGAGCTGCTCCAACAGCATCTCGTGCGTCGATTCAAAACAGCGCAGGTGGATCTGTTCGTTATCCACCACTACCGCCGTTTCCAACACCTGGCTGACCAGGCGCTTCGACAGCGCGTCCGCCACGCCAACGTCGAACAGCAGGTTCGACTCTTTGCGGTAGTTGACGATATCCAGCATTTCCTGGCTGAGCATAAACATCTTGTCGGCATAGCGGAACACCAGCTGCCCCAGCTCCGAAGGTACCAACCCGCGCCCCTGGCGTTTGAACAGCTTGCCGTCCAACCGCTCCTCCAGCGCTTTGATCTGGCCGGTGATGGTCTGCGGCGTCAAAAACAACGCTTCGGCGGCACCGACCACGGAACCGGCCTTGCAGACCTGCCAGAAATAATAAAGGTGATTAAAGTTGATATGCGACATCCTCACGAGCGGCTCTCCTTAACAACGTTTCGCAGCGGCAAACGGTGTGCCGTGACGAGCGACAAACTTCCTTTCCCTGCTTCAGACAACGTATAGCCCCATTAGTCCCAACGAAGAACGGCCGAAGCTGCACATATTTTATACCGCGCAGCTCCGACCAGCCATTTTATTGTGTGCCCTTATCGGGCACACGCAGGATTAACGCACCCGCGGCAACGCCAGACGCAGCAACCCATACCCTGCCACCGCCGCCGCAGTGGAGCCCAGCAGGATCCCCAGGCGGGAATAGGTGCTGAGTGCCGCATCCGCATCGCCGAACGCCAGCGAGGCGATAAAAATCGACATGGTGAAACCAATACCACAGAGCACCGAAACGGCAAACACCTGTTTAAAACCGATCCCCTCAGGCAAGCGGGCGATGCCCATTTTCACCGCCAGCAGGCTGAAGAGGAAAATCCCCAGCGGCTTGCCGATAAACAGCCCGGCCGCAATCCCGACCGGCAACAGCGACGTCAACCCTTCCAGCGATACGCCCTGCAAAGAAACCCCGGCGTTGGCGAATGCGAACAGCGGCAGGATCATAAACGCGACCCAAGGGTGCAGCTCATGTTCCAGCGTCTCCGACGGCGACGGCCCCTTCTTGACGTTCAGCGGGATCATAAAGCCGACGATCACCCCGGCCAGCGTCGCGTGCACCCCGGACTTGAGGATCGCGACCCACAACACCAGGCCGACCATCATGTACAGCGAGGTTTTACCCACGCCGCGCCAGTTCATCACCGCCAGCAGCACCGTCGCCGCCGCCGCCACGCCCAGCGCCACCATCGACACTTCATGGGTGTAGAACAGCGCGATGATGATAATCACGCCCAGGTCATCGATGATCGCCAACGCCAGCAGGAACACTTTCAGGCTGGTCGGTACGCGGTTGCCCAGCAGCGCCATTACGCCCAGCGCGAAGGCGATATCGGTCGCGGCCGGGATCGCCCAGCCCTGGCGGGTGACTTCATCCGCGCCGTTGAACAGCAGGTAAATCAGCGCCGGCGCCAGCATGCCGCCCAGCGCGGCGATCGCCGGAAACACCGCCTTGTCGCGCCCGGACAGCGAGCCCTGCATCAGCTCGCGCTTGACCTCGAGCCCCACCACCAGGAAGAAGATGGCCATCAGGCCGTCGTTGATCCACAGCAGCAGCGGCTTGGCGATCTCCAGCGAAGCAATCTTCACCATCACCGGCAGGTTAAGGAATGCCTGATAGATCCCCTGTGCCGGGGTGTTGGCCATGATCAGGGCGACGATCGCCGCCGCGATCAGAATGATGCCGCCCGCGGCTTCCTGACGTAAAAATTGACGAATGATGTTGGTCACAATACGTCTCTCCAAATCTGTGCAGGGCGTAGCGCCCTGCGAACCACAGTCATGAAGTGAGTATAGAGGGCGTTTTAGTTCGAAAAAATAAGTTTATAAATGCTAAATAACTCGATAAAACCGATTAAAAGCACGAATAAGTCACATTATTTATAGGGGATTAGGGGTGCGACATGCAAATAAAAACCCCGGGACAGACGCCCGGGGTTCTAATATAAACCAGCAGAAACAGCAGGTTAGCGAGTCAGGTCGTCAAAGAACTTTTTCACCCCGTCGAAGAAGCTCTTCGAACGCGGGCTGTTCTTGTCACCGGACGGGCCGCCCAGGCTCTCTTCCAGCTCGCGCAGCAATTGCTTCTGCTTGTCGTTCAGATTGACCGGGGTTTCCACCACTACGCGGCACAGCAGGTCGCCCTGGCTGCCACCACGCACCGATTTCACGCCCTTGCCGCGCATGCGGAACAGTTTGCCGGTTTGGGTCTCCGAAGGCACCTTCAGTTTCACCCGGCCGTCCAGCGTCGGCACTTCAATCTCACCGCCCAGCGCCGCCATGGCGAAGTTGATCGGCACTTCACAGTACAGGTTGTTGCCTTCGCGCTCGAAGATCGGGTGCGCCTTCACCTGCACCTGAACGTACAGATCGCCCGCCGGTGCGCCGTGCTCGCCGGCTTCGCCTTCACCCGCCAGGCGGATGCGGTCACCGGTATCGACGCCGGCCGGAATTTTCACCGACAGCGTTTTGGATTTTTCTACCCGGCCGTGGCCGTGGCACTTGTTGCACGGATCTTTGATGATCTGACCGCGGCCATGGCAGTGCGGACACGCCTGCTGCACGGTGAAGAAGCCCTGACGCATCTGCACCTGGCCCTGGCCGTGACAGGTTGGACAGGTCACCGGCGAGCTGCCCGGCTTGGCGCCGCTGCCGTGGCAGACGTCGCACTCTTCCAGCGTCGGGATGCGGATCTCTTTGGTGACGCCACGTACCGCTTCCTCGAGGGTCAGCTCCATGTTATAGCGCAGATCGGAACCGCGGCTGGCGCGCTGACGGCGGCCTCCGCCGAAGATGTCGCCAAACACGTCGCCAAAGATATCGCTGAAGTCGGCACCGCCGCCAAAGCCGCCGCCGCCCATGCCTCCCTGTTCAAAGGCCGCGTGCCCGTACTGATCGTAGGCCGCGCGTTTCTGGTCGTCGGTCAGGACTTCGTAAGCTTCTTTAACTTCTTTAAACTTGGTTTCGGCGTCTTGTTCCTGGTTGCGGTCAGGATGGTATTTCATCGCCAGGCGTTTGTACGCCTTTTTGATCTCACGTTCATCCGCCGTCTTGCTGACGCCGAGAATCTCGTAATAGTCTTTCTTCGCCATTCTTTCGCTTACCCTTAACATGCGTGCACGGGCGCAGAGTTGCCTCGACGCCCGTGCTGGTTTCCGGGAGCGGCATCTCGGCCGCCCCGTGCCCGCTTAAGGGCGATTATTTTTTGTCTTTAACTTCTTCGAACTCAGCGTCAACCACGTCGTCGTCTTTCTGCGCCGCGTTGTCCGCGCCGGCGTCAGCACCCTGCTGAGCCTGCTGCGCCTGGGCCATTTCCAGCAGTTTGCCGGAAACCTGCACCAGAGCCTGAGTCTTCGCTTCGATCTCGGCTTTATCTTCGCCTTTCACCGCCGCTTCCAGATCTTTCAGCGCCGCTTCGATCGCCGTTTTGTCTTCCGCCGGCAGTTTGTCGCCCGCTTCTTCCAGCTGCTTGCGAGTGCCGTGGATCAGGTGATCGGCCTGGTTACGTGTCTGTACCAGCTCTTCGAACTTGCGGTCGGCTTCAGCGTTCAGCTCGGCGTCGCGCACCATTTTCTGGATTTCGTCTTCGTTCAGGCCAGAAGATGCCTTGATGGTGATCTTCTGCTCACGACCGGTGTTCTTGTCTTTGGCAGACACGTGCAGGATGCCGTCGGCATCGATATCGAAGGTGACTTCGATCTGCGCCATGCCGCGCGGTGCCGCCTGAATGCCGTCCAGGTTGAACTGGCCCAGAGATTTGTTATCGCTGGCGCGCTTACGCTCACCCTGCAGCACGTGGATGGTTACCGCAGACTGGTTGTCTTCAGCGGTAGAGAACACCTGGCTGTGCTTGGTCGGGATCGTGGTGTTTTTGGTGATCAGCGGCGTCATCACGCTGCCCATGGTTTCGATACCCAGCGACAGCGGGGTCACGTCCAGCAGCAGAACGTCCTTCACATCACCGGCCAACACGCCGCCCTGTACCGCAGCGCCCACGGCAACCGCTTCGTCCGGGTTCACGTCTTTACGCGGCTCTTTGCCGAAGAAGTCTGCGACTTTCTTCTGCACCATTGGCATACGGGTCTGGCCGCCCACCAGGATCACGTCCTGGATGTCGGAAACCGACAGGCCTGCGTCTTTCAGCGCCACTTTCAGCGGCTCGATAGAACGTGCAACCAGATCTTCAACCAGCGACTCGAGTTTGGCGCGAGTCACTTTGATGTTCATGTGTTTTGGACCGGTCGCGTCTGCAGTGATGTACGGCAGGTTAACGTCGGTCTGCTGAGCGGAAGACAGTTCGATCTTCGCTTTCTCAGCGGCTTCTTTCAGACGCTGCATCGCCAGCGGATCGTTGCGCAGATCGATACCCTGATCTTTCTTGAACTCTTCCACCAGGTAGTTGATCAGACGGCTGTCGAAGTCTTCGCCACCCAGGTGGGTGTCACCGTTGGTCGCCAGCACTTCGAAGGTTTTTTCGCCGTCAACGTCGTCGATTTCGATGATGGAGATATCGAAAGTACCGCCGCCCAGGTCATAAACCGCGATGGTGCGGTTGCCAACTTCTTTGTCCAGACCGTAGGCCAGGGCCGCAGCGGTTGGTTCGTTGATGATGCGCTTGACTTCCAGACCCGCGATGCGGCCGGCGTCTTTGGTCGCCTGACGCTGGGCGTCGTTGAAGTAAGCCGGTACGGTGATAACCGCTTCAGTTACCGGTTCGCCCAGGTAATCTTCCGCCGTTTTCTTCATTTTCTTCAGCACTTCCGCAGAGATCTGCGGCGGAGCCATTTTCTGGCCTTTCACTTCCAGCCAAGCGTCGCCGTTGTCGGCTTCGACGATTTTGTACGGCATGATCGCTTTGTCGCGCTGCGCTTCTTCATCCTGGAAGCGGCGACCGATCAGGCGCTTGATGGCGAACAAGGTGTTTTCAGGGTTGGTCACTGCCTGACGCTTAGCCGGCTGGCCAACCAGAGTTTCACCGTCCTGGGTATATGCGATAATAGAAGGAGTGGTGCGGTCGCCCTCGGCGTTTTCCAGCACGCGTGCCTTGGCACCATCCATAATTGCTACGCAAGAGTTGGTAGTACCCAGGTCGATACCAATAATTTTACCCATCTAAACGTCTCCACTAAAAAATTCATAATCAGTCAGGTTGCTAACCTATATGCGGGCGATTTTTTGCTTTTCAACTGCCCGATATCTCAGTGCGACCCGCGGTTAGCAACTGCGGTTGCAAATAAGATGGGGCCATCCAATCCGGCATCAAGGGGCAAGGCGAAAAAAATTTCTTTTTTTATCGTCATTCAGATCATTGTTTCCGGCTGCGGGGATCATTATGATGCGCGCGCTCTGGTGGAAAACTTCGATTTTTTGGCCATTCAGACCATTTATTATTTTACTTCGCTGTTTCCGTTAATTTTCTGTTATCGCAGAGGACTTATGCACACCAACAAGTTGGCGAATCCCGGCCCTCTCGGCCTGATGGGCTTCGGGATGACCACCGTCTTGCTGAACCTGCACAACGCGGGCTTTTTCCCACTGAACTCCGCCATCATCAGCATGGGGATTTTCTTCGGTGGCCTGGCCCAGATCCTGGCCGGTCTGCTGGAATACAAGAAGGGCAACACCTTCGGCATGACCGCTTTCACCGCCTACGGCAGCTTCTGGCTGAGCCTGGTCGGCCTGCTGCTGCTGCCGCGTCTGGGCCTGGCTGAGGCCACCGAGGCGCACGTGCTGGGCATCTACCTGGCACTGTGGGGCGTCTTCACCCTGTTCATGTTCTTCGGCACCCTGGCCGCCAACCGCGTGCTGCAGTTCGTGTTCGCCAGCCTCACGCTGCTGTTCGCCCTGCTGGCCGTCGGCAACATCACCGGCAATCATGCGCTGCTGACCTTCGCCGGCTATGAAGGCATCATCTGTGGCGCCAGCGCCATTTACCTGGCGATGGCCGAAGTGCTCAACGAACAATACGGCCGCACCGTGCTGCCGATTGGCGAGCCGGCTCCGGCCCGCGTCGCGGCCTCACCGGTGGCGGCGTAATCGCCCTTCCCTGATGAAAAAGCCCTGCAGTGCAGGGCTTTTTTTTAGCTGTAGGAATCAGCTCGCCGCTCCCCGGCTTCGCTGTTCAGATCGCGATGCAGGTAGAAACCGAGCAGCAGCCCGATGAGCGACAGCGCCAACACGTAGTAAGCGGGCGCTAACGGGGTCAATTTCATGATCAGCGTCACAAAAATAGGTGTTAAACCGCCAAAAATAGCGTACGAGACGTTATATGAGAACGAGATGCCGGTAAACCGTACTTCCGCCGGGAACGCCCGCACCATCACGTACGGCACGGCCCCCACCACGCCTACGCTGAACCCCACCAGCGCATAGCAGGCGAATAGCATTTCCGGGTGCACGCCCACCGTCTGATAGAACAGCCAGCTGCAGCCGGCCAGCAGCACACTGCCGACCACCAGCGTTTTGCTGGCGCCAAAGCGATCGGCCGATAAACCGGCGACGATGCAGCCGGCGATCAGCATGATGGTGGCGATGCTGTTGGCCTGCAGCGTCAAGGCCGGCGCAATGCCGAACTGCTTTTGCAGATAGGTCGGGGTCATCAGGATCACCACCACGATGCCGGCGGAGAGCAGCCAGGTCAGCAGCATCGATACCACCACTTCCCGCTTGTGGTTGAGCACCACCGACTTCAGCGGCAGCTCCTCGGCCAGCGCTTTACGCGCCTGCATCTCGATGAAGATCGGCGTTTCCTGCAGCCAGCGGCGCAGGTACATCGCCACCAGGCCGAACATGCCGCCCAAGAGGAAAGGAATGCGCCAGCCGCCGCCGGCGATGCTCTGCGGGCTGAGCGTAGTGTTGATCACCGTCGCCACCACCGAGCCCAGCAGGATGCCCACCGTCAACCCGGCGGTCAGCGTGCCGCAGGCGAAGCCGATGCGCCGGCGCGGCACGTGTTCGGCAACGAAGACCCAGGCGCCCGGCACCTCACCGCCGATCGCCGCCCCCTGCAGCACGCGCATCAACAGCAGCAGCAGCGGCGCAGCAATGCCGATGCTGGCGTAGGTCGGCAGCAGGCCCATCGCCAGCGTCGGCAACGCCATCAGCAGAATGCTCAGGGTAAACATCTTCTTGCGGCCGACCAGATCGCCGAAGTGCGCCATCACGATGCCGCCCAGCGGGCGGGCCAGATAGCCGGCGGCGAAGATGCCGAAGGTTTGCACCAGACGTAGCCACTCCGGCATGTCCGCCGGGAAGAACAGATCGCCGACCACGGCGGCGAAGAACACGAAGATGATGAAGTCGTAAAACTCCAGCGCGCCGCCCAACGCGGCCAACGTCAGCGTTTTGTAGTCTTGCCGGTTCAGCCGGCGATTAGTGTCGTGAGGCATAGGGCACCGTCGGTAAAGGCTGTAAAAATAAAAGCCGCAGGCTTTCTGTAAAAGAATCCTTACTATAGCGGCAAATTATTTTCACACCAGACGGGCTGAAGCCGATCTAGCAGAATGCTGAAATTTAGAGGTTTATCTCGCGACGCGCGCTCTTTGGCCGAAATGCTGCTACCACCGCGGCGTGCGTTTCGACGTAAGGCCCGTCGAGCAGCTGAATGCAATAAGGCACGCTGGCGAAGATGCCGTGTACCACCGCATTGCCCTGCTCATCCTTTACCCCTTCCAGCGTTTCCTTGATCGACTTCGGTTGGCCGGGCAGGTTGATGATCAGCGCCTGTTTGCGGATCGCCCCCACCTGGCGAGAAAGAATTGCCGTTGGCACATAGTGTAGGCTGATCTGACGCATTTGCTCGCCGAAGCCGGGCATCACGCGATCGGCGATCGCCAGCGTGGCGTCGGGGGTGACGTCGCGGCGCGCCGGCCCGGTGCCGCCGGTGGTCAGCACCAGATGGCAGCCCATTTCGTCCACCAGCTCGCACAGCGTCTGTTCAATTTGCGTCTGCTCATCGGGGATCAGCCGGGTTTCCAGCTTGAACGGCGTCGCCAGCGCGCCGCTCAGCCACTCTTCCAGCGCCGGGATGCCTTTATCCTGATAAACGCCGCCGGAAGCGCGATCGGAAACGGAAACCAAACCAATACGTAAAATATCCATGCGTAACCTCTACAGCCTGATGGGGTCCGAACGGGTTCGTCTCCCGTTCTGTTGTCATTGCCGAGAGTATAAGGGCTTCCCCCGCCAGCGGGAGCGTCGGGCATAAAAAAAGGTGGCCTGAGCCACCTTTTTACTGCGCGATCTGCGGGAATTACAGCAGGTCGGCGATCATTTTTTCCAGTTTGCCCTGGTCTACGGCGAACTTGCGGATACCGTCGGTCAGTTTCTCAACCGCCATCGGATCCTGGTTGTGCTGCCAGTAGAACTCAGGTTCGGTCAGTGCGGCAGGACGCGCCTTCACTTCACCGGTGTAAGACAGTTTGCGCTCCAGCGCGCCTTCGCTCTCCGCCAGCTCTTTCAGCAGCGCAGGGGCGATGGTCAGGCGGTCACAGCCGGCCAGTTCGATGATTTCGCCGACGTTACGGAAGCTGGCGCCCATCACCACGGTGTTGTAACCGTGCTGTTTGTAGTACTGGTAAATTTCGGTCACGGAGATCACGCCCGGATCTTCGTGCGGGGCGAACTCTTTCTTGTCGCCGTTGGCTTTGTACCAGTCGAGGATACGGCCGACGAACGGCGAGATCAGGTAAACGCCGGCTTCGGCACAGGCGCGAGCCTGAGCGAAGGAGAACAGCAGCGTCAGGTTACAGTTGATGCCTTCTTTCTCCAGCTGCTCCGCCGCGCGGATGCCCTGCCAGGTCGAGGCCAGTTTGATCAGGATGCGATCGTTGCTGATGCCGGCTTCGTTGTACAGTTTGATCAGGCGTTTGGCCTTGGCCACGCTGGCGACGGTGTCGTAAGACAGACGCGCATCCACTTCGGTGGAGATACGGCCCGGAACCAGTTTGAGGATTTCCAGACCGATGTTGACCGCCAGCTTGTCGGCGGCGTCGGCGATCTGCTGCTCGCGATCGCTGCTCTGGCCGCGCGCCCAGGCGATGGCTTCGTCAATCAGTTTGCGGTATTCAGGAATTTGGGCTGCATTGAGGATCAGCGAAGGGTTGGTTGTAGCGTCCTGCGGTTGATACAGCTTCATTGCCGCGATATCACCCGTATCTGCAACCACCGTGGTCAGCTGGCGCAGGGAAGTTAATTTGTCGGTCATGTTGGCATTATCTCATCGTTTGTGCATGAACTTTTGGCATTGTTCAACCATGCCCTACCCTGATAATAACATGCGCCAAGCCCGGTGCAAGGCTGGAAAACCGCGGCGCGCAAGCATCTGTTTTATCCTTGGGCGAGCAACCGTTTACGCCGATATCTTTCGCCATAACCGAGCGGATGGAAAGGCAATAACGTGCTATTGTCCGAATAAATTATGTTAAATTCGAAAAAATTGATGCAATTCGTCCGCTAATCTGCGAAAAATCTTAATCGACTGACGCCGGACCAATTCCAGCTAAGCTCTTGTAAAAAATAGGCCAATGTTTTTCACCTGCGGTGGATGCTGCAAGGTGCGCATTAAATTTCGATAAGAGGAGGGATCCCTTGACGGACCTGATGAACTTTATAAACAATATTTTGTGGGGGTCGGTGCTGATTTATCTGCTGCTCGGCACCGGCATCTACTTCACGTTGCGCACCCGCTTTATCCAGCTCCGCCACTTCAGCCACATGTTCTCGGTGTTGAAAAACAGCAATAAAAGCGACAGCGCCGGCATCTCCTCTTTCCAGGCGCTGTGTACCACGCTGGCGGCGCGCGTCGGCACCGGCAACCTGACCGGCGTCGCCATCGCCCTGACCGCCGGCGGCCCCGGTGCCATCTTCTGGATGTGGGTGGTGGCGTTTATCGGCATGGCCACCTCCTTTGTGGAAAGCTCGCTGGCGCAGCTCTACAAAACCAAAGACGATAACGGCAACTACCGCGGCGGCCCGGCCTATTACATGGAAAAGGGCCTCGGCATGCGCTGGATGGGCGTGCTGTTCTCCATCTTCCTGATCATCGCGTTCGGCCTGGTATTCAACGCCGTGCAGGCCAACTCCATAGCCCAGGCCTCCGCCGTCGCCTTCCATTTGCAGCCGCTGCACGTCGGCATCGGCCTGGTGGTGTTGAGCGGGGTAGTGATCTTCGGCGGCATTCGCTCCATTGCCAAAGTGGCCGAACTGGTGGTGCCGCTGATGGCGGGCGCCTACCTGCTGTTGGCCCTCTGGGTAATTGGCCATAACATCGAACACATGCCGGCGATCCTGGCGCTGATCTTCAAAAGCGCCTTCGGCCTACAGGAAGCTGCGGCCGGTGCCGTCGGTTACGGCATCTCCCAGGCGATGACCCAAGGCGTGCAGCGCGGCCTGTTCTCCAACGAAGCCGGCATGGGTTCGGCGCCCAATGCGGCGGCGTCCGCCTCGCCTTATCCGCCGCATCCGGCTTCGCAAGGCTACGTGCAAATGCTCGGGGTATTTATCGATACCATCGTCATCTGCAGCGCCACCGCGGCGATCATCCTCTCCTCCGGCATTCTCGATCAGCCGACCGACAGCATCAGCGGCATCGATCTGACCCAGCGCGCGCTGTCGACCGCCGTCGGCAGTTGGGGGGCGCCGTTCGTCGCCATCGCCATCTTCTTCTTCGCCTTTACCTCGATCATCGCCAACTACGCCTATGCCGAGAGCAACCTGGTATTCCTCGAGCACAACCACCCGGGCGGCCTGATCATTTTCCGCTGCGTGGCGTTGGGCATGGTGATGTTCGGCGCACTGGCGGAGCTGCCGCTGGTGTGGAAAATGGCGGATACTTCCATGGCGCTGATGGCCATCACCAATCTGACGGCCATCCTGCTGCTGTCGCGGGTGGCGCTGAAGCTGGCCGACGACTACCATCGCCAGCGCCGCCTGGGCAAGCTGCCGACTTTTGACGCCAACCGTTATCCGGAGCTGAAGTCGCAGCTGGAGCCGGGCGTGTGGGACGGTCATCAACCACCGCACTGAGTTTTCCGGGGCGCGTGCGGTGCGCGCCCCGGCCTATTGGACCGATTGCCCCTTTTTCCCGCGCTTTTTGCTACAGTATCCGCACTTGGATAAACAGGATCTGGCCATGCTCGTTATTATTTCCCCTGCAAAAACTCTCGATTACGACAGCCCGCTGGCGACAGAACGTTTCACGCAGCCCGAACTGCTGGACAAGTCTCAGCGGCTTATCAAAATTTGCCGCGAGCTGACGCCGGCGCAAATCGCCAGCCTGATGAGCATCAGCGACAAGCTGGCCGGGCTGAACGCCGCGCGCTTTAGCGAGTGGCAGCCCAAATTTACCCCAGACAATGCCCGTCAGGCGCTGCTGGCGTTCAAGGGCGACGTTTACACCGGCCTGCAGGCGCAGGATTTCAACGAGGCCGATTTCGACTTTGCCCAGCAGCATCTGCGTATGCTGTCCGGCCTGTATGGCGTGCTGCGCCCGCTCGATCTGATGATGCCGTACCGGCTGGAGATGGGCATCAAGCTGGAAAACCCGAAAGGCAAAGATCTGTACAGCTTCTGGGGCGATCAGATCACCCAGAAACTCAATGAAGCGCTGGAGCAGCAGGGCGACGACGTGGTGGTCAACCTGGCGTCCGACGAGTATTTCAAGGCGGTGAAACCGGCCAAACTCCACGGCGCGCTGATCAAACCGGTGTTCCTCGACGAGAAGAACGGCAAGTTCAAGGTCATCAGCTTCTACGCCAAGAAAGCGCGCGGGTTGATGAGCCGCTTTATCATCAAGAACCGCCTGACGCGCAGCGAGCAGCTGGTGGACTTCAACCTGGAAGGCTACGCCTTCGACGAAGCCGCCTCGCAGGGCAATGAACTGGTGTTCAAACGCCCGGAGCAGGCATAAAAAAAGCCGTCGCAAGACGGCTTTTCGCATTCTAGCCTGCCGAACTTCAGGCCGGCAGCGCCATCAGGAATTTGCGCAGTTCGGCAAAGCCGGCCGGCAGCGTGTGCGACAGCAGCGGCAGATCGGCCCGCAGCGCCAGCGCTTTCGGCAACGGCAGTTCCTGGCCGAGGATCGCTTCTACGCTCTCTTTAAACTTGGCGGGATGCGCCGTGCCGAGGAACAGACCGAACTCCCCTTCCTGCAGCTGATCGCGCAGCACGCGATAGGCAATGGCCGCGTGCGGTTCTGAGATATAACCCAACTCGGCCAGTTCACGCATCGTTTCCTTGGTGGTCTCATCGCTGACCGCCGCGTGGCCCAGCTCTTTCAGCTGCCAGACCTTACGACGGAACAGCTCTTCCACGCGCGGCCAGTTGTTTGGCTGGCTGACGTCCATGGCGTTGGACAGCGTCGCGACCGTGGCGTGCGGCTGCCACTGGCCGCTGGTCAGGAAGCGCGGCACGGTGTCGTTGGCGTTGGTGGCGGCAATAAAGCGCTTCACCGGCAGGCCCAGCGACTTGGCCAGCAGCCCGGCGGTCAGATCGCCGAAGTTGCCGCTCGGCACCGAGATGACCAGCTGATTGCGCGCTTCCTGCGGCAGCTGCGCCACCGCTTCGAAGTAGTAGCAGATCTGCGCCAGCAAGCGGCTGATGTTGATCGAGTTAGCCGAGTTCAGGTGCAACGCGTCTTTCAATTCTTGATCGTCGAACGCCTGCTTTACCAGCGCCTGGCAAGCATCGAAGTCGCCGTCGATCGCTACGGTGTGAATGTTGCCGCCCAGGGTACAGAACAGCTTCTCCTGCAGCGGACTGATTTTGCCCTGCGGATAGAGGATCACCACCCGGACGTTTTTCAGGCCGTAGAAGGCGTGCGCCACGGCGGCGCCGGTGTCGCCGGAGGTGGCGGTCAAAATGGTCACCGGCTGATCGCCGGCCACTTCCGCCAGCATCTGCGCCATAAAGCGGCCGCCGAAGTCTTTGAACGCCAGCGTCGGGCCGTGGAACAGCTCCAGGCAAGAGACGTCTTCGGTCACTTTCGCCACCGGAGCCGGGAACTCAAAGGCGGCCTGCACGCGTTTCTTCAGCGCCGCTTCCGGTACCTCTTCGCCGATAAAGGCCGACAGAATGCGGCTGCTGCGGGTGACAAAGTCCTGCTCCAGCAGCTGGTCGATCTCGGTCAGTTCGAACTCCGGCAACTCCAGCGGGAAGAACAGCCCCTGCTGCTTGCCCAGGCCTTGTTTGATCGCCTGCGCGAAGCTGACCTGCTCGTTGTGATCCTTAAGGTTGTACAGTTTCATGCGTTATCCCAGTAGTCGAGCGCCTGCGGTATCCAGACGGCAAATATGAACAAAACCTTCGTCGTTTTGCAGATAGTGTTGTTGCAGCCAGGCGGCCATGCGTTGCGCGGTGGCGCCGTCGTTGCAGACGGCGAACAGCGTCGGGCCGGAACCGGAGATGCCGCAGGCCAGCGCGCCGATCTCCTGCGCCGCCTTGCGCGCTTCGGCGAAGCCCGGCAGCAGCCGGGTGCGGTACGGTTCGGCGATCACGTCCTGCATCAATTTGGCGGCCAGCTGCGGCTGACGGGAGTGGCAGGCATGGATAAAGCCAGCCAGATAGCGACCGTGGCTGATGCAATCCTGACGACGGTATTGCGCGGGTAAAATGGCGCGCGCTTCGGCGGTGGAGACCTTGATGCCCGGATAGGCCATGACCCACAGCCAATCGTCGAAGCACGGCACCTCCTGGCTGATGATGCCTTCTTCTTCCAGCATCAGCTGCAGGCCGCCAAGGTAACAAGGCGCCACGTTGTCGTAATGCACGCTGCCGGAAATGCGGCCTTCCAGCTCGCCCATCAGGCCGAGCAGCGTCGTCTTATCCAGCGGCCGATCGCAGAATTCGTTCATCGCCATCAACCCGGCGACCACCGAACAGGCGCTGGAGCCCAGCCCCGAACCGATCGGCATGTTCTTTTCCAACCGCATCGCCACCGGCACTTCGCGGCCGATCTCCTGGCAAAAACGCTCCCAGCATTGATAAACGATGTTCTCTTTCGGCTCGGCCGGCAGCTTGCTGACGAAGCGCCCGGCATTCTGCAGACTGAACGTCTCGGCGGCTTCGACGCTGACGCAGTCGCCCAGCAGCGTACCGTCGATCGGCGAAACCGCCGCGCCCAGCACATCGAAACCGACGCTGACGTTACCGATCGAGGCCGGTGCATACACCTTAACCATATTAAACTCCCAACTTCCATGACAGTGTGCGCAGCAGATCGGCGAACACGCCCGCTGCGGTCACATCGTTACCGGCGCCGTAGCCGCGCAGCACCAGCGGCAGCGGCTGATAATAGCGGCTGTAGAAGGCCAGCGCGTTCTCGCCGTTCTTCACTTTATACAACGGATCGTTGCCGTCCACCGCCTCGATGCGCACCTTGCAGCGCCCTTCGTCGATCAGGCCGACATAGCGCAGCACCTTGCCTTGCTCGGCGGCGTTGGCCACGTTGCGCGCGAACTCTTTATCCAGCTCCGGCAGCCGCGCCAGGAACTGATCCACGTCGCCCGATGCGTCGAAGGACGGCGGCAGCACCGGCTCGACCTCGATATCGCTCAGCTCCAGCTTGTAACCGGCCTCGCGCGCCAGGATCAGCAGCTTGCGCGCCACGTCCATACCGGACAGATCGTCGCGCGGATCCGGCTCGGTGTAGCCGTTGGCCCGGGCCTGCAGGGTCGCCGCCGACAGCGACAGCCCTTCGTCCAGCTTGCCGAAGATAAAGGACAGCGAACCGGACAGGATGCCGGAGAAGCGCACCAGCTCATCGCCGGCGTTCAGCAGGTTTTGCAGGTTCTCAATCACCGGTAAACCGGCACCGACATTGGTGTCATAGAGGAACTTGCGGTGCGAACCGGCGGCGGCCGCACGCAGTTGCTGATAATAGTTCATCGACGAGGTGTTGGCCTTTTTGTTCGGCGTCACCACGTGGAAACCGTCCGCCAGGAAGTCCACATACTGATCGGCCACCGCCTGGCTGGAGGTACAGTCGACGATCACCGGGTTCAGCAGGTGATACTCCTTCACCAGCCGGATCAGGCGGCCGAGATTGAACGGCTCCTGCGCGCCGGCCAGCTCGTCGCGCCAGCTGTCCAGCGCGATGCCGTGCACGTTGGTCAGCATCACGCGCGAGTTGGCGATGCCGCACACCCGCAGGTCGATATGTTTTTGCTTCAGCCACGGCTGCTGGCGGTAGATCTGCTCAATCAGCGCCCCGCCGACGCCGCCGACGCCGATGACGAACACTTCGATCACCTGATCGGTGTTGAACAGCATCTGGTGGCTGACGCGCACGCCGGTGGTGGCGGAATCATTGCTGACCACGACCGAAATTGAACGCTCGGAAGAGCCCTGGGCGATGGCGACGATATTGATGTTGGCGCGCGCCAGCGCGGAGAAGAAGCGCGCGGAGATACCACGCAGGGTGCGCATGCCGTCGCCGACCACCGAGATGATCGCCAGGCGTTCCATGACGTCCAGCGGATCCAGCACGCCGTCTTTCAACTCCAGATAGAATTCCTCCTCCAGCGCGCGGCGGGCGCGCTGCAGTTCGCCCTGCGGCACGCAGAAGCTGATGCTGTATTCGGAAGAGGATTGGGTGATCAGCACCACCGAAATGCCGGCGCGCGACATCACGGCGAACACCCGCGCGGCCATGCCGACCATGCCTTTCATGCCCGGGCCGGAGACGTTGATCATCGCCATGTTGTTCAGGTTGGTGATGCCTTTCACCGGCATCGCGTCATCGGTGCTGTCTTTGCCGATCAGCGTGCCGGGGGCCTGCGGGTTGGAAGTGTTTTTAATCAGGCAAGGGATTTGGAACTGGGCAATCGGCGTGATGGTGCGAGGGTGCAGCACTTTGGCGCCGAAGTAGGAGAGCTCCATCGCCTCCTGGTACGACATCGATTTCAGCAGCCTGGCGTCCGGCACGGTGCGCGGATCGCAGGTATACACGCCGTCGACGTCGGTCCAGATTTCGCAACAGTCGGCGCGCAGGCAGGCGGCCAGCACGGCGGCGGAATAGTCGGAGCCGTTGCGGCCCAGCACCACCAGCTCGCCCTTGTCGTTACCGGCGGTGAAACCGGCCATCAGCACGATGTGGTCGGCCGGGATCGCCGCCGCGGCGATGCGCAACGTGGACTCGGCGATGTCCACGGTGGACTCCAGGTAGTGGCCCTGCGCCAGCAGTTTCTCCACCGGGTTGATCACCGTAACCGGGTAGCCCTTGGCGCGGAATACCCCTTCCATGATGGCGATGGAGAGCTTTTCACCGCGGCAGATAATAGCCGCGTTCACGCTGTCCGGGCACTGCCCCAGCAGCGAAACGCCGTGCAGCACCTGCTTGAGCTGCGCGAACTCCTGATCGACCACGCCCTTCAGCCTGTCGTATTCAAAGCCCGGCAGCGCCTGCGCCAGGCCGCTCAGCAGATCGGCAAAGATCCGCTCGGCGTCGCTGATATTCGGCAGAATGTCCTGGCCTGCCACCGTTTTGTCGATCATCGCCACCAGATGGTTGGTGATCTTTGCGGGGGCGGACAAGACCGTGGCTACCTGTCCCTGACGCGCGTTACTCTCCATGATGTCGGCAACGCGCAGAAAACGTTCTGCATTCGCCACCGAGGTTCCGCCAAATTTCAGCACTCGCATGTGTGATCTCTCCGAATTTAAGCCGAAAAAAAAGCCCGCACTGATTAGGTGCGGGCTTTTTTCTGTGTTTCCTGTGCGCGTCAGCCCGCCCCGTTACCTGTGGTATCGGTGGTGGTAATAATTGTGGTATTCAGGCTGATATTGCGCATGTTGTCTGTCTGTCTCATGAAATACTCTGTCCCCTCTATTGGTTAAAGCAATCGCTATCCCAAGTCAAACGATTTCTTTTTTTTGCTTATTTTCCGTTCAGCGGCGACATTGCGCGATACCGGAGGTAAAAAGCAAAATGACAGAACAAAAAAACAACTTAAAGCCGGTTTAATAGTGGATCACTCTGGGTAACCGCTTGATGAAGCCGCTATCACTTGGCGAGTTTTTTTTCGATGTCGTGCAGCAACGTATGCAACATCGCCGTATCTCGCTGTTGCAGCACGCCGAGCCTCTGGTGCAGCCAGTCGCGCAATTTTTGGTCATCGCCGACCTCCAATGCGTTCAACAAGGCATCGGCACGGCGGCGCAGCGCCTTGAGCTGCCCTTCCGACGCCGCCGTTTCCTGCGGCGTGCTGACGCCCATCAAGCTCGCCAACTGGTAGCAGTACACCATCACCGCTTGCCCCAGATTAAGCGACGGATAGTCCGCCTGCATCGGCACGCCGGTCAGCAAATCCGCCAGCGCCAGCTCTTCGTTGGTCAGGCCGGAATCTTCACGGCCGAACACCAGCGCGGCCTGGCCGACCCACTGCTTACGCTCGCTCAACTGTTCCAGCAGCTCAGGCGGCGTGCAGTAGTAGTGAAAACGCGCGCGGCTGCGGGCGGTAGTGGCGACGGTGAAATCCACGTCCGCCAG
The DNA here is from genome assembly GCF_900182895.1 of Serratia sp. CC22-02. NCBI lineage: Bacteria > Pseudomonadati > Pseudomonadota > Gammaproteobacteria > Enterobacterales > Yersiniaceae > Serratia > Serratia sp. CC22-02. Next base: position 353,424 of record NZ_FXUD01000003.1, on the reverse strand, counting down.
CGCCTGCTCCAGCGTGGCGAACGTTTGCACGCCGTCGAGGATCTCGCCGGCCCCGTGTGCCACCCAGCGCGCCGCCGGCTGCAGGTGCGCCTCGCTGTCGACGATGCGCAACGACGTGAAGCCCATGGTTTTCATCGCGCGCGCCGCCGCGCCAACGTTTTCCGGCCGCGCCGGAGCCACTAAAACAATATGAAGCTGCATCACTCTTCCACCGAAGGCGGGCCTGCGTTTTTGACGGTGGCGCAGCGCCCGCTTATATTTACAATTGCGTAACAATAAACGCGTTAATAGCAACAAACAAGATTAAACGGCTCGTTGAGCTAATAAACCCGTCGTAATAGTCATTATTCGTGCTTATGTTTTACTGCATTTATTTATCAATGAGTTAAAACAAGACGATGATCAATAAGCGAATAATTGTATCCTATCGGGCCGGATAATGCTGAATCGTTCACAGAATTTGAGGTTCTGTGACTTAAACTGGCATTTCTGTAAGTGTTTTTCACAAATCTGTTAACGTGCTACAATTGAATTTGATATATGTCAACAAAGCGTAGTTTTGTTGGGTGATGAATTCGGCACGCGCTGTTATATTGCTGTTAATGGGGTTAGGATATGCGCCGATTTGGCACCCCAAGGGGTTGTAGGGAACAGCATCCCCACCAGGCTAGCGATCTTGTTGACATGAGATGGAAAGTGCATCAAGAACGAGTTTACGTACTTTAGTCATTTGCTGAGAGGGAACGTGGCGCTATCTCTGCCCTCCTCTAAGAAAACAGAGACTTCTGTACTTCCGATTTTCTATTTTGTTGGCAATTTTAGGTAGCAAATATGCAGACCCCGCACATTCTGATTGTCGAAGACGAGTTAGTCACTCGTAACACCCTGAAGAGCATTTTCGAGGCGGAAGGCTACATTGTTCATGAAGCCAATGATGGTGCAGAGATGCACAATATCCTGTCTGAAAATGATATCAATCTGGTCATCATGGACATCAACCTGCCAGGCAAAAATGGCCTGCTGTTGGCGCGCGAACTGCGCGAACAGGCCAGCGTCGCCTTGATGTTCCTGACCGGTCGCGATAACGAAGTGGATAAAATCCTCGGCCTGGAAATCGGCGCCGACGATTACATCACCAAACCGTTCAACCCGCGTGAGCTGACCATCCGCGCACGCAACCTGCTGTCGCGTACCATGAACTTGGGCAGCCTGGGCGAAGAGCGCCGCCTGGTCGAGAGCTACAAGTTCAACGGTTGGGAGCTGGACATCAACAGCCGCTCGCTGATCAGCCCGGCCGGCGAACAGTACAAGCTGCCGCGCAGCGAATTCCGCGCCATGCTGCACTTCTGCGAAAACCCGGGCAAGATCCAGTCCCGTGGCGAACTGCTGAAGAAAATGACCGGCCGCGAGCTGAAGCCGCATGACCGTACCGTGGACGTCACCATCCGTCGCATTCGCAAACACTTCGAATCGACGCCGGACACGCCGGAAATCATCGCCACCATTCACGGCGAAGGCTACCGCTTCTGCGGCGATCTGGAAGAGTAATTCCGGCCTGCCGTCATGAAAACGGGGTTCAGCATGCTGAACCCCGTTTTTTTTATTTCGTCTCGGCCCACGGCATGATCGGCACCGCGCTCAGCGCGTTCTTCGGCGAGCCGTCGATCACCTTGTCGGAGTAGCTGAGGTAAATCAGCGAATTGCGCTTGGCGTCGTAGAAGCGCACCACCTGCAGCTTCTTGAACACCAGCGAGGTGCGTTTCTGGAACACCACATCGCCTTCCGCCTTGCCGTTTTTGATCTTGTCGCTCAGCTCGATAGGCCCCACCTGCTGGCAGGAAATGGCCGCGTCGGCGGTGTCTTCCGCCAGCCCCAGGCCGCCTTTGATGCCGCCGGTTTTGGCGCGGCTGATATAACAAGTTACATTTTTAACATCCGGATCGTCGAACGCTTCCACCACGATTTTGTGGTCTGGCCCCAACAATTTAAACACCGTATCAACGGAACCTACCTGCTCCGCCTGCGCGCTGCCAACGGTTGCGCAAACCAAACCGAATAAAAATATCCAGCCTTTTTTCATTTACTTAACTCCGATATAACCTTGCCGCAAAAATAGGTTCGGCGATCGCCATTATTTATGTCTAAGCTCACGGAATCGGTTTTTTACGGGTCCGCACCGTCCGTTTTAGCACAGAGCGTGACAAAAATCTTTGAGAGTCGCGGAGTAAAAAAATTGCTATGATGCGGCGTCGTTATTTCTTTGCGCCCACTACGGTGTACCCCAATCCAACTCTGGCGCGGCATGCGCAGCAGAGGCAAAGAGTGCAACGCATAATGGCTCATGGATCGGTCTGATAGCGCAGCACCAGCGTGACGAATCAACAGTTCGGGTTCCTACCCCCAAGCTTTACGAGGAAGATCTATGGATCAAGCCGGTATCATTCGTGATCTGCTTAGCTGGCTGGAAAGCCATTTGGACCAACCCTTGTCGCTGGATAACGTGGCGGCCAAGGCCGGCTACTCCAAATGGCATCTGCAACGGATGTTCAAAGATATTACCGGTAACGCCATCGGTGCTTACATCCGGGCAAGGAGGCTGTCCAAAGCCGCCGTCGCGCTGCGTCTGACCGGCCGGCCGATTTTGGATATCGCCCTGCAATACCGTTTCGACTCGCAGCAGACCTTCACCCGCGCCTTCAAAAAACAGTTTGCGCAAACGCCGGCGCTGTACCGCCGTGCCGAAGACTGGAACGCGTTCGGCATCTGTCCGCCGATCCGTCTGGGGGCCTTTACCCTGCCGCAGCCGGAATTCGTTTCGTTGCCGGATAAGCATCTGGTTGGCCTGACCCAAAGCTACTCCTGTACGCTGGAACAGATCACCACCGTGCGCACCGAACTGCGCTCGCAGTTCTGGCGCCAGTTCCTCGGTGACGTCGATACCCTGCCGCCGGTGTTGTACGGGCTGCACCACTCGCGCCCGAGCCAGGAGAAGGACGACGAACAGGAAGTGCTGTACACCACGGCGCTGGAGCCGGATCAGGTGCCTGACAAAGTACAGGAAGGCCAGCCGCTGGTGTTGCCGGGCGGTGAATTCGCGATGTTCAGCTATGAAGGGCCCACCGAGGGGCTGCAAGACTTCATCCTGACGGTGTACGGCACCTGCCTGCCGGCGCTCCAGCTGACGCGCCGCAAGGGGCACGACATCGAGCGTTTCTATCCGAAAGGCGAGCGCCGTCCGCATCAGGCGCCTATCGAGATCAAGTGCGATTACCTGATCCCGATTCGACGTTAACGCTGCAGTTCGTCCAACGCGGGCATGTCCAGATGCGTGACATCGCCCGCCGTTTCCACGATCCAGCCGGAAGCCAGCCACGGGCTCTGCTGGTGATCGACGCGCGACAGTGAGCAGTTGCGCAAGCGCAGGCGACGTTCCGCATAGGCCGGCAGCCCGAGCACCGTACTGATCAAACACCCCAACGCGATGCCATGGCTGACGAGCAGCGGCTTGCTGCCTTCCGGCAGCATCAGGCAGCTCTCCAGCGCGGCGCGCATGCGCTCGCCCAGCTCCTCCATGGATTCGCCTTGAGGGATACGGCCGTCAGGAGTACCATCGACCATCTGTTTGCGCCACTGCTCTTCCTGCGGCGTCAAACTGTCGATCAGGCGTTCTTCCAGAACCCCCATGTGCAGCTCACGCAAACGCGGATCGCAAATCACTTCGCAGCCACAGGCTTCGGCGATGATCTGCGCGGTGCGGCGCGTGCGCCCCAGATCGCTGGTAATGATATGCGTAACGCCTTCTTTGCTGACGCGCCTGGCGACCAGACGGGCCTGGTGTTCACCCATGGCGGTTAACGGGCTGTCGGACTGACCCTGGATGCGGCGAGCCGCGTTCCATTCCGTTTCGCCATGGCGAACGAGGTATACCTGTAACATTTTTGTTTTCCGTTATACTGCGTGAAATTTGCGTTTATCCCCGGCCCGGCGGCGCTTTTGCCGCTGCCCGGCGTATCGGCCAGAAGGATATCAAACCCGTTATGTACCATGTTGTCGCTGCAACTACCAACCCGGCAAAGATCAAGGCTATTCAACTGGCCTTCGACGACGTCTTCGGCGCGGGCCACTATCGCATTGAAGCCGTCGACGTCGCCAGCGGCGTCTCGCTGCAGCCGATAGGCAATCACGAAACGCGCACCGGCTCGCGCCAACGCGTCATGGAAGCGCGCCAGGTCAGGCCCGAGGCCGATTTTTGGGTCGGCGTAGAAGCCGGGATTGAAGAGAATATGACCTTCGCCTGGATGACCATCGAGAACCCGCACATCCGCGGCGAATCCCGCTCGGCGAGCCTGATGCTGCCGGAAGTCATCTTACAAGGTATTCGCGACGGTCGCGAATTGGGCAGCGAAATGGCGGCAATCACCGGCAACCCCGAGGTGAAGCGTCAGGGCGGCGCCATCGGCGTCTTCACCGACGGCCGGCTGAGCCGCACCAGCGTTTATCATCAGGCGCTGCTGCTGGCGCTGGTGCCGTTCCACAACGCCATCTATCAGCAATAACCCCGAGCCTGTTAGGGCGCGTCGTGCAGCAACTGCTGCTCAAGCCACTGTTTCAGCGCCGGTGAAGCCGCTTTCAGGCTGTTCGATCCGCGGGTGATGGTGGCAATCCCCGCGCCCAGTTCATTTTTCAGCTCACGCTGGCTCATCTCGCCGCGCATCAGTTCCTGAATGATCCGCACCCGAGTGCCCAGCGCGGTGCGCTCGTCCGGCGTCAGCATCAGCTGCAGCAGCGGTTGATGCAGTTCTTGCGCAAACGAATTCTGCAGCAGCGCGACGAAGCGCAGCCAATCCTCATTGCCTTGTTCTGAAAGAGCGGGGTCGTTTAACGATAATTGCGTCATGGCAGCCACCATACTATTTAACTAGTACAGCAGCATACCATAGGGCCGTCAAAATCAATAACGTCTCTGCCACTCGGCGTCGGTCAGCACCTTGGCCGGCCGGTGCGTCAGATAGCGGTAAAACGCGTCATAGGCCAACACGTTCTTGACGTAGCCGCGGGTTTCCGAGAACGGAATGCTTTCGATAAACGCTACCGGATCGATCCGCCCTGCGCTGTTGCCCAGCCAGGTGTTCACCCGCGACGGGCCGGCGTTATAGGCGGCGGTCGACAGAATGCGGTTGCGGCCGAACTGCTGATAGACCGACTCCAGATAGCTGGTGCCGATGGTGATGTTGGTCTGCGGATCGAACAGCTGGCTCGGGCCGACGTAACCGGGGATGTTGAACATCTGCACCGTATGCTGCGCGGTGCGCGGCATCACCTGCATCAGGCCGGAAGCGCCAACCGGCGACTGTGCCTTCGGATTCCAGGCGCTCTCCTGACGCGCTATCGCCATCGCATAGCTGGTGGTGATCCCCTTGTCATCGGTGGCGCGGCGGAACTCCTGCGGCCAGGCGACCGGGAAGCGTTCCTCCAGGTGATCCCACAGCTTGCCGACGATGGTCGCCTGCACGCTCAGATCGGCCCATTTTTGCTCAAAGGCGTAACGCGCCAGCGCCTCTTGTTCCGGCCGGCTGCGGCTGGCGACGTAGGAGCCCCACTCGCTGCGGGCCAGGTTGTCCATATTCCAGTACATCAGCTCGCGCACCCGGGCGACTTCCGGCCCGTCGGTCAGCGACGCGCGCGGCTTGGCCGCCACCGCCACCATCACCGGATAAGTGGCGTTCAGCTTCTGCGCCGCCACCATCGGATAGAAGCCGCGTTCGGTCATCAGGTTACGCAATATCTCCTCGCCTTCGGCGCGTTTCCCTTCGTCCATCAGTTGACTGGCGCGCCAGTAGCGCCACTCATCCTTGTTGCGCGACTCTTCCGGCAGGCGCGCCAGCCAGGTCGCCACGCCCTGCCGATCGCCGTTGCCCAGCGCCATGCGCACCCGGCGCTCCAGCAACGAAGGCGAACGGCTGCGCAGGATCACCTGATCACGCCACTGCGCCTGTTCAAAGGTGGCATCGCTGCCCATCAGGCGCCAGGCCACCGCCTCTTCCAGCCCCAGCCGCTCGTCGTCGCTCATTTTCTGCAGCCGCGCAAGCGTCGGGATCATCGCCCGCGCGTTTTCCACATCCTGCCGCGCCAGGCGCTCAAAGGCGATGCCGGTGGCGGCGCGGGTAAAGTCGGTCGGCCCCACGCTGCGGGCGAAGGCTTCCACGGTGGTCGGATCGTTTTGCAAGCGCACCAGGGCGTTGCCCATGGTCTGGTAGTCGGCCGGCAGTTGGCTGTAGAGGTTGCTGACCAGTGAACTGTTGCCCTCTTTCAGCGCCAGCTTCATGCGCGCCAGAATATCGAGCGGCGTCTGCTTGCCCGCGCCGCGCCAGACGCTGAACAGCCGATCGCAGGCGCTCGGCAGCGTTTTGCCGTTCAGCCACAGTTCGTCGGCGCCGCTCCAGGCCGCCTGCTGATCGCCGGTGGCCCACTTGGCGTAGTAATAGTTGCAGCGCGCCGCCACCGGTTTGGGCGGCTGCGGGCTGAAGGCCAACAGGGTGCGCCAGTCTTCGCGACGCGCCAGCTCATTGACGAAGCGCGGCGCCAGTGATTTCGCCGGCGGCAGCGTCGGGTTGCGTTTGATAAAGTCGTTCACCTCGGAGAACCCCGCCTGACTCAGATCCTGCGTCAGCTCGCGGTATTCCAGGTAAGGATAAAGCGGGTAATCGCGCAGCGTCGGCATCAGCTGCGCCACCACGTCCATCTGATTGCCGTCCCACGCCTGTTTGATCTGCTGGTAACGCTGACGTTGCGCATCCAGAGAATCCGCCAGCGCCGCGCCGGAAAACGCCGTCAGGCACAGCCCCATCGCCAACAGCCGTCGCTTGTCCACCTTGACCATCCTCGCTCTTTCCTCACTGGTTATACCGCAGGAGCCGCCCAGCTCCCCGGTGACCGCCGCGCCACGGCGCCGCGGGACAAAATAAAGCCGGGCGCACGGCCCGGACGCAGATATCTACCATAGACAGCGCAATCGCTTATCCATTCAATACTGTAGAAGAAGAAGTGTATCGCCATGGCGGGAGCCAGGTAAAAAACGTTTACTTTGGCTGACAAATCAGGCCGGCGGGATATTTCCAGCCACCGGATTTTTATTAGCCGCCCCGGTGCTCATTGGAGAAGTAAAATACTTTTTAATTATTAGCTATCACATTATTACATTTTCGAAATGACGCAGCCGTTGCGCAAATCGCCTGACAGCTGGCCAAACGCGCCAACTTTGCAGAAAAGCGGTGGCAAACCCGGGTAGGCATTTTTATACTATCAAAAATAAGTAGGATAATTCCGAGAAAACAGCACATAAAGCGCCCAACGAAGGCATCTTATAATACAATCCGCGCCAATTATGGGTTAGATAGTGTTCATTAGGCAGTGCGACTGACAGCTTTCAGCAAAACGATTGTCCCTTCAAGCGGGCCGGATTTTTCCTTGCCAGGCCACGGCCTGCGGGCGGTGGATCAGGCCGGAATGGCGGGTGAAAATGGCAAGTAAGACCGCGATAGCGATGCGTTGCGCAAAAAGCCCCGTGCCGGGCTTCCATGCCGCACGCCTGAATATCGCTCGCCTGTTGCTGATCGTTTTGTTGGTGCTGCTGACGTTGCCCGGGCCTGCGCGCGCCGCCGATGATCCCTATCAAAAGCGCACGCACGCCGTGACGACCGTGGTGGTCGGCATCATCAGCTATGCCCGCTGGTCGCGTGAACCCAATCCGATCCGGTTGTGCGTGACCGCACCCACCCAGTATGCCGAAGGGTTGTTCGATCCGATCCTGCTCAGCGCCCCGCGTCCGATTAAAGCCGAGCGCGTGCCGTTCGACAGCCCAACGCTGAGTACCGGCTGCGATGTTATCTACTTAGGGAACATCACCGCCGCGCAGAGACAAAATTTCATGCAGCGCATTTCCGGCAACTCCATTCTCAGCATCAGCGAGAACGATAGCGAATGCTCCGCCGGCAGCGCATTTTGCCTGCAGATCGATGGGGATCAGGCCAGCTTCAAGGTCAACCTGGACGCCCTGGCGCGCAGCGGCGTGCGCGTCCACCCCAACGTGCTGCAGCTGGCACGCAAACAGGCGCCGCCGCTATGAGGCTGTTGCGTAAAAACCGTTCCGGCAATGCGCGCCCGACGCTGGGCCGAGTGCTGCAGCGGGTGCATCTTGGGCTGGCGCTGATCGCCGTCGGCACCGCCGGCATCTTTTTGACGCTGGTGGCGCTGTTTGCACTGCGCGCCTATGCCAACCACAACCTGCACCTGATCGCGCGCTCCATCAGTTATACCGTCGAGGCCGCCGTGGTGTTTGAAGACCGCACCGCCGCGCGCGAGGCGCTGATGCTGATCGCCTCCAACGAAGAAGTATCGGACGCGCGGATCCTCGACAACAACGGCAAGATGCTGGCCAACTGGCGCCATCCCACCGATGGGCCGCTGCACGGCCTGGAGCAGATCGTCGCACACTGGGCGCTGCCCGAACCGGTCATCCTGCCCATCACCCACGAGGGTAAGCAGGTCGGCCAGGTCTGGCTGAGCGGCAACGGCGGCAGCCTGCTGCGTTTCCTGTTGCGCGGCATGGTCGGCATGATCGCCTGCCTGGTGCTCAGTACCTTGTGCGCCCTGGTGTTGTCGCGCCGTATGCTGGTCGGCATCGTCAGTTCGCTGGACGACATCGCCAACGTGGCGCACGCGGTGCGCCGCGATCGCACCTTCGGCCTGCGGGTGCCGTCGGCGCCGATCGCCGAGCTGCATGAGCTCAGCAACGATTTCAACGGCTTGCTCGACGAGCTGGAGGCCTGGCAGGCCCACCTGAAGCAGGAGAACGACTCGCTGGCCCACCGGGCGACGCACGACAGCCTGACCGGCTTGCCGAATCGCGCCTTCTTCGAAGGGCGGCTGAGCCGCGCCCTGGGCGATATCGAGCCGCCGGCAAAATTGGCGGTGCTGTTTATCGACGGCGATCGCTTCAAGGAAGTGAACGACAGTTACGGCCACGCCGCAGGCGATGCGGTGCTGACCACCATTGCCGGACGCATTCGCGCGCAGCTGCGCGAGACCGATCTGGTCGCGCGTCTGGGCGGGGATGAATTCGCCGTGCTGCTGGCGCCGGTACACGGCACGGAAGATGTCCTGCAGATCGCTGACAACATCATCGACTGCATGACGCAACCGGTCATTTTGCCGAACGACGAGGCGGTCATTACCTCTCTGAGTATCGGTATTGCGCTGTACCCTGATCACGCCTCGACGCCTCAGGGTCTTTTGCACGAAGCTGACGATGCGATGTATCAGGCAAAGCATCGTTATAACGGAGGCTGGCGGCTGGCTATACATAAATAAGAGCCCCGGCTATAACACTTGAACTAGGGATTTTGACTATGATACAGCAACTGTTTAAAGGTCGTTTTTCACTGCTGACGATGGTGTTCGTCGCCCTGCTGGCGCTCGCCGGCTGCCAGAGCAAGCCGCAGGGCCTGACGCCCGAGCAGATCGCGCTGCTGCAATCGCAGGGCTTCAAGCTGACCGATAACGGCTGGGAGTTTGGCCTGTCGGATAAGGTGCTGTTCGGCAACAACATCGGCAAGCTGAACCCGGAAAGCACCGAGACGGTGCAGAAGATGGGCCGTGCGCTGCTGAGCGTCGGCATCACCAAGTTCCGCCTGGACGGCCATACCGACAACTACGGTGAAGACAGCTATAACGATCAGCTCTCCCTGCGCCGCGCCGATGCGGTGGCCGATCTGCTGGCCAGCGTCGGCATTCCGCGCGCCAATATCGAAACCCGCGGCATGGGCAAGCGCGATCCCGTTGCCGATAACCGCACCTCCAGCGGCCGCGCGGAAAACCGCCGCGTCGCGATCGTCGTCACGCCATAAGCCACCAATATGCGCCTTTATCGGCGCATAAACGGTTATACTTAGCGATCGCTGAGCGATGTCTGGGATCCGAGATCGAAACGGGCTACACTCATGCCGCCAGACATCCTATAAATACTGATATAGAGAGGCTTAGAGCAACGTGGCTCAATACGTCTATACCATGCACCGCGTCGGCAAGGTCGTACCGCCGAAGCGTCATATTTTGAAAAACATCTCCCTGAGCTTCTTCCCTGGGGCCAAAATCGGCGTACTGGGCCTGAACGGCGCCGGTAAGTCCACCCTGCTGCGCATCATGGCCGGCATCGATACCGATATCGAAGGGGAAGCGCGCCCGCAGCCGGGCATCAAGATCGGTTACCTGCCGCAGGAGCCGCAGCTTAACCTCGAACACACCGTGCGTGAATCGGTGGAAGAAGCGCTGGCGGAAGTGGTCGGCGCGCTGAAACGCCTGGACGAAGTGTACGCGCTGTACGCGGAAGAAGGCGCAGACTTCGACAAGCTGGCCGCCGAACAGGGCCGCCTGGAAGAGATCATTCAGGCGCACGACGGTCACAACCTCAACGCCCAACTGGAACGCGCCGCCGATGCGCTGCGCCTGCCGGACTGGGACGCCAAAATCGCCCACCTGTCCGGGGGTGAGCGCCGCCGCGTAGCGCTGTGCCGCCTGCTGCTCGAAAAACCGGACATGCTGCTGCTGGACGAACCGACCAACCACCTGGACGCCGAGTCCGTGGCCTGGCTGGAACGCTTCCTGCACGACTTCGAAGGCACCGTGGTGGCGATCACCCACGACCGTTACTTCCTGGATAACGTGGCCGGCTGGATCCTCGAACTGGACCGCGGCGAGGGCATTCCATGGGAAGGCAACTACTCTTCCTGGCTGGAGCAGAAAGACGCGCGTCTGGCGCAGGAGGCGTCCGCCGAAGCCGCTCGTCGCAAGTCGATCGAGAAAGAGCTGGAGTGGGTGCGTCAGGGTGCCAAAGGCCGTCAGTCCAAAGGCAAGGCCCGTTTGGCCCGCTTCGAAGAGCTGAACAACACCGAATACCAGAAACGCAACGAAACCAACGAACTGTTCATTCCACCTGGCGCACGCCTGGGCGATAAAGTGGTCGAAGTCAGCAACCTGCGCAAGTCCTACGGCGACCGCCTGCTGATCGACGACCTGTCGTTCTCGGTGCCGAAAGGGGCAATCGTCGGCATCATCGGCCCGAACGGCGCGGGTAAATCCACGCTGTTCCGCATGATGTCCGGTCAGGAACAGCCTGACTCCGGCAGCATCGTGCTGGGCGATACCGTCAAGCTGGCGTCCGTCGATCAGTTCCGCGACAGCATGGATGGCTCGAAAACCGTGTGGGAAGAAGTCTCCGGCGGGCAGGACATCATGCGCATCGGCAACACCGAGATGCCGAGCCGCGCCTATGTCGGCCGCTTCAACTTCAAGGGCGTCGATCAGGGCAAACGCGTGGGCGAGCTGTCCGGCGGTGAGCGTGGCCGTCTGCACCTGGCCAAGCTGCTGCAGGTTGGCGGCAACGTGCTGCTGCTCGATGAACCGACCAACGACCTGGATATCGAAACCCTGCGCGCGCTGGAAAACGCCCTGCTGGAATTCCCTGGCTGCGCCATGGTGATCTCGCACGACCGTTGGTTCCTCGACCGTATCGCCACCCACATCCTGGACTACCAGGACGAGGGCAAGGTGGAATTCTTCGAAGGCAACTTCACCGAGTACGAAGAATACAAGAAGCGTACGCTGGGCGCCGACGCGCTCGAGCCGCACCGCATCAAGTACAAGAAGATCGCCAAGTAATACCCCAGGCGCCGCATGCGGCGCCTTTTTTTTATTCCCGTGTCCGGCGATAGTCGCGCGGCGAGCATGCCATCATGCGCTTAAAGGCGTGGCTGAACGCGCTGTCCGAATCATATCCCAAACGCTGCGCAATGGTGGACACCGGTTCGCTGCCGGTACGCAAAGCCCGCGCCGCCAGCAGCATGCGCCATCGCGACACATACTCCAGCGGAGCCATACCGGCCTTCTGCTTGAAGCGCAACGCCAGCGTCGAGCGAGAAACGCTAGCAGCGGCGGCCAGCGACGCCACCGTCCAGCGCCGGGCGGGATCGGCGTGCACGGCCTGCATCGCGGCGCCGATGCGCGGATCGAACAAGGCGGGCAGCCAACCCGACGCCGCGCTCTCCTCCCCCATCAGGTATATCCGCAGCGCCTGGGTCAACATGATTTGCCCCAGATGATGCGTCATCAACGTACTGCCCGGTGAAGGCCTAACCAGCTCATCCGCCAGCCGTTGCAGCGCCCATTGCAGCACGGCCGCCTCTTCCGTACCCCCGCGAATCACCATTAGCGCGGGCAGGCTGCCAAACAACCGCTCCACTTCTTGGCCAAAGCTAAAACGACCGCCGATAAACAGGCACGTTTCCCCCTCGCCGCAGCTCGCCATGCCGTTTTTCGCCTGCAGATAGAGCGCGTCTGCGTCGAGCGCCGGCAGTGACAAGTCACTGCCGACGGTCAGCGGCAGGCTGCGAGTCAGCAGTAAACAGTCGCCGGCCGCCAGCCACAGCGGTTCAGCCAGCCCTTCCGCCGCCAGCCAACAGCCGCCACGCACCACCGCGTTGAACTTCCCGCCTTGCGGAGCGGGAAAATGAACGGCCCAGTCGCCGCCGGCCTTCAGGCCGCCGAAAAACGCATTTTGGCTGTTCAATGGTGCCAGCACTTCCGATAAAGGATCCATACCCTCTCCCCCCGAGGTCCTTTCAAGAGCATAACCCGTGCGATGCTCCAGCCAAAGGCTTTAGGACGATGGCGACAGAAATTAGGTTTTTGTTGCATTCAGCCGCTGATAGAGCCGACTTACACTCCCAGTGTCACAGCCAACCGCAGCGAGGAACGTCCAATGAACCGACAAGTGCCCCTCAACTCCAGCTTTAACGCCACCACCACCGCCGCCGACGTACTCAAAGATCGTCAACTGGCCGGCATGACGGCGCTGGTAACAGGCGGTCATTCCGGCCTGGGATTGGAAACGACTCGCGCATTGACGCAGGCGGGAGCACAGGTGATCGTCGCCGCCCGCGATCCCGTCATCGCCCGCACTCGTCTGGCCATCATCGGTATCAGCAACGTCGACATTTATGAGCTTGATTTGGCCGATCTGAGCAACATCAGAAAGTTCACACAACAACTTCTGGCGACCGGCGTCCACCTCGATTTGTTGATCTGCGGCGCCGGCATTATGGCCTGTCCAGAAACCCGTATCGGCCCAGGCTGGGAGGCACAATTCGCGATCAACCACCTGGGGCATTACGCACTGGTGAACCACCTCTGGCCAGCGCTGGCGGGCGGCGCCCGCGTTGTCGTCATCTCATCTTCCGGTCACCATGCCAGCGCCATACGCTGGAATGACGTCCAGTTTCACAGCGGCTATGACAAGTGGCTGGCCTATGGCCAATCGAAAACCGCTAACGCGCTCTTCGCCCTCCAGCTAGACAAGCTGGGGAAAAACACCGGCGTGCGCGCCTTCTCGCTGCATCCCGGCATGATCCAAACGCCGCTGCAGCGCTATCTCTCGCAGGAAGAGATGCTCGCATTGGGCTGGATCGACGCCAACGGCAAACCCGCCCACCCGGAAATGCTGAAAACCCCGCAACAAGGAGCGGCAACCCAGGTTTGGGCGGCAACATCGCCTCAGCTCAATGGCCTTGGCGGATTGTATTGCGAAGATTGCGATGTCGCCCGGCGCAACGATGACAACGGCTTTTCCTTCAGCGGCGTAAAAAGCTACGCCGTCGATCCTGAACAGGCTCAACGCCTATGGAAACTGTCGGCGCAACTCACCGGCGTCAATGCCTTCGGCAAGATTTAAACAGGAGCCCACCTATGCAGAATCGACAAATCATCCTCGTCAAACTCCCACAAGGAAAACTGACCGTCGATTGTTTTCAGACTCGGAAGGCTCCCATGCCAATCCCCGGCCCTGGAGAGGTTCTGTTACGCACGCTTTACGTGCCTCTGGATGCGGCCAGCAGAGCCTGGATGCAGGGCGCCACCTATCGTTCCGGATTGCAGGCGGGAGAGGTCATGGCCGCGACCGTGCTGGCCGAAGTCGTCGAGTCGCGCTCTCCCCTGCTGGCCACCGGAGATTTAGTGCTGGCAGAAACCGGCTGGCAAACCTTCGCAGTCGTACCGGTGGCAGGCGCGCTCAAGCAGTCGGATACCGTTCCGCATACGCACTTGCTCAGCGTTTACGGCGTGCCAGGACTCACTGCTTACTTCGGCCTGCTGGAATGCGGACACCCCAAGGCCGGTGAAACCGTCGTCGTATCCGCCGCCGCAGGGGCGGTAGGCATGTTCGCAGGACAAATCGCCCGGCTTCAAGGCTGCCGCACGGTGGGCATTGCCGGCGGCAGCGCCAAAACGGCTCTGCTGACGGACAGGCTGGGGTTCGACGCGGCGATAGATTATAAGGCGGAAAATCTGCATGACGCCCTGAGCCGCTCATGCCCCAACGGCATCGATGTGCTGTTCGACAACGTCGGCGGCGATGTTTTGGCGACCAGCCTGCCGCACATGGCAAAACAGGGGCGCATCGTTTGCTGCGGCGCAGTATCGCAGTACGATACGGCCTCCCCGCCGGCAGCACCTGCCGGGATACCCGGTTTGTTGATCGTCAACAGCTTGACGATGCGGGGTTTCCTGTTGGCCGATTTCCTTCACCGCCAAGAACAGGCGCTGGCGGCGCTCACGGTCTGGATCGCTGAGGGAAAACTCGCGGTCATCGAAGACCTGATCACCGGTTTTGAGCTGCTGCCCGCTGCGCTGGTCGGCCTGCTGGCGGGCAAAAATAGAGGGAAACGCATCGTTCAGGTGGCACGGCCCTCCGCCTGAACCGAGAAAGCTCTGCGTGCCCCGGCCATCATTCCCGCGCCAGCTCGCGCGCGTAGTCGTCAAACGCCGGGTGCTGCAGCACCACAGCGATAAAACAGGCCAGCGCCGGGGAATTCAGCTTGCGGCTCGGGTAGACCAGATACAGCTCATTACCCTCCGCGCGCCACGCCGGCAAGACTTCCACCAACAGCTTCTGCGCCACCACCTCGCGGCTGAGAAACGCCGGCAACAGCGTGATCCCCGCACCGGCGATAGCGCATTCACGCGCATACAGCAGGTTGTCGGTGGTGTGCGCCAGCGGCAGCTGCCAACGGTAGTAGTCGTCGCCACAGCGCAGGTTCCAGGCCGTCCAGGCGCGGTGGGCAATGCAGCGATGCTGTTGCAGCTGCTGCGGGTGTTCGATCGGCGGATGCTGCGCCAGATAGGACGGCGCCGCCAACAGATAGCGCGGCGCATACCCGAGACGGCGACCGATCAGCGAAGAATCCTGCGGCTTGCCGGTGCGCAACGCGGCATCGAAGCCTTCCTGTACCAGATCCACCATGGCATCGGACACCGACACCTCCAGCGAAACGTCCGGGTACTGGCGCTGAAAATCCGCCGCCAGCCGCGCCACCAGGGTCGCCCCCAGCCCGGCGGGCGTCGAGATGCGCAGGCGGCCGCTCGGGTTATCGCGCAGCCGCTGCAGCGCCAGATCGGCGCGTTCGGCGGCGGACATCATCGCCTGACAATGTTCCAGATAACGCTCACCGGCGAAGGTCAGGTTCAGCTGGCGCGTGGTGCGGTTGAGCAAGCGCAGCCCCAGCGTCTGTTCGAGCTGGCTGATGCGCTGGCTGACGCTGGATTTCGGCAATCCCACGCGCTGTGCGGCGGCGGTGAAGCTGCCGCACTCCGCCACCAGCGCGAACAGCGCCATGTCCTGCAGCTGTTTGAATTCCATTGTTCACCTTAAACGAACACTCAGTTAGATATTGTCCATCTTATCACCCCACTGCCGCGGGTCTACACTGGGGGCATCATTTGAAAGGAGTACAATCATGTCGATAAAAGCCATTGCCGTAGACCCGCAGAACCCCGCCGGTTTCATCGAAATTTCACCGGAGATGCCGGTTCCCGGCCAGTACGATCTGCTGGTGGAGGTGAAAGCCGTGTCGGTCAACCCGGTGGACACCAAAGTGCACGCCGGTCTGCAGAAAAGCGGCCTGCAGCAGCCGCGCATTCTCGGCTGGGACGCCAGCGGCATCGTGGTGGGCGTGGGCAGCGGCGTCAGCGGCTTCAAGCCCGGCGATGAAGTCTGGTACGCCGGCGACATCACCCGTCCCGGCAGCAACAGCAGCCACCAGCTGATCGACTCACGCATCGCCGCGCACAAGCCGCGCAGCCTGAACTGGGCCGAGTCCGCCGCCCTACCGCTCACCGCCCTCACCGCCTGGGAGGCGCTGTTCGAACACCTGAACATTCACAATGCGCCGGAGCACAAGACGCTGTTGATCATCGGCGGCGCCGGCGGAGTCGGCTCGCTGGCCATTCCGCTGGCCGCATTGCGCAGCAAGGTGAAAGTGATCGCCACCGCCTCAAGGCCGGAATCCGCCGCCTGGTGCCGTGAACGCGGCGCCGATCTGGTAGTGGACTACCGCGATCTGAAAGGCAACCTGGCGCAGCACGGCATCGAGCAGGTGGATTACATCCTGTGCCTGAACGATACCGACGGCCACTGGCCGGCGATGGCCGAGCTGGTCGCGCCGCTGGGCCATATCTGCACCATCGTCGAGAACGCGCAGCCGTTGGATCAAAACGCGCTGAAGCTGAAAAGCGCCGCGCTGCACTGGGAATTCATGTTCACCCGCAGCATGTTCACCACCCCGGACATCGCGCAGCAGGGGCGCATCCTGCAGCAGATGGCGCAGTTGCTGGACGAGGGCAAGCTGAGCACCACGCTGAGTGAAACCCTGCACGGGCTGTCGGTAGACACGCTGACCGCCGCGCATCGACAGTTGCTCGGCGGCCATATGCAAGGCAAGCTGGTTATCGCTTACTAAGCCTGAATCGCGGCGGCGCCCTGCGCCGCCGTTACTGCGGACGAACGAAGCCGACGCACAGCGTCTGCTCGTCGGCATGCGGATCGGCGCGGAACGTCAGCGTCTGCTGCCAATCGAGGCGCATCTTCGGCCAGTGGGCCAACTCACCGCCGAAGTCGCTGTGCGCGCAGTCTTCGCCCAACCGGCCGAACAGGGCGACGCCGTGCTGCGCAATCTGCGGATAGCTGATGTTGACGTTGTAGATATTCGGGCGCGTATGATTGGACCAGCGCGTAATGGTCTGCGGCCGGGAACCGGCGTACACCGTCATCCACTGCGACAGGTATTCGCCGCCAACGTAGCGTAGATCGACGCCATACCGCTCCTGCCACTGCCGCTCCACCCCGGCGCTGAACGCCTTGATACCCACCATTTTCTGGCCGGCGTTGCGCACGTTGCCCAGCATCACCGCGGCATACCCCAGATAGACCGCCAGCGCTGCGCACATCAGCCCGAGGGTCGCCGCGCGCAGTGAACGCACCGGCGGCTGACGCACGCAGCCGACCAGCAGCGCGGGCGCCAGCATGAAGAACGGCTGCAGCCACTCGGTCAACCGGCCGCCGACATTGAAGGAGAACCAGAAAGTGATAATGCCGAGCGGCAACAGATAGATCCACAACAGCACCCGCATCGGCAACGCCGATGGCCAGGCCAGCACCGCCCCGCTGCGCCGCAGGATCGCCCACAGCACCAGCGACGGATAGAACACCAGCAGCAGCGACTGCAGCATGTCGAGGTTGAGCTGCATCTTGATCTGCGAATCCACCCATTTGAAGGCGGCAAAGTCGTGGTTCCACAGCCAGAACACGTTCGGCAACACCAACGCCAGCCAGATCGCCACCGCCAGATAGAACTGCGGCTGCCGATAGCAGCGACGGACCTGCGGTACGAACAGCGTCGACAGCGCCACAAAATAGACGAAGGCGAAGGTCGAGTATTTCGCCATCATCGCCAGACCGGCCACCAACGCGAAGGCCGGCCACCAGTTGGCCGAACGCGAGATCGCCAGGTGGAAGAACAGCGCCATCCACGGCCACAGCATCACCAATAGGTAGTTGTCGTTGTAGGGAATAATGTCGAAATTGATGACGCCGGACAGGTTGAGCGTCAGCAGCGCCATCCAGGCCAGCGAGGTGCTGCCGCTCAGGCGCCGCGCCAACAGCCAGACGCCCAACATGCCGATGGCGATGGCGATGAAGTGCCCGCCATACCAGTAAACGTTCAGCGGCAGCCACGACAGCCAGATCGCCGGATGCATCGCCGCACCGACCAGCCACGGATTTTTCGGTGAGCCCCACTCGCCGTTGAGGCCCCAGTTGAGCGCCTCGACGGCGTCGTAAGGCAGGGTAGGATCGAGATGAACAGTCAGCAGCGTCCAGGCTGCGGCATAGCAGACCAACCAGAGAGCGAGTAAGCGATAAGACATGTCTTCTTCTGAGCGTTATTGTAAAGAAAATCTTAACTTAGTCGCTGTCGAATGAACCATGTTTAAACAAGCCGTTAAATGTGCGCCCAGGAGGGGTTTATGCCGCCGCGACCGCACATTACGCTAATTTTACTCAGCCTGCCGCGTGACGATGGGCGGGCGCGCTCAACCGGCCGGCGTCCGCCGCCAGCAGCTGTTGCACCAGCTCGACGCAGCGCAGGAAACGCTCTTCATAATCGCTGGACTCAACGTGCACGTACTCGATGTTGTTGGCGCGCAGCATCTCCTCCAGCAGGCGCTGGAACGCCAGGCGATCGGCGGTGCTGCCGAGGCTGCGCAGGCCGTCCGCCACCCACGGCGTGTTGTTTTCCAGCAGGATCACCAGATCGAAACGGTATTCGTCGATCAGCGCCTGCACGAAGGGGTGCTCACGCCCTTCGTACTTTTTGCAAAATGCCTGCGTAGTCACGAAATCGGTATCGATAAACGCCACCTTGTTGGCGTACTTGACCGCGAAATCCACGTATTGCGCCTGCCCGAGGGCAATTTTGTCGTAGTCGGAATACTGCAGCGCCATCTCGTCGCCGCCCAGGTGCGAAAACACGTAATCGCGGCCATATTCCCAGGCGCTGGTGGTGTTGAAGATGTTGGCCAACTTGTTGACCAACGTCGACTTGCCGCTCGATTCGCCGCCGAGGATCGCTACGGTGCGCACGAAGAACGGCTTCACCTCGGTCGGGATGTAGTCCCAATAGCGGAACGGATCCTGGCGGATCTGATTGCCGCTGATGTTCATGAACGAACGCTCGGGGTCGACCAAAATGGTTTCGATGCCCAGATGCTCGCGGTAGCGCGGCGCATCCTGCGCTTCGCTGGAATAGATGAAGCTCGGCACGATGCCCTTCTGTTCCATAAAGGCCTTCATGCCGTCGCTCCACACGTTCCAGCCGTGCGGATAGGGTTCGATGCCCTGCTCGTCGAACGAATGGATATGGATGTTTTTCTGGTACTTGAAGGTTTGCAGCAGCCAGCGCAGGCGATCGCTGACCGTCGGCTGTTGCGACATCGAACTGTTCTCGAACAGCTCGCGATCGCGCGGCTCGTCATGGCACAAGATAACGTGCAGCTCGTCCACCTGGCTGCAGGCGCGCTGGATCAGGTAGATGTGGCCGGTGTGCAGCGGGTAAAATTTACCAAACACCACGCCGACTTTAACCTCTTTACGCGGGAACTCCAGCCCGAGAAAACGGTGCAGAGCCTCGAGCTTTTGCGCGCTCGGGCTTTTGATCTTGTCGTTCAACAGCTGGCTGAGATAGCCTTTGGTCATGCCGCTGGCATCCGCCACCTGCTGCAAAGTACAGCCCTTTTGCTTAATGGACGTCTTCAGGTAATCAAATTGCGGCATGGCCACCTCCGTTTAGTATGCTAAACAAAATAGCATATCTTTCTCGCCGTCGGCGACATTAATAAAACTCTTCCAGCACGTCCAGCGCGTCCGCCAGCTTCTTGACCCCGAACACCTGCATGTTGGCCGGCGGCTTCTTCGGCATGTTGCCGTGCGGCACGATGGCGCGCTTGAAGCCGTGCTTGGCCGCTTCGGAGATGCGCTCTTGGCCACTCGGCACCGGGCGGATCTCCCCCGCCAACCCCACTTCGCCGAACACCACCAGATCGTTCGGCAGCGGCCGATCGCGCAGGCTCGAAACCAGCGACATCAGCAGCGCCAGATCGGCGCTGGTCTCGCTGACCTTTACCCCGCCGACCACGTTGACGAACACGTCCTGATCCGACATCTGCAGCCCGCCGTGCCGGTGCAGCACCGCCAGCAGGATCGCCAACCGGTTCTGCTCCAGGCCCACCGCCACGCGGCGCGGGTTGGACATCATCGAGTGATCCACCAGCGCCTGGATCTCCACCAGCAGCGGCCGGGTACCTTCCCACACCACCATCACCGAGCTACCGGAGGTGACTTCGTCGCCGCGGCTGAGGAAGATCGCCGAAGGGTTGCTGACTTCGCGCAGCCCCTGTTCGGTCATGGCAAACACGCCCAGCTCGTTGACCGCGCCGAAGCGGTTCTTGTGGCTGCGCAGGGTGCGGAAGCGGGAATCGGCGTCGCCATCCAGCAGCACCGAACAGTCGATACAGTGTTCCAGCACTTTCGGCCCGGCCAGCGAGCCGTCTTTGGTGACGTGGCCGACCATGACGATCGCCACGCCGCGCGTCTTGGCGAAGCGCGTCAGATAGGCGGCGGTTTCCCGCACCTGCGCCACGCTGCCCGGCGAAGACTGAATGTCCGCCATGTGCATCACCTGGATCGAGTCGATCACCATCAGCTTCGGCTGCTCCTGCTCGGCGATCAGGCAGATCTGCTCGATGCTGGTTTCAGACAGCATGTTCAGGCCGCCGGTCGGCAGCCCCAGACGGTGAGCGCGCATCGCCACCTGCTGCAGCGACTCCTCGCCGGTGACGTACAGGGTTTTCATCTGTTCGGACAGTTTGCACAGCACCTGCAGCAACAGGGTGCTCTTGCCGGCGCCGGGGTTGCCGCCGATCAGAATGGCGCTGCCGGGCACCACGCCGCCGCCCAGCACGCGGTCGAACTCGAGAAAGCCGGTGGTGAAGCGCGGCAGCGCCTCAAGGCTGATTTCCGACAGCTTCTGTACCTTGCTGACGCCGGCGTCGCCGGCATAACCGCTGAGGCGATCGTTGCGCGCCGCTGCGGGCGACGCGGCCAAACGCACTTCCGTGATGGTGTTCCAGGCATGACAGGCGCTGCACTGCCCCTGCCAACGCGGATAGTCCGCCCCGCACTCATTGCACACAAATGCCCGTTTTGCCGCTTTTGCCACGTCTTACCTCAATCTTTCGTTATCGCACTTCGTGTTTCAGGCTGCCGGTGAGAATACACAGCACGCCCATCAGATCCGCATGCCGGATCGCCACCTGCGCTTTTTCATACACTTTCGGTTTGGCGTGGTAGGCGATGCCCAACCCCGCCGCCTGCATCATTTTCAAATCGTTGGCGCCGTCGCCGATGGCCACGGTCTGCGCCAGCGGGATCTCAAGCTTCTCCGCCAGCCGCAGCAGCGTGTCGGCTTTGAACTGTGCGTCCACCACCGGCCCCAGCACTTCGCCGGTCAGCTTGCCGTCGCGGATCTCCAGCTCATTGGCCGCTGCCGCCACCAGCCGCAGCCGGTTGCGCAGGTATTCGGCATAGTAGGTGAAGCCGCCGGAGGCGATCGCCACATGCCAGCCCATCGCCTGCAGCTTGCCCACCAGGCTGGTCAGCCCCGGCATCAGCGGCAGCTCGTCGCGCACCTGCTTGAGGATGTTGGCGTCGGCCCCTTTCAGCGTGCCGACGCGCTGGCGCAGGCTGGCGGTAAAGTCCAGCTCGCCGCGCATCGCGCGTTCGGTGACTTCCGCCACCTGCTCGCCGACGCCCGCCAGCTTGGCGATCTCGTCGATGCATTCGATCTCGATCGCCGTCGAATCCATGTCCATCACCAGCAGCCCCGGCGTGCGCAGGTGTGGGATCTTGCCGAGCGGCGCCACGTCCAGCCCGCTCTCCGCCGCCAACAGCTTGGCGCGCGGCGTCAACGTGCCCGCCAACCGCACCACCTGATAGTCGTCCACGCCCCAGGCGGTGACGATCACCATCGCCGCGCCGAGCTTGCGTTGGAATTGCGTAATGCGCGCCTTGTCCAGCTTTCTGCCGTATAACAGCCACCCGGTATTGCCCGCCCGGTAGTCCAGCGGCATCACTTCGTCGCCGCTGAGCGAAAGGGGAAGACCCGGCCATTGAGAGATCTCCGCCGGAAGATCGCAATAGGTCAGACTGTTTGACATCATTGACTCCTGAATGGACAAAAACGCTGCATGATAAAACGACGCATCAAGCTATCCTATCGCCAGCGGTTCTGGCAACATAAAGTGTCCCCGATGCCCAAGGAACCTGCATGGCTCGCGCTAAACTGAAATTTCGCCTGCACCGCACCGCTATTATCCTGATTTGCCTGGCTTTGCTGGTGCTGCTGATGCAGGGCGCCTCTTATTTTAGCCTGAGTCACCAAATGGCGCGATCCGAGCAGGTTGAAGAACTGGCGCAGACGCTGACCAAACAGGTCGCCTACAGCCTGGCACCGCTGCTGGACGACGACGGCAACACCCCGCGTATCGACGCCATCCTCAAACAGCTCACCGATCACAGCCGCATTCTCGACGTCAGCGTGTATCAGCTGGACGGCACGCTGGTCTCCCACGCCGGGGAACAGATAAGTATACGCGATCGCCTGTCGCTCGACGGCAAACGCGCCGGCAGCTACTTCAACCACCAGTTGGTCGAATCCATTCAGGGCAAAGACGGCCCGATCGGCTTTATCCGCATCACCCTCGACACCCACGTGTTGGCGACCGAATCCAAGCAGGTAGACAACACCACCAACCTGCTGCGCCTGATGATCCTGCTGGCGCTGGCGATCGGCATCATTCTGGCGCGCACCCTGCTGCAACACCGCCGCAGCCGCTGGCAGCAGTCGCCGTACCTGTTGACCGCCAACACGCCGTTGGCAGAAGGCAATACGGTGGAAGACGACGAAGAGGATGCGCCGGAGAAAAAACAGGAAGCGCCGAAGCAGGGGTAACTCAGGCCAGGTGCTGAATGCGTTCGTGCAGCTTCTGCAGTTGCGCCAGCATTTGCTCGGCAATCGCGCGGAAGGCATCGCTGATGTCGTCATGTTGCGCCGTTCGCCGCCAGAACTCGAGAGCCAATAGCTCAGCTTGCCGCCAGACAGCACCGCCCACCTCATTGCTCAAACGGATCTCCACCGCGTCATGGCGCAGATTGCCGCTGCTTGCCGGGGCAAAAGCCATCGGCAGCATATCGTACAAAGGCGCCAACATGACCGGCCGCTGGGTTATTCGCAAGAACGACAGGTTGCCTTGGTGCATATCACTGTTGGCGATCAACCGGCCAAAGGCCCAATACAGGGCAATCCGTTGGTAGACTGAGTGATTGATCACCCCTTGCTGCAATAGCCGCTCGGCGGCCACGACCCAGTTGGCGTGGCCGCTGCCGCTGAACTCAGCATCCAGTGCCTCCAGCGACACCATCGCTACCCGCCCTTCTTCACCGATGCGATCAAAGCGCTCAATCTCTAAAAAACATTGCCGGTCGGCGCCGAACAGGATTTGCGCCGATGCGGCAGGCAATCCCGCAGCGGCGACCGTCTGCAACGCCAGCGACTCGGCGATCAGCAAATCGCTCCAGCGCTGTGCAATGACATGCGTCGGCGCCAGGCTGAACTTCACCAACACATGCGCACGGCGCCCAGGCGCCAGCTCAGTATAGGCGGCAAATTTGGGTTGCTCGCCACCGGCGGAAGAGCCCACCAGTTCCCCGGCCAGCGCCTGGACAGACAATGCGGCGTAACGCTCGGTTTTATCTTCCACCGTGATGGCGACGGCAGTGTCCCGCATTAACCAACGCTGATAGCTGTCGGCACCAGGCAGCAGATCGCCGGTCATGTCTTCGCCATAACGGCAGAGCGCCAACAAGCGTTGGCCTTCATCCCATCGCCGCACATCCTCCGGCAAATTCAACTCGCGCGCCGCTGCTTTTCCCCAGGCTCGCCCGAGAAAGCCAATCGGCCGTAGGTCGTTCAAATACCATGGTATGCCGTCATAGAGCTGCCACTCTCCGCTGCGCTCATCGCACACCGCACAGTTATCGGCAGGATACAGCGGGCAAAGTGTGGCAAACAGGTGCGCCTTACCCCGTTCATCAACCCGATACAGCGGAAACTGCCTCTCACCGCCGATCCCGCGCCGCAATACATAGCGCGTCGCCTTACCTTTACCGAGGATCAATACTGCGCCCGCCAGTTCGCGGATACGGCGCGATAGCGTCGGCTGGCTGATGCCTAACGCTTCTGTCAGTTGACGAGCCGTAGCTGGCCCATGACGCAAAACTTGTTCAACGGTGATCATCAGATGAATAGATTGGTGAATAGATTGATAGAGGAAGTAATAGCGTTAAACGGCAGAAAGGTAAAGCGTTAGCCAAAACTGGCCAAGCGGAATGAATAGATTGACGGGCGGGCGCCATGATGACGCCCGCCGGCGTATTACGCTTTGTCGCCCAGCAGCACGGATTCCAGCGCGATAACGATCATTTCGTTAAAGGTGGTCTGGCGTTCCGCCGCCGTGGTCGCTTCGTGACGCAGGATGTGGTCGGACACGGTGCAGATGGTCAGCGCCTTGCAGCCGAACTCTTCGTACAGCTCCGCCGCCACGCCGTAGATACCGGCCGCTTCCATTTCCACGCCCAGGATGCCGTACTTCTTCATCACCTGGAACATGTCCGGATCCGGCGTGTAGAACAGATCGGCGGAGAAGATGTTGCCCACGCGCGCCGGGATGCCCTGCGCCGCCGCCGCGTCGACCGCGTTGCGCACCATGTCGAAGTCGGCGATCGCCGCGTAGTCGTTGTCCTTGAAGCGCAGACGGTTCACCTTGGAGTCGGTGCACGCGCCCATGCCGATCACCACGTCACGCAGTTTGATATCGTCACGCACCGCGCCGCAGGAACCCACGCGAATGATCTTCTTCACGCCGAATTCGGCGATCAGCTCGCGCGCATAGATGGAGCAGGACGGGATGCCCATGCCGTGGCCCATTACGGAGATGCGGCGGCCTTTGTAGGTGCCGGTGAAGCCCAACATGCCGCGCACGTTGTTCACTTCCACCGCGCCTTCCAGGAAGGTTTCGGCGATGTATTTTGCACGCAGCGGATCGCCCGGCATCAGTACTACGTCAGCGAAATCACCCATCTCAGCATTAATGTGCGGCGTAGCCATAATTTTCTTCCTTTAGAAATCTTATTTAATAAAAACGTCAAACATCTAAGCCTTGAATGTCGAGTTGCAGCTAGGCAGCTAGCGGGTGAATCCCCAGGAGCTTACTTGAGTAAGTGACTGGGGTTCACGCGTGAAGCTAACAACGCTGCGGCTTGAAAGACAGGGCTTAGAACATGCTCTTACCGTAATCCATCGGCGACAGGCCAAAGTAATTGGCGACGGTCTGGCCGATGTCGGCAAAGGTCTCGCGGTGGCCCAGCGAGCCCGGCTTCACTTTCGGGCCGTAAACCAGCACCGGGATGTGCTCGCGGGTGTGGTCGGTGCCCGGCCAGGTCGGGTCGCAGCCGTGGTCGGCGGTGAAGATGATGATGTCTTCGTCTTTCACCAGCTTCAGCAGCTCCGGCAGGCGGCGGTCGAACAGCTCCAGCGCGGCGGCGTAGCCCGCCACGTCGCGGCGGTGGCCATAGGAGGAGTCGAAGTCCACGAAGTTGGTGAACACGATGGTGTTATCGCCGGCCTTTTCCATTTCGATCAGGGTCGCGTCGAACAGCGCGTCGATGCCGGTCGCCTTCACCTTCTTGGTGATGCCGACGTTGGCGTAGATGTCGGCGATTTTACCGATCGACACCACTTCACCGCCTTTCTCGTCCACCAGCTTTTTCAGCACGGTCGGCGCCGGCGGCTCTACCGCCAGATCGTGACGGTTGCCGGTGCGCTGGAAGTGGCCCGGCTTATCGCCGACGAACGGACGCGCGATCACGCGGCCGATGTTGTAGCCGCCTTCGGTCAACTCTTCACGCGCGATTTCGCACAGCTCATACAGGCGATCCAGGCCGAAGGTTTCTTCATGGCAGGCGATCTGGAACACCGAGTCGGCGGAGGTGTAGAAAATCGGCTTGCCGGTTTTCATGTGCTCTTCGCCCAGCTGATCGAGGATCACGGTGCCGGACGAGTGGCAGTTGCCCAGGTAACCCGGCAGCTTGGCGCGCTCGACCAGCTTGTCCAGCAGTGCCTGCGGGAAGCTGTTGTGCTCGTCCGTGAAGTAGCCCCAGTCGAACAGCACCGGCACACCGGCGATTTCCCAGTGGCCCGACGGCGTGTCTTTACCGGAAGAGAGCTCGCTGGCGTAAGCGTAAGCGCCGATGATGTCGGCGTTGCGGTCCAGCCCCTGCGGGAAGTTGCCGGTGGACTCTTCCGCCGCTTTACCGAGGCCCAGACGGCTCAGGTTAGGCAGCGTCAGCGGCCCCTGGCGGCCCACGTTGGCCTCACCGCGCGCGCAAACCTCGGCGATGTGGCCCAGGGTGTCGGAACCCTGGTCGCCAAAACGTTCGGCGTCTTCGCTGGCGCCGATGCCGAAGGAGTCCAATACCATAATAAATGTGCGTTTCATCTGTGCTCTCCTGCGTGTTCTCACGCTTTGGACGGCCGCGAAAAAGCCGCGGCCGTTCCTGATTCTTGGGTTATTCCGTGATGCGCTTATACACCACCGGCGTCGCTTCCGGCGCCTTGTCGCTCAGCGTCATTGCGCTGCGCACCGCATCGGCCGCCTGCTGCCAGCTCTCTTCATCGTTGGCGTGGATCATCGCCAACGGCTGCTGGGCATCCACTTTATCACCCAGGCGCGCCACTTCGGTCAGCCCAACGCTGTAGTCGATGGCGTCGCTCGCCCGGCGACGGCCGCCGCCCAGCGAAACCACCGCCATGCCCAGCGCGCGGGTATCCATGGCGCTGATGATGCCCGGCTTTTCAGCATACACCGGCTTGCTCAGCGTTGCCGCCGGCAGATAGCTATCGTAGCGTTCGACGAAGTCTATCGGCCCCTGCTGCGCCGCCACCATGCGGCCAAACACCTCCGCCGCCTTGCCGTTGTCCAGCACCGCCTGCAGTTTGGCGCGCGCGTCGGCCTCGTCTTGCGCCAGGCCGCCGGACAGCAGCATTTCCACGCACAGCGCCAGCGTCACTTCCAGCAGGCGCGGGTTGCGGTATTCGCCGGTCAGGAAGCGCACCGCTTCGCGCACTTCCACCGCGTTGCCGGCGCTGGAGGCCAGCACCTGGTTCATGTCAGTCAGCAGCGCGGTGGTCTTGCAGCCCGCGCCGTTGGCCACGCCGACGATCGCCTGCGCCAAATCTTGCGACAGCGCATAGGTCGGCATAAAGGCGCCGGAGCCGACCTTCACGTCCATCACCAGCGCATCCAGCCCTTCCGCCAGCTTCTTGGCCAGAATGGAGGCGGTGATCAGCGGGATCGAATCCACGGTAGCGGTAATGTCGCGGGTGGCGTAGAAACGTTTGTCCGCCGGCGCCAGCGAGCTGGTCTGGCCGATGATCGCCACGCCGACGTCCTGAATGATTTTGCGGAAGGCGTTATCGTCCGGGAAAATATTGAAGCCCGGAATGGCTTCCAGCTTGTCCAGCGTGCCGCCGGTATGCCCCAGGCCGCGGCCGGAGATCATCGGCACATAGCCGCCGCAGGCCGCCACCATCGGGCCAAGCATCAGCGAGGTCACGTCGCCCACGCCGCCGGTCGAATGCTTGTCGACGATCGGGCCGTTCAGCGCCAGACTCTTCCAATCCAGCACGGTGCCGGAATCGCGCATCGCCATGGTAAGCGCCACGCGCTCCGGCATGCTCATGTCATGGAAATAAATGGTCATCGCCAGCGCGGCGATCTGCCCTTCCGACACCACGTTGTCGCGAATGCCGTTGATGAAAAAGCGGATTTCCGCTTCGCTTAACGGCTGGCCGTCGCGTTTTTTACGAATAATTTCTTGAGCCAGGAACAAAGCATCCCCCTGTGTCGCCGAGAGTCGGTGCAGACGGGCGCGCCTGGCGCCCGCCAACGAAATCGATCAGTAGCCGCCGCCGGCGGTCTGGGTCTGGTGGCCCAGCGCGGTCAGCAAGCTGGCCAGCAGGCTGGAAGCGCCAAAGCGGAAATGCCGCGCATCGGCCCAGCCTTCGCCCAGAATACGATCGGCAAGTTGCAGATAATGCAGCGCATCCTCTGCGGTGCGCACGCCGCCGGCCGGCTTGAAGCCCACCGTCTTCGCCACGCCCAGATCGCGGATCACCGACATCATCAGCTCGGCGCTTTCCAGCGTGGCGTTGACCGGCACCTTGCCGGTGGAGGTCTTGATAAAGTCCGCCCCGGCCTTGATGGCGATCTCGGACGCCTTGCGGATCAGGTCGGCCTGCTTCAGCTCACCGGTTTCGATAATCACTTTCAGCAGCACGTTGGCCGCCTGACAAGCCTGCTTGCACTGTTTCACCAGCTCGAAGCCGACCTGTTCGTTGCCGGCGAGCAGCGCGCGGTAAGGGAACACCACGTCCACTTCATCCGCGCCATAGGCGATGGCCGCGCGGGTTTCCGCCAGCGCGATGTCGATATCGTCGTTGCCATGCGGGAAATTGGTCACGGTGGCGATACGGATATCCGGCGTGCCTTGCTCACGCAGCGCCTTGCGCGCTACCGGGATAAAACGCGGGTAGATGCAGATGGCCGCCGTGTGGCCGGCCGGGCTGTTGGCCTGACGACAGAGGGCGATCACTTTCTCGTCGGTGTCATCATCATTCAGCGTGGTTAAATCCATCAGGTTCAGCGCACGTTGCGCTGCTGCGGTTAATTCGGTCATAAAACTCTCCAACTGAGTACCTGGGTGTTGGCGAGCGGACTTGGTTCCATGAAGATAGCGCAGGGGAACGGCGTTCCCGCGGCGGCAACTGAGATCCTTCTCACCGCACATGGCCACCCGCCTTGCGGCCGGCCAGTAATAGCTATTTGAACACGAATGCCAAGGGCGATTCGCGTTCATCGTCACACTATATGAAATAGCACTGTAACAGACCGGAATTATATGTGAAGAGCATCACAAAATAACGCGATATCGTTCACAAATTCGCTAAAGAAGCGGCTGAAGATCGCGGGTGCGGCAAGCACCCGCGTTGCTTAGAGTATAGGCCGAGTCCCGCGATCGGTCGCGCCGTCGCGGGCTCCGGGATGGCTTACAGCGCCAGGAAGAAACCGGCGATGGTGGCGCTCATCAGGTTGGACAGCGTGCCCGCCGCCACGGCCTTCAGACCGAAACGCGCGATGTCGTGGCGACGGTTAGGCGCCATGCTGCCCAGACCGCCCAGCAGGATCGCCACCGAGGAGAGGTTGGCGAAGCCGCACAGCGCGAAGGAGATGATCGCCTTGGTGTGGGTCGACAGCACCTGCAGGCCTTCCGCCGCCACCACGTCGTCCGGACGCAGATAGGCGCCGAAGTTCATGTAGGCGACGAACTCGTTGACGATGATCTTCTGGCCGATAAACGAACCGGCGGTCATCGCCTCGCTCCACGGCACGCCGATCAGGAAGGCGATCGGCGAGAACACCCAGCCGAGGATCAGTTCAAGCGACAGCTGCGGATAATCGAACCAGCCGCCGATACCGCCGAGAATGCCGTTAAGCAAGGCGATCAGCGCGATAAACGCCAGCAGCATCGCACCGACGTTCAGCGCCAGCTGCATGCCGGAAGCCGCGCCGGAAGCCGCCGCGTCGATCACGTTGGCCGGACGATCTTCTTCGGCGATCAGCTTCATCGCATCGTCTTTATCGTGGGTCTGCTCGGTTTCCGGCACCATCAGCTTGGCGAACAGCAGCCCGCCCGGCGCGGCCATGAAGGACGCGGCGATCAGGTATTCCAGCGGCACGCCCATCTGCGCGTACCCTGCCAGCACCGAACCGGCTACCGAGGCCAGGCCGCCGCACATCACGGCGAACAGCTCTGACTGGCTCATGGTGGCGATATACGGGCGCACCACCAGCGGCGCTTCGGTCTGGCCAACGAAAATGTTGGCGGTCGCCGACAGCGATTCGGTGCGCGAGGTGCCCAGCAGCTTGTGCAGGCCGCCGCCCAGCACGCGGATCACCAACTGCATGATGCCGAGGTAGTACAGCACCGCAATCAGCGAGGAGAAGAACACGATCACCGGCAGAACGCGCAGCGCGAACACGAAGCCGCCGCCGCCGAACACCTCGAACATCTTGTCGGACACCAGTCCGCCGAAAATGAACGAAATGCCCTGATTGCCGTAGGCGATAACGTTTGCCACGCCGTTAGACATACTGCCGAGGATGCTGCGGCCCAGCGGCACGTACAGCACCAGCGCGCCGATGCCGATCTGGATGATGAACGCCCATACGACGGTGCGCAGTTTAATGGCCCGGCGGTTGCTGGAGAGCAGCACCGCAATGGCGATCAGCACCGCCATACCGACCAGACTCATGATGAGTTGCATGCAAAGTTTCCCTGTTGCAAAAAATAAAGTACATCCCTGCTCATGAAGAGAGGTCTGCTATTGGAGTGTTTCGGGGGGGATTATACTGAGCGAGGTCACCCTCGCACCGATTTATGTCACAAATGTATACAACGAGACGCAAATGAAAATCTTATAACGTGACGCAAGTCACGTTATAAACCCATCAATCCGGCATGGCGAACAGTGCCTGAGTATTGCGTTGCAGGTGGGCGGCGATCTCGTCGGCCGGTTCCGGCCGCAGCTCGCACAGCGTTTGAAACACCTCGGCGGCGCGTTCGGGGCGATTCGGCTGCCCCTGATAGCCGGCCAGCGGCATGTCCGGCGCATCGGTCTCCAGCAGCAGCGCCTCGAGCGGCAGCTGCGCCATCACGCCGCGCGTTTTCTGCGCCCGCTCATAGGTGATGGTGCCGCCCACGCCGATGTAATAGCCGAGGCGGATAAAGGCCTGCGCCTGCGACAGGCTGCCGGCGAAGCCGTGCACCACGCCGCGACGCGGCAACTGCATGCGCCGCAGCGCCGCGGCCAGCTGATCGTGGGTGCGGCGCGAATGGAGGATCACCGGCAGGTCATGCTGTTTCGCCAGCTTCAACTGGGCCAGCAGCACGCTTTGCTGGCGCTCGAACTGCGGGTTGTCCATATACAGATCGAGCCCGATCTCCCCCACCGCCACCAGCTTGCGCGGCCGTTCGGCCAGCAGCGTTGCCAGCTGCTCCAACTGCGGCTCATGATGCTGCGCGATATACAGCGGGTGCAGCCCCAGCGCGGCGAACAGCGGCGCATGATCTTGCGCCAGTCGCAGCACCCGGGCAAAGCGATCGGCGGTGACCGTCGGGACGATGATGCGCTGCACGCCGGCGCTTGCCGCCCGCGTCAGGCTCTCGGCCTCATGCCCGGTAAAGGGCGGAAAATCGAAATGGCAGTGAGTATCGGTAAAGGCGTAACTCACAGCGCCCCCCCTTCACCCGGCGGCAAATCACCCGGCAGAATGATCTTCGGCGCCGCTACCGCGGCCTCCGGCTGCGCGCCCAGCTCGGACGGCATGACGATATCGGTCACGATCGGCGAAGGCATTCTGACGTTCTCCGGCTGGATCAGGCGGCGCGACAGCGCTTTTTTCACCTTCATGCCGTCCGGCTCCGGCTGCGCCATCCACTGGCCGACGGTGGCCAGGAAGTAACGGCCGCAGCGGCGCCCCAGGTGATAATCCTGATTGAGCGACCCCAGTCGGCTGCCCAGCGCATTGCTGGCCAGCGGCTTCGGCGGAAAGATTTCGAAGATGCGCAGCTTGCCCGGCGGCTTCTCGATAAAGCGCTGGATGCGGTGATAGCTTTGCTCATGATGCTGCAGGATACGCACCATCTGCTGCAGGCTGCTGTCGCTCAGCCAGTGCTCCATGCGCTTCATCCACTGCGGGGTGTAGTACATCTGCGAGGGCACGGTGCGGATCACCACGATGGTGTCGGCGCCGCGACGATAGGCCTCTTCCACCGGGATCGCATCGCTGATGCCGCCGTCCTGATAGCTGACGCCGTCCAGCTCCACGCCCTGGCGATAAAAACCGGGAATGGCGCTGGACGCCTTGATGGCCGGCAGCCAGCGTTCGCGCTGCGCCGGCAGGTAGGTCGGCTCAAAGTCATCGCTGCGGCAGGCGCACAGCAGGAACTCGCGCCCGTCGGTAAAGTGCTGTTCCGCCACGTCCATCGCCAACGGCATCTGCGCCGCCGCCGTATCGACCAGCCAATCGAGATCGATCAGATGCCCGCCGCGCACGAAGCGCAGCGGATTGAAGAACTGGGCCGAGGTGGTGTAGCGGGTGATCACCCGACGCGCGTAGCCCACCTGCCCGCAGATATAGGCGGACAGATTCTGGGCGCCGGCCGACGTGCCGATCAGCAGATCGAAAGGGTTAAAGCCCGCACGCTGAAACTCGTCCAGCACGCCGGCGGTGAAAATGCCGCGCTGGCCGCCGCCTTCGCAGACCAGCGCCATCTTGCCTGGCCGAAAGGGTTTAGACGCCAGCGGTTCTATATTGCCGAGCGTGATGGGTATTCTGTATCCCAACTTGGCATCCTCAGTGAGACGTTTTCTCCGAGGATACCGCGTCTCGCTCTCTTCCGTAATCCTCTTGCAGTACGCCAGCGAGGAAATCGTTGCTGCCGGCCAGCCAGGCATAATCGCTGCCTGACCATTCTGCCCACGCCTGCCATACCTGGCCTTTCAGCTGTTTCCAGCGCCCGACGATGATGTCGCTGTTCATGGCCGGCCCTCCCCGACGTGAGAAAAGGAGTTAAGCTTTGTTACAGTTTACGGGAAAATGCCCGCCGGCTAAGGGCGACGGCGGCCGGTGAACAGGCTGACCAGGAACAGGATGATGCCGACAACGAACACGATTTTAGCCGCCCAGGCAGCGGTGCCCGCCAACGAACCGAACCCCAGCGCCGCAGCGATAAGCGCGATGACTAAAAAGATAATGCCCCAACGAAACATAAGCTTCTCCTTACCATTGTGAAAAAATTCGCTGCCATCTACCACCCCGACAACGGGACGTCGACGGCAAATCAGTTTCTTTTTTTGGTGTTACATGCCGGGCCGCCTTCACGGCCCGACAGATGCGGCTTGTTGTTGCTTGTTACGGGCGCCTGGCGGAATTACTGCTTGACCACCAGGTCGTTTTTCACGCTTTTCACGCCGTCGATGGCCTTGGCGATGCTTTCCGCACGCTCAGACTGCGCCTGCGTTTTCACCTCACCGGAAAGCTGCACCACACCATCGGTGGTTTCCACTTTCACATTGCGCGACGGCACAATGTCATCGGCCAACAGCTTGGCTTTCAGCTCGCTGGTAGTGGCGGTGTCGCCGGCATACGATTTGATCGACTGGTTGGCTTCATCTTTCACGTGCAGCTTGTCGCTGACGGTCTTGACGCCTTCCACCTTGCCGGCGACCGCGACCGCATGCTCCGCCTGCGCCTGGCTGCCGACGAACCCGCTCAGGGTCACGGTGCCTTTTTCGGTTTTTACCGAAATGTCAGAACTTTTGATGGTCTTATCTTCCACCAACGCACTTTTAACTTTAGCCGTTATCGCGCTGTCATCCATGTAACCGTCAACTTTTTTCATGGAGCTATCGATTTTGGCACCGGCACTATCCGCGGCGTTAGACGCCTTGTTGAGCAGACTGTCTTCGGCCAGCGCACTGCCGCTTACCAAAGCAGAACCCAATACGACAGCCATCAGCGAGTGTGCAAATTTGGTCTTTTTCATCGATCTCTTCCTTTTGTTGGGGGCTCTCGACGCCAAAGCGCCGGAACCCTGCGGCCACCTTCACGCGGCCTTCTCGGTAAATACTTCATCATCGCTATACGATTAAGCGTTCACGACAGGAGTGTTGCAACGGCCGTGCCAACTCAAAAAACACCTTAAAAATCAAAGAAAAAAATTCAGAAGTCGAATTTTTAGCCAAAAAACTGTCGTCTATTGGCGACAGGCTAAGTTACACAAAACTGAAATATAGCTATCTCATTGATATTTAAAGACACTAACTGTCTCCTATCGGCAACACATCAGAATAACTCACCAAACAAATAGCATATTACAGTGATTTACTCTCAAGCAATGTGCGGACATCTCGTTAAAGATAGACCATCAGACGGAAAACGCAGGCCAAACGAACATCGCCTGGCGATAGCGGTTCGCAGGATAAAATATGAGGAAGATTTATTAATTAGCGCAGTGAGGATAGGAAAAGCGTGCAGGGCGCACTGGGCGCCCTGCCGAGCGATCAGTGTTCGCGGGTTTTGCGGAAGGTCACGTCAGGATAGCGTTCCTGCGTCAGGTTGAGGTTCACCATGGTCGGCGCGATGTAGGACAGGTTGTCCCCGCCGTCCAGCGCCAGGTTGATCTCGTTTTTGCGCTTGAACTCTTCGAACTTCTTCACGTCGTCGCACTCGACCCAGCGCGCGGTCGACACGTTGACCGATTCGTACAGCGCTTCCACGTTGTACTCGCTCTTCAAACGCGCCACCACCACGTCGAACTGCAGCACACCGACCGCGCCGACGATCAGATCGTTGTTGGCGATCGGACGGAACACCTGTACTGCGCCCTCTTCGGACAGCTGCACCAGTCCCTTCAGCAGCTGTTTCTGCTTCAGCGGATCGCGCAGGCGAATGCGGCGGAACAGCTCCGGCGCGAAGTTCGGAATACCGGTGAACTTCATGTCTTCACCCTGGGTGAAGGTATCGCCGATCTGAATGGTGCCGTGGTTGTGCAGGCCGATGATGTCGCCCGGGTAGGCTTCTTCCACGTGCGAACGGTCGCCGGCCATAAAGGTCAGCGCGTCGGAGATCACCACGTCTTTGCCGGTGCGCACCTGGCGCAGCTTCATGCCCTTCTCGTAGCGGCCGGACACCACGCGCATGAAGGCCACGCGGTCGCGGTGTTTCGGATCCATGTTGGCCTGGATCTTGAAGACGAAGCCGGTGAATTTCTCCTCCGCCGCCGTCACTTCGCGGGTGTCGGTTTTGCGCGGCATCGGCGCCGGCGCCCAGGCCACCAGACCGTCCAGCATGTGATCCACGCCGAAGTTACCGAGTGCGGTACCGAAGAACACCGGGGTCAGCTCGCCGCTCAGGAAAGCCTCCTGATCGAACTCGTGGGAAGCGCCTTGCACCAGCTCCAGCTCATCGCGCAGCTGCGCCGCCAGATCTTCGCCCACCGCCGCATCCAGCTCCGGGTTGTCCAGGCCTTTGACGATGCGCACTTCCTGGATGGTGTGGCCTTTACCGGTCTGATACAGGTAGGTTTCATCCTTGTACAGGTGGTAAACGCCCTTGAACAGCTTGCCGCAGCCGATCGGCCAGGTGATAGGCGAGCAGGCGATCTTCAGTTCGCGCTCGACTTCATCCATCACTTCCATCGGATCGCGGATGTCGCGGTCCAGTTTGTTCATGAAGGTCAGGATCGGCGTGTCGCGCAGACGGGTGACTTCCATCAGCTTACGGGTACGATCCTCAACGCCCTTGGCGGCGTCGATCACCATCAGACAGCAGTCGACGGCGGTCAGGGTACGGTAAGTATCTTCAGAGAAGTCTTCGTGCCCCGG
Source organism: Serratia sp. CC22-02 (assembly GCF_900182895.1). NCBI lineage: Bacteria > Pseudomonadati > Pseudomonadota > Gammaproteobacteria > Enterobacterales > Yersiniaceae > Serratia > Serratia sp. CC22-02. Next base: position 317,860 of record NZ_FXUD01000003.1, on the reverse strand, counting down.
GGTATCCAGCAGGTTAACCAGGCTGTCGCGGTACGGGAACTGCATCACGGAGGTGGTGATCGAGATCCCACGCTGCTTTTCCATTTCCATCCAGTCGGATTTGGCGTGCTGGCTGGAGCCACGGCCTTTTACCGTACCGGCGGTCTGGATCGCCTGTCCGAACAGCAGCACTTTTTCGGTAATGGTGGTTTTACCGGCATCGGGGTGCGAGATGATGGCGAAAGTTCTTCTTTTGGAGACTTCGCGGGCAAATTCACTAGGAGACATGGTTTTCAGGTTCTACGGTTAGTCCGCCCTGCGACATCATCAGAACGCGCCGATCGCGGCGCCGGGCAAAGCGGTGAATAAAAGATAACAGCCGGGCATTTTCGCCGATTTGCCAACCGGTGACAATCAATGCTTTTACCGGCCGGGCGGATTACGCCAGCGGCAGCGCCATCACGATCGCGTCTTCGCGGCCGTGGGCGCTCGGGTAATAATTGCGGCGCACGGTGACCTCGTTGAAACCGAGATCTTCATACAGTGCGATCGCCGCCTGGTTGGAGGCACGCACCTCCAGCCACAGCGTCACCACGCCACGGCTCTCCAGCTGTTCGATCACCGCGTTGAGCAGCAGGCGGCCAAAGCCCCGGCGCTGCCACCGCGGATGAATGGCGATGTTGAACAGCGTGGCTTCGTCCAGCACGATCTGCGTGATGGCGAATCCCGCCATTTCCCCATCGGCGTTCAGCTTCAGGTTAAGGTAGCGATCGCCCTGATTGCTGGCGAAGGTGGTTTCCGTCCAGGGGAAAGCGTGGCTGGCTTGCTCAATGGTGAAGGCCGTGGCCAGGTCGGCCGCCGTCAGGGTAGAAATCGTGTTCATGATGACAAATCTGCTGCCAGAGGGCGCGTTTGGCCCCCGCGTCTTGGGAAAGCTCGGCCAGCGCCGGGCTGTATAGCTGCGCGCCGGCGACCGCAAGCGGTTCCGCCACGCCCAGCCGCCAACTGTTGCATGCGGTCTCTTCAGGCAGCATCGCCGCCTGTTCCGGCGTCAGGCTGTAGGTTTGCGCCGGCGTCAGCCCCAGGCTGAGCAGCACGTCGCAAAACAGCGGATCGTCGGGCGCGGGCAGCGTCTGCGCCACCACCAGCAGGCGCGCCTCGGGCGGCAGACTGACCGCCACTTCGCCCTGCAACACGCTCGGGCGGCGCAATGTCCACTGCGTAATACCCAGTTGTTGTAACAGCCAGTCGCGTTTTGATGCCATGCCGATTCCTACCCGTTGTGGTGCGCCATGCCTGCCATGCGCCGCGCTATGCTAACAAACCCGCGCAGCCCGCGCCAACAAACCCGTCGAACATATCGCCACAAAGCTCTATAATCCCCGGTCTCATTTCCAGGAGCCAATATCTGATGTCTGCATTAACCCCCGCCAGTGAAGTCATGCTGCGCCACAGTGATGAATTTATCGAACGCCGCGTGCTGTTTGCCGGCGACCTGCAGGACAGCCTGCCGGCCCAATTCGAGGCCGCGGACGTGCGCGTCCACACTCAGCAATACCATCACTGGCAGTTACTGAACCGGACGATGGGCGATAACGTGCAGTTCGGTTTGACCGTCGATCCCGCTTTCGTCGCCGACTGCGACACGCTGGTTTACTACTGGCCGAAGAGCAAGCAGGAAGCGCAATTCCAGCTGTGCAACATCCTGGCGCTGCTGCCGGTGGGCGTAGACGTGTTCGTGGTCGGTGAAAACCGCAGCGGCGTGCGCAGCGCCGAGCCAACGCTGGAAGGCCACGTTGCACTGGTGAAAATCGACAGCGCGCGCCGCTGCGGCCTGTATCACGGCCGCCTGGACGCGCAGACCGAATTCGACCTGAACGACTGGTGGGACAGCTATCAGCTGCACGATCTGGAAGTGAAAACGCTGCCGGGCGTGTTCAGCCGCGACGGCCTGGACGTCGGCAGCTCACTGCTGCTGTCGACGCTGGAAAAACACATGAAAGGCAAGGTGCTGGACATCGGCTGCGGCGCCGGCGTGATGGCCTCGGTGATGGCCAAGCTGTCGCCGAAGGTGAAACTGACCCTCAGCGACGTCAACGCCGCCGCGGTGGAATCCAGCCGCGCGACGCTGGCCGCCAACGGCATCGAAGGCGAAGTGATCGTCAGCAACGTTTACTCCGACATCACCGGCCGTTTCGACATGATCATCTCCAACCCGCCGTTCCACGACGGGCTGCAGACCAGCCTGACCGCCGCCGAAACCCTGATCCGCGGCGCGGTGAAACACCTGCCGATCGGCGGCCAGCTGCGCATCGTCGCCAACGCCTTCCTGCCGTACCCGGACATTCTGGACGCCACCTTCGGCAGCCACGAAGTGCTGGCGCAGAACGGCCGCTTCAAGGTGTATCAGGCCACCGTCGGCCGCCCACCGCGCGCGCCGAAGAAGAAATAATTCGCCGTTGGCGGAAAACGACAGAGCGCGGCCTGAGGCCGCGCTTTTTTTTAGCCGTTGATATAGGCCATCGACTCGGCGCCGTAGCGATCGCCGGCCGCTGCACTCAGCGGAAACACCGCTTCGATCGCCGCCAGTTCGGCCGCGCTCAGCGTTATCTCCGCCGCCGCGACGTTCTCTTCCAGATAGCGACGGCGTTTGGTGCCGGGGATCGGCACGATGTGCTCGCCCTGCGCCAACACCCAGGCCAGCGCCAGCTGTGAAGGCTTGACGCCCTTCTGCGCCGCCAGCTCACCCACCTTCTCCACCAGCGCCAGGTTGCGGGCGAAGTTTTCGCCCTGGAAGCGCGGGTTGCCGCGGCGGAAATCGTCCTCGGCCAGATCCTCCGGCCGCCGGATAGCGCCGGTAAGGAAACCGCGCCCTAACGGGCTGTAAGGCACAAAGCCGATCCCCAGGCGCTCACAGGCGGCCAGCACGCCCTGTTCAGCATCGCGCGTCCACAGCGAATACTCGGTCTGCAACGCCGTGATCGGATGCACCTTGTGCGCCCGCTCCAGCGTGGCGACCGACGCCTCGCTCAGGCCGATATGGCGGATCTTGCCTTCGCGGATCAGATCCGCCATCGTGCCGACGACGTCTTCGATCGGCACCTGCGGATCGACCCGATGCTGATAATAAAGATCGATCTCCTCTACGCCCAAGCGCCGCAGGCTGCCTTCCACCGAGCGCCGGATATACTCGGGCCGGCTGCTGACGCCGCGCGCCGAAGGATCCGCCGGATCGCGCAGGATGCCGAACTTGGTAGCCAGGAACACCTGTTGCCGTTTGCCCTTGATCGCTTCCCCCACCAACTCTTCGTTGGTGTGCGGGCCATACATGTCGGCGGTGTCGAGCAGCGTGACGCCCAGCTCCAGCGCCCGGTGCAGCGTGGCGATGGCCTCCTGCCGATCGGCGCCGGTGGAGTAGAAGTCGCTCATGCCCATGCATCCCAGCCCCAGGGCGGAGACGACGGGACCGTGGGAACCCAGTTTACGTTGTTGCATTGTGCAGCCCTCATGCGATGAACGGATAACGCAGCAAAGTCTGGTTGTTTACGCTACAAAGATAAATAATGCAGATCGCACATCACTGTTCAAAAATCACCAACAATCCGGAGTGGACATGGATCAGGTTCAAGCCATGCGCATTTTTACCCGCATCGTCGAACTGGGCAGCTTCAGCCGGGCGGCCGAGCGCCTGCAGCTGCCGCGCGCCACGGTCAGCAACGCGCTGAAACGGCTGGAGCAGCGGCTGGGCGTGCGCCTGCTGATCCGCACCACCCGCCAGGTACAGGTGACCAGCGAAGGCAGCCTTTACTATCAACGCTGCGTACAGCTGCTGGGGGCGCTTGAGGAAGCGGACACGCTGTTCAGCCACCATAAGCTGCAGCCATCCGGCAAGGTGCGTATCGACATGCCCCATTCGCTGGCGCGCCAGATCGTCATTCCGGCGCTGGGCGACTTTTACCGGCGCTATCCCGACATCACGCTGGCGCTGGGTGCCAACGACACCCACGTCGATCTGTTGCGCGAAGGCGTAGACTGCGTGCTGCGCGCCTGGGAAACCGAAGACGACAGCCTGGTGGCGCGGCGCATCGCCCAGCTGCCGCAGATCACCTGCGCTTCCCCCGCTTACCTGCAGGCCAGCGGCACCCCGCTCGACATCGATAGCCTGGCGCCGCACCGCGCGGTAGGGTATTTTTCCCTGGCCAGCAACCGCGATTATCCGCTGGAATTCTGCCGTGGCGGCAAGGTGGAACTGCGCGAACTCCCTGCCCGGCTGAGCGTCAGCGGCGCCGACGCTTACATCGCCGGCGCGCGTGCCGGCATGGGGTTGATTCAGGCGGCGCGCTATTCACTTGCTTCCTGGCTGGAACGGGGCGAACTGGTGGAAGTGTTGGCGGACACGCCGCCTCCGCCGATGCCGATTTACATCATGTATCCGCCCGGCCGTTTCCTGGCGCCACGGGTCAGGGTGTTGATTGATTGGCTGATTTGGCTGTTTGACCAGCAGAAAAGCGGCGATATGGCTGTTTTTCCAGCAAACGCCCGCAAAGCGGGGAAATAACTGTTGACGTGCCCGCCAAAATCTCTAGAATTCGCCTCCGTGGTAACGTTACTCCGGTAATGTTTCTGGTACGCGAAGGTGGCGGAATTGGTAGACGCGCTAGCTTCAGGTGTTAGTGTCCTTACGGACGTGAGGGTTCAAGTCCCTCTCTTCGCACCAAATAACCACATGATTTATATTGCACTCAGCATCGATGCGAAGGTGGCGGAATTGGTAGACGCGCTAGCTTCAGGTGTTAGTGTTCTTACGGACGTGAGGGTTCAAGTCCCTCTCTTCGCACCAAGCTGGCGACGTAATATAAATCAAAGCAACAACATCGACTGTGCGAAGGTGGCGGAATTGGTAGACGCGCTAGCTTCAGGTGTTAGTGTCCTTACGGACGTGAGGGTTCAAGTCCCTCTCTTCGCACCAATTGATGATCTATCCGGTAGTTCCTTCGAAAAAATCCCAACGCATTGATGATAAACACGCCTAAGCGTGGTTTTGCCGTTTCCGGCGTTTACGCGAAGCTGAAGTTGAGGCTGATTGCCGCCAGGCCGCCCGCCAGCGCCATGCAGGAAGGCAGCAGCAGATAGTGACGCAGCCGGCTGTTGAACAGCATCACCAGCGTCGCCAGCATCGCTATCACAATCAGGGTGCGCAGCTGCATCATATTCAGATCGATCAAGGCCAGCAGCGGCATCAGCGCGCACGGCAGCAAAACGCCCCAGGCGCTGGCCAGGCGATCGCCGAGGCACCAGCTGACGCCCCACAGTCCACACGCGGCAATCATGGCGGTGAGCATGATAACCCCCCTTTAAGTGATAATGATAACCAATATCATATAACACTTTTTTGGCCGCCGCATCATTTTCACTGCGGTGACCAAACCCAGATGACACCAGCATGAAAAAATGATAATTTGACATAAGAAAATTCCTAGTCCTGTTTGCATGATAATAATCACAATCATCAACCATGCAACTTCCGTGGATATTTCGCGCCGAGGGAATGCTTCTCAACCTTAATTATTCGACAGAACGACTTTGCAAAGAGTGACCTCCGTATGAACGCCCGTTCTTATCAGGAATTACTGAACAGCAAGCAGCGCCTGGCATTATTTCTTTTTCTGGTGATGAATGCCGCCTCTTCCGTATTTACGTTATTGTTCCCTTTTAGGGATACGCCCTCATTTACCCTACCTTTATTATGTATACCGCTATTTTGTCTGGCGGCGGCGCTATTCTCCCTGCAAACGCCGCGGAAATACCTGTGCAAACTCAACCTGTTCGCCAGCTTGCTCGGCCTGCTGTGGGCCGCCCATATTTACGTTAAAAGTCAATATTGCCTACCGAATAACCAAGATTTTTTATTAATTAGTTTGTTCAGCATCTTTTTTATCAGCGCTATTTCTCTGACGGATAACTTTACCGCCTTTTGTTTACACGCTGTGCCTTCCGCAATGGTGATCCTGGCTTTAGACGGTATGCATAATACCCTGCGGATATTATTCACCACGCTATTACCTATTATCGCTTTCTCCATCCACCACCTGATGTTGAAACGCAGTGAAATCTTTACCCACGCGCTGGTGGCCAACCTGTATAACGAACGGGACAAATTCAATAATTTAAGCATGCTCGATCCCCTGACCGGTCTTTATAACCGCCGCGGGCTGGAGAATAAGATCAACATGCTGCTGGAACCGCAAACCGGCCGCCACTACGTGCTGCTGCTGGATATCGACCACTTCAAGGTCTACAACGACAGCTACGGCCACGCGATGGGCGACCGGGCGCTGGTGCAGGTGGCGATCGCCATCCGCGATGCGGTACGTTCACGCGACATCGTGGTGCGCTACGGCGGGGAAGAGTTTTTGGTGCTGCTGACCAACGTGCACGAAGGCTACGCGGCGCAGCTGGCCGAGCGGGTGCGCCAACGGGTGGCGGAACTGAACATCCCACACGGCGCCAGCCCGCAGCACAGCGGCACGCTGACGCTCAGCGCCGGCATCTCCGCGCTGGAAAAGCTGGACGTCGAATCGGCGATCGGCGCGGCCGACGCCGCGCTCTATCTGGCGAAGCACAGCGGCCGCAACAATATCCAGCTGGCGCAAAACGTCCAGCCCGCTCTGCTGCAGCCGCAGGAGTAAATACCCTGTCCGGTTAAGCGGCCGTTGGCCGCAAGCCGTTCAGCAACAGCGTCAAACCGGCCAACGCCTGCTCCAAAGCGATCTTCTCATCCTGCTGATTCGCGATCCAAAGCGCGGCATCCATCAGGCCGCCATTGATTAAATGCGCCAATACCTCAGGTGCGGTCGTCGCGATCGTCCGCTGTTCCATCAGCTTTTGCAGCATATTCGTCATGGAGGCGATACATTGTAACCGGCTAGCCTGAAGATGTTCCGCCCCCAATACAGAAGGTGAGTCACGCAATAAAATGCGCTGCACTTGCGGTTCAATCGTCATCGCCAGATAGGCGCGACAGCGCCCGGCAAAAGCGCTCCACTCGTCGGGCGCGTTGGCGGAAATTGCCGCCAGACGCGCATCCATCTCGGCGTCGATTTCTTGCACGACGGCCAAAAACAAACCTTTCTTGTCGCCAAAGTGGTGATAGAGCGCACCGCGCGTCATACCGGCTTGCGCGGTGAGTTCATCCATCACCGTCTCAGCATACCCCACGCTGCCAAACTGCTGACGGGCGGCCGCCACCAGTTTTTGTCGCGTTTCTTCAATCATTTCTGCGCGCGCTTTACGTGCCATGGGTCCACTCCGCCTCGTTATTGATGACGTTATAATTGACATACGCCATGTATGTCAATTAACTTAACATACGTGGCGTATGTCAATGATGGACATTGAGCGAATACCGAGCCGCCAACATTCCGGAGCCCTTTCCATGGCAAATCCTTATTTCAAACTGTTCAACGCCCCGGGCAGCAAGGCGTTTTCCTCTGCCGGGCTGATCGCGCGTCTGCCGGTCTCGATGACCGGTATCGGCATCATCACCATGCTCTCGCAGGTACGCGGCTCCTATTGGTTGGCGGGCGCGGTGGCGGCGACGTTCGCCTTTTCCATGGCGCTGCTTGCGCCGCAAATCGCGCGCGCGGCGGATCGTCACGGCCAAAGCCGCGTGTTGCCCTACGCCACCGGGGTCAGCACGATCGCCCTGCTGCTGCTGTTGCTCTGCACCCACTATCGGGCGCCGGACTGGACGCTGTTTGTCTTCGCCGCGCTCGCGGGCAGTATGCCCAGCATCTCTGCGATGGTCAGGGCCCGCTGGAGCGAAATTTATCGCAGCACGCCACAGCTGCACACGGCATTTTCATTCGAGTCCGTATTGGACGAGGTGGCCTTTATCGTCGGCCCACCGATCGCCGTGGGGCTTAGCGTTTCACTCTTCCCAGAGGCCGGCCCTCTGGTGGCCGCGCTGCTTCTGGTGGCGGGCGTTGCGGCATTCGCCTCGCAAAAAAGCACTCAGCCTCCGGTTTACGCCCACAATAACCAGCGGCAGCGCGCCATCCTGGCCATGCCGTCGATGCAGATCCTGGTGCTGGCGCTGATCGCTCTGGGTACCATCGTCGGCACCGTGGACGTTATCAGCGTGGCCTTCGCCGAGCAGCAAGGGCAGCCGGCCGCCGCCAGCATCGTGCTGTCGGTTTACGCGTTCGGCTCCTGCCTGGCCGGGCTGATTTTCGGCGCAATGAAGATCCCCGTCCCCTTGCCTCGTCTGTTCTTATACGCGGCATTCGCCACCGCCTTCACCACCCTGCCGCTGCTGTGGGTGCACAATGTCTTGACGCTGGCGGCGGCGATGTTTGTCGCGGGATTGTTTTTTGCGCCGACCATGATCGTTGCCATGGGGCTGGTTGAAAACATCGTGCCGCCCTCCAGACTGACGGAGGGGTTGACCTGGATGGTCACCGGCCTGGGGATAGGCGTGGCGCTCGGCGCCGCATTGGCGGGCCTGGCGATCGATGCCATAGGGATAACGGCCGGCTTCAGCGTCACGCTCACCGCCGGGCTGATCGTGCTGCTGGTGGCGGCAGGCGGCTACCGCTTAATGCGGCGAACGCTGGCCTTGAAAGCGGCGTGAATCGCCCGCGCTAAGCGGTTTCCCAAATCGCCCTGCCCTGCCAGCGCCGTTCGATCGCCGCCAGAAACAGTTTCACCTTGGGGGAGAGATGGCGTCGGCTGGGATAGACGGCGCAGATCGGCGGCCCCGGGCGACAATAGCGCTCCAGCACCGGCACCAGCGTGCCGGCCGCAATCTGCTCGCCGACCAGAAACGCCCCCACCTGGCACAGGCCGGCTCCGGCGACGGCCGTATCCCGCAAGGCTTCGACGTTGTTGAAACGCATCCGGCCACGCACCGGCTGTTCGTGCAGTTGGCCGTTGACCAAATAGCGCCAGGGCGCCGGCAGTCCCTGATGGCTGAAGACCAGCGTCTCGTGATCGCCCAACGCCTCCGGTTTTGCAGGCGTACCGTGCCGCGCCAGATAATCCGGCGCCGCGCAGGTGATCAGGCGATGCGGCGCGAGCACCCGCCGCACCAGCCGGCTGTCGTCGCTGCCGCCAACGCGGACAGCCACGTCGATGCCGTCGCGCACCAGATCGCTGTAATCGTCGGAGAAGCTGACGTCGGCGTCCACCTCCGGCCACTGCGCCAAAAACTCCCGCAGAATCGGCAGGATATGCAATCGCCCCAACGAGACCGGCAGATCCAGCCGCAGCCGCCCGCGCGGCGTTTGCCGCCGCGTATTCAGCGCCGTTTCCGCCTCTTCGGCCTGCGACAGGATGCGCTGCGCATACTCGTAAAACACCGCGCCGTCTTCGGTCAGGCTGACGCTGCGCGTGGTGCGCTGCAGCAGCCGAGTGGCCAATCGCTCCTCCAATCGGTTCACGCATTTGCCCGCCGCCGATCGGGAAATGCCCAGTCTCTCGGCCGCCAGCGTGAAGCTGCGGGCGTCGGCGACGCGAATGAACACCAGCAGGTCGGTCAGGTTATCCAACGGCATAGACGGTAAATTAGCCACGATTTATCCCCAATGTTGCGCATTCAGGCCAGTTTATCAGCCATTTTGGCGCGGATACACTGAGGCTCTTCATCTGTTGGGAGAGTCATTATGAGTGCCTTACACGCCGGCGGCGGCGCAAAACCCTGGCTGGCGACTTTCGCTATCGCCCTGTCCACCTTTACCGTCGTCACGGCAGAAATGCTGCCCGTCGGGCTGCTGACTCCGATCGTCAGCACCTTGAACGCATCGATAGGCCGCGCCGGGCTGCTGATTTCCCTGCCCGCCCTGTTTGCCGCGCTGTTCGCCCCGCTGGTGGTGCTGGGTGCCCGGCGCACGGATCGCCGCAGCCTGCTGATCGCCTTTCTACTGCTGCTGCTCGCCGCCAACCTGCTGGCCGCCGCCGCCACCTCCATGGCGCTGCTGTTTGCTGCGCGCATCCTGCTGGGCTTTTGCATCGGCGGCATCTGGGCCATCGCGGGTGGGTTGGCGGAACGTCTGGTGCCGCCGACTTCCGTCGGATTGGCGCTGTCCGTCATCTTCGGCGGCGTAGCGGCGGCCTCGGTGTTCGGCGTGCCGCTCGGCGTATTCCTCGGCGAAGCGCTGGGCTGGCGCATGGCGTTTCTGGCCGTCGCCGTCCTGGCGGCGCTGACCCTGCTCCTGCTGCTGTGCGTGCTGCCGCCGCTACCGGTCACGCAGGCGATAAGCTGGCGGTCGTTCACCGTGCAGCGCGCGAATCGTCGGCTGATGACCGGGCTGCTGCTGACGTTTCTGCTGGTCGCCGGCCACTTTATGGCTTACACCTTTGTCCGCCCGCTGCTGCAGACGGTCGCCGGCATCGAGGGCCGCTGGGTGGGTCCGCTACTGTTCGCCTACGGCGCCGCCGGTATCATCGGGAATTTCATCGCCGGCCAGGCCGCCGCCAAACGGCTGCGCCGCACCCTGGCGCTGATCGCCCTCGGGCTGGCGCTCGCCGTCCTGCTGCTGCCGCTGCTGGGCCACGCGCCGCTGAGCGGCAGCGCCTTCCTCCTGCTGTGGGGCATCGCCTACGGCGGCGTTTCCGTTTCGCTGATGGCATGGATGCTCAAGGCGGCCCCCGACGCGGTCGAGGTCGCCTCTTCACTGTATATCGCGCTGTTTAATCTGGCGATTTCCTGCGGTTCACTGGCGGGCGGGCTGGTGGTGGATGCCGGAGGCTTGACGCTAAACGGCGTGCTGTCCGGCATCGTGCTGCTGCTGGCGTTGGCGATCCTGATGCGAACCCGCCCACAGGCGCTGACAACGGCGGCGAAGGCCGATTCGCCGCCGGGTTGAATCAGGCGCGGCGCTGCCGCAGGCCGTAAACCAGCACCACCGCGAAGCACAGCAGCGGCAGCAGATAAGAGAGCGCGGTGCTGTAACGATCGGCCAGCGCCCCCATAAAGTACGGCATGATGGCGCCGCCGACGATCGCCATGATCATAAAGGAGCTGGCGCGCTTGGTGTGTTTACCCAGGTTTTTCACCCCCAGGGCGAAAATGGTCGGGAACATGATCGACATAAAGAAGAACACCGCGATCAGCGCCACCACCGACACGCCGTCGATGCTCAGCATCACCACGCCGCACAGCGCGATGTTGATCAGCGCATAGGCCGCCAACAGCGTCGCCGGTTTGACTCGCCCCATCAACCAGGTGCTGAAGAAGCGCCCGACCATAAAGCAGATCATGGCGATCGACAGCAGGTAAGAGGCGCTCTGGTTAGACACCTCGCGCCAGTGTTCGGTGGCATAGTTGATGAAGAACGCCCCTACGCCCACCTGCGCCGCCACGTAAAAGAACTGCGTGATAACCCCGCCGACGAAATGCGGATGCTGCCACAATCCCTGCGCTATTACGCCGTGCACCGGTTTTTCCTCTTCGCGGATCGCCGGCAGCCGGGTGCGGCTGAACAACAGCGCGATCAGCAGCACCAGCACGGCGATCGCCACATAGGTCATCTTCACCGCGCTCTGATCGCCGCCGCCGGCGGACTGGCTGGCGGAGAAGAACAGCGTGCCGCCGATCAACGGGCCGATAAACTGCCCGAGGCCGTTGAACGACTGGGCCAGGTTGAGCCGCCGTTCGGCGCCCTGCGCGTCGCCCAGCACCGTGGCGTACGGGTTGGCGGCCGTTTCCAGGCAGCCCAAACCGCTGGCGATAACGAACAGCGCAAACAGGAACACGCCGAAGCTGTTGGCCGACGCCGCCGGCACGAACAGCAGCGCCCCCAGCGCATACAGGCACAGCCCGACCAGAATGCCCGCTTTATAGCCCTTGCGGTCCATAAAGTATCCGGCGGGCAGCGCCACCAGGAAATAGGCGCCGAAATAGGCCGCCTGCAACAGCCCCGACTGCGCCTTGGTAACGTGCAACGTCTCCTGAAAATGTTTGTTTAATACGTCCAGCAGGCCATAGGACAGCCCCCACATAAAGAACAGGCTGGTGACCAGGATAAAGGCCCAGCGCAGATTGGCGGTCACGGCGACGCCCGGCTGCGCCGAGGCCGCACTTTTTTCAGCAAGCATGGTGATACCCTCGTATCGTCTGGCGATGATGATGTTGGCGTTATTGCTGTTGCAGAGAAAATATCCGCGCCATTTCCACCCATTTTTCGCCCTGCGGCGTCCAGGGGGTGGCGGCCTGGTAGTGCCACATCAGCGCTTCCCATCGCTGTACTTCGGGGTTGTTCAGGCTGGCGGCGTCAAAACGCGCGGCGTCGAAATCGGCGCTGACCTCCACGATCATGAACAGCCGGGTGCCCAACCGGTAAATCTCCATGTCCAGAATGCCGTGCTCACGCAAATGCGCGGCGATGCCCGGCCAGATGCGCTGATGATGCTGCTGGTACTCCGCAATCAGCGCCGGTGAGTCAATCAGATCGAGCGCCTGGCAGAAACGGCGCCGCCCTGCCGCCGCGCCGCTCACGTCAGCGCCCGATCGAGATGCAGATAGCCGCCGTCCACCGACAGCCATTGCCCGGTGGTATGCGACGACCGCGACGACAGCAGAAACGCCACGGTGTCGGCGATCTCTTGCGGCGTGGTCATGCGCTGCCCGAGCGGAATGCGCGCGGTGATTTTCGCCATCTGCCGCTGCGGCTCGGCGAAGGTGTTGAGCCAGCGCTGGTACTGTGGGGTGATCACCTCCGCCGGCACCACCGCGTTCACCCGCACGCCGTCATGGCGCAGCGACACCGCCCATTCGCGCGTCAGCGCCAGCACCGCGCCCTTGGCGGCGGTATAGCCGCTGGTGCCACCCTGGCCGCTGAGCGCGGTCTTGGAGGCGATGTTGACGATGGCGCCCCGGCTCTCCTGCAGCGCCGCCTGGCACAGGTGCGCCATCAGGTAGTAGTGCACCAGGTTCTTTTCCAGCGAGCCGACGAACGCTTCGCGCCCTGCCTCCAGCCCGACGCCGTCGTTGACCCCGGCGTTATTCACCAGCCCGTCGATGCGGCCGAAGGCCGCCAGCGTCTGGCTGACCGCGCGGCGGCAAGCCGCCTCGTCGCACAGTTCGGTGAGGATCACCTCGGTGCGCGGCTGCAGCCGCTGCAAATCGGCCAGCAGCGCCGCCTCCGGCGCGGCGTTGGTGACCAGCACCGGGATCGCGCCTTCTTCGGCCAGCACATGAGCAATCGCCGCGCCGATGCCGGCACCGCCGCCGGTGACCAGCACCACCTTATCTTGCAGATACAGATCCATAACCAGACTCCGTTAAACCGTAAATTCGCCAGGCGGTGTCGCCCCAAATCGCCGCCTGCTCGGCGGCCCCCAGCGCCGATAGCGCCCGTTCGCACAGTTGCACCACCTGGCGGTAGTCGCCGGCCAGCAGGCACACCGGCCAGTCGGAGCCGAACATCAGCCGCTGCGGGCCGAACGCCTCCAGCGCGGCGTCGAAGAACGGCAGCAGTTCTTCCGCCCGCCACCGGCCACCCGGCGCCTCGGTGATCAGCCCCGACAGCTTGCAGACCACGTGCGGCAGCGCCGCCAGCGGCCGGATTTGCTGCGCCCAGTGCCGCGCGCCGCGCGCGATGTCCGGCTTGCCGAGATGATCCAACACCAGCCAGTGTTCATCGTGGCGGGCGGCGAACGCCGCCGCTGCCGCCAGATGCCGGTGCGTCACCAGGATCTCGTACACATACCCGGCGCGCTGCAGCGTTTGCATGCCGCGTTCCACCTCCGGCCGCGCCAGCCAGGCCGCCGGATCCGCTTCGTCCTGCACCTGATGGCGCACCCCGCGCAGCGCGCTGTAAGGCCGCAAGGCCTCCAGACGCTGCGCCAGCTGCGGCGCGGCGATATCCAGCCAGCCCACCACGCCGCATACGCCCTCGCCCTGTTCAGCCAGCGCCAGCAGGGCCAGTGTCTCTTCCTCGCTGGGGCGCGCCTGCACCGCCAGCGCGCCGTCGAACCCTTGTTCCTGCAACAGCGGCCGCAGCCGGGGCGGATCGAAATCCTGCCGCAGCACGCTCATCCGCTCGTCAATCCACGGGTAGTGCTGGGGGTGATAGCGCCAGTAGTGCTGGTGAGCGTCGATGCGCGGCATGCGATCCTCCCGCCTCACCCGCGGAATCGATACTGCGCGATCGACGATGGATGCATCTCGATCGAATAGCCGGGACGGCTCGGCGGCATGTAGGCCGCGCCTTTGATCACGCAGGGATCGACAAAGTGTTCATGCAAATGATCGACATACTCGATCACCCGGCCTTCGTGGGTGCCGGCAATGCACAGGTAGTCGATCATCGACAGGTGCTGCACGTACTCGCACAGCCCGACGCCGCCGGCGTGTGGGCAGACCGGCAGCTGGTATTTGGCCGCCATCAGCATCACCGCCAGCACTTCGTTGACGCCGCCAAGGCGGCAGGCGTCGATCTGCACCACGTCTACCGCGCCGCGCATGATGAATTGCTTGAACATGATGCGGTTCTGGCACATCTCACCGGTGGCCACCTTGACCGGCGCCACCCCTTCGCGGATGCGGCGGTGCCCTTCCACGTCATCCGGGCTGGTCGGCTCTTCGATAAACCAGGGTTTGGCGAACGCCAGATGCTTCACCCACGGAATGGCTTCGTCCACCTCCCACACCTGGTTGGCGTCGATCATCAGCCGGCGATCCGGGCCGATCACCTCGCGGGCGATGCGCACCCGGCGGATGTCGTCTTCCAGATCGCGCCCAACCTTCAGCTTCAGGTAGGAGAAACCGGCGTCGACCGCTTCCTGGCACAGGCGGCGCAGCTTGTCGTCCGGATACCCCAGCCAGCCGGCGGAGGTGGTGTAGCAGGGATAGCCTTCCTGCAGCAGCCGCGCCAGGCGCTGCTCTTTGCCCTCGGCCCGCTGTTTCAGCAGCGCCAGCGCCTCCTGCGGCGTGATGCAGTCGGTGATGTAACGGAAGTCGATGCAGCGCACCAGCTCCTCCGGCGTCATCTCCGCCACCAGCCGCCACACCGGCTTGCCGACCGATTTGGCCCACAGATCCCACACCGCGTTGACCACCGCGCCGGTCGCCAGGTGAATGGCCCCCTTGTCCGGCCCGATCCAGCGCAGCTGGCTGTCGCTGGTGAAGCGCCGCCAGAAGGCGCCCATGTCGGCGGCGATATCCTCCAGCCGCTCGCCGACGATCTGGTGTTCCAGCGCGCGGATCGCCGCGCAGCAGATCTCGTTGCCGCGGCCGATGGTGAACGTCAGCCCGTGGCCGCTGAGATCCGCGCGATCGGTCTCCAGGATCACGTAGGCGGCGGAATAGTCGGGATCCGGATTCATGGCGTCGGATCCGTCCAGCCCCAGCGACGTGGGGAAACGAATGTCTTCAACCCGCAGTGCGGTAATGGTGGTCATGGCGGCGCTCCCGGTTAGGCCTGTACGGTTTGCTGGCGCTGTTCGCCCAGCCCTTCGATGCCCAGACGCATCGTCTGGCCCGCCCGCAGATAGATAGGCTGCGGTTTCTGCCCCATCCCGACGCCCGGCGGCGTGCCGGTGGAGATCACATCGCCCGGCTGCAGGCTCATGAAGCGGCTGAGGTAGCTGACGATCTGCGGAATGCGGAAGATCATGGTGCTGGTGTTGCCGTCCTGATAGCGCTTGCCGTCCACCTCCAGCCACAGGTTCAGGCTGTGCGGATCGGCGATCTCGTCGGCGGTCACCAGCCAGGGGCCGATCGGCCCGAAGGTGTCGCAGCCTTTGCCCTTGTCCCAGGTGCCGCCGCGCTCAATTTGATATTCGCGTTCTGAGACGTCGTTGATCACGCAGTAGCCGGCGACGTGGCGCATCGCGTCTGCTTCGCTGATGTAGCGTCCGCCCTGGCCGATCACCACGCCCAGCTCCACTTCCCAGTCGGTTTTCTGCGAGCCGCGCGGGATCTCCACCCGATCGTGGGGGCCGATCACCGCGCTGGTCCATTTGTTGAACACCACCGGTTCCTCAGGAATGGCGGCACCGGTCTCTGCCGCGTGATCGGCGTAGTTCAGGCCGATGCAGATAAACTTGCCGATGCCGCCGACGCAGGCGCCGAGGCGCGGCTGCCCTTCGACCAGCGGCAGCGTGGCGCTGTCCAGCGCACGCAGTTTGGCGAGCGACGCCGGCAATAACGCGGCGCCCCCCACGTCGGCGATATGCTGCGACAAATCGCGCAGGCGGCCTTGCGCATCCAACATGCCGGGGCGCTCTTGCCCAGGTTGCCCGTAACGTAAAAGTTTCATGCCTTCCTCTCTCAAAAATGGCGGCTCAGTTGCTCCAGCCGCCGTCGATGATCTGCACCGTGCCGGTGGTGTATGAACTGGCGTCAGAGGCCAGATACAGCGCCAATTGGGCGATTTCCTCGGTGGTGCCGATG
This sequence comes from Serratia sp. CC22-02, assembly GCF_900182895.1. Taxonomy (NCBI): domain Bacteria; kingdom Pseudomonadati; phylum Pseudomonadota; class Gammaproteobacteria; order Enterobacterales; family Yersiniaceae; genus Serratia; species Serratia sp. CC22-02. The sequence goes on along the minus strand of NZ_FXUD01000003.1, from coordinate 301,485 downwards.
CGCCCGATCGGCTGACGGGCGACGAACGCCTGATACACCTCTTGCTCGCTGCGCCCCTGCTCGCGCGCCTGCTCGGCAATACGCTGGCGCAGCGACGGCGACTCCACCGTGCCGGGGCAGATGGCGTTGCAGCGGATGCCCTGCGTGACGTAGTCCGCCGCCACCGAGCGCGTCAGGCCGATCACCGCCGCCTTGCTGGCGCTGTAAGCGAAGCGGTTCGGCACCCCTTTCACGCTCGAGGCCACCGAAGACATGTTGATGATCGAGCCTTTGCCGCGCGCCAACATGCCCGGCAGGAAAGCGCGGATCATGCGAAACATCGCGGTGACGTTGAGATCGAGCGCGAACGCCCACTGATCTTCGCTGCAATCGAGGATCGATCCGCTGTGCACCACGCCGGCGCAGTTGAACAGAACGTCGATCGGGCCGATCGCTTCCGCCGCCGCCACGATGGCGGCCGGATCGGTGACGTTTAGCGTCAGCGCGCGGATCCCGGCAGAGCCCTGCAGGCGCTCGAGGTTGATGTCGCTGGCGATCACTTCAGCGCCGGCGGCGGCGAACAGCCTGGCGGTGGTAAAACCGATCCCTTGCCCGGCGGCGGTGATCAGTACGCGTTTCCCGGTTAAATCCATCTTGACTCCTCGGCCTAAAGGTCTAATGGTCAGGCCAATAAAGGCGGTTAAAGGTCAGGCCTCTAACATGACAAAAGACGCTTTACGCGTTATCGTTGGGGGAAGAAGTTAATAAAACAGCCTTGAAACCGCATTTAAATTAACCATTTTTTTACACTTGAATAACGATTACTCAAGCGCCTTGTCGCATAATTGTGCGCCAAATCACTGAACGCCGAATCGTCAAAGGTCAAAAATGCCGATTACCCGACTGGAAAACCCAAGAATTTACAGACAGATAGCTGACCAGCTCAAACGTCTTATCGAAAATAACGAATTTCCGCCGGGCAGCCGCCTGCCCTCGGAGCGGGATCTCGCCCAGCAGTTGCAGGTCAGCCGCGCGTCGGTGCGCGAGGCGCTTATCGCGCTGGAAGTGATCGGCCTGGTGGACGTCAAGGTCGGTAACGGGGTGATCGTGCGCTCGCCAACGCCGCTGGCGCCGTCGCAGGAGCCGGTGATGACCCAGGCCGGCCGCAACCAGTGGGCGGAGATCGACGACGAACTGAACATCGAGCTGGATTTCAACGCCGAGCTGCCGCCGTTTTCTCTGCTGCAAACCCGTCTGCTGATCGAACCGGAGACCGCCGCGCTGGCCGCGCGCCACGCCACCGACGAAGAGCTGGCGGGCATCCGCGCCGCCTACGAGCAGAACTGCCGCGATAACCGCGCCGGTTCCGCCACCCACCCCGGCGATCGGCTGTTCCACATCCGCATCGCCCAGGCCAGCGGCAACCCGGCCTATGCGTTCATCATCGGCCACCTGCTCGGCCACCGTTACGGCAGCATGTTCCGCGTGCTGCAACGCCACTATACGCCGGACGACATGCCGCACCGTTCCGAACTGGAACACCGGGCGATCCTGGCGGCGATCGAAGCGCGCGACGTGCGCGGCGCCCGCAAGGCGATGAAGGCGCACCTCGATGAAGTGATCGCCATTTTCGCCCGCGCGCAGTAGCTCGCCGGCGGTGAAAAAATTTTATCGCCACCGCTCTTTTTTCTACATGCAGCCGGGGCCCGGGCGCATTACACTGGGCGACGGATGAGCCCTTTCCCCGCTGCATTGTTAAATGGATAACGACCGTTGAAGAACTCTGTCTCCGCTTTATTGCTGGCGCTGGGCCTGTGCGCCGCGCCGCTGGCCGTGCAGGCCGCGCCCCCGCAGCTGGCTTCGCAAATCGTCGACCAGTATGCCGAACATATTTTCTACAACAGCGGCGCCACCGGCATGGCGCTGGTGGTGATCGACGGCAATCAGGTGGTTAACCGCAGCTTTGGCGATACCAAACCCGGCAACAACCTGCGCCCGCGCCCGGATTCGCTGATCCGCATCGCTTCGATCACCAAGCTGATGACCAGCGAAGTGATGGTGAAAATGGCGGCGGCAGGCCAGGTCAAACTGACCGATCCGCTGCGCAAGTACGCCCCCAAAGGCGCCTATGTGCCGGCTTACAACGCCGGGCAGCCGATCACCCTGCTGAACCTGGCGACGCACACCAGCTCGCTGCCGCGCGAGCAGCCGGGCAAGAAGCCGCCGAAAACGCCGGTGTTCACCTGGCCGACCAAGGCTCAGCGCTGGCAGTGGCTGGCCCATGCCAACGTCACGGTACCGCCGGGCGTACGCGCCGCCTACTCCAACCTGGCGTATGACCTGCTGGCCGACGCGCTGTCGCGCGCTGCGGGCAAGCCCTACAACGCGCTGCTGAAAGAGAAAATCACCGCGCCGCTCGGCATGGTCGACACCACGCTGACGCCGAGCCCCGAGCAGTGCTCGCGCCTGATGGTGGCGGCGGCCGGCCCGAGCGCCTGCCGCGACACCACCGCCGCGGCCGGCAGCGGCGGCGTCTACTCCACCCCGCGCGACATGCAGCGCTGGATGCAACAATTCCTCTCCTCCAGCGCCAGCGGCCCGCGCAAAACCACCGCCGCCAGCGAGCAAACCATGTACTTCCAGCGTCACGATCTGGTGTCGCTGAAGGGCATGGACGTGCCGGGGCAAGCGGATGCGCTGGGGTTGGGTTGGGTGTATATGGCGCCGAAGGACGGGCTGCCGGGCATCATTCAGAAGACCGGCGGCGGCGGCGGGTTCATTACCTACATGGCGATGATCCCGGCGAAAAACGTCGGGGTGTTCGTGGTGGTGACCCGCTCGGAACTGAGCAAATTCACCAACATGAGCGATCCGGTTAACCGCCTGGTGAGCGATCTGGCGGCTAACAAGAGTTGAAACGCGGGGCGCAGCCTGCTGCGCCCCAACGCCTCAGGCCGGCACCGCCATCGGGTGGATCACCGAATGGAAATTGCGCTTGAAGTAGATCAGCCCGTTGCCGGCTTCGCTCAGCGCGATCTGCTTGATCTGCACCAGGTACATCTGGTGGGTGCCGATGCTCTGGATCTGCTCGATCTCCCCTTCCAGGCTGGCCAGGGTATTGCGCAGCACCGGCTGCCCCAGCGCACCGAGCTGCCACTCTTCCAGCCGGAAGCGATCTTCCATGCTGACGCCGGTCATGCCGGCGAAGTGGCGCGCCATCAGCTCCTGCTCGTGGTTGAGCACGTTGACGCACAGCCTGCGGTTTTCCTGAAACACCGGGTTCATCGCGCTGTTGCGGTTGATGCACACCAGCAGCGTCGGCGGCGTATCGGTTACCGAGCACACCGCCGTGGCGGTGATGCCGCAGCGCCCCGCCGGGCCGTCGGTGGTGACGATATTCACCGCCGCCGACAGGCTGGCCATGGCGTCGCGAAAGCGCAGGCGCTGTTCATTTTCCTGAGACATACCACCTCCTCCTGAATTACTTCAGCAGATTATCCAACTGATTAATATCGTCATTGTTCCGCAGGTGCGGCACCTTCCAGCCGTGCTGATCGTAATCGGCCAGGCACTTGTCGACCATCTGCATCATGCGATCCATGTTGCCGGATCCCTGCGCGTGACGCAGGCACTGCAGGCGGATTTCATCCTGGCTGCCGGCGTAGTTGATCTCATACAGCTCGTGGCGGCCGCCGAATTCGCTGCCGATCGCATCCCACATCAGCTTGAGGATCTTGATGCGTTCGACGTGATCCATACCGTCCGATCCGCGCACGTAGCGCGCCAGGTACTTGTCGATCTCCGGGTTGTTCATGTCGCGCACGCTGGACGGCAGGTAGATCAGGCCGCTGGTGACGTTCTTCTCGATGATGTGTTTCACCTTGGTGTAGGCCATCGGCGCCATCACGCGGTAGGTTTGCAGCGCGGCGGAATCCGGCAGGTAGGCGCCGTTTTCCCATTTTGTGGCTTCGGCGCACATCGCGTCGCTCAGCGACCAGAACAGGTTGCGCCAGGCCACCACTTCGCCCAGATCGGCCTGCACGCCGCGGAACTCCAGCACGCCGGTGCACGAGAGGCTCTTTTGCAGCAGCGCGGTGATAAAGTCCATCTTCACCGCCAGGCGCACGCAGGCCTGCAGCGGGAACAACCGGGCGAAACCGCCCTGGGTGCTCCAGCGGCGGCAGCGGTCGAAATCGCGGTAGATCAGCACGTTTTCCCACGGGATAAGCACATGATCCATGATCAGGATCGCGTCGTTCTCGTCGAAGCGGCTGGTGAGCGGGTAGTCGAACGGCGATCCGGTGGCGCCGGCCACCAGCTCGTAGGAGGCGCGCGAAATCAGCTTCACCCCTTCGGCGTCCATCGGCGCCACGAACATCAGCGCGAAGTCCGGGTTATCGCCCATCACCTGCGCCGAACCGAAGCCGATGAAGTTGTAGTGGGTCAACGCCGAGTTGGTGGCCACCACTTTGGCGCCGCTGACGATGATGCCGGCGTCGGTCTCTTTCTCCACCTGAATGTAGACGTCCTTCACCTCGTTGACCGGCTTGTGGCGGTCGATCGGCGGGTTGACGATGGCGTGGTTGAAATAGAGCCCGGTTTCCTGAATGCGTTTGTACCAGTGGCGCGCGTTGTCGGCAAACTGGCCGTAGAACTCCGGATAAGCGCCCAGCGCGCAGCCGAAGGCGGCCTTGTAGTCCGGCGTACGCCCCATCCAGCCGTAGCTTTGGCGCGACCAGTCGGCGATGGCATCGCGCTGCTGGCGCATCTCTTCCGGGCTGCGGGCGTAGCGGAAGAATTTGTGGGTATAGCCGCCGTTGCCGGTGTCGGTATTCCAGCACAGGCGATCCTGGCTGGCCGGATCGTGCAACGCGTCGTACAGCTGGCCGACTGACGCCGCCGCGTTGCGGAACGCCGGGTGCGTGGTGACGTCTTTCACGCGCTCGCCGTAAATGTAGATTTCGCGGCTGTCCTGCAAACTTTTCAGGTATTCGGCGCCGGTGAACGGGCGTTTGCTGTCGGCACGAAAGTCTTCTGGTTTCATCGGGTCTTCCTCGTCATCGGCATTTTTCAGGCCGTGGATCCGGCCATTTGTTAAAATAATGTTTTCTTTTGGTTGCTTAATTGAAGCTGCCAAAGCCGGTTTCGAGAAGAGACTTTTGCGGCAATCGCCGGTACTTTTCAGGTCAGTTTGCCGCTTTCGCGGCAAACTGTGATCGCGGTTACGAAAGGGCATGTTGCGCCGCGCGGTAGGTCGAGGGGGAACAGCCTTCCAGCCGATTGAAAAAACGGGCGAAATAGGCCGGATCCTTGAAGCCGAGGCTGTAGGCGGTTTCATGCACCGTACAGGCGCTGAACAGCAGCATGCGTTTGGCCTCGCGCAGCAGCCGATCGAAGATCAGCCGCTTGGGCGGCCGGTTGGCGAAACGCCGGCACAGGTCGTTGAGCCGCGATTCGGTCACCCCCAACGCCTGCGCGTACTCCGGCACCGGCAGGTGCTCACGAAAACGCTCGTCCACCATCTTGTTGAACCGCTGAAACAGCTGCAGTTCGCCACGCACGCCGCTGTTGGCGCTGTCTTCCAGCGCGGTGTTGCGCAGCAGCAGCGTGAACACCGCCTGCGCCAGCAGCGCCAGCGTCTGTTCGCGCCCGGCCAGGTTCTGCCCGAACTCGCGGCGGATCAGCGCCCAGTAGTGGCTGAGCGCCGTCAGCTCCTGCGGCGCGTCGGCCAGCGACAGGCAGATGCCCGGCATGTCCAGCGCCAGGTTGCTGCCGGGATAAAGATGCTCCAGCAGCGGCCAAATCAGCTCCTGGCGCACCGTCAGCACATGGCCGTCGCTGTCCGGTTCGGTGAAGAACGCATGCGGCACCGACGGCGGCGTGAGGATGAACAGCGGCGCCTGCACCGAATAGTGCTGATCGTCGAGCTGCAGCTCTATCTTGCCGGTCTCCAGGAAATGCACCTGGAAGAAGCAGTCGTGCCAATGCACCTGCATGTCGCGGCCGAAGAACGCCGCCAGCCCGGCGAAGGTTTCGTAGTGCACCTCGTCGGCGGCGTAGCGCGCGTCATACTCTTTGCAAATATCGATGTTGGCGATAAAGCCGGTACTTTTCCGCACCTCATGACCTCCTGCAATCATGCCCACTTGCGCATCAAGGCGTCGCTCTCGGGCGCGAATCCTTCATCGGAATGCGCCACACCAGCACGGCGCCGACGATCAACAGCGCCGAGACGAAATACAGCCCGGAGTTAAAGCTGCCGGTCAGATCCTTGAACCAGCCGATCAACAGCGGGCTGAGCGCCGATCCGATGTTGCCGGTGGCGTTGATCACCGCGATCCCCACCGCGCGCGCTTCCAGACTGATCGACTGATCCGGCGTGGTCCAGAAGATCGCCATGGCGGTAAAGGAGCCGACCGAGGCCATCACGATCCCGAGCAACTGGATCAGGCTGTGATCGGTGGCGGACGCCAGCAGCCAGCCGGCGGCGGCGAACAGGTACGGCAGCGCGGTGTGGTGCTTGCGCTCCTGCAGCCTGTCGGATCGTTTGCTCCACCACACCATGCCGGCGATGGTGCAGATCTGCGGGATCGCCGCCAAAATGCCGATCGTCACGTTGCTGCTGCCCTGGTTGAAGCTTTGCAGGATCTGCGGCGTCCAGATGTTGATCGCGCTCAGGGTGTTGGTCAGGCAGAAATAGGCCAGCGTATACATCAGCACAATCGGCGTGCAGATCTCGCGCCACAGGCTGCGCTGTTGCAGCGCGCGGTGGCTGCTCGGCCCGTTGGGCTGCACCAGCTGCAGCTTATCGGCTTCCATCATCGCCTGCAGGCTGGCTTTCTCCTCGTCGGTCAGCCACTTGGCCTTGGCCGGCGTATCGTCGAGGTAGAACCACACCACCACGCCCAGCAGCACCGACGGAATGCCTTCCAGCAGGAACAGCCACTGCCAGCCCTTCAGGTTCATCACCCCGTCCAGCGCCAGGATATAGCCGGAGACCAGCGAGCCGATCGCCATGGTCACCGGCATGGCGATCATGAACAGCGCGTTGGCGCGGGCGCGGTAGAACGCCGGGAACCAGTAGGTGAGGTACACCAGAATGCCCGGCAGGAAACCGGCCTCGGTGATGCCGACGATCATGCGCAGCACGTACAGGCTGGTCGGCCCGGTGGCGAACATGGTGCAGGTGGAGGCGATGCCCCACAGCACCATGATGGTGGCGATCCAGCGCCGCGCGCCGACCCGGCTCAGCATCATGTTGCTCGGAATGCCGAAGATCACGTAGGTGACATAGAACAACGTCGCCGCCAGCCCGAACATGGTCGAGCTGAGGCCGAGATCTTTGCCCATCGTCAGCCCGGCGAAGCCGATGTTGATACGATCGAGGAAAGAGAAAACAAACAACACGAACAGGAAAATGATCAGGCGCCGAAACAACTTTTTAATCACCGATTGCTCGGCGGCGGTTAACGCTTTATGTTGCTGCGCCGGGTTGGCCGGCTGCAGCGAATCGACGTGGTTCATGGTTCAGTAGACTCCCGATGAAGGCGCTTGCGCCCCGCCCCGTTTGAATTCGTCCGCCAGGGCTTCCGCCGCCCGTGCCAGCAGGGTGGTGTCCACCCCCACCGCAACGAACAGCGCGCCGGCCTCCAGATAGCGCTGCGCCAGTGCCTTGTTGGCCATCAAAATGCCCGGCGCCTTGCCGGCGGTGCGGATGCGCGCGATGGCGTCGTCGATGGTGCGCTGCACCTCCGGGTGCTGCGGATTACCGGCAAAGCCCATGTCGGCGCTGAGATCCGCCGGGCCGATAAACACGCCGTCCACCCCATCCACCTGCAAAATGGCGTCGAGGTTTTTCACCGCTTCGCGGGTTTCAATCTGCACCAGCACGCACATCTGCTCATCGGCCTGCTGCAGGTAATCGGGCACCCGGTTCCACCGCGAAGCGCGCGCTAGGGCGCTGCCGACGCCGCGCACGCCGTGCGGCGGATAGCGCGTAGCGCGCACCGCGTCGCGCGCCTGTTCGGCGTTTTGAATCATCGGGATAAGCAAGGTTTGCGCGCCGACGTCCAGCAGCTGCTTGATGATCACCGCGTCGTTCCACGGTGGCCGCACCACCGGCTGGCTCGGGTAAGGCGCGACCGCCTGCAGCTGCCCCAGCACCGTTTGCACGTTGTTGGGCGCATGTTCGCCGTCGATCAGCAGCCAGTCGAAACCGGCGCCGGCCAGCAGCTCGGCGCTGTAGCTGCTGCACAGCCCGAGCCACAGCCCGATCTGCGGGCGTTTTTCCTGCAGCGCACGCTTGAAGTGGTTGGTTAACATCGCATTCTCCCTGACAAGCGGGCGTAGCGCATGGCCCCGCCCGGTTTATTGCGGCCCGGTTCGCCGAGCCTGCTTTTTAGACGAAGCGGCAGCTGATGCAGCCCATCGGGCCGTAGTCGACGTGGAAGGTATCGCCGCGCCGCGCCGGCACCGGCCGGGTGAAGGAGCCGCCGAGGATCACTTGCCCCGCTTCCAGCTCCACCTCATACGGCGCCAGCTTGTTGGCCAGCCAGGCCACGCCGTTGGCCGGGTGGTTGAGCACCGCCGCCGCCACGCCGGATTCTTCAATCACGCCGTTGCGGTACAGCAGCGCGGAGATCCAGCGCAGATCCAGCGCATCCGGCTTGATCGGCCGCCCGCCCATCACCACCCCGGCGTTGGCGGCGTTGTCGGAGATGGTGTCGAACACCTTGCGCGGCCGCTGAGTCTCGGGATCGACGTTGTGGCTGCGCGCGTCGATGATCTCCAGCGCGGGAATGACGTAGTCGGTGGCGTTATAGACGTCGAACAGCGTGCAGTTCGGCCCGCGCAGCGGCTTGGCCAACACGAACGCCAGCTCCACCTCCACCCGCGGCACGATAAAGCGATCGATCGGAATGTCGCTGCCGTCGTTGAAGAACATGTCGTCCAGCAGCGCGCCATAGTCCGGCTCGGTAATCTGCGAACTCACCTGCATGGCGCGCGAGGTCAGGCCGATCTTGTGGCCTTTGAGCGTACGCCCCTCGGCGATCTTCAGCTCCACCCACTGCCGTTGAATGGCATAGGCGTCTTCGATGGTGATCTCGGGATGATCGAGCGACAGCGCGCGGATCTGTTCACGACTCTTTTCCGCCTGATGCAGGCGCTGTACGGCGCGGTTAACCTGCTCTTTATCCAGCATTTACGACCCCTTATTCACGCCTTGTTGAACAGCGCGTGGACATTGTTCTGTTTGTAATTCAGCACCGGATCCAGCTCTTCCATGGTGAAAGAGAGCGCCAGGTAACGCTGCGCCATCAGCGCGGCGAAGTGTTCCTTGATCAGCGCAAACAGCATCTCGCCCACCTGCTGCCGGCTTTCCAGACTGCGGCCGTGGCCGATCTTCAGCGTCATGTGCACGAAGGCGTAGTCCTGCTTGCCGTCGGCCATCTGCCAGGTGTCGAGCCAGATGGCGCGGCTGCGCACGCCGGCCAGCGGAAAGATGCCGGTCGCCGCCAGCGCCTCGTTGACCTTGGCGAACAGGGTGGGCAAATCCGCCTCGCGGCGGATGTTGTCGGTACATTCAGCGTAAAAATGGGGCATTGCGTTCTCCAAACGGCAAATATGCGCGGGCGCCGCCCGCGCAGCGGCATTTACAGCGTATTGCCAAGTTTGAAACCTTTTTCCGTATCGCCCTCGCGGGTATAGGAAAAACCGTCTGCGCCGATGGTGACGGCCATTTCGCTGGGCGCACTGCGCTCGATGACCGGCTGTGGCTGCCCATCGAGATCCAGCACCAGCGATCCTTCGGTATACCAGCTCGGCACCACCGGATTGCCCCACCAGTCGCGGCGCTGGTTGTCATGCACGTCCCAGGTCACGGTCGGGTTGTCCGGATCGCCGGTGTAGTAATCCTGCGTGTAGATTTCCACGCGGTGGCCATCGGGATCGCGCAGGTAGAGGTAGAACGCGTTGGAGACGCCGTGCCGGCCGGGGCCGCGTTCGATCAAATCGGATTTGCGCAGCGCGCCGAGCTTGTCGCAGATGGCCAAAATATTGTGCTTTTCATGGGTGGCGAAGGCGATGTGGTGCATGCGCGGCCCGGCGCCGCCGGTCATCGCGGTATCGTGCACCGTCGCCTTGCGGCGCATCCAGGCGGCGTAAACCACGCCGTCTTCATCGCGGATGTCTTCCGTTACGCGGAAGCCCAGCCCCTGGATGTATTCCACGGCGCGCGGCACGTCAGGGGTGATTTGGTTAAAGTGATCGAGGCGCACCAGCGCGCCCGGCGTATACAGATCGTAGCGCCAGGCCAGGCGCTCGACGTGCTGCACGTCGTAGAAAAACTCATACGGGAAACCGAGCGGATCCTCTACCCGCACCGCATCGCCGATGCCTTTGGCGAACCCGTTCACCCGCCGCTCGGTACGGCAGCCAAGCGCCTTGAAATACGCTTCGGCGCGATCGACGTCTTCCGGCGTGCGCACGCGGAAAGCAAACGCCGCCACGGCGGCGACCGGGCCTTCGCGCAGCACCAGGTTATGGTGAATAAACTCTTCCATCGAACGCAGGTAGAGGGTTTTGTCATCTTCGGCGGTCACGACCAGGCCGAGGATATCGACGTAAAATTCGCGTGCGGCTTTAAGGTTCGTGACCTGAATTTCCATGTAGGCACAGCGCACGACGTCGGGAGCAGGGACAGCATCAGTGGTCAGTTTTGTCGTCATTGTTCTCATCTCTTTCGTTATTATTGTGGCCTGAGGCTCAAACGCCCCATTTCGGGATCGGGTGGTCGCCCATAGAAATGCACACGTTCTTCATTTCGGCGAACACTTCGAAGCTGTATTCGCCGCCTTCGCGGCCGGTGCCGGAGGCTTTCACGCCGCCGAACGGTTGGCGCAGATCGCGTACGTTTTGGGTGTTGACGAAAACCATGCCCGCTTCAATGCCGCGGGCCAGGCGCAGAACCTTGCTCACATCCTGCGTCCAGATGTACGACGCCAGGCCGTACTCCACGTCGTTGGCCATGCGCAGGCCATCTTCTTCTGATTTGAACGGCAACAGGCAGGCCACCGGCCCGAAGATCTCCTCCTGCGCCACGCGCATCCGGTTGTCGACATCCGCCAGCACCGTCGGGCGCAGGAAGTTGCCGTGGCTCAAGCCGGCCGGTTTGTCCGGGCCGCCGGCCAGCAGGGTCGCCCCTTCTTCCACCCCGAGGCGGATATAGCCGGAGACTTTTTCCCAGTGCTGCGGGCTGATCAGCGCCCCCACCTGGGTATTGGGATCTTGCGGATCGCCCACGCGCAGGCGGTTGGCGCGCTCGGCGAAACGTTTGACGAATTCCGGGTAGATGCTCTCCTGAATGAAGATGCGCGAACCGGCGGTGCAGCGTTCGCCGTTGATCGAGAAGATGGTGAACAGCGCGGCGTCGAGCGCCCGCTCGATGTCGGCGTCTTCAAAGATCAGCACCGGCGACTTGCCGCCCAGTTCCATGGAGAATTTTTTCAGCCCGGCGCTTTCGATGATGCGGCGGCCGGTGGCGGTGCCGCCGGTGAAGGAGACCGCGCGCACGTCTTTATGGCGCACCAGCGCGTCGCCGGCGGTGGCGCCGTAGCCCTGCACCACGTTCAGCACCCCGGCCGGAATGCCGGCTTCCAGCGCCAACTCGCCCAGGCGATCGGCGGTCAGCGGCGACAGTTCGGACATCTTCAGCACCGCGGTGTTGCCCAGCGCCAGGCAAGGCGCGGTCTTCCAGGTGGCGGTCATGAACGGCACGTTCCACGGCGACACCAGCGCGCACACCCCCACCGGCTGCACCAGCGTGTAGTTGAGCATCTTGTCGTCCACCGGGTAGGTCTTGCCGTTCATCTGCTGGCACACCTCGGCGAAGAACTCGAAGTTGTGCGAAGCGCGCGGGATCAGCACGTTTTTGGTCTGGTGGATCGGCAGGCCGGTGTCGGCGGTTTCCAGTTCGGCGATCTGCGGCACGTTCTGGTCGATCAGCTCACCCAGGCGGCGCATCAGGCGCGCGCGCTCTTTCATCGGCGTGTTGGCCCACTTGGGGAACGCCTCTTTCGCCGCCGCCACCGCCTGGTCTATCTCCAGCTGGCCGCCAGAGGCCACCTCCGCCAGCACCTCGCCGTTCGCCGGGTTGGTGGTGGTGAAGTACTCTTTGCTGGCGACGTTCTTGCCGTTGATCCAGTGGTTGATGGTTTTCATCGCAGGCTCTCCTCGTAATCTTTTTCACTGATAATGTGGTTAACCAGACGGCCGATGCCCTCGATCTCCACCACCACTTCGTCGCCCGGCTGCACGTCGGCCAGCCCTTTCGGCGTGCCGGTGGCGATCATGTCGCCCGGCTGCAGCGTCATGAATTCGCTCAGGTAGGCGACCAGGAACGGAATGTCGAAAATCATGTCGGCGGTGCTGCCGCGCTGGCGCAGCTCGCCGTTGACGTAAGTGCTGAGCGCCAGCCGGTGCGGATCGGCGACGTCGTCGCGATCGACGATGTAAGGCCCGATCGGCGTCAGGGTGTCGCGGCTCTTCACCCGCAGATTCGGCCGGTAGTAGTTTTCCAGGTAATCGCGGATGGCGTAGTCGTTGCACAGGGTGTAGCCCGCCACATACTCCATGGCGTGCTCGCGGCTGACGTTGCGCGCGGTCTTGCCGATCACCGCCACCAGCTCGGCTTCGTAATGCATGTACTCCACGCCGGCCGGGCGCACCGACACCTGGCGGTGACCGGTCAGGGTGTTCGGTGCCTTGAGGAACACCAGCGGCTCTTCCGGCGCCTTGAATTCCAACTCGCTGGCGTGGTCGGCATAGTTCAGCCCCAGGGCGAACACCGTGCCCTGCGCCGGCGGCAGCCATTCCACTTCGCGCTCCTGCAGCACCTCGCCGTTCGGCAGCGTGACGCGCAGCTGCTCGTCCACCTGCACGTTGAAGATCTGGCCATGATGACGAATACGGGCATGTTTCATGATGCGGCTCCTGCCTGGGTGACGCGGTTGGTCAGCGTGGGCAGGCCGGCGGCGCGCACCGTCACCTCATCCCCCGGTTTGATCTCCACCCGCTGGTGCGGGGTGCCGATCAGCACCGCATCGCCCGGCTGCAGGGTGATAAAGTCGCTGATGGCGGCGATCAGCTCCGGCACCGAGCGCACCAGATCGGCGGTGGACCAGCGATCCTGCTCCACGCCGTTGATCTCGGTGACGATCTCCAGCCGATCGGCATTCGCCAGCTGGCCGATCTCCCCCAACGGGCAGAACCCGTCGCGGCATTTAGCCTTGATCGCCGGGCGGTAGAAGCTGCTCTCCGGTAGGCTGACGTCGTTGGCCAACGCGTAGCCGGCCAGATAACGGCCCACCTGCGCCACCGGCACCTTGCGCGCGGTATCGCCGATGATCACCGCCAGCGTGCCGCCGCTGTGCACGGTTTCACCGGCCGGAAACGGGATCGCCCCGCCGTTGGCGAGGTGGGTGTTGCGCGGTTTGATAAACCAGACCGGGGTTTTGGGCGGGGTCTGATACGGCGGCTGGTGAAACGCCTGATCCCAGGCGTCCAGTTGGCTGCGGTGATTCAGCGCAACGGAAAATACGGTGCCTTTCATGCGAACTCCTCCAATGGCAAAACATGACAACCGGCATTCATTAATATATTAATGATTACTTTTATACGCTGTGCAGCTTTTACGCAACGCGCTTGGAGTGATTTGTGATCGCGATAACAAAATATTCACAAATAACGAACATTAGCGTGATTATTCAATGCATTAATCATTTTTCGCGCCATTTTTCGCTGCGCCCTGCATTTTTGCTTTATCCCTACGGGTAACTTTGGCTACTATTAAGTTATTAACAAAATCGGGCTTTGCGGGGCAGGCGCCCCCATAACGAGCGCCGTAACAACGAACACCTTGATAGCTAAGGCCAAACTTATGCATGAATCGTTAACCATCGCCCTGCTGCAGGCGCGTGAAACCGCCATGGGGTTCTTCCGCCCGATCCTGAAAAGCCACAATTTGACCGAACAGCAGTGGCGCATCATCCGCGTGCTGGCCAACAGCCGCTCGATCGAATTCCACGAGCTGGCGGCGGAAACCTGCATTCTGCGCCCCAGCCTGACCGGCATTCTGTCGCGCATGGAGCGTGACAAGCTGATCTTCCGCCTGAAGCCGGTCAACGATCAGCGCAAGCTGTACGTGTCGCTGACCCAGCAGGGCCAGGATCTGTATGAAGTGGCGCGCCACCAGGTGGAACAGGGCTACGCCGAGATTGAAGCCGCTTTCTCGCGACAGAAAATGGACCAATTGATGACGCTGCTGGACGAGCTGATCACCCTGGGCGACAGCCTGCCCGCCAACGTCACCGCGCATCCTGCCAAGCAGTGATTTAACCAACCGGAATTCTCAAATTAATTGACGTTGCAGCCAACAACGCTGCAGCGTCAGGTAAGCAGAGAATTCGTTTCCGGCAGCAGCGCGCCGCCGTCCACCACCAGCGTCTGGCCGGTGATGTAGGCCGCCGCCGGCGAGGCGAGAAACACCATCGCCGCGGCGATGTCTTCCGGTTCCCCCAGCCGCCCGAGCGGCACCGAGGCGGCGATCGCCTGATTCACCTGCGCGTCGCCCAGGTTGGCCATCGCCAGCGTGCGGATCATCCCCGGCTCCACGCCGTTGACGCGAATGTTCTCCGCCGCCAGCTCCAGCGCCGCCGCGCGAATAAACCCGTTCACCCCAGCCTTGGAGGCGGCGTAGTGCGCCAGCCCCGGGTAGGCCACCCGCGGGCCGGTCACCGACGAGGTCACCAGAAGGCAGCCGCCGCCCCGGCGGCGCATCCACGGCAGCGCCGCCTGCGCCAGAAAGAACGGCGCCATCAGATTGACGCTCAGCGTGCGTTGCAGCAGAGCCGCGTCGATGGCGGCGAACGGCGTCAGCGGAAAGTAAGCGGCATTGTGGATCACCACGTCCAGCCGTTGATGCCGCTCACCTACCGCCGTCACCAGCTCAGCGATCTGCCCCGGTTCGGCCAGATCGCAAGCCAGCGCCTGCACGCTCAGCCCTTCGTCCCGCAGCGCCTGCGCCGCCGCCTGCGCCTGCGGCAGCTGCACGTCCGCGATCGTCACCTCGGCGCCCAGGCGGGCAAAGGCGCTGACGATCGCCAGCCCAATGCCCTGAGCGCCGCCGGTCACCAGCACCGCCTGCCCCGCGAAGGCGTCGGCCGCATAGGTTGCGCTCATCGCCCTATCCTCGTGGGTGACGCGTGGTGTTCAGCACCTGCGCATGGGCGCCGACCGCAAAGTTGCTCAGCGCGCTGAAATCGCTGCCCTGATAACCGAGGATCTTGCCGTCGGTGCGCATGCCCTGCAGATCGATCATCACCACGCCCAACGTCGGGATGATCTTCTCGCGCCAGACGAACAGATAAAGCTGCTCCGCCACCTTCACGTAGTGGCAGCGATCGACGTCCGCCAGCCCTTTTTCCACCCCGTCCAGACACTGCCAGGCGTAGAAGTTATCGTTCAGGTAGATGTGCTCGTACCGTTCGGTCGGGCTGTAGGTGTACATGTTGCGCATGCCGATCAGCTCATCGGTAAAGCCCGGTGGCGCCACGTCGGCGTCATCCAGCGTGCCGAAGCGGAATTCGGCCTCGACCGCGGTCAGCGGCAGCCCCTGCTCCACCCGGCTGAAGGCGTCGAGCCGCGCCTGCGCTTCGTCCGGCAGCTGGCCGTATACCGCAGTGAAGTTGCCCTGATTGCGGTCGCATACCAGCGTAATGCTGGCGTTGGCGCGGGCAGGATCGAGAAAATCGATGAACAGCACGCCGGGGCGAATGCTGGTGGCGCGATAGGCGACGCTGCGCCGTTCGCCCCACTCCAGCGTCTGCTCGTCGGTAAACCGGCAGCGCTGCGTCGCGCCGTCGCTAAAGCGCAGCGTCAGCGTGGTGCCCGCCAGCCCGTGCTGCCGTTCCAGCGTATTGCTGTGCGGCGCAAAGCCTTCCGCCAGCGCGCCAACCTGAATGAATACCGCTTCTGAACTCATGGAAATGCTCCTTACAGGGAAGTGAAAGCCAGGGTCGGCACATCGACGATGGTGGAGCCGCCGTCGGCCACCAGCGCCGCGCCGGTAATGATTGAAGCCTCGCTGGAACACAGGAAACGGCACGCGCGGGCGATCTCCTCGGCGCTGGCCGGGCGGCGCAGCGGCACGTCGCGGCAGACCATCTGGTAAGCCTGCTCCAGCGAAATCTGATGGGCGTCCATCAGCAGTTGCATCTCTTCGTCCGCCATCGGCGTGGTCACCCAGCCCGGGCACACCGCGTTGGCACGCACGCCCAGCGGGCCATAGTCGCGGGCGATGGAGCGCATCAGCCCGATCAGCGCGTGCTTGGCGGTGACGTAGCCGCAGACCTCCGGCCCGGCGGCCAGCGAGGCGATCGAGGCCACGAACAGCAGGTTGCCGCCGCTTTTAATCAGCTCCGGCAGGCAGGCGCGCGCGCTGGCGAAAGCGCTGTTGAGGTTGCTGTCCATCGCCCCTTGCCACTGCGCGTCGGTCATCTCGGTGATGCGCTTGAAGCCCATGCCGCCGGCGCTGCCGATCAGGCAGTCGATGCGCCCGGCTTCGCGCAGAATGGCCGGCAGCAGCGCGTGGTTCCAGCTCTCGCCGCTGGCGGCATCGCCCACCAGCGCCTGCGCGCCTATCTCTTGCGCCAGCGCCGCCAGCGGTTCCGGGCGGCGGCCGATGATGAACACCCGATCGCCCTGCGCCGCCAGCAGACGGGCGCAGGCGGCGCCGACGCCGGTGCCGCCGCCGGTAATCACAACCACTCTATTCATGATTCAGCTTCTCCATCAGTTGGCCGATCATCAGCAGGCTGCTCAACAGCAGCCGCCGCTGTTCGGCATCCAGCCGCAGATAGCGGCGGCCGGCCGGCAAACGGCTGACCACCTCCGACGCGGCGAAATGCTCAATCTCCACCTGCCAGCGCCCGTCGTTCACCGTCAGCCGCACGCGGCGAAAATCCAGCTGCGCCAGCGTCTCGCCGATCTGCGGGTAACGCTGCAGGCCGTCCAGCACCCGCTGCGCGGCCGCATGGCGCTGGCGCAGCAGATAACGCACCCCGCGCCGCCGCAGCCAGCCGCCGGTCACCACGTCCAGCGTCAGCGGAAGCTGCATCGCGCACGGGCCCTGCAACCGAAAGCGGTGGCTGACGATATGCGCCATAAACAGCCCCTGCACCTGTTCGCTGACCTCGATCTGCGGCCCCTGCGGCAGCGTCAGCCGCAGCAGGCCCGGCGCCAGGCGTTCGCACGCGTAGGGTTCCAGGTTGCGCGCCAGACGATCCAGCGCGGCGCCCGGCCGATAGCCCGACGGCGCTCGCCGCCAGGCGCGATTAAGTGAGGGAAGTAAGCCGATCAAACTGCGCCTCCTCATTTTCACCCTTGGCGAACGCGTTCTCCAGCACCTGCTCGACCGGCACCGGCTTGAACGGATTCACTTTCTGCACGCACAGCGTCCAGAACAGCGCATAGGCGGCGGTCAGGCCGATCATCCAGCCGAAGGGAATGTAGATATCGCTCGGGTTCATTCCCGGCGGCGTGATGTAAACGATAGCCAGCACGATGCCAACGCTGGAAACGATCTGCGGCAGCGGGAACCACGGCGATTTATAGGCGCGCGGCAGATCGGGGCGGCGTACGCGCAGGATCACCACCGAGCAGGTCACCAGCAGGTAGGCCACGCCCCAGGCGCACACCGCCGCCAGCACCAGCGGAATGATCCTGTCGAGGTTGCCCTGAATGGCGAAGGCGTGTACGCAGGGGATCAATACCGCCACCAGAATGCCGACCACCGGCGTTTTAAAGCGCGGGTGCAGATAAGCGAACATGCGCGGCAGCGCGCCGTCCAGCGCCATGCCGTACAGAATGCGCGGCACCGCCGCCATCAGCGTATTGATGGTCGCGGCGCCCGCCAGCAGCAGGCCGACGCCGAGCCAATATTTGCCGAACTGGCCCATCACCTGGCCGGCGAACGCCGGGATGGCCATCGGCGTTTCCAGCAGGCGCGTGCCGCTGGCGGCGTCGATCACCACGTTTTCCACCTGGTGGCTGAGCGCCGCGCCATACAGCGCCATGCACACCGCCACGCCGCACAGCCCCAGCGCCATCGCGCGCGGGATCACCCGATCGCAGCGTTTGATCTCCGGCGCCATCGGCGTCACCAGCTCACAGCCAACGAACATGAACATCGCCATGCCGATCAGGCTGAACACCGCGAAGGGATCGTTCAGGCTCAGCGTGCTGCCGAACCAGCCCTCGAGCGGCACCGCATGCGGCGACAGCAGCCCGACGATGCCGAAAATCACCAGCGTGCTCCACATGGCGAAGGTCAGCACGATCTCCGCCTTGCCGAAGGCCTCGATGCCGAACGCGTTGAGCAGACCGAACACGATTACTAGCCCGACGCCGACCATCCAGGAGGCGTTGTGGCTTTCCATCAGGGTGTTGAGGTGCTCGAAGTTCACCAGCGCCATGATGCCGGAGAGAATGGTCTCGGCGGTGCCGGCGAAGATGTGCACGATCAGGTAGGCCGACAGCGCGCCGGTGATGGCGAAAAAGCGCCCCATGCCGCAGGAGATGTAGTCGTAAACCGAACCGGAGGTCGGCAGCAGCGCCGCCGCTTCGGAGAAGGTGGTGAGCTGCGCCTGCATCATGATGAAGGCGATCAGCATCGCCAGCGCGAAGGTGTCGCCGCCGATGCCGAAGCCGCTGGTGACCGTCAGGATCACCGGGCTGGCCATGATCACCCCGACCGAACTGGCCAGGGTGGTGGGAAAGCCGACCTTGCCTCGAGCCAGGTGGGCGTGCAACCGCGACGACAGGTTCATGGTTATTTCCTCTTATAGTTTTGGCCTGATGCATGCAGGTGCTTGCAGGTTTTTCACCGCCAGCGGCGGTAATCTCACTATAGAGAGGAAAGGAAAATGCTGACTATCGTCCTTAAGGACGAGACGCTTTCAACCTGCGGCCGCGCTCACGGCGGCGCGCCACTGCATCGCCCCCTGCGGGCTGCGCGGGTAGACGCGCAGCGGTGCCAGCAGCGCGGAAAAGAAGGCGTAATAGCCGGCGCACAGCCGGTTGTAGCGATCTTCGCCCACATGCGCCGGGCAGCCGCCCTGGCAGACGCTTTTCACGCTGCAGCGTTGGCACTCGCGGCGCAGGCTCTTGTTTTTACCGAACGGCATCTCCGCCGCCCTTGCCGCCAGCGTGGCGAGCGGCGTGTGGCGATCGGCATGGCCGAGCAGGTGCTGCGCGTTGATCAGATGATCGCAGGCGTAAAGCCGCCCGTCCGGCTCCATCACCAGATTGCCGCCGCAGCGTTCGGCATGTACGCAGCTGGGGCTGACGTGGGTGAAATACTGCGCGTAGACCTGCTCGATGTTCATCACGAAGACCTGGCCGACGTGCCCGCGGCTGCGCCAGCGGCGGTATACCGCCAGCATGAAGCGCCCCCAGTTGGCGGCGCTCAACCCATAGCCGGCGGTGGGCGCGTCCCCTTCCAGCATCAGCGGCTGGAACTGTAGATAGCGCGCCCCGATCGCCACCGCATGATCGTAGATCGCCTCGGCGCGATCCGCGACGCCGTCGTGCACCACCATCAGCAGGTTGAAGTCGATCTGATGGCGCTGCAACAGCGCAATGCCGCGCAGCGCCGCGTCATAGCTGGCGCCGCCGCGCTTGTCCGGCCGGTGGGCGTCCTGCACCTCGCGGTCGCCGTCCAGGCTGACGCCGAGGATAAAGTGATGCTGCCGGAACAGCCGGCACCAGGCGTCGTTCAGCAGGGTACCGTTGGTCTGCAGGCTGTTGCTGATCCGCACGCCCGGCGGCGCGTAGCGGCGTTGCAACGCCAGCGCCCGCTTGTAAAAACCGATCCCCGCCAGCAGCGGCTCACCGCCCTGCCAGACGAAGTTGATCTCGCGGCTGTAACGCGGCTGGGCGGCGATGTAGCCGCGGATAAATTCCGCCAGCAGGTCGTCGTCCATCTTGCGCGTCCGTTCTTCCTGGCGCTGCGGGTAGTAGCAGTAGCAGCAACCCAGGTTGCAGCCGGCGCCGATCGGTTTCACCAGCAAATGAAAAGGCGCCGCCGCGCGCGGTTCGCTCTCTACCGGGATCTGCTGCGCGCGCAGCTGGGCCAGGTTCATGGCGCCGCCTGCGGCAACGGTTTGTGGGTCTGCGGATCCAGGCCGATGTAGTCGCCGGTGTTGGCGTCGACGCCGAGATAGTCGATCGCTGCACCTTTGGCTTCAATAACCATGCTCTGCTGCGCAAAACGGCGATACGCCTCGCTCAGCCGTTTGACCCGCTCCGGGTCGGCGGCGGCCAGATCGCGCGTCTCCAGCGGATCGTCATGCAGATTGAACAGCCCCCACGGCGCCATCTGCGCCGTCGGCCCGGCCTTCACCAACCGTCGCAGCTTCCAGACGCCGTCCACATAGGCGGCCTGGTTATGCAGCTCCACGCCGTAGGTCGCGCGCGGCACGCCGTCGGCCTCGCCGCTGAAATAGCGCTTGAAGCTGACGCCGACCATCGGCAGCGTCGGTTTGGCCTTCAGCGGTTTATTGGCGTCGATGCCGGCATAGTCATACAGCGTCGGGGCGATGTCATACACCGCCATCGGCGTGCGGTCGATGCCGCCGCGCCCCTTCAGCCGCGGCGCGGAGATGATGAAATCGGTATTGATGCCGCCCTGCGCGCTGGTGGTTTTGTGGTAGTTGGCGTACGGCGCATTGCTGACGTTGGCCCAGTGCGGCCCGTAGGAAATGAACGATCCCTTGCGGCCGAGGTTGGCGTAGCTGTTGTCGAACTGCCGCCAATACTCCGGCTTCGAGCCGTAGTAGAAGCCGCTGGCCGGGTTGGCGCCGTTGTCGGTGGCGAACACAATCACCGTATTTTGGTCGCGGCCGGTCTGCTTGAGGGTATTCAGCACCGCGCCGACCTGATCGTCCATGTAAGCGATCATCGCCGCGTACACCTGCATGGTCTTGGCTTCATATTTTTGCTGCTCGGGCGTCAGCGCATTCCAGGCCTTATCCAGCGTCAGCGTCGGCATCGGCGTGCGGTCGGAAATCAACCCCAGCGCCTTCAGGCGCTGAATGCGCCGCTGATAGGCCTGCTGGTAACCGGCGTCGTATTTGCCGTCGAATTTGGCGATCCAGTCATCCGGCGCCTGCAGCGGATCGTGCGGCGCGGTAAACGCCAGATAGGCGAAGACGGGTTTGCTCTGCGGCGTATCGCGGATCCACTGTTCCAGCTGATCGGCATAGGCCTTGCTGGAATAGAAATCTTTGGGCAACGACACGCGTTTGCCGTTCAGGGTGTAGAAGGTATGGAACGCCTCCACGGTGCCCAGCGGTTTCGCGTCGTCGAAATGGCTGGTGCCGCCCCCCATAAAGGCGAAGGCGCGCTCGAAGCCGCGATCGGTCGGTTTGGCGCCGTCGACGTAGCCCAGGTGCCATTTGCCCGCCATCATGGTGGCGTAACCCGCGTCGCGAAAACGCTCCGGCAATGTGGTCACGCGGTCGGTCAGCCGCATTTCATAGCCCGGCTGCGCGGCGGTGCTCTCATACCACCACATGCCGCCCATGCCGGCCTGCTGGTTGGTGTTGCCGGTCATCAGCATCGACCGCGCCGGCGCCGACATCGGCGAGGTGTAGTACTGGCTCATGCGCACGCCCCGTTCGGCCAGCGCCTGCAGGTTGGGCGTCGGTATCTCGCCGCCGAACGGGCTGATGTCGGAGTAGCCCATGTCGTCCACCAGAATGATCAGCACATTGGGGCGATCGGCATCCGCCCCCTGCGCCAGGCCCGATAAGGCGCCGCTCAACGCCACCGCCAACGTTTTTTTCTGCATCGTTCGTTCCCCGTATGGTCATGCGGACTGAACAACCCGACGCCTCAGCCCGAGAAAGGTCATCATTTTTTCGTCTTATACGTTTGGCGCCGCCTGGCGCTATCTTCAATTCGCAGTGTAGGAAGCGGCGGAAAAGCCTGGCTATCGTTCTTAAGAACGAGAAACGGCTCCAGTCGTGCCGGTTGTAGCACGCGCAGGGCGGCGAGGGCTTCACCTGGGCAAACATTGAAAAGCGCTGTAAATTCAGCGGGAAAAGCGGTGAATTATTTCATTAACCTATTAATGAAAATCGCGATAAATCCGAACTGAAAAGCCCTGATTAACGCAGTGTCATCTTGTTATTTATGTGTTTTATTGCAATCGGCCTCACGTTGTTAATATGTTTTTATTGTGTTGCCAAATTGCTACAACTATGCTTGTATCGTTCATATATTGACCACCAACCTTCTCCAGATTGAATGATAAAGGGAGGAACACGAATCATGCACAGCACCGCATCCGATGCCTTTATCAACAGTTGTTTGGCGACAATCACGCACCTGATCCCGGTGTCCGCCGGGGTGTTTTATCTGGTCGATCGCGACCTGCGGCCGGATCACTACATCCTGCACGGCATGCCCGATAAAACGCATCAGCAGTATCTGAACCACTTCCAGCAGATAGATCCGCTGCAGCCGGCCAATTTCCATCGCCAGGACATCACCATGGTCGGCATGAGCCCGGCGGCGATCGCCGGCAACCGCCGCTATTACCACGACTTTATGCTGCCGAACGACATGCGCGACATGACGGAGATCTTCATCCGCCAGCGCAAGCGCATCGTCGCCGGGGTATCGCTGATCCGCGATACGCCGTTCACTGAAGTGGAGCGCGGCCGCCTGCGCGCGGTGCTGCCGCTGATCGAGCTGGCGACGCGCGATCTGTTGCCCGACGGCGAGGCGCAGCTGCTGACCGCCAAAGAGCAAGAGATCGTCAACATGGTGCGCGAAGGCGCCAGCAATAAGCGCATCGCCCTGAAGCTGGGCATTTCGCTGTCCACGGTGAAAACCCATATGCGCAATATTTTCGCCAAAACCGACGTGGTGAACCGCACCGAACTGGTCGCCGGCGGCTTTCTCGCCCACGGTTAACGCCCGATAACGGCCGCCGCTGCCGACGGCCGGAAAATAACGCCAAAACGTATTCGCCATTTATGGCGCGGCCTCCCCCTGCCCGCAATCGGGCCGGGCGGGATATTTCATCGTCACTCAACGCTTGGGGAAAAGGTTTATGTCCAGTGATTCAGTTTCCGCGCCCGCCGTCGGCGCGGCGCTCCCCTGCCCGCCGCGGCTGCTGACCGCCATTATCGTCTTCGCCGCCATCGCGCCGGGCATTCTGATGACCGCCCCCGCCGTGGCCGCCCAGCTCGCCGCACAATGGCAGCTCGGCCCGGCGCAGATCGGCCACCTGTTCTCCACCGAACTCGGCGCCATGAGCCTGGCCACGCTGCCAGCGTGGTGGTGGAGCGGGCGCATCAACTGGCGACGGGTCGCTACACTGTCGGCGCTGGTGTTTATCGTCGGCAACCTGGCTTCGGCGCTGGTGCAGGACTTTACCCTGCTGCTGCCGCTGCGCTTTATCGCCTCGCTGGCGGGCGGCACCCTGATGATCCTGTGCATCACCTGCGCCGCCGGCACCGCCAATCCCAGCCGGGTCTATGCCTTCTGGGTGCTCGGCCAACTGGTGCTGGGCGCGGTCGGGCTGCTGGTGCTGCCGCCGCTGTTCGCGCACTTCGGCCTGATGGCGGTCTACCTGATTCTGGCGGCCATCATGCTGTGCTGCCTGCCGCTCATCCCGGCATTCCCCAACGGTTTCACCGCCGCCCGCGCCGCCCGCAGCGGCCCCGCCGCCTCGCTGGCGCGCAAGCTGTGCGCCGTGCTGGCGGTGCTGACCTTTTACATCAGCCTGAGCGCGGTCTGGACCTTTATCGGCGGCATCGCCGCCGGCGCCGGGCTGTCGCCGGCCCACAGCGGCCAGGTGCTGGCCGTCGCCACCTTGCTCGGCATCGTCGGCGCGGGGGCCGCGGCGCTGATCGGCGCGCGCTTCGGCGGTGGACGCCTGATCGTGCTGGGGTACGCCCTGCTGCTGGCCAGCGTGGCGCTGCTGACGGGCCAGCCCCTGCTGCTGCGCTTCGCCCTGGCCGCTCTACTGTTCAAATTCACCTGGACCTTCGTGCTGCCGTTCATTCTGGCGCGGGTCGCCGGGTTGGATAACGACGGCAAGCTGATGAACGGCATCAACCTGGTGATCGGCGGCGGTATGGCCATCGGCCCGACGCTGGCCGGCTCTCTGATCGAATCTTTCGGCGGTTTCAACGCCTTGCTGTTCGGCGCGCTGGGCTGCGCGCTGCTGTCGCTGCTGTTGATTTCGCTGGCTTCACCGCGCGCACCGCGCCGTATAACAGGAGGAGAAAGGTGAAAAGAACAACCGGTTTCTTGTTTGATGAACGCTGTTTCTGGCACAGCACCGGCCTGCACGCCACTACCCTGCCGGTCGGCGGTTGGGTGCAACCGCCTTCGGGTGCCGGCCACGCCGAGTCGCCGGAAACTAAACGGCGCATGAAGAACCTGATGGACGTGTCCGGCCTGTCGCGCCAGCTCACCCTGCTGAGCGCCGAACCGGCGACGGAAGAAGATCTGCTGCGCATTCACCCCGCCCACTACCTGCAGCGTTTCAAACAGGTGAGCGACAGCGGCGGCGGCCTGCTGGGGGAGGAAGCGCCGCTGGGGCCGGGCAGCTATGAAATCGCCAAGCTCTCCGCCGGGCTGGCCTGCGCGGCGGTGGAAGCGGTGCTGCAGGGCGAGCTGGATAACGCCTATGCGCTGTCGCGCCCGCCGGGCCACCACTGCCTGCCGGATCAATCGATGGGCTTCTGCTTCCTGGCCAATATTCCCATCGCCATCGAGCGCGCCAAGGCTCGCCATGGCCTCGGCAAGGTGGCGGTGCTCGACTGGGACGTGCACCACGGCAACGGCACCCAGCACATCTATTGGCAGCGCGGCGACGTGCTGACGCTGTCGCTGCATCAGGACGGCTGCTTCCCGGCGGGCTATTCCGGCGAACGGGATCGCGGCGAAGGCGACGGGGCGGGCTACAACGTTAACGTGCCGATGCTGGCCGGCGCCGGCGACGACGGCTACCTGCACGCCATGCGGCACATCATTATCCCGGCGCTGGAAAAATTCGAGCCGGAGCTGATCATCGTCGCCTGCGGCTACGACGCCAACGCCCTCGATCCGCTGGCGCGCATGCAGCTGCACAGCGACAGCTTCCGCGCCATGACCGCGCTGGTGCAGGACGCCGCCGACCGGCTGTGCGGCGGCAAGCTGGTGATGGTGCACGAAGGCGGCTATGCCGAATCCTACGTGCCGTTCTGCGGGCTGGCGGTGATGGAACAACTGAGCGGCGTGCGCACTGAAGTGCAGGATCCGCTGCTGGCGTTTATCCAGCAACAGCAGCCGCGCGAAGCCTTCAACCGCTTCCAGCGCGAAGCGCTCGACGAGCTGGAGCGCCAGTTCGACCTGTAATCCCCTCTTTGCGGGCGCCGCACCCGGCGCCCCTGACAACCTCGCCGCCAGCCGCTACGCTGAAGGGCAACCCTACCCACCATGAGAACAATAACATGCCCGAACAAACCGTCAGCTTTATCAAAGGCCGTCACGGCGACATCGCCGTGCACGACTGGGGAAACGACCAGCCGCGCTATCTGGCGCTGCTGATACACGGCTACGGCGAGCACCTCGGCCGTTACCAATACGTGGCGCGCACGCTGCAGGCACAGGGCGCGCGGGTGTTCGGCCCCGACCATCTCGGCCACGGCCTGTCGCAGGGCGAACGCGTGCTGATCGAGGATTATGACGCCGTGGTCGACGACGTGCAGCGCGTGGTCAGCCATTTCCGGCAGCGATACCCCACCTTGCCGCTGGTGGTGATCGGCCACTCGATGGGCGGCATGATCGCCACCCGCTACGTGCAGCGCTACGGCGAGGAGGTGCGTGCGCTGGTGCTGTCTGGCCCGCTGCTTGGCGACAGAACGGCGATCTCCGATCTGGCCGAACTGCCGACGATCCCCGACGCGCCGCTGGATACCGCCACCCTGGCGCGCGATCCGGCGGTCGGCGCGGCCTATCAGGAAGATCCGCTGGTGTGGCACGGGCCGTTCAAGCGCCCCACCCTGCGCGCCATGCAGCGGATCCTCGCCGCCATCAACGCCGGGCCGGGCTTCGGCGCGCTGCCCACGCTGTGGATCCACGGCGACGACGATCGGCTGGTGCTGATGAGCGAAACGCAAACCGCGCTCGATAGTCTGCGCGGCGACGATTTCGAACGGATGATCAATGCGGGCGGGCGGCACGAGAGCTTTAACGAAACCAATAAGGATCAGATCCTCAAGCGGGTGACCGATTTTATTGCGCGGGCGTTAGGCTAAGGCGCTCCCCCTCAGCGGGCCGAGGGGGGCATGACGGCGTCAGCCTTCGACGATGGCGAGGTAGTGTTTGACGAAGCGATCCGAGGTGATGTCCCAGCGCACCGGGGTGCCCTTCTCGACGAACCAGGAATCGCCGGCCTGATACTGCACCGATTCGCCGGTGCGTTCGTTGGTCAGGGTCGCGCTGCCTTCCCACACCGTGGCGTGCTCGGCGAACGGATACTCCATCACGAAGCTGCCGCGGGTGCAGCTGAACACGCCGCAGTTCAGGTTGTCGGTCGGTTCGCCGAAGATGCTGGCCACGCCGACGTTTGGCGTGCCAGCGATCACCGTGGCGCCCAGGTTGCTGACGCTGCCGATCTCCAGCAGTTCCGGCAGCGGTTGTTTAAGCAGTAACGGTTTCATGAGATTCTCCTCTGAGGGTTAACGGCGGCCTTTCCAGTAGCCGGATGTCTGGTGCCAAACCTTACCGGCGGTGGTCATCACCCGCCGCAGCTTGTCCTTGCCGAAGATGTTGACGTGCGGGATCGAGCTCATCAGATCGTAACGATCGGATCCTTCGCTCATGCCCTCCGCCAGCACCTTGCACACGATGTGGCTCGGCGTTACGCCGAAGCCGGAGTAGCCCTGCACGTAAAACACATTGTCGCGATCCGGCAGCGTGCCAATCTGCGGGAACAGGTTGGCGCTGCAGCACAGCGGGCCGCCCCAGGCCAGATCGATCTTCACGTCTTTCAGGTACGGGAACACCTTCAGCATCAGGTTGCGGTTCCAGGCCTTGAGATCCGACGGGAAATATTCGATCAGGCGGGTGGCGCTGCCGAACAGCAGCCGGTTTTCGTTGGTCACCCGGTAATAGTCGATCACCGGGCGGATGTCGCTGTAGGCGCCGCGGATCGGGCTGATCTGGCGGATCAGATCGTCAGACAGCGGCTCGGTGGCCAGCTGGAAGGCGTAGGTATTGATGGTCTTGCGGTAGATCTGCGGCTCCATGCCGTTGAGGAAGCCGTTGCAGGCCCACAGCATCTTGTTGGCGCGCACCGAGCCCATGGCGGTGCGCACCGTGATGCGCGGGCCATACTCCACGTTGAGCACGCTGCTGTTCTCGAAGATTTTCACCCCGTAGCCGCTCAGCGCCTTGGCCTCGCCCAGCAGCAGGTTGAGCGAATGCACGTGGCCGCCGCCCATGTGTTTCAGCGCGCAGGTGTAAGCGTCGGAGCCCACCACCTGCTTCACCTCCGCCCCGGTGTAAAGTTCAATCTCCTCCTGCGGCGCTACCGCCTTGAACTCCTTCAGCCAGCCGCGCAGGGTCTTCTCCTGGCGCGCGTTGCTGCCGAGATAGCCGTAGCCGAAGCAGAAGTCGGCGTCGATGTCATATTTCTTGATGCGCTCGCGGATAATGCCGGCGCCGAGATTGCTGATTTTGAAGATGGTTTCCAGCCCGGCCGGGCCAACGTGGCGCTTGATCTTCTCCAGATCGTGGCCGATGCCGGCCATCACCTGGCCGCCGTTGCGCCCGGTGCCGCCGTAGCCCAGATAGCGGCCTTCGAGAATGGCGATGTTGGTGATGCCCTTCTCCGCCAGCTCCAGCGCGGTGTTGATGCCGGAGAAGCCGCCGCCGATGATCACCACGTCGACGTCCAGATCCTCTTCCAGCGTCGGGAAGCGCAGATCGTATTTTTTGGTCGCCGCGTAGTAGGTTAAGGACTCGATTTCGTTGTTCACTGCCGCACTCCCGATTGCCTATGCCATGACATCGGATTATCGGGAGGCGGCAGCCGTGCCGCTATGTCCCCTTAGGGACATTCGCTACAAAAAATTAACATTCACGCGCTGCGGCGCTGCGGGGCGGTCAGCAACAGGCTGAACAGTTCGGCCTGCGAGCCGATGTTCAGCTTGCCGTAGATGTTCTTGCGGTGATTTTTTACCGTGCCGAGGCTGATGAACAGCCGGTCGGCAATCTGCTGCGAACCGCAGCCGGCGAGGATCAGATCGACGATCTCGCGCTCGCGCGGCGTCAGCAGATAACGCGCCTGCGCGCCATCGTCGTTCCCCGTGTCGGCCTCGGCCGGTGCTGCCACCACTTCGCCGTGCAGCCGCGCCACGCTTTTCACCAGCGTCAGCGCGCTGCGCAGATCCGCCCGCTGCGGGTAGCGCACCGCCACCGTGCGGCGCGCCGAACCGAAGAACACCCCCAGCCCGCGCTCCGGCGTCAGCTGCAGCAGCACGCCGGCCTCATCGTGCCAGCCGGTCTTGCGATAAAAATTACGGTAATAGTCGCTGTGATAAAACCCGCAGGGCGCCAGCTGGCGCAGCGTGAGCACCTCGCCTTCGCCGCCGTCGTTCAGCGCGCGGTAAAACGGATCCTGCAGATAGGCGCCCTGTTGGTAGATCTGGTTAACCGCATCGCTGTTTTCCCGCTCGGTTTTGATCAGGCAGCGCGGCGGCCGGCCGCGTTCGAAGGCATAGACGATGGCGTTGTCGAAGGCGAAAAACCCTTCCAGCCAATTCAACAGGCTGGGATAAAAGCGCGGGCTGGCCACCGCATCGATCACCGCAGACAAGCGTTCAACCTGAATATCCATACCCGCCTCGCCATTATTAATACATTAACAATCTACCGATTTCGGATGGGGTTAGCCGCATGGCGGCCAGTACTGTTAAAAAAAGCATCCGGCGCGCCGAAATGCAAGAACGCGATCGTTTACATGTTAAACAACTCACAAGTTGCCGCAGCGGGGAAAGCGGTGGCTTTGCAAGGTAAGGGGGTCGCTGCATTCCCGAGCTATAACAGCCCCCCATGTCCCAATAAAAATTCTGTGGTACACTGCATCAATAGCAATGGATATAACCATATGAAAAAAGGGATATGTTGGATGACTTTAAAATATTACTTAAAGCATATTCTATGGGGGCTTGTTATCACTGCTGTCGCTTACTATGCATGGAGTAAAAATCCTGAAGATAGCCGATTAACGTTAATTCTCTCGCTTTCTGTTGCCAGTTGCGTTCTCTATCCTTTTGCAAAATTTGCTATCGAGAAAACAGCACTACGTTATTCCCATAAGAAATTTTGGCAGCATGACTTTTTTGTCAGCTCTGTGGGTGGCAGCATTGAAGTGGTTTATGAATTATTTTGTTTCGCATTCGCCATTCCCGTATCAGTTATTTATTTTTCTTTATCTATTTTAAAAGCCCTAAAAAGAAATTAGGGCTCTTATGTTAAACTGTTAAATCCCCAGTTCCTTGTTTATTTTTTCGACTAACGCTTCATCGATAAAAGCGCCCACAAGTGTTGTAATTATCGCAAAACCTAAAAACCCCATCGGCGTGCCAAGGATGATACTGAAGGAAAAAGCCGTGAGCGCCGTTGCAGCTCTTCCTGCCGCTAACGCCTCCATTTGAATAAATACCGGCCGCCAGTTGTTAGTTTCAATAGCTTTTCCAATAGCCACTACGGTATCGTAACGATCTATTGTCTTCCCAATATAATTAAATGCTTTGCTGAATTTTGCCAAGCTCTTGGCCATCTGATCGCGATTGACCGACTCCATGGCTTTTGCAATAGCCTCTCGATCTTTCACGCCAAACTTCTTGTTCAAAACGTTGTTATGTTTCTCAAAGGCTTTTAATGCATCGTCCACATTTTTAATCGACTTTCCTTTAGCCGCTTCAGCAAGCTCTTTAGCGACCTTTGACGAATGTTCGCCGAACTTTTCAGTTACCGTTTTGTAGAAATCCGCTGTGAACTTGATTGCATCTTTTACACGCTCCTCTTCAGCCTTAGTTTCCGCCTCTTTTTTCTCTTTGGCAATCATCGCTTTTTTCGCCTGCACATCCGCCAGAGTTTTACGCGCGCTGTTAAGCGCACTTTCGGCGTTGGTCTGATCTCGGGTCGCTTGTTGCTGGCGGTTTGCGGCCCGGCTCGCCGACTCTCTCGATGCATTCATGACGCTTAATGCATCATCGCGCTCTTTTTCCAGCTTCGAGATCAAGTCACTAGCGGCATTGAACTCATTCCACCAGGCTTTTTTTCCATAATCGACTTCCGAATTCCATCTTACAAAATCATCAAGCAGCTGACTGTGTTTTTTCCTTTTTTCTTCAGCCTGAGCGGCTTTTCTTTCATGCTCTCTGCCGACATTCTCCGCCCTTGTTTTGTCGTCGTTCGCCTGATTAATCCGATTTTTCGCATCGTTCAGTGCATGCTGAGCGCTTTGTTCATTTTTGCGCGCCTCATTCTCCACACGATTGATCCCTTCTTCGGTAGAAAGATCTAAATTCTTGAGGCGATTGACTTCACTCTCTTTATTCCGCAGCTCATTTTCATATTGTTGCGTATTTCTCATATTGGCATCGATGGCAGACTGTATCTTTTTTTCCTCATCTAGCTGCACCCCCATTTTAATTCTATTTGAATTTTGTTGTTGTTTAACCCCCGACGTTGGTTTTTCTCTGGATAAAAACCAATTCTCATTATTTAGTTTTAAATACTCCTGATGCACTTTTCTTTTTTTTGCTTCATTACGCAGAACGTCTAAACGCTCCTTACCCACTTTAATCTTCGCGATAATCGCTTCAAGGCTCGCTTTTTCTAGCGGCGTTTGCGATTTATTTTTGAGTTTACTACTTAGGTCATCAATATCTTTTTGCATCTCACTAATTTGGTTCGTCAGATCGTTTTCTTTATCTGCTGAAAATTTAATCGCCTTGTCGGAATCGGCTCGAAAACTGTTCTTTGCCTTCTCACTGAATGGAATAATGTCATCATCTTCCTGATCAAAAGCGCTAATCGGTTTATTAATATCGCTAATTTTTTGATCCCACAAATGCGTAATATTACTGAGTTCCTTTTGCCTGTCCGGCAATCGGTCACCCACCCACGCCTCAACAACCATATCGCCATCAGAAAGATCAAAACCGCGTTGCCAGCCTTCTCCCCGCCAGTGGTACCCCAAAGAAGTCATAACGTCGCGTTCATACTGAGTAGTATCTTCATATCGAGCCATAATAGCGTTCCCTTATTATTGTTTATGTCGTTAACTGTTTATACATACAGTAAAAATACTCTATGCCGTCCTTGGCTTTACTTCAATCAAATAATTATCATTCTCATTTGTGGGAGAAATGGCACAACTCTTATATGAAGCACACCTCACCGCAATTAAAAATATTTTTTAAAATCAATTCGTTAAATATAAAAAAAAACTATTTAATACGATGTTATTTATCTGGTGCCTGCAGCCAGGAGTCCCCTGCCTGCAGGCGCAAACACAAGCCAAGAAATGCAAAGCATACGCGGAGATAAAATTCCATTAACCAATGTATGTAGCCGCTCCGCGCCCGCTGGCTTATGCTGTGGCATCGCGCCCTGCAACGCCGTCAAGGAGACCTCATGTCCGTCAGCCACATCATCGCCAACCGCCAGACCTGGTTCGGTCACGGCAGCATCCAGCAACTGCCGCCGCTGCTGCTTGCCGATCCGCAGCCGACGCTGCTGTTCAGCTGCCGATCTTTTCTCAACGGCCCGGTGTACGCCGGCCTGCGCGCATCGCTGACGCCGCTGCTCATCGGCACCGAAATCGTCAGCCACGAGGCGTCGCCGCAGGAAATAGACGCCTGGGTGGCGCGCTGGCGCGGCCAGGCACGGCGCGTGGTGGCCATCGGCGGCGGCAGCGTGCTGGATGCCGCCAAGGCGTTCTCCGCGCTGGTGGAGCATCCGCTGCCAACGCTGCGCTATATGGAAAAAGTGGGCGACAGCAAAATCAGCGGCGCCACCCTGCCGCTGATCGCCATTCCTACCACCGCCGGCACCGGCAGCGAGGTGACGCAGAACGCGGTGATCACCGACACCCAGGTCAGCAAAGTGAAGGCCTCGCTGCGCCACAATAACTTCGTGCCGCACACCGCCATTCTCGATCCGCAGCTGCTGGCCGGCGCGCCGGACAAGGTGCTGGCCTACTGCGCCATCGACGCCTTCACCCACCTGTTCGAGGCCTATCTGTCGAAAACCGCCGGCGCCATGACGCGCGACATGTCGCTGAGCGGCATCCGCCACTTCCTTGCGGCCTGGCCGGCGCTCAACCGCAGCGACGCGGCGCGCGAAGCGATTATGCAAGCTTCGTACCTTGGGGGGCTGACGCTGAGCGCCGCCGGGCTGGGGGTGATCCACGGCATCGCCGGCGAGATCGGCGCGCTGCGCGACTACCACCACGGCCAGGTCTGCGGCCGCCTGCTGCTGCCATTCCTTGCCCTGCTGGAAAGCAGCGAACAGCCGCAGCAACGCGCGCTGATGGCCGAGCTGGCCGCGCGCCTGTACCCGCACTGGCAGGGCAGCCCAGAGAGCTACCTGACCGATTTCATCACCCGCCACGCCATCGCGCCGTTCTGGCAGGACGATTTGCCGATTTCCGGCCAGGAACTGGCGGTGGCGCTGGAGAAATCCAACAGCAAGAATTCCTGGATCGACTATGCGCCGGCACAGCGGCAACGGATGATCGAAGAGGCGTTTCGCGTCGAATGATTATTTCTACCCTAAAGAGTTGGAGCGGCATCCCGGCGGCAAGAGGTGGCTCGCCAGGAGCTTACTCAAGTCAGTGACTGGCGTACGCACTCGCAGCCAACACAGATGCAGTTTCAAGTATGACGGGTATAATCAGATCAACGCACTAGCAGGAGTTAAGGAAATGGGCATCATCGGCTGGATCTTCGCCGGCATCGCGGTCGGCATCCTGGTCGGCGCGCTGATCAGAATCTTCGGCAAGAAGAAAGAGCAGTAAGCGTCACGCTGTTCCGTGGGCCGCCAGCAGGCACTCATGGAACAGCTTCACCACCCGCTGCGGCACCGGCGAGCGGCGCAGCACGCTGGAGTATTCGCAGTGATAGCGGAACAGCGCCGGTTTGATCGCCCGCATCATATTCTGCGCCACGAAAAACGCCGCGTAGTGATCCGGCAAAAAGCCGACGTATTTGCCGGACAGGATCAGCGTGGCGATCGACTCCTGCGCGAACCCCGTCGCCTTGCGATGCAAATGTTGCTGCAGGCTCAGTTCCATATTCGGCGAATGGTAGCCTAATCCGGCGAAGGCATAATTGTGCAGCAGATCCCAATTTAATGTTTCATGGGGGGCGGAAAATAATTCATGCTGCGCGCCGCAATATAAGAACATCCTCTCACTGAATAACGAATGATAAGATAAACTTTCCGCGCTGCGGTGCATGGGAATAACGCCAACCTGAAATTGCCCGTCAATGACGCCGCGTTCAATGGTATTAATCGGCTCCACGTACATTTGCAAAGAAACCTCCGGCGCACGCTCGCTGAATAATGCGATGGCCCGGCCGATCTGCGCCTGCGGATTGCTGACCGTATGATCGAATATCGCCACGTGCAGCTGCCCGCCCATGCGCTGGTGCACCTCGTCCACCCCGCGCCGGAACGCCTCGGTGGCCGCCAGCAGGTTGACCGTTTCCTGGTAGATAAGCAGCCCCTCGTCGGTGACCGCAAAGCCCTCGCGCCCGCGCTGGCACAGCGTCAGGCCCAGCCGCTGCTCCAGATCCTTGATGTGCTTGCTGATGGTCGACAGGCTGATGTTCAGCTCCAGTTCGGCGGCGCTCATGCCGCCGCAGTCGACCACGGCCTTGAATACCCGCAGCAAACGCAGATCCATATCCGACAATTGCCCTAACAGCGCGCGCTTTTTTACTTGCATAAAACCTTAAGTAAGTTTCGACATATGATTATTCACAGTAGAGAACAAGCGGTACATAGTCAATTTCGCACAACAATTCGTTAACAACTCGGTTTATTTCATTAATCGCTCTTATTTTCCTGTTCGGAGGAAAACATGGCCGCTGAAAATCACCCGCTAAATAGTCTCGATGCCGAAGGGTTAGAGGCCCATTGGATGCCTTTTACCGGTAACCGTAATTTTAAAGCGCAGCCGCGCATCATTACTCAAGCCGCGGGGGCGTATTACACCAGCCATGACGGCAGAAAGATTTTCGACGGCCTGTCCGGATTATGGTGTTGCGGATTGGGGCACGGCCGGCAGGAAATCACCGACGCCGCCCAGCGCCAGCTGGCGACGCTGGATTACTCGCCGGCGTTTCAGTTCGGCCACCCGCTGTCGTTCGAACTGGCCAACAAGATCAAGGCACTGACGCCGGCGGGGCTGGATTACGTGTTCTTCACCGGCTCCGGATCGGAAGCGGCGGACACCTCGCTGAAAATGGCGCGCGCTTACTGGCGCGCCAAAGGCCAGGCGGGCAAAACCTGCTTTATCGGCCGGGAAAAGGGCTATCACGGCGTTAACTTCGGCGGTATCTCGGTCGGCGGCATTGCCGGCAACCGCAAGACGTTCGGCGCCGGCGCCGAAGCGGACCACCTGCCGCACACTCTGCTGGCCGGCAACGCCTTTTCGCGCGGCATGCCGCAACAGGGGGCAGAGCTGGCGGAAGAGCTCAACCGCATCATCGCGCTGCGCGACGCCTCAACGATCGCCGCGGTGATCGTCGAACCCTTCTCCGGCTCCGCCGGGGTGATCGTGCCGCCGGTCGGCTACCTGCAGCGCCTGCGCGAAATCTGTACTCAGCATGACATCCTGCTGATCTTCGACGAAGTGATCACCGCCTTCGGCCGCTGCGGCGCGATGACCGGCGCCGAGGCGTTCGGCGTCACGCCGGACATCATGAACATCGCCAAACAGGTGACCAACGGCGCGCAGCCGATGGGCGCGGTGGTGGTGCGGCCGGAGATCTACCACACCTTCATGAACGGCGGCGAGCCGGACTACCAGCTCGAATTCCCGCACGGCTACACCTACTCCGCCCACCCGGTCAGCTGCGCGGTCGCGCTGGCGACGCTGGACATCCTGCAGCGCGAACAGATGGTGGAGCGCGTACAGGCGCTGGCGCCCTACTTCGAGCGCGCGGTGCACAGCCTGCAGGGAGCCAAACACGTCGCCGACATTCGCAACATCGGCCTGGCGGCCGGCATTACGCTGGCGGCGCGGCCGGGCGAACCGGCACGGCGCCCCTTCGAGGCGGCGATGCGCTGCTGGGAAAGCGGATTTTACGTGCGCTACGGCGGCGACACCCTGCAGCTGGCGCCGCCGTTCATCAGCAGCGAAGCGCAGATCGATGCGCTGATCAACGCCGTGGGCGACGCCCTCAACGCCACCGAATAAGGAGAGAACCATGACCATTACCCATTGGATCAACGGCGAGCCCGCCGCCGGCGGCGAACGCAGCCAGCCGGTTTACGACCCGGCCACCGGCCAATCGGCGCAGGAGGTGCAGCTGGCCGACCGCGCCACGGTGGAGCGCGCCATCGCCGCCGCCGAACAGGCCTATCCCGCCTGGCGCGACACCCCGCCGCTGAAGCGCGCGCGCATCATGATGAAGCTCAAGGATCTGCTGGAGCAGCACGCCGACGCCATCTGCCAACTGATCACCGCCGAGCACGGCAAGGTGCTCAGCGACGCCCTGGGCGAACTGCAGCGCGGCATCGAGAATATCGAATATGCCGGCTATGTGCCGGAACTGCTGAAGGGCGAACACAGCAAAGAGGCCGGTCCGGGCATCGACAGCTGGAGCGAGTTTCAACCGCTGGGGGTGGTGGCGGGCATCACGCCGTTCAACTTCCCGGCGATGGTGCCGCTGTGGATGTGGCCGATGGCGGTGG
Organism: Serratia sp. CC22-02; assembly: GCF_900182895.1. Classification (NCBI taxonomy): domain Bacteria; kingdom Pseudomonadati; phylum Pseudomonadota; class Gammaproteobacteria; order Enterobacterales; family Yersiniaceae; genus Serratia; species Serratia sp. CC22-02. The sequence goes on along the minus strand of NZ_FXUD01000003.1, from coordinate 265,446 downwards.
CGTGCGGCAACACTTTCGTGCTGAAGCCTTCCGAGCGCGTGCCTTCCGCCGCGCTGTATATCGCACGGCTGGCGGCGGAAGCCGGGCTGCCGCCCGGGGTGCTCAACGTGGTCAACGGCGATCGCGAAGCGGTGGAGACGCTGCTGCATGACGGGCGCGTCAAAGCGATCAGCTTCGTCGGTTCGACGCCGGTGGCGGAGCACATCTATCACACCGGCTGCGGGCAGAACAAACGGGTGCAGGCGCTGGGCGGCGCCAAGAACCACGCGGTGGTGCTGCCGGACGCCGATATCCCCGGCGCGGTCGGCGCGCTGATGGGCGCCGCCTTCGGCTCCTGCGGCCAGCGTTGCATGGCCATCCCGCTGGTGGTGGCGGTGGGCGACGGCACCGCCGAAGCGCTGATCGCCGGGCTGCGGCAACAGATGGCCGCCATGCGCGTCGGCCCCGGCAGCGACAACCGCAACGACATGGGGCCGCTGGTGACCCAACAGCATTATCAGAAGGTAAAAGGCTATATCGATCAGGGCGTGGCCGAAGGCGCCGAGCTGCTGGTGGACGGCCGCGAACTGAGCGTGATCGGCGCAGACGGCCGCCCCAGCCAGGGGTATTTCCTCGGCCCGACGCTGTTCGATCGCGTGACGCCCGGCATGCGCATCTATCAGGAGGAGATCTTCGGCCCGGTGCTCGGCGTGGTGCGCGCGGCGTCGCTGCCGGAGGCGATGGCCTTGATCGACGCCCACGAATACGGCAACGGCACCTGTCTGTTCACCCGCGACGGCGAAGCGGCGCGCTATTTCTCCAGCCGCATTCAGGTCGGCATGGTGGGGATCAACGTTGCGCTGCCGGTGCCGGTGGCCTACCACTCGTTCGGCGGCTGGAAGCGCTCGCTGTTCGGCGATCTGCACGCCTACGGCCCGGACGCCGTCAGGTTCTACACCAAACGCAAGACCGTGACCCAGCGCTGGCCGGCCTCCGGCGATGGCCGGCGCGCCAGCTTCAGCTTCCCGTCGGGGCAGGGGTAACACATAAGAACAATAAACTTCCGGGGAGCAACGCTCCCCGGCATTTCCGCGCGCTCCATTTGATTCCTGCGTACAGCCTGTGCAGCAAAACAATAATTCACTCACACGTTAATGGAGTCGTTATCCCATGAAAGAGTCCGCCCCTGAACACACCTTCAAAGGCAATCTCAGCGTCCTCGACGTGGTGATGATCACCGCGTCCGGCGTGACGCCGGCCAGTTCGATTTTCGTCATCGCCCCGCTGGCGATCGCCAGCGCCGGCAGCGGCGCCTTTCTGTCGTTTCTGATCGCCGCCTGCGTCGCCGCCGCCATCGCGCTGTGCTATGCCGAGCTCGGCGCCGCACACCCCAGCGCCGGCGGTGAGTACAGCATCATCAAGCGCCTGTTCGGCACCCTGTGCGGGTTGCAGACCTACCTGTTTATCCTCAGCGCCTCGCTGTTCGTGCCGGCGGTGCTGGCCACCGGCGCGGTACCCTACCTGAACACCGCGCTGGGCACTCAGTTCGACGCCTCGACCGCCGGCATGCTCACCGTGCTGGTCGGCGGCATCTGCGCCATTTTCAACATCAAGGCCAACGCCCTGCTGACCGGCGCCTTTCTGGTGGTGGAAGTGGCGGTGCTGGCGCTGATCGCCTGGCTCGGCTTCAGCCATCCGCATCAGAGCACGGAGATCCTCACCGCGCCGGTGATGCTGGACGCGCAGGGCAGCCTGGCGCCGGTGTCGCTGCCGCTGATCGTCGCCATGGTCGGGGTCGCGCTGTTCTCCTACAACGGCTACGGCGCGGCGGTGTACATGGCGGAAGACATGCGCGAACAGGGCAGGCCGATGGCGATCGCGATCATACTGACGCTGGTCATCGTGGTGCTGGTGGAGCTGGTGCCGTTCACCGCCCTGCTGATCGGCTCGCCGTCGCTGACCGAGATGGCCAAACAGGCCGATCCGGTCGGCTACGTGGTCACCCAGCTCGGCGGCCCGACGCTGGCGCGGGTGGTAAGCGGCGCGATTTATCTGTCGGTGTTCAACGCCATCATCGCCATCGTGGCGCAGTTCAGCCGCATGATGTTCGCCAGCGGGCGCGATGGCTTCTGGCTGCCGACGTTTAACCGGGTGCTGAAAATCATCCACCCGCGCTTCGGCACCCCCTGGATCGCCACCCTGCTGTTCGGCGTGCCGTCGGCGCTGCTGGCGTTTTGCTCCGATCTCGAATCGCTGACCTCGTTCACCGTGATCCTGCTGCTGCTGGTGTACATCATCATGGCGGTGGCGGCGCTGATCAGCCGCCGTCGCCGCCACTTCCACCACCCGTACCTGATGCCGCTGTGGCCGCTGCCGGTGGTGGTGGCGCTGCTGTGCTGCCTGTACGTACTGTGGACGATTTTGATCGCCAGCAGCCTGAAAGACTTTATTATCATTGCCGGCATTATCGGCTTCGGGCTGGCGCTGAACCATCTGCGCGGCCGCCAGACGGCGCCCCTCGCCGCCCCCTCAATAGAAGGAGAATAACCATGACGCAGCGCGCTCAGGATCTGGGCATTATCATCGGACAGGGCACGCCCGGCCCGCTTAACGCCATCACCGACGTGCCCGGCGTGCGCGTTGGCCATGCCAGCATTCATGCCGATTTGGCGGACGGGCGCAGCGTGCGCACCGGCGTGACGGTGATCGAACCGCGCCCCGGCTCCGCCCGCCACGCCCCCTGCTTTGCCGGCGTGCACGTGCTGAACGGCAACGGCGACGCCACCGGCCTGGAATGGGTGCGCGAAGCGGGCCTGCTGACCAGCCCGATCGCCTTCACCAACACCCACAGCGTGGGCGTGGTGCGCGATGCGCTGATCGCGCTGGAGCGTGAAACGCTGCCCGCGGGCGACAACGCGGTATATTGGAATATGCCAGTGGTGATGGAAACCTTCGACGGCCTGCTCAACGACATCAACGGCTTTCACGTCAAGGCCGAGCACGTGCGCCAGGCGCAGCAGGCGGCCCGGGGCGGCTTGCCGCAGGAAGGCGCGGTCGGCGGCGGCAGCGGCATGATCTGCCATGAATTCAAAGGCGGCAGCGGCACCGCGTCGCGCCGCCTGCCCGCCGATCAGGGCGGCTGGACGGTGGGCGCCATCGTGCAGGCCAACCACGGCAAGCGCGAATCATTGCTGGTCGGCGGTTACCCGGTAGGCCGGCATCTGGGGCATCTCCCCTCGCCGTTCACGCCGCAGTTGCCGCATCCCGGCATGGGCTCCATCGTGGTGGCACTGGCGACCGACGCGCCGCTGCTGCCGCACCAGTGTGCGCGGCTGGCGCAGCGCGCCAGCATCGGCATCGCCCGCACCGGCGGCGGCACCGAGGACTCGAGCGGCGACATTTTCATCGCCTTCGCCACCGGCAACGACGGCCTGCCGCCCGCCGACTACGCCAACAAAGGCGCCTTCACCACGCCGCTGCGCATGGTGAACAACGACTACATTTCGGCGCTGTTCGCCGCAGCGGCGGAAGCGGTGGAGGAAGCGATCGTGAATGCGTTGCTGGCGGCCAATACCGTCAGCGGCAACGGCCACCGGGCGGAAGGGTTGAGCGCCGAGCAGCTGGTGACGGCGCTGGAGCAGGCCGGCTGGCGACGGTAAAAACACAGGGCGCGGGGATTAACCGCGCCCTGCCTATCAGGATTCGCCGCCCGGCTTGGGCGTCGGGTAGTCGTAATCCAGCCGCAACGGTTCGGCGTAGACGCTGTTCCACAGCTGTTGGTACAGCTTGTCCAACCGCCCGCTCATCGCCGCACTGTGCATCACCAGCTCCAGATTGCGCGAGTTGTCCAGATAGCCGCCGGTCCAGTTGCTGGTGCCCATCCAGGCAATCTCATCGTCGATGGTCATCAGCTTACTGTGGATCACGCGGGCAAACGGAATGAAGCCGCTGCTGGCCGGTGGTATGGTCACCACTTTGATCTGCACGTTCGGCACCAGCGCCAGGCTCTTCAGCCAGGCGATATCCGGCTTTTTGGTGTTCCAGTTGGCCACCATCAGCTCGATCTGCACCCCGCGCGCCGCCGCGCTGCGCAGCGCGTTGTCGATCACCGCGTAGAAGGGGCGGCTGCGTTCGGGGCCGAACGACAGCGGCGCGTAATCCATCACCTGCACCCGCACCCGCCGCTTGGCGCCGGCCAGCAAGCGCGGCAGCTCGGCCTGCGAGTCAATCACCCCCGCCGGGTTGTAGGCGCGCGGGCTGGCCACCAGATAGTTGCCCTGCGTCGGCGCCGTCATCGGCGAATCGGGCAGCGGCGGCACCGGTTTATCCTGCGCCAGCAGCGCCTGCGCCTGCCAGTCCTGTTCGAAGATCGCCTGGATCTGCCCCACCACCTTGGCGTCGCTGATGCGCAGCCCGGTTTCGTGAATGTGCTCCAACGCGCGCCAGTCGAAGTTCTGGCTGCCGACGAACGCCTGCTCGCCGTCCACCAGCAGATATTTGGCGTGCAGGATGCCGCCGCTCAGCTTCTGGTAAGGAATGATGCGCAGCTCCAGATTGGGGATCGCCTTCAGCTGTTCCAGCGTCTCGGCGGTAGAAATGCGAATGCCCTTATCTTCCACCAAAAAGCGGATTTTCACCCCGCGTTCGCCGGCCGCCTTCAGGTGCTGCAGCACGCCATCCAGCAGCGAACCGTCCTGATTCGCCACATAAAACTGCCCCAGATCGATGCGGGTTTTCGCCGCGTCGAACATCTCGCGCCACACCTCGGCGGTGTTGCGCAGGTCGTCGGCCTGCAGCGCGGTTTCCACCGGCGCGGTGTACACCAGCTCGTAGCCGGGAATCGCAAAACGCGCCGCAGCGCTCTGGCTCAACATCAACAAACAACCGCCCCACAATGCCGTATAAAGGCGGCCGAGCGGCCGCCGTACTGGATGGCCATTAGGCATAGCGCGGCGCTCCGCTGTCAACCCATTGTTCGCCGCTGCCGCTCTCCGGGCGGCTGGCCGGTTGGCCGGCGCGGATCAACAGCACCTTCAGCAGTTCGTTGATGCGCTCCATGCGGCTCTGCAGGAAGTTATTGGCCACCAGGCACAACAGCGCGATGGCGATGCCGAGGCCGGTGGCGTACAGCGCGGTGCCCATCCCGGCCGACACCAGGCTCGGCTCGGACACCCCCGAGGCGGCCAGCGCCTTGAAGGTTTCGATGATCCCCATCACGGTGCCCAGCAGCCCCAGCAGCGGCGCGGCGGTGACTACGGTTTCCAGCAGCCACAGGCCGCGCGCCATCGGTGGCTTGCTCAGCAGGTACTGGGCGTCGATCAGATCGCCGATCGCCTCGCGGTCGCCGGCGCGGTGCTTCTGCGCCAATACCGGCGCGATCACCGCCATCGGCAGGCTGTTACGCTGGGTCAGCTCGTCCGGCAGATCGGCGGCGCGGCGTACGTCCGGCGTCAGCGCCTGCTCCAGCCGGCGCGCCTGGCGCTGGGTATAGGCGAAGTACAGCGTGCGTTCGATGATGATCACCAGCGCGATCGCCAGCGCGGCGTACATCACGTAGAAAATAATGTCGTGCAACAGATTGGCGTCCATACAGGGCTCCTCTTTCCCGCCGCCCGGCAGGCGGCGGGGTATTCAGTTAAAAGGTGGCTTCCAGCGAGACGCTGAAGGTGCGTTCTTCGCCGACGTTGTAATACGGCGTGCTGGCTTTCACGCCGCCGTAAGGTGCCGCGTTGAAGGTGGTGGTGCGCACCGAGGTCAGGTATTCCTTGTCAAACAGGTTGCTGATGCCAAAGCGCAGCGCAGCGCTTTTGACGATTTTCTTGTCCACCGGCAGATGCACCCCCGCCGCCAGATCGAACACCGTGCGGCCGCCGATCTTCTCGTCGTTGGTCAGATCGCCGTAGAACGAACTGACGTACTTGCCGCTGACGCTGCCGTAATACAGCCCGTCGTCATAACCCAGCGTCATGTTCAGCAGATTTTTCGGCACGTTCGGCACCTCTTTGCCGGAGGTCGGCAGCGGCAGCCCGCCGTTGCTGACAATGTCGCTCTTCTGCTTCGACTCGGTGTAGGTATAAGAGGTGTAGTAGTTGAAGTTATGCGGCAGTTGGCCGCTCCACTCCAGCTCCAGCCCTTTGTTCTCCACGTTGCCGATGTTCATCATCTCGTAGTCGCCGGCCGAGTTGGTGGTGGAGATTTGGCGATCGCTGTAGCGCATGTAAAACAGCGTGGCGCTCAGCAGCATGTCTTCCTGCTGGAAACGCCAACCCAGTTCGTGGTTCCAGCTCAGTTCCGGCTTGGTGCTGAGCGAGTCGCCGACGTTGTACAGCACGTAGTTTGGCGGCGTGCGCATGTTGCGCGTCAGGTTGTAGAACACCTGGTTTTCCTGATTCACCTTATAGCTGGCGCTGAAGTTCGGCAGGAATTCATGATAGGTGGCTTTGCGCTTCTCCGGCACGTTGTACAGGCTGCCGCGGTTGTCCCCTTTGCGCTCCACGTACTGATAGGCCAGGCCGCCGACGAAGGTCCAGTCCGGCGTGGCGAACCAGGTGTCCTGCAGCCACACCTTCTGCGCCGGGGTGATGGTGTACTGGTTGCGCCCCTGAACGGTGTTGCCGTTGGCGTCCTTCACCTGATCGGATCCGCCCGGCTGGCCCCAAATCTGCGACGGGTTGCCGTCGCCCTTGATGCTGATGAACGGCTGAGTCTGCAGCTGACGTGCGCGCTCATACCAGTAGCCGACGTCCAGGCTGTGCTGCTCGTTGATGTCCCACTTCAGCTTGGTGGTGATGCCCGGCCGCCAGGTTTGGGTCCACGATGGGCGGTAGTAGGTGTTGGATTTCAGGTTGCTGAGATCGTACTGCCCGGCCTTGCTGGAGGTGTTGGACAACACCGACGCCGTCTGGCCGTTGAAGCTGCCGCCGTTGCCCCAGTAGTAATACGGCTGCAGGGTCAGCGACAGGTTATCGCGCAGCTGCAGCTTCTGGGTGAACGACAGCGTGAAGTTTTCGAACGGGTTGCGTTCAATCTTGTAATACTTGTTCAACTGCCCTTTGTTGTTGTACTCCGGCGTGGTGGCGTAGTCGGTATCACGGCCGTCGTTTTGGAACTGCGCCTTGCTCAGGGTGTTGTAGTTGGTGTTGTTCTGGCGGTTGTACTTCATCACCAGATTGCTGCTGTTGCCGTTGCCGTCTTCATACAGCGAGTTCATCTCGAACTTGTCGGAGTACAGTCGCCCTTCGCCGCGCCACTTCTTCGCTTCGGTGTGTGAATAGGAGAGCCAGTTGCTGAAGCCGTTGTACTCGCCGGTGTCCAGGCGGGCGAAGGTTTTGCTCAGGCTGTTGCTGCCCAGCGTCTGCTTGACGAAACCGCCGAAGTCTTTCGCCGGGCGGCGCGTCACCAGGCCGATGTTGCCGCCGCTGGAGCCGATGTGCGGGCCGTCCGCTTCGGAAGACCCCTGGGTGACGAACACCTCCTCCAGGTTTTCCGCGTCGCCCAGCAGGTTCGGGTACACCGCGTAGTTGCCGGAGTCGTTGATCGGAATGCCGTCCATCGACAGGCCGATCTGATCCGAGTTCATGCCGCGCATGGTGTAGTCCACGCCGCTCAGGCCGCTGGCGTCGTTGCTGTTGACGTTCAGGCCCGGCGTGTATTTCAGCTTGTCGATGGCGTTGGCCGCCGACGGCATTTTGTCCATCGCCTCTTTGGTGACGGTAGAACGCGCCTTGGCGCTGTCATCCTGCACCATCATGCCGCCGCCGAGCGACTGCCCCTTGACGCTGATGGTACCGACATCGGTGGCGTCGGCCGCCAGCGCGGCGCCCGGCAGCATCGCCGACATCACCGCCAGATAGATCCCAGAACGATTAAACGATTTCATTGTGTGCATCCCATAAAAATCAAACGATTAACCCTTGCGCTAAGGCGCCTGATAATTGAACGTTGCGGTAAATCTTTTGGTTGTTTGCCCGGCGAACGCCTCGCTCGGGAACGGCTTCACTGAACTGATGCTTTGCAGGCTGCTCATCGCCGCGCGGTTCAGCAGCATGCTGGCGGCTTTGTTGGCGATGCCGGAAGAGAGCACCCGCCCGCTGCGATCGACCTCCAGCCACACTTCGACGTTGCCCTGCGGGCGCTCAAGCGAGGCCTGGCGCCCGCTCGGGTAGCGCTTGCGCTGTTCCAGCTCGCGGCGCAAGGCCAGCAGATAGCCGTTTTCAATCGCCTGCGCGTTCACTTTCGGCGCCGCCGGGGCGGCCGGTGCGGGCTGCGCCGCCGGTTTGCTGACCAGCGCGCGCGGGGCGGCAGGCGCCGGCGTCGCTTTAGGCTTCTCTACCGGTTTGGCTTTCTCCTTCACCGGTTTGGGTTTGGGCTTCGGCTGCGGTTTCGGCACCGGCTTGGCTTCCACGATCGGTTCCGGCGCCGGCACCACCGGTTCGGGGATCGGCTCCGGCTCGGGCAGCGGCGGTTCGGGCTGGGGTTCCGGCGGCGTTTCCGGTTGGGGTTCCGGCGCCGGTTCAGGCTCCACCAGCGCCAGTTCGATGGCGGTTTCGTCGTAGCGCGGCTGGATCTTCAGCGCCGCCTGCTGGCTGGCGAACAGCAGGCAACCGGCGACAATCAGCGCCGGCAGCCAGCTGAAAAGATGACGTGAGCGATAGAGCAGATACATGTCACAGCTTCCGTGTCGCGATGGAGACGGAGAGGAAACCGCCCTGGCGCAGGTTGTCCATGACCGCCACCAGCCGCTCGACCGCCACGCCCTTGTCGCTGTTGACGATGATGGTGGTGGTCTGGTTGGCCTGCTGCTGTTGCTTCAGCGTGTTGACCAACGCGTCGAGCGCGATCGGCTGGCCATCCAGCTGCAGCTGTTCGTCGGCCCCCAGCGTGACGATCGCTTTCTTCTGCGGTTTCAGCTGCTGCGCGCTGCCAGCGGACGGCAGCTGCGTTTTCAACCCGAGCGCCGGAATGACGTTCAGGCTAATCAAGACGAAAAACACCAATAAAAACATCATCACGTCGATCATCGGGATCAGCTCGATGTGCGCTTTGTTTTTTTTCGGTTCGTTCCAGTTACGCATGACACTCCCTCCCAAAAGCGAAGCAGCCAATATAGGAGGGGTTTGTTTACCTTTTGTTACGCTTGTGTGATCTTATTTTCACAGTGTGGATTTTTTGCGAGAATTCTTTCAATGACGGGAGGCGAGCGTGGAGATATAACCCATTAATTAGATATAGTTTTTAATGGAATAATCACAGGGCGGACGCACTCGCCTAACGGGTAGCAGAGCCTGAAATGTGAAAATAGTGACAGCCACAGCGGGCCCACGGCAACGACAAGAAGAAATCGCCGCAGCCCGTCCGCAATAAGGGCATGATGGGATTTCCAGTGATATCGCCTTTTTTAACCAAGAATATTCTCAACCCCTGTCATAAAAATATCGACAGAAAATAAATAGTCGCATATATAACCAAACAATATTCCTCATTGGATATATTATTGCCAACAGATTATCAGCTGTTATATTTTTAAAGTGGAATAGCGCCACAGCGTTATTCTCGGTATTAATTAACCCCACTAAGTCACCCTTTTATTTATAAGGATTGTATATGAAAGTACTTAGTCAATATGAAGAGCAGTACATTAGCGGTGGCGATCTGAACGCGGCCTGGGATGGGTTGCTGGACGGCGCTATGACCGGCGCGCTGATTGCAGGCAAATCCGCAGGGGCCGGCGGCTTTATTGCCGGCGCCGTCGGCCAACTGGTCGGTACCATCATCGGCGGCGTCGCAGGCGGTGTGGGGCTGGGGCTGTATGGCCTGACCCATACGCAGCAGGAAGTGGCGGACTACGCAAAACATTTCCGCGAAACTATCGGCTCCACCTCAACCTCGGTCGGCGGCAGCCTGTAAGCACGAATAGATAGTCACCCCCGCGGTGGCTATTTATTTTATTGCCGCCCTCCCCCTACGCCGCCCGCTGAACGCTTGATCATTATCGCATCCAGGTATTCTTTCAAACCTGCCGCTATCGCGTCGGTATTTAATTGCGAAACCATCCACGGGCTAAAACCGAAAGGCGTTAATTTTACCGCCGCCATTAAATGGTTGAGCTCGACCCAGGCATAATCCGCGACCTCATCCGGATTGCGATGGAGCGCGCCTTTTATTTGCGCGGCAAATACCGGGCAAACTTCATTTTCCATTACGCCGGACGCATCGGTAGCCTGATAGCTGAAAGCTTCGCTCAGCAGCGTTATCTGCTCCACCTCCGTGCCCAGTTCAACCTGGGCACGGCGCATCACCGCCTGTGCCAGCGCCTCTTGCGGCAAGGGATGGCCGCAAAAGGAATTGGTCCAAACCCCCGGCCAGGCGGTTTTACTCAACGCACGTCTTGTGGCCAGCACGTTGCCCTCTGGGGTAAAGAGATAGCATGAAAAGGCCAAATGCAGCGGCGTATGGTGCGTGTGCACCTGATTTTTCGGCATCGTTCCGCAAGGCTGCCAGGCGGCATCGAGCAAAACGACGTCTTCGTTATTCATCATTGCGATTTCCATCTAAAGACGGGCTCTTGCCCGTCTTTGGGTTCATTTCGTCAAAAGAGGAGGAATGGCCGGCACTTCCGGCGCATTATCGATATCCTGCTGAGTCATGCGAAACTCAGGCGGATAATGCTCCCGTTCCGTTCTGCGGGCGGGTTCGGTATTCCGCCAGGTATAAAGACAGTGCTGGCACTGGTATACCGTCCATACGCCCTTGACCGGTGAATGCGCCATGACGTCTATCTGTTTATCGGCACAACGAGGACAAATCATAGGAGCTCCTTAGGGACGGTTAGCCAACATGGCGGTTAATTTATCCACCCACAGGGCGGTCTCAGGTAAATCCTTGACCGGCTGACTGTAGTGGCCACGCGCATCCGGAGCCACCGGCGTTGTCGCGTCGATGATCAATTTGTCGGTAATCCCCGCAGGGCTGGAGCCGGGATCCAGTTCCAGCACGGACATGTTCGGCAATTGCACCAGATCGCCGGCCGGGTTGACCTTGGCGGACAGCGCCCACATGACCTGCGGCAGATTGAAGGGATCGACATCCTCATCGACCATGATCACCATTTTCACATAGCCCAATCCGTGCGGCGTGGTCATTGCCCGCATCCCCACCGCGCGCGCGAAGCCGCCGTAACGCTTTTTGGTGGAAATGATGACGAGCAGCCCGTGGGTATACATCGCATTGACCGCCTGCACTTCCGGAAACTCGGCTTTCAGCTGCTGATACAACGGCACGCAGGTGGCCGGCCCCATCAGATAGTCGATTTCTGTCCAGGGCATGCCCAGATACAGGGATTCAAAAATCGGCCGTGTTCGGTAAGAAACCTTATCGATACGCACCACCGTCATGTTGCGGCCGCCGGAATAATGGCCCGTAAATTCGCCGAACGGGCCTTCAATCTCGCGCTTGCGGCCTTCAATCACCCCTTCGATGATCACTTCAGACCCCCACGGCACATCGAAGCCGGTCAAAGGGGCCGTCGCTATCGGATAGGGGCTTTCGCGCAGGGCGCCGGCCATCTCATACTCCGACTGATCGTATTTCAACGGCGTCGCCCCCATCAGCGTAATGATGGGATCGTTGCCCAGCGTAATGGCAATCGGCAGATCCTCTCCGCGCTCTTCGGCTTTATGCAGATGCAGCGCGATATCATGCATCGGCACCGGTTGCAAACCCAGCTTGCGTTTGCCCTTCACCTCCATACGGTAAATGCCGACGTTTTGCTTGCCGAAATGAACGGGATCTTCAGGATCACGGGAAACGATGCAGGCCTTATCCAGGTAAAAACCGCCGTCGCCGTCGTTTAGGCGAAACAACGGCAGGATTTCAAACAGATTAATCTCCTCGCCGTTGACCTCATTCTGCGCCCAGGGCGGATTATCGCGGCGCTCTGCAGAGACAGGGAAATGATCCCAGCGGCGAATATACTCATCGATTTGCTGTTTCACCGGCGTGGTCGGCGGCAGGCCCAGCGCGATGGCGTGATTCTGCCATGAGCCGAGGGTGTTCATCACCACATGCGCATGTTCAAAGCCTTTAATGTTCCTGAATGCAATGGCGGGGGCGCCCTCACCGATTCTTCCGGTGGCGTTAGCCGCCGCGGCGATATCCGGCTCCGCCTGCACCTCCTCGGCAATGTCAAGTAATTGCCCGGCCTTATCCAATGCCGCCAAATAACTTCGAAGATCGTCATAAGCCATATTTAACCCTCCTGACTGTAAACCTCTTTTTTTAATCCAGCCCAGCGTTTTGCCCGGCTGTAATCAAGGCCAAACTGGTCCAGAACCCGTGCGACAATATGATCGGTGACGTCATCAATATGAGTGGGATGGTTATAATAAGCGGGCATCGGGGGGACCAATGAAACGCCCAGCTTCGAGAGCGCCAGCATATTTTCCAGATGGATGGCGCTCAGCGGCGTTTCCCTTGGAACCAACACCAGCTTCCGCCCTTCTTTAATCATGACATCCGCCGCTCGGCCAATAAGCCCCTCGGCATAACCCGCGCGAATTCCCGCCAACGTTTTCATGCTGCAGGGAATAATGATCATGCCATCCATGCGAAATGAACCCGAGGAGATCGTGGCGGCCTGGTCGGCCGCACTGTGTGTGACATCAGCCATCGCCATCACGTCACGTACGCTGTGGGTTGTTTCAAGTTCAATAGTCTTTTTGGCCCACCGGCTCAAGATCAAATGCGTCTCTATACCTTCGATATCTTTCAGGGCCTGGAGAAGCGCCGTACCGAGCGGAGCCCCGGTAGCGCCCGTCATCGCGATCGTTAATCTCATGCCTACCTCGACAAAGTTCGTATACGAACAATATGCCAAATCTAGTCCTGGGATCGAGATAAAACAAGCGGGCAAGATGTAACCGTTCGTAAACGAACGACCTGCCAGGGCAAGTATCTCTCAGCGGTCAGTTTTGTTATATTGATATTATTGCTCGCTTTTTTCCTCTTAAGGAATAAACGTATGAACAGAACGCTGGCCAATACTTTTTTCCATCTCATCCGCGAGTTGCTTCAGGATCATAGTTCTCAATGGCAGAAATCGCTCCCTGAACTCAGTAAACAGCAATATTCCATTCTGGCCACCGTTTCAGAAACTCCGGGTATTGAGCAAGTCGAGTTAATGGAGGCGGCAATCAGCAGTAAAGCCGCGCTGGCTGAATTACTCAGCCGAATGGAAGGGAAAGGTCTGTTAAAGCGTGAAGCAGGCGAGCAGGACAAGCGCCGCCGATTTATTTACCTGACGCCTGCGGGACAGGCGCTGTTCGAAGCCAGCCGCCCAATCGCCGACGCGATTGATAACAGGTACCTTGAACGGGTCAATAAAGAGCAATATGAGTCGGCGCTTTTCGCTTTACAGACGATGGTGGGAAAAAAATAAATTAACCCTCTCGGCAGAGATAAAGATTCAACAGCCATAAAAAAAGACGCCCGCAGGCGTCTTTTTATCGCGTTCACTGAAGCCCGAGGCAATCAGTTCACTTTCACCGGCATACCGGAACGGGCCTTGATCGCCGCGTCCACTTCGCTCTGGTTGACGCCGGCGTCCATCAGCACTTTGCCGACCGGCGCGGAAATGGTCAGCGGCACCGGATCTTTCGATTGCAGCTGCTCTTCGTTGGCCGACAGCGGGTTGTGCACTTCCACGTAGCGCGAGCCGTCCGGCTCGACGGTGGCTTTCATCGGTTCGTTGATGAACTGCACGCGGGTGCCGACCGGCACTTTCTCGAACAGGTACTTGATGTCGTCGGCGCGCAGACGCACGCAGCCGTGGCTCACGCGCAGGCCGATGCCGAAGTTGGCGTTGGTGCCGTGAATGGCATACAGGCGGCCAACATACAGCGCATACAGCCCCATCGGGTTATCCGGGCCGGCCGGGAACACCGCAGGCAGGATTTCACCGTCGGCCGCATATTCGGCGCGCATCTTGGCGGTCGGCGTCCAGGTCGGGCCGTCTTTCTTGCGCTGTACGGTAGTGGTCCAGTTCAGCGGGGTGTCTTTACCCAGCTGGCCGATACCGATCGGCAGCACCACCACGGTGTTGGACCCTTTCGGGTAGTAGTACAGACGCATCTCGGCGCTGTTGATGATGATGCCTTCACGCGGCGCGTCCGGCAGGATCAGCTGCTGCGGGATGGTCAGGGTGCTGCCGGCCTTCGGCAGGAACGGATCCACGCCCGGGTTGGCCTCCAGCATGTTGCTCAGCCCCATCTGATACTGGGCGGCGAAGCTTTCCAGCGGCAGTTTGCTGTCTTCCGGTACGGTGATTTGGATATTCTCGCCCACCAAACGGCTGTCTTTTGGCGGCAGCGGGTAGACGACGGCGAAGGCAGCCTGGCTGAATGCAACCAGTGCCGTAAACAGGGTTAATAACGCGCGAATGCTCATTTTCATCTTCGTGTTGGTCAAGGCCACTGGCGATTATGGGTATCGGTTTCTACGGCCACTTTACCCCGTTGCATTTCAGCCGGCAGCCAACGGCGCTGCGGCCTGAAAAACCAGGGGGGATTTGACCGGATGCGCATTATATGTGCACATCAATCAAAGTGTGAACCATTACCGATGTAATATCGCAATTTTTTGTAACCTGACGCGCCACGAAGGCGACTTTTTGCGAGAACCGCCGCCTAACCGGCGGCGGCCAACGCTTCCACCCGCCGAATAGGGATCAGATATTCGCAGCGGATCGCCGCGCCGCCGAGCGGGCAGCTGCCCTCCTGCGCCGGGTAGAAACGCTCAATATCCTGCCCCGGCCGGCGGACGGCGTTCATCTGCGGCATCGCGGTGTCGTACAGCCGCACGATAAAGTTTTGTAACCCTTCCGCCTGCCCTTGATAGGTGAAACGGGCATACTCCCCCTGTTCGATAGTCACCCGCTCCCCCATCGCCCCTTCGTCCGGCAGAGCGGCGGTATAGGCCATGCGCGGATTACCCCGGCGTTGCCTGTCGACCTCCAGACTGGTGAGGCCGTATACCACCTCCGGCAGCGCCTGCGGCTGCAGCAGCTGCCGCCAGGCGTGGCGGCGCAGCTCGCACTTGGAGGCCGCCAGCTGCCCCAGCGTAAAGCTGCGGCGCTGGGTGTTGCCCACCAGCTGCATGGCGGGCAGCGTCACGATGTCGGCCTGCGGCAACGGCGTTTCGGTCAGCCGCAGCGGCGGCTGCAGGCCGTAGCTCGACCAATCCTGGCTGCGGCGATAGCTGGCCGGCGGCAGACCGAACTGTTTGCGGAAGCAACGGGTGAAGGTCTGCTGCGAATCGAACTGGTAAGTATCGGCGATGCAGGCCACGCTGGTGCCAGTCAGGCGCAGTTCGCGCGCGGCGGCGGTCAGCCTTCTGCGGCGGGCGTAAGTGCCGAGAATATGGCCGGTATGTTGCTTGAACATCCGCTGCAAATGCCACTTGGAGTAGCCGGACTTGGCGGCAATGTCGTCCAGCGTCAGCGGCTGATCCAGGCTCTGCTCGATCCAGGCCAGCAGCTGTTCAATCACCTGTTGCTGGTGCATGGTATTCCCCTTATTTTAACAATAACGTCTGCGCCAATACCCGCCCTGCGGCTTCATCGGCGGCCACCAGCACCGGATAGCCCCAGAACTTGGCGCCGTATTCGGCGAATTCTTCCGCCGCCGCGCGTTTGGCGTCGTCCGGTTCCAGCATGATCATGCCTTTCACCCACAGCTTCAGCGCCTCACGGTTATCGCGCTTCCACAGCGCGACCTGGGTGCGGGCATCGCGGTCATGTTCTGGTTCTTCATCGCCAACGCTGCGGTCGGTCATCAGGACAAAGGGTTCGGCGCGCGCCAGCAGCGCGCTGAATTCGGCCAGTTCGGCCTGGGTATCGCGCCCGTTTTGACGCATCCAGACCAGCGGAAAATCGGCGGTATCCAATGACATAATCAGTTTCCTCAGGAAATGGTTTAGGACTGGCGCTTACTTTATCGGCACCGGCGCTAGACCACATTGCGCAATCAGGACATAATACTTTTCAATTCCGCCAAATTGAGAATTATTCTCATGAAAGTACAGATCCCCCGCCACTGCCTGGATATCGATCAGGTACCGCGCCCGCTGTTTGCCCTGCAAGGTTCAACCCTCGAGCAGGACTGGGAAGTCGAGCCGCACCGCCATCAGAAGGCGCAGCTGATCTACACGGTACGCGGCATGATCCGCTGCGAAGTGGAAAACGGGCTGTGGCTGGTGCCGCCGCAGTGCGCGCTGTGGATGCCGGGCAACGTGTTGCACAACGCCCAGGGCGCCGGCTCCACCGAGGCCTACTGCCTGTTCGTCGATCAACATGCCGCCGCCGGTCTGCCGCAAAACTGCTGCACGCTGTCGGTCTCGCCGCTGCTGCGCGAGCTGCTGCTGCAGGCCAGCACCTTCGAGCCGCTCTACGACGAACAGGGCGCCGAGGGGCGCCTGACGGCGGTATTGCTGGACCAGCTGGCGGCCGCGCCGATCGAGAACCTGCATCTGCCGGTGTCCGACGACGCGCGCATTCGGCAATTGACCGAAGGCATGCTGAGCAGCCCGGCGGACAAATCCACCCTCGGGCAGTGGGCGCAGCGCATCGGCATGAGCGAGCGCTCCCTCAGCCGCACCTTGCAACAGCAGATGGGCATGAGCTTCGGCCACTGGCGGCGCCAGCTGCACGTGATGCTGGCGCTGCAGCGCCTGACGCAGGGCGAGAGCGTACAGACGGTGGCGCTGGATCTGGGCTACGAGAGCGCCAGCGGCTTCGTCACCATGTTCAGAAAGGCGGTAGGCAAACCGCCGGCGCGCTACCTGGCGGAGCGAAACGCCTCTGGAGAGACCCTGGGCGGCGCAATTACCATGTGAAAAAGCCGGCGCAGGCGCCGGCTTGAAGCAGGTGAGAATCAGAAGTCGTAGAACACCGTAATCCAGGTGGAGTCCGGCTCGTTGTCGCTGCTGTTGGCCAGCGTGCGCTCCACATACACCGACAGACCGTAACCGATGGTGGTGCCCGCGCCGAGGTAAACGTGGTTGGCGTGATACGCCTCGTCACCCTTCAGCCGCAGCGAGTCCGCCGCCACGTAAGGCTGGATCGATTTGAGGAATGGCTTGTCGATATTGAAGGTGTAACCGACGAAGCCTTCCAGCCCGTAGCCGTCACCGGCGAAGAAGTGCGACAGCGTGCGCTGGCGGGTGCTCGGCACATAGTCTTTGTAGTAGCTGGCGGTGCCGACGATGTACCAGTTGTTCGGCTGCCAGGTTAACGCGGTGCCGGACAGCTGCTGGTGATAATCCTTTTCGCTGTACAGATTGTCTTTGATCTTCGCGTCGGTATAACTGTAGGCCGCGCTGAAGGTGAAATCTTTCGTCACCTTGTAATCGAAGCCCAACCCGCCCCCGCCCTTGCGGCGATAAATCAGGTTATCCGCGGTGTGCAGATCGTCTTCCGGCAATAAATAGTTGGCATACAACGTTACCGGCCCGAAATCATTGGTGTACTTGATGCTGTTTTTCGGTTTATTGCCGCCGTCGTAGTCGCCGGAAATACCGATGCCGGTGCCGCCCGCATGGCCATCGTTATCCCAGACGTCGCTTTTGATGCCGACCACCGAATAATAGATGCCGTATTGATGGCCGTAGGTCAGGGTGCCGTAACGATCGTCTTTGAAACCGGCGTACAGCTGGCGCTGATAGTCGCGCTTGCCGTCTTCGTTATAGTGCCCGTCCCAGCTGAGCGCGTGCGCCAGATCGACGCCCCACTCGTAATAGCCGATGATCGAAGTGTCCTGCGTCAGCGCATAGTCGCCGCTGAAGCGAAAACGCGTGCCGCCGTCGTGGCCGTTTTTGTCATAGCCCGGCTCAGGGCCGTTATTGAAGATCCACTCGGGGCGAATGCTGCCGCCCACTTTTATACTGAGCGGCGCCAGCAACACATTGCTCTGCGGGTTTTTATCCAGAATGGTGATCTCGGCCTGTGCGCCGGCGGATAACGCCGACAGCAAGACGCCGCCAATGAATATTGGCGTTGTATTTTTTCTCATTATTACCCCTGCCCGAAAAAATTATTGTTATAAACACGGTGGTCTTAAGCCACGCAGAAATAATTAACCGATGTGAACAGCGCACGCAAGATATAAAAATTCACGCCATAACCTGTCATTATTTCAGGTTGGGTTTAATTTCAGCAAAAACGTGTTCATCTGTAACGCGAAGAAAAATAGTGTAATAACCGCAGCACGAAATAAACCAATCCGCACGTTTCACCCAAAATAAACCGGCGTGATTATCCGGGAATAAAAATAGCAAATAACAAATAAATATTATTGCCGCAGGTAAACCGTCACGCAGAGGAATTAACTCATGGCGGGAAATAACGACGGAGCGCGTTGCGCGCTCCGAGAGAGAATTCACTACTGTGCCAGCCAACCGCCGTCCATGTTCCAGGCGGCGCCGCGCACCTGCGCCGCCGCATCGCTGCACAGGAACAGCGCCAGCTCGCCGAGCTGCTCAGGCGTAACGAACGCTTGCGAAGGCTGCTTCTCCGCCAACAGCTCATCGCGCGCCCGCTGCGGGTCGATCCCGGCAGCAATGCGTTTGTCGATCTGCTGCTGCACCAACGGCGTCAGCACCCAGCCGGGGCAAATGGCGTTGCAGGTGACGGGCGTGCGCGCAGTCTCCAGCGCCAGCGTCTTGGTCAGCCCCACCACGCCGTGCTTGGCTGCCACATAGGCCGACTTGTCTTTCGACGCCACCAGCCCGTGCACCGACGCCACGTTGATGATGCGCCCCCAGTGGCGCTCGCGCATCCCCGGCAGCGCCAATCGGCAGGTGTGGAACACCGCCGACAGGTTGATGGCGAGGATGGCGTTCCATTTCTCCACCGGGAACTGATCCAGCGGCGCCACATACTGAATGCCGGCGTTGTTCACCAGAATGTCCACGCCGCCGAACTCACGTTCGGCATACTGCATCATGTCCGCTATCTGGGCCGCATCGCCGAGATCGGCGCCGTGATACCCCGGCGCGGCGCCCAGCCGCGCGACCTGCGCTTGTGCCTGCTCCACGTCGCCGAAGCCGTTGAGGATCACGCGCGCGCCGGCTGCGGCCAACACAGACGCTATCCCGAGGCCGATGCCGCTGGTCGAGCCGGTCACCAGCGCGGTTTTGCCTTGTACACTCATGGTATCGCTCCTTTAAACAATGCCGGTCAGGTAGAACACGCCGATCACGAACAGCACCGCGGCGCTCTTGATCAGGGTGATGGCGAAGATGCCGCCATAGGCCTGCCGGTGGCTGAGGCCGGTGATCGCCAGCAGGGTGATCACCGCACCGTTGTGCGGCAAGGTGTCCATGCCGCCGCTGGCCATCGAGGCCACCCGGTGCAGCACCTCCAGCGGAATCTGTGCCGCATGGGCGGCGGCGATAAAGCTGTCGGACATCGCCGCCAGCGCGATGCTCATACCGCCGGAGGCCGATCCGGTGATGCCGGCCAACAGGGTGACGCTGATCGCTTCGTTCAGCAGCGGGTTGGGGATCGCCGACAGCGCCTGCGACAGCACCAAAAAGCCCGGCAGCGCGGCGATCACCGCACCGAAGCCGTATTCGGAGGCGGTGTTCATCGCCGCCAGGATCGCGCCGCCGACCGCCGTCTTGCTGCCTTCCGCCAGCCGGCCGCGAATATTGCGAAAGCCGAACACCACCACCAGCAGAATACCCGACACCAGCGCCGCTTCCACCGCCCAGATGGCGGTGATCTTCGCCACGTCGGTGGCGATCGGCTTGGCCAGCCCCGGCAGCGTCAGCTCGTGGCTGGCGCCGTACCACTGCGGGATCCAATGGGTGAAGCCAAGGTTGAATACCCCGACCAAAATCAACGGCAGGATGGCGATCAGCGGGTTCGGCAGGTTGATGTCGTCCGGGGTTTCCGGCTCGTTCAGCAGATCGGAGCCGTACCCTTCTCCCTTCAGCTGCGCCTTGCGCCGCTGGCGTTCAAGATACAGCAGACCGACCGCGATGATGAACAGCGAGCCGATCAGCCCCAGCCAGGGCGCGGCCCAGGCATTGGTGCCGAAGAAGCTGGTCGGGATGATGTTTTGGATCTGCGGCGTGCCGGGCAAGGCGTCCATGGTGAAGGAGAAGGCGCCGAGCGCCACGGTGGCCGGGATCAGCCGCTTGGGGATACCGCTCTGGCGGAACAGCTCGGCGGCAAACGGATAGACCGCGAACGCCACCACGAACAGCGACACCCCGCCGTAGGTCAGCAGCGCGCACACCAGCACGATCACCGGAATGGCGTGACGCCGGCCGAGAATGCGGATCGCCGCCGCGACGATCGAACGGGAGAAGCCGGACAGCTCGATCAGCTTGCCGAACACCGCCCCCAGCAGGAACACCGGGAAGTAGAGCTTCACGAAGCCGACCATCTTCTCCATAAACAGCCCGGTGAAGGTCGGCGCCACCGCGCCGGGATCGGTCAACAGCACCGCGCCCAGCGCGGCGATCGGGGCGAACAAAATCACGCTGTAGCCGCGGTAGGCGGCCAGCATCAGTAATCCCAGTGCTGCCAGGGCAATCAAAACGCTCATCGGTCACCTCAGTATCGTTGTTATTGTCAGGTACGGAGTGCGAAATTACGGTTTCAGCGCAAAGCGCAGCTGATGCGCCCGTCGCCGTTGAATGCGTTCCCTGCGTGCGTCATCCCAAAGATAAAATCCCCGGCCGCTGCGCTGGCCGGTATCGCCGCGCTGCAGCCGCTGTTCCACCAGCGCCATCATCTCGTCGCCGGTCGCCAGTTCCGGGAACAGGTGGCGGGCGATGTCCGCCACCGTCGGCAGCCCGGTCATGTCGGCGGCCTCCAGCGGGCCGACCATGGCGTAGCGCCGCCCCAGCGAGGCGCGCATCACCTGATCCACCACCTCGGCGCTGGCGATGCCGCTGTGGACGATGTGCAGCGCCTCGCGCAGCACCGCAAACTGCAGCCGGTTGCCGACAAACCCCGGCGCGGCGCGCTCCAGCAGCACCGCCTCCAGCGCCATCCCGCCGAGCAGCGCCTGCACCGCCGCCAGATGGCGCGGCTCGGTGGCGCGGCCGGGCACGATCTCCACCAGCGGGATCAGGTGCGGCGGGTGCCAGAAGTGGGCGATCAGCAGGCGCTGCGGGTGGGTCATGCGCGCCGCCAGCTCGTCCGGCGGCAGGCCGCTGGTGTTGCTGGCAATCACCGCGTCGTCGGCGATCAGCCCTTCCAACTGCTCATACAGCGCGTGCTTCAGCTCGAGCCGTTCCGGGATCGCCTCGATAAGCAGCCGGGCGGGCGCCACGTCATTCAGCTCACCGGTCACGCGCAGGCGCGCCAGCGCCGCGTCGCGCTCATCGTTATCAAACTGCCCGACGTCGCTCAGCTCGGCCAGAATGCCGCTCGCCACCGCCGGCGCCTCCACCCGGCGCTGCGGATCCGGGTCATACAGCAGCACCTCATGGCCGTGGCGAATAAAGTGGGTGGCGATGCCCACCCCCATCAATCCGGCGCCCAGTACCGCATAATCAGATGACTGCATCGTGCCCTCCTCGGTTGTTTACGGGCGCTCTACCGCCAGCGCCACGCCCTGCCCGCCGCCGATGCACAGCATCGCCAGCCCCTTGTTCACCCCGCGGCGCTGCATTTCGTACAGCAGCGACACCAAAATGCGACAGCCGGACGCGCCGATCGGATGCCCCAGCGCGATCGCTCCGCCGTTGACGTTGACCCGCTCCGCCTCCCAGCCCAGTTCTTTGCCCACCGCCAGCGCCTGCGCGGCAAAGGCTTCGTTAGCTTCGATCAGATCGACCTCCTCCAGCCGCCAGCCGGCTTTCTCCAGGCAGCGCCGCGCGGCCGGCGCCGGGCCGATGCCCATGATCGCCGGATCGACGCCCGACGAAGCGTAACCGGCGATGCGCGCCAGCACCGGCAAGCGCAGCGCGGCGGCTTTTTCCGCGCTCATCAGCAGCACCACGGCGGCGCCGTCGTTGAGCGACGAGGCGTTGCCGGCGGTCACCGTGCCCTCCTTGCGAAACGCCGGGCGCAGCCGCGCCAGCGCTTCCAGGCTGGTGTCGCGCGGCTGTTCGTCGTGCCCCACACTCAGCGCCTCACCCTTCGGCTTCGGCACCGTCACCGACGTGATCTCCTGCGCGAAACGCCCGGCCTGCTGCGCCGCCTGCGCCTTCTGCTGCGAGCGCAGCGCGAACCTGTCTTGTTCTTCTCTACTGATGGCGTATTTCTCCGCCAGGTTCTCGGCGGTGATGCCCATGTGGTAGTCGTTGAAGGCGTCCCACAGGCCATCGTGGATCACGCTGTCCACCATCTGCGCGTGACCGAGGCGCAAACCGGCGCGCGCACCGGCCATCAGGTAAGGCGACTGGCTCATGCTCTCCTGGCCGCCGGCAATCACCGCCTCGGCGTCGCCGCTGCGGATCGCCTGCACCGCCAGATGCACCGCCTTCAAACCAGAGCCGCACACCTTGTTGATGGTCAGCGCCGGCGTCGTCACGGGCAGCCCGGCATTCAGCGCGGTCTGGCGCGCCGGGTTCTGCCCGCAGCCAGCGGTCAGCACCTGGCCGAGGATCACTTCATCGATCTGCTGCGGCGCCACGCCGCTTTGCACCAGCAGCCCCTGCACCGCCACCGTGCCCAGTTCCACCGCCGTCAACGGCGCCAACGCGCCGTGAAAACTGCCGACCGGCGTGCGCGTTGCCGCCACGATCACCACTTCACGTTGTTGCACATTCACCTCCGTCTCAGAAACGCATTTCCGGCACTTGCTCCGGCACGATCAGCCGGCCGGCGGTTTTGGCGACAATCTCCGCCACGCTGACGCCCGGCGCGCGCTCGCGCAGCACGAAGGCGCCGTCTTCAATTTCCAGATAGGCCAGATCGGTCAATACTTTGCGGATGCAGTTGGCGCCGGTCAGCGGCAGCGTGCAGCGCGGCAGCAGCTTGGACTCGCCGCCCTTCGAGGCGTGGGTCATCACCACGATGATGTTCTCCGCCCCCGCCACCAGATCCATCGCACCGCCCATGCCCTTGACCATCTTGCCGGGGATCATCCACGAGGCGATGTTGCCCTCGACGTCCACTTCAAACGCCCCCAGCACGGTCAGATCGACATGGCCGCCACGGATCATGGCGAACGACTGCGCCGAATCGAAGATCGACGCGCCGAGGCGTGCGGTGACCGTCTGCTTGCCGGCATTGATCATGTCGGCGTCCAGCTGCTGCTCGGTCGGGAACTCGCCCATCCCCAGCAGGCCGTTTTCCGACTGCAGCATCACGTCCATGCCCGCCGGCACGTAGTTGGCCACCAGCGTCGGGATGCCGATGCCCAGGTTGACGTAGTAACCGTCCCGCAGCTCTTGCGCCACGCGCTGCGCCATTTGTTCACGGGTAAGCATGCGAATTCTCCTTATGCCCGCAGGGTGCGTTGTTCGATACGCTTCTCGAAGGTGCCCTGGATCAGCCGATCAACGTAGATGCCGGGGGTGTGGATCGCCGCCGGATCCAGCTCGCCCGGCGCGACGATCTCTTCCACTTCCACCACCGTGATACGCCCGGCGGTCGCCATCAGCGGATTGAAGTTCTGTGCGGTGTGGCGGTAGATGACGTTGCCGAAGTGATCGGCCTTCCAGCCTTTGATGATGGCGAAATCGCCGGTGATGGCGGTTTCCATGATGTAAGGGCGGCCGTTGAACTCGCGCACCTCTTTGCCTTCGGCGATCGGCGTGCCGTAACCGGTGGCGGTGAAGAACGCCGGGATACCGGCGCCGCCGGCGCGGATCTTCTCCGCCAGCGTGCCCTGCGGCGTGAGATCCACCTCCAGCTCGCCGCTGAGCGCCTGCTGCTCGAACAGCGCGTTTTCGCCGACGTAAGATCCCACCACCTTGCGGATCTGCTGGGTTTCCAGCAGCCGCCCGAGGCCGAACCCGTCGACGCCGCAGTTGTTGGAGACCACCGTCAACCCGCGCACGCCGCGCCGGCGGATCTCTTCGATCAGGTTTTCCGGGATGCCGCATAGGCCAAAGCCGCCCGCCAGCACCGTCATGTTGTCCGTCAGGCCTGCCAGCGCTTCCTGGTAGCTGCCGACGCGTTTGTCGAGCCCTGCCATATCGTTGCCCCTGCATGTTGCGGCGCAGGGCGAAATGCCCTGGCTTGCGTGAGGGCATCTTCAGGTCACAAAAATGATTTGTTAATTTTGTTTTTATGCCGCATTCATTTAGAATTTTTATTAATCAATCGTCAACCGACGATTAACAAAGAGTTAACGCCAGCCAAAATGAAAATGAGCATCAAACAGTTACGCGCGTTTTTAGCGGTAGCTCACACTCTGAACTTCGCCCAGGCCAGCGAGCGGCTGAATATTTCTCAGCCGGCGCTCAGCCTGGCGATCCGTGGGCTGGAAGACGCGCTGGGCGGGCCGCTGCTGCTACGCACCACCCGCCGGGTGACGCTGACGCCGGAGGGGGAAACCTTCTTCCCGATGGCGCGCCAGCTGCTGGCGGATTGGGATAACGCGGAAGAGGCAATGCGCCAGCGCTTCACCCTGCAGATGGGCAAGGTGGCGATCGCCGCCATGCCGTCGTTCGCCGGCAACCCGCTGCCGCCGATCCTCAAGGCGTTTCGCGATCGCTACGCCGGCATCAACGTGGCGGTGCACGACGTCATCAACGAGCAGGTATTTGAAATGATCCGCGAAGGGCGGGTGGAGATGGGCATCGCCTTCGAGCCGGAGCCGAGCGACACCCTGCACTTCACCCCGCTGTGCCGCGATCGCTTTCTGGCGGTGGTGCCGAAGGATTCGGCGCTGGCGCGCAAGGCGCAGGTGAGCTGGAAGGAGCTGCTGACGCTGGATTTCATCACCCTGCAGCGGCCATCGGCGGTGCGGCTGCTGCTGGAGCAGGAGCTGGCCCGCAGCGGGCGAACGCTGGAGGTGGCGTTTGAAAGCCACCAGTTGGTGACGGTCGGGCGCATGGTAGCCAACGGCCTCGGCGCCAGCGCGGTGCCGGCGCTGTGCGAGAAACAGATGGATGAGCTGGGGGCGGTCTGCGTGCCGCTGATCGGCCCGATCATCGAACGGCGCGTGGGCCTGATCCGCCTGGCGCAGCACCAACTCTCTTCCGCCGCGCAGGCGCTGGCGACGGTGATCGAACGGGAAATGGCGGGGAGTGGTGGGTAAAGCGGCACCAGCATTTTCAGATGATTCTCCGATCGAGAGCGTGAGCCAGAACCTGTTACCACCCTGTAGAAAATGTTAAGTTTCCTAAAAATAAGGAGGCTTTTCGACATGGAACAGAAGTCCAGCAACATCGCACCGGGCTATTGCATCGCCCAACAAGCAGGCCCGCTCGCCTTCCACGCCAACTACCTGTTCGGTGGCAAGCCATCCGAAGCGGCACGCTTTTTTATGCAGCTCAATGCCGATACGCCTCTGGTTCAACCGGGGCAAATGCTGATCGTCGCCGATCCGCGCAATCATCATCAATCTACGCAGATCGCCGCCCTGATGCAGGCCAAGAGCCGCACCAGCAAAGCGGTGAAAGCCGGTGACAGCGATTTCTCCACCTTCTTGCACCGCAATTACGCCGCTATCGCCGCCTTCACCAGCTATGGGGAAACGGTCGTCGGGCTGGCTTCGGATGCCGGAGAACGCTACTTCAGCCAGATCAAAAATATCCTGGTCGAGATTGAAAAAACCTACCAAAATCAGTTCCGCACGAGTGGCGCTTTGATTGGCACTCAGTTTCAGGTGGAACGAGCGCGGCTGTTCGGTACATTAAAACCGTTACTGAATCGCCTTACTCGTGCTCAACTCAATATGAAAGAGTATGCGCAAATCAAACACGCGCTGGGGCTCTCCAGTAAATCGCTGGTGCATGAATGGAGTACCGCTGGCGTCGGTGCCATCAAGGGCTATTCGAACTACGTCGACAGCGCCAGCCGTGCGGCCAAGTTTATGAAAGCCGGCGGCTGGATCGGCATCGGATTGAGCGGGCTGAATACCACCAACGACGTCTACAATGCCTGCACCACCGGCCGCGAACAGGAGTGCGCCAAGATCGCGGTGAAGGGATACAGTCATTTTGCGACAAGTACTGCCTTCGGTATCAAAGGCGGCGAATTAGGTGCCGCTGGGGGAATGTTACTATGCGGAGTTGTATTAGGCGTCGCCACTGGTGGCGTTGGGTCGTTAGCATGTGGCATAGCGGGTGCGGCTGCTGGTGGGGCCGCCGGTGGTTGGCTCGGTGGTTCTTTATCTGATACGGCTACAGGTTTTATTTTTGGTGACTGACTCATGAAAACAGCATCACTTATTGCAGCCGTGCTGCTCTTACTTTGTTGGCTTGTTCAATATATTTACTCTCGTCGCTATAAACGTGAGTTCGATGTTTTTTATCAACGCTATACCCAACAGGGCCACTTTGTCCCTGCTCACGTCGCGATTGCCGATGGCCTTGGCTCTTTAGGTACTTCCATTAAAGCCCAATGGTTCAGATGGATCCTTTGCGGCAAGAAAATCAAGGTGAAGAAAAACCAATATCTTTCCGCCAAGACCTATGAATTTGTTCGTCTTTCATCATCTGAACGCTTGCAGACCTGGATGAAAAACAACGGCACGCTTTTGGCGCTGGAAGGCGTGCTCTTCATCATGGCATTGATCTTTATGATAATAGCGAGAATGTCGTGATTCAGGCTACTCAATGAAAACCCTTGTCATATTATGCTTAACGCTGCTGGTTTTAAGCGCCTTCATCCAGTTCATTGGCTACCGGCGCCATAAAAAAGAGTTTGACGCGTTCTATCAGCGTTACGCCGGCAGCGGACATTTTATTCCGCCCTACGTCGCCTTTGCCGACGGACTCGGCATGCTAGGAATCTCATTAAAGGCACAGTGGTTTCTTTGGATCCTGAAGAGGAAAAAAATCAAGATTAGGGATCAGGTTTGGCTCGATGCGAAAACCTACGACTTCATGCAAAAAACCACCTCTCTTGAGCTACAGAAGTGGCTGGTGATGGATTTTATACTTTTGCTCGTAGAGGCCGTTATTATCGCCGTGGGTTGTATTTTTATTTACCTCATCAAGCATCAAGGTTGAGCAGACGCGTTGCTCCCCTCCACCGCCTGCACCGCCGCCTTCTGCGTGGCGCGCTGATATAAGCACAGCTCCCTGCCCGGCTTGTTTTTCATAAACGGCTGCGGGTAGCGCCCGCCGATAAACAGCGCCGAATAGCCGACGTCATCACCGTAGTGAACGATCGCCCCTTCTACCCTGGCGTTTTTTAGCCCGCTGGCTTTCAGGCAGGCGGCGCGCATCGCCCTTTCGCTCTCGGCCCACGCCTGTGGGGAAGACGCGGTGGCGTTGAACGCGGCCAGCGCGGCGATAAGCAGCCCTATTCTCTTCATCGTTATCTCTCCTTCAACGGCCCGTCTCGCCAGTATAGACCGTGCCGGCGCGGCCAACCCGCCAACGCCGCCGTACTCTTTACGGCATTTTTATTCCGCGCCCCGTTAACGTTACGGCGTTTTTACAGACAGTTTTTGCCGCCGCAGATACCCTTCTCACATCGCCGCTATGGCCTTACAAGAGAGTTGTCCCATGCGTTTATCCCTGCCTCTGGCCGTGATCGGTCGCCGTTCTGGAGCGCGCCATGCATTCTAATATCATCGGCTTCAATCCGCTGTTGGCGGAGCTGCCCGCTTCGCCAACGCGCGCCTTCCACAAAGAGCTGGAACACTACCTGCAGCGCTATCCGCAGACCGAACAGCTGGATATTTATCTGCACGATCTGAACGGCCAGCTGCGCGGCAAGCGACTGCCGATCGCCGAAGCCTTTGGGCTGGAGAAAGGCTGCTACTTTCCGCTGTCGATCTACGCCCTGGATCTGCACGGCCGAGTGATTGAAGAAAGCGGGCTGGGGCAACGGGCGGGCGAGCCGGACCGCTTGTGCCTGCCGGTGCCCGGCACGCTGCGCCCCTGCGCGCGCGATCCCGAACGCCACGCCCAGCTGCTGCTGACGATGCAAAACGCCGACGGCGGCGCCTGCGAGCTGGAGCCGCGCGTGGTGCTGCAACGGGTGCTGAAGCGCCTGCACGAGCGTAACTGCTTCCCGGTGGTGGCGGCCGAACTGGAGTTCTACCTGCAGGATCCGCAGCACCCCGCCGAGGCGGAAACCTGCCCAACGCAGAGCTTCGCGGTGGATGCGCCCGAGCGCCACCATGCGCTGCTGAGCGACATCGAACGGCACGCCCGCCTGCAAAACCTGCCGTTGACCGGCGTGGTGGCCGAAGCCGCCTCCGGCCAGTACGAGCTGAATCTGCATCACAGCCGGCGCGTGCTGGAAGCCTGCGACCAGATCATGGCGCTGAAACGCCTGACGCGGCAGATTGCCGAGCAACATCACCAGCACGCCTGCTTTATGGCCAAGCCCTGCGCCCACGCCGCCGGCAGCGGGCTGCATTTCCACATCAGTTTGCAGGACGAGCACGGCGAGAACCTGCTGACCGGCGCGCCGGGCGAACTGAGCGACAACATGCAGCAGGCGATGGCGGGCATGCTGGCGCTGATGCCGGCCTCGATGGCGATCCTGGCGCCCAACATCAACGCGTTTCGCCGCTTCCGCCCTGGCATGCACGTGCCGCTGCGCGCTTCCTGGGGCCACAACAACCGCACGGTGGCGCTGCGCCTGCCCTGCGCCGACAGCGCCAACCAGCGCATCGAATACCGCCTGGCCGGCGCCGACGCCAACCCCTACCTGGCGCTGGCGGTGATGCTCGGCGGCCTGCTGCACGGGCTAGAACACCCGCTGCCGCTGCCGCCCGCCGCCAACGGCTGCGAGAGCGACAACGCCGCGCCCTTGCCGCTCGGCCAACAGGAGGCGCTGGCGCTGTTCCGCCACAGCGATCCGCTGCGTGAGCTGCTCGGCCCGGCATTCTGCACCCTGTGGCACACCTGCAAAAGCGCCGAACTGCGCCGCTTCGAGGAACAGGTCACCGCCGCCGAACTCGGCTGGATGCTGTAACCATCCGGTTCATTAACCTAAGGATAATCATGAATATGCAATCGCAACGGGCGCCCGTACAGCCGCTGCTCTGCTGGCGCAAAGGCGTTTTTCATATCAGCACCGATCGGCAGCTGTTGGATATCGAGGCGATCCAACGTTTCCTCAGCCTGCCGGATCGGGCGGCGGCCGAGCGTCTCGTGCACCACGGCCTGTGCTTCGGGCTGTACCGCAAGCGCCACCTGCTCGGCTTCGCCCGCATGGTGACCGATTACGCCACCTTCGCGTCGGTGAGCGAACTGTTCGTCAGCGCCGAGTACCGCGGCGTCGGGCTGGGAAGCTGGCTGACGCGCTGCTGCCTGGCGCATCCGGCCTTGCGCGGCCTGCGCGTCACGCTGCCCGCGCTGCAGGCGCCCTGGCGCGCCGATGGTTCGGCGCACGCCCTGCGCGCCCTTCACTGATAAGGAGGCCCCCATGTCTCGTTTGGTGCTGATTTCCAACAAGCAGTGCGACGGTAAGGATCTGGCCTGCGCCGGCCAGACGCTGGCGGCCGACGCCGAGCCGGGGCTGTGGCTCGGCTGGAACGGCGACGTGCAGAATTTCGCGCAGCGCCCGATCAGCTGCCGGCAGCGCGCCGGTTACGATCAGGTGACCTTTCCGCTGTCGATCGAGGAGTTCCGCCGCCACTATCAGGGCTATTACCACGACGGCCTGTGGCCGGTGTTCCACAACCAGCCGGAGAAGGCGCATTTCACGCCGGAAAACTACCGCGCCTACCGGCAGCTGAACCGCCGTTTTGCCGATATCGCCTGCGAGCACCTGTGCCCCGGCGACATCGTCTGCATCGACGACTATCAGCTGCTGCCCTGCGCCCAGGCGCTGAAGGAGCAAGGGCTGCTGAACGCCTGCGCGTTCTTCTTCCACCTGCCGTTCCCGTCGGCGGCGCTGCTGCGGCGCATCCCGGAACATCGCCAGCTGATCGCTTCGCTGCTGTTCTACGATCTGATCGGCTTTACCACCACGGACGATCGCAACGCCTTTCTCAGCTGCCTGGCGGCCGAGTTCCCGCTGGAGATGCTGCCCGACGATCAGATCCAGGCCAACGGGCATCTGTTCGCCACCGGCATTTTCCCCGCCGGCATCAACGGCAGGCAGGTTTATTGATTTACGGCGGCGCGCCCCCTTCAGGCGCGCCGTTTTATTTCGCCGCGATTTATTTTTACCGCCTTTATTGCCATCACCATGCGTTATTTCATTTTCCGGATATAGCGATTAAAAAATGAATATTCATCCTGTTACATATCAACCGTAAAAACCCTATTCCACCAATTGCTTTTTATTAGTGAAACACATTACCCTCTCCCTGCCATATTTAAACCGAGGAGGGCCCCATGGGCGATGAAAGTTTTAGTTTTACGCTAATGCTATTGGGCGTCTTTCAGTAATGCCATCCAGGTTGCATTCTGAAAGACACGGAATGCGGCAACTGCTCCCCTTCTGACGGCCTTTCCCGCTCTGCCGGCCCACCCATCGCCCCGCTGCGAAAACAACGTCTGTCTCAACCGCTACGGCGGTATTTATCTGGTGTCGCCGGGCATATTCCCCGAGCGCCGACGGATTTCTTATGGGAAAAATAAGGTATTGCGTTATGCAAAATAAACGGGGTACATCTATTTTCAGAAAGTCTTATTTAAACGACTTTATCGTTATCGCCATCGGTGTTTTTTTCATTGCCTTTTTTATTCGTGCCTGGGGTGACATGCACGGTGACTTCAATGAACAAAACGTCTCTGCCATCAGTCTTGATGCCTGGAACCTGCTTTATTATTCGCTCAGAACCAGCATGCGCTTTCTCCTCGGCATGGCCTGGTCGCTGCTGTTTTCTGTGGTATTCGCCGTGCTGGCCGCGCGCTATACGCCGCTGCGCCGGGTGATCCTGCCCTTCGTCAACTTTATGGAGTCGGTGCCGCTGGTGGGGTTCCTGACCTTCACGACCGTGTATTTTCTCAACCTCTACCCGCACAGCGTAATGGGGCTGGAGTGCACCGCCATCTTCGCGGTGTTTACCGGCCAAGCCTGGAACATGATGCTGACGCTGTATCAGACGCTGCGCATCGTGCCCAAGGAGCTGGATGAAGCCGCCCGCAGCTTCAATTACAACCCGTGGCAACGCTTCTGGCGGCTGGAGTTCATCTATTCGGTGCCGGGCCTGCTGTGGAACGCCATGGTGTCGCAATCCGCCGCCTGGTTCGCCCTGGTGGCCTCCGAAGCCATTCCGGTCGGCGATCGCTCGGTCGAACTGCCCGGCGTTGGCTCCTACATCGCCGAAGCGCTGGCGCAGCAGAACGTGCCGGCGATCCTGTATGCGATCGTCGCGCTGGCCGCCAACATCGTGCTGCTCGATCAGCTGGTTTTCCGCCCGCTGGTGCGCTATACCGCGCGCTTCAAATACGAAGACGTCACCGCCAGCCGGCCGCTCGGCAATCCGTGGTTCTACAACAGCCTGGCCTTCTCGCACGTCGGCGCGGCGCTCGGCCGCACGCTGCGCGCGCTGGCTGACCTGTGGCTGTTCAAGCTGCCGCGGCTGTGGTACGCCCTCGGCCTGCACCGCCTGTTCAGGCTCGCCGCCAAGGGGAACTGGCTGTGGCGCAGCCTGTGGTATCTCGGCGTGGTGCTGGCCTGCGTCTGGTTCGGTTACCGGCTGTGGGAATACTTCCCCAAACAGTACTTCGCGATGCTGCCGGAATGGATGCTGCTCACCACCGCGCGCGTGGCCGCGGCCATGCTGCTCAGCGTGGCGATCTTCACGCCTCTGGGGGTGTGGATCGGCATGAATCCGCGGCTGGTGAAGATCTTCCAGCCGATCATCCAGATCCTGGCGGCCATTCCGCCCAACATTTTCTACCCGCTGATCGCCGCCTTCATCGCCATTTATCATCAGGATCTCGGCTGGTGGGCCATCCCGATGATCATGCTGGGCACCCAGTGGTACGTGTTGTTTAACGTGATCGCCGGCGTTTCCGCCATTCCAACGCAGATCACCGAAGTCAGCGAAACCTTCGGCATGCGCCGCTTCCGCTGGTGGCGCTACTACATGCTGCCGGCAATTTTCCCCTACATCGTGACGGGCATCATCTCCGCCGCCGGCGGCGCCTGGAACAGCGCCATCGCCGCCGAGGTGATCCAGTGGGGCAGCACCACCCTCAGCGCCACCGGGCTGGGCGCGTTCATTTCCGTGGTCACCGACGCCGGCAAGAACCCGGAGTCCGCGCTGGGCTGCGCCGCCATGTGCGCGCTGGTGGCGCTGTGCATCATCTTCGTCTGGCAACCGCTGTATCGCATCGCGGAAACCAAATTCAAATATGACTGATCAAGGGGGAACCACATGGTGACTCAAGAGGCAATTATCAGCGCCCGCCGGCTGAACAAGACGTTTATCGGCGAAAACAAACGCCCCAAACCCGTGCTGCGCGACGTATCGCTGACCGTACACGCCGGCGAGTTCGTCACCATTCTGGGGCAATCCGGCTCGGGCAAGTCCACGCTGCTGCGCATGCTGGCCGGGCTGATCCCAGCGGACAACGGCACGCTCACGCTGGCGGGCAAACCGGTCAACGGCCCGAGCGCCAACGTCGGCATGGTGTTTCAGTCCTACGCGCTCTATCCCTGGCTAACGGTGTACGACAACATCGCCTTCGGGCTGCTGGCGCAACGGCTGCCGCCGCAGACGATCGCCGAGCGGCTGGGAGCGCTGCTGCGCCTGGTGGGCCTGACCGGCTATGAGCACGCCTGGCCGCGCGAGCTCTCGGGCGGCATGCGTCAACGGGTGGGCTTCGCCCGGGCGCTGGCGGTAGAGCCCGACCTCTTGCTGCTGGACGAACCCTTCTCCGCCCTCGATATCTTTACCGCGCAAAAACTGCGGGGCGACCTGCTGGCGCTGTGGGGAGACAACCGGCTGCGCACGCGCGCCATGGTGATGGTGACGCACGACGTCGAAGAAGCGGTGCTGATGTCCGATCGGGTGCTGATCCTGGACGCAACCAGCAAACGGATCGACGACGAATTCAGCGTCAACCTCCCGCGTGCGGCGCGCAACCGGGAAAGCCTGCGGCACCTCACCGATCGGATCCGCAGCTGCCTGTACAAAAAAATCGCGCAAGCGCAATCGGCCGGTTAACGGCCCTGTTTTCATCCACTTGGGGAACTGAAATGAACCATAAAAGCGTGCTGATGACGCTGCTCATCCTGCTGCCAGCCGCCGCCAGCGGCGCGGAAATCGTCAATAAAGACGGCAATAAACTGGATCTGTACGGCCAGCTGAACGGCGTGCATTACTTCAGCAGCGACGCCGACAATAACGGCGACCGCTCCTATACCCGCTTCGGTTTCAAAGGCGAAACGCAGATCGGCGACGCGCTGACGGGGTATGGGCAGTGGGAATATCAGGCAGGGCTCGATCAGCCGGAAAGCGCCGGGCCAGGCGACAGCTATACCCGCCTGGGCTTTGCCGGATTGACGTTCGGCCCTTGGGGCAGCCTGGATTACGGCCGCAACTACGGCCTGCTGTATGACGTGGCCGGTTGGACGGACGTGCTGCCTGAATTCGGCAACGACAGCTACGAAGCGGCCGACAACTTTATGACCGGCCGCGCCAACGGCCTGCTGACCTACCACAACCGCAGCCTGGGCGGTCTGGTCGACGGCCTGGATCTCGGCCTGCAATATCAGGGGAAGAATCGGGGGGACGACGCTCAACGGGCGAAGGATATCCAGACGCAAAACGGCGATGGCTACGCCTTTTCCGCCACCTACGACACCGGCGTGGGGCTCAACGTTGGCGCCGCCTACGCCAACTCTGCGCGCACGCTGGCGCAACAGCGCTTCGGCCTGGCTGACGGCGATCGCGCCCGGGCCTGGACGCTGGGGCTGAAATACGACCAGGACAACCTCTACCTGGCGGCAAGCTACGCGCGCACCGAGAACATGACCTACGTCGACGGCGATCGCTACGCCGGCTTCGCCCCTCGCGCGGACGCTATTGAGGCGGTCGCGCAGTATCACTTCGATTCCGGCGTCACGCCCTCGCTGGCCTACCTGCAAACGCGCGGTCGCAACCTGCCCGGCATTGGCGACGCCGATCTGGTCAAATACCTGGATCTGGCACTGAATTACAGCTTCAACGCCAACATGTCGACCTACGTAGAGTACAAACTCAACCTGCTGCAACGGCAGAACGCCGTCGGCGCCGGCGTCGACGACATCGTCGAAACCGGCATCATGTATCAGTTCTGATCCCCATCCCGGCCGGAGGGCGCTCTCCGGCCGGTTCATGATTTAACTTTCGTCCGCCCCCTTATTCTCTCGTTTAACTCAGGTTTATATTTCCATAAAATGATGCCTATATTCATTCTGGCACTTTCTGTTTACGCCCCGTTTAATGAATAAAGAAAATTTTCCCCGCATTCATATTAAATTACATTTTGCCGCCATAATTCGGCGTAACCACATTGAATAACAGGCTATGGCACGCGTATTATGGCCACACGAAAAATAACGGGAGAATGATATGGACGGCGACAGTTGGTTGTTTATTTTATTGTTGGAATCGCTGAGGTCACAGGAGCAATAGTCATCCCATTGCATCCTGAAAGTGTCAGGATATGAGTCAGTTATAGCATCCCTTCGCTTTACCCTTCAGCCTCTGGCCTGCGCGCATGCCGCACCGGCACGCCCGATGGGCTAACCCCTCCAGCATAAGCGTATTAACAGTCCGATAACGGTCAGGCTTATTTGCACCCGCATTTATTTTACGCCTGCCCGGCGAGAAATATCGGCCCTTTTTCCATGCTCATATTTTTAATTGGGTGGAGACGGATCATGATGGTAAAAAAAACCACGCTTCTGACGGTCAATAACGTCAGCAAAAGCGTTCAGCCTACCGGTAAAGAAAAACGTCTGGTGCTGAATGAAATCAATTTGCGCCTTTACGACAACGAGGTCGTCAGCATTTTGGGGCAGTCCGGCTCGGGTAAATCCACCCTGCTGCGCATGCTTTCCGGCCTGATCGCGCCGGATCTGGGCAGCGTGATGCTGGGGGATAAAAAAGTCTCGGGGCCGAATCCGCAGATCAACATGGTGTTCCAGACCTTCGCCATTTTCCCGTGGCTGAACGTCTACCAAAATATCGCCTTCGGGCTGCAGGCGCAGGATCTGCCGCCGCAGGTGGTCGAAGCCCAGACGCTGAAAATGCTCGATCTGGTCGGGCTCACGCCCTACCGCGACGCCTACCCGCGCGAGCTTTCCGGCGGCATGCGCCAGCGGGTCGGCTTCGCGCGCGCGCTGGCGGTAGAACCGATGCTGCTGTTGCTGGACGAACCCTTTTCCGCGCTGGACGTCTATACCGGCGAACACCTGCGCAGCGATCTGCTGCGTATCTGGAGCACGCGCCAGATCAAAACCCGCTCCATCGTGCTGGTCACCCACAGCGTAGAGGAGGCGGTGATGATGTCTGACCGCATCCTCCTGCTGGGCGCCGGCACCCTCGACGGCTGCTATCACATCACGCAGCGCCGCGAGGCGCGCACCCGCGAGGGGATGCAGCCGCTGACGGACAAAATCAGCGAGACGCTCAGCCGGCAGATCGCCGCCGCGCACTGAGCGCCGCCCTGGACTGGCGGGGCGGAACCCCGCCAACTTAACTACCTGTTTATCAAGAGTTACCCCACTACGGGTGGCTCATGATAAGCGGATAATACATCGAGTTATTATCATGCATTTCATTCATACACTGCTAACGCTGCTGACCGCATCCGTCCTGGGCGCGGCCATCGGCTACGAAAGACAGTTCCGCCAGCGCACCGCCGGGCTGCGCACCAACACGCTGGTGGCCACCAGCGCGGCGATCTTCGTCCATCTGGCCATGACCATCGACGGCAGCGGCGGCGCGGTGCGCGTCATCTCCTACGTGGTCTCCGGCGTCGGCTTTCTCGGTGCCGGAGCCATCATGAAGGAAGGGATGAACATCCGCGGCCTGAACACCGCCGCCACGCTCTGGGGCTCCGCGGCGGTCGGCGCCTGCGCCGGCTGCGGCCTGTACGGCGATGCGCTGGCCGCCACGCTGTTCGTGCTCGCCGCCAACACCCTGTTGCGCCCGCTGGTCAATATGGTCAACAAACAGCCCTTCAATGACGTTAACGGTGAGTCTACCTACCAGATTTGCGTCATTGCCTTCGAACATGAGCAGCGTGAAGCGCTGGCCAAATTCAAACAGGTGCTGCAAGGGGAAAACTGCTTTATCTCGCATCTGGATATCGAACCCTTTGGCGACGACGACGTGGAGATCACTGCCACGCTGATGCCGGCCTCCGTCACCACGCCGGTGCTCGACCAGACCATCAATAAATTGCTGAACGACAGCATGATGAAACAGGCCTATTACAGCCGCATCGCCGGCTCCGGCTGATGCCGTTCACTTCCAGGGAGATCAACCATGAAAACCATGCCAAAGCTGGCGCATCTGACGATGTTCAAAGACATTGTCCACTGTGGAAGCTTGCACGAGGCCGCGAAAAAGCTGGCCATCTCGCAGCCGACGCTCAGCCGGGTGCTTAAAGAGCTGGAAATGACCATTGGCGCGCGGCTGCTGGAGCGCAGCAACCGCGGCGTGCGCCTGACGGCGGTCGGTGAGCTGTTTTACCGGCGGATAGACGCCGCCACCAATCAGTTGCTCAACGCGTTTGACGAGCTGCGCGGCCTGAGCGCTGACGGCGAGAAGCGCCTGCGGGTGGGGATGAGCGTCGATCCGCTGCTCTGCTATCTGCCTCAGGTGCTCGAAGGCTTCAACCGCCGCTACCCGCATACCCGGGTGACGGTGGTGGAAGACGGCCCGGAAGGCCTGCTGGCCCGGCTGCGAAACTGCGAGCTGGATTTGGCGGTCAGCAGCCTGAACGGCGCGGCGGGCGGCGCCGATCTGGCCATGCAGGCGCTGAAGAGCGAGCGCTTCTCGCTCTATCAGGGAGGCGATCTTACCGCAGCCGGGCAGCCGCCGGCCGAGGCCAAATGGGTGGTGCCGCGCTCCTGCTCGGTGGGGCATGCCGCCATCCGCGAGATCGCCGAACGCTATACGCCGCACGGCCAGATCGTCGAGACCGACTCCTTTCTGGCGACCTGGTGCCTGGTCAGGCAGCAAGGCTATATCGCACTGCTGAGCGATCGGGTGGTCGCACACTACGCCCCGCAGCTGCACCTGCAGAAAATCCCGACGCACGAGATCGACATCAGCGCGCGCTTTTACGTCTTTACCCGCCATGAGCCGGCCACGCCGCCGCTCAGCGCCGCGTTTATCCACCTGCTGCAGGCCATGCAGACGGTTTGAGGAGACAGGCTGCCGGAAACGTTCGGCACCCGGTAAGCGAACTGAAAAACAGGGGGTTAAAGCCGGCCGGTTATTCCGGGGTCTGCATTGGCAACAGCGGCAGCCTGGCGGTGATTGCCAATGCAACAGCACAGAAAGGGATTATTACGCCCTCCTATGCCCCCTCATCGGCAACCCACACGACCATTACGCCATGACGGTTTTATAAAGCAATTCGTCGAGCGAGAAATCACTGCGCGCGCAGCTATCAGGTAATTCAGCCGGTTGTTCATGAGCCTTAAGCGCTTGCAGAATAAACGCGTGTATCAGCTCCCTACGGGGACCGTATTCTGCTTCTCCGGCTCTTTTTTTGACCGTCAACAAGGCATGAATTTCCGCTAACAACAATGGATCGCTCACCGTTCCAGCCAGCAGGTGATCGAAACGCATTGGCGGCACCCCTTTGCCCGCTTCTATCCAAAGGACGGCCAGCAGTGGCCGCAGAACGTAGAAATATTTTTTTAGGCGAACTTCCTCGCCTTGTAAGTAGCCGCGGAAATTTTTACGCGCCATGGAAAGATAATGCCAGCGTGCTCGCGTTGCGGAAAACCACTCAGGTACGACGCCTTTCAGCGCCTCTACACTTTCAGCATCCTGCCGATAAACCACCGGTGAATCCAGCCATTCGATCAACGTCGGGTTAGCTCGCTTTAACAGGCCGAGCGACTTGCGCCATTCCCACCCGCAGACGTCGAGCTCATCATCTATCGGCAGCTCGATCACGTCACGCTGCGTCTCAACGCGCAAATACCATTCAGGCCGATGCACATACAAGAAACGCACGTCGTAATCACTGTCCGGCGAGGCGAATCCCCATCCACGGCTGCCGGACTCGCAGGCATATAACACTCTTACGTCATATCGCGCTTCTATTTCACGCAACACCTTTTTTATTTTGACGCGCATTTCACTGCTGACGCCTTCTGTTTGTTCTTCCATGTCTTTATCCTTTTCCATACGTTGCCTACGCAGGGTATATACGATTCTCACCCGACACAACTCCGCCACTATATTCAAAACATGATGAAACCAGCCGCCAACCGCTCACCCCGCCAATCCAACCGTTCACCCGGCGGATCTGACCGCTGACCGAAATACGCCTGTCTTCCCCCCTTACCCCCGGCGATGATGAGCTGTTCCTAAACCCGCCTTACCTCGGGAAAGACGCTACGGCTCACCGCGCCACTCTGACATCTCTTACAAGCGGATGAGTTCATTCATATTTTGCAGACTGGAATTAAGGATACCTCATGAAACGAGAGGGGATTTTAAAGCACATTCCGTGGATGCTGCTGGGGATACTCGGCGCAGCCTGCCTCGGCGTGGTGGCGCTGCGCCGCGGCGAACACATCAGCGCGCTGTGGATCGTCGTCGCTTCGGTGGCGGTGTATCTGGTGGCCTACCGCTACTACAGCCTGTACATCGCCACCAAGGTGATGAAGCTGGACGCCGGCCGCGCCACCCCGGCGGTGGTCAACAACGACGGCCTGAACTACGTGCCGACCAACAAGAACGTGCTGTTCGGCCACCACTTCGCCGCCATCGCCGGCGCCGGGCCGCTGGTGGGGCCGGTGCTGGCCGCGCAGGTCGGCTACCTGCCCGGCACGCTGTGGCTGCTGGGCGGCGTGGTGCTGGCGGGGGCGGTGCAGGACTTTATGGTGCTGTTCATCTCCTCGCGCCGCAACGGCGCCTCGCTCGGTGAGATCATCAAAAAAGAGATGGGGCCGATACCGGGCACCATCGCGCTGTTCGGCTGCTTCCTGATCATGATCATCATCCTGGCGGTGCTGGCGCTGATCGTGGTGAAAGCGCTGGCGGAAAGCCCGTGGGGCGTGTTCACCGTCTGCTCCACCGTGCCGATCGCGCTGTTTATGGGCATCTACATGCGCTATCTGCGCCCCGGCCGCGTGGGTGAAGTGTCAATCATCGGCATCGTGCTGCTGGTGGCCGCCATCTGGTTCGGCGGCGTGGTGGCGCACGACCCGTACTGGGGCCCGGCGCTGACCTTTAAAGACACCACCATCACCTTCACGCTGATCGGCTACGCGTTCGTCTCCGCCCTGCTGCCGGTGTGGCTGATCCTGGCGCCGCGCGACTACCTGGCCACCTTCCTGAAAATCGGCGTGATCGTCGGGCTGGCGATCGGCATCGTGATCCTCAACCCTGAGCTGAAAATGCCGGCGGTCACCCAGTTCGTCGACGGCACCGGCCCGGTGTGGAAAGGCACCCTGTTCCCGTTCCTGTTCATCACCATCGCCTGCGGCGCGGTCTCCGGCTTCCATGCGCTGATCGCCTCCGGCACCACGCCGAAGCTGTTGGCCAATGAGACCGACGCGCGCTTTATCGGCTACGGCGCGATGCTGATGGAGTCCTTCGTCGCCATCATGGCGCTGGTGGCGGCTTCCATCATCGAGCCGGGCCTGTACTTCGCCATGAACACCCCGCCGGCGGCGCTGGGCATCACCATGCCGGATCTGCACCGCTTAGGCACCGAAGACGCGCCGATGATCATGGCTTCGCTGAAGGACGTGACCGTGCACGCGGCGGCGGCGGTCAGCTCCTGGGGCTTCGTCATCAGCCCGGAACAGATCCTGCAGACCGCCACCGACATCGGCGAACCTTCGGTGCTGAACCGCGCCGGCGGCGCGCCAACGCTGGCGGTGGGCATCGCCCACGTGTTCCA
This sequence comes from Serratia sp. CC22-02, assembly GCF_900182895.1. Lineage (NCBI taxonomy): Bacteria > Pseudomonadati > Pseudomonadota > Gammaproteobacteria > Enterobacterales > Yersiniaceae > Serratia > Serratia sp. CC22-02. The sequence continues at coordinate 225,327 of NZ_FXUD01000003.1, read as the reverse complement.
CCAGATCATTCCGGGCGCCAACATGGGCTTCTGGTACCACTTCGGCATTCTGTTCGAGGCGCTGTTCATCCTGACCGCGCTGGACGCCGGCACCCGCTCCGGCCGCTTCATGCTGCAGGATCTGCTGGGCAACTTCGTGCCGTTCCTGAAGAAAACCGACTCGCTGGTGGCCGGCATCGTCGGTACCGCCGGCTGCGTCGGGCTGTGGGGCTACCTGCTGTATCAGGGCGTGGTGGATCCGCTCGGCGGCGTGAAGAGCCTGTGGCCGCTGTTCGGCATCTCCAACCAGATGCTGGCCGCCGTGGCGCTGGTGCTGGGCACCGTGGTGCTGATTAAGATGAAGCGCACCCAATACATCTGGGTGACCGTGCTGCCGGCGGTGTGGCTGCTGATCTGCACCACCTACGCGCTGGGGCTGAAGCTGTTCAGCGACAACCCGCAGCTGGAAGGCTTCTTCTTCCTGGCCGGCGAGTACAAGCGCAAGATCGCCGAAGGCGGCGCCGAGCTGAGCGCCCAGCAGATCGCCAACATGAACCACATCGTGGTGAACAACTACACCAACGCCGGGCTGAGCATTCTGTTCCTGCTGGTGGTGTACAGCATCATCTTCTACGGGGTGAAAACCGCGCTGGCGGCGCACAAAAACCCGAAACGCACCGACCAGGAAACGCCTTACGTACCGGTGCCGCAGGCCGCGCCCGCCGACGGCGTAACTGAGGGGGAGGTCAAAGTTTCGACCCAGCATTGATGTGATTTAACGGATACCCTGCATAATAAACGTTAAGTAGTACCCAAAGCCGCACGGCCTGTGCATCACAAGATGCCAGGCGTGCGGCGCGATGCAATCGAGATACCCGGGGCGACCCGGAGGTGGGGCATCCCTGCGGGAACCCCATCCCCCGGCTTCCCCTAATATCAGGCTTAAGCAAGCGCTGTAGTGATGCAGGGTAAAGTTGGAGAAGGCTTATGTTCGGAAATCTCGGCCAGGCGGGGAAATATCTCGGGCAGGCGGCGCGCATGTTGGTGGGCGTGCCTGACTACGATACCTACGTCCAGCACATGAAAGACAACCACCCGGACAAGCCGGTGATGACCTATAAAGAATTTTTCCGCGAGCGCCAGCAAGCGCGCTACGGCGGCGACGGCAAAGGCGGCATGCGCTGCTGTTAACCCGCAGTCACAAGGACCCGTATGAAACCCATTGCAGTCACCATCCTGACCGGCTTTTTGGGCGCCGGCAAAACCACCCTGCTGCGCCACATCCTGAACGCCGAACACGGCTATAAAATCGCGGTCATCGAGAACGAGTTCGGCGAAGTGCCGATCGACGACGCGCTGATCGGCGATCGCGCCAGCCGCATTACCACCCTGAGCAACGGCTGCATCTGCTGCAGCAAGTCCAACGAACTGGCGGACGCGCTGCTGGATCTGCTGGACGGCGTCGACAGCGGCCAGCTGGCGTTCGACCGGCTGATCATCGAATGCACCGGCATGGCCGATCCCGGCCCGATTACCCAGACCTTTTTCTCGCACGAGATCCTGTGCGAGCGCTTCCTGCTGGACGGCATCATCACCCTGGTGGACGCGGCGCACGCCGACCAGCAGCTGAGCCAGTTCAGCATCGCCCAGGCGCAGGTGGGCTACGCCGACCGCATCCTGCTGACCAAAACCGACGTGGCGCCGGACTGCGAGGCGCTGATCCAGCGGCTGCAGCGGATGAACGCCCGCGCGCCGGTCTACAAGGTGACGCACGGCGACATCGATTTGAGCGTGCTGTTCGACATCGAAGGCTTTACGCTGAACGACAAGCTCAACCTGACGCCAGCCACCCCGCTGTTCCGCCGCATCCCGCAGCCGCAGAGCGACATCCGCTCAATTGTCGTGACGCTGGAACGCCCGCTGCCGCTGATGCAAATCTCCGACGTGATGGAAGGCCTGCTGCTGGAATACGCCGACAACCTGCTGCGTTACAAAGGCATTCTGTCTATCGAAGACGAGCCGCGCCGCCTGCTGTTCCAGGGCGTGCAGCGACTGTATAACGCCGACTGGGATCGGGAGTGGCTGCCGGAGGAAGAGCGCAAGAGTACGCTGGTGTTTATCGGCGTGGATCTGCCGGAGGAGGAGATTCGGGGAAGGATTGGGGGGTTGGGGTAAGCGGGGGGTTGGATATGGGAGCCTGTGGGTGGGCTCCTTTATGGTCTTATGGTGCTAATGGGGTGGAGAGAGTGGCATTAGCCGTAGTTCCGTTGCTACTTGCTGTAGGGCAAATTCAGCGACGAACTCACGTGCAGAGGGAAACTCACCTGCCTGTTGTTTCTTCTGGGAGACCAGCTTCACGGAGAAATGGTACTGCTGCCCCGGCGTAAATACGTAGCCTTCATCAGGGACGCACTGATTGGGGGCAACATCCCGCAGCGGATCGAAGAATTTGAATGTGCGGTTCTGCGCCTCATCCAATCGGTATATCGAAATACCCGCGAGCTTTTCGTCTACCTGCGGCTGAACGGTGATGCATACTTTGCCCTCACGCAGGCTGGCGGTTGCGGGGTAGTCTACGGGGATACGATCACCTATCGACGGACAACCGGCGAGCAGGAAGGGGAATGTGAGGGGGAAGATCCGTTTCATTTTGTCTCTGCGTTACCTGCTGCCCTGTGTGATATTTTCAACTTCGTAAGCGCCGTTGAGCTTTGTCACTTTGATGTGAGCAATAAAGGCCCTGCCGGAAACATCCTGCAGATTTCTGCGCTTCTCAATCGGCACAAAATTCAGCCTCATGCTGTAGATATGATTTTCCTGAAACGGGTAATCTTCTTGGCTAACACAAATGCCATTCTTCAGATCCTGATTCGCCACCTCAATCAATTTCTCATCCGTATCACCAGTGAGATAGAGCGTATCTTGCCTTTCGTTTTCCTTTGGTGACGGATAGATGCAGATGTCGCCATTCGCTTTAGCATGGGCGGTGATAGGGATATCCGGCGCATAGCGCTGATCGAGACGATCGCCTATACAAGCGCTTAGCAAGGACACACCAACAACGACACAGAACACTCTCGCCTTCATAACCAACCCTCTTACTTGTAAGGAAAACCGACTAATACTTTCTCATATTTTTCTTTTACTTTTCTCACATCGGCATAGTCATTGCCGCTGTAAGTCACTTCCTTGCCGAAGCGGTTTCTCCAAATAGCATAACCTGAAGAGGTCAACAAATGATAATCAGCAACGATCTGAGCCTGTTGCTCCATAGCGTAGTTCTTTAGGAGCTTGGAGCCATCCAGTTCATAACTGTAATTTGCCAACCAACTGTAGAGGCCCCGGGCCTTAACCCACATACCACGCTGGTATTGCCAAACATGAACCATTTCATGGATGAAAAGATGTTTATGACTATAACCTTCCTTTGAGAAATCAGACACGTACCAGTCTCTAAAATACAGCTCACCATTGGGTGACATCGCAGTATTTCGATTTTGCAATCCAAAGGGGAAATAGCTATCGTGATGAACCCAGACTTTCCCATAAATAATTGAACCACCAAATACCGACTTCGCAAGGCCGATCTCCCCAGAGGTTAATAGTCTTAAGGCTCCCTCTTTCTTTTCCATCGTGGTGCATCCCTGTCATTATTTTAAGAAACTCACTACCGTGAGTATTAACAAAGAGGTTGATAATAGCACCCTAGGCACACAGGATAAATATTCAACCATTCTTTTTTACATTCATTCACTTCAATGTTTTTCGTGACAACTAAATTCACACATTTAATAATTCACTTAGAAAATGAATTACCCCAACTGATTGGTCTGAATTACAAATTAAAAACTGCGATCAACATTCCAATCTCATGATTAAACAGCCTGTAATTCCATACAGCTTATTTTATCCTTTTACTGATAACGTTATAGTTTTTTCGCTGCGGCAAAATCCGCAGCCGGAGTTAGCGTTCCGAACACTTACACAAGGCAGCATTATGTATATAATGTTGGGGCTTTAAACATCCAGAATTATGGTGGCCCAAGTGGGGGCTTCGCAAGAAGCGCCGGTTTCCTTCGTGTCCGGTAACGCTAACTCCGCTTGGGCTACCACCATGGGTTTAGCGTCTCATGTGGTAGTACACATACTACACACTAAGGATAAAGACACATGGAAAATGTCGCCATCACCGAAAACACCACAAGTACCCTCACCCTCTACCGCCGACTGTTTAACCACCTCGAGCTTAGCGCTTTCAATCCCTCAGAACTTTTAGACTTAGCAGCACTCTCTGCCGAACAGGCGGAAGGGCTGTGCCACGGGCTGATGCTGTTCGGCCATTTACTGCAAAAGCACCCACAGTTGGATGCCGAAGGCTGGGAGCAGATGAATCGATATCTCAACGCTACGGCACATCTGGTTCCTGCGCTGTGTAACCTTTATGGGCGGGCGTTGCGGGAGATGGAAGCCTGCGGCTAACGTAAATGGCAATTAGGGCGATGCTCATCGCCCTTCCCACTCACGTTTTTCCAATAGATCTGACTGACGTATCACAACAAAAGCATTCATCAAGGTAGGCATTTCCTCCCCTACCTGGCATAGTTAACGCATTCGGTAAATCGATGAGTTAACTGCTGGGTATTGATGCATACTGCTCCCGTCAGCAAGCACATTGCTCAGAGTCTGCTCGGTAATGTGAGGACGTGGTTTTGGCAACTGCAATAGAGGCGTTATCTTCAAAAGAATCCGTTTTAAAAGCCATCGAAGAATATAAAAAAATTGGCCGAGATGAATTCTTAAAACAACATAAAATTAAGAGATTTAAAAAAAACACCCTTCTTTATAATGGCGAGAAGTACGATATACGAGGCATTGCCGCTAGGGCATACAGTGAGCAGCATGGTTATCCGTTTAAGGGAATCAACGCCGATAGAGGAACGGAAAAAGCCATCCAATTTCTCAAAGGCCTCGGTTTTGAGATCGCCGAAACGCCACATCCTTTTGACTATTTAACCGAAGGTAAACTCTACACACGCAAAGCACTTATCGAGCTCTACGGCGGGCAGCTGCAAGGCGGTATCTGGACCCCACGGGAATTTCCGGTGATCTTTATCTTCACCGGAGAAAGCGGCGAAACCTACGGCTATAAAGATGGATGGACACCCGAAGGCAGCTTCTCTTATACGGGAGAAGGCCAAAAAGGTGATATGGAATTTATTCGAGGCAATAAATCCATCCGCGATCATAAAAAAGACGGCAAAGACATCTTCCTATTCGAAGACAACAAGAAAGAAAAAGGCGTTCGCTATCTTGGCATGTTTGAGTGCGATTCTTGGGATCATATTCAGTGCTTAGATTTCGAAAATAACATGCGCCAAGGCATTACCTTTAACTTGTTTAAAGTCTCATCACTGCACGCCGTTGAAGAAGAAGCAGAAACCGATGAAGCCGATACGCAGACAGAAACGCTCGAACAGTTGCGCAAGAAGGCACTGCAGTCCTCAAAGCAATCAGGCCAGCGCCAACAGAGCGACAGCAAAAAATCCTGGTTCAAACGCAGCGAAGACGTAAAAAAATACGTGCTCAAGCGCGCCAATGGCATCTGCGAAGCCTGCGATCAGCCAGCACCGTTCAAGAAAAGGAACGGCGAGCCCTACCTCGAACCCCACCACACAAAGCGCCTAGCCGACGAAGGCCCCGATCACCCGCAGTGGGTGGGCGCCATCTGCCCAACTTGCCATCGCCGGATTCATAGTGGGATGGATGGGAAAGAGGTGAACAAGAAGCTGATGGTGAAGTTGGAGTTGAAAGAGGCCGATTTCATATAGATTAAATTCATAGACAATAATTCTCCTATGTCACTTACATGGATATAGGAGGGTTATTTTTCATTAAAAAAACCATTTTGTCTTCTGAAGCATTATTTTTCGCTTAATAGAGAATAGACCTATCATACATCGAGCAATCAGAGATAAAAATAGGAATAAAGAGTAAGAGTAATTTTTTCATAGTGACAGCCCTGCGCTTCCAGTTACCGATTGAATTCCTATAGAATTAATAAATTATTCTCATGACAATAATTAGCTAAAACATATCGTTAAACTCTAATCGGGCTTCAGCATCATGCTTTCACCTTTCCTCCACACAACAAAACTGGTTCGATATGAATTCAGCGGTGTTCTTACCAACACAGTGTATCCTTCACCAGCGATAAAACTAAACTCACCGATACCTGGAACACACTTGTTAGCCTCCAACGTTATCGGGCTGTAAGCATATGATTTTTCGTATACGTAGGTATCGCCCCCTTGCTTCCAGATGGCGATATTCAGTATGGATTCATTTTTTACGATATCGTTCTCATTAAAAAAGACGCAGACTTTACCGTCTACGATCTTACTTTGTACTTGATAGAGATTAAACCTGTCACCGGTTGGGCAACCTGAGATAAAAAGAGGAAGAAGAAGGAATAAATATTTTCTCATAGCGGCAGCCCTGCGCTTCTGATGATGGGTTGAAATTGTGACAATGTCCGTCTGTCCACTATCCCGATGAGTTTCCTGTTTGGCAAGCGGAAGAAGGTATTCGTCCCATATCTCTTGAGAATGAAATAGTCCGCAATTATCGATGCCTGCTGTTCCATGCTGTAGTGGCGCAGCAAAGGTTGATCAAGCCGATATTGATAACTTACCGCCCAACTGAGAAGCCCACGGGTACGTACCCACATGCCCTTCTGGTGCTGCCAAACGTGTGCCATCTCATGAATAAAAAGATGCTGAGCTTCAGGATCCTGGTTCGCATAATCTCTTTCATAGAGTGACCTACGAAAGTACAACTCCCCATTCGGGCTCATCGCCGTGTACTGATTCTGCAGCCCAAACGGCAGGTAGCTGTCGCAGTGAACCAACACGCTCTGATAGAAAATGGTGCTGCCAAACACCGAGCGTGCCAGATTGACTTCGCCCGGCGTTAACGCCCGCGTGATACCTTCCTGTTGTGGCTCCATCCTGGAACTCCTTGATCCGAAAGGGTTCAATGAAACGCCATTTTAGCCTTTAAGGTCAATCAGATAGGCCTTAGGAAAGCATCAGGAAGATCCGGTTTTTAATGAAATGGGAAATACGTCAATACAGTGTAAAGTGGGTAGGTAATTGCGGTAGGAAGATTCCAGGCACAAAAAAACCACCTTTCGGTGGCTTCTTGTTCGCGCGGTACTTAATGGTGCCGAAGGCCGGACTCGAACCGGCACGTATCTCTACGGTTGATTTTGAATCAACTGCGTCTACCGATTTCGCCACTTCGGCACTGAAGTAGTATGCGGAAAACGGGTGCATTATACCTTCCCGCGATCGGTGCGCAAGAGTTATCAGGCATTCAATGAGTTAAATGTTGAAAAAAGCGTCACAATCCCCGCTTACCCTCTTATTGCGGCGTTTACCGCATCTTCCTCCCGCACTTTCACGCCCCTCACAGCAAAACCGCAGATCCGATCACAATTTCACCAAATGCTGATTTTAAAGCCATATGAAAGAGAATAAGGTGAATAAATAAAATCAAATGAAAATAAAAAAAGGATAAACGCAATGAATGAAACAACCAAACGCATGGCCAGGTTGATCGATCTGAGCGCGGTGCAGGCCACCAATACCGAGGAAGACGTGCGCCACTGCGCCGCGCTGGCCAGCCGCTATCGCATCATCTCGGTACACGTGCTGCCGTGCTGGACGCGTTTCCTCAGCACCCTGCTGCCGGAGCGCGGCCAGGCGGACGTGATGATTGGCGGGCCGATCGGCTTTCCCGGCGGCGGGCAGACTACCGACCTCAAGGTGCAGGAGGTGCGCCAGCTGATCGCCGAGGGCGCACGCGAGGTCGATATGGTGGTGAACATCGGCAAGGTGTTGTCGGGGGATTACGACTATGTGCGCGAAGATCTGCGCCGGGTAGTCGAGGCCGCCGCGCCGGTACCGGCCAAAGTCATTCTGGAGACGCACTATCTGAACGAGCAGCAGATCCGTCGGGTGTGCGATATCGCCGTCGAGGTCGGCATGGCCTGGGTGAAAACCTCCACCGGCTGGGCACCGACCGGCGCCACGGTAGAGAAAGTGGCGATCATCGCCGATCAGCTGCGTGGTCGCATCCAGATCAAAGGGGCCGGCGGCATTCGCGATCTGGACACGGTGCGCGCGCTATATCGGCTGGGCGTGCGCCGCTTTGGCATGAGCGCGGCGGCCACTCAGCGTGTGCTGGAGCAGCTCGAACAGGATCCAGGCCTGTTCCCAGAACTGAACGATAACTAATCTTGCGCGATCCCAGCGCACGCTTCTGCGGGTGGCCCGCGCCATCCGCCACGGGAGTGATAACAATGAAAGATTTACTTCTTACCCTTGATATCGGCACCGGCAGCACCCGCGCCGGGCTGGTCACCAACACCGGGGAAATCCTTGGCTTCGCGCAGCGCGAGTACGAGCAGATCACGCCGCAGGCCGGCTGGTCGGAACAACCGCCTTCACTGTGGTGGCAGAGTGTCTGCCAGTGTACGCAGGAGCTGTACGCGCGCTACGCCGAATACTGGCCGCGTATCGCCGCCGTCGGCGCCTGCGGGCAAATGCACGGCACGGTCTTGCTCGATGCCGACGGCGAGCTGGTCGTCGATCGCGCCATGCTGTGGAACGACAAACGCGCGCAGCCGCAGGTGGCGCGCTTTAGCCACCAACAGCCGCCGCAGCCCTGGCTTGAACTGTTGAACAATCCCCCCACCGCCGCCTGGCCGGCGTTCAAGCTGGCCTGGCTGCGCGAGCATCACCCATCGCAGTGGGAGCGCATCGCTACGGTGTTGATGCCGAAGGATTACGTCAATTTCCGGCTCTGCGGCGTACGCGCCACCGATTACAGCGAAGCCTCCTGCTATTACCTGATGGACAGCGCCACGCTGCAGTGGTCGCCAGAGGCGCTGCGGCAGTTCAGGCTGCGCGCCGATCAGCTGCCCGCCATCCATCTTTCCAGCGAGGTGATTGGCCACATTACGCCCGCAGCGGCACGCGTGACCGGTCTGCCGCCGGGGGTGCCGGTGGTAGCGGGCACGGCAGATATGGCCGCTACCCTGCTCGGCTCAGGCGTCTATCAGGCCGGCATCGCCTCCGACAGCACCGGCACCTCCACGCTGCTCACCGTGGTCTCGGAACACCCGCTGCTCTCCGCCGGCGTCAACAACCTGCACCTGGCCAACTCGGCCTGGGGCGGTTTTACCCTGCTCGATGCCGGTGGCGACGCCATGCGCTGGGCGCGTTCGGCGCTGAGCGCCGGCCAACTCAGCCATCAGCAGATGCTCGATATGGCGGCCGAGGTGCCGCCGGGTGCCGAGGGGCTGCTGTTCCTGCCCTACCTGACCGGCGAGCGGCTGGCGGAACACACCAACTCGCGCGCGCAGTTCTTCGGCCTGCAGCGCAAGCATAGGCAGCCGCATCTCTACCGCGCGGTGCTGGAAGGCGTAGCGCTGGCCTCCCTGCGTAATCTCCAGCAGCTCAGGCGCCACGCACAGGAGCCGGAGGCAATGATTGCCTCCGGTGGTGGCGCACGCAGCCCGCTGTGGCTGCAGATCAAAGCCTCGGTCTATAACCTGCCGCTGCTGCAGACGCGCAATCAGGAGAACGGCACCACCGGCTGCGCGATCGTCGCCGGGGTCGGCGTCGGGCTGTTCAGCAGTTTTGCCCAGGGGGTGAGCCGCACCGTCAGCATCGAGCGCGAATTTACTCCCGATCCGCGCCAGCACGAACACTACCTGCGCTGCTTCGAGCTGTTCGAACAGCTCTACCGCCAGGCGCAACCCCTCTACGAACAGCTTGACGTTATTAGCTCGTTCTCTTTTTCTCCGGATGAAGGAACACCGCAATGAGCGACTCTCTGATTAACAAGGGCGACATCGCGCAGCACGCCGCGGCCGAAAGTATCGACCGCAGCGCCTATCTGCCCGCTACGCCCTGGCTGCAGCTGATGCTGGTCTGCTGCCTGTTCGCCCTGTGGGGCATGGCCGGCAACCTGAACGATATTCTGATCGCCCAGTTCAAAAAGGGGTTCGATCTGTCGGATACCCAAACCGCACTGGTGCAGTCGATCTTCTTCCTCGGCTACTTCGTGATGGCGCTGCCCGCCGCAGCGGTGATCAAACGCTACTCGTACAAGGTGGCGATCGTAATCGGCCTGTGCCTGTACGCGCTCGGCTGCTTCCTGTTTATCCCGGCAGCGCAGATCATGACCTACGGTGCCTTCCTGGCCTGCCTGGGGGTGATCGCCACCGGGCTGTCGTTCCTGGAAACCTCCGCCAATACTTACTCCAGCCTGCTGGGGCCGCTGGAAACCTCCACCCAGCGCATCAACTTCTCGCAGATATTCAACTCGCTGGGGATCATTTTTGGCGTATTGATCGGCCAGCAGCTGGTATTCGGCAAAAACGATCCCAGCCACGCCGAGCTGCTGCAGATGGCACCGGCGGCGGCCGAAGCGGCACGCACCCAGATGGTGTCGCAGGTGGTCACACCTTATCTGATCATCGGCAGCGTGCTGATCGTGTTGGCACTGATCTTCGTGGCGGCGAAATTCCCCGCCTGCAAAACCCAACGCTCGCACCAGGGAGCGGGCAAGCCGCTGATGCAATCGCTGAAGATCCTGCTGGCACTGCCGCGCTTCCGATTGGGGGTGCTGTCGCAGTTCCTGTATGTCGGCGCGCAGGTAGGGCTGTGGAGTTTCACCATTCGTTTTGTGCAAATGATTGAACAGGGGGCAACCGAGCATTCGGCCACCTACTGGCTGCTGGCCACGCTGGTCTGTTACTCGGCCGGCAAGGTGGTCACCACCGCGCTGATGAAAAAGTTCAGCCCGGCGCGGTTGCTCGGCGTGTTCTGTTCGGTATGCGTGCTGCTGTTGCTGCTGGCCGTCAACATCCAAAGCCTGCTGGCGGTAGTGGCGATCATGGGCGTCAACTTCTGCATGGCGCTGTGCTGGCCAACCAACTTTGGCCTGACGATCAAAGGGCTGGGCGAAGAAACTCAGGTGGCCGGTTCGATCGTGGTGATGTCGATCATCGGCGGCGCGGTGGTGCCGTTAATCATGGGCATCATCTCCGATCTCAACGGCGGCGATATGCAGATCGCCTTCGCCGTACCGCTGGTCTGCTTCGCCTACGTCGCCTTCTATGGCTTCTACTGCGCGCGCAAGGGGATTTGATATGGCACACCGGATTAACGGGTTGATGCACGTCGGTCTGCGCTGCGCCGATATCGAACGCGCCGCCGGCTTCTATCGTTCACTCGGTTTCGAACCCCGACAAACGCTGGCGCTCGGCGGCCCCGTCGCCGTACAGTTTTTGCAGTTGGGTGAGCTAACGCTGGAGTTATACCAGCTGCCCGCCGAAGGGCTGATTCGCCCCGCCAGCACCTATGGTATCGACCACATCGCTTTGCGGGTCACCGATCTGGCGGCCACGCAGCGTTGGCTGGCGGATCTGGGGTATCAGGTGATTGAAGGGCCGACACTGCAACCCAGCGGCGCCAACGGCGTGCGCTATCTGATGATCGCCGGGCCGGACGGCGAACGGGTGGAGTTCAGCCAACCGCTGTAATGTTTCTTCCCACATAACACAAGGCCCGATGGCGGTTATAACCCATCGGGCCTCATTCGCTTTTTTTGTCAGCTCACGAGCCTTCACCGCCATAGCCATGCACCTTATCGGCCATCGCCTACATTTCCTCAATCGCCCTACCGGGCAGAGCCAAATAATCCCCAGCCGCAATGACAACACTGCAAATAATTGCATAACAATGTGTCAGCCAATAAAGAATGAGTTTGCGCAACATTCCAGGAACAATATTTTTTCATTTATGGCAGTCATGGCTGGAATAAGCCAATGGGAACGGGGTTGTCAGGAGAGAGATGTTATTTGTTGAGAGGGGATTTTATCTGGAACCAACAGAAAATAGCGTGCATACGTAACAAAACAGCAACCCAAAGCTAAAAACCAGCAGAGAACACTTGCCTCTGCTGAGTTGATAGCTTTAAGATGGTGTAAGAAAATTTTCCCTGGTGTTGGCCGATCTTGGCAGCCTGACCCTACGAGGTCAGGTTTTTTTTATGTTTTTTTCGTCGAGAACTGACCAGAAAAGTGTATCGCCTTAGGGAGTTAGAAGCTAGTTAGACTAAAGTATAGTACCTTGCTAGACCTTCATTAGGTCAGTTAGGTTATTATTTCACATAGCGGAAATCGGCTGCCAGCACTATTTTTCACTCTGTATCTCAGCCGCCACGGCGTTCTACCACGACCACCACACGCTGCTCATTTCACACAAAAACCCAAAATACCCGCAGAACCATCACGAAATAGCACCGTTTCTGTCATCAAAATAATGTGATCTCTATCAGATATTTTTTAAGATGAATTTAACTTCTGTAGAAGTTCAGGCCCTGGGACATCACTCCAGCTGCCCTTTACACGCTTATTCCTCTGCCGGATGACAAAGTCATGCCTTATCGGGAAATCTCCAGTAATAAAATATCACCAATTCACTATTAAAATAATGAAAACACCATTCATTATAAAATAACCGGTTAATATTTCGCCACGAAAGATAACGCCGGGCAGCCAAGGAGCAAATTGAAATCCTCTCTTGCCTTATAGGCCAGGGCGTTCAATCTCGCTGACTTGCTTTGTTCACCGTCCCATTGCCCTGAAACTGTCTCGCCACACGGCATAATAAGGTTAGCGCCGATCGCTTAAAAAGCCTTATCATTCTCACGCACCGGCATGCTCGTAGTGAAACTTCTCTGATGTTACTGGATAAAGTTATTTCTCTTAATTTATTCAAAGGTAACATTATGTTTAATATTTACAGCACCAACTACGCATCAATGAGCACCGAAAAATCAGCAGATCTTTATGTTTTAAGGAAAAACGTCTTTAAAGATAGACTGCAATGGGCCGTGAACTGTTCAGACGGCAAGGAGCTGGATGAGTTTGATAATGATAAGACAAACTATATATTTGGCGTAAAGAACAACATGATAGTTTGTGGTACCAGGATGATTGATATGAAACACAAGAATATGCTGAACAGCGCATTTTCCTCTTTCTTTCATGACGTCGTCATTCCAGAGGGGAATTTCATCGAGTCCACACGCTTTTTCGTCGATAAAGAAAGAACCCAGTCACTGCTGGGCCGCCGGTTCCCTGTGACTCTGGCGCTGTTCTTGTCCCTGATCAACTATGCGCGGCAACACGGCTATGACGGCATACTGGCCGTCTCCAGCCATCCGATGTTGCATATCATCAAAAGCTCCGGCTGGAATGTCACGCTGCTGAAGACAGGCATGTCGGAAAAGAACGAGCCCGTTCATTTGCTGTTGGGCCACGTTGATCGTCAGAGTCAGGAGACATTAAAAAGCAGAATATTCAAAAAGTTGAATACGCAAGACGAGCACATGCTAAACGCCTGGCCGTTGAGCGACGAGCCTGCGTTCTAATTACCCCACCGGTTTAATCAGCTGAAGTTCCATCCCTAAACGGATAGCATGCCGGGCATTCGCCACCCCCAACTTTTTGACAATGTTACCCATATGAAACTTGATGGTGCAGGTTTTGATCCCCAGGATTATGCCCATTTCCTGGTAAGTTTTCCCCACGCTGGCCCAATAGAGGATCTCGTTTTCTCTCTCTGTAAAACGGGCATTTTTTTCCTGGCGTGCGGTGTTTTTTTCCGACAGTGAAGTCAGCGTTAAATACATCTCATGGGTCGATGCCAGCAGCAACGAGATATCGCCTTTATGCTGGTTCAGCATCTGCATGATTTCCGCCTTGCGCTCGGCTGCGAGGGTAAAGGAAAGGGTCACCAGATTATTATTAAAATCATGTAACACGAAGGTATAGCCGTCGGCTACGCCGAATTCGCGTGCTTGCTCGAACAACTCAGAAAAACGGAAGCCGGCGCCGGCCATGAGATTCTCATCCCAGGCAAAAGGCGTCAGGCGATTGAGCGCCGTAATGACTACCGGATCGGTATATTGCAGCCCTTGCTCTTTATATTGCTTTACCCATTCACCGGGATAATTGGTGACGCCAAAGATACATGACATATCTTTCTTGGATAACACCACGTAGGCCCAGATAAGCTCGCCGAAATCACCTAATGCCGCTTCTAGATGCTTGCTGATAATGTGACTGATATTCTCTTCATATTCCATTAACTGCCTGCCCCCTACCCAATACGCCGCTGGGTAGACTATATCAAAAAGGACCGGCGGACCGTAACCTTCGCATCTTGCACGGATAACACCTGGTGGGATAACGCCTGGTGGAATATTACCAGCGGCGGCCGGCAAGCGCTTTGCCTGCCGCCGATACGCGGGGTATATTAGCCGCACGTCCATTGTGCCTGTCAGGAGTGAATGAGTGAGCATGTTCGCAGAAGAGCGCCAGGAAAAACTCCTCGCCATTCTCAAGGAGAAGCGCAAGCTCTCCGTAGGGGAAATGAGCTCGCGCTTTAACGTCTCCGGCGCCACCATCCGCACCGATCTGCGCATTCTGGAAGACGCCGGTATGCTGACACGCACCCACGGCGGCGCCATTCTGCGCACCCGCGCCAGCTTCGAGGTCGGTTCCGATCAGCGTGAAGAGGTGAACCTCAGCGCCAAGGAGCAAATCGGTCAATTGGCCGCTGGCCTGGTGGAAGACGGCGACATCATCGTATTGGACACCGGCACCACCACCCTGCAGATCGCCCGCCATCTGCGCCAGCGCCGCAACCTGACCGTGGTCACCAACGATTTCATGATCGCCAAGAGTCTGGAAGACGTCGAATCTATCCAGATCATCCTGCTGGGCGGCATCGTCAAAAAGGGTTATCACTGCGCGGTCGCCATCAACGGCCGTTCGCTGCTGGATACGCTGAACATCGACAAGGCGTTTATGGGTACCAACGCATTGTCGCTGAAACAGGGCGCCTGCGTGGCCGACATCATGCTGGCAGAAACCAAGCGCGCGATGGTGGAACATGCCAATCAGGTGATCGTGGTGTGCGATCACTCCAAGCTGAGCAACACCTCGCTGGCGCAGTTCGCCTCCCCTGCCCAGATCGACACTCTCGTGCTGGATCGCCTGCCGGAAGACGCGCAGGCCTATCAGGATGCCGGCATTGCGCTACTAAGCGTCGGCTGATCCCCCCAACAAAAAAGGCGCGGCCCCACGGCCACGCCTTTCTTCACTACCGATCGCCCCGCTACTTGCGTTTGAGCAGCATATACACGCTGATCAGCAGGAACAGCATGCTCGGCAGCAGCGCGCCCAGCACCGGCGGCATGCTGTAGACCATGCTCAGCGGGCCGAAGATCTGATCCAGCACATAGAACAGGAAGCCGAAACTGATGCCGGTCACCACGCGGATACCCATCGGCACGCTGCGCAGCGGGCCGAAGATGAACGACAGCGCCATCAGCATCATCACCGCCACCGACAGCGGCGAGAAGATTTTGCTCCACATGTTGAGCTGGTAACGGTTGGATTCCTGGCCACTCTGCTTCAGGTACTTCACGTAGTTGTGCAGCCCGCTGATGGAAAGCGAATCCGGATCCAGCGCCACCACGCCCAGCTTGTCCGGGGTCAGGTTGGTTTTCCATTCGCCGGTCAGCGTCTGGGTGCCGGTCACCTGTTTCGGGTTGGTCAGATCCGAGGTGTCCACCTGCGAAAGCTGCCACAGGCCGTTCTCGAAGCTGGCGGTAGCGGCATAGCGCACCGTCTCGAGGCGACGTTGGTCGTTGAAGTGGTAGATGTTCACGCCGGAGAGTTCTTTATCGCCGGAGACGCGCTCGATGTAGATGAAGTCGTTGCCGTCCTTCGCCCACAGCCCGCTCTTGGTGGAGAGCAGCGAGCCGCCGTACATCTGCTGGGCGCGGTAGTTGCGCGCCATCTGCTCACCCTGCGGCGCCACCCACTCGCCGATCGCCATGGTCAGCAGCACCAGCGGAATGGCGGTTTTCATCACCGAGCCGGCGATCTGCAGGCGGGTGAAGCCGGAAGCCTGCATCACCACCAGTTCGCTGCGCGTCGCCAATTGGCCCAGGCCGAGCAGCGCACCGAGCAGCGCCGCCATCGGGAAGAAGATCTCGATGTCTTTCGGCACGCTCAGCAGGGTGTACATGCCGGCGCTCAGCGCGGTGTATTCGCCCTGGCCGACCTTGCGCAGCTGATCGACGAACTTGATGATGCCGGACAGCGACACCAGCATGAACAGCGTCATAATGATGGTGTTGAAAATCGTTTTACCGATATACCGGTCTAATACGCCAAACATCAGGCCGCTCCTCTCAGGCGTGCGCGCAGCTTGCGCATCGGCACGGTATCCCACAGGTTCAGCGCCAGCGCGATCGCGAAGTAAACGCCGTTAACCAACCACAGCCACAGCATCGGATCCAGCTTGCCCTTGCCGGCGTTGGAGCGCAGCGAGGTCTGCAGCAGGAAGAAGATCAGATACAGCAGGATGGCCGGCAGCATGCTCAGCACGCGGCCCTGGCGCGGGTTCACCACGCTGAGCGGCACCACCAGCAGCGCCATCAGCGCCACCGACACCACCAGCGTCAGGCGCCAATGCAGCTCGGCGCGCGCGTCCGGATCGTCGGACTCCCACAGCGTCTGCATCGACATCTGTTCGGATTCGGTGTTGTCCGCCGCCACGGTGCGGTGGCCAATCACCGCCTTGTAGTCGGTGAAGTCGGTAATGCGGAAGTCGCGCAGCAGCGCGGTGCCTTCAAAGCGGGTGCCCTTGTCGAGCGTCACCACCTGCGAGCCGTCTTTCTGCTGCACGATGTTGCCGTGCTCGGCCACCACCACCGACGGGCGTTGGTTGCCGTTCGGCCGCAGCTGCGCCAGGAACACGTCGTTGAAGGTGCTGCCCTTCACGTTGCCGATAAACAGCACCGCGTTGCCGTCCTGCGAGGGTTTGAACTGCCCTTCCGCCAGCCCGGCGATGCTCGGGTTGGCCTTGGCTTCGTTCACCACCACGTCCTGATAGCGCGAGGCCCAGGGGCCGGCCCAAAACACGTTCACCGCCGCGACCGCAGAGGTGAGCAGCGCCAGGATCATGGCGGCGATAATCAGGGTGCGTTTACCCAGCCCGCAGGCGTGCATAACGGTGATTTCGCTCTCGGTATACAACCGCCCAAGCGTCATCAGCAAGCCGAGAAACAGGCTCAAAGGCAGGATGAGCTGCGCCATTTTCGGCACGCCCAACGCGAGCAGGGAGAGTACTAAGTTTGTCGGGATATTGCCGTCCACCGCGTCGCCCAACACCCTGACCAGGTTCTGACAAAAGAAGATCAGAAGCAGGATGAACAGGATGGCGATTTGGCTCTTGAGCGTTTCCCGTACCAGATATCTTATGATGATCACGCTTATTACGCCTGTGAAAACTTGTCTTTTTGCAGGAAAATCGATAATTTCATCGTTAATCCGCCATTTATTCTCATCATATGGCAACCTTCACAGCTAAAATAGTATTACAACATCAAGCCGTTTGGGTGTCCTATAGGAACTTGCTTATAGTCGCCAAAACAGAGCAATTTATGCCGTTCAGGTTAACATAATCCGTTAACTCAAATGGCAGGAGATCGTTACGGAGTCGGTTATTCTAGCCGTAGCGTCCGCCTTTGTCTTTAAGATTCAGGAGAGTGCATGGAGTTCAGTGTAAAAAGCGGTAGCCCGGAAAAACAGCGCAGTGCCTGTATTGTAGTCGGCGTTTTCGAACCGCGCCGCCTGTCCCCTATCGCAGAACAACTCGACAAAATCAGTGATGGTTATATCAGCGCATTGCTGCGCCGTGGCGAACTGGAAGGCAAGGTCGGGCAGACGCTGCTACTGCACCATGTGCCCAACATTCTCTCCGAGCGCATCCTGCTGATCGGCTGCGGCAAAGAGCGCGAGCTCGATGAGCGCCAATACAAGCAGGTGATCCAGAAAACCATCAATACCCTCAACGACACCGGCTCGATGGAAGCGGTCTGCTTCCTGACCGAGCTGCACGTGAAAGGCCGCAATACCTACTGGAAAGTGCGTCAGGCGGTAGAAACGGCCAAAGAGACGCTCTACACCTTCGATCAGTTGAAAAGCAACAAGGTGGAGCCGCGCCGTCCGCTGCGCAAAATGGTGTTCAACGTGCCGACCCGCCGTGAGCTCACCAGCGGCGAGCGCGCCATTCAGCACGGTCTGGCGGTGGCTTCCGGCATCAAGGCGGCCAAAGATCTCGGCAACATGCCGCCGAACATCTGTAACGCCGGCTACCTGGCCTCGCAGGCTCGCCAGCTGGCGGACGCCTTCAGCACCAATATCACCACCCGCGTCATCGGCGAACAGCAGATGAAAGAGTTGGGCATGAACGCCTACCTGGCGGTCGGCGCCGGTTCGCAGAACGAATCATTGATGTCGGTGATGGAATATAAGGGCAACCCAAATCCGGACGCTAAGCCGATCGTGCTGGTAGGTAAAGGGCTGACCTTCGACTCCGGCGGCATCTCGATCAAACCGGCCGACGGCATGGACGAGATGAAATACGACATGTGCGGCGCGGCGACCGTGTACGGCGTGATGCGCGTGGTGGCGGAGCTTAACCTGCCGCTGAACGTGATCGGCGTGCTGGCCGGCTGTGAAAACATGCCGGGCGGCCGGGCGTATCGTCCGGGCGACGTGCTGACCACCATGTCTGGCCAGACCGTCGAGGTACTCAACACCGACGCCGAAGGCCGTCTGGTGCTGTGCGACACCCTGACCTACGTCGAGCGTTTCGAGCCGGAGCTGGTGATCGACATCGCCACCCTGACCGGCGCCTGCGTGATCGCCTTGGGCCACCACATCACCGGCCTGATGTCGAACCACAATCCGCTGGCGCACGAGCTGCTGGGCGCTTCCGAGCAGGCCGGCGACCGCGCCTGGCGCCTGCCGATGGCCGACGAGTACTACGAGCAGCTGGACTCCAACTTCGCCGATATGGCAAACATCGGTGGCCGCCCTGGCGGCGCCATCACCGCTGCCTGCTTCCTGTCGCGCTTCACCCGCAAGTACACCTGGGCGCACCTGGATATCGCCGGCACCGCCTGGCGTTCCGGTAAAGCCAAGGGCGCGACCGGCCGCCCGGTGGCGCTGCTGTCGCAGTTCCTGCTCAACCGTGCAGGCCTGAACGGCGACGATTAAATACCCTTCATCTTTCAAGCCGCAGCGTTGTTGGCCGCATTCGTTCACCCCAGTCACTGACTTGATGTCAGCTCCTGGGGATGAACGAACTTGCCGCCTAGCTGCAACTTGAAATCTATTGGGTATATAATCCTCTCAGCAGCGAAGGGGTAGAGTTATCTGCTCCGTTCCCTAAAAGGGCGCAACCTACATGTTGTGCCCTGTTTTTTTTATCGGCAGCGGTGGATCCTTAATGAAACAGGCGACGTTTTATTTGCTCGACAACGCGGAACCGTCTGGCGCGCTCAGCGCCCATGAGGCCGTGGCCTGCGCCGTTGCCGCCGAACGCTGGCGTGCCGGCAAGCGGGTGCTGATCGCCTGCGAGAGCCAGGAGCAGGCCCAGCGGCTGGACGAAGCGCTGTGGCAGCGCGAGCCGCATGAATTCGTGCCGCACAACCTGGCCGGCGAAGGGCCGCACTACGGCGCGCCGGTGGAACTGTGCTGGCCCGGCAAGCGCGGCAACGCCCCGCGCGATCTGCTGATCGCCCTGCTGCCGCAGTTTGCCGATTTTGCTACCGCTTTCCATGAAGTGGTAGACTTCGTTCCTTACGAAGACACTCTGAAACAGTTGGCGCGCGACCGTTACAAGGCCTATCGCAGCGTCGGCTTCCATTTGACCACGGCTACGCCGCCAACTCACTGAATACGATAAAGAATGGAAAAGACAAACAGTCAGCTCGACACCGCATACGACCCAAAACAGATCGAACAGAAGCTGTACGATCACTGGGAGAATCAGGGTTACTTCAAGCCGAACGGCGACACCAGCCAGGAAAGCTTCTGCATCATGATCCCGCCGCCGAACGTCACCGGCAGCCTGCATATGGGCCACGCGTTCCAGCAGACCATCATGGATACCATGATTCGCTATCAGCGCATGCAGGGTAAAAACACCCTGTGGCAGGCGGGCACCGACCACGCCGGCATCGCCACCCAGATGGTGGTGGAGCGCAAGATCGCCGCGGAAGAAGGCAAAACCCGCCACGACTACGGCCGTGACGCGTTCATCGACAAAATCTGGCAGTGGAAGGCGGAGTCCGGCGGCACCATCACCCGCCAGATGCGCCGTCTGGGCAACTCCGTGGACTGGGAGCGCGAGCGCTTCACCATGGACGAAGGCCTGTCGAACGCGGTGCGCGAAGTGTTTGTCCGTCTGCACAAAGAAGACCTGATCTACCGCGGCAAGCGCCTGGTGAACTGGGATCCGAAGCTGCGCACCGCCATCTCCGATCTGGAAGTGGAAAACCGCGAATCCAAAGGCTCCATGTGGCACCTGCGCTACCCGCTGGCCGACGGCGCGAAAACCGCCGAGGGCAAAGACTATCTGGTGGTCGCCACCACCCGTCCGGAAACCGTGCTGGGCGATACCGGCGTGGCGGTCAACCCGGAAGATCCGCGCTATAAAGATCTGATCGGCAAAGAGATCATTCTGCCGCTGGTCGGCCGCCGCATCCGCATCGTCGGCGACGAACACGCCGATATGGAAAAAGGCACCGGCTGCGTGAAGATCACCCCGGCGCACGATTTCAACGACTACGAAGTCGGCAAACGCCACGGCCTGCCGATGATCAACATTCTGACCTTCGACGGCGACATCCGCCAGGAAGCGGAAGTGTTCAACACCCTGGGCGAAGTCTGCACCGACTACTGCAACGAGATCCCGGCCGAGTTCCGCGGCCTGGAGCGCTTCGCGGCGCGTAAAGCGGTGGTTGCCGCCTTCGATCAGTTGGGCCTGCTGGACGAGATCAAACCGCACGACCTGACGGTGCCTTACGGCGACCGCGGCGGCGTGGTGATCGAGCCGATGCTGACCGACCAATGGTACGTGCGCACCGCGCCGCTGGCCAAAGTGGCGGTGGAAGCGGTCGAACAGGGCCAAATCGAGTTCGTGCCGAAGCAGTACGAAAACATGTACTTCAGCTGGATGCGTGACATTCAGGACTGGTGCATCTCGCGTCAGCTGTGGTGGGGCCACCGCATCCCGGCCTGGTATGACGTGAACGGCAAAGTCTACGTGGGCCGCAGCGAAGAAGAAGTGCGCAGCGAGAACAACCTGGGCGCCGACGTGGTGCTGACCCAGGACGAAGACGTGCTAGACACCTGGTTCTCGTCCGGCCTGTGGACCTTCTCTACCCTGGGCTGGCCGGAGCAGACCGACGCGCTGAAAACCTTCCACCCGACCAGCGTGATGGTCAGCGGCTTCGACATCATCTTCTTCTGGATCGCGCGCATGATCATGCTGACCATGCACTTCATCAAGGATGAAAACGGCAAGCCGCAGGTGCCGTTCAAGACCGTCTACATGACCGGTCTGATCCGCGACGACGAAGGCCAGAAGATGTCCAAGTCGAAAGGCAACGTGATCGATCCGCTGGACATGGTCGACGGCATCTCGCTGGAAGATCTGCTGGAAAAACGCACCGGCAACATGATGCAGCCGCAGCTGGCGGAGAAAATCCGCAAGCGCACCGAGAAGCAGTTCCCGAACGGCATCGAGCCGCACGGCACCGACGCCCTGCGCTTCACTCTGGCGGCGCTGGCCTCGACCGGCCGCGACATCAACTGGGACATGAAGCGCCTGGAAGGCTACCGCAACTTCTGTAACAAGCTGTGGAACGCCAGCCGCTTCGTGCTGATGAACACCGAAGCGCACGACTGCGGCTTCAACGGCGGCGAGAAAGTGCTGTCGCTGGCGGATCGCTGGATCCTGGCCGAATTCAATCGCACGGTGAAAGCCTACCGCGAAGCGCTGGACACCTACCGCTTCGATCTGGCGGCCAACATCCTGTACGAATTCACCTGGAACCAGTTCTGCGACTGGTATCTGGAACTGACCAAGCCGGTGGTGAGCAACGGCAGCGAAGCGGAACAGCGCGGCACCCGCCACACGCTGATCACCGTGCTGGAAGCGCTGCTGCGCCTGGCGCACCCGATCATTCCGTTCATCACCGAAACCATCTGGCAGCGCGTGAAGCCGCTGACCGGCACGACCGCAGACACCATCATGCTGCAGCCGTTCCCGGCCTACGACGCCGCGCTGGAAGACGAGCAGGCGCTGAACGATCTGGAGTGGATCAAACAAACCATCATCGCCGTGCGCAACATCCGCGCCGAGATGAACATCGCGCCAAGCAAAGCGCTCGACGTGCTGCTGCGCAACTGCAGCGCCGACGCCCAGCGCCGCGTGCAGGAGAACCAAAGCTTTATCGCCCGTCTGGCGCGCCTGGAATCTATCGCGCTGCTGCCGGCCGGTGATAAAGGCCCGGTCTCCGTCACCAAGCTGGTGGACGGCGCCGAGCTGCTGATCCCGATGGCCGGTTTCATCGACAAGGACGCCGAGATCGCGCGTCTGGCGAAAGAGATGGGCAAGCTGGATGCGGAAATCGCCGCGATCGAAGGCAAGCTGGCGAACGAAGGCTTCGTGGCGCGCGCGCCGGAAGCGGTAGTCGCCAAAGAGCGCGATCGCCTGGCAGCCTGCAAAGAAGGCAAAGTGAAGCTGCAGGAACAGCAGGCGACCATCGCCGCGCTGTAATCCACCGGCTCACGCCAACGCCTGAAAAACAGCGGGGTCTTCCCCGCTGTTTTTTTATCGCCGTTGCATCCGGGCCGGGTTAGATGTTATTACAAGATATTACTGCTGCAGGGACGCCGCCGGGAAATAACCCCCGGCGCGTTTCGTGCTGCGATAAAAACGAAAAACGAACGTGGTCTCTTTCAATGGCGAGTGTAAACATGACAACAGCAACCCCGGCGCGCCTGCTGGTGCGCCCCATCACGGCGGAAGACAATCCCGCCATTGCTCACGTCATTCGCGAAGTCTCCGCCGAGCACGGCCTGACGGCGGATAAAGGCTATACCGTCTCCGACCCCAATCTGGACGCCCTGTATCAGCTCTACAGCCTGCCGCGCAGCGCTTACTGGGTGATCGAGGTGGACGGCCAGGTCGCCGGCGGCGGCGGCATCGCGCCGCTGCAGGGCGGCGCAGACGATATTTGCGAATTGCAGAAGATGTATTTCCTGCCGGTGTTGCGCGGCAAGGGATTGGCGAAGCGCCTTGCGCTGCAGGCGCTGGATTTCGCCCGCCAGCACGGCTTCCGCTGTTGTTACCTCGAGACCACCGCCAGCCTGACGCAGGCCGTTGCGCTGTACGAACACCTGGGCTTCGAACACATCGACCACGCGATGGGCGCCACCGGCCACGTCGATTGCGAAGTCACCATGCTGAAAACGCTGTAATCGTCCCCCGCCTCTCTATCATGGCGTAGCTTGCTGCGCCATTTTATTAATATCGCAATCAATCAGTAAAACTCGCTATAACGCCGTTTTTCAAGCAGATAAACTGACGTTAAAAACCACAATGTAAATTTAATGTGAAGTTCGTTAATAAATTAACGATCGCAAATTGACCGCTTTTTCCCCCGCGTTACTCTGCCAGTATCCCAATCGCGCACGGAGAGCTGTCATGTCGGAAAATACCTTTGATTACATCATCGTCGGCGCCGGTTCCGCCGGCTGCGTGCTGGCGGCGCAGCTGATCCGCCGCACCCAGGCACGGGTGCTGCTGCTGGAAGCCGGCGGCGACGACAATAACCTGTTCATCAAGATGCCGGCCGGGGTGGCCAAGATCATCGCCAAAAAGAGCTGGCCCTACGAGACGGAACCGGAGCCGCACGCCAACAACCGCCGCATGCAGATCGCACAGGGCAAGGTGCTGGGCGGCAGCAGCTCGGTCAACGGCATGATCTACCTGCGCGGCCAGCCGCAGGACTACGACGACTGGGCCGAACGCTACGGCTGCACCGGCTGGAGCTACCGCGAGGTGCTGCCCTACTTCAAACGCGCCGAGGCCAACGAAAGCCTGTCGGACGACTACCACGGCACCGACGGGCTGCTGCCGGTCAGCGAAAACCGCTACCGCCACCCGCTCAGCATGGCGTTTATCCGCGCCGGCCAGGAGCTGAACCTGCCCTATCGCAACGACTTCAACGGCGACAGCCAGCACGGCGTCGGTTTCTACCAAACCACCACCCACAACGGCGAACGCGCCAGCACCGCCCGCACCTACCTGAAGGCGGTGCGCGACGAACGGCGGCTGGTGGTGAAACTGAACGCCCTGGCGCACCGGCTGACCTTCGAGGGCAACGTCGCCACCGGCGTAGTCTACAGCCAGAACGGCGGCGCGGAAGTCACCGCGCGCGCCACCAAAGAGGTGATCGTCAGCGCCGGCGCGGTCGGTTCGCCGAAGCTGCTGATGCTCTCCGGCATCGGCCCGCGCGACCACCTGCAACAGCTGGGCATTGAGGTGCGGGCGGATCTGCCGGTGGGCAAAAACTTCCACGACCACCTGCACATGTCGATCAACGTCAGCACCCGCGAGCCGATCAGCCTGTTCGGCGCCGATCGCGGCCTGCAGGCGCTGAGCCACGGCGCGCAGTGGCTGGCGTTTCGCAGCGGCGTGCTCTCGTCCAACGTGCTGGAAGGCGCCGCCTTCACCGACAGCCAGGGCGACGGCCGGCCGGACGTGCAAATCCACTTCCTGCCGCTGCTGGACAGCTGGGACGACGTGCCCGGCGAGCCGCTGCCGAACATTCACGGCTTCACGCTCAAGGTCGGCTACCTGCAGCCGAAGGCGCGCGGCGAAGTGCTGCTGCGCAGCAGCAACCCGCGCGATCCGGTCAAGCTGCACGCCAACTACCTCGGCCACCCGGACGATCTGGCCGGCAGCGTGCGCGCGGTGAAGTTCGGCCTGGGCTTCCTGCAAACTGCGGCGCTGAAGCCGCTGATCAAAGATCTGCTGATGCCGCAGCCGGAATGGACGCGCGACGAAGCGCAGCTGGAAGCCTTCGTGCGCAACTTCTGCAAGACGGTGTATCACCCGGTGGGCAGCTGCCGTATGGGGCCGTCGCCGCAGGACGCGGTGACCG
The DNA here is from genome assembly GCF_900182895.1 of Serratia sp. CC22-02. NCBI lineage: Bacteria > Pseudomonadati > Pseudomonadota > Gammaproteobacteria > Enterobacterales > Yersiniaceae > Serratia > Serratia sp. CC22-02. The sequence goes on along the minus strand of NZ_FXUD01000003.1, from coordinate 200,166 downwards.
ATCCGCAGCTGCGGGTGCACGGTTTTGAACGGCTGCGGGTGATCGACTGCTCGGTGATGCCGCAACTCACCAGCGGCAACACCAATGCGCCGACCATCATGCTGGCGGAAAAGGCGGTGGATCTGTTGCTGGAGCCAATGTAAATAAAGTTGCCACAATCATTTTGTGGTAACTTTATAATTTAAAGATACCAATATGATAATATTTACCACGGATAGCACCATCAGGAGGATGTAGATATGAAAGATGAATCATTTTATTGGGATATATCAAACTCACCTTACAAGTCAGATTTCTTAGAAGAAAGCATGACCTTCGGCATTAATGAACCCATATTTTTAATAGACCAATTTAATGGAAAAAGGCCTATAATAATTAATCAAGAGTTTATTGATAAAGGTAATATTAGCTTCAATATGTTCCCAAGCGCGTTACTTGACTCAAACGTTATTAATAAAATAGATGGGCTAATTCAACATGAAAAAAAAACTGATGGCCTAATAGAATTCTTGCATTTTTTGTCCAGAAGACAATGGGACTCAAGTGCTATGTTTTATTACCTCGAGCATTTCTCAAAATCCTCAGTAGAGACATTTAGGAAAAATGCCATTCGTCGAACAGAATCATTATTAACTCTTCATTCCATGAATGATGAGATTTATGTTAAAACTGGCACTATCACTCCAAATGACGAAGCTATAGCTCATTACCTTCTTTCATCAAACTCCAGCTCTCTAAGAGAGGTAGCAGAAAAACGAGTAGACGACTTCATAATATCCTATAATAAAGAAAGTTTAACTCAGATGATAGAAACTATAGAGATTGCTCTCATAAAAATGGTTCTTATAAGAAAATATGAAATGAAAAACTCATCGCCTATTGAGCAGTATAACGAGTTTATACGTTTCTTAGAATATGATCTAGAAATCATGCTTGCTAGAGAAGCGCACTTGTCACTTCATTATTTTTTCGATAAAGCAGGTCGACTATTAGGAATTCAATCGAATACGCCTATCGAAAAAGCCACTTCAATTATAAAATCAACTGCATGGGATATATTTCTTTTACGAATGCCAGAAATTATGTTCCACAATAACCCAGAAGAAATTTGTATTGCATATGTATCTACACAAGAAAAAAAGCTACAATCACTAGCAAAACTATTCACTATAGAAAATATAGCTTTCCAAAATGGGGGGATGTTACCGGGAGTAAGCTACAATATGGTAGAAATACCGGAAAATGTGAAATTAAATATAGAGCTAACGACTAAAAAAACAAAGAACATAAATAATAAAAAGAATATTCCTATTGGATTACACCAAGCTATGTTTAAACAACTTCATCATTTATGCAACTGAGTATTTTAGATAAAAGATTAGGAAAACTATTTTTCTTGGTTTGCATCTCTCATTTTTGTAGAGATGCAAACTAAAGAAAAATCTCAGGCGGCGGCGGGCACGCCGCTGTGGAAGCGCAGTTCGCTGTCCGGCGACAGGATCAGCTCAGCTTCGAGACGGCCGAAATGCGCCACCCGTTCGCTGATGTCGCCGCCGGCGATCTGTTCCGCCAGCGTCAGGTAGTCCTGATAGTGCCGCGCTTCGGATCGCAGCAGCGAGACGTAAAAGCGGTTCAGCTCGTCGTCCAGGTGCGGCGCCAGTTTGGCGAAGCGTTCACAGGATCGCGCTTCGATGTAGGCGCCGCAGATCAGTTTGTCGATCAGCGTCGCCGGATCGTGGGTGCGGATCTCGCGGATCATGCCCTTGGCGTAGCGGCTGGCGGTGATTTTGCGATAGGGGATCCCGCGCGCCTGCATGATCTCCAGCACCTGCGAGAAGTGATGCAACTCTTCCTTGATCAACAGCACCATGCGATCCGCCAAATCCTGGCCGTAGGCCGAGCCGTTTTTCGGCAGGATCTTGCGGGTGAACTGGCCCTGACGAAACAGCGTGTCCGGCGCGCCCTGCGCCTCGTGCAGAAACGCCTCGTAGGGCCGCAGCAGCGCCAACAGCGCGTCGCCGCTCTCTTTGTCCGCCACGTAGCGGCGGATCAGCCACATGCCGGTCTGCGCGGCCTTCAGCTCGCACACCAGGTGGTCGGTCAGCAACAGCTGCAGGTTTTCCGGACGGCGCGCGGCGTCGATCCAGGCGTCGGGCGTTTCACAGTGCAGGAAGCTTAAAATCGGGGCTAACAGGGATTGGTATGTCATGGCGTCATTGCCCTATGTATTTCAAGTTGCAGCTAGGCGGCCAGCTCACTCATCCCCAGGAGCTTACTCAGGTAAGTGACTGGGGTGAGAGAGTGCAGCCAACAACGCTGCAGCTTGAAAGACGACGGGGATATCAGGGGCCGGCGAGAACCGGCCCATGTGAATAAGCGGGGTTAATCAGTGGCGTTTGCCGTCGTCGTCTTCGTCGATGTAGTCGCCGTCTTCGTCATCCTCACCGTCTTCACCGTTCGGATCTTCGAAGTAGGTGCCCCAGCCGTCGTAATTGACGCCGCAGCGTTCCGCCAGCGCCACCAGCTGCTCGACCTGAGCGTCGATCAGCTCGGCGTTCAGGCCGACTTCGCTGATCACGTCGCAGCACATCACCATCGAGCCGTCTTCCACTTCCAGCTCTTCGGCGTCGGTCACTTCGTAGCCCAGCTTGAAGGCTTCAACGGCGGCCTGCTCCAGAACCTCAAATTTCTCGGCGGACAGATGGTGCTCGATGGTGTAGAGCGCGTCCGGATCGCTGCCGTCTTCCAGCAGTTCTTCGATGATCAGGCGGGTCTCTTCACGTTGTTCTTCCAGCAATTCGCGGTTTGCCATGCCTATATCCTCAAGTCAAATGGCCTTCATTCCTTCTATTTTCACACACCGCCGACATTGCTTCCACGATAAACGTGAAAGATTTCCTCGCCGGGGTTGAAATTGAATATTCATACATATAAAGTGAATTTTAATTCAATTAAGCAATCAGGGAATCGGACTATGAGCACCGGCAATGCGTTCTACCAACGTCACTTTCTGAGGTTAATGGATTTCACCCCCGCCGAGCTGCAGGCGCTGCTGCGGCTTTCAGCCGATCTGAAGCAGGCCAAGAAGCAGGGGCAGGAACAGCGCCGGCTGCAGGGCAAAAACATTGCGCTCATCTTCGAAAAAGACTCGACCCGCACGCGATGCTCTTTCGAAGTTGCCGCATTCGATCAGGGCGCCCAGGTCACTTACCTCGGCCCGAGCGGCAGCCAGATCGGCCATAAAGAGTCGATGAAAGACACCGCCCGGGTGCTGGGCCGCCTGTACGACGGTATTCAGTATCGCGGCTACGGCCAGGCGCTGGTGGAAACCCTGGCGGAATACGCCGGCGTGCCGGTATGGAACGGCCTGACCGACGAGTTCCACCCCACCCAACTGCTGGCGGATCTGCTCACCGTGCAGGAGCACTTACCGGGCAAGGCGCTGAGCGAAGTGAAACTGGCGTACGTCGGCGACGCGCGCAACAACATGGGCAACACGCTGCTGGAAGCCGCCGCGCTGGCGGGCATGGATCTGCGGCTGGTGGCGCCAAAGGCCTGCTGGCCGCAGCCGGAGCTGGTGGCCGAATGCCAGGCGCTGGCGCAGCAAACCGGCGCGAAACTCACCCTGACCGAAGACATCGCCGAAGGGGTGCAAGACGCTGACTTCCTCTACACCGACGTCTGGGTGTCGATGGGCGAACCGAAAGAGACCTGGCAGGAGCGTATCGCGCTGCTGCGGCCGTATCAGGTCAACATGGCGATGCTGAAGCTGACCGGCAACCCGAACGTGAAGTTCCTGCACTGCCTGCCGGCGTTCCACGACGATCAAACCACGCTCGGCAAGCAGATGGCGCAGCAGTACGACCTGCACGGCGGCATGGAAGTGACCGACGAGGTGTTCGAATCGGCGCACAGCGTGGTGTTCGATCAGGCGGAAAACCGGCTGCACACCATCAAAGCGGTGCTGGTCGCCACGCTGAGCGAAACCCTCTGACAATCCCCCCTCCGCCCTGGCGCCCCCGGCCAGGGCGGCTAATATATTCCTGGAATATCAAATAGCGGATTGACCTTTGCCCGCCGCGGGCAAAGGTTCTACCGTGACAGGCCGACGGCACCCGCGCCGTAAAAACCAACGATAACAAACCGTTCTCAGCGCCGCCTGGCGGCGCCTTCAGGGGATACACACCGATGAAAGCCAAACTCTTGCCGCTGTTCCTGCTCGCCGCCCTGCCCGCCGCCGCGTTAGCCGCCACGCCGCCGAATACGCTGGTGGTGGTGCAATCGCTGGATGACATCGTCAGCCTCGATCCGGCGGAAGCCAACGAACTCTCCAGCATCCAGACGGTGCCCAGCCTGTATCAGCGGCTGGTGCAGGCGGATCGCGACGATCCGGCCAAGGTGGCGCCGGTGCTGGCGGAAAGCTGGCAGGCCGATGCGGCGGCCAAAACGCTGACGGTGAAACTGCGGCTGCAGGCGGCGTTCGCCTCCGGCAACCCGCTGACCGCCGACGACGTGATCTTCTCCTACAGCCGCGCGGTCAAGATGAACAAATCGCCGGCGTTCATCCTCAACGTGCTCGGCTGGCAGCCGGACAACATCGACGCGCAGCTGAAGAAGATTGACGAACATACCGTGCAGCTGCGCTGGACGGCGGACGTCAGCCCGGCGGTGGCGCTGAATATCCTCTCGACGCCGATCGCCTCGATCGTCGACAGCAAGGCGGCGCTGGCCAACGTTAAAGACGGCGACTTCGGCAACGCCTGGCTGAAAATGCACTCCGCCGGCAGCGGCCCGTTCAAGATGCGCGTCTATCAGCCGCATCAGGCGATCGTGCTGGACGCCAACCCCACCTCGCCGGGCGACAAGCCGCAGCTGAAAAACATCATCATTAAAAACGTGCCGGATCCGGCCACCCGCCGCCTGCTGATCCAGCAGGGCGACGCCGATATCGCCCGCGAACTGGGCGCCGATCAGACCGACACGCTGAAAAACCAGCCGGGCGTCAAGGTGCTGGAGATCCCGTCCGCCGAGCAAAACTACCTGGTGTTCAACACCGGCAACGGCGCCAATCCGCTGCTGAACAACCCGGCCTTCTGGGAAGCGGCGCGCTACCTGGTGGATTATCAAGGCATCACGAAGGATCTGCTGAAGGGCCAATACTTCGTGCACCAGAGCTTCCTGCCGGTCGGGCTGCCGGGCGCGCTGGAGACCAACCCGTTCAGCTACGATCCGGCCAAGGCAAAAGCCATTCTGGCCAAGGCGGGCATCACCCACGCCGCCTTTACGCTGGACGTAGAGAACAAGCCGCCGTTCATCACCATCGCGCAGGCGCTGCAGGGCAGCTTCGCCGCCGCCGGCGTGAAGGTAGAGCTGCTGCCGGCGGCGGGCAGCCAGGTTTACTCCCGCGTGCGCGCCAGGCAGCATCAGGCGGCGATCCGCCTGTGGATCCCGGATTACTTCGACGCCCACTCCAACGCCAGCGCCTTCGCCTATAACGACGGCAAAAGCAGCACGGTAGCCGGACTGAACGGCTGGCAGATCCCGCAGTTGAACCAGCAGACGCTGGCGGCGCTGGCCGAAGCCGATCCGGCCAAGCGCCGCGCGCTGTACACCGCCATGCAGCAGGAGCTGCAGCGCAGTTCGCCTTACGTGTTTATCGATCAGGCCAAAACCGAAGTGGTGCTGCGCGACAACGTCAAAGGCTACCAGCAGGGGCTGAACGCCGACATGGTCTACTACGATCGCGTCAGCAAATAGCCGGCGGGCGGCCATCGCCGGCCAATCGATTGCGGGGCGGCAAAAAACGGCGTTTTAGCGCTTGCAGTAGAGAAAAGCGCGAGTATAATGCGCCACAATTTGCCAGGAGAAAGCATGAAAAACGACGTTTGTTTTGTTAGCCACAATCGACAAAACCGACTGCCTATCGGCGGCCAGCTGCCGTTGTTTCTCCTGTTGCTAAACCGATCGTTTCAAGCCCCTCATTGAGGGGCTTTTTTTTGCCTTGAGAATATCCCAAAGTCCCGCGCCACGGGCACGCGTCGAGGAGGAGTGAAAAATGGCCAACCCGCTGTATCACAAACACATCATCTCTATTAACGATCTCAGCCGCGAGGATCTGGAGCTGGTGCTGCGCACCGCCGCCGGTCTGAAAGCCAACCCGCAGCCGGAACTGTTGAAACACAAGGTGATCGCCAGCTGCTTCTTCGAAGCCTCGACCCGTACCCGCCTGTCGTTCGAAACCTCGATGCACCGCCTCGGCGCCTCGGTGGTGGGCTTCGCCGACGGCAGCAACACCTCGCTCGGCAAGAAAGGCGAAACCCTGGCCGACACCATCTCGGTGATCAGCACCTACGTGGACGCCATCGTGATGCGCCACCCGCAGGAAGGCGCGGCGCGCATGGCCGCTGAATTCTCCGGCAACGTACCGGTGCTCAACGCCGGCGACGGCGCCAACCAGCACCCGACCCAGACCCTGCTGGATCTGTTCACCATTCAGGAAACCCAGGGCCGCCTGAGCAACCTCAGCATCGCCATGGTCGGCGACCTGAAGTACGGCCGCACCGTGCACTCGCTCACCCAGGCGCTGGCCAAGTTCGAAGGCAACCGCTTCTACTTCATCGCCCCGGACGCGCTGGCGATGCCGGCCTACATCCTGAAAATGCTGGAAGAGAAAGGCATCGAGTACAGCCTGCACAGCAGCATTGAAGAAGTGGTGCCGGAGCTGGATATTCTCTACATGACCCGGGTACAGAAAGAGCGTCTCGATCCTTCCGAGTACGCCAACGTGAAGGCGCAGTTCGTGCTGCGCGCTGCGGATCTGGCCGGCGCGCGCGCCAACCTCAAGGTGCTGCATCCGCTGCCGCGCATCGACGAGATCGCCACCGACGTGGATAAAACGCCGTACGCTTACTACTTCCAGCAGGCGGGCAACGGCATCTTCGCCCGCCAGGCGCTGCTGGCGCTGGTGCTCAACGCAGATTTGGCTCTTTAAGGGGGAACCGCCATGACTCACGACAACAAACTGCAGGTCGAAGCGATCAAATGCGGCACGGTGATCGACCACATTCCGGCGCAGATCGGTTTCAAACTGCTGACGCTGTTCAAGCTGACCGCCACCGACCAGCGCATCACCATCGGCCTGAACCTGCCCTCCAACGAGCTGGGCCGCAAGGATCTGATCAAGATCGAGAACACCTTCCTGACCGAGCAGCAGGCCAACCAGCTGGCGATGTACGCGCCGAAGGCCACGGTAAACCGCATCGATAACTATGAAGTGGTGCGCAAACTGACCCTCAGCCTGCCGGATCACATCGACGGCGTGCTGACCTGCCCGAACAGCAACTGCATCAGCCGCAGCGAGCCGGTGGCGTCGAGCTTCAGCGTGAAGCCGCGCGACGGCGAAGTGCACCTGAAGTGCCGCTACTGCGAGAAAGAGTTCGAGCATCAGGTGGTGCTGCAGGCCGACTGAATTCTGCCCTTTTAGCGGGAGCGGCGCTGTTAATCTGCGCGTCACTCCCTATAATGGATGCCTGAAAATAACTCTACCCACGTTGCTACCCACCGAATTTTACGCTGCGGCCGACCGCGCGGCGGCGTGAAAGACAACGGGTCTATCAGGAGAAAACATGTCACGTAATATCAGCACTGAACTCGCCCCGGCAGCCATTGGTCCTTACGTGCAGGGCGTTGATCTGGGCAGCATGATCATCACTTCCGGCCAGATCCCGGTCGATCCGAAAACCGGCGCCGTTGCCGACGACGTGGCCGCTCAGGCGCGCCAGTCGCTGGAAAACGTCAAAGCGATCGTCGAAGCCGCCGGCCTGATCGTTGCCGACATCGTGAAAACCACCGTGTTCGTGAAAGACCTGAACGACTTCGCCACCGTCAACGCCGCGTACGAAGCCTTCTTCACCGAGCACAGCGCGCCGTTCCCGGCCCGCTCCTGCGTGGAAGTGGCGCGTCTGCCAAAAGACGTGAAGATCGAAATCGAAGCCATCGCCGTGCGCCGTTAATCGACGCTCACGCGAATCACGGCCAGTGCAGACTGGCCGTTTTTATTTGTCCTCACTCCATTTTAAGGCCGCGCAGCAGCGCCTCCAGCGGGTACACCGTCGCAATCACCACTTCGTCGCGCGTCTGCGCCGCCGCATCCAGCCGGCGCTGCGCTTGCTCGGCCTCGGCCCGACTCAGCGGTTTGCCCTGCTGATGGCGATCCAGCAGCGTTAAGCCCAGCGTGGCCAAGGCGCCAACGTCCTGCGCCACCGGCGCCAGATCGCGCAGCGTACGGTTGCCCGCGATCGCCGTCTGCAGTGCCGCGCCGTTCGCCTGCCAGCGCTGCAGCCGTTCGCGCAGCGCCTGCGCCGCCGCCTTATCGCGCTTATCCTGCAACAAGGCCGCGACCTGGGCATGCATGTCGCGCACCGCGCCGCTCTCCGGCGGCAGCGCATCGGCAAAGCGGTTCAGCGGTTCGAACTGGTGATAGTTGCCGGCCTGGAACTTCAGGTGCTGACGGGTGTAATACTGCGCCGGCTCCACCGCCTCGGCCAGGATCTGCAGCGGCGCGATCTGCACGCTGTTGCTCAGGCGGGTGAATTCGCGCGCCGTTTCCGCGTGCTGCTGCAGGCCGACCGACACCACCGACCAGGCGTCGATCGCCGCCAGCCGCCGGTACATGTTGCTTTCGTCGGTAACGTCCTGCGCCGACCACAGCCGCTCCGCCACCGCGAAGGCTCGCGGCCACAGCTTAAGATCGAGAAGCGGCGCGCGCACGTTTTCCGCCCACAGCGCCGCTTCACCGCCGAGAATGTTGGCCTGCCCTTTCTCGTCCGGCACCACCGGCATCTTGCCCGCCGGCACCGCCGCCAGCTTGTCGCCGCGGGTGGGGTAACGCACGTTGCCGACCAGCGTATAGCCGCTGAGCTTGTCCTGCCGCAGCGTGAACACCGGCCGCGTGTCGCCCATCCAGGTATCGACGCGGAACGTCACCTGCTGCGGCGTGCGCCAGACGATGTCGTGCACCGCGCGGCGCGATTTGCCGTTGAAATCGATAAAGCCGCGCCAGCCCTGCTTGCCCTCGATCAGCGTGAAGCTACCCTCCACCGCGCTGCCCTTCAGGCGCGGCATGCTGAAGCGCCAGCTTTGTGCCTGCTCGCCGGGCTGCACCGCCGTCTCGATCCCCAGCGGCTGCGGCAGAATTTCATTGCGGTAGTGATAGGCGGTGCTTTGCGGCTGATCGAGGTAGAAACCGGTGGAGAGAATGCCCTGATAGCCGTCCTGCGCGCTGGCACCCAGCGAGTCTTGCCCCTGCCAGGACTGAATGACGATCGAACGCGGCAGCGACGGGTGGTAGATCTCGTCCCAGCCGACCATCTGCCGCTGGTGTTTCTCGAGGATCTTTTCCAGCTTCTGGTTGAAGTAGGCCTGCAGCGCATGGGTATCCGCCAGCCCGTTCTGCTGCATAAACGCCTGAATCGACGACGACGCCCGCCACTGGCTGGCGTCCACCTCATCGCCGCCGATGTGCAGATAGGGATCGGGGAAGATCGCCGCCAGCTCGCCGACGATCGTATCGACAAACTGATATACCTCGTCGCGGGTCGGATCGAGCGTCGGCTTATGCACGCCCCACTCGCGCTCCATGCGATATGGCCCCGGCGCGCTCATCAGGTCGGGATAGGCCACCGCGATGCTGGAGGCGTGCCCCGGCATGTCGATCTCCGGCACCACGCGAATGCCGCGCGCCGTGGCGTAAGCCACCACCTGCCGCATCTGCTCGCGGGTATAGAACTGGCCGTCGCTGGCCTGCTGTTGCAGTTTTGGGTAATGCTCGGAGGCAAAGCGCCAGCCCTGATCGTCGGTCAGGTGCCAGTGGAACACGTTAAGCTTGGCCGCCGCCATACCGTCGAGCTGGCGGAGAATGTCCGGCAGCGGCAGGAAATGGCGCGCCGAATCCAACAAGACGCCGCGCCACGGGAAGCGCGGCACATCGCGGATATCCACCAGCGACAGGAAGGTGTTTTGCCCGTCGGTCTGCAGCAGCTGCAGCAGGGTTTCCATGCCGCGCAGCGCGCCGAAGCGGGTGTTGGCGGTCAGCGTGGCGCCCTGCGGCGTGACCGCCAGCCGGTAACTTTCGTCGCTGCCCGGCAGCGGCTGCGCCGCCACCCGGTCCTTGATCACCACCTTGATCGCCGCGCCGTTCGCTTCTTCCATCGGCGCCAGCGTCCAGCCGGTCTGCAGTTCGATGCGCTGGCGCCAGCGCGGCAGCGCATCGCCCAAGTCGTCACCCTGCAGCGTCAGGGACAAACGGTGATCCAAAACCAGCTTGCCCGCCGGTTGCGTCACTTCCACCTGCTGCGGCCAGGGCATCAGCGGCAGATCGCCGGCCGGCTGCGCCAGCGCGCCGCAAGAAAACCATAACGATGAAGCCAGTAGCGTATAACGGAAAGGTCTGTGCATCGGAAATTCCTCAGAGGAAAAAAACAAAATATCCCCAATGAATTTCAAACCACCGCTAGGCGGCAAGCGCCCGCATCCCCAGGCGCTTAGGTCTGCTAAGTCACTGGGGGGCGGGCGTACAGCCAACAACGCGGTGGCTTGAAAGGCGCAGGGGAAAACAGCCAACGCTGTAGATAAAGACTCAGCACAGAACAGATGTCCAACCGTTGCGGTGAAAAAGCGGACGGGATCACAGTTGCCCCCTCCCGGCCGGAGGGGGCGAACGGGTTATTGCCAGCCGTAGCGGCGCACGAACCAGCCTTTCACGCACTGGGTCAGCACCATGTAACCAGCGAGGATCAGCACCAGCCATGGGAAGTAGCCGAGAGGCAGCGCCTGCAGTTGCAGGAAGCCGGCCAGCGGCGAGAACACCAGGCCGATGCCGGTGGCGATCACCGCCAGCGTCATGATGCACAGCGGCCAGGACGGGCGGCTCTGGATAAACGGAATTTTGCGCGTGCGGATCATGTGCACGATCAGCGTTTGCGACAGCAGCCCTTCCACGAACCAGCCGGACTGGAACAGCGTCTGCATTTCCGGCGTATTGGCCTTGAACACCCACCACATCAGGCAGAAGGTCAGCACGTCGAAGATCGAGCTGATCGGCCCGAAGAACACCATAAACCGCCCCAGATCGGCGGAGTTCCAGCGCTGCGGCTGGGTGATCTGATCGTCGTCGACGTTATCGAACGGGATGGCGATCTGCGAGATGTCGTACATCAGGTTCTGAATCAACAGGTGCAGCGGCAACATCGGCAGGAACGGCAGGAAGGCGCTGGCGATCAGCACGCTGAACACGTTACCGAAGTTGGAGCTGGCGGTCATCTTGATGTATTTCAGCATGTTGGCGAAGGTACGGCGCCCTTCGATCACCCCCTGCTCCAGCACCATCAGGCTTTTTTCCAGCAGGATGATGTCCGCCGCTTCCTTGGCGATGTCCACCGCCGAATCGACGGAGATGCCGATATCGGCCGCGCGCAGCGCCGGCGCGTCGTTGATGCCGTCGCCCATAAAGCCCACCACGTGCCCCTGGCGGCGCAGCAGTTTGACGATGCGCTCTTTGTGCAGCGGCGTGAGCTTGGCGAACACCGTGGTGCGCGCCGCCGCCTGCGCCAGCTGCTCGTCGTCCATCTGCTCGATCTCGCTGCCGCGCAGCAGGTGCTCGGCCGCCAGCCCGACGTCCCGGCATACTTTGGCGGCCACCAGCTCGTTGTCGCCGGTGAGGATCTTCACCGTGACGCCGTTCTGTTTCAGCGCCGCCAGCGCCGGCGCGGTGCTCTCCTTCGGCGGATCGAGGAAGGCGACGTAGCCTTCGAGGATCAGATCCGACTCGTCCGCCACGCCGTATTCATGGGTTTGCGCCGGCAGGATCTTGTTGGCCACCGCCACCACCCGCAGCCCCTGCTGGTTGAGATCGTCGGTGATGCGGCGAATGCGCGCCAGCAGCGCCTCGCTGAGCGGGATCACCTCGTCTTCGTGGCGCACGTGGCTGCAAATCGCCAGCATCTCTTCCAGCGCGCCCTTGCACACCAGCTCGTGGTACTCGTTGTCCTTGGCCACCACCACCGACATGCGGCGGCGCACAAAGTCGAACGGGATCTCATCCACCTTGCGGTAGTGCTGCAGCGCTTCCGGCTGCTGATTTTGTTCCGCGCAGCTCAGCACCGCCACGTCGAGCAGGTTTTTCAGCCCGGTCTGGTAGAAGCTGTTCAGCCAGGCGTAGCGCAGCACCCGCTCGCTGCTGGCGCCGAACACGTCGGTGTGGCGCTCCAGCACGATCTTGTCCTGGGTCAGGGTGCCGGTCTTGTCGGTGCACAAAATGTCCATGGCGCCGAAGTTCTGGATGGCGTCCAGGCGTTTGACGATCACCTTCTGGCGCGACAGTTTCACCGCCCCTTTGGCCAGCGTCGAGGTGACGATCATCGGCAGCATTTCCGGCGTCAGCCCCACCGCCACCGACAGCGCAAACAGCGCCGCCTCCCACCAGTCGCCCTTGGTGTAGCCGTTGATCAGCAGCACGATCGGCGTCATCACCAGCATAAAGCGGATCAGCAGCCAGCTGACCTTGCTGATGCCGCTCTGGAAGGCGTTCGGCTGCTCATCCTGGCTGGTGACGCGCTGCGCCAGCTGGCCAAAATAGGTGTTGCCGCCGGTGCCGATCACCATCGCCAGCGCGGTGCCGCTGACCACGTTGGTGCCCATGAAGCACAGGTTCTGGCAGTCGAGCGGATCGGCCGCCAACGCCTGCGGCGCCGCGGATTTCTCCACCGGCAGCGATTCACCGGTCAGCGCCGCCTGGCTGATGAACAGATCCTTGGCCGACAGCACGCGCAGATCCGCCGGGATCATGTCGCCGGCCGCCAGCTTGATGATATCGCCCGGCACCAGCTGCGCGATCGGCAGCTCCACGTGCTCGCTCCTGCCGGTGAGCGCATCGCTGCGGATCACCGTGGCGGTGTTGCTCACCATGGCCTTCAGCGCGTCGGCCGCCCGGTTGGAGCGCGCCTCCTGGATGAAGTTCAGCAGCGTGGAGATCAGCACCATCAGCGCGATCACCAAGGCGCCGGTCAGATCCTCGGTGGCATAAGAAATCATGCCGAGCGCGGTCAGCAGCAGGTTGAACGGGTTGCGGTAGCAGTGCCAGAGGTGCTGCCACCAGGCCTCTTTCTGCTGATCGTCGATGACGTTCTCGCCGCAGCGCTGGCGCACCTGCTCCGCCTCATGGGCGGTGATGCCTTCCGGGTGGCTGTGGAAGCGCTCAAACAGCTGCATCGTCTCTGCGGCGGCGCATTCCAGCCGCTGCTGCGCCAGGCCGGCCGGCATATCGCGCGCAGCGCCGCCGACGCTGTCCAGCAGGCTGTCGCGCCGCACCAAACGGCGCGGGAGGCCGCGGGCGAACAGGCCCAGCAGCTGACGGGGGAGTTTTTTCAGTTTCATGGTCGCACCTCGTCGCCCGGTGCCTCACGGCAGCGGGTAAACGGGGATCGTCATCGGCCGGGCGGATGGCGGGCACGCCAAAAAGCCTCTGCCAATGCAGATCCTTATTCTTTTTTTCAGCAGCAGGAGCGAACGACGAAGCGCGCGCCACCGGTTACCGTGATGTACTTCACCGGTAAAACAGCAGCGCCAGGCGGAGAGGTTTTACCGGAGAACCGAGTGAGTGTCTAAAGCAGTCGGGTCGGGGTCCATATGGGGTATAACCTCCGGTAAAGGGAAAAACAGAGCGGCAGGAGCGGCCGTTCATCGCAATGTCACAATCCCGTTTTGCATCAAGATCCGCGTCGGAAAATGAGCTATGCTGACGGGCATTCATTATTGGCCGTCAATTTACGCCTTACAACCTAAACGACAAGTAAACCATGCAAAACCGGCTGACCATCAAGGACATCGCACGCCTGAGCGGCGTAGGCAAATCCACCGTCTCACGCGTGCTGAACAATGAAGGCAGCGTGAGCCCGCAAACCCGCGAACGGGTGGAAGCGGTGATCCGTCAGCAAGGGTTTACCCCCTCCAAGTCGGCGCGCGCCATGCGCGGCCAGAGCGACAAGGTGGTGGGCATCATCGTTTCCCGTCTCGATTCGCCGTCGGAAAACCAGGCGGTGCGCACCATGCTGCCGCTGCTGTATCAGCAGGGCTTCGACCCGATCGTGATGGAGAGCCAGTTCGAAACCCGCCTGGTGCAGGAGCATCTGCACGTGCTGCGCCAGCGCAACGTCGACGGGGTGATCCTGTTCGGCTTCACCGGCCTGACCGCGGCGATGCTCAAACCGTGGCAGGAAAAAATGGTGGTGATGGTGCGTGAATACGACGGCTTCTCGTCCGTATGTTACGACGACGCCGGCGCGGTGAACCTGCTGATGGATCGCCTGCACCGGCAAGGGCACCGGCATATCGGCTATCTGGGGGTGCAGCTCAGCGACGCCACCACCGGCCAGCGCCGCTACCAGGCCTATCTCGACGCCTGTGAACGCCTCAAGCTCACGCCGCGCGCCACGCTGGGCGAGCTGAGCTACCAGAGCGGTTTCCAGCACGCCGCCGAGGTGATCGACTCGCACACCAGCGCGCTGATCTGCGCCTCCGACAGCATCGCCCTGGGGGCGATTAAATACCTGCAGCAGCAGCCGGCGCACGCCATTCAGGTGTGCGCCATCGGCAACACCCCGCTGCTCAGCTTCCTGTTCCCCGATACCCTGTCGGTCGAGTTCGGCTACGGCAGCGCCGGCCTGCTGGCGGCGCAGCAGCTGCTGGCACAGCTCAGCGGCGAACAGGGGATCCGCCGCCTGGTGGTGCCCAGCAAACTTTCCTGACGATCTGCTGAGAAGTTGACCATTTTTTGTCATTTTGTGATCCTCGCCCCAAACCGGGAACGTTCCCATTTCATTCAAAAAGCCGAGTGGCTAAGCTTTGATCATTACTCAGTCAACACCTCTGCAGGTATCCCATAATGAGCAAAGTAAAACAGCAGGATATTGATCGCCTGATTGTTTTGGTCGGCGGCCGCGAGAACATCGCCACCGTCAGCCATTGCATTACCCGGCTGCGTTTCGTCCTCAATGACCCCAGCAAGGCCAGCCCCAAAGAAATCGAAGAGCTGCCGATGGTCAAAGGTTGCTTCACCAACGCCGGGCAGTTCCAGGTGGTGATCGGCACCGACGTCGGCGACTACTATCAGGCGCTGATCGCCAGCACCGGCGTCAACGAAGCCGACAAAGAACAGGCCAAGGTAGCCGCGCGCCAGAACATGACCTGGACCGAGCGCACCATCTCCCACTTCGCCGAGATCTTCTTCCCGCTGCTGCCGGCGCTGATCAGCGGCGGTCTGATCCTCGGCTTCCGCAACGTGATCGGCGACATCCCGATGTCCGGCGGCCAAACGCTGGCGCAGATGCACCCGGCGTGGAAAACCGTTTACGACTTCCTGTGGCTGCTGGGTGAAGCGATCTTCATGTTCCTGCCGGTGGCCATTTGCTGGTCGACGGTGAAAAAGATGGGCGGCACGCCGGTGCTCGGCATCGTGCTGGGCGTCACCCTGGTGTCGCCGCAGCTGATGAACTCCTACCTGCTCGGCCAGCAAACGCCGGAAGTGTGGAACTTCGGCTGGTTCGTGATCCAGAAAGTCGGCTATCAGGCGCAGGTGATCCCGTCGATCCTGGCGGGCATGGCGCTGGGCTGGATCGAAACCCGGCTGAAAAAGATCGTCCCCGACTATCTCTATCTGGTGGTGGTGCCGGTAGTTTCGCTGCTGCTGGCGGTGTTCCTGGCGCACGCGCTGATCGGGCCGTTCGGCCGCATGATCGGCGACGGCGTCGCCTGGGCGGTGAAAGCGGTGATGACCGGCAGCTTCGCCCCGGTGGGCGCCGCGCTGTTCGGCTTCCTGTATGCACCGCTGGTGATCACCGGCGTGCACCAGACCACGCTGGCCATCGACATGCAGATGATCCAGAGCATGGGCGGCACCCCGGTATGGCCGCTGATTGCGCTGTCCAACATCGCGCAGGCCTCGGCGGTGCTCGGCATCATCATCATCAGCCGCAAGGCCAACGAGCGTGAAATCTCGGTGCCGGCGGCGATCTCCGCCTACCTCGGCGTGACCGAACCGGCGATGTACGGCATCAACCTCAAATACCGCTTCCCGATGCTGTGCGCGATGATCGGCTCCGCGATCGCAGGCCTTATCTGCGGCCTGGACGGCGTGATGGCCAACGGCATCGGCGTCGGCGGCCTGCCGGGCATCCTGTCTATCAAGCCGCAGTTCTGGCTGATTTACTCGCTGGCAATTCTGGTGGCGATCGTCATCCCGCTGGTGCTGACCATCATGGTCTACAAACGCAAGGCCGCCCGCGGCGAGCTGCCGGTTTAATTGACGCAAAATGAATGTAGGGGCCTGCTTACGCAGGCCCGTTGTCACGATTCAAAGGTATTGATCTATGAGCAACCCAACCCCCTGGTGGCAGAACGGCGTCATCTATCAAATTTATCCGAAGAGTTTTCAAGACAGCACCGGCAACGGCTACGGCGATTTGGCCGGCGTGACCCGGCGGCTGGACTATCTGCAGGAGCTGGGCGTCGACGCCATCTGGCTGACGCCGGTCTACGTCTCACCCCAGGTGGACAACGGCTATGACGTGGCGGACTACTGCGCCATCGATCCGGCTTACGGCACCATGGCGGACTTCGAGCAGTTGATCGCCGCCGCCCACCGGCGCGGCATCCGCATCGTGATGGACATGGTGTTCAACCACACCTCAACCGAGCATCCGTGGTTCAAGGCCGCGCAGGATCGCCACAGCCCGTATCGCCAGTTTTACGTCTGGCGCGACGGCGAGGGGGATACGCCGCCGAACAACTGGCGCTCCAAATTCGGCGGCAACGCCTGGCAGTGGCACGCCGACAGCGGCCAGTACTATCTGCACCTGTTTGCCGTCGAGCAGGCGGATCTCAATTGGGAGCACCCACCGGTGCGCGAAGAGCTGAAGAAAGTGTGTCAGTTTTGGGCGGACAAAGGCGTCGACGGCCTGCGCCTCGACGTGATCAACCTGGTGTCCAAGCAGCAGGACTTCCCGTCCGACAGCCAGGGCGACGGCCGCCGCTTCTACACCGACGGCCCGCGCATTCACGAGTTCCTGCAGGAAATGAGCCGCGACGTGTTCCAGCCACGCGGCCTGATGACGGTGGGCGAGATGTCTTCCACCACGCTTGAGCATTGCCAGCAGTACGCGGCGCAGAGCGGCGAAGAGCTGTCGATGACCTTCAACTTCCACCACCTGAAAGTGGACTACGCCAACGGCGAAAAATGGACGCGGGCGGCGCCGGATTACGTGGAGTTAAAGCAGATCTTCCGCCACTGGCAGCAAGGGATGCATAACCGCGCCTGGAACGCGCTGTTCTGGTGTAACCACGATCAGCCGCGCATCGTGTCGCGCTTCGGCGATGAAGGCGCACTGCGGGTGCCGGCCGCCAAAATGCTGGCGATGGTGCTGCACGGCATGCAGGGCACGCCTTATATCTACCAGGGTGAAGAGATCGGCATGACCAACCCCGGCTTCCGCACCATCGAGCAGTACCGCGACGTGGAAAGCCTGAACATGTACGCCGAACTGAGCGCCCAGGGCCGCGGCGACGCCGAACTGCTGGCGATCCTGGCGGACAAATCGCGCGACAACGGCCGCACGCCGATGCAGTGGAGCGCCGCGCCGCACGCCGGTTTCACCACCGGCACGCCGTGGATCGGCTGCGCCGAGAACTACCCGCAGATCAACGCCGACGCGG
This sequence comes from Serratia sp. CC22-02, assembly GCF_900182895.1. NCBI lineage: Bacteria > Pseudomonadati > Pseudomonadota > Gammaproteobacteria > Enterobacterales > Yersiniaceae > Serratia > Serratia sp. CC22-02. The sequence goes on along the minus strand of NZ_FXUD01000003.1, from coordinate 182,403 downwards.
CGCTGGCCGATCTCGACTCGGTGTTTTACGCCTACCGCCAGCTGATCATCCTGCGCAAGCAGTATCCGCTGCTAACCCACGGCGACTATCAGGATCTGGCGCCGGATCACCCGGCGCTGTGGTGCTATCAGCGCAGCTGGAACGGCCAGCGCCTGCTGGTGGTAGCCAACCTGAGCCGCGAACCGCTGGCCTGGGCGGCGGAAGGCGTGGAAGCCTCCGCCCAGTGGCGCCCGCTGATGAGCAACTACAGCGACTCGGCGGATCAGCCGCAGGCTCTGACGCTGCGGCCGTTCGAAGCGGTGTGGTGGCTGCTCGAAGACTGATCCCGCAGGGCGCGGCGAGCGCTGCGCCCTACAATGTCCCCATCAGCGCCACCACCCCGGCGGCCGCTTGCGCCAACTGCTCATCGCTCATGTCGGTCACGCCCTGCACCAGATGCGGCGGCAGATAATCCATGCCGGTCAGGTTAGCCAGCGCGTGGAACGGCAGCAGCAGATCCTGCACCGGATAGCGGTTGTAGCCTGCCGGCGTGTAGGCCTGTGCGTTGCCGCCGGTGCTCACCACCAGCTGCAGCGGCTTGCCGTGCAGTTTGGTGCCCTCGCTGCCGTAGGCGAAACCATAGGTTAATACCGCGTCCTGCCATTCGCGCAGGATCGCCGGCGAGCTGTACCAGAAAAACGGGAACATCATCACCACCGCATCGTGGCTTTCCAGCAGTGCCTGTTCGCGCGCCACGTCGATGCGGTAATCCGGGTAAGCGCGGATCAGTTCGTGCACGGTCACGTTAGGCAGCGGGCGCACGGCCTCGATCAGCGCCTGGTTGATGCGTGACTCGTCGGGGGTGCGGTGGGCGGTTAACACTAAAATGCGTGACATAAAGGATTCCTTGAACGTAAAGAAGATGAGGCATTTTTCCATTTCTGCCGCTTCGGGTGTAGGCTGTTCAAGGTCACTTCAATTTCAACCGAAAGTATCAACCACTATGTCGCTGCCCTTTGACGTGCACCGCCTGCTGCCGGCCTTCCTCGCCGCCGCGCAGGCGCAAAATTTCTCCGCCGCCGCCCGCCAGCTGGGCGTCACGCCGGCGGCGGTCAGCAAAAATATCCGCGCGCTGGAAGAGAAGCTGGCGCTGCGGCTGTTTCAGCGCAACACCCATAACGTGCTGCTGACCGACGAAGGCAAAGCGCTGCTGGCGCAGGTGGCGCCGCTGTGGCAGGCGTTGGCGGCGACGCTGGAAAGCGCCGGCGGCGAGCGGCAGGCGCCGGCCGGGGTGGTGCGCGTCAGCATGATCCCCGGCTTCGGCCGCCAGATGCTGATGCCATTGATCCCGCAATTTCTGGCGCGCTACCCGCAGATCGATCTCGATCTGTCGCTGGATGCCCGGGTGGTGAATCTGGTGGGCGAAGGCTTCGACGTCGGCATCGGCAGCCGGGTCGATCCCGACAGCCGGCTGGTGGCGCGCCCGCTCTACCCGATGCACATGGTGCTGGCGGCGTCGCCCGACTATCTGGCGCGGCGCGGTGAACCGCAAACGCCGCACGACCTGCTGCGGCACGACTGCCTGCTGCACCGCAACCCCAGCAACGGCCGCCACGTCAAATGGCAGCTGCGCCATCAGGGCGAAACGCTGGCGCTGGATCTGAACGGCCGATTGGTGGTGAGCCGCCCGGAAATGTTGCTGGATGCAGCGCTGGCCGGGCTGGGCATCGTCAACCTGGCGCGCTGGTACCTCGAAAAGCACTTTGAGCAGGGCACGCTGCGGCCGGTGCTGGCGGAGTGCTGGCCGCGCCCGGTGCAGCTGTGGCTCTATTACGCCTCGGCGGATCTACCGCCGCGGGTGCGCGTCTGGGTCGATTTTCTGCTGGCGCATTTTCGCGATCGGCCAGTGAGCGATTGACGACTGTTCAGCTTGCGCACGCTCTTCCGTTTTCCTTGTTCTACATCAAAAGAATCGCGTCAATATCTATATATAGTGCATTAAGAATTGCGAACACCTATATATAGTAGTTATCCACAAAATCATCCACACGCCGCCACAGCCCTTACGCGCTGCGGCTTTGCCCTGTGGATAAGCGAAATTTGACGGTTGCTCGCCACGCCAGGCGGGTATGAACGCTCCCTCGGGGAACAAGGAGTACAACGTGAAACCAGTAGTGATTAAGCGGGACGGTTGCCAGGTACCTTTTGACGAAGCGCGCATCGCGCAGGCCATCGAGCGCGCCGCGCTGGCGGTGGGCGTGGTCGACGCCGACTACTGCGCCACCGTCGCCCGCGTGGTCGCTCAGCGCATGGAGCAGCAGCCGCGCGTCGATATCCACGAGATCCAGCAGGCGGTGGAAAACCAGCTGATGGCCGGCGAGTACAAACAGCTGGCGCGCGCCTATATCGAATACCGCCACGATCGCGACGTGGCGCGCGAGCTGCGCGGCCGCCTGAACCAGGAAATTCGCGGCCTGGTCGAGCAGAGCAACCGCGCGCTGCTGAACGAAAACGCCAACAAGGACAGCAAGGTGATCCCCACCCAGCGCGACCTGCTGGCGGGCATCGTCGCCAAGCACTACGCCAAGCAGCACATCCTGCCGCGCGACGTGGTGCTGGCCCATGAACGCGGCGAAATTCACTACCACGATCTCGACTACTCGCCGTTCTTCCCGATGTTCAACTGCATGCTGATCGATCTGAAAGGCATGCTGACCAACGGCTTCAAGATGGGCAACGCCGAAATCGAGCCGCCGAAGTCGATCTCCACCGCCACCGCCGTGACCGCGCAGATCATCGCCCAGGTCGCCAGCCATATCTATGGCGGCACCACCATCAACCGCATCGATGAAATCCTGGCGCCGTTCGTCGACGAGAGCTTCCGCAAACACCTGCAGGTGGCGGAAGAGTGGCAGATCCCGGATGCCAAAGGCTATGCCATGGCGCGCACCGAGAAAGAGTGTTACGACGCCTTCCAGTCGCTGGAGTACGAGGTCAACACCCTGCACACCGCCAACGGCCAGACGCCGTTCGTCACCTTCGGTTTCGGCCTCGGCACCAGTTGGGAATCGCGCCTGATCCAGCGCTCGATATTGAAAAACCGCATCGCCGGGCTGGGCAAAAACCGCAAGACCGCCGTGTTCCCCAAGCTGGTGTTCGCCATCCGCGACGGTCTCAACCACCAGTACGGCGATCCGAACTACGACATCAAGCAGCTGGCGCTGGAGTGCGCCAGCAAGCGCATGTACCCGGATATCCTCAACTACGATCAGGTGGTGAAAGTCACCGGCTCGTTCAAAACGCCGATGGGCTGCCGCAGCTTCCTCGGCACCTACGAGCAGGACGGCGAACTGGTGCACGACGGCCGCAACAACATCGGCGTCATCAGCCTCAACCTGCCGCGCATCGCGCTGGAGGCGATGGGCGATGAGTCGCGCTTCTGGACGCTGCTGGATCAGCGCCTGCAGCTGGCGAAAAAGGCCCTGATGACGCGTATCGCCCGGCTGGAAGGCATCAAAGCGCGGGTGGCGCCAATCTTGTACATGGAAGGCGCCTGCGGCGTGCGGCTCAAGGCCGACGACAACATCGCCGATATCTTCAAAAACGGCCGCGCTTCAATTTCGCTGGGCTATATCGGCCTGCACGAGACCATCAACGCGCTGTTCGGCGGCGAAAATCACGTGTATGACGACGAGGCGCTGCGCGCCAAAGCGGTGGCGATCGTCGCACGGCTGCGCGCCGCCGTCGATGCCTGGAAAGACGAGACCGGCTACGGCTTCAGCCTCTACAGCACGCCGAGCGAGAACCTGTGCGATCGCTTCTGCCGGCTGGACACCGCCGATTTCGGCGTGGTGCCGGGCGTCACCGATAAGGGCTATTACACCAACAGCTTCCACCTTGACGTGGAGAAGAAGGTCAATCCGTACGACAAGCTGGACTTCGAAGCGCCCTACCCGCCGTTGGCCAGCGGCGGCTTCATCTGCTACGGCGAATACCCGAACCTGCAGCATAACCTGAAGGCGCTGGAAGACGTGTGGGACTACAGCTACAGCCGGGTGCCTTACTACGGCACCAACACGCCGATCGACGAGTGCTACGAGTGCGGCTTCACCGGTGAATTCTCCTGCACCAGCAAGGGCTTCACCTGCCCGAAATGCGGCAACCACGACTCGGCCAAGGTCTCGGTCACCCGCCGGGTGTGCGGCTACCTCGGCAGCCCCGATGCCCGGCCGTTCAACGCCGGCAAGCAGGAAGAGGTGAAACGCCGGGTGAAACACCTCGGCAACGGGCAGCTCGGCTGAAAAGCGCCGTGCAACCTATGCAGAAGCCTGTTCATCAGGCGTGATTGTCGCAGCCAGTTTGCCTTCGGCCAGCGCGCACCAACCGGAGCGTACACGCAGTACGTGAGGATTGGCAGCACTGCCCGGAGGCAAAATGGCCAGTAAAATAGCCTGATGGGCAGGCCTCACATGAATTATCACCAGTACTACCCGATTGACGTCGTCAACGGCCCCGGCACCCGCTGCACGCTGTTTGTCGCCGGCTGCGTGCACCAGTGCCCCGGTTGCTACAACAAAAGCACCTGGCGGCTCAACTCCGGCCAGCCGTTTACCCCGGCGCTGGAAGACCGCATCATCACCGATCTGAACGATTCGCGCGTGCCGCGCCAGGGGCTGTCACTCTCCGGCGGCGATCCGCTGCATCCGGCCAACGTGCCGAGCATCTTAACGCTGGTGAAACGGGTGCGCGCCGAGTGCCCCGGCAAGGATATCTGGCTGTGGACCGGCTACCGGCTGGCGGAACTGGACGCGCAGCAAATGCAGGTGGTGGACAGGATCAACGTGTTGATCGACGGCAAGTTCGTGCAGGATTTGAAAGACCCGGCGCTGATCTGGCGCGGCAGCAGCAACCAGGTGGTGCATAGGTTGCGATGAGCTGACAACACGGCACAACATGTGTTAATCCTGAGTCGGGCTGACACAGCTACGGCATGGTGACCATCTGATAAGGGCGGGTTTGTGCTAGGGGCAGACATTCCATACCCCCACTTAAATACTAAAATTTGTGCGACATTGACACTATAGATATAACAGGAAACAATCCTAAATTGATTGTTCAGGCTTGCTATGAATTGGTTCCTTCGGTTCGACGCAGGGCTGGTGTGTCATATTTGGTACTGATGAGGATTTTTTGAGTTATATCACACGGACGTTGAAGCACTTAGCAAGATTGAAAATTTTTCTATAAAAGCTCTTGTCAGATTACTTCGCATAACAATTACTTGCTTTCGAAGCAAGACTAAGCGTCGTCTCCGTACTATCTGGCTTTGAAATTACGATCCCGTAACTTAATGCACCAACTTATTTTACAGTTGGACGCTCAACCGGCAACGTTACTTTGAGTGAGGAAGCAAGCATGATCGAATATGAACGTAACGGGACCCGTTTTAGCACCACAGCAAACGGCCGCTATTCCTATCAGGTATGGAAAACCAACCATTACGCTTTCGGTCATTACGCTGGCGGTTGCTGGGTAACGAAATATTCCGGCATGTACTCCGCGAACGGCAGCGGCTACCGCGCCACGGCCGATTTGTGGGGGACAAAGTTAACCGGTTACACAGACGCCGAATGGCTGGAACTTGTTTCCGCAAGTGATGCCCTGATGTTCACACTTCATATTGGCGAATTACAGGTTTATTTTTTCGATAACAACGGACAGAAAATTGTTGTTAAGGGTGATGACGTAGGGCGGCGACAAGTACGTGGGGCACTTGAGCGTCTCGCCAAAACGCGAGGTAAAGAATTACCGAAGTCGAAGGAGGAGGCTAAAGCGGCCAGGCGCGCCGCAGCCGTTGCCCGGACGCAAAAGCTAATGGCCAATTCCGATCCGATTGCAGGAACGGTTGCGATGTTATCCCCCGTTGAATCTTTGAAGACATTGCCGATAGCCGAACAGGTAAACGTAGCACCAGAGCTAAAACGTGGGTTAGAAACATGGGAACTTGCCAACTATCGTGCTTGGTCTTCTGAGAATCATTCAAAATTAATTGGTGTGAAAATGATCGACGCCATTGCGACGTATCGTACGGAGACTACTGCCGCGTCAGAGGCTGCAGTTACCATCGTAACATCCGCAATGGAACCAATAGCGGAACTAGTAGCTAAGACTGCGACAGAACAACCGGCAATGGTGTCCAGTGTAGAACGCTTGGGCGAGACTTGGGGAGCAGCCATACATATCCGCAAACAGCATAGTAAAACTACCGGCAAGTTACGCAAGCCGCTTCTTAATGCGAATAAAGCATTTGTTAGTAAAAAGCCAATTGCTGATCTGGTTGCTGTAACGCCGGAAAAGGCTGCAGGCGGTATAGTGCCAGAAGAGAAAAAAGCGCTGACTGTATCAAAGAACCTGGTCTTAGCAACTGCAGTTGCAAATAAACAGGAACCCCAAACAGAGCAACCCGTCGAACCAATAACGGGTGCTCCGATAGCCAATAAAACTTATTCGAAAACTCCTGAGGTGCGAGCGGGTTTATTACCAGAACAAGTGCCAGCATTTCGCAGGTGGGCGAAGGGCTTGCGCGGGCTATTTAAAAGCGCCCCCCTGAGTGCTCAGATTGAAGCTTTTTTAGTAGGCGGCAAAGCGGAAGATTGGGAAATCGTTTTGAGTGATGAGCTGGAGCCCATTGCCGAATCGGTTATTTTTCATGACGCGCACGTTTTCGCGTATCGGCATAACCGTGCCAATCGGATTAAAGCATTACGCCGTGTAACCGTCCGTGAAGGGCAAGGGCGCTTTCGTACGGCAGTGCTGGCCAACCATAACGGATGTTCAATTACCGGACTTAAAGATTGTGTAGAAGCGGCACATATCTTGCCCGTGGCGATGGTGGAAGACATGCGGCCGGGTAATGGCTTAGCACTCGTTAGTTGGCTACACGCTGCCTTTGACGCGTTGGCATTTTCCATCGAACCAGCAGGGTTAACCATTCACGTAGCCCCGCACGCGCGCCAATGGCTTAATATTGATGGCTTACAGTTGGTCGACGGGAAAATCTGGCCACTTGACCGTAGCGCGCTCGCACACCACTTCGAGCGTTTTAAAGAGGCAGACATCAAACCTTAACGCCGCAAACCCTTTGCCTAAACTTACCCCCTTGAGACAGCCTCAGGCCACGCACCAGCAGCGGCAAGTTACAACAACCCCATCCCCACCACGCCAGTCAGCACGCCGCACAGCGCCACCAGCGCCGCCGTCAGGCACAGCGCCCGGGCGGAGAAGGCCTTGTTGAGCATCAACAGCGAAGGCAGGCTGACCGCCGGCAGGGTCATCAGCAGCGCCAGCGCCGGGCCTGCGCCCATGCCCGCCAGCATCATGGTCTGCACGATCGGGATTTCCGCCGCGGTGGGGATAACAAACAGGCAGCCGACGATCGCCAGGCCGATGATCCACAGCAGGCTATTGTCGACGGCGCCGTCGGCGTGCGGGAACAGCCAGACCCGCGCCGCGCCCAACGCCAGCACCGCCAACACGTAGATCGGAATGGTCGACCAAAACAGCGCCCACAGCGCTTTGCCCCAGCGCGCAAGGAACGGCTGTTCCTCGCTCTGCGCCGTCAGCACCAAAGGCTGCGGCGCGACGGGCTGCGGGTCGTTGGCGGTCACGCGCTGCACCAGCCAGGCGATGCCCAGCACCATCACCACGCCCGCCACCAGGCGGATGGCGGCGAACGGCCAACCGAGCACAAACCCCATGAATACCAGCGTCGCCGGGTTCAACACCGGGTTGGCGAGCCAAAAGGCCAGCGCGGCGCCGCTGGACACCGACTGGCGGCGCATGCCGGCGGCGACCGGCGCGGCGCAGCAGGTGCACATCATGCCCGGCAGCGCGATCAGCGCCCCCAGCACGGTGCCGGAAAAACGCCGGTGGCCGAGCGTGCGCGCCAGCCAGTCGCGCGGGATCAGCACCTGCACCAGCGAACCTAGCAGCACGCCGAGCAGCGCCGCCTTCCACACCGCGGTGAAGTAGACCAGCGCGTACTGCCAGGCCGCCAGCCAGGGGCTCGCAGCGCCGTCGGCCAGGATCGATTTGCCGATCGAATGGCTGTCCGCCGCCACGAAGGCCTTGCCGTAGTAAGGCTGCCATTTGACGTAGTAGAGGCCGACGGCCACCACCAGCAGAAACAGGATCGGTTTCCACAGCGGCCAGGCGCGTGGGGCGGGTTCATGGGCGTTCAGAGGTTGCGGCATGGTAGCGGCCAGAGTCAGTCAACAGTGGCGCCAGCATAGCGCGCCGCCGCCGCCCGTGCACGCCCGGGCTGTCCTAAATAGTTCATCTGTTCGCCACCGAGGCGTAACGCGATTGTCATCTGCGCCCGGCACCATGATGCCAACTTGAAAACCACAGGGTAGACGCCCGATGAAACGCACCGCTTCCGCCTTCATCGCACAGCCATCGGTATGACGAGGTTTTTATTATGATGGAGTTATCTAGACATCCGACCACTTACCCCACCCGCTATCAGCAGATCGCCGCGCAGCTGGAACAGGAGCTGCGCACGCAGTACCGCTGCGGCGACTACCTGCCTTCGGAACAGCAGCTGGCCGAGCGTTACCAGGTCAATCGCCACACCCTGCGCCGCGCGGTGGATCAGCTGGTGGAGCGCGGCTGGCTGCAGCGCCGCCACGGCGTCGGCATTCTGGTGCTGATGCGGCCTTACGACTACCCGCTACACGCCAATACCCGCTTCAGCCAGAACCTGTTCGAGCAGGGCAGCCATCCCACCAGTGAGCGCTTACTCGCTGTCTTGCGCCCGTGCAATGGGCATGTAGCCAGCGCACTCTCGCGTGAAGAAGGCGAAATGGTGATCCACCTGCGCACCCTGCGCCGGGTCAACGGCGTGCCGATGAGCGTGATCGACCATTATCTGCCCGATCTGGACTGGTGGCCGGCGCTGCAGCAGTTCCACAGCGGTTCGCTGCACCAGTTTATCGAACAGCACCTCCAGCAGCCGCTGACCCGCCGCCAGACGCGCATCAGCGCGCGCCGCGCGCAGGCCAAAGAGAGCCGGCTGCTGGAGATCGCCACCCACGCGCCGCTGCTGTGCGTGCGCACCCTTAACGTCCGCAGCGGCGGCGAAGACGTGGCGGAATACTCCGTCAGCCTGGCCCGCGCCGACATGATTGAACTGACGATGGAGCACTGAATGCAAGCCTTAGAGTCGAGACAACGCTGGATGTCGGTGCTGGCGCACAGCCGGCCCGAGCAGCTGCGCAGCCACTGGCAGGCGCTGAACCTCAGCCCGGGTTACCGCAGCATCCGCGCGCCGGAGATCGGCCTGGCCCAGCTGCAGGGGCGCATGGGCGCCACCGGCCGCCGCTTCGTGCTGGGGGACATGACGGTCACCCGCGCGGTGGTGCAGCTGGACAACGGCGGCTACGGCTACAGCTATATCGCCGGGCGCGACAAGGCGCACGCCGAGCTGTGCGCGCTGGCCGATGCGCTGCTGCAACAGCCTGAACACGGCGAACGCCTGCAACAACAGCTGATCGCGCCGCTGGCCGCGCTGCAGCACGAACAGCGCCAGCTGCGCGCCCGGGCGATCGCCGCCAGCCGGGTAGACTTCTTTACGCTGGTGCGAGGGGATTAAGCCATGAGTTTATTGACCGGTTTTGAACAACCGATAGACCAATCGCAGCACGCTTTCCGTTTGATTCTTAAAGCCTTGAGCGAACCGGGCCACCGGGTGACGCTGCCGAACGGCCCGGCCTGGGCGCCGCTGAACGCCGCCAGCACCGCCGCGCTGCTGACGCTGGCCGATCAAGAAACACCGCTGCAGCTGTGCGCTTCGCTTAAAAGTGAGCAAGTGCTAACAAACATTCGTTTTCACAGCGGTGCGCCGCTGGCCGCCACGGCGCAGGAGGTCTGTTTTGCCCTGTTCGATGAGCAGCTGCAAGCCGCCGATCTGCAGGCGTTGCCGCACGGCACTGAAATCTCGCCGGAGTTCGGCGCCACGGTCATCGTGCAGCTCGCCGAACTGGAGAACGGCGCCGCGCTGCGCCTGACCGGCCCCGGCATCGAGAGCCAACGCCTGATAGCGCCGCGCCTGCCGCCGGCGCTGCTGGATTACCTGGTCAACCGCCCACAGCGCTTCCCGCTGGGGCTGGATATTTTACTGACCTGCGGCGATCGCCTGCTGGCGATCCCGCGGACCACCCGCGTGGAGGTGTGCTGATGTACGTAGCGGTAAAAGGGGGCGAAAAAGCCATTGAGGCCGCCCATCAGCTGCAGGAACAGCTGCGGCGCGGCGACGACGCGCTGTCGGCGATCGGCGCAGAACAAATCGAACAGCAGCTGGGGCTGGCGGTGGATCGGGTGATGACCGAAGGCGGCATCTACGATCGTGAGCTGGCGGCGCTGGCCATCAAACAGGCCAGCGGCGATCTGGTGGAGGCGATCTTCCTGCTGCGCGCCTACCGCACCACCCTGCCGCGCCTGGCGGTCAGCGAGCCGCTGGCCAGCGAAAACATGCGGCTGGAGCGGCGCATTTCGGCGGTTTACAAGGACTTGCCCGGCGGGCAGGTGCTGGGGCCGACCTACGACTACACCCACCGGCTGCTGGACTTCGCGCTGCTGGCGGAAGGCGAGGCGCCGCGTGCGCCGCAGGCCGACGAACCGCTGCCGGACAACTGCAGCCACGTGTTCGATCTGTTGTGTCGCCAGCAGCTGGCGCGCGAGGAACAGGACGACGGCAGCGCGCCGGACGACATCACCCGCAACCCGCCGGTTTACCCCTGCTCGCGCTCGGCGCGCCTGCAGCAGCTGGTGCGCGGCGACGAAGGTTTTCTGCTGGCGCTCGGCTACGCCACCCAGCGCGGCTACGGCCGCAACCACCCGTTCGCCGGCGAGATCCGCACCGGCCACGTTTCGGTGGAGATCGTGCCTGAAGAGCTCGGTTTCGCCATCGACATCGGCGAAATCCTGCTGACCGAGTGCGAAATGGTCAACGGCTTCGTCGATCCCAAGGACCACCCGCCGCACTTCACCCGCGGTTACGGGCTGGTGTTCGGCCGCGCCGAACGCAAGGCGATGGCGATGGCGTTGGTGGATCGCGCATTGCAGAGCCCGGACTACGGCGAAGGCGTCGCCGGCCCGGCGCAGGACGAAGAGTTCGTGCTGGCCCACGCCGACAACGTCGAGGCCGCCGGCTTCGTCTCCCATCTCAAGCTGCCGCACTACGTCGACTTCCAGGCTGAACTGGAACTGCTCAAGCGGCTGCGGCAGGAATACAGCGAGCGCCAGGAGGCCCGCGATGAGTGAAGTATTGACCGGCTATAACCTCGGTTATCTGGACGAGCAGACCAAGCGCATGATCCGCCGCGCTATCCTCAAAGCGGTGGCGATCCCCGGCTATCAGGTGCCGTTCGGCGGCCGCGAGATGCCGATGCCCTACGGCTGGGGCACCGGCGGCATTCAACTCACCGCCAGCGTCATCGGCCGCGCCGACGTGCTGAAGGTGATCGACCAGGGCGCCGACGACACCACCAACGCGGTGTCGATCCGCCGCTTCTTCCAGCGCGTCGCCGGGGTGGCCACCACCGAGCGCACGCCGGAGGCCACGCTGATCCAAACCCGTCACCGCATTCCGGAAACCGCGCTGCGCGAAGACCAGATCCTGATCTATCAGGTGCCGATCCCGGAGCCGCTGCGCTTTATCGAACCGCGCGAAACCGAGACCCGCAAGATGCACGCGCTGGAGGAGTACGGCGTGATGCAGGTGAAGCTGTATGAAGACATCGCGCGCTACGGCCATATCGCCACCACCTACGCCTACCCAGTGAAGGTCAACGATCGCTACGTGATGGATCCGTCGCCGATCCCGAAATTCGACAACCCGAAAATGCACATGATGCCAGCGCTGCAGCTGTTCGGCGCCGGGCGCGAGAAACGCATCTACGCCCTGCCGCCGTTCACCAAGGTGGAGAGCCTGGACTTCGACGACCATCCGTTCAGCGTGCAGCAGTGGGACGAACCCTGCGCACTGTGCGGCTCGCGCCACAGCTACCTGGACGAGGTGGTGCTCGACGATCGGGGCAACCGCATGTTCGTCTGTTCGGACACCGACTACTGCCGGCAGCAGCTGGCGCAATCTTCGCAAGAGGCGCAGCACTGATGACTTCCACCCCTTTGAGCACCACTCCGCTGCTGTCGGTGAACCGGCTCACCCACCTGTACGCCCCCGGCAAGGGTTTCAGCGATGTGTCGTTCGACATCTACCCCGGCGAAGTGCTGGGCATCGTCGGCGAATCCGGCTCCGGTAAAACCACGCTGCTGAAGTCGATCTCGGCGCGGCTGGCGCCGCAGCGCGGGCAGATCCTTTACCGCCCGCAGGCGGGCCAGGAACAGGATCTGTACGCCATGGCGGAGAGCGATCGCCGCCGCCTGCTGCGCACCGACTGGGGCGTGGTGCACCAGCACCCGCTCGACGGGCTGCGGCCGCAGGTCTCCGCCGGCGGCAACATCGGCGAGCGGCTGATGGCCATCGGCCAGCACCACTATGGCGACATTCGCCGCCAGGCCGGCCAGTGGCTGGAAGACGTCGAAATCCCGCTGTCGCGCCTCGACGATCTGCCGACCACCTTCTCCGGCGGCATGCAGCAGCGGCTGCAGATCGCCCGCAACCTGGTCACCCACCCAAAACTGGTGTTTATGGATGAGCCGACCGGCGGGCTGGACGTGTCGGTGCAGGCGCGCCTGCTCGATCTGCTGCGCAATCTGGTGGTGGAAATGCAGCTGGCGGCGGTGATCGTCACCCACGATCTCGGCGTGGCGCGGCTGCTGGCCCACCGCCTGCTGGTGATGAAACAGGGCGAAGTGGTGGAGAGCGGCCTGACCGACCGGGTGCTGGACGATCCGCACCATCCCTACACCCAGCTGCTGGTTTCTTCGGTGCTGTCGTAACCCAAGGCGATAACAGATGACTATGCAAATCCGAGTTGAACATCTCAGTAAAACCTTTGTGCTGCACCAGCAGTACGGCACCCGCCTGCCGGTGCTGCACGACGCCAACCTGACGGTCGGTGGCGGTGAATGCGTGGTGCTGCACGGCCACTCCGGCAGCGGCAAATCCACCCTGCTGCGCTCGCTGTACGCCAACTACCTGCCGGACAGCGGCCATATCTGGATCAACCACCAGGGCGACTGGCTGGACATGGTCAGCGCCGATGCGCGTCAGATTCTGGCGGTGCGCCGCCATACGCTGGGCTGGGTCAGCCAGTTCCTGCGGGTGATCCCGCGCATCAGCGCGCTGGAGGTGGTGATGCAGCCGTTGCTGGAACAGGGCGTCGAGCGCGCCGAGTGCCGTGAACGCGCCGAAGCGCTGCTCGCTGCGCTCAACGTGCCGCAGCGCCTGTGGCCGCTGGCGCCGTCCACCTTCTCCGGCGGCGAGCAGCAGCGGGTGAACATCGCGCGCGGCTTTATCGTCGATTACCCCATTCTGTTGCTGGACGAACCGACCGCCTCGCTCGACAGCCGCAACAGCGCGGCGGTGGTGCAGCTTATCGAACGCGCCAAGGCGCGCGGCGCAGCGATCGTTGGCATTTTTCACGATGAAGGCGTCCGCCAACAGGTCGCCGACCGGCTTTATGACATGCAGGCGCCGCAGGCGCTGGAGGCCCTCTGATGATCGTCAATAACGTTAAGCTGGTGCTGGATGACCAGGTGGTGCAAGGCTCGCTGGAGATGCAGGACGGCGTGATCCGCAGCTTCGCCGACGGCCCGAGCCGGCTGCCGCAGGCGCTGGACGGCGACGGCGGCTGGCTGCTGCCGGGGCTGATCGAGCTGCATACTGACAACCTGGACAAGTTCTTCACCCCGCGCCCGAACGTCGACTGGCCGGCCCATTCGGCGATGAGCAGCCACGACGCGCTGATGGTGGCCAACGGCATCACCACGGTATTGGACGCGGTGGCGATCGGCGACGTGCGCGACGGCGGCCACCGGCTGGAAAACCTGCAGAAGATGATCGACGCGGTGATCCACAGCCAGCGCGCCGGGGTGAACCGCGCCGAGCACCGGCTGCACCTGCGCTGCGAGCTGCCGCACGAGAGCACCCTGCCGCTGTTCGAACAGCTGATGGACAAGCCGGGCGTGTCGCTGGTGTCGCTGATGGACCACTCGCCGGGCCAGCGCCAGTTCGCCTCGCGCGAAAAATACCGCGAATATTATCAGGGTAAATACCACCTCAACGACCAGCAGATGAGCGAGTACGAGGAGCAGCAGGTCGCCCTGTCCGCCCGCTGGGCAGCGCCGAACCGCGAGGCGATCGCCGCCCACTGCCGCGCGCGCCGCATCTCGCTGGCCAGCCATGACGACGCCACCGCCGCACACGTGGCCGAGTCCTGCGCGCTGGGCAGCGCCATTGCCGAGTTTCCCACCACCGAGGCGGCCGCCCGCGCCTCGCACCAGCAGGGCCTGCAGGTGCTGATGGGCGCGCCGAACATCGTGCGCGGCGGTTCTCACTCCGGCAACGTGGCGGCGCACCACCTGGCGGCGCTGGGGGTGCTGGATATTCTCTCTTCCGATTATTACCCGGCCAGCCTGCTGGACGCGGCGTTTCGCCTCGCGGCGGACGAGCGCAACGCCTACGATCTGCCCCAGGCGGTGCGCATGATCACCCGCAACCCGGCGCGGGCGCTGGATCTGCAGGATCGCGGCACCCTCGCCGAAGGGCTGCGGGCGGATCTGGTGCTGGCGCGGCCGCACGGCGAGCACGTTTACGTGCAGAACGTGTGGCGCCAGGGCAGGCAGGTGTTCTGATGGCGCGGCTCATCTATCTGATGGGGCCTTCCGGCGCAGGCAAGGACAGCCTGCTGGCCGCGCTGCGGGCCGACTCCGACCGCGCGCCGCTGGTGGCGCACCGTTACATCACCCGGCCGGCGGACGCCGGCTGCGAGAATCATATCGCGCTGAGCGAACCGGAATTTCTGCGCCGCCGCGCCAAGGGGCTGTTCGCGCTCGACTGGCAGGCGCATCAGCAGCACTACGCGTTCGGGATCGAAGTGGATCTTTGGCTGCTGCAGGGGATCGACGTGGCGGTCAACGGTTCGCGCGCCCACCTGCCGCAGGCGCAGCAGCGCTATGGTGCGCAGCTGCTGCCGGTGTGCCTGCAGGTCAGCACCGGGATCCTGCGCCGGCGCCTGCAGGATCGCGGGCGAGAAAGCGCCGAACAGATCGAGCAGCGGCTGGCGCGGGCGGCAGAATATCAGCAGAGTCTGCCCGCCGGCTGCCGGGTGCTGCACAACGACGGCCCACTCGACGACACTTTGGCGGCGCTGCTGGCGCTGCTGCCCACCCCTACCCGACAAGCTCAGGACGCGACGCCATGAACGACTTTGCCCAGCCGAAAATCGGCGACAACGTGACCCTTAACCGCACCCGGCTCGGCCAATATGTGCATCTGGCCGACGATGCGATCCTGGAAGAGGTGGACATGGGGGACTACTCCTACACCGCCGGGCACAACCAGATCTTTTACGCCACCATCGGCAAGTTCGTCTCCATCGCCTCCTATGCGCGCATCAATCCCGGCAACCACCCGACCTACCAGCGCATCGCGCAGCACCACTTTACCTACCGCGCCTCTGAATACGGGCTGGGGGAAGACGACGCGGCGTTCTTCGACTGGCGGCGCGAGCACCACGTCACCGTCGGCCACGACGTGTGGATCGGCCATAACGCCATTCTGATGCCGGGCGTCAGCGTCGGCAACGGCGCGGTGATCGGCAGCGCGGCGGTGGTCACCAAGGACGTGGAGCCTTACAGCATCGTCGCCGGCGTGGCGGCCAAGAAGATCGGCATGCGCTTTGACGACGCGCTGATAGAACGCATCGAACGCAGCCAGTGGTGGCACTGGGATCACGCCACGCTGCAGGCGCGGCTGGCGGATTTTCGCGACATCAACCGCTTCGCGGAGAAATACCTTTAACGGAGGGGGAGCGATGCAACTGACCTTTCTCGGCACCGGCGGCGCGCAGCAGGTGCCGGTGTTCGGCTGCGACTGCCTGATCTGCCAACGGGCGCGGCGCGAGCCGGCATTTCGACGGCGAGCGTGCAGCGCCATGCTTAACTATCAGGGGGAAACGACCTTATTGGATGCGGGATTACCGGCTTTGGAGCGGCGATTTTCGGCGGGGCAAATTCAACGTTTTTTACTGACACATTACCACATGGATCACGTTCAGGGGTTATTTCCTTTGCGTTGGGGGTGCGGAAATTCTATTCCGGTGTATGGCCCGCCGGATGAACAGGGCTGCGACGATCTGTTCAAACACCCCGGCATTCTGGCGTTTCAGCCGCCGCTGGCGCCCTTTGCCACCGTCGAGCTGGGCGGCATGCGCATCACCCCGCTGCCGCTGCAACACTCCAAGCTGACCCACGGCTATCTGATCCAGGCGGCGGGCGCTGCGCTGGCCTACCTGACCGACACCGTCGGCCTGCCGCCGGCCACCGCCGACTATCTGCAAAACGTGGCGCTGGATCTGCTGGTGCTCGATTGCAGCCTGCCGCCGCAGCCGCAGGCGCCGCGCAACCACAACGATCTGACCCGCGCGCAGGAGACGCAGCGGTTGCTGCAGCCCAAACGCACGCTGCTGACGCACATCAGCCATCATCTCGATCTGTGGCTGCTGGACAACGAACTGCCCGCCGAGCTGGAGCTGGCGTTCGATCACCTCAGCGTCAGCCTCGGTAGCAGTGCAGCCGATCCGACTCCAGCACCCTGACCCCTTCGCCCGGCGTGAACGCCTGCTGCAGCAGCGTTTGCGCCACGTCTTTGGCGGAGACGGCGCGCCATTTGCCGGGCAGCAGCCTGAACAGCGGCAGCGTGAGGCGCTCCATCAGGCGCGGCGCAGGGCGATTCCCCACCAGCATAGAAGGCCGCACCAGCGTCAGGCGCGGCCAGTGCTGTTCGCGCAGCGCCTGCTCCATCTCGCCTTTGGTGCGGTTATACAGGAAGGTGGAATCCGCGTTGGCGCCCAGCGCGCTTACCACCAGACAGTGCTGCGCCCCCAAGCGGCGGCCGGTCAGCGCGCTCTCCACCACCAGTTGATAATCGACGTAGCGGAAGGCATCGGCGCTGCCCGCCGCCCGGCGGGTGGTGCCCAGGCAGCAGAACACCAGATCGACCGGCTGCTGCAGGCTACTCAGCAGCTCGAACAACGCATCGCCGACCGGGTTGGTCAGCTTGCCGTGCGGCGGCAGCGGCGTGCGCGTCGGCGCCACGATGGCCGTTACCTGCGGATCGCTTTGCAACAGCTGCAGCAACTCGCGCCCCACCAGCCCGGTTGCGCCGACTAACAGTGCTCGCGCCATGCAATCTCCCGTTGTAATCAATACGTCGACTTAAAGTATAGACCGCGCCCAGTGCAGCTTCTTGCCGAAGCCGAGGGTGTTGTCGGTCATCTTCACCTCGTGCAGATCCAGCCGCCAAACCGAGGCCTTCATCGCCCTGGCGATCGGGAAGCGCTTGCAGTAACGCGCGCGCGCCGCCTCGGCTTCTTCGCCGCTCAGCAGCACCGCCTCGGCGCGAT
Source organism: Serratia sp. CC22-02 (assembly GCF_900182895.1). Taxonomy (NCBI): domain Bacteria; kingdom Pseudomonadati; phylum Pseudomonadota; class Gammaproteobacteria; order Enterobacterales; family Yersiniaceae; genus Serratia; species Serratia sp. CC22-02. Next base: position 164,833 of record NZ_FXUD01000003.1, on the reverse strand, counting down.
ACTGCACGCCGCGGATCAGCGCGATGCTTTTCGGCTTCGGCGCGATGGTGCCAACCACCCGGCCGTTGTTCAGCATCAGCCCGCCGTGGCGGGTGTGCGGTTCGGTCATCAGCCACAGCGCCATCGTCGCGGCGTCGAACACGTAAAAACAGTTGGCGCACCACATGTCGAGGCCGTCGCCGGCGCACAGCGTCAAGACGTGTTGTTTGCCGATGAAATCCGCAATCTGCTGCCGTTGTTCTGGGGTATTCAAGGTTACTCGCCTCCCTGTTCACTCACTTCATCTTACCCTGCGTTGTTGAGGCGAGTCACAAATAACGATAATCATCAAAAACCAAAAGTGAATATAAAAACACAATAAATGCATTTTTATTAATTTAAGCCCGAAGCGGATTTATAACATAAAAAATACAAGACGGATTTATTTGATCGTTATGCAACCGGTTAATCGCGCGATTTTATTTTTCCTATCCTGACGGCATGCAAAATTAACGCACCGCCCCGGTACCGATTAGCAATTCGTTTACATGCCCGTTAGCTCGCCTGAACGCTGTTTATGCAATCTACTGCATAACAGGTGAATAGTTATTTATAAACACCGGCATTTATGTGACTTTCATCACGATTTTTAGCCCGCCTTGCGTTAAAATAGCGCCATCTTTTCACTCAGCAAGGTGGATTAGAAAATGGAAAACAATAACCGAAAAATGGCGCATATCAGGCGCACAACCCATATTATGATGATGGCTCATCGCAGCTGCTTTAGCTTCGCATTCTTCAACTACAGATAACCCTCCCCCTCGCTCTTACGCCGTTGATAAGAGTGTCATTGCGTTTTTATTTATTCTCCGCACGCCGGTGATAATATCGCTTTCTCGCTAACCGGGAAGGACACGCAATTCATTTTTAATTTCGGCCAAGCGCATCCAAGCTAAATAAAACAGCGAACACAGTTAATGCCTTTCGGCATCGCTGGGTTCTCGCACACCTTTATTTTCGTGAAGGCGTTAACGGCAAATGGAATTATTTGCCGGCGGACTGCCTTTGCCTGAAGAATGAGAAAAATGAAAAAATTAAAAATTGCCGCCAACACCCAAACCCTCGGCTGCTTTGAAACTGAACGCGACATCGTCGATGTGCATCACAGCGATTTCAATGACGTCGCCGCCATCGTGCTGTCGGTAGACGACGTCACGCAAGGTATGTTGGCGCGCATCGAAGAGCACGGTCTGAACATTCCGCTGTTCGTCGCCGTCTGCTGCGAAGAAGAGCTGGATAACGCCGTATTGCCGGCGCTGCACGGCGTGTTTGAGCTGTGCGGCAAGAATACCCAGTTCTACGGCAAACAGCTGGAGGCCGCCGCCGCCAAATATGAGAGCGAGCTGCTGCCACCGTTCTTCAACACGCTGACGCAATACGTAGAAATGGGCAACGCCACCTTTGCCTGCCCCGGCCACCAGGGCGGCGAGTTCTTCCGCAAACACCCGGCGGGCCGCCAGTTCTTCGACTTCTACGGCGAAACGCTTTTCCGCTCCGACATGTGCAACGCCGACGTCAAACTGGGCGATCTGTTGATCCACGAAGGCGCGCCTTGCGCCGCGCAGCAGCACGCCGCCAAGGTGTTCAACGCCGACAAGACCTACTTCGTGCTCAACGGCACCTCGGCCTCGAACAAGGTGGCGACCAACGCCCTGCTGACGCGCGGCGATCTGGTGCTGTTCGACCGCAACAACCATAAATCCAACCACCACGGCGCGTTGATCCAGGCCGGTGCCACGCCGGTGTATCTGGAGACCGCCCGCAACCCGTTCGGCTTTATCGGCGGCATCGACGCGCACTGCTTCGACGAACGCTACCTGCGCCAACAGATCCGCGAAGTGGCGCCGGAACGCGCCAACGAAGCCCGCCCGTTCCGCCTGGCGATCATCCAGCTCGGCACCTACGACGGCACCATCTACAACGCCCGCCAGGTGGTCGACAAGATTGGCCACCTGTGCGACTACATCCTGTTCGACTCCGCCTGGGTAGGCTATGAGCAGTTCATTCCGATGATGAAAGACTGCTCGCCGCTGCTGCTGGAGCTGAACGAAAACGATCCCGGCATCATCGTCACCCAGTCGGTGCACAAACAGCAGGCCGGTTTCTCGCAGACCTCGCAGATCCACAAAAAAGATAAGCACATCAAGGGCCAGAGCCGCTACTGCAACCACAAGCGCTTCAACAACGCCTTTATGCTGCACGCCTCCACCAGCCCGTTCTATCCGCTGTTCGCCGCGCTGGACGTCAATGCCAAGATGCATGAGGGCAAAAGCGGCCAGCGCCTGTGGCAGGAGTGTGTGCGCGTGGGGATCGAAGCGCGCAAAATGCTGCTGGACACCTGCACGATGATCAAACCGTTCGTGCCGGATCAGATCGACGGCAAACCGTGGCAGGCCTATGACACCGCGGCGATGGCCAACGATCTGCGCTTCTTCAACTTCGTGCCCGGCGAAAAATGGCACGCCTTTGAGGGCTATGCCGAATCGCAGTACTTCGTCGATCCGTGCAAACTGCTGCTCACCACGCCGGGCATCGATACCGCCACCGGCAGCTACAGCGAATTCGGCATCCCGGCGACCATTCTGGCCAACTACCTGCGCGAAAACGGTATCGTGCCGGAAAAATGCGATCTCAACTCGATCCTGTTCCTGCTGACGCCGGCGGAAGACATCGCCAAGATGCAGCATCTGGTGGCCCTGATCGCCCGCTTCGAGAAGCACATCGAGCAGAACTCCCTGCTCAGCGAGGTGCTGCCTGCGGTCTATAAAAACCACCAGCAGCGCTACAAAAACTACACCATCCGCCAGCTGTGCCAGGAAATGCACGACCTTTACGTCAGCTACGACGTTAAAGAGCTGCAAAAAGAGATGTTCCGCAAAAGTTATTTCCCGCGCGTGGTGATGAATCCGCAGGACGCCAATACCGAGTTCGTACGCGGCAATGTGGAATTGGTCTCGCTGGCTAAAGCCGAGGGCCGCATCGCCGCCGAAGGCGCCCTGCCTTACCCGCCGGGCGTGCTGTGCGTGGTGCCCGGTGAAATTTGGGGCGGCGCCGCGCAGCGTTATTTCCTGGCATTGGAAGAAGGCATCAACTTATTGCCGGGATTCGCGCCGGAATTGCAGGGCGTTTATATCCAACAGGATGAGGATGGCTGGAACCGCGCTTACGGCTACGTCATGAAAAATTAATCACCTTACGGGGCGGCGATGATTCTCGCCGCCCGGATCGCATCCTAAAAGAGAAAATGATCATGAGTAAGTCCAATAATAAAATGGGGGTCGTACAATTAACGATCCTGACCGCCGTGAATATGATGGGTTCCGGCATAATTATGCTGCCAACCAAGCTGGCCGAAGTGGGCACGATTTCGATCGTTTCCTGGCTGGTGACCGCCGTCGGCTCGATGGCGCTGGCCTACGCGTTCGCCAAATGCGGCATGTTCAGCCGTAAATCCGGCGGCATGGGCGGCTACGCCGAATACGCCTTCGGCAAATCGGGCAACTTTATGGCGAACTACACCTACGGCGTTTCGCTGCTGATCGCCAACATCGCCATCGCCATTTCCGCCGTCGGCTACGGCACCGAGCTATTTGGCGCTACGCTCAGCCCGCTCGGGATCTGTATCGCCACCATCGGCGTGCTGTGGCTTGCGACCGTCGCCAACTTCGGCGGTGCGCGCATCACCGGTAAAATCAGCGGCATCACCGTCTGGGGCGTGATCATTCCGGTGGTGGGCATCTCGGTCATCGGCTGGTACTGGTTCAGCGGCAGCGCCTACGTCGCCGCCTGGAACCCGCATCAGGTGCCGACCTTCGAAGCCATCGGCGCCTCCATCTCAATGACCCTGTGGGCGTTTCTGGGGCTGGAATCCGCCTGCGCCAACACCGACGTGGTGGAAAATCCGGAGCGCAACGTGCCGATCGCCGTACTGGGCGGCACCCTCAGCGCGGCGGTGATCTATATCATTTCGACCAACGTGATCGCCGGCATCGTGCCGAACATGGATCTGGCCAACTCCACCGCCCCGTTCGGGCTGGCGTTCTCCCACATGTTCAACCCAACGGTCGGCAAGATCATCATGGCGTTGATGGTGATGTCCTGCGTCGGCTCGCTGCTCGGCTGGCAGTTCACCATCGCTCAGGTGTTCAAATCCTCCGCCGACAGCGGATTCTTCCCGAAAATCTTCTCCAAGCTGAGCAAGGCCGACGCGCCGGTTAAAGGCATGCTGACCATCGTCGTCATCCAGAGCGGCCTGTCGCTGATGACCATCAGCCCGTCGCTGAACAAGCAGTTCAACGTGCTGGTGAACCTGGCGGTGGTGACCAACATCATTCCTTACATCCTGTCGATGGCGGCGCTGGTCATTATTCAGAAAGTGGCGAAGGTGCCGGACAACAAGGCGCGTATCGCCAATATCATCGCAGGTATCGGCGCGCTGTACAGCTTCTATGCGCTCTACAGCTCCGGTGAGGAAGCGATGATGTGGGGCGCCATCGCCACCTTCCTCGGCTGGACGCTGTACGGCATCGTCTCGCCGCGCTTCGAGCTGGCGGGAAAAAAGGGGTAAAGCGGTAAGGCACCGGCGGCCGGGGATGGGATTGTGATGGCGAACATGCCATCATACGCCGACCCTGGCCACCGAAACGGCGTACGATGACCGACACTTCCCCCACTCTCTGGCACCTCTATATGCTGCGTTTACCGAGTGGCATGCTGTATACCGGCATCACCACCGACGTGGCGCGCCGCCTGGCGCAGCATCAGGCCGGCAAAGGCGCCAAGGCGCTGCGCGGCAAAGGGGAATTGACGCTGGCGTTTCACTGCCAGGTGGGGGATCGCTCAACGGCGCTGAAGCTGGAATACCGCGTCAAACAGCTGAGCAAAATACAAAAAGAGCGGCTGGTGAATCACCCGCCGCTGTCGTTGGAGTATCTATTACCCGTCGTCGTTAAAAGCGATTAAACGGCGCCGAAAAAGCCACTTCGCCGCTGACGCCATTCAGGGCATCTTCCGCCAGCGGGTAGACCTGGAACGCGCTTTCCGTGTCCGGCCAGCGGCAGTGCAGGCCATAGGCGGCGGCCGGTTTAAAGCCGAAGCGGCCGTAGTAGGCCGGCTCGCCCAGCACCACCACCGCGGCGTAGCTGAATTCGTTCAGCGAATCCAAGCCTTCGTACACCAGCTTTTCAGCCAGCCCCTGGCGGCGCAGGCTTTCGTCTACCGCCAGCGGCGCCAGCGCCACCCATTGGCGGTCTTCGCCGGCCACGTCCACCGGGCTGAACGCGGCGTACCCCACTACCCCGCCTTCGTCGTCAGTGGCGACCACGCCCAGCGTCAGCAGGCCGTCTTCGCGCAGCTGCTGCACCAGATCGGCTTCGTCGTCGCGGCCAAAGGCGCGGCGCAGCAAGGCATCGATGCCCGCCGCGTCTACCGGGATCTCTACGCGGATCAGCATGATACCGCCACACGGGAAGCCGACGCCGTGCCCTCCTGCAACCCTGCTTCGACAAAATCAGCCAACTGCAACAGCCCCATGCGCAGCGGCGCGGGCATGCTTTCCAGCTCGATGGCGTCCATCAAATTTTTCACATACAGGCCCAATTCGGTATCCCCTTCAATCTGCAGCCGACGCTGAAAGAACAGCGTATCCGGATCTTGCTTGCGCGCCGCGATCAGGATCAGATCGTTGGCGTCGCCGCTGAAGCTGACGTCCGCCTCGGCGTGCTGGCTGACCACCAGTTTGTCGTTTTCTACCGTCATAAACCATTGTAGCGCCAGATCGCGAACTTCGATCTTCAACCAGCGCGATTCGAGAAATTCCAGATCGCCATCCGCCAACGCCTGGCGGAACTGCCAGCTCAGCACCTGTTGCAGCAGCTGGCGCTGCAGGGCGAACGGCGTGAATTTCAGCGGGATGCGCAGCAGCGACGGCCCCTGGCGCACAAGGCGTGCTCGTAGTTGTTCCAACACGGTCATCCACTCCTTTCAATACGGACTACCGCTATTTTGCCACACTGGCGCGCGGCTTCAGCGGTCTATATCAACAAATAGTGCATTTCACCGCCATGTTTATCAATACGCCATAAGCTGCCCCAAATCAAAACCTGTGTGCGCCCCTTTGCCTAAAATGGCCTCCCCGATTCGCGTTTGCCGGCGGAACACCGCCGTCGGCAACCTTTAAAGACAGCGTGCGCCCGGCCGGGCGCACGGCTAAGCCAGGATAAATCTATGGAGCTGCTTTGTCCCGCCGGCAACCTGCCGGCCCTGAAGGCCGCGGTGGATAACGGCGCCGACGCCGTTTACATCGGCCTGAAAGACGATACCAACGCGCGCCACTTCGCCGGCCTCAACTTCACCGAGAAAAAGCTGCAGGAAGCGGTCGATTACGTGCATCGCCACGGCCGCAAGCTGCATATCGCCATCAACACCTTCGCCCATCCCGACGGCTACGCCCGCTGGCAGCGCGCGGTGGATATGGCGGCCCAGCTGGGCGCCGACGCGCTGATTCTGGCGGATCTGGCGATGCTGGAATACGCCGCCCAGCGCTACCCGCAGCTGGAGCGCCACGTTTCGGTGCAGGCTTCCGCCACCAACGAAGAGGCGATCCGTTTCTACCAGCGTAACTTCGACGTGGGCCGGGTGGTGCTGCCGCGCGTGCTGTCGATGCATCAGGTGAAACAGCTGGCGCGCACCAGCCCGGTGCCGCTGGAAGTGTTCGCCTTCGGCAGCCTGTGCATCATGGCCGAGGGGCGCTGCTACCTCTCTTCCTACCTGACCGGCGAGTCGCCGAACACCGTCGGCGCCTGTTCGCCGGCGCGTTTCGTGCGCTGGCAGCAAACCCCGCAGGGCATGGAGTCGCGCCTGAACGACGTGCTGATCGACCGCTATCAGGATCATGAAAACGCCGGTTACCCGACGCTGTGCAAGGGCCGCTATCTGGTGGACGACGTGCGCTACCACGCGCTGGAAGAGCCCACCAGCCTCAATACGCTGGAGCTGCTGCCGGAGCTGCTGGCCGCCAACATCGCCTCGGTGAAGATCGAAGGCCGCCAGCGCAGCCCGGCTTACGTCAGCCAGGTGGCGCGCGTCTGGCGCCAGGCGATCGACCGCTGCCAGGCCGACCCGGCCGCCTACCGCGCCGACGCCGCCTGGATGGAGACGCTGGGCGCGATGTCCGAGGGCACCCAAACCACGCTGGGCGCCTATCACCGCAAATGGCAGTAGCCGGAGGAAACATGAAATACGCACTGGGGCCGGTACTCTACTACTGGCCGAAAAACGACATCGCGGCGTTCTATCAGCAGGCGGCGGAGAGCAGCGCCGACATCATTTACCTCGGCGAGAGCGTCTGCACCAAGCGGCGCGAGATGAAGGTCGGCGATTGGCTGGCGCTGGCGCGCGAAATCGCCCGCAGCGGCAAGCAGGTGGTGATCTCCACGCTGGCGCTGTTGCAGGCGCCATCCGAGCTGAATGAGCTGAAACGCTATGTGGAGAACGGCGAGTTCCTGTTTGAAGCCAACGATCTGGGCGCGGTGAACATGGCGGCGGAGCGCGGTCTGCCGTTTGTCGCCGGCCATGCGCTGAACTGCTACAACGCCTATACCCTGCGCCTGCTGCGCCGCCAGGGCATGATGCGCTGGTGCATGCCGGTCGAGCTGTCGCGCGACTGGCTGGCCAACCTGCTGACGCAGTGCGACGAGCTGGGGTTCCGCCACGACTTCGAGGTGGAGGTGCTGAGCTACGGCCACCTGCCGCTGGCCTACTCGGCGCGCTGCTTCACCGCCCGCTCGGAGAACCGCGGCAAGGACGAGTGCGAAACCTGCTGCATCAAGTATCCGCAGGGCCGCATGATGCGTTCGCAGGAGCAACAGCAGGTGTTCGTGCTCAACGGCATCCAGACCATGAGCGGCTACTGCTACAACCTCGGCAACGAGCTGCCGAGCATGCAAGGACTGGTAGACATCGTGCGGCTGTCGCCGCAGGGCGCCGAGACGCTGGCGCAAATCGATGCCTTCCGCGCCAACGAACGCGGCGAGCAGCCGCTGACCTTGACCGACCATGCCGACTGCAACGGCTACTGGCGCCGCGTGGCCGGGTTGGAGTTGGTGGGGTGATCCTCGCTCCCCTCCTCACGGAGGGGAGTTTTCAATCAACTCGCCCGCCGCTTCCTGAACATCCCGCGCAGCGCCACGCTGTTGCGCAAGAAGCCGACGCCGAAGCCCAGCAGGGTGTAGACCACGCCGAGCACCAGCATCATCATCACGTCGCCCCACACTTCGTTCAGCGACAGCCCCATCTGGTTGACGCCGGCGATCGCCTTGGTGCCCCAGGTGGAGGGAATGCTGTACGAGATGGCGCGCACCCAGGCCGGCATCGACTGCAACGGCCAGATGGTGCCGGACAGGTAGAAGATCGGCGTGGTGATGAACGCCAGCGTCAGGTAGATCATTTCGACGCTGCGTAGGCACTCGGTCACCAGCTTGCCCAGCCCCAGTACCGCCAGCAGGAACGGGAAGGTCAGCAGCAGCAGTTCGGCGATGTTCGCCGTCTGCCGATAGCCCAATACCCACGGCCACAGCACGAACAGCACGATAGACAGGAACAGCCAGATCGGCAGCAGCGCCGTCAGCCCACCGAGGTGCGCCGCCAGCGGCGCCTTGCCGCCGGGCATGCTCTTCATGGCGATGTTGACGCGGATACAGGCGATCAGCAGCGAGTGCTGCAGCAGCATCACCAGCAGGCCCGGGAAGATGATCGCCGCGAAGCTGATGCCGGGGTTAAACACGTCCAGCGTTTGCCCCAGTATCGGCGTCAGCAGTATCTGCGCCTGCCGTTCGCTGAAGCCGCTGCGCAGCAGCAGCCCGTTGTTGTACTCCGTCAGCAGCTGCTGGTAGGCCGCCACCACGTCCTGTTGGATCTGGCCGTTGGCCAGGCGGTTGGTGGCATCGCCGTACACCGGCACCACGATGTTCTGCCCGCTGAGGATCTTCTTCTCCAGATCCACCGGCATGATGATCACCGCAAACAGCTTGCGCCAGCCGAGATCGCGCTGCGCCTGTTCCAGGCTGTCGTAGGTTTCAATCGCTATCTTGGAGGTGGCGTCCAGCTGACGGATCAGCTTCCGGCTGGCAGTGCTGTGGTCCTGATCGACCACCCCCACCGGCAGATCCCACACCGTGCGGTTGGCGTACACCATGCTCATGATGCACAGCGACAGGATCAGCATCAGCCACACCGGCCGCTCCAGCATGCCGAGCAGCACCTTAACGAAGGTTTGCCAATAGAGCTTCATCCGGCGTTCCCCTCTTTTTCCAGCCGCGCCGGCAGGCGATTACGCACCAGCAGCGCGGCCACCAGCGGGTAGACCGCCAGCAGCGCACACACGCTGAAGATGGCGCTGGCGTGCACCTGCCGCAGGAACACGTCGAACATGGCGTACAGCGCGTGGGTCAGCGGTTCGATGTTGGAAATGATGCGCGCCGGCAGCGGCATCGACAGCTCAGGCACCGCCATGCCGGAGAAGGTCATCGCGATACTGACCAAAATACCGATCAGGCTGTAGGCGGTGATGGTGCTGCCGGTAAAGGTGTACAGCAGCAGGCCGATGCTCTGCGCCGCCATCACGTAAAACAGGCCGATCATCAGCATAAACAGCGGGTTGCCGCTGACGCGGGCGTCAAAGATGCCCACCAGCGCCGCGATCTCCACCATCAGCAGGGTGGTGAAACACAGCGTGTAAGGCGCCAGCTTGCCGAGCAGCGCCAGGCTGAACGGCTTGGCCTGCAGCAGCGATTTGCTGCGCGCCAGCACGTAGATCATGCAGGTCACCACGAACAGCTGCAGCAGGTGAATGGTGGCGGCGAACTGCTGATAATAGATATAGCTGCCGCTGGCGTTGAACAGGCTGCCGTAAGAGAGCGTCACGTCCGCCAGCGGCGGCAGCGATTTGCCCATCTCGGTGGCGATGATGCTGCGGGTGCTGGCGTTGATTTCGTTCATCAGGCCGCCGAAGTCCTGAGTGGAGTACAGCCCGGCGCCGTAGAACAACGCGTTGTAGTACATCACCACGCTCGGCTGCTTGCCCGACAGCGCGTTGGCCTCAAAGTCCGGCGGGATGTACAGCAACGCGTAATCCTGCGCGCTGCGCAGGCGGTTCAGCGACTCCGGCAGCCCGCCGCCGTAGGCCTCGACGTGGGCGTGCGACCCGGCGTCCAACCGCCGCGTCAGCGACTTGGACAGCGGGCTGTGATCGCTGTCCACCACCGAGACCGGCAGATCGAGCAGCGTGCCTTCGGAGAAGTTGCTGCTGATCAGCCCAAACAGGATCAGCGGAAAGATCCAGCTCAGCCAGTGCACCACCGGGCTGCGAAAGGCGACGCGGCACTCTTTATCGAACGCGTGACTGAAGCAGCGCCAGCCGGCCCTTACTCTTTCCATTGCCATAAGGTGCTCATCCCCGGACGCAGGCCGTCCACCGGCTGTGACGGATACAGGCGCACTTCGAAGGTTTTCAGGTCGAAGTCGCCGGTGGCGCGGGTGGCGCGTTTGGTGGCGTAATCCCCCAGCGGCGCGATGTAGCGCACCTCGGTGTCGATCATTTTGTCCTTCAGCGCCGGCACCCGCAGCTTGACCTTGTCGCCTTTGCGCACGTGGGCCAGGATGTCTTCGCGCAGGTTAAACACGAAGTAGGCGTCCGGCACCCGGATCAGCGTCACCAGCGGGCTGCCGGCGTTCAGCAATTCGCCCACTTCGGCCGGGATCGGCCCCACTTCGCCGTCTACCGGCGCTTTCACCTGCAGATCGTCGCTCTGCGCCTGGATCTGCAGCAGGTTCTCTTCCGCCGCCCGCAGCGCCGCCGCGTATTGTTGCCGCAGCTCGACGCGGTCGCCGTTGATACCTTCGTCCAGGTTGGCCTTGGCCGCCTGCACCTGCTGGAAGGCGGTATCGCGCGACCGGCGCGAAGCGTCCAGCTCGGACTTCGAGATATAGCCCTTGCCGGACACGCTCAGGTTGCGGTTGTAGTCGTTTTGCGCGTTGCGGTACTGCGCCTCGGCCTGCGCCAGATTAGCGCGCAGGTTGCGGATGCTCTCTTCACGGGTGCCGTGCAGCGACTGATCGAGCTGCGCCTTGGCTTCGTCGCGCGTCGCCTGCGCGGAACGCAGCTGCGCCATCAGTTCGGGGCTGTCGAGCTGAATAATCAGCTGGCCGCTTTTCACGTCGTCGCCGCGTTCGATCAGGCGTTCAACCACCCGGCCTTTCGCTTTAGAAGCGACGATCACTTCGGGGGCGTCCACTTCACCCTGCAGTAACAGATCCTGATTATGCGCGCGGAACAGGATCGCCAATGCGATCGCCACCATCATCAGCAACAGGGTAAACAGCGTCTTTTTTTTCATTATATCGGCTCCCGGAACGGTAAGCGGCGGGCGGGGATCATCATTTCCATATCTCAAATTGCTCCAAAAAACACCATTGCTCTCATGAGGATATCACAAGCACATATCTCCTCTTTTATAACTATAAATTGGATTATGCTTTTAACACTAAAAAGCATCATTTTCGGCTTTTTGGTATGCAGACTCCTGCAATCGCCCTTTAAGCGATCCACTCTCTGATGGACGATGTCATGACTGAAAACACTGCCGTACCGCTGTCGGTACTGGATTTATCGCCAATCCCGCAAGGGGCCAAAGCGCGCGACGCTTTCCACTGTTCGCTGGATCTGGCACAGCACGCCGAACGCTGGGGTTACCGGCGCTACTGGCTGGCCGAGCACCACAACATGACCGGCATCGGCAGCGCCGCCACCTCGGTGCTGCTGGGCTATCTGGCCGCCGGCACCCAGAGCATTCGCCTCGGCTCCGGAGGCGTGATGCTGCCGAACCATGCGCCGCTGGTGATCGCCGAACAGTTCGGCACGCTGGAGTCGCTTTACCCAGGGCGCATTGACCTGGGGCTGGGCCGCGCGCCCGGCACCGATCAGCGCACCATGATGGCGTTGCGTCGCCATCTGTCCGGCGATGTGGATACCTTCCCGCGCGACGTGCAGGAGCTGCAAAACTACTTCTGCGACGCGCAGCCCGGCCAGCCGGTGCAGGCGGTGCCTGGCCAGGGGCTGCACGTGCCGCTCTGGCTGCTCGGCTCCAGCCTCTATAGCGCGCAGCTGGCGGCGCAGCTCGGCCTGCCGTTCGCCTTCGCCTCGCACTTCGCCCCGGATATGCTGTTCCAGGCGCTGCAGCTGTACCGCGAGAACTTCAAACCGTCCAAACAGCTGGCGCAGCCGCACGCCATGGTGTGCGTCAACGTGATCGCCGCTGAGAGCGATAGCGATGCGCGCTTCCTGTTCAGCTCGATGCAGCAGCAGTTCATCAATCTGCGCCGCGGTTCGCCCGGCCCGCTGCCACCGCCGGTGGATAACATCCACGCGCTGTGGACCGCCGGTGAGCAATACGGCGTCGAGCAGGCGCTGCGGATGTCGATCGTCGGCGATGAAAAAACCGTGCGTCACGGGTTGCAAACGCTGCTGCGTGAAACCGATGCCGACGAGATCATGGTCAACGGCCAGATTTTCGATCACCAGGCGCGGCTGCGTTCGTTCGAGATTGTTGCCGGAGTGCAAGGCGACATCGTGCAGGGATAAAACGCGAAAAGGCGGTGGGGAGCCCCACCGCCTCGGCGTTAACGCTGGATCAAATAGCGGATGGTCGGCCCGTCCTGCTGGATATCCAGCACCTTGTAGCCGTGGTTGCGCGCGTCGAGCGGAATGTTGTTGATCGACTGCGGGCAATCGCTGATCACCTCCAGGATTTCCCCTGGCTTCAGCTGCGGCATCGCCTCCAGCGTCGCCACCGCCGGGTACGGGCAAGGCTCGCCCAGCATGTCCAGCCGGTAGTCCGGCACTATCGTCGTCTCTTTCATGGCATGCTCCTCAAATTCACCACCTGCGCCTCAGGCCGGGCGCGGAAAAAGCGTTTCTCCCACCACAGCATGGCAGCGAAGGCCAGCGCCAGCAGCAGATAGGTCACCAGCAGGCCGCCGATCGGGCCGAAGGTATCGAGCAGGTTGATCTTGTCGTAGTCGGTCGCCAGCGCCGGCGCCAGATCGTCCCAGTAATAGGCCAGCAGCGTGGCGCCGATGATGTTGCCCAGCCCCACCCACCAGTAGTGCACCTGCCCTTCCACCGCGCGGTACATCCAGCCGGTCTCGCAACCGCCGGCCAGCACGATGCCGAAGCCGAACAGCAAGCCGCCCAGCACCGCATTCGGGCCGGCCCACATGATTTTCGGCGCCACGCCGAGCTGCACGTAGCTGAAGATGCCGATGGCGCTCACCGCCATGCCGATGATGATGGCTTTCGCCATGTGGGTGCGGCCGGTGATCCACAGATCGCGGAACGCCGAGGTGAAGCAGATCTGCGCGCGTTCGATCAGCAGACCGAAGCCGATGCCGAACAGCATGGCGATACCGAGCTTCGGCGCATCGAACAGCGTCCACAGCGACCAGGCCACCGCCAGGCCGAAGACCGCCATGCCCAACCGGAAGCGGCGGCGCGCCTGCTCAGGTTTCTGCGTCAGCGGCGCGGCGGCCTTCACCTTTTGCAATTTGACCGGGATGCGGAACATCGGCAGCAGCGTGAATTTGGCGCCGAAGTACGAACCCGCGGCGGTCGCCAGCGCGAAGAACCAGGCGTGCAGCGAGAACTGCGGAATACCGGTGAAAAACGCCGCCAGGTTGCAACCCATCGCCAGGCGCGCGCCGAAGCCGGCGATAATGCCGCCCAGCAGCGCCTGCACGATGCGAATGCGGTGCTGCGGCTGGCGCAGTTTGATGTTGTTGGCCCACAGCGCGGCGGCGATGCAGCCGGCGAACATACCGATGATCATGCGCCCGTCGATGCGCTCCAGCGGCGTGCCCTGCAGGCCGATAACCTTGAAATAGCCCCACTGCTCAGGGTGCAGGCCGAACCACTGCAGCACATGGCCGCCCCAGCGGGTGAACTCGCCGGTCACCGCCCAGAAGGTGCCGGTCATGCCGAAGTAGTAGGTAGAAAGGATCCCGGCGGCGATCACCGCCGGCAGCGGCGCCCAAAAGCGCACCAGGTATTGAGATTTGAACTGCTGCCAACTCATGGCATCTCCCGTGCATATCATCCGTAAGAAAAAACCTTATGAATGATACGCCATTCAGGGGCGTTTGACGGCAACTTTCAGGCATAAAAAAACCAGCCCGCAGGCTGGTTTTTCAGAGCGCTTCACCGCGAACGGTGAATCAGCGATTACGCGTCGCCGAAACGACGACGTGGTGCTGCCGGTGCGCCGTCATCACGGCGTGGGGCCGGCTTGCCGTCACGGTTGTAGTTACCGCCACGACGCTCGCCGCCGTTGCCGCCTTCACGACGTTCACCGAAGGAACGACGTGGGCCGCCTTCGCGACGTTCGCCGTTGAACGGACGACCGTTGCCACGACGCTCGCCGCCGTTGCCACCGTCACGACGCTCGCGACGTTCGAACGGCTGTGCATCGCCCAGCAGCTGCATGTTCATCGGCTTGTTCAGGATGCGGGTGCGAGTGAAGTGATTCAGGATCTCGCCCGGCATGCCTTTTGGCAGCTCGATGGTGGAGTGGGAAGCGAACAGCTTAATGTTACCGATGTAACGGCTGCTGATGTCGCCTTCGTTAGCGATAGCGCCAACGATGTGACGGACTTCTACGCCATCGTCACGGCCCACTTCGATGCGGTACAGCTGCATTTCGCCAACGTCACGACGTTCGCGACGCGGACGGTCGCCGTCACGGCTATCGCGGCTGTCGCGACGGTCACCGCGACGATCGTCACGGTCGTTGAACTCGCGGCGCTGGCGCGGCTTGAAGACCGGATCCGGCGGCAGGATCAGCGGACGTTCGCCCTGTGCCATTTTCAGCAGCGCTGCGGCCAGGGTTTCCATATCCAGCTCTTCTTCCGGCTGCAGTTTGGTCAGCAATGCGCGGTACAGATCCAGATCGCTGCTTTCCAGCTGCTGCTGAACTTTTGCGGCAAACTTGGCCAGACGACGCTCGCCCAGCAGTTCTGCGTTCGGCAGTTCCACTTCCGGGATGGTCAGCTTCATGGTGCGTTCAATGTTGCGCAGCAGGCGGCGTTCGCGGTTTTCCACGAACAGCAGCGCGCGGCCGGCGCGGCCCGCACGACCGGTACGGCCGATACGGTGAACGTAAGACTCGGAGTCCATCGGGATGTCGTAGTTGACAACCAGGCTGATGCGCTCAACGTCCAGGCCACGGGCCGCAACGTCGGTGGCGATCAGGATATCCAGACGACCGTCTTTCAGGCGCTCCAGGGTCTGCTCACGCAGCGCCTGGTTCATGTCGCCGTTCAGCGCGGCGCTGCTGTAACCGCTGCGCTCCAGCGCTTCGGCCACTTCCAGGGTCGCGTTCTTGGTACGAACGAAGATGATCGCCGCGTCAAAGTCTTCAGCTTCCAGGAAACGCACCAGCGCTTCGTTTTTACGCATGCCGTAGACCGACCAGTAGCTCTGGCTGATATCCGGACGGGTGGTCACGCTGGACTGGATGCGCACTTCCTGCGGCTCTTTCATGAAGCGGCGGGTGATGCGACGGATCGCTTCCGGCATGGTGGCGGAGAACAGCGCGGTCTGATGTTCAGCCGGGATCTCAGCCATGATGGTTTCTACGTCTTCGATAAAGCCCATGCGCAGCATTTCGTCGGCTTCATCCAGCACCAGACCGCTCAGGTTAGAGAGGTTCAGGGTGCCGCGCTTCAGGTGGTCCAGCAGGCGGCCTGGGGTACCCACAACGATTTGCGGGCCCTGGCGCAGAGCGCGCAGCTGCACGTCGTAACGCTGGCCGCCGTACAGGGCTACCACGTTGACGCCGTTCATGTGTTTGGAGAAATCGGTCATCGCTTCAGCAACCTGAACCGCCAGTTCGCGGGTCGGTGCCAGCACCAGGATCTGAGGTGCTTTCAGGTCTGCCTGCAGGTTGTGCAGCAGCGGCAGCGAGAACGCTGCAGTTTTACCACTACCGGTCTGTGCCATGCCCAGCACGTCGCGGCCGTTCAACAGGTGAGGAATACACTCAGCCTGGATCGGAGATGGTTTTTCATAGCCCAGATCGTTCAGGGCGGAAATGATTGGAGCAGACAGCCCCAGATCAGCAAAAGAGGTTTCAAACTCAGTCGTCATGTACACGTGCCTCATTAATAATGGCAGCCAGTCTACATAACTCGTCGAGAAAATTTTCAGTCATTTTCATTGAAAAGTGTGAACCGGCTCAAATTAGATTATAAAACGAACAAAAAAGCCCTCGCCCGTGAAGGCGATAACTTTGGTTAAAAACCAATGTCCATCAGGCTGATAGGTGTTCGTCAGCTATTGCTGGTCCGATTCCGATAGGTCGTCTTGCTCTTGGCCCAAAAGCGCCAATTCCAACAATGCATAGCGGTGCTCAACGAAGTTGTGAACGTTGTTAGACACCGTCAGTTTGAACAGCGCCGAAGCGGTGTCCTTGTCCCCCAGACTCAGGTAGTGTTTACCCAAATAGAAGTCAGTTTCACTGAGATGCTCAGCGAGCGAAGTGTTATCCGTTGCATCTGCCTTGAGGCGTTCCATCAGCGTTTTTTCGCTGATCTTGCCCAGGTAGAATTCGACAATATTCCATCCCCATTGCCCTCTGTCCGCTTTGTCATAGCGCTGCTGAAGCGCTACCTCGGCCTTCTTGGGATCGATTTCTCGCTCCACCAGATACAGCCATAACGAACGGAAGGGATCGTTTGGGTCGTCTTGATAAAACGCCTGCAGATCATCCTGCGCCAACGGGAAGCGGCCGCCATAATACAGTGCGATGCCCCGGTTTAAACGCGCGTAATTGTAAGTTGGATCAAGCTCTAGTACAGAATCAAACGCTTCATAGGCAGCATCAAAATTGCCTGCCTGCGTTAAGTAAATGCCCAGGTAGTTGAAAACTTCCGGCATGTCGGGACGTATCGCCAGCGCCTGCGAGAAATCATTGCGCGCTAATGCACGTAACCCGAGGCTATCATACAGCACACCGCGCTCATATAAAAGCTGTGCGCGTTCGTCGTCCGTCAGTGCCCGGCTGGCAAGAATTTGTTCCATGCGCGCCAGGATCACTTCCTGCTGCAACGTTGGCTGCAACGGGATTGCCAAAACTTCGTCTTTACGCCAATCATGGTTGCTGCATCCTGCCAGCATGAGTGCTGTCGCAACGTAACACCAGCGCAAGAAAGGCTTCATTTCCCACTCCCGAAGACAAACATTGGATGAACGTCCTGTCCTCCGTTTGCTAATACGCGGGCATCCTACCCGCGCGATACGAACAGCTCCCAACCCCATGGCGGGGAGCTGTAAAACTATCTATACAGTTATTCTGCTTCAGGCGCAGGTGAACCCGCTTCCGGCGCCATCGCTTCTTTGATGCTCAGACGCACGCGGCCCTGACGGTCAACTTCCAGTACCTTAACCGGCACTTCCTGACCCATCTGCAGATAGTCGGTCACTTTCTCGACGCGCTTGTCGGCGATCTGAGAAATGTGTACCAGACCTTCTTTACCACCGCCGATGGCGACGAACGCGCCGAAATCAACGATACGGGTCACTTTACCCTGATAGATACGGCCCACTTCGATCTCTGCCGTGATCTCTTCGATACGACGGATAGCGAATTTCGCTTTCTCACCGTCGGTCGCAGCGATTTTAACTGTACCATCATCTTCGATTTCGATGGTAGTGCCAGTCTCTTCGGTCAGTGCGCGGATAACGGAACCGCCCTTACCGATCACGTCTTTGATTTTATCCGGGTTGATGCGGATAGTATGAATACGCGGTGCGAATTCGGAGATATCGCCGCGCGGGGTGCTGATAGCCTGTTCCATCACGCCCAGGATGTGCAGACGCGCGCCCTTGGCCTGGTTCAGAGCCACCTGCATGATTTCGCGGGTGATGCCTTCGATTTTGATGTCCATCTGCAGCGCGGTGATACCGTCGCGGCTACCGGCCACTTTGAAGTCCATGTCGCCCAGGTGATCTTCGTCACCCAGAATGTCGGACAGAACCACAAAGTTATCGGCTTCTTTCACCAGGCCCATCGCGATACCCGCAACGGCAGCCTTGATTGGCACACCGGCGTCCATCAGCGCCAGAGACGCGCCGCACACGGAAGCCATGGAAGAAGAACCGTTGGATTCGGTGATTTCAGACACCACGCGAACGGTGTACGGGAAATCTTCTGGTTTAGGCATCATAGCCAATACGCCGCGTTTCGCCAGGCGACCGTGACCGATTTCACGACGCTTAGGTGAACCGACCATGCCGGTTTCGCCCACGGAGTACGGAGGGAAGTTGTAGTGGAACAGGAAGCTGTCGGTCTTTTCGCCCATCAGCTCGTCCAGGTTCTGTGCGTCGCGCGCGGTGCCCAGGGTCGCGGTAACCAGCGCCTGAGTTTCACCACGGGTGAACAGCGCGGAACCGTGGGTGCGCGGCAGTACGCCGGTGCGCACGTCCAGGCCACGGATCATGTCTTTTTCACGGCCGTCGATACGCGGCTCGCCACGCAGTACGCGGCTACGCACCACGTTTTTCTCGACGTTGCCCAGGATGTCTTGAATTTCAGAGGCATCCAGAGTCTCGTCCTGCGCCAGCAGGGTTTCAACGACGCTGTCTTTGATCGCGTCAACCTGAGCGTAGCGCTCTTGTTTTTCGGTGATGTGGTAAGCGTCGCCCAGGCGAGCTTCGGCCAGTTCGGCCACGCGCGCGTGCAGCGCTTCGTTGACCGCAGGCGCCTGCCAATCCCACTTCGGCTTGCCGGCTTCGGCAACCAGCGCGTTGATGTTTTCGATAACCACTTGCTGTTGGTCGTGGCCGAACACCACGGCGCCCAGCATCTGGTCTTCGCTCAGCACGTCCGCTTCGGATTCAACCATCAGCACCGCACCCGCAGTACCGGCAACCACCAGATCCAGACGGCTTTCTTTCAGTTCGTCAGTCGTTGGGTTCAGTACGTACTGGTCGTTGATGTAACCTACGCGCGCTGCGCCGATTGGGCCGTTGAACGGGATACCGGACAGGCTCAGGGCCGCGGAAGCACCGATCATCGCGACGATGTCCGGGTTCACCTGCGGGTTAACGGAAACCACGGTCGCGATCACCTGAACTTCGTTCAGGAAGCTGTCCGGGAACAGTGGGCGGATCGGACGGTCAATCAGACGGGAAGTCAGCGTCTCGCCTTCGCTCGGACGGCCTTCGCGACGGAAGAAGCTACCCGGGATACGGCCGGCGGCGTAGGTACGCTCTTGGTAGTTAACGGTCAGCGGGAAGAAGCTCTGGCCCGGCTTGGCTTTTTTCTGGCCAACGACGGTAACGAATACGGCGGTGTCATCCATGCTCACCATAACGGCGGCAGTGGCCTGACGAGCCATCATACCGGTTTCGATGGTGACGGTATGCTGGCCATACTGGAATTTGCGAATGATCGGTGTCAGCAAAATTATATCCTTGATTAGCGGCGCGCAATCGCATTGACGACTCGACACGCCTGTGACTCGATTTGCCTTCTCACTACATCCTCGCGACTAATGACAATCCTTATCTCAGGCGGGAGATAAAGCCTCTCATTAGCCGCGCGAACCTCTGTAACGGAAGAACCTGTTTGGAAACATCAGTAATACATTAACCTGATTTGCTTATGCTTCCTAGAAGAAAGGGGCCAAAATAGGCCCCTTTCCACTGAAACTTGCTAGATTAGCGACGCAGACCCAGACGCTCGATCAGGCTGGTGTAACGTGCTACATCTTTACGCTTCAGGTAGTCCAGCAGCTTACGACGCTGAGAAACCATACGCAGCAGACCACGACGGCTGTGGTGATCTTTTTTGTGCTCGGAGAAGTGGCCTTGCAGATGGTTGATCTGCGCAGTCAGCAGGGCAACCTGAACTTCGGTAGAACCGCTGTCGTTAGTACCACGACCGAAATCAGCTACGATTTGAGCTTTAGCTTCAACACTTAGAGACATTGTAATACTCCAGATTATAGATAATAAAAACAGGCGCCGATCTCTAATTCAGCAACCCAATGCATAAGCTGCGCCATTCTACTCTTAGCGCAGTGCGATCGCAAGGCGACGCAGTGCCCCGCCGTCAGTCGAAATGCTCGACCACCAGGCGGCGCGGCGCCACGCGACCGTCCTCGGCGATGTCACCAACGCCGATGAATTTTCGCTCTTCACCCTCGGTGATACGCACCAGGCCGGAAGCCGGCGCGCCGGCCACTTGCACCGGTTGCCCCTGCTTGACGTAGCCCGCCACCACCGGCAGCAAATTCACTTCCGGATAGTTCTCAACCGGGCTGTCCATCGGCATCAGCAACGGATCGAGCAGCTCGCCGGGCGCGATGTCTTGTTCCTGCGCCTGAGCCAGCAAAGCGTTCAGCTGTTCCAGCGTCACCATGCGCGCGATCGGATAAGTCGCCACCTGCAGGCGGCGCAGATAGATCACGTGCGCACCGCAGCCCAGCAGCTCGCCGAGATCGTCGGTGATGGTGCGGATGTAGGTGCCTTTCGAGCAGTGGATCTCCAGCTCCAGCTCATCCCCTTCCCAGCGGATAAACTGCAGTTCGTACACCGTGATGCTGCGCGCTTCGCGCGGCACTTCAATCCCCTGGCGCGCATACTCGTAGAGTTTCTTGCCCTGGTATTTCAGCGCCGAATACATCGACGGCACCTGCTGGATGTCGCCGCGGAAGGTGTCCAGCGCCGCGTCGAGCTGCGCCTGGGTGAAGTTCACCGGACGCTCCTGCACGATCTGGCCGTCGGCGTCGGAGGTATCGGTACGCTGCCCCAGCTTGGCGATCACCCGATAACGCTTGTCGGAGTCGAGCAGGTATTGCGAAAACTTGGTCGCTTCGCCCAGGCAGATAGGCAGCATGCCGGTCGCCAACGGATCGAGCGCGCCGGTGTGGCCCGCTCGGTTGGCGTTGTACAGGCGTTTTACTTTTTGCAGCGCATCGTTGGATGACAAGCCCTGCGGCTTGTCCAGCAACAGCACGCCGTGGATATCACGGCCGCGGCGACGAGGGCGACTCATTAATCCTCCTTGTCATCGCCTGAGGCGGAACGGCGCTCGGCGTCGTTCTTCACCACGTTGGTCACCAGGTTGGACATGCGCATGCCTTCCACCAGGGAGTTGTCGTAGGCGAAGGTCAACTCCGGCACCACGCGCAGGCGCATCGCTTTGCCCAGCAGGGTGCGGATGTAGCCGGAAGCGTCCTGCAACGCTTTAATGCCGTTGGTGACCAGATCCGGATCGTGGTTCTCGGTCAGCACGTTCAGGAAGGTGACGTAAACCTTGGCATACGCCAGGTCGCGGGACACTTCCACGCCGGAAACGGTCGCCATGCCGACGCGCGGATCTTTCACTTCACGCTGCAGAATGATCGCAATCTCTTTCTGCATCTCTTGCGCCACGCGTTGACCGCGGCTGAATTCTTTTGCCATTTTGGATTCTCCAGACAAATCGGGGGGCACAAAGGCCCCCCGTAAACAGATATAAGCAGATGTGCAATCGTTAAGCGATGGTGCGTTGGATCTCAATGATTTCGAACACTTCGATCATGTCGCCGACGCGCACGTCGTTATAGTTCTTAACGCCGATACCACATTCCATACCGTTACGGACTTCGTTAACGTCATCTTTGAAGCGGCGCAGGGATTCCAGCTCGCCTTCATAGATAACCACGTTGTCGCGCAGTACGCGGATTGGGTTGTGACGCTTGATGGTCCCTTCGGTAACCATACAGCCGGCGATAGCGCCGAACTTAGGCGATTTGAACACGTCGCGCACTTCGGCCAGGCCGATGATCTGCTGCTTGTATTCCGGCGCCAGCATACCGCTCATCGCCTGCTTCACTTCGTCGATCAGGTTATAGATCACGGAGTAGTAACGCAGATCCAGGCTTTCCGCTTCGATTACGCGGCGCGCAGAAGCGTCGGCACGCACGTTGAAGCCCAGGATGATGGCGTTGGAAGCCGCAGCCAGCGTCGCGTCGGTTTCGGTGATACCACCTACGCCGGAGCCGACAATCTTCACCTTCACTTCGTCGGTGGAGAGTTTCAGCAGCGAGTCGCTGATCGCTTCGCAAGAACCCTGTACGTCGGACTTCAGTACAATGTTCAGCTCGGACACTTCGCCGTCGGTCATGTTGGCGAACATGTTTTCCAGCTTGGACTTCTGCTGACGCGCCAGTTTGACTTCGCGGAACTTGCCCTGACGGTACAGCGCCACTTCACGCGCTTTCTTCTCGTCACGCACCACGGTCGCTTCATCACCCGCTGCAGGCACGCTGGACAGACCCAGGATTTCCACAGGGATAGACGGACCGGCGGAGGTCACTTCACGGCCCAGCTCGTCACGCATCGCACGCACACGGCCGTATTCGAAGCCGCACAGGACGATGTCGCCCTTGTTCAGCGTACCTTCCTGAACCAGCACGGTAGCCACAGGGCCACGGCCTTTATCCAGGAAGGACTCGATCACCACGCCGCTCGCCATGCCGCTGCGAACCGCTTTCAGCTCCAGCACTTCGGCCTGCAGCAGGATAGCCTGCAGCAGCTCGTCAATACCGGTACCGGCTTTCGCGGACACGTGGACGAACTGCGCTTCGCCGCCCCACTCTTCCGGCATAACGCCGTACTGAGACAGTTCCTGCTTAACGCGGTCCGGATCGGCTTCCGGCTTGTCGATTTTGTTCACCGCAACCACCAACGGCACCTGCGCCGCTTTCGCGTGCTGGATAGCTTCGATGGTCTGTGGCATCACGCCGTCGTCGGCCGCCACTACCAGAACCACGATGTCAGTCGCCTGAGCACCGCGAGCACGCATCGAGGTAAACGCGGCGTGGCCCGGGGTATCCAGGAAGGTGATCATGCCGTTCTCGGTTTCTACGTGGTAGGCACCGATGTGCTGGGTGATGCCACCGGCTTCGCCCGCCGCCACTTTGGTGGAGCGGATGTAGTCCAGCAGAGAGGTTTTACCGTGGTCAACGTGGCCCATGATGGTCACGACCGGCGCACGCGGCTCGGCCGCAGCGCCCGTATCACGGTCGCTCATCAGCGCTTCTTCCAGCTCGTTTTCACGACGCAGGATAACTTTGTGGCCCATCTCTTCGGCAACCAGCTGTGCGGTTTCCTGGTCGATAACCTGGTTGATGGTGGCCATGGCGCCCAGCTTCATCATCACTTTGATGACCTGAGAACCTTTTACCGCCATCTTGTTGGCCAGCTCGGCCACGGTGATGGTTTCGCCGATCACCACGTCACGGTTAACCACCTGCGCCGGCTTGTTGAAGCCCTGCTGCAGAGCGCTAGGCTTGCGTTTGCCTTTACCGCCACGGGTAACGGCACGCGCTTCTTCGCGGTCCGCTTTGGACTCGGACAGCTTGTTACCTTTCTTCTGCTTGGTGGCTTTGCCGCCGCGGGTGCGGCTGCGACGATCGCCTTCAACTTTGGCGTCGTTCTCGTCTTCTGCGGCACGGGCGTGCTGAGAGGTGGTCACGTGATAGTCGGCGCTTTCAACCGCGGCGCTTGCCGCGTCTGCCTGGGCCCACTTCTCGCCGTTCTCTTCGGCCATGCGACGGGCTTCTTCCGCCACGCGCTTGGCTTCCTCTTCAACCTTGCGGCGCACTTCCTCTTCCGCTTTGCGTTTCAGTTCAGCGGCTTCGGCTTCACGGCGTGCTTTTTCCGCCTGAGCTGGCTTGGTCATTTCGTCGGTATGTTGATTGGTCACTTTTTCTTTTTCCGCTGAATTACGCTTAGCAATCTCCGCGGCCTCACGTTTGGCTTGCTCTTCGGCAGCGCGCTTCGCTTCCGCTTCGCGTTTTGCGAGCTCTTCCGCTTCGCGCCGTGCCTGCTCTTCCGCTTCACGCTGTGCCTGCTCTGCCGCTTCAGCCAACTGGGCTTCCTGCGTATCGCGATTTACATAAGTGCGTTTCTTGCGGACCTCAATTTGCACCGATTTACTTTTACCGCCGGTGCTCGGGATATTCAAGGTGCTGCGCGTTTTGCGCTGCAAAGTGAGTTTACCCGGCGCGCTGCCGTGTTCACGGTTCAGGTGCGCCAGCAATGTTTCTTTTTCTTGCTGGGTAACAGAGTCCGACTCGGACTTGTTGATCCCTGCATCAGCAAACTGCTGTACCAGGCGATCAACCGGAGTCTGAATCTCTGCTGCCAGCGATTTTACGGTTACATCTGTCGTCATGCTGTTCCTTCCTGCTACAGTTATTACGCGTTGTCGCCAAACCAACAGATATTGCGTGCAGCCATGATCAGCTCACCGGCTTGCTCGTCGCTAAGCCCTTCAATATCAGCCAGATCGTCAACACCCTGCTCGGCAAGATCTTCCAGCGTACAAACCCCACGCGCGGCCAGTTTAAAGGCCATGCTGCGCTCAAGACCCGGCAGGTTGAGCAAATCGTCGGCCGGTTTGTTGTCGCCCAGGCTTTCTTCTTGTGCCAGGGCCAGCGTGGTCAATGCAGCTTTGGCGCGTTCGCGCAATGCTTCAACCGTATCTTCATCCAGACCGTCGATTTCCAACAGCTCTTTGATCGGCACGTAGGCCAGCTCTTCCAGCGTGGAGAAGCCTTCTTCAACCAGTACGGTGGCGAAATCTTCGTCGATATCAAGATACTTGGTGAAGGTATCAATAGCGGCATGAGCCTCGGCCTGGTGCTTGGCCTGCAGGTCGTCCGCCGTCATCACGTTCAGTTCCCAACGATCGTCGCCGCGGTGTTGTTTCAGCAGCTGGGAAGCCAAACGCACGTTTTGGCCGTTACGGCCGATCGCCTGCGCCAGGTTGCTGGCTTCAACGGCGATATCCATGGTGCAGTTATCTTCGTCTACCACGATCGACGCGACGTCGGCCGGCGCCATGGCGTTGATGACGAATTGCGCGGGGTTATCATCCCACAGGATGATGTCGATACGTTCGCCGCCGAGCTCGCTCGACACGGCCTGAACGCGCGCACCGCGCATACCTACGCAGGCACCGACCGGGTCGATGCGCTTGTCGTTGGTTTTCACTGCAATTTTCGCGCGGGAGCCAGGATCGCGGGCTGCCGCTTTAATTTCAATCACTTCTTCGCCGATTTCCGGCACTTCGATGCGGAACAGTTCTTTCAGCATTTCCGAGCTGGAACGGCTGACGAACAGCTGCGCGCCGCGAGCTTCAGGACGCACGGCGTACAGTACGCCGCGAATGCGGTCGCCCGGGCGGAAGTTTTCGCGCGGCAGCATGTCTTCACGGCCAATCACCGCTTCGGCGTTGTTGCCCAGATCCAGCGCGATGCTGTCACGGTTCACTTTCTTCACCACGCCGGTGACGATCTCACCTTCGTGTTCACGGAAAGCGTCAACCACCATCGCACGCTCGGCTTCGCGCACTTTCTGCACGATAACCTGCTTGGCGGTTTGGGTGGTGATACGGTCAAAGGTCACGGATTCGATCTGATCTTCGACGTAGCCGCCGAGCTCGATGCTCGGGTCTTCAAACTGAGCGGCTTCCAGCGTGATTTCACGCGTTGGCTGAGTCACTTCATCTACGGCGACCCAACGGCGGAAGGTATCGAAATCGCCGGTTCTGCGGTCAATGCTGACGCGCACGTCGATTTCCTGCTCGTATTTTTTCTTGGTTGCGGTGGCTAATGCAGTTTCCAGCGCTTCGAAAATCTTCTCGCGCGGAAGGGATTTTTCATTGGAAACTGCTTCAACAACAGCCAGAATCTCTTTGTTCATCCTAGTTGCCTCTTCCAAACTTTAAAAGTGGGGTACCAGGTTCGCTTTCTGGATGTTGCTCAGCGCGAACACTTCATCTTTCCCTTCCACAGTAACCGTGATCATCTCGCCTTCGACAGACTTGATAATACCCTGCCACTTGCGACGGTTTTGTACCGCCATGCGCAGGACCAGGCTGACTTCTTCACCGAGGAAACGCGTATAGTGCTCAGCGGTGAACATCGGGCGATCAAGGCCAGGAGAGGAGACTTCCAAGTTGTAAGCGACCGTGATTGGATCTTCGACGTCCAATACAGCGCTGACCTGGTGGCTGACATCAGCGCAATCATCAACATTGATGCCGTTATCACTATCAATATAGATGCGGAGCGTCGATTGGCGCGCACGAATGAATTCGATGCCTACAAGCTCAAAGCCCAACGCTTCTACCGGTGCCGAAAGCATCTCTGTTAACTGTTGCTCTAATGTGGACAAGCCCACCCCCAAGACATAAAAAAAGGGCTAAATAGCCCAGTGATTCTGTTGCCAAATAACAAAAAACCCCGAAAAATCGGGGCTTTATGCAACTGGACCCTGTTTGCCGCTAGGCGGCCTCGGTACAACTTTCGAGCAAGTGTCATTTTCAAATGTTGATCGAGAAAAGCGGGTTTCAATCGAAAAGTGTATTTGAAAATAAACACTTAAAGGAAAGTGGTTGCGGGGGCCGGATTTGAACCGACGACCTTCGGGTTATGAGCCCGACGAGCTACCAGGCTGCTCCACCCCGCGTCCGAAAACGTGGCAAATACTACGCCGATAATCGCAAAATTGCAAGTTATCTCTGGGATTTGGTACCGAGGATGGGACTCGAACCCACAAGCCCGTTAGGGCACTACCACCTCAAGGTAGCGTGTCTACCAATTCCACCACCTCGGTACTGATTCTTACTGCTAACGGCCGTTGTTCTTTCGAGTTCACAACCACCGTTTTCAAACTTTGTTGCGGCTTACTGCGGGATATCGCTGCTCGGCTTGGCAGGTGCTGCCGGCGCGGTTGTCTGCTCAGTTTTCACTGGCTGACCCAGGTTTTCCCACTCGCTGCCTTTCTTGCTTTGGTTGCTGCTGAGGTTGCCCAGAATCAGGCTGATGACGAAGAACAGCGTCGCCAGCACAGCAGTCATGCGGGTCATAAAGTTACCGGAACCACTCGAACCGAACAACGTGCCTGATGCACCTGCTCCGAAAGAGGCTCCCATATCAGCGCCTTTACCTTGCTGCAGCATAATCAGAGCAACCAGCCCGATTGAGATCAGCAGGAAAATTACCAGAAGAGCTTCGTACATAGTAGTACCCGTATCCTTGCGGCCTCACCGCATGCCAAATGCTTCACACTCATCAAGCAGGCGTTTTTATAAACTGCCTACTGAAGCGGGTGTGAATACTAACCAAAGCCGCCAACCCGCGCAAGGGCAATTTGCAGCCGCCGGCGCGTTTGCGGAAAAAAACGCCAACAATCGCCTGCTCGGGCTCAGCTTCGCCGAGCCCGGCGGCTAACTGTCTGTTTTAACCTGCGGATTTCACCGCGTCGGCGATGCGATGCGCCAGCGCGGTCACCTGCTGTTCGTCCTCGCCTTCCACCATCACGCGGATCAGCGGTTCGGTGCCCGATTTGCGCAGCAGCACCCGGCCGCGGCCGGCCAGCTCGGCTTCCACCTGCTCGGTGACTTTACGCACCGCGTCGGACTCAAGCGGGTTGTGATCGCCGGCGAAGCGCACGTTGACCAGGATCTGCGGCAGCAGCTTCATGCCGCTGCACAGGTCATGCAGGCTCATGTGGTTGCGCACCATGGCGGTCAGCACCTGCAGCCCGGCCACGATGCCGTCGCCGGTGGTGGTTTTGTCCAGCAGGATCACATGGCCGGAGTTTTCCGCACCGATGCGCCAGCCCAGCTCCTGCAGCTTCTCCAGCACGTAACGGTCACCCACTTTGGCGCGAGCGAACGGAATGCCCAGCTGTTTCAACGCCAGTTCCAGGCCCATATTGCTCATCAGGGTGCCGACCGCGCCGCCGCGCAGCTGGCCCTGACGCAGGCCTTCACGGGCGATAATGTACAGGATCTGATCGCCGTCCACCTTGTTGCCCAGGTGGTCCACCATCATCACGCGATCGCCGTCGCCGTCGAACGCCAGGCCAACGTGCGCTTTTTCCTTCAGTACGCGCTCTTGCAGCTGACGCACGTCAGTGGCGCCGCATTTTTCGTTGATGTTCATGCCGTCCGGCTCAACGCCGATGGCGATCACCGTGGCGCCCAGCTCGCGCAGCACGCTCGGCGCGATGTGGTAAGTCGCCCCGTTGGCGCAGTCGACCACGATTTTCAGCCCCTTCAGGCTCAGCTCGCTCGGGAAGGTGCCTTTGCAGAATTCGATGTAGCGGCCGGCGGCGTCGATGATGCGGCTGGCTTTACCCAGCTCGGCGGACTCCACGCAGGTCAGCGGCTTTTCCATCTCGGCTTCGATCGCTTCTTCAACGTTGTCCGGCAGCTTGGCGCCATCGATCGAGAAGAACTTGATGCCGTTGTCATAGAACGGGTTATGCGACGCGGAGATAACGATACCCGCTTCGGCGCGGAAGGTGCGCGTCAGATAAGCCACCGCCGGGGTGGGCATCGGCCCGGTGAAGGAGGCGGACAACCCTGCGGCCGCCAGGCCGGCCTCCAGAGCGGACTCCAGCATATAACCGGAGATGCGCGTGTCCTTACCGATGATGATCTTGCGCGAACCGTGACGCGCCAGCACTTTACCCGCCGCCCAGCCCAGCTTCAGCACGAAGTCCGGCGTGATGGGGCTGTCCCCAACCTTGCCACGGATGCCGTCGGTGCCAAAATATTTGCGCTCGCTCATGTCTCTACTGTCCCTTAGCTGAAAGTGTTGCCTCGACGACACGCATCGCCTCGACGGTTTCTTTAACGTCATGCACTCTGACAATCTGCGCGCCCTGCATCGCCGCGATCACCGCGCAGGCCACGCTGCCGATAACCCGTTGATCCGGAGGCACGTTCAGCAGTTGTCCTATCATCGATTTTCGCGACATGCCGACCAGCAGCGGCAAACCGAAACGATGAAACTCCGACAACCGGGCCAGAAGCTGATAGTTGTGCGCCAAATTTTTACCGAAACCGAAGCCTGGGTCGAGCAGCAATTTCTGATTTGTTATCCCCGCCTCGTTGCAGCGCCGAATATGGTGCTCGAAAAACGCCTGAACGTCAGCGATCAGATCGTCGTAGTGCGGTGCCTGCTGCATGGTGCGCGGCTGCCCTTGCATGTGCATCAGGCAAACCGGCAGGCCGCTTTCCGCCGCCGCCGCGAGAGCACCTGGCTCCTGCAGCGAGCGAATGTCGTTGATCAGGTGTGCACCGGCGTGTGCCGATTCGCGGATCACGCCCGCTTTCGAGGTATCGACCGAGATAAAGACTTCAAAACGCTGCGCCAGCGCTTCCACCACCGGCACGACCCGTTCCAATTCTTCCTCTTCACTCACCTCCGCCGCCCCCGGCCGGGTCGATTCACCGCCGATGTCGATCATCGTGGCACCGGCCGAAATCAGCGCATGCGCGTGCAGCAGCGCCTGGTTCAGGGTGTTGTGGCGGCCGCCGTCGGAAAACGAATCCGGCGTCACGTTGAGGATACCCATCACCTGCGGATGGGAGAGGTTGAGCGTCATGTCGCGCACGGTTAACTGCATGGTTGGTCCACCTTACTGTTGCCTGGTTCACTGCCCGCCGGGCAAAAAAAAACCCCGGCGTACCGGGGTTTGATGTTATTACACAGCCGCTGTTACTTGTCGAGCTGTTCGGACATTGTGTTGCCCGGCGTTGGGGTGCGCGGCTCATCTACCGGCGTCGGGGCTTTCGGGGTGCCGCCGTTGTCGGAACTGTTGCCTTTGTTCGCATCGTCCCAACCCGCCGGCGGACGCACGTCTTTGCGGTTCATCAGATCGTCGATCTGCGGCGCATCGATGGTTTCGTACTTCATCAGCGCATCCTTCATCGAGTGCAGGATGTCCATGTTTTCCATCAACAGCGAGCGAGCACGCGTGTAGTTACGCTCGATCAGCGACTTCACTTCCTGGTCGATGATGCGCGCGGTTTCATCCGACATGTGCTTCGCCTTGGCCACGGAACGGCCCAGGAACACTTCACCCTCTTCTTCCGCATACAGCAGCGGCCCCAGCTTCTCGGAGAAGCCCCATTGGGTCACCATGTTGCGGGCGATGGAGGTCGCCACTTTGATGTCGTTCGACGCACCGGTAGAGACTTTTTCCGGCCCGTAGATGATCTCTTCCGCCAGACGGCCGCCATACAGAGTGGAGATTTGGCTCTCCAGCTTCTGACGGCTGGCGCTGATCGCATCCCCTTCCGGCAGGAAGAAGGTCACGCCGAGCGCACGGCCACGAGGAATGATCGTCACCTTGTGTACCGGATCGTGTTCAGGAACCAGGCGGCCAATGATGGCGTGGCCCGCTTCGTGATACGCGGTCGACTCTTTCTGCGCTTCGGTCATCACCATGGAGCGACGTTCCGCACCCATCATGATCTTGTCTTTGGCTTTCTCGAACTCCACCATCGACACCACGCGCTTGTTGCCGCGGGCAGCGAACAGCGCCGCTTCGTTGACCAGGTTAGCCAGGTCGGCACCGGAGAAGCCCGGCGTTCCGCGCGCAATGACGGAGGCGTCGATGTCGGCAGCCAACGGCACGCGGCGCATGTGCACCTTCAGGATCTGCTCACGGCCACGCACATCCGGCAGCCCGACCACGACCTGACGGTCGAAGCGGCCCGGACGCAGCAGCGCAGGGTCAAGCACGTCAGGACGGTTGGTGGCCGCGATGACGATGATGCCTTCGTTGCCTTCGAAACCGTCCATCTCAACCAGCATCTGGTTCAGAGTCTGCTCGCGCTCATCGTGACCGCCACCCAGGCCGGCGCCACGCTGGCGGCCGACGGCGTCGATTTCATCGATGAAGATGATGCACGGCGCGGCTTTCTTCGCTTGTTCGAACATGTCGCGCACGCGGGATGCACCCACACCGACAAACATTTCGACGAAGTCAGAACCGGAAATGGTGAAGAACGGCACCTTCGCTTCGCCGGCGATCGCTTTCGCCAGCAGCGTTTTACCGGTCCCCGGCGGGCCAACCATCAGCACGCCTTTCGGGATCTTGCCGCCCAATTTCTGGAAACGGCTCGGCTCGCGCAGGTATTCCACCAGTTCGCTCACCTCTTCTTTCGCTTCGTCACAACCGGCGACATCGGCGAAAGTGGTCTTGATCTGGTCTTCCGTCAGCATGCGGGCCTTGCTCTTGCCGAAGGACATCGCGCCCTTGCCGCCGCCGCCCTGCATTTGCCGCATAAAGAAGATCCAGACCCCGATCAGCAACAGCATCGGGAACCAGGAGATAAAGATAGAAGCCAGCAGGCTCGGCTCTTCAGGCGGCTCGCCGACCACTTTCACATTCTTCGTTAACAACGTATCCAGCAACTTAGGATCGTTGACAGGGATGTAGGTCGTGTATTTGTTACTGTCTTTCTTGGTAACGTTAATTTCACGTCCGTTGATTCGCGCTTCGCGAACCTGGTCCTGGGTCAGTTCGGACATGAAGGTAGAGTAATCCACCCTACGGCCATTCGACTCGCTGGGCCCAAAGCTCTGGAATACAGACATCAACACTACCGCGATGACTAACCAGAGAATTAGGTTTTTCGCCATGTCACTCAAGGGATTAACCTCATCTTACAACTGTGTTAACAAACAGCGTTAGGGTACTACAGTTTGCGCCCTGTCGCTACAATGTACACTTCGCGCGAACGGGCGCGGGAAGCGTCTGGCTTACGAATCTTAACCTTCGTAAACAGGGAGCGAATTTCCCGTAGGTACTCGTCAAAGCCATCTCCCTGGAACACCTTCACCAGGAAACTTCCGCCTGGTGCGAGGACATCACGACACATATCCAGCGCCAACTCCACCAGATACATCGACCTTGGAATATCGACCGCCGGGGTGCCACTCATATTCGGGGCCATATCGGACATGACCACCTGAACCTTACTCTCGCCTACTCGTTCCAACAGCGCCTTCAGCACCAGTTCATCACGAAAATCGCCCTGAAGGAAATCGACGCCAACGATAGGATCCATTGGCAAAATATCACAGGCGATGATGCGCCCGGTACCGCCGATTTGGGTGACCACATACTGCGACCAGCCGCCCGGTGCGGCACCCAGGTCAACCACGGTCATGCCCGGTTTGAACAGTTTGTCGCTCTGCTGTATTTCATCAAGTTTAAACCAGGCACGGGAACGCAGTCCCTTTTTCTGTGCCTGCTGTACATATTTATCGCTAAAGTGTTCTTGTAACCAGCGACTGGAGCTAGCCGAACGCTTTTTATTAGCCATCTCGTTTTCCAACTATCATAAAAAGAGTCTTATGTCAGGGTCGCTGCTCACGTAGACTCACACCGGTGAAGACCGATTTGGTGATATACATGAGATGGCGGTAGAATGTACCGTTTTCAATCCCAACTTAAGCAAAAAAGACAATGAATCTGAATAATAAACAAAAACAGCACCTGAAAGGCCTGGCGCATCCGTTAAAACCGGTGGTGATGCTGGGCAATAACGGTCTTACCGAAGGGGTGCTGGCTGAAATTGAACAGGCTCTGGAGCATCATGAGCTGATCAAGGTGAAAATCGCCGCTGAAGATCGCGAAACCAAAACCCTGATCGCCGACGCTATTGTGCGTGAAACGGGCGCCTGCAATGTGCAAGTTATCGGCAGCACGCTTATTCTTTACCGCCCGTCGAAAGAGCGCAAGATCAGTCTACCGCGTTAATAACCATCAGGTTAACGAAAAGGTGCCATGCGCCTGACCAAGATAAAAGGCCGCTTGCGGCCTTTTTCCTATCTTTACAAAACGTTGGCGCATTAATGACCAACGGCCGCGATCAGAGATACTCAACCTTCAGGATCTCATACTCGACGTCGCCGCCAGGGGTTTTGATCACCACCACATCGTCTTGCTCTTTGCCGATCAGGCCGCGCGCCATCGGCGAGTTTACCGAAATCAGATTTTTCTTGAAATCGGCCTCATCGTCGCCAACGATGCGGTAAGTCACTTCTTCTTCACTGTCCAGATTCATCACCGATACGGTGGCGCCGAAGATCACCCGGCCGGTGTTCGGCATCTTGGTGATATCGATCACCTGAGCATTGGACAGCTTGGCTTCGATTTCCTGAATGCGACCTTCGCAGAAACCCTGCTGTTCGCGGGCGGCGTGGTACTCGGCATTCTCTTTCAAATCGCCGTGTTCGCGCGCTTCCGCGATGTCCGCAATGATTTTCGGACGGCGCACGCTTTTCAGATATTCGAGCTCTTCGCGCAGTTTTTCAGCGCCAAACAAGGTCATCGGAATTTGGTTCATCGTATAAATACCTCTAAATCTTTCCTGTTCAAATAACCGTCATCCTGACGTGTTCGTATGAAAACACGGTTGGCATACCGCCACCCGCCTCCAGGCGACAAACAAAAGAAACCTGACTCGGAACGGGGCCCAAGCCAAGATCGGTTTTGCATTTTGATACGCATTTTAGCCTAGAGTTCCTTGAGGGTCATCGTTTACTTTTTCCCTGATTGCACCGTAGTATGACGGCACGTTATCCAGCTGTTATCCCGAGATTATGCGTTTTTCACGAATTGTCAGTGCATTGGCTTGCGCATTTGTTCTGAATGCGAATGCGGCCCCGGTTGAAGAGTACACACAATATCTGCCTGATGGGGCCAACCTTGCCCTGGTCGTTCAGAAGATCGGCGCCAGCGCGCCGACGATCGATTACCACTCTCAGCAGATGGCGCTGCCGGCCAGTACCCAAAAAGTGCTGACGGCGCTGGCTGCGCTATTGCAACTCGGGCCCGATTACCGTT
Source organism: Serratia sp. CC22-02 (assembly GCF_900182895.1). Taxonomy (NCBI): domain Bacteria; kingdom Pseudomonadati; phylum Pseudomonadota; class Gammaproteobacteria; order Enterobacterales; family Yersiniaceae; genus Serratia; species Serratia sp. CC22-02. The sequence continues at coordinate 131,031 of NZ_FXUD01000003.1, read as the reverse complement.
TCACCACCACGCTGGAGAGCCAGGGCGATATTCGCGACGGCGTGCTGCGCGGCAACCTGATTGCCCGCTTCAGCGGCGATCCGACTTTCAAACGCCAGAGCCTGCGCAATATGGTGGCCGTCCTGAAGAAGCAGGGCGTGCGCCAAATCAGCGGCGACGTGCTGGTCGACACCTCGGTCTTCGCCAGCCATGACAAGGCGCCCGGCTGGCCGTGGAACGATCTGACGCAGTGCTTCAGCGCGCCGCCGGCCGCCGCCATCGTCGATCGCAACTGTTTCTCGGTCTCGCTCTACAGCGCGCCGAACCCGGGCGACATGGCGTTTATCCGCGTCGCCTCCTATTATCCGGTCAATATGTTTAGCCAGGTGCGCACCCTGGCACGCGGCTCCGCTGACGCGCAGTACTGCGAACTGGACGTGGTGCCGGGCGAGCTGAACCGCTTTACCCTGACCGGCTGCCTGACGCAGCGCAGCGAACCGCTGCCGTTGGCCTTCGCCATCCAGGACGGTGCCAGCTACGCGGGCGCCATCCTGAAAGACGAGCTGACGCAGGCCGGCATCCAGATCGACGGGCATTTGAAACGCCAGACGCGCCCCGGCATCACCGGCACGGTGATCGCGCAAACCCAGTCGGCGCCGCTGCACGATCTGTTGAAGATCATGCTGAAGAAATCGGACAATATGATCGCCGATACCGTCTTCCGCACCATCGGCCACGAACGCTTCGGCGTGCCGGGCACCTGGCGAGCCGGTTCCGATGCGGTACGGCAGGTGCTGCGCCAGAAGGCCGGCATCGATCTGGGCAATACCATCATCGCTGACGGTTCCGGCCTGTCGCGCCACAATCTGCTGGCGCCGGCGACCATGATGCAGGCGTTGCAGTACATCGCGCAGCACGACAACGAGCTGAACTTCATCTCGATGCTGCCGCTGTCCGGTTATGACGGCACCTTGCGCTACCGCGGCGGCCTGCACGAAGCCGGCGTCGACGGCAAAGTGTCGGCCAAGACCGGCGCGCTGCAGGGCGTGTACAACCTGGCGGGCTTCATCACCACCGCCAGCGGCCAGCGCATGGCCTTCGTGCAGTATCTTTCCGGCTACGCCGTACCGCCGGAAGATCAGAAACAGCGCCGCGCACCGCTGGTACGCTTCGAAAGCCGCCTGTATCGGGATATTTACCAAAACAACTGAGGATCGTCATGAAGCTGTTGGTCGTTGAGGATGATGAACTGCTGCAACAGGGGCTGGCGCTGGCGCTGACCGGCGAAGGCTACGTCTGCGACTGCGCCGCCACGGCGGCGGAGGCCAACAGCTTGCTCATCACCAGCCAATACAGCATGGTGATCCTGGATCTCGGCCTGCCGGACATGGACGGCGCCGCGCTGCTGCGGCAGTGGCGCCGCCAGCAGATCGATCTGCCGGTGCTGATCCTGACCGCCCGCGACGCCCTGGAAGATCGCGTCGACGGGCTGGACGCCGGCGCCGACGACTACCTGGTCAAACCCTTCGCGCTGGTTGAACTGCAGGCACGCGTGCGCGCCCTCCTGCGGCGCTACCAGGGCCACAGCGACAATCTGATGCAGGTGGATGACCTGCAGCTGAACCTCTCCAGCCAGCAGGTCTACCTGCAGCAGCAGCCGGTGGAGGTTACGCCGAAAGAGTTCGCCATTCTGGCGCGTCTTATCATGCGCGCCGGCCAAACGGTCAACCGTGAACTCCTGCAGCAGGATCTCTACACCTGGCAAGACGATTTGGGCTCCAACACGCTGGAAGTGCATATCCACAACCTGCGCCGCAAGCTGGGCAAGGATCGCATCCGCACCGTGCGCGGCATCGGCTACCGTCTGGAACCTTCTTCATGATCAGCATGCGCCGCCGCCTGCTGCTGATGCTGGCGCTGATCCTGCTGGTCACGCAGCTCATCAGCGCCTTCTGGCTGTGGCACGAAAGCCAGGAACAGATCAGCTTCCTGGTGGACGAAACCTTGTCCGCCAAAGTGCGCAGCGAGCGCGTCGATACCGAGATAGCCGAGGCCATCGCGTCGCTGCTGGCGCCGTCGCTGATCATGATGATCGTCACGCTGCTGGCGTCGTTCTGGGCCATCAGCTGGATCACCCGCCCGCTCAACCAATTGCAGCAGCGGCTGGAAAAGCGCTCTGCCGATAACCTGACGCCGCTGCCAATCAACAGCGACAGCCTGGAGATGGTGGCGGTCACCAATGCGCTCAATCAGCTGTTCTCGCGGCTGGACAACACCATCCAGCAGGAGCGCCTGTTCACCGCCGACGCGGCCCACGAACTGCGCACGCCGCTGGCCGGCATTCGCCTGCATCTGGAACTGATGGAGAAACAGGGCGTCAAAGGCAGCCAAGCGCTGATCGCCCGCATCGATCAGCTGATGCACACCGTTGAGCAACTGCTGATGCTGTCACGCGCCGGGCAAGACTTCGCCAGCGGTCATTACCAGCATTTCGATTGGGTGGCCGATGTGATTCAGCCGCTGCAGGAAGAACTCGGCGAAATGACCGCCCAACGCGCGCAGACGCTGGACTGGCAATTGCCGGCAACCGCCGCGGTGAACGGCGATCCGGTGCTGCTGCGGCTGCTGCTGCGCAACCTGGTCGAAAACGCCCACCGTTACGGCCCGGAAGACGGCGAGATACAGGTGCGGTTAACGCCGCAGCACAGCGGCTATCTGCTGCAGGTCATCGACGATGGCCCGGGGATCAAGGAAGAGATGGTCGGGGAGCTGACGCAGGCGTTTCGCCGCATGGATCAACGCTACGGCGGCAGCGGGCTGGGCTTGAATATCGTGATCCGCATCGTGCAGTTGCACCAGGGGCGTTTGACGCTGGAAAACCGCCGTGATGCCCGCGGCCTGAACGCCCAGTGCTGGCTGCCGGAAAAGGCGCTCAAATAACAAGGGCCCAGCGTTGCTGAGCCCTTTATCACCGAATTACTTCTGGTAAATGATTTCGACGCCTTCGTCGTCGTCTTCGTCCCAGTCGTCATCCCAGTCATCTTCTGCTTCGGCTTCCACTTCCGCGATTTGCTCGCGGTGGTAGTCATCCCACATGAATTCGACTTTTTCCGGCGCGCTTTCTTCGATCGCCATCGCTTTCGGCTGGGTGTTGATGAAGTTCATCACGTCCCAGCACAGCGCGTTGACGCCTTCGCGGTTGGCGGCGGAGATCATGTAGTACTTCCCTTCCCAGCCCATGCCTTCCACAATCGCCTTGGCGCGTTCGGCGGCTTCTTCCTCACCAATCACATCAATTTTGTTGAACACCAGCCAGCGTGGCTTCTGCGCCAGATTTTCGCTGTATTGGTTCAACTCGTTGATGATGACTTTGGCGTTTTCCACCGGATCGGATTCGTCGATCGGCGCGATGTCCACCAGGTGCAGCAGCACGCGGCAACGCTCCAGGTGTTTCAGGAAGCGAATGCCCAGGCCCGCGCCTTCGGAGGCGCCCTCGATCAGCCCCGGAATGTCGGCGACCACAAAGCTCTGCTCGTGGTCCATACGCACCACGCCCAGGCTCGGCACCAGCGTGGTAAACGGATAGTCGGCCACCTTCGGCTTGGCGGCGGACACCGCGCGGATGAAGGTCGATTTGCCGGCGTTCGGCAGGCCCAGCATGCCCACATCGGCCAGCAGCAACAGTTCCAGCAACAGGTCGCGCGCTTCGCCAGCGGTACCCAGCGTCTTCTGACGCGGTGCACGGTTGACCGAAGATTTGAAACGGGTGTTGCCCAAGCCATGCCAGCCGCCCTTGGCGACCATCAGCTTTTGCTCGTGGCGGGTCATGTCGCCGAGGATCTCGCCGGTGCCCTGATCCTTCACGCGCGTGCCGACCGGCACCTTGATGATGACGTCTTTCCCGCGTTTACCGGTACAGTCGCGGCTCTGGCCATTCTGGCCGCGCTCGGCGCGGAAAGACTTCTCAAAACGGTAGTCGATCAGGGTGTTGAGGTTCTCGTCCGCCAGCAGGTAGACGTCGCCGCCGTCGCCGCCGTCACCGCCGTCAGGCCCACCGTTCGGGATATATTTTTCGCGGCGGAAGCTGACGCATCCGTTGCCGCCGTCGCCTGCAACGACCAGAATCGCTGCTTCATCTACAAACTTCATTTACCGTCTCCGTAAATCATTCACCGGGCTGCTTCAAAGGAGCAACCAGGGGGGGTTCTGCCCGTCGCGGCCACCACCGGTGACCAATTGCGGAAAACATGGCGCCCGCCACGACCACAAACGCGCCAACATAGCCGACGACATTCAACGTCGGCGCGGCGAATGCCTGGGGCCAGGCCAACGCCAATAAATCTGAAAACAGCAGGGTAAACAGCGGGGTCAGCGTCACCAACGCGCTCACCTGCGCCGCCTGCCAGCGCGCCATCGCCTCTGCCAACGCACCGTAGCCGATCAGCGTGTTGGCGCCGCAAAACAGCAGGCACGCCAATTGCCAGCCGCTAAGCTGGAAAATCACCTCGGGTTTGGCCAGAGGGAACAACGCTATCGCACATAAAGTGTACAACATAACCAGGATCTGCGGCGAAGCCAGTCGGCGCAGCAATACCTTCTGCGCCACGCCGTAGCTCACCCAAACCATCGCCGCACACACGCCCAGCATAACGCCCAGCGTGTAGTCCGTCAGCCGTGTGAAGATCTCTATCAGACTGACGTTGAAAAACAGCATCAGCCCGCCGATCAGCATCAGAGCGCCAATGACCTGGGTGATACGCATGCGTTCTTTTAAAATCAGCACGCTGGCGAACATCATGCCCACCGGCGACAGCTGGCCAATCACCTGCGACGCCGTCGGGCTCAGGTATTGCAGCGAGGAGCTGAAGAACACAAAGTTGCCCAGCAGCCCCGCCGTCGCGATCGCCAACAGCAGCAGCCAGCGCGGCTGGCGGAACATCGTCAGCGGCGGCAGCTTGCCGCGCACCGCGAGGATCGCGCCCAAACCGATGGCGGCCATGGTAAAGCGATACCAAACGACGGTAAACGGCTCCATCACCGTCAACACTTCTTTCATCGCGATCGGCAACGCGCCCCAGCAAACCGCCGTGGTTAACGCCAGGGAAATGCCAACGCCGACCTGCTGCTTCGTATCCATATCACCTTCGCCAACGCTGACAGGCCAACCCCCAGGCAGCCCATAAATGTAAAAAGCCCCGCAACGAATTGCGGGGCTTACATCTATTTCGTAAGGCTCGAAAAATTATTCAGCTTCGATGCTGATGAATTTACGATTGCTCGGGCCTTTAACTTCGAATTTGACTTTACCGTCTTTCAAAGCAAACAGAGTGTGGTCTTTGCCGCAACCCACGTTGGTACCAGCGTGGAATTTGGTGCCGCGCTGACGAACGATGATGCTGCCTGCCAGTACTGCTTCGCCGCCAAAGCGTTTTACGCCCAGACGTTTAGCTTCTGAATCGCGACCGTTACGAGTCGAGCCGCCAGCCTTTTTGTGTGCCATTAATCCGCTCTCCTAACTTAAGCGCTGATGCCGGTGATTTTAACGTCAGTGAACCACTGACGGTGGCCCTGCTGCTTACGGTGGTGCTTACGACGACGAAACTTAACAATCTTAATTTTCTCGCCACGACCGTGAGCAACGACTTCAGCTTTGATCTTGCCGCCATCGACGAAAGGAACGCCGATTTTGATATCTTCGCCATTAGCGATCATCAGAATCTGGTCAAACTCAACCGCTTCACCAGTTGCGATGTCCAGCTTTTCCAAGCGAACGGTCTGACCTTCGCTTACTCGGTGTTGTTTACCACCACTTTGGAAAACCGCGTACATATAAAACTCCGCTTTCCGCGTGCCCGACTGTGTTAGTTCAGAGCGCGCTATAAATATTCACAATAGGGCGCGAATTCTACGCAAAAAAGCAGCGCATGACAAGAGCAGAATAAGACCAGAAGGAGAAAAAAGAAGAAAAAAAGCGCAGTTTCTTTCGTGGCGTTTATCTGAACCGTTTTTCAAGTACAATCATAGGGACAGTTACCGCCATGTACCGATGTGAGCAGCGATCTCAACGCGGTGAAGAGAAACACAGCTGAAAAAAACACAATGAACCTAGATCAAATTACCGAGTTAACCGCGCAAGATATGGCGGCCGTGAACGCAACAATTCTCGAACAGCTGAATTCCGATGTCACGCTCATCAATCAGCTTGGCTATTACATTATCAGCGGTGGCGGTAAGCGCATCCGGCCGATGATCGCCGTCCTGGCAGCGCGGGCTTTGGGCTATGAAGGCAACAAGCACGTCACCGTTGCCGCCCTGATCGAATTCATTCATACCGCCACGCTGCTGCATGACGACGTCGTCGACGAATCGGACATGCGCCGCGGCAAAGCCACCGCCAACGCGGCGTTCGGCAACGCCGCCAGCGTGCTGGTCGGCGACTTTATCTATACCCGCGCCTTCCAGATGATGACCAGCCTGGAATCCCTGCGCGTGCTGGCGCTGATGTCGGAGGCGGTCAACGTCATCGCCGAAGGCGAAGTGCTGCAGTTGATGAACGTGCACGATCCCGACATCAGCGAAGAAAGCTATATGCGGGTGATCTACAGCAAAACCGCCCGCCTGTTCGAGGCAGCGGCGCAATCGTCGGCGATCCTGTCCGGTGCCAGCGCCGAACAAGAGCAGGCGCTGCAAGACTATGGCCGCTACCTCGGCACCGCTTTCCAGCTGATCGACGATCTGCTCGACTACAGCGCCGACGGCAGCACCCTGGGCAAAAACACCGGCGACGATCTGAACGAAGGGAAACCGACCCTGCCGCTGCTGCACGCGATGCACAACGGCGACGACGCGCAGCGTGACATGATCCGCGGTGCGATTGAGCAAGGTAACGGTCGTCATCTGTTGGAGCCGGTACTGCAGGCGATGCAACAATGCGGTTCGCTGGAGTACACCCGCAAACGCGCCGAAGAAGAAGCCGACAAGGCGATCGCCGCGCTGCAGGTCTTGCCGGCATCGGAGCACCGTACGGCGCTGGAGGGCCTGGCCCATCTGGCGGTGCAACGCAACTTTTAAGAAATTAATATTTCTTAAAAACCATCAGGCCCGCGTACGCGGGCCTGCCTAGCTATTGCTCTCTTCGTCGATGCGCGCCAACAGGCCGCCGATCCCTTCCCGCATCAGGAAAGCCACCATTTTCTCGCGCTCGCTCTCCGTCAAATGGTAGTAATACTCGATCCAGACCGCCAACGGATCCTGACGCTCTACGTCATATACCGCCCCGTCCTCCTTCAGCACCAGCAGGTTACGCACGTTTGAAGGCAGGCTGTCGATATGGTACTCCAACGCTTTTCCCTGCACGCCTTTACGCCTGCGGCTGATCCAGCCTTCGCGCCGGGCCATCAGATTAATTCCCTGTGGTGAGGAAGGTAATCCTGCGATGCCTGTCAGTTCCTTGGCGGCAAACCACTCGTTTTTCATGGCCATCATCTCTGGGCAATAGTGGGCAACGTCATTTTTGGAAATTACTTGGGTATTTTTTTGGAAATTTAATGGTATTCTGGTTTCTGAATAAGCGATTCACGTTGTGCAAACGCCTAACCTTGACCCGTTAGTTATACCACTAACGCAACTTTGGCTAATCAGAAAAGGAATGTAAACATGAATTCAAGGAACCCAGATTGGCATCCGGCAGATATCATCGCGGCGCTCCGCAAGCAGGGCACCACGCTGGCAGCAGTGTCGCGCAAGGCCGGATTAAGCTCATCAACGCTGGCCAACGCGCTGTCGCGCCCGTGGCCAAAGGGGGAGTGGCTGATCGCCGAAGCGATAGGCATCCACCCTTCGGAGATCTGGCCAAGCCGCTATTACGATCCGCGCAGCGATTGCCTGCTGGATCGCAAGGCACGCATCAAATCGTGAACGCGGGGCAAAAAAAACCGCCGGAACAGCGTCCGGCGGCGTTTATCGGCTGACTATCGGCAACGATCAGTTATTGATGAACTTCTCGCCCAGCTCGATATCTTTGTGCAGCACGTCCAGCATCTCGTTCAGCGCTTTCTGCTCGAAGGCGCTCAGGGTGCCGATATCTTTGCGCTCTTCAACGCCGTTTTTGCCCAGTACCAGCGGTTGTGCGAAGAAGCGAGCGTATTTGCCGTCGCCTTCAACGTAAGCGCATTCCACCACGCCTTTCTCGCCCTGCAGCGCACGCACCAGAGACAGACCGAAACGTGCGGCCGCCTGGCCCATGGACAGCGTTGCAGACCCGCCGCCGGCTTTGGCTTCCACCACTTCGGTGCCGGCGTTCTGAATGCGTTTAGTCAGATCCGCCACTTCCTGATCGGTGAAGCTCACGCCTGGGATCTGCGACAGCAGAGGCAGGATGGTCACGCCAGAGTGGCCGCCGATGACCGGCACGTTCAGCTCTTCCGGCTGTTTGCCTTTCAGCTCGGCCACGAAGGTGTTGGAACGGATGATATCCAGCGAAGTCACGCCGAACAGTTTGTTCTTGTCGTAAACGCCGGCTTTTTTCAGCACTTCCGCCGCGATGGCGACCGTGGTGTTAACCGGGTTGGTGATGATACCGATGCAGGCTTTCGGGCAGGTTTTCGCCACTTGCTCAATCAGGTTACGCACGATGCCGGCGTTAACGTTGAACAGGTCAGAGCGATCCATGCCAGGCTTACGGGCCACGCCGGCGGAAATCAGCACCACGTCCGCACCGTGCAGAGCCGGGGTCGCGTCTTCGCCGCTGAAGCCTTTGATTTTAACTGCGGTTGGGATGTGGCTTAAGTCGACGGCAACGCCTGGGGTAACGGGGGCAATGTCGTAGAGAGAGAGTTCAGAACCTGAAGGAAGCTGGGTTTTGAGTAGAAGGGCGAGGGCCTGGCCGATACCGCCAGCAGCACCGAGAACTGCAACTTTCATCCTATACTCCTTTATTATCTTAAATATATAAAGCGCCGTGAATGTGTTGGTTACGGACCTTAAGTTATTACACCTTTAAAAACAATAAATTAGCCAATTCTTGCCTGCAGGTGTAATAAAACGGCCGCTGTCGCGCCCATTTTAGATTAAATCGCTTACGCATGAAGGGCATAGCGCACATTAATCAAAAATAGTGCGAGGTTATTCACGAGCAAGTTAACCGGCCGTTACATTACACCCTTACGCAACATCAGAACAACATCATTTTAATAACATTTTATTTACCACCGCAGGCCGATTTTCCGTCGTCAAAAGGGCATATTCATCGCTGCCGGATTTTGTTAAAATGCCGTCCTTTCCTCGCCGCCCGGTCATGTTTATTTTCTTTGGGTCGGCCTTTGTTGCATAAAAATTCATCTATATGCATAATCATGACTTCCACTATCAACATTCCACGGTGCAAAATGCGTAATCCCGCAAAACAGGAAGATCTGATCAAGACGTTCAAAGCGTTATTGAAAGAAGAAAAATTCAGTTCTCAAGGCGAGATCGTTTTGGCGCTGCAAGAAGAAGGCTTCGAAAACATTAACCAATCCAAAGTATCGCGCATGCTGACCAAGTTCGGCGCGGTACGTACGCGCAATGCCAAAATGGAAATGGTGTATTGCCTTCCTGCCGAACTCGGCGTGCCGACCACCACCAGCCCATTGAAGAATCTGGTGCTGGACGTCGACCATAACGACGCCGTCGTGGTGATCCACACCAGCCCGGGCGCCGCGCAGCTGATCGCTCGCCTGCTCGACTCATTGGGTAAATCCCAGGGCATCCTCGGCACGATTGCCGGCGACGATACGATTTTCGTCACCCCGTCCAACGGCTTTACCGCTCAGAAACTGCATGAAGCTATTCTGGGCGTGTTCGAGCAAGAGCTGTGAAACCTGGGCGCTAACAAAGTGCGGCTGTAGCCCGCACTTTGTTAGCGCTTCTTTAACCCCCGCGTTACCTTCCCTGCCTTCAACCGCGTTTAACACTGCTTTTTTATCCCTCAGCAACACATTTCCATGACATCTCCATGTAACCAGCAGTACCCACTGTGATCTTCCGCACTTTTGGTCAAAAGCACTTACCTCATTGAAATTACATAAATTTAACATCAAAAGATCGTTTTATGAGCGTTTTTTATTCCTTATGGTTATAAAAAATAAGGATTATGAGGTTAAAGTTTCACTAGCAACTGTTAGCGAACTATTAATTTTTCGCGTTACTAGCTGTATACTCATTTTCGTGAACTGAATCACAGTTCGTTGGAACTGATAAAAGAATACGATGAGGTGAGATGATGAAAATTAAAACTACCGTTGCAACCCTGAGCGTTCTGTCCATGCTTTCATTTGGTGCATTCGCAGCACAATCTGTTGACGCGACTCAGGCCGCAAAACTGCAGCCGGCCGGTGTGATCACCGTGAGCGGCGTCGCCGCTGCGCCTTCCGACATTCGCCAGGCGCTGTCCGACAAAGCTGACGCCAAAGGGGCGACCGCTTACCGCGTAATCGAAGCCCGCAATGACGGCAACTTCCACGCGACCGCTGAAATCTACAAATAAGTACCGGCATTACCCGGCAACGGGCAATACATCTCTGGAATCAAACGCTGTCGTAACGGCCTTCAAGAATAAAAATCGCTGCCAAGCCCTTCCAGGCTGTTATGACCAAGGATCGCTATCATGAACATGAAAACTACTGTTGCTGCACTCGGCCTGCTGTCTGTCATCTCCTTCGGCGCTTCTGCCGCCCAATTGGTGACTAACGATCAGACCGCCAACCTGCAATCTATCGGCACCATTACCGTCAGCGGCATCGACGGCGCGCCGACCGACATTCGCCAGGCGTTGTCGGAAAAAGCCGACGCAAAAGGCGCGACCGCCTACCGCGTGATCGAAGCGCGTAATGAAGGCAACTACCACGCCACCGCCGAGATTTACAAATAACAACTCTGGGAACGGCTTTGCAGAGCTGATTACCCTCGTCACTGCCACTGCCGAGTTCTGACGCAAACGCCGATTTCCCAGAGACCCTCTCGTCGTCCTATCCGACGAACCCCGTTGCCCTCGCTCGCGAGGGCTTTTTTATGGGCGCAAAAAGGCCGCGAATGCGGCCCTTGATGTGACTGATGCGGCTGAGCGATCAGTAGGTGACTTTCGGCTCCTGCTTTTTCGCCAGCGCGTCCAGCAGACGATCGTGAATGCCGCCGAAACCGCCGTTGCTCATCACCAGAATGTGATCGCCCGGCTGTGCGGTTTTCACCACCATGTCCACCAGCGTGTCGAGATCCGCGCTCCAGTGCGCCGGCTGCACGCAGGCATCCGCCACTTCCGCCACCTGCCACGGAATGTGGTGTGGCTGGAACAGGAACACTTCGTCGGCGCGGCCGAGCGAAGGCGCCAGATCGTTTTTGCTGATGCCCATTTTCATGGTGTTGGAGCGCGGTTCCAGCACCGCCAGAATGCGCGCCGTGCCGCCGACCTTGCCGCGCAGCGCGGCCAGAGTGGCGAGGATCGCCGTCGGGTGGTGTGCGAAGTCGTCGTAAACCGTGACGCCGTTGGCTTCGCCACGCAGTTCCAGACGGCGGCGGGCGTTGATGAAATCGCCCAACGCGCGGCAGGCGTCCGCCGGCTGCACGCCGACATGACGGGTGGCAGCGATGGCCATCAGGCCGTTATGCATGTTGTGCTCGCCCACCAGTGCCCAGTTCACTTCGCCGACCTGTTCGCCGTCGAGGAACACCGCGTAATGGCTGGCGTCCGGCGTCAGCTTCTGCGCGCGCCAGGTGCCCTCTTCCCCCACCAGCTCCTGCTCGCTCCAGCAGCCCATCGCCATCACCTGCTTCAGGTGGCTGTCGTTGTCCGGCAGGATGATCTTGCCTTTGCCCGGCACCAGACGCACCAGGTGGTGGAACTGTTTCTGGATGGCTTTCAGATCGTCGAAGATATCGGCGTGATCGAACTCCAGGTTATTCATGATCAGCGTGCGCGGGCTGTAGTGCACGAACTTGGAGCGCTTGTCGAAGAACGCGCAGTCATACTCGTCGGCCTCGATCACGAAGAACGGGCTGCCGCCAAGGCGAGCCGAAACGTCGAAGTTGCCGGGCACGCCGCCGATAACGAAGCCGGGCTGGTAGCCGCAGGCCTCGAGGATCCAGGTCGCCATGCCGGCGGTGGTGGTTTTGCCGTGGGTGCCGGCAACCGCCAGTACCCAGCGATCGCGCAATACGGCGTCGTGCAGCCACTGCGGGCCGGAAACGTAAGGAATGCCACGCTCCAGCACCGCCTCCACGCACGGGTTGCCGCGCGTCATGGCGTTGCCGATGATCACCAGATCCGGCGCCGGATCCAGCTGGGCTGGATCATAACCCTGAATAAGATCGATCCCCTGGTTCTCCAGCAGCGTGCTCATCGGCGGATAGACGTTGGCGTCCGAACCGGTGACGTCATGCCCCAGTGAGCGCGCCAGCATCGCCAACCCGCCCATAAAGGTGCCACAGATCCCAAGAATGTGAATGCGCATAGGTTTCTCATGTGAGTGCATCGAATGTCGGCATATTCTAACGCTCAGAATCGTCCAGAAGAAATGGATTTGCCTATGAATGGCGCGCATCTTTGGGCTACACTGCACGCGAAAACGTTGGCGGTTTGTTAACAGGCCGCTATCCATCCGTAGATTCAGGGATTGTGTCATGAAAACGTTAGGCGAATTTATCGTCGAGAAACAGCACGACTTCTCGCACGCCACCGGCGAGCTGACCGCGTTACTTTCTGCAATTAAACTGGGCGCCAAAATCATCCACCGCGACATCAACAAGGCCGGCCTGGTTGATATTCTGGGAACCAGCGGGGTGTCCAACGTACAGGGCGAAGTTCAGATGAAACTGGACCTGTACGCGAACGAAAAACTGAAAGCGGCGTTGAAAGCGCGTGGTGAAGTTGCGGGTATCGCTTCCGAAGAAGAAGATGAAATCGTGATATTCGACGGCGAGCGAGCTGAAAATGCCAAGTATGTCGTTTTGATGGATCCGTTGGACGGTTCGTCCAACATCGATGTCAACGTCTCGGTCGGTACGATTTTCTCTATCTACCGTCGCATCACGCCGGTCGGCACGCCGGTGACCGAAGAAGACTTCCTGCAGCCGGGCAGCGCCCAGGTCGCAGCGGGTTATGTGGTTTACGGTTCGTCCACCATGCTGGTGTACACCACCGGTTACGGCGTCCACGCCTTTACTTATGACCCGTCTCTGGGCGTGTTCTGCCTCTCCCACGAGAAAGTGCGCTTCCCGGCGAGCGGCAACATGTATTCCATCAACGAAGGCAACTACATCAAGTTCCCTCTCGGCGTGAAGAAATACATCAAATACTGCCAGGAGCAGGATGAAGCGACGCAGCGCCCTTACACCTCGCGCTACATCGGTTCTCTGGTGGCGGACTTCCACCGCAACCTGCTGAAAGGCGGCATCTACATCTACCCAAGCACCGCCAGCCACCCGCAAGGTAAGCTGCGCCTGCTGTACGAATGCAACCCGATGGCGTTCCTGGCCGAACAGGCCGGCGGTAAGGCCAGCGACGGCAAAAACCGCATTCTGGACATCACGCCGGTGAAACTGCACCAGCGCGCGCCATTCTTCGTCGGCACCAAGTCGATGGTAGAAGACGCAGAACGCTTCATCGCCGAAAACCCGGACGAGTAACGCGTTCTTTGCAAGGGTTCGGCGCCGCGCCGAACCCTTATCGCCTTACAGCTTGAACGCCGCCATGCTCTGCGCCAGCAGCTGAGCCTGATCTTCCAGCGAGCGCGTCGCCGCCGCCGACTCTTCCACCAGCGCCGCATTCTGCTGCGCCACCTGATCCATCTGCGCCACCGCCAGGTTCACCTGTTCGATACCGCTGCTTTGTTCCCGCGTCGCCGCCGAGATCTCACGCATCAGCGCCGTGACCCGGCCCACTTCGCCGGTGATGCCGCTCATGGTCTGCGCCGCCGACTCCACCATCTGCTCGCCTTCCTGCACCCGGTTTTGCGACGCTTCGATCAACCCTTTGATCTCTTTCGCCGACTGGGCGCTGCGCTGCGCCAGATTGCGCACTTCGCCGGCCACCACCGCGAAACCGCGGCCCTGTTCGCCGGCACGCGCCGCTTCTACCGCCGCGTTCAGCGCCAGGATATTGGTCTGGAAGGCGATGCCGTCCATCACGCTGATGATGTCGGCGATGCGGCGCGAGCTGTCGGTGATCGCCTGCATCTTGCTCATCACCTGGCTGACCACGTCGCTGCCCTGGTTGGCGATATCGGACACGCTCAGCGCCAGTTGGTTGGCCTGCTCGCAGTTCTCGGCGTTCATTTTCACCGTCGAAGTCAGCTGTTCCATGCTGGCGGCGGTCTCTTCCAGCGAAGCGGCCGATTCTTCGGTGCGCTGCGCCAGATGCAGGTTGCCGGCCGCCAGTTCGCGTGAACCGGTGTCGATCTGGCTGCTGGCGTCACGCACTTTGCTGACCGAACTGGCCAGAGCCTGCTGCATGCGCTGCATCGCCCGCACCAGGCGGCCCATCTCGGTATCGCCCTCACCGCGGATCTCATGGGTCAGATCGCCGCCGGCGATGTGTTCCAGCTGTGCGATGGACTCGTCCAGCGGGCGCAGAATGATCACCCGCAGCGCGAACCAGGCCAGCACCGCCAGCAGCACGCTCAGCAGGCCCGCCACCACGATCAGCGAGATCTTGGTGCTGGCGTTGTTTTCCGCATCATACACCTGCTGCGCGCCAAGCTTCATCGCGAAGCTGCGGAAATCGGTGAGATCCTTTTCGAACGCGATGCTCAGCGCGGAGATGCGCGTTTCCTGGATGTGATAATACTCATCGATCTTGCCGGCCTTGATGGCGGCGGCCATCGGCTTCACGCCCTGCTCCAGATAGGCGCGGTAGCTGTTTTGCAGGCGGTTGGAGAGCTCACGGCCGCGATCGGTCACGGTGCCAACGCCGACAAAGCGCGCCATTTCCTTGTTCGACTGCTCGAGGTAACCGTAAATGCGGCCCACGGTGGCGTCGGAGACATCGACCTGGCCGATCTCCCGTTGGCGCACCGCCAGCGAAGCGGCGGTTCGGGCGCGCAGCGTCAGGTTGGAGCTGTTGGCCAGCGAGCCCAGCTCTTCGCCGAGGATCTGGTTAAGGGTATGGATCGAGCGCGATCCTTCGTTAATCGCGTTGACGCCAATAACGCTGACCATGATCAGCAGCATGGTCATCAGGCTCAGCAGGGCGATCAGCCCAGCCTTCACCGTAATCTTTTTTAGCATGAGTTCTTCCCGGCTTCAGAATAGTGAGATCAGACGTAGTAGGGGTGGCAAAACGCGGAGCCAGCTTTGCTGGCTCATTATTGTTTGTTGAAGTTATCGGCAGGCGAAGGCAAAACTTCATGCCGCGGCGGGATTAATCTGGAAATTCTCCGTGCGCCGGCACGCTGGGTTTTCAACGATGAAAAGGGCAGGAAATCGCAAAAGAGTCCGCTATAATAGCCGCCACTCCATTTCTGGTTTGATGATTAAAGGAAACCGACATGAGCTTGAATCTGGTCCCTGCTGGCAAAGACCTGCCGGAAGACATCTACGTAGTAATCGAAATCCCGGCCAACGCCGATCCAATCAAATACGAAATCGACAAAGAAACCGGCGCGCTGTTCGTTGACCGTTTCATGTCCACCGCGATGTTCTACCCGTGCAACTACGGCTACATCAACCACACCCTGTCTCTGGACGGTGACCCGGTTGACGTGCTGGTCCCAACCCCATACCCGCTGCAGCCGGGCTCCGTGATCCGCTGCCGTCCGGTTGGCGTGCTGAAGATGACCGACGAAGCCGGTGAAGACGCCAAGCTGGTTGCGGTACCGCACAGCAAGCTGACCAAAGAGTACGATCACGTGAAAGACGTGAACGACCTGCCGGAACTGCTGAAAGCCCAGATCGCTCACTTCTTCGAGCACTACAAAGATCTGGAAAAAGGCAAATGGGTGAAAGTGGAAGGCTGGGCAGACGCTGCCGCAGCTAAAGCGGAAATCATCGCCTCCTTCGAACGCGCTGCCAAGAAGTAATGCCAGCCGCCGTCCGATGAAAAAACACCGCTCATTGAGCGGTGTTTTTTTTTCTTACTGTTCGTCGAGACGCTTCAGCCAGTCGCCGCTGGTAATCCGCGGGTAACCGTCCACGCTGTGTTTGTACAGGTAGATCCACGCACTCCCATAAGGCGTCTGAATCAGCTCGCGCTTATAGTCCTTGGTGTTGCTTTTCAGTTCGTCCAGCTCTGCCAGAATCGATGAGTTAATACGATACACCTCGCAATGTATCGTGCCCTCTCCAGGGATCGCCGCCGGGTAATGGCCCAGATTATAAATCTGATAGCCTTCGAGCTCGTGCTCGCCGAGCCATTGGGCGTTGGTCATCCAATGGCTGTTTCCCTGTTTGCGCCGTAAACTGCCGTAGACAATTATTCGCATCGCTAAAACTCAAACTGATAGAGCAAATCTAATGCCTGGTCGAGACCAGACACCGCTTCAAGATACAACTTAGGCATCAGGCGATAACGCAACGTCAGCGTGGCCAGCGAGTCGAAAATGCCCACCCCATATTTTACTTGTAAGCCTGGGAGGACATAGCCGCTCACGACAACCTGGGAATTGTCGCCAACCCCCTGAGTGTCCAGAGCCAAATTACTCACGCCGAATGCCTCGCCGATTTTACCCACAAGTTGACCACTTTGTGCAACCCCCATGCCGATTAACATCGAGGTCATGGCGTTGCCGTCGGCGCCGGAGCTGCTCAAGCCCTGGCCGCGCAGCAGATAAGACAAGGCTTCTTGCTGCGATTTGGCCGGATCGGAGAACACTTCCAGCTTCGGCGCATCCGCCAGGCCGGTCACGCGCACGCCGGCGGTCACATCGTCCTCGGTGGATTCCGGGTTGCGGATCGCCTCGATATTCAGCAGCGGCTGATCCGGCGGGCCGGAGAACATCAGCTGCCCTTTACGCACGATCAAATCCTGACCATAAGCATGGAATCGGCCGGAAGGGATGTCAATCTGGCCGTTGAGGCCCAGCCCTTTCTTGTCCTGCACCACCTTAAGATCGCCCTTCAAGCGGGCTTTCAGGCCAAAGGCGTCCAGCCGCACGTCGTTGCCGACGTGGATCATCAGATTGCTGTTGATCGGGATCGACGCGGTCTTCGGTTGAATCGGCTTCAGCTGGTCGTCCAGCATCACCTCGTCGGAAGAGACGCCCACCGCGCTTTCCGGCAGCTCCTGCACCGTGATGCGCGCCCAGGGAATGTCGACCTTGCCGTTGAGCGAGAACAGCTGCGGCGTGGCTTCAAACACCAGATCCGGCGACACGTCGATGCGGATCATCGGCGGCACCGTCACCCGCAGCTTGTCGCCCTTGGCGGCAATGCGCGCACGCCAGGCGTTGATATCGCGCCAGTCGGCATCGCCCGCCAGATTCAGCTGGCCGCGCGTGGTGCTGAGCAACCCTTCCAGCGTCGAGGTCATGCCGTTGAAATTCACCGCCAGCCGCGCGTCGGTCATGTCGAACGGCATCCAATGCCCCTGCACCTTCGCCCGATCCAACGCCAGGCGCCCGAACACCAGCGGCTTCTGCGCGCTGCCGCCCAGGCGCAGGTTGGCGTTCAGCATGCCCGCCGCGCTTTCGCCCTTCATCAGCGCCGGGTTGATCAGCGCCAGCGAGATGTTGGTGATATTGACGTTGCCGCTGATGGTGCGCCGCACCTGCGGATCCGCCACCTGGATATTGCCGTCGAACTGGCCGTTGTTGGTCAGTTTGATCCGCCAGTCGGCCTGCGCGCGGCCGTTGTTCAAGCCGGCGTTGAGGGTCAGCGTATCGAAGGCGACCGGCAGCGCGTTGCCCTGCACCTGCTGCACCACCTTGACGCCGTTGCCGGCCAGCGTGACTTTCGCCTCCGGCAGCGCGCCGCCCGGCTTCCAGCTGACGTCGGCCCGGCCGGTGAACACGCCGCTCAGGGCGGTGTCCGGGCCGAGGAACGGCTTGATCATCGCCAGGTCGAACCGGTTGAGCACCACGCTGGCCTGGCCGCTCTGGCCGGCTTCAATGGTCTTAGGCACGCACAGCTCGGCGTTCGGGTTCTGCCAACAGTGCGGCCCGACGCTGATTTTCTGCTCGGTGTTCAGGTAGTCCAGCGCGATGGCGCGCGTCAGGCGCCATTCCCCGACCGGCGTATCGAAACGGGTGTTGTTCAGATTGCCGCGCCAGCGCTGCTGCTGACGATCGAAGCTGCCCTGCAGCGCCAGCTGGCCGGAGACCGGCTTGCCGTCAATCTTCAGCTGCAGCTGGTGCTGCTTCTCGCTGCCTTTGGCGTCGAGGGTCAGCAGGCTGACCTCCAGCGCATCCTGCTTCAGCTGTTCGACGCGTACCGCCAGCTGCCCCTGGATCTGATCCGTGGAGCGCACGTCGCCATCGATCTTCACGCGGTTGATGCGCAGCGCCTGCCACTGCAAGCCGGAAGCGGTCAAATCCGCCAGCAGCTGCGGCGCCTGCAGATTGCCGCGCAGCTTCAGCAGCCCTTTGGCGGTGCCGCCCAGGCCCGGCAGCGCGCCGTCCAGACGCGGCGCGTCGATGTTGGCGTCCAGGTTCCAGCTCTTCTCGTCCAGCTGCCCT
Organism: Serratia sp. CC22-02; assembly: GCF_900182895.1. Lineage (NCBI taxonomy): Bacteria > Pseudomonadati > Pseudomonadota > Gammaproteobacteria > Enterobacterales > Yersiniaceae > Serratia > Serratia sp. CC22-02. The sequence continues at coordinate 112,411 of NZ_FXUD01000003.1, read as the reverse complement.
TTGACGTTCAGTTGGTTGCGCCCCAGCGCCAGATCGATACCGGGGATTTTCCACTGCCCGGCGGCGTTGCCGCTCAGTGTACCGCGCGCCGTGACCTTGTTCTGCTTCACGTTGCCGTCCAGCTGCAATACCGGCACCTGCAGCTGCCAGCTGCCGCCGTGCAGGCTGCCGCGCGTGGTGATCTTCCCATCCAGCTTCGCCGGCCATTCCGGCCACTGCTTGGCGGTATTGATGCCGCTCAGCGTCAATTGCGAGGTCCAGCTGATGGCTTTGCTCCAGTCCACCAGCGCGGTAAGATCGGTATTGCCCTGCAGCGCCGCCAGGCGCAGGCGCTCCAGCTTGAACTGCTCGACGTTGCCTTTGCCGTCCAGCGTCAGCACCGCCGGCGGCAAGTCCTGGCCTTTCAGATTGGCGCGCGTCGACAGCGCGTAGTCGGTCGCCTTGCCGTTAAAGCGCAGGCGGAAGTCATTGACCTGATACTGCGCCTCGCCGCTCAGCGGCCATTTCAGCTGCTTGCTCTGCAACGTCAGCGCCAGCGGCAGGCCGGCTTCGGCCAGCCGGGTTTGCACATCGAGCTGGGCGCCGACCGGGCCGGACAGGTTCAGCGCCACCTTCAGCTCGTCACGCAACCCACCGCCGATGTTCAGCTTCACCTTCTCGCCCTTCAGCGGTTCGATATTCAGCGCGCTGTTGGCGGTCAGGGCCACCGGCCAGTCGCCGGTCAGGGTTGCCTGCCCCTGCACCGACAGCGTGCCCTGAGGCGACTTCACGTCGAAGTTGTCCAGTTGGATATGCTGATCCTGCGTGCTGGCCTGCAGTAACAGGCTCGTGATTAGCACGTCGGTATCGCCGGTCAAGCGCAGCTGCTCGCCGCTGATCTCTTTGACGGTGATATCCAACGGCAGGCGGATGTCCGGCAGATCCGGCAACAGCGGTTTGGCGAACAGTTCTTTCAGCGTTTCGCCCAGCGGCTTCTCTTCCGGCTGAGGTGCCGGCTTCGCCGCGTCGGTAACCTGCTCGCCGACCTTTTTCGCCACCTCGACCGCCGGCTGCACCGCTTCCGGCAACGGGTTTTGCGGCGTTTTCGGCAAGGCGATCAGCAGCGAGCCGATCTTGGTCGGCATCAGCGTCAGCACGCGCTCTTGCCACTGCGCGCCGGTGCGGAACTCGGCCAGAGAGATGGCGGTGTCGTCGACGGTGACCTTGACGTTGTTCAACGCCAACAGGCGCAGCGTGATCGGATAAGGCGTGCTGAGATTGGTGGTCGGCTCACTGCTCTCCTCCACCGGCGCGGAAGGCGCCATCTCTTTGGTGTTCACCGCCACGTCCACATCCTGGGCGGTCAAGGCATTGACGCACAGCGAGCTGCGTTTAAAGCAGGACAGGTCAAGGGAGAGATGGAACTGCCCGGCGTTGACCGTCACGCCCGGCATCTGATATTTCACGCCCTTCAGCGTCAGATCGCGCCAGCCGCCGCTGACGCCGGCGATCTCCAGCCCCGGCACCCAGCGCGCCGCGCCGTTGATGACCATATGCAAACCGGTGGTGGTGCCTATCAGGAAGGCCAGGCCGCCGATCAGCAACAGCAGAACGACCAGAAATCCGAGACAAATCTTTTTAACCAGGCTCATAGTTCAGGCCCCAAACCGATGTAGAACTGCATCCCGTGGGTGTCCTTGTCTCCCACAGGCGCGGCGATATCCAGCTTCACCGGCCCCACCGGCGACTGCCAGCGCACGCCTACGCCGGCGCCGGTCTTGAAGTTGCTTTTCTTGATATCGTTCACCGCTTCACCGGAGTCGACGAACATCGCCCCCCACCATTTGCCGGTCACGTTGTACTGGTACTCCAGCGAGCCGGTCAGCATCTTGGAGGCGCCGGTCAGCTTGCCGTCGCCATCGCGCGGCGAAATGTCTTTGTACTTGTAGCCGCGAATGCTGCGGTCACCGCCGGCGAAGAAGCGCAGATCCGGCGGCACCTTGTCGAAGTCGTTGGTTTCGATCCAGCCCACCTGGCCGCGCGCCACGAAACGGTGCTTGTCGGCCAGCGTGCGGATCCACACGTTCTGCGCCTGCATCAGCGCGAAGTCCACGCCGGACCCCCAGGTGGTGTCGGACACGTCGATAGAGTAGCGCTGGCTGTCGCCCCAGGTCGGCATCAGGCCGCCGCGCGAGCGGGTGCGGTTGAAGCTGACGCCGGGATACAGCAGCATGGTGGTGTTGCTGACGTTACCCTGGGTAAAGTTATCCCAGCGCCAGGTCAGGTTGATCGCCCGCTGCCAGCCGCTGGAGAGATCCCAGTTGCGCGAGGCCACCACTTTGGAGGTGACGGACTTGGTGTCGTTAAGATTGACGTTCTTGAGGCCGCCCTGCAGCAGGTAATACTGCTCCAGCGGGTTCTTCAGCAGCGGGATCTTGTAGGTCAGATCCAGCTGCTGCTCCGGCGCCGATACGCTGGCGCTGGTTTCCAGGCTATGCCCGCGATCGTTGAGCCAGGGCTTTTTCCAGGTGCCTTTCACCCGCGGGCCGACGTCGGTGGAGTAACCGATACCGGTTTCGACGGTGTTGCGCGTGCGCGGCGTCACCAGCGCGTCCAACGGCAAAATCTTGTTCTCTTTGGCATCGTTGAAATCAGGGGATACCACCACCGAGTTGAACCAGTTGGTGGCGGACAAACGGCGGTTCAGCTCGGCCAAATCCTCCGAACTGTAGTAATCCCCCTGATGAAAGGGCACCAGATTTTGCAGATAGTCTTCGCGGATTTGCGAGCCGGTGAATTTTACCTTGCCGAAGCGGTAACGTTCGCCGCTGTTGAAATCGATATCCCAAAACGCCTTGTGCAGATCTTCGGCCACGCCAAGCTGGCTTTTGGTCATGTCGGCATCGAAGTAGCCTTTGCGCAGCGCCAGGCCGGTGAGAGAGCCTTTGAAACTGTCATACTTGCCGTGGTTGAGGATCTCGCCGATGGTCGGCCGGTCCTTCTTTACCAACGCCAGGTAGTCCTCATCGGTCTTCGCGCCGCCTTCCAGCACGATGTTGGCGCCGGCGATACGCACCGGTTCGCCCGGATTGACCTTGGCATGCAGCACCGGGCGCGACATCCCCGGCCGATCGTCCAGCGTAAATTCGATGGTCGGCTGATAATAGCCGAGCGCGCGCAGCCCCTGGCGCACTGCCTCATCCACCCGTGCGCGGAAGCGACCGTCGGTGCCGACCTCTTCAGGCGTGATCGACGACAGGCGCACCCGAACGTTTTTTTCCAACTCTCCGCTTAACCCTTCCACCTGCAACCGCACGTTCGCCGCGTAGGCTGCAGGTGCCGCAAGCAACACAGCTATCAAGCACATGACCGGGTACTTTGGCACGTGTTCTCCTTATTGATTTTACTTTCCTGTTATGGTGTTCGCTCCGGGGCCAGGGCAGACTCCGCGCTATCATGACGGCAGCCCTCTTCAGCCTTGTTCCGGACGCCGCCCGCCGCGCTTTGCCACCGCCGCGCAACAGGCGAATTCTTCACTTTTGGCGCTCAAAATACTGCGTTAAGCTTATACATAAACCCAACTTGCCACTTATTGTGGGCAAAGACGCGGTGAGATACAACCGAACCGCCCCCATGTAGGGTCAATTCTTACTGTGACAACAGGAGTCAACCGTGGTGCCATTTTTTGATAAATCACAAACCGTCGATAAGGCAAGCGCGCTGCCTGGCCGCACCACGCCAATGCCTGTCGCAACGCTCAACGTGGTCACCGAACACTCGATGACCCAGGTGCCGGCAGGCATGGAAGTGGCGATCTTCGCCATGGGCTGTTTCTGGGGCGTTGAGCGCCTATTCTGGCAGCAGCCGGGCGTCTACAGCACCGCCGCCGGCTACAGCGGCGGCTACACGCCGAACCCGACCTACCGCGAAGTGTGCAGCGGCCAGACCGGCCACGCCGAAGTGGTACGCGTGGTGTTCGATCCGCAGGTCGTCAGCTACAAACAGCTGCTGCAGGTATTCTGGGAAAATCACGATCCGGCGCAGGGCATGCGCCAGGGCGGCGACGTCGGCACCCAGTACCGCTCGGCGATTTACACGCTGAGCCCGGAGCAGCAGGCCGAGGCGGAAAGCAGCCTGCAGCGCTTCCAGCAGGCGATGGGCGCGGCGGGCGACAAGCGCGTCATCACTACCGAGATCGCGCCGGCGCTGCCGTTCTATTACGCGGAGGACGATCATCAGCAGTACCTGTTCAAGAATCCGGAAGGCTACTGCGGGCTGGGTGGCATCGGCGTTTGCCTGCCGCCGCAGGGCTAATCCGATGCCGGCCGGCGGCACTTTTTTAACCGCTGGCGGCCCCTGTGGGGCAACTGCTATACTATGCGGGCCGCTTCTGCGGCCCGATAGCTTCCCTTCTGGTTGTTATCGCTGCTTTTTTTACTATGTACTACCCTTCCTCAAGAGCGCCGGCATCCCGTCGGCACGTATGGATAGATTATGTTAAACAGTATTTTACTGATTCTTTTTCTGATCGCGGTGAGTGCGTTCTTCTCACTGTCGGAAATCTCTCTGGCCGCCTCGCGCAAGATCAAACTGAAGCTGATGGCGGACGAAGGCAACATCAACGCCGCCAGAGTGCTTAAACTGCAAGAAACCCCAGGCATCTTCTTCACCGTGGTGCAGATCGGCCTGAACGCCGTGGCCATCCTCGGCGGTATCGTCGGCGATGCGGCTTTTTCTCCCACTTTCAAGGTGTTGTTCGATCGTTTCCTGTCGCCCGAACTGGCGGAACAGGTCAGCTTCATCTGCTCCTTCGTGCTGGTGACCAGCCTGTTTATCCTGTTCGCCGATTTGACCCCGAAGCGCATCGGTATGATTGCACCAGAGACGGTCGCCGTCCGGATCATCAACCCGATGCGTTTCTCCATCATGATCTTCCGCCCGCTGGTGTGGTTCTTCAACGGCATGGCCAACCTGATCTTCCGCATGTTCAAGCTGCCGATGGTGCGTAAGGACGACATCACCTCCGACGACATCTACGCAGTGGTGGAAGCCGGCGCCCTGGCGGGTGTGCTGCGCAAGCAGGAACACGAGCTGATTGAAAACGTGTTCGAACTGGAATCGCGCACCGTGCCGTCTTCGATGACCTCGCGTGAAAGCGTGGTGTACTTCGACCTGCGCGAAAGCGAAGAGAGCATCAAGGAGAAGGTCTCGACCCATCCGCACTCCAAGTTCCTGGTGTGCGACGGCCATATCGATCAGGTGGTCGGCTACGTCGATTCCAAAGACCTGCTGAACCGCGTGCTGGGCAACCAGAGCCTGGTGCTGAGCAGCGGCGTGCAGATCCGCTCGGCGCTGATCGTGCCGGATACGCTGACGCTGTCCGAAGCGTTGGAAAGCTTCAAGACCGCCGGCGAAGACTTCGCGGTGATCCTCAATGAATATGCGTTGGTGGTGGGCATCATCACCCTTAACGACGTGATGACCACGCTGATGGGCGATCTGGTTGGCCAAGGCCAGGAAGAGCAGATCGTGGCGCGCGACGAAAGCTCATGGCTGATTGAAGGCGGCACGCCGATCGACGACGTGATGCGCGTGCTGGACATCGACGAGTTCCCGCAGGCGGGCAACTACGAGACCATCGGCGGCTTTATGATGTATATGCTGCGCAAGATCCCGAAACGCACCGACTTCGTCAAATACGCCGGCTACAAGTTCGAAGTGGTGGATATCGACAGCTACAAGATAGACCAGCTGCTGGTCACCCGGCTGAGCGACAAACCGGCGGCGGTACTGCCGAAAGCCCCGGAAGACACCCCGGCGGCTTGACGCCAGCCGGCAAAAACATCAGCGGCCCCATCGGGGCCGCATTTTTTTTACCGCTGTCAGCGCAGTGTTCAGCCAAACTCGGCCTGCAACAGCAGCACCTGGCGGTTTACTTCAGACATCACGCTGAAATGGCGCTTGTCACGAATCTTCGGCGGCAGGATTTTCCCCTCGTCGAATTCAAATGCGCCCACGTCCTTGATATACAGCCTTCCGCGAAACAGGGTCTTAACGTACTTTGCCACTTTCAAAGGGTTATAACGCTGGAAGATTCTCATTCTTTTACGCTCCTCCCGTTGATCCATGCGCTCAGCGAGCCGCCAAAGGTGGCAGCCTCGAAATTCAGAACGCAACTTGATTGCATGTAGTAGACCCAGTAAAGACCAGAACGTTCACTTCTGCCCGGTGATCTACGCTGGATTTACACTTTTTGACAGAATTGTATATGATAATTTATAACGTTTTCAGTATATCCCTTCAAAATCTGATGATTAGCGAACCAAGGGAAAATCTGCGATCCGGTTAACAGGACAGACCTCTTATCACATCCTATGCTTTAGGCTGTCGAAGTGCTGTCGCACAAATTCCACTCATTACAAGGAGAAAGCATGAAAACAAGTCGCATGCTGATGGTATCCCTGCTGCTCGCCCCGCTTTTCGCTTCCGCGCACAACTTCCAGCTCCAGCAGCGCGTAGCGCCGGTCGGCGTCAGCGACAAAGGAGAGCTCAATTACGCTGACGGTAATTTTAGCTACCAGAACTGGAACAGCGCGCAGCTCAGTGGAAAAGTGCGAGTGATACAACATATTGCCGGCCGCAGCTCCGCCAAAGACATGAACGACCCACTGATTGAAGCGATCAAGAAGGCGAAGCTACCACACGATCGTTACCAAACGACGACAATCGTCAACACCGACGATGCCCTGATGGGCACCGCGATGTTCGTGCGCAGCAGCATTGAGGACAGCAAGAAGGAGTTCCCGTGGTCGCAGTTTATCGTCGACAGCGACGGCAACGTGCGCAAAGCCTGGGATCTGCAGCCGAAAGGCTCAGCTATTGTGGTGCTGGATAAGCAAGGGCGCATTCAGTTCGCCAAAGACGGCGCGCTGACGCCGGAAGAGGTGCAGCAGGTGATGTCCAAGCTGCACCAGCTGTTGGCGAACTAACTCAGAACAGCGACACCCGGAAGCCGGGGTTGAGGAAAGATTCACGCGGGGTATAGAGCAACGGCTTGCCCTGCCAATCGTGAATTTGCGCCCCGGCGGCCACCGCCACCGCATGTCCTGCGGCGGTATCCCAAATGTTGGTCGGCCCGAAGCGCGGATAGAGCTGCGCCTTGCCTTCCGCCACCAGGCAGAACTTCAGCGAGGAGCCGACGGACACGGTCTGGTGCTCACCCAGCTGCTGCAAATAGTCTTTCAGTTCGTCGTCGATATGCGAGCGGCTCACCACCACCAGCGGCGGATGCGCGTTGCTGACGCCGATCGCCTGCCGCACGCCCTTCTCTTCTTTCCAGGCCTTGCCGCGCTCCGCCAGATACAGCACGTCGATCGCCGGGGCGTACACCACCCCCATCACCGCCTGCCCGTCTTCAATCAGGGCGATATTGACCGTGAACTCACCGTTGCGGTGCAAGAACTCTTTGGTGCCGTCCAACGGATCGACCAGCCAGTAGCGCGTCCAGTTGCGGCGTTCTTCCCACGCCGGCGGATCTTCTTCCGACAGCAGCGGCACCTCGGGCGTCAGCGCCGCCAGGCCGCGCTTGATGATGTGATGCGCCGCCAGATCGGCCGCCGTCACCGGTGAATCATCTTTTTTCTGTGCGACATCAAGCGGTTGTTCACCGTCGTACACCGCCATGATCGCCGCCCCCGCCTCGCGGGACAGTTGGCAAATTCGCTCTAACATCATGCACCTCAACTCTGCATCTCCGTGGGAAATTTCCCCCTGTCTCTGCTAGCAGACTAGTTTTTTTTACGCCGAATATCCATCTCAACCGGCTAACCCCCGGGAATTCCTCAGATCTTGTTGGGCACAACTGTGAACTTCCCCGCGTTACCCGCCGCCGTTTTCTGCCACACTTCACAGTTTGCTGTGGCAAGCAATGTTAATTACATTTCCCTCTGCGATAACACTCGAATAATGGAATGGAGAGAGCCCAAAATGATGAAGCATCCCCTGACGCTGTCCGCGCTTGCGCTGCTGGTGTGCGCCTCGGCGCAGGCGGCCACCGTCGACCTGCGCGTGCTGGAAACCACCGACCTGCACAGCAACATGATGGACTTCGATTACTACAAGGACACGCCGACCGATAAATTCGGTCTGGTGCGCACCGCCAGCCTGATCCAGCAGGCGCGCCAACAGGCCGCCAACGCGGTGTTGGTGGACAACGGCGACATCATTCAGGGCAGCCCGCTCGGCGACTACATGGCGGCCAAGGGGCTGAAACCGGGCGACGTGCATCCGGTCTATAAGGCGATGAATACGCTGAACTATGTGGTCGGCAACATCGGCAACCATGAATTCAACTACGGGCTGGACTACCTGAAGAACGCCATCGCCGGCGCCAAGTTCCCGTATATCAACGCCAACGTCATCGACGCCAAAACGCAAAAACCGCTGTTCACGCCGTACATCATCGTCGATACGCCGGTGAAAGACCGCGACGGCAAGGCGCATACGCTGCGCATCGGCTACATCGGCTTCGTGCCGCCGCAGATCCTGGTGTGGGACAAGGCTAACCTGCAGGGCAAGGTGACGGTGGACGACATCACCGCCACCGCCAAACGCTACGTGCCGGAAATGCGTAAACAGGGCGCCGATCTGGTGGTGGCGATCCCGCATTCCGGGCTGTCCAGCGAGCCTTACAAGGCAATGGCGGAAAACTCGGTCTACTACCTCAGCCAGGTACCGGGCATCGACGCCATCATGTTCGGCCACGCCCATGCGGTGTTCCCGAGCAAGGACTTCGCCAATATCAAAGGCGCGGATATCGATAAGGGCCTGCTGAACGGCGTACCGGCGGTGATGCCGGGCCAATGGGGCGATCATCTCGGCGTGGTCGACCTGCAGCTCAACAACGATAGCGGTAGCTGGAAAGTGACCGCCGCCAAAGCGGAAGCACGGCCGATCTACGACAAAGAGAACAAGAAATCGCTGGCGGCGGAAGACGCCGCGCTGGTGAAAGTGTTGGCGGACGATCACAAGGGCACGCGCGAGTTCGTCAGCCAGCCGATCGGCAAATCCGACGGCAACATGTACAGCTACCTGGCGCTGGTGCAGGACGATCCGACGGTGCAGATCGTCAACAATGCGCAGAAGGCCTACGTTGAACATTACATTCAGGGCGATCCGGATCTGGCCGATCTGCCGGTGCTGTCGGCGGCGGCGCCGTTCAAGGTCGGCGGCCGCAAGAACGATCCGGCCAGCTTCGTCGAAGTGGAAAAGGGCCAACTCACCTTCCGCAACGCCGCCGATATCTATCTCTACCCCAATACCCTGGTGGTGGTGAAGGCCAGCGGCAAAGAGGTGAAAGAGTGGCTGGAGTGCTCCGCCGGCCAGTTCAACCAGATCGACGTCAACAGCGCCAAGCCGCAGGGCTTGATCAACTGGGACGGCTTCCGCACCTATAACTTCGACGTGATCGACGGCGTCAATTACCAGATCGACGTCAGCCAGCCGGCGCGCTACGACGGTGAATGCCAGCTGATCAACGATAAGGCGGAGCGCATCAAGCAGTTGACCTTCAACGGCAAGCCGATCGATCCGAACGCCACCTTCCTGGTCGCCACCAACAACTACCGCGCCTACGGCGGCAAATTTGCCGGCACCGGCGACAAACACATCGCCTTCGCTTCGCCGGATGAGAACCGTTCAGTGCTGGCGGCCTACATCAGCGCCGAAACCCAGCGGCACGGTGCGGTGCATCCGCAGGCGGACAACAACTGGCGTTTGGCGACCTTCAGCAGCCAGCAGCCGCTGGATATCCGCTTCGAGACCTCGCCGTCGGACAAAGCGACGGCGTTTATCAAAGAGCACGCTCAATATCCGATGACCGCCGAGGGCAATGACCGCATCGGCTTCGCGGTGTATCGCATCGATCTTAGCGCGAAATAATCACCCGGCCGGGGTCCCCAGCCCCGGCCACCTTCTCTTCGATTTTCCCGCTGGCGCGCCCTTTAAATTGCATTTAAAATGCATGTTATAAGATTCCTTCGTTTAAAGAGGCACTACCATGGATTACCGCAATCAATCCCTTGGCGCGCTCGCTATCGCCATTCCCCGTGCATCCCGTCTGTTTCGCCAGCATCAGCTGGATTTCTGCTGCGGCGGCCGGCAATCGCTGGCACGCGCCGCCGAGCGCAAAGGGTTAGATATCGACAGGCTGGAAAACGAACTGGCCGCCCTGGCCGCCACGCCGGAGCCAAGCCGGGACTGGCGCACGGCGCCGCTCGGTGAGGTGATCGACTACATTCTGCCACGCTTTCATCAGCGGCACCGCGAGCAGCTGGCAGAACTGGTGCTGATGGCGGAAAAGGTCGAACGCGTGCACGGCGACAAGCCCAGCTGCCCGCGCGGGTTGGCGAAGCAGCTGAACCTGATCCGCCTGGATCTGGAGAATCACATGATGAAAGAGGAGCAGATCCTGTTCCCGCTGATCAAACAGGGCATGGGGCCGCAGGCCTCCGGACCGATCTCGGTGATGGAGCATGAACATGACGAGGCGGGTGAGCAGTTGGAAGTGGTGAAGTTCCTCACCGATAACGTCACGCCGCCGGAGGGCGCCTGCACCACCTGGCGAGCGCTGTACACCGGCATCGACGAGTTCATCGGCGATCTGATGGAGCACATCAGCCTGGAAAACAATCTGCTGTTCCCGCGCGCGCTGCGCTGCGCATAAAATAAGGGCGCCACGAAGGCGCCCAGAGCAATCCTCGGTGGGATTACAGGATTTCCAGCAGCTCGACGTCGAACACCAGCGCGCTGAACGGCGGGATGGACGCGCCAGCGCCACGCTCGCCATAAGCCAGGTTGTGCGGGATATACAGCTGCCATTTGGAGCCGACCGGCATCAGGGTCAGCGCTTCGATCCAGCCTGGGATCACGCCGCTGACCGGGAATTCTGCTGGCTGGCCGCGCTCGACCGAGCTGTCGAACACGTCGCCGTTGATCAGACGACCGGTGTAGTGCACACGCACGCGGTCCTGACGGGACGGGATCGGGCCGTTGCCCTGCTCCAGCACGGAGAACTGCAGGCCGGACTCGGTCAGCGTCACGTCGTCGCGCTTGGCGTTGTCGTCCAGGAATTTCTGGCCTTCAACGGCCATCGCCTGCTGGCGCTCGCGGCGCACCGCGTCCGCACGCTCGTGGATTTCACGCAGCGCACGGTGCACCACGTCTACCGGAACCGCCGGGGCATTCCCTTCCAGCGCGTCACGCAGACCCGCCAGCAAAGCTTCCGGTTGCAAACCTTCCAGCCCGGACTCTTGCAGCTGCTGGCCGACCTGTAAACCAATCCCGTAACTTGCTTGCGCTTCAACGCTGTCAAAAGAAGGGGTTGTCATGGGGTTTTCCTTAAGTCTGTAAAAAGTCGAAAGCGCAGCATAACAGCGCGTCAATGCCGGGTAAAATCTTGTGTGGAGAATGATGACTTTTGTCGTAGAAAAAGAAACAATAACCTTCTGTTAACGCCCGCAGCCGCAAACCGCGGCTCTGCCGCTCAGCTGCCTTTCGCTTCAATCAGTTAGCGGACTATACTGAAAGCAGGATATCGGGCAGGCGAGGCGCTTGCCGCGCCGCGCTAATTACTACGCCGTCGAAGAGAGGTCACCATGGGCAGAATCGCGCCCAGGAGAAGGAAAACCACCCGCATCTACCAGCCGCTGCTGCGCACCTGGCTGAATGTCAGCCAGCGCCTGAAACCGGGCGCCGCACCCACGTCTGAAGGCGCGGAACCGCCATCGGAGCCACCGCCGGCCAACGACAAAATGCAGCAGGTCAAAGCGCTGCTGGCCAAAGTCTGGCATCTGCCGGACGGTTTCCATTGGATGGAGCCACTGCCCTACTTCCACCGCCGCTGGGTGCTGATCTTCGGCATCATCCTGCTGCTGGCCCTGCTGTGGCCGTACTCGCCCGAAAGACAGCCGTTCCCGGTTTCCCAGCAGGAAACCAGCGTGCCGCTGCAGGCCGATCTGCAAAACGGCGGCACCACGTCTGCCAACGAACCAACGCCGGCGGGCAACTGGCACCGTTATCAGATCCAGCCCGGCCAGACCCTGGCCCAGCTGTTTCGCGACAACAATCTGCCGGTGAATGAAGTGTTCGCCATGGCGCAGGTGGAAGGCGGCGACAAGCCGCTGAGCAACATGAAAGCCGGCCAGGAAGTGCGCATCGAACGCGACGCCAACGGCGTGATTAACGCGCTGTCGGTTACCACGGTGGACAACAGCCAGGCGCTGTTCCGCCGCCAGGCCGACGGCAGCTACCGCCGGGAACGCTAATCCCTACAGCTGCGCCAGCAAAAACTCGCGCAGCACCACGCCCTGGTTGTGCTCGGTATCTTTGCTGCCATACAGCAGCGTCAGCGTTTGCCCCTGCCGTAACAGCGCCACCAGCGGCTGCCAGGCGTCGTTGGCCGCCAGCTGTTGGCGGTAACGCGCCTCGAAGACCGCCCACTGGTCGGTATGCTGATGGAACCACTTGCGCAGTTCGTCATCCGGCGCCACCTGTTTCAGCCACTGCACGCCCGTCAGCCGCGCCTTGCTGATGCCGCGCGGCCATAGCCTGTCTATCAGATAACAGTGTTCCGGCGCCGGCGCGCTGAAATCATAAACCCGCTGTAGCGTAATCTTTGCCATCGCACGCTCTCCTTTTCATCCCGTCTTCAAGCGTAGCGCGTTTTGCCGGGCGCAGAAAAGCAAAACGCCAGCGCGAGGCTGGCGTTTTAACCGGGTTAACAGCAGCGTAAATTACGCTTCTGCAACCACAACTACATTCAGCTGTGCGAACACGTCGCTGTGTACCTGGAAGTGCACTTCGTGCTCACCAGTGGTACGCAGAACGCCGTTCGGCAGACGAACTTCGCTCTTGGCAACTTCAACGCCTGCCGCAGTCACTGCGTCAGCGATGTCGCGGGTGCCGATAGAGCCGAACAGTTTACCTTCGTCGCCAGATTTGGAAGCGATGGTGACTGAACCCAGTTCGTTGATCTTGGTTGCGCGAGCTTCAGCAGCAGCCAGAACGTCAGCCAGTTTGGCTTCCAGTTCAGCACGGCGTGCTTCGAAGAACTCAACGTTTTTCTTGGTAGCAGGAACAGCTTTGCCCTGTGGTACCAGGAAGTTACGAGCGTAGCCCGCTTTAACGTTAACTTGATCACCCAGGCTGCCCAGGTTTGCTACTTTATCAAGCAGAATAACTTGCATTACCTTATCCTCTCAAAGTCGTTAATGGACAGTGGCCGATTACTGATGACGATCAGTGTACGGCAACAAAGACAGGTAGCGCGCGCGCTTGATAGCACGGGCCAGCTGGCGCTGATATTTTGCACGAGTACCGGTGATACGGCTCGGTACAATTTTACCACTTTCGGTGATGTAGTTTTTCAGCGTAGCGATGTCTTTATAGTCAATCTCTTGAACGCCTTCCGCGGTGAAACGGCAGAACTTGCGACGACGGAAATAACGTGCCATTTGGCTAGTCTCCAGAATCTATCAATTCAATCTGCTCGGCATGCAGAACCAATTTGCTCAGCCCGTTGCGCCCTTGATGGCAGCTTACAAAGCCTTGCACGGTAATCTGACTGCCGACCGTTAATCTTTGAGTTAGTGCTTGTGACTGTTGTCCGCTGACAACCACGGGCATTCGGCACCATGCTTGTCTGCTGAATCCGGCTTCCATCTGCTGCGAACGGTGCTCTAGCACAAATTGGCAGTGCGGTATCCCGGAAGGACTCACTTTTCGAACCGGTGCCTTGCACACAGTGCCCGACAAAACCAGACGATTAGCCGTCACGGCGGCAATTACTCTTCAGAATCCCCAGCATCTGCATCATCTGCGGTTTCGTTAGCGAAGTCTTCGCGGCGATCGCCACGACGTTCGTCTTTCGCTTTAACCATCGGAGATGCTTCAGTTACCGCGTGCTTAACGCGCATAACCATGCTGCGGATAACGGCGTCGTTGAAGCGGAAGTTAGTTTCCAGCTCATCGATCGCTTCCTGCGGCGCTTCAACGTTCAGCAGAACGTAGTGAGCTTTGTGCAGTTTGTTGATCGGATAAGCCAGCTGACGGCGGCCCCAGTCTTCCAGACGGTGAATCTGACCTTGCGCGTTAGTGATGGTAGCACTGTAACGCTCGATCATGCCCGGAACCTGTTCGCTTTGGTCAGGATGGACCATAAAAACGATTTCGTAATGACGCATCGAATTGCTCCTTACGGATTATTCAGCCTCCTGTCAGGGTCAACCGCGGCCCATGGAAGCAAGGAACGTGTTTAGTGTGCGGCTGAAAAATGACGCGTAATCATACTGACGCAGGGCGGGAAACTCAAGGACTGCGTGGGTTTTATTCGCGTTAATGCGAGGCGTTATGGGAAATAGCACGATTTGCTCGTGGGAGAACCTATGTACGCCGATCCATCGGTTTCAAAAATCTTTCAATGAAATCAGCGCTGAGTCACAAATCTATTTCACTTTTTTTGAAAGAGCTCATCAAAAGCCCCCGCTTTTTAATCCGCCGCAACGGACTAAAATTAACCATATCCGCCGCAGACAGCGCGACGAAAAAGATTTCAGGTTATTCAATGCAGATAAATGACTTTTTGCCGCAGCGACATTCGCTGTCAGGCCGTAACGGCAAAGGGTTAAGAGAGGCACTATGAAACGCATCATGCTCGCAACGGCGCTGGCCGCCCTGTTCTCCGCCAACGTAATGGCCGCAACGGAGATCACGTCGCACCAGGCCGATCAACGCCAGAGCGTCGGCTTCGTCACCCTGAACCAGAACGTGGTTTCGCCGGATGACGCCAGCAGCCAGGTCAGCAAAATCGCCGATCAACGCGGCGCAAGCTCTTATCGCATCATCGCCCTGCACGAACCGGGCGACAACAGCACGATGCACGTCAGCGCCGAGCTGTACCGCTAAAAACGCACGCCACGCCAGGGAAATCCCCAGGGCTTCATCAGAAAGCCCGTTCAGTCCGCACCGGAGCGCCGCCCATTGGGCGCTCCGCTTCCCTCATCACAGCTTGAGCAGCGCCGGCATGCTGAACGCCTTGCCCGGATTATGCAATTGCAGCGCCATCTGCAGATAATTTGTCCGCGTTTGCAACAGCTCGGCGCTGCCCGTCAGGGTCGCCCGCTGTTCGAACGAGAGCGTATCGGCCGCTGCGGCGTGAGTGGTTGCCGCTTTCGGCGCGGAGGCGAACAGCGCCGTCATGTTTTGCACCGTCTGCGCGGTGATGCGCGACAGCGGATTCGCCTGGTTTTGCCGCGCCTTGCCGTCGGCGGCCCCCAACATCTCGCTGAAGGCCGCTGAGTTAAGCTCGGCGCGCGCTTTCATCGTTCCCATTAAACCGGCCGTACTGCCGATGCTTTTTATCATGCCCTCTGCTCCTTGCTGCCCTGAAAGAATTCACGCAGACATTCTCCCCTTCATTCGGCCAAACGATGGCCGAAACAGCAGGCACAGAGCGGTGCAATTCCTGGCATCGCGCCCGGCGGAGCATTACAGTTCGCGGCGGAAGAAGTCGGCCGTGGCGGACAGCGCCAGCGGCGTGATGCGGTGCTTCACCCCCGGTTCGATGAGCGACGTCAAACGGCCGTCCGCGCCTTGCTGCCGCAGTTCAGCCGCCAAACGCAGGCTGTCCGCCGCCGGCACCACGTCGTCCGTCTCGCCGTGCCACAGCAGCAGCGGCCGCCCGGCGATCGCCGCCAAACGCCCTTCCAGCTCATACTCCGCCAGCACGGCCGTGCGCGCCGCAAACGCTGGCGGCGAGAGCGCCTCGCCCTCTTCGCCCAACGGCGGATACAGCGTTTGCGCCAGCGCACGGTAATAGCCGGAACCCATCAGGCTGGCGGCCGCCCGGATCCACAGGAAGCGCGCGAAGGCGCCAAGCGCGGTCATGCCCCCCATAGAGGCACCGGCGACGCCGATACGCCCGTCGGCAATCAGGCCGAGCCGCTCGAAATGCGCCTTGATCTGCGGCAGCTCGTCGATATTGCTGCGCAGGACCTCCCAAAACGTGGCCAGACGCCGCGCCTCATCGCCGTCGAACCGCTCGCCGTGCCGATCGGCATCCGGCAATATCACCCGAAAACCGGCGCGCGCCAGCGCATAGGCGAAGTAGGCGTACACCTCTTTCGACGAGGTATAGCCATGACAGAAGAACACCGTCGGCAAGGGCCGCTGATAGTGCCCTGCGGGGACGGCATGGATCACCGCAATATCGCCCGCCCGCTCGTCATGAATTTCGATCATCCGTTCATCCTCAACTCACCTGTTGGCATTCATCATGACAAACTTGCGCCAGCCAGCGTTAGCTCAATCTGTTCCAGCTTATATTGCGTTACACTGAAGCCATCGTACCGGCTCTTTCGAGGTCACCATGACGCTTGTCCGCACACTCATCGCCCTGACGCTGGCCGCACAGCTTTCCGCCTGCGGCATCATGACCACCACGCCGAAACCGCCGCCACCGCCCACCGCACAGGCGCAGGAGATCGTCCGCGCACAGACCGCCGAGCTGGTGAAGATAGGTACCGTCACCGCCGTGGTGCGCGGCAGCCCGATGGACGTGGAAGCGGAGATCCAGCGCAAGGCCACCGCCGCCGGCGCCCGGTATTACGTGATCATCATGAACAGCGAAACCATCGTGCCGGGCCAATGGTATTCCCAGGCGATCCTGTATCGGTAAGGCGGGGATTTTTTAAGCAGATTTACACTGGCTTTGCACAGGCTGAAGTAGGGTATTGCACACTGTCGGACAGCATACCGCATGTTGCGGGTGCGATTCAGGATCTGACGAAGGGGAACGCCATGAAACGCTCCACCGCACTCACCTCCCTCCTGCTTTCAGTGGGGCTGCTCAGCACCGGCGCACAGTCCGCCGAGCTGGCGCCCGCCGATCGCGTGACGCCGCTCAGTGAAATCGCCGAGATCACCTTTAACGATCTGCCCGGTTCACCACAGGAGGCGGAGCAGGCCATCGCTCGCACCGCCGGCCAACACGGCGCCAGCTATTACCGCATCCTGCGGATGGAAGAACAGGCGCACCCGCTTGGCTGGCGCGCCTCGGCCATCTTATACCTTTAGTAGCTCATGCAAGCCGCATTCAACACGCCGCCGCTCACGGAGACGCCCCCCAGGAAAATCCCGGCGGCCAGGTGGTTCGCTTCGATCTTGTCGCTGATGCGTGGCATGTAGATCTTCACGGCCGCGAACAGCAGCAGTTGCACCACCAGCGCCACTACGCCCCACAGCAGGTAATCCAGCAGGCTGATCGAGTTGATCGCCGCGCTGGCCAACGGGATCACATACCCCAGGCAAGCGCCGATGAAAGCAAAGGCGGCGGATTGATTATCGGCCTTGATCAGCGCCCATTCGTCGTGCGGAGTGATGCGGGTATAGACGAACAGAAACACCAAAATCATGGCGAAACCGCTGAAGAAATAAGAGGCGAACGCCGCCAACGCGCTGAGAATATCCATGTGCATTTTCCTGTCAGAGTGAGGCTGAATTAAAAAGGTTTTCGCCGCCGCGCGCCACCCTTTTCCCTAACCGCCGATAGCGCGGTTGAGCAGCAGTTCGCACACCTCGGCCGACAGCAGGCTCTCGCCGCGGTGATCCAGCGTCAGGTGGCACCAGGCGTCGGCTATCTGCGGGCTGGCATGCTGCAGCAGCTGCGCGGCACAGCACAGGTCGAACAGCTGCTGGGTCAGCAGCCGCCCCATCTCTTCACGCGGTTGCCGCACACGCTGCTGCCACTGCCGCCAGGCGTGATCGAACAAGCGATTCTGGCCGCGCACCGGCTGCAGCTCGAACTGCAGCATTTCGAGCGCGCCCGGCAGCTTGTGCAGGCTGCGCAACACGTCCAGACACATGATGTTGCCGGAACCTTCCCAGATGCTGTTGACCGGCATCTCGCGATACAGGCGCGGCAGCTCGCTCTCTTCGCAGTAGCCGATACCGCCCAGCACCTCCATCGCCTCGGCGATGAACGGCATGCCCTGGCGACAGATGCTGTATTTGGCCGCCGGGGTCAGCAGGCGGCTGTAGATCAGTTCGCCCTCATTGCTGCGGCTTTCCCAGGCGCGGGCCAGCCGGAACAGCAACGCGGTATGCCCTTCCAGCCGCAGCGCCATGCGCGCCAGAACCTGGCGCATCAGCGGTTGTTCGATCAGGAGCTTGCCGAACGCCTGCCGTTGCAGCGCATGATACAGCGCCACCGACAGCCCGCGGCGCATCAGGCCGTGGCTGCCGAGCGAGCAGTCGAAACGGGTCAGGCCGCCCATCTTCAGGATATGCCGCACGCCGTCACCCTCATCCCCCAACAGCCAGGCGGTGGCGTCCTGAAACTCCACTTCGCTGCTGGCGTTGGAGCGGTTACCCAGCTTGTCTTTCAATCGCTCCAGGCGAATGGCGTTGCGGCTGCCGTCCGGCAAAATGCGCGGCAGGAAGAAACAGGACAACCCTCCTTCGGCCTGCGCCAGCACCAGGTGCGCATCGCTCTGCGGCACCGAGAAGAACCACTTGTGCCCCACCAGCCGGTAGGCTTCACCCGGCCCGCGCGCGCCGAGCGGCGCGGCGGTAGTGGTATTGCTCAAAACGTCGGAACCACCCTGCTTCTCCGTCATGCCCATGCCGATCAGCAGGCCGCGCTTTTGCCCGCCCGGCAGCAGGTGAGCGTCATAACGATCCGACAGCAGCGGCGTCAGCCAGGAGCGAAACTCGGCCGGCAACGCCTGCAGCAACAGCGGCGTGGCGCCGAAGGTCATGGTCACCGGGCACAGCGTGCCGGCCTCGACCTGCGCATGCAGCATAAAGCGCGCGGCGCGCGCCACGAAGGAACCGATGCGCGCATCCTCCTGCCAGGGCAGGTTGTGCACCCGGTTGGCGATCAGCCCCTGCATCAGGATATGCCAGGCGGGGTGAAAGCGAACGTCGTCCAGCCGCTGGCCGGTGGCGTCGTAGCGCAGCAGCTCCGGCGGGTTGGCGTTAGCCAGGCGCCCCAGTTCCAGCGACTCCTGGGTGCCAAGCTGCTGGCCCAGCGAAGCCAATACCTCGGCGTCCCAGCCGCCCTGCTCGCGCTGCAACGCTTCGCGCAGCGGCGTATCGGAGAGAAACAGGTTGCTGTTGCCCAGCGGCTTGGGTTGGTTAAAAACGGTGTGCGTAGTCCAGACCATGAGAGTGCTCCCTGAGAAAAGCGTCAGGAGTAAGTATGGTCGGCGCAGAGATTTCTGCCGAAGGCGGGATCACAAGAGGGGGAATTAACGGGGGCTCAGGGCCCCCGTCAGGAGGATCAGCCGCGCTGACGCACCGCTTCGAACAGGCAGATGCCGGTGGCGACCGACACGTTCAGCGAAGAGACGGTACCGGCCATCGGGATGCTGATCAGCTCGTCGCAGTGTTCGCGGGTCAGACGACGCATGCCTTCGCCTTCCGCGCCCATCACCAGCGCCATCGGGCCGGTCATTTTGCTCTGATACAGCGTATGGTCGGCTTCGCCGGCGGTACCCACCACCCAGACGTTCATTTCCTGCAGCAGGCGCAGCGTGCGCGCCAGGTTGGTCACGCGGATCAGCGGTACGCTCTCGGCGGCGCCGCAGGCCACTTTCTTGGCGGTGGCGTTCAGTTGGGCAGAACGGTCGCGCGGCACGATCACCGCGTGCACGCCGGCAGCGTCGGCGCTGCGCAGGCAGGCGCCGAGGTTATGCGGGTCGGTCACGCCGTCCAGCACCAGCAGGAATGGCGTTTCCACGCTCTCCAACAGGCCCGGCAGATCGTTCTCCTGATACTGACGCCCTTCGCGCACCCGGGCGATGATCCCCTGGTGCACCGCGCCTTCAACCTTGTCATCCAGCCACTGGCGGCTCGCCACCTGGATCACGATGCCGGTCGCTTCCAGCTCGGCGATCAGCGGTTGCAGGCGGCGATCTTCGCGGCCTTTCAGGATAAACACTTCCAGGAAGCGTTGCGGATCGCGCTCTAACAGGGCTTTGACGGCGTGAATGCCGTAAATAATTTCGCTCATGATGCTCTTTTAAATTCGTGCGGCCGGCGATAACCGGCCGATGGTAACGATGTGCGGCAGGTTAAGCCTGCTCAGCACCTTTCTTCTTGGCTGCGCGTTTGGCTTTGGTCGCCGCCGCGATTTTCCGCGTTTTGTCGGACGCTTTCTTGGCTTTCTTCTTCGCCTTCTTCACGTTGTCCGCGGGCTTGGCGTCATCCTGCTTGCGGAAGGCGCTGTCCGGCTCGAAGTTGGCCGGCGGTTTGCCGCCGCGGCGCTTGCCGCGCCCCGCGCTACCGCTGTCGCGCAGCGTGCGCTGGCCGCCCTTCTTGGCGCGATCGCGCTCGGTTTTGCCTTCACCGCGCGCTTTGCGGGTGCTGGACACCAGCGCGAAGTCGATCTTGCGCTCGTCCATATGCACCGCGTCCACGCGGATCTCCACCGTATCCCCCAGGCGATAGACCGTGCCGGAAGACTCGCCGATCAGGCGCTGGCCGATATTATCGTAGCGATAGTAATCATTATCCAGCGTTGATACGTGCACCAGCCCGTCGATGAACAGATCGTTCAGGCGCACGAAGAAGCCGAAGCCGGTCACGCTGGAGATGATGCCGCTGAACACTTCACCGACGTGATCCTGCATGAAGTCGCACTTCAGCCAGTCGGCAACGTTGCGCGTCGCTTCGTCCGCGCGGCGCTCGGTCATCGAGCAGTGTTCGCCCAGCTGCAGCATCTCTTCGAATTCGCTGTGCCAGCCGCCGGTCGGCGTCCAGCGCTCTTTCGGCTCGCCGTGTTCTTTGGCCAGCTGATATTTGATCGCGCGGTGCAGCGCCAGATCCGGATAACGGCGGATCGGCGAGGTGAAGTGGCCGTAAGACGCCAGCGCCAGGCCGAAGTGGCCGCGGTTTTCCGGATCGTAAATCGCCTGCTTCATCGAACGCAGCAACATGGTTTGCAGCATTTCGTGGTCAGGGCGCTCGGACACTTCATCCATCAGCACCGCATAGTCCTTCGGCTGCGGCTTGTTGCCGCCGCCCAGCGTCAGCCCCAGCTCGCTCAGCACGCTGCGCAGCGCGGAGATGTGGTCGTCGCTCGGACGATCGTGCACGCGGTACAGCGCCGGCTCGTTGCGTTTCTCGACGAAGCGCGCGGCCGCCACGTTGGCCATGATCATGCACTCTTCGATCAGCTTGTGGGCGTCGTTGCGCACCGTCGGCTCCACGCGCTCGATGCGGCGTTCGGCGTTGAAGATGAACTTGGCTTCTTCGGTTTCAAACGCGATGCCGCCGCGCTCGGCGCGCGCCTTATCCAGCACCTTATACATCGCGTGCAGCTCTTCCAGGTGCTTGACCAGCGGATGGTAGTGCTCGCGCAGCTCCTGATCGCCCTGCAGAATGTGCCACACCTTGTTATAGGTCAGGCGAGCGTGCGAGCTCATCACCGCTTCGTAGAACTTGGCCGTGGACAGGCGCCCCTGGGCGGAGATGGTCATCTCGCACACCATGCACAGGCGATCGACCTGTGGGTTCAGGGAGCACAGCCCGTTGGACAGCACTTCCGGCAGCATCGGGATCACCTGCGACGGGAAGTACACCGAGTTACCGCGGCTGCGCGCTTCATCGTCCAGCGCGGTGCGCGGGCGCACGTAGTAACTGACGTCGGCGATCGCGACCCACAGGCGCCAGCCGCCGCCGCGTTTTTTCTCGCAGTACACGGCGTCATCGAAGTCGCGTGCGTCTTCACCGTCGATGGTGACCAACGGCAGCTTGCGCAGATCGACGCGGCCCTTCTTGGCCGCTTCCGGCACCTGCTCACTGAGATCGGCCACCTGCTTTTCCACCTGCGGCGGCCAGGTATGCGGGATCTCATGGGTGCGCAGCGCGATGTCCACCGCCATGCTGGTGCCCATCTTGTCGCCGAGGATCTCGACGATCTTGCCGACCGCCTTGGTGCGGCGGGTCGGACGCTGCGTCAGCTCCACCACCACCATAAAGCCCATGCGCGCGCCGCTGACGCTGTCCGCCGGGATCAGAATATCGAAGCTCAGACGGCTGTCGTCCGGCACCACGAAGCCGGTGCCGGCATCCATGAAGAAGCGGCCGACAATCTGGCTGGTTTTCGGCACCAGCACGCGCACGATGCGCGCTTCGCGGCGCCCTTTGCGATCCGCGCCCAAGGCCTGCGCCAGCACCACGTCACCGTGGATCGCCATTTTCATCTGTTCGGCAGACAGGTACAGATCGTCTTTGCTGCCTTCCACGCGCAGGAAGCCGTAGCCGTCGCGGTGGCCGATCACCGTGCCGCGCAACAGATCCAGACGTTCCGGCAGCGCGTAGCACTGGCGGCGGGTAAACACCAGCTGGCCATCGCGCTCCATGGCGCGCAGGCGGCGGCGCAGCGCTTCCAGCTGCTCTTCACCGCTGAGGCCCAGTTCGTTGCCCAGTTCTTCGCGGCTGGCCGGCGTTTCACGTTTCGCCAAATGGGCCAGGATATATTCACGACTGGGGATGGGGGATTCGTATTTTTCTGCTTCTCGTTCCAGGAATGGATCTTGTGACATTGCGGTTCCTCCGTTGTCATCAGCAGGATGACGTTGAGCCTTGTCTTCTCAACGTCGTTTTATTCGACAAGCAATAGCTTGTAGAGCGGCGGATTGTCTTCGACCATATCGGCCAACGTATGCTTATCCAGCTCTTCAAGGAAATTCTGTACGCCCTGTTGGAGCACCTGCTTCAGTCGGCAGGCAGGGGTGATGTGGCAAAACTCGCTGCTGCAGTTAACCAGCGCAAGCGGCTCCAGCGCCCGCACCACGTCGCCGAGGCGAATGCTCTCGGCCGGTTTGCCCAAACGGATGCCGCCATGCTTGCCGCGCACCGCCGTGACAAAACCGACCCGGCTCAACTGATTGATGATCTTCACCATATGGTTGCGAGACACGCCGTAAACCTCGGTCACTTCCGAGATACTGGTCATCTTGTCCTGCGGCAACGAGGCCATGTAGATCAACGCCCGCAGGCCATAATCAGTAAAACTTGTTAACTGCACATCTTACCTCTGGGTATCGTTTTACCCGTCTGATACGCCGCTTTTCGGCGCTATTCAAAAGATTACTCATTGGATAATAAACCAGCCGGAGAGTTCGTCGCTAATTATTTAGCGAATCCCGCGCCCTAAGGCGGGTTTATGAAAGGATTTTTTGACGTGAAACCGCAATCGGAGGGAGTCAGGATAAAAACAAACCGGGACGCGCCCGGTTTGTTTACTGCCGCAAAGCCTGATTATGCGTCGAACGGGTCGCGCAGGATCATGGTTTCGCTGCGATCCGGGCCGGTAGAGATGATGTCTACCGGTACGCCGGTCACTTCTTCGATGCGCTTGATGTAGTTCAGCGCAGCCTGAGGCAGCTTGCTGTGCTCTTTCACGCCAAAGGTGGTTTCGCTCCAGCCCGGCATGGTTTCGTAGATAGGCTCGATACCTTCCCAGCCTTCAGCCGCCAGCGGAGTGGTATCCACTTCGCGGCCGTCCGGCATGCGGTAGCCCACGCAGATCTTCACTTCTTTCAGGCCGTCCAGGACGTCCAGCTTGGTCAGGCAGAAGCCGGACAGGGAGTTGATCTGCACGGCGCGACGCACCGCTACCGCGTCCAGCCAGCCGGTACGACGACGACGGCCGGTGGTGGCGCCGAACTCGTTACCCTGCTTGCACAGGTACTCGCCGGTTTCATCGAACAGTTCGGTTGGGAACGGGCCTGCACCCACGCGAGTGGAGTAGGCTTTCACGATGCCCAGCACGTAGTCCACATAACGCGGGCCGATGCCGGAACCGGTAGCCACGCCGCCGGCAGTGGTGTTGGAAGAGGTGACATACGGGTAAGTACCGTGGTCGATATCCAGCAGGGTGCCCTGAGCGCCTTCGAACATGATCAGGTCGCCACGCTTGCGCGCGCCGTCCAGCAGTTCGGAAACGTCAACCACCATGGCGGTCAGGATGTCGGCGATAGACAGCACGTAGTCCAGCGTCGCCTGATAATCGACGGCTTCAACTTTGTAGTAGTTGACCAGCTGGAAATTGTGGTAATCGACGATCTCTTTGAGCTTAACGGCGAAGGTTTCTTTGTTGAACAGGTCGCTGACGCGCAGGCCGCGACGAGCCACTTTATCTTCGTAAGCCGGGCCGATGCCGCGACCGGTGGTGCCGATCGCTTTCGCGCCGCGCGCTTTCTCACGCGCGTTGTCCAACGCGACGTGGTAAGGCAGGATCAGCGGGCAAGCTTCAGAGAGTAACAGACGTTCGCGTACCGGGATGCCACGCGCTTCGAGTTCACCCATTTCTTTCATCAATGCGTCCGGCGCCAGAACAACACCGTTGCCGATGATGCTGGTGACGTTTTCACGCAGAATACCTGAAGGAATTAAATGAAGGACGGTTTTTTCACCGTTGATTACCAGAGTGTGGCCAGCGTTATGGCCACCTTGGTAGCGCACAACATATTGAGCCCGTTCAGTCAGCAGGTCTACAACCTTGCCTTTACCTTCGTCACCCCATTGGGTGCCCAGTACGACGACGTTCTTACCCATTTTTCAAAATCACCGATTGCTTAAAAATGGATTCTACCACCGTAATTTTCGATTTTCAGCACTTTTAGCATACGATTGCATAAATTTTGGGCTAGACTTTAAAGACCCGTGCGGCCGCTCAACATGTAGTAGATCACGCAGCCCGCAACCACTATTCCACCGCCAAATCGCCGCAGCGTCGCGTCCGGCAGCTGCGACATCGCCACAATCATTTTGCGCCAGGCCTGCGGAAACAGCATCGGCCCTAATCCTTCCAGCACCAGAACCAGCCCGAGCGCCAGCCAAATCGTTGAGTTCATGCATCCCCCAAAAACGAGAAAGGGCCCGCGTAAACGGGCCCTCGATCAGATTGCCTGCCGCGCTTACTTGCGCAGGGTATCAGGCGACTTCATGTAGCGGAAGAAATCGCTGTCCGGGCTCAGTACCAGCACGTCCTGGTTGTCCTTGAAGCTGGCTTCATAGGCACGCAGGCTGCGGATAAAGGCATAGAAGTCCGGATCCTGGCTGAACGCGTTGGCGAACAGCTTGGCCGCTTCGGCATCGCCTTCACCGCGGGTGATACGCGCCTGACGCTCGGCTTCCGCCAGGGTACGGGTCACTTCGTAGTCCGCGCTGGCGCGCAGCTTCTCGGCTTCTTCCTGGCCCTGCGAGCGCAGACGACGGGCTACCGCTTCACGCTCGGCGCGCATACGCTGGTAGATGGCGTCGGACACTTCCGCCGGCAGGTTGATCTGCTTGATACGCACGTCGATCACTTCGATGCCCAGCGCCGCCATGCTGTTCGGGTTCACCTGCGGCTGTTTGCCGGTGGTTTCCCGCTCAACGCGCGCCGCCGCAGAGGCGATAGCGTCATCGGCTTCGGTGGTCGCCACTTCTTCGCCGTCACCCACGGTGCCGGTGTTCAGCGCGTCACGCACGTCGGACATCAGCTTGCCGCGCGAGTCGGTCACGATATCTTTCACGTCCAGGCGGCCGATTTCGGAACGCAGACGGTCGCTGAACTTACGCTTCAGCAGCACTTCGGCCTGGGAGACGTCGCCGCCGCCGGTCGCCAGATAGTAACGGCTGAAGTCGCTGATGCGCCACTTCAGATAGGAGTCGACGATCAGGTCTTTCTTCTCGCTGGTCACGAAACGATCGGCCTGGTTATCCATAGTCTGGATACGCGCATCCAGGTTCTTCACGGTCTCGATGAACGGGATCTTGAGGTGCAGACCCGGCGCATACACCAGCGGCTTGTTTTCGCCGTCGCGCAGAACCTTGCCGAAGCGCAGCACGATGCCGCGCTGGCCTTCCTGCACCACGAACAGCGAAGCGTACAGCACCACCAGCACCGCGAGGACAATAACTACAAAAGACTTACGCATTGATTACTCTCTCCCTACGCGAGTGGTGTCGTCACGCTGCGCATTCGCCCGGCGCTGATCCATAATCGAACCGCCGCTGGTACGCGGAGTGCTGCTGTTGGCAGCCGGCGCAGGATTCGGATTGAGGCGAATCAGGCTGGTATCCTTGTTGCCGCTCTCCGGCGCCGCGCCTTGACCGCGCAGCATCTGATCCAGCGGCAGCACCATCAGGTTGTTGCCTTTGTCGCTCACCAACACCTTACGGGTATGGCCCAGCACTTTTTCCATGGTTTCGATATACAGACGCTCGCGGGTGATCTGCGGAGCGGACTTGTATTCCGGCAACAGCTTGGCAAAGCGCGCCACCTCACCCTGCGCTTCCAGGATGGTACGGTCTTTATAAGCCTTGGAATCTTCCAGCAGACGCTGCGCCTGGCCGTTCGCACGCGGCTGAACTTCGTTGGCGTAAGCTTCCGCCTCACGGATGTATTGCTGCTCGTTCTCACGCGCGGCGATCGCATCGTCGAACGACGCCTTCACCTCTTCCGGCGGACGCGCCGCCTGGAAGTTGACGTCCAGCAGCGTGATGCCCATGTTGTAAGGACGAATGGTCTCTTCCAGCATGCGCTGCGTATCGTTACGCACCACGGTACGGCCTTCGGTCAGGATGCGGTCCATCGAGTATTTGCCGATCACGCCGCGCAGGGCGCTGTCGGTCGCCTGGCTCAGGCTGTCGTCGGCATTGACGACGCTGAACAGGTACGCTTCCGGGTTGGTCACGCGGTACTGCACGTTCATTTCCACGCGCACCACGTTTTCATCGGAGGTCAGCATCACGCCGGACGCCGCCAGCTCGCGCACGGATTCCACGTTCACCGGACGCACGTCGTCGATGAAGGTCGGCTTCCAGTTCAGACCCGGCTGCACCAGGTGGCTGAACTTGCCGAAACGCGTCACGACGCCGCGCTCAGCTTCCTTGATGGTGTAGAAGCCGCTGGCGGCCCAGATCACCACCACGGCCACCGCCGCGATACCGATAATGCGGCCGCTGAAGCCCGGACCAGAGGTGCCG
Organism: Serratia sp. CC22-02; assembly: GCF_900182895.1. NCBI lineage: Bacteria > Pseudomonadati > Pseudomonadota > Gammaproteobacteria > Enterobacterales > Yersiniaceae > Serratia > Serratia sp. CC22-02. Next base: position 85,393 of record NZ_FXUD01000003.1, on the reverse strand, counting down.
GTGCCGCCGCTATTGCTGTTGGAGCCTTTGCCCCCGCCAAAACCGCTCAATTTCTTGCTCAGTTTACGGAAGATATCGTCCAAATCAGGTGGCCCTTGATCACGACCGCCTTTGTTGTTACCGCCAGAGTTGCCGCCATTGTTATTGCTGCTCCCCCACGGGTCGCGGTCCTGTCCGTTATTACCGGGCTGATTCCACGCCATGTTTTAGCTCCATATTCTGTGATTGGGTACTTCAGGCTTTCGCGAAGCATAAATGTAACAGGATATGATCATACGATAAAGTCAATCAGGTCCTGTTCTTGCTTGCAGAGACGACGCCATTCGACGATCGGCATTCGCACCACCACGCCAATGCTGCCGTCCTCTTCGTTCCACTCTTTTTCAATCGCCTGAAGCTGGTAAAAACGGCTGCGAAGACGGCCTGCCCGTGGCGGTAAGCGCAATTCGTAATGCGCGATCTCCCCCGATAAGCGCTCCGTCAACGCCTGATACAGCAACGGAATACCCTCTCCGCTGGCGGCGGACAGCCACACCCGGATCGGCAGGTTTTCGTCGTTGCGGTCGATACGCGGCACAAAATCGTCCAGCATATCTATTTTGTTCATCACTAACAGTGTAGGGATTTCATCCGAGTCTATCTCCGCCAGCACGGTGTTCACCGCTTCGATGTTCTCATCGACGCGCGGATCTGCGGCATCGATGACGTGCAGCAGCAGAGATGCCTGGCGCGTTTCCTGCAGCGTCGCCTTGAAGGCGGCCACCAGATCGTGCGGCAGGTGCCGGATAAAGCCTACGGTATCCGCCAACACGGTATCCCCCACGTCCGGCACGTCAATGCGCCGCAACGTAGGATCCAGGGTGGCAAATAGCTGGTCCGCCGCATACACCTCGGCAGACGTTATTCGGTTAAACAGGGTGGATTTGCCGGCGTTGGTGTAGCCCACCAGCGATACGGTCGGCACATCGGCACGGGTCCGCGCGCGTCGGCCTTGTTCACGCTGCTTTTCTACCCGCTCCAGGCGGCGCAGAATCAAGCTGATGCGATCGCGTAACAGGCGACGGTCGGTCTCAAGCTGGGTTTCCCCCGGCCCGCGCAGGCCAATCCCCCCTTTTTGCCGCTCCAGGTGCGTCCAGCCGCGTACCAGACGCGTGGCGATGTGACGCAACTGCGCCAGCTCCACCTGCAGCTTACCTTCATGGGTGCGGGCACGCTGGGCGAAGATGTCTAAAATCAGCCCGGTGCGATCGATCACCCGGCATTCGCACAGGCGCTCGAGGTTTCTTTCCTGCGCCGGGGAAAGGGAATGATCAAACAGGACAACAGACGCGCCGCTGGCTTTCACCGCATCTGCAATTTCTTCGGCCTTTCCTTCGCCGACAAAGTACTTCGGATGCGGGGCTTTGCGGCTACCAGTCACCACTTGCAAAGCTTCGACACCGGCTGAGGAAACCAACGATTCGAACTCGTTGAGGTCTTCCGTATCTTTGTCTTGCGAGAAATAGATATGAACCAGTACGGCCTGCTCACCGGCTTCATAACGGTCAAACAAGCGTGCAACCTCTCAAACGGACACTCACCGTGAGTTTGGGGGACATAAACAGCCCGCGGCTGCTTATGCTCCCCGTCATGGTTGACTTGCAACGCGCTTTATTCAGCGTCATCGCTTTCCTGCTGCGGCTGTTGCTGCGCAGACGGATTGTTGCCATGGTGATAGTTGCTTGAACCGCCGCTCGGGTTGTTGCTGTGATGCGAAACCGGACGTGACGGGACAACGGTAGAGATAGCGTGCTTATACACCATCTGGCTAACCGTGTTCTTCAACAGGATGACAAACTGGTCAAAAGACTCAATCTGGCCTTGCAGCTTAATACCATTCACCAAATAAATAGAAACCGGAACACGTTCACGACGCAATGCGTTCAGGAACGGATCTTGCAAAGATTGCCCCTTAGCCATTCTATCTTTTCCTTATTTGCTTGTTGTTTGTAACTAAGAACCTGTCGGCTCTAAAATAAACGACGTAAAAAATTTGCGCGCTGAATACTCAGCAATTGTACACAATCACCCAACCTATGCACTAACAACCTGTGTCACCGAGTCCAAAGCCTCTCCCGGCTTTTCACTGTCCAACCAATGGACCGACTCCCAACCCCGTAACCAGGTCATCTGGCGTTTAGCCAACTGACGTGTTGCGCAAATACCACGATAAACCATCTCATCGTAACTAATTTCACCAGACAAGTATGACCACATCTGGCGGTAACCGACACAGCGAATGGAGGGCAAGTCCGTATGCAAATCACCCCGTGCGAAAAGTGCACGCGCTTCCGTCTCAAAACCCGCCGCCAACATTTGATGGTACCGCAGCTCGATGCGTTGATGGATCAACTCACGGCTGGTCGGCGCTATCGCAAATTGGTGAACTTGATACGGTAACGATTCACCCGAAATTTTAGTCAGTTCCGTTAAAGTTTTACCCGAAATAAAAAAAACTTCCAGTGCTCTGGACAGTCTCTGCGGATCATTCGGATGAATTCTCAATGCCGCGACCGGATCGATCGCCTGTAACTGACGGTGCAACGCCTCCCAACCCTGCTCCGCCGCTTGCCGTTCGATGCGCTCGCGCACCGCGGGATCGGCAGACGGCAGCGGCGACAATCCTTCCAACAACGCCTTGAAATACAACATGGTGCCGCCGACCAGCAGCGGAATGCGCCCGGCGGCGGTGATGTCGGCCATCTCCTTCAGCGCGTCGGCGCGAAACTCCGCGGCCGAGTAAGCTTCGGCGGGATCGCGAATATCGATCAGCCGATGCGGCGCCTGCGCCAATTCTTCAGCGCTCGGCTTGGCGGTGCCGATATCCATGCCGCGATAAATCAGCGCGGAATCGACGCTGATCAGTTCCACCGGCAGGCGTTCGCGCAGCGCGATCGCCAGCGCGGTCTTGCCCGAGGCGGTCGGCCCCATGATGAAAATAGCCGGGGGACGTGGTGTCATTTCAGTTTCAGTCATGCTTGAGGGCCGCCAGTGCGGCCTGTAAATCAACGGGTTGTAAAAGTCCGCTCGGTGGCGATTTGACCAGTTGCGGGCAAAGTCGTTCAACGTCGGTCAGCAATTGTATCGCTTGCGAGGTGTTCCACTGTTCATGTTCGCTGCCAAGGCGGCGAGCGAGCCAGGTGGCCAGCACCACGGGCGACATCTCCTGATGTTCGGCCAGATAGCCTAACAGTTCGGGTATCAGTTTTTGTAAATTTTGTTGGCGTAATGGTAAAGGCACTGCGCGCAGCGTCACACGGCCGTGATCCGCCTGCAGATCCAGCCCCATCATCGTCAGCAGCGCCTGATGCCGCGCGATGGCCGCCACTTCGCGCTTGTCCAACGTCAGCTTGACTGGGATCAGCAGCGGCTGCGGCCGCAGCCCTTCCGTCGGCGGGTTGAGCTGCGCCTGGCGCAGCCAGCGCTCGGCCACCGTCAGATTGAGCAACGCCGGCTGCTGGCGCTGTTCAATCAACGCGTAGCACGGCGGGTGGATCATCAGCACCCGGCCAAAACTGTGCTGGCCGCTCGCCAACGGCGTTTCCGCTGCGGCTTTCGCCGGCGGGAACAGCGGCGGCTTGCTCGAAACTTCCGACGCCGCATCGGCCTGCGGCTCGGCGGCGGGCTGCATCAGTTTACCGTACAGCTCGCCTTCGCGTTTCTGGTAACTGCCCGCCGTTTGCCAACCCGGCTGCGGTGCGCGCTCGCGGGCGACGCCGGCCGGTGGCGGCGTTTCGCGACGCGGCGCAGGCTGAGAAAAATGATTGCCGCCGGCGGCGACGCGGTTTTCCGGCTGCCAGACCGGCGCAGACGCTTCTTCAGGCGTTTCCGCCAGCGGCAGCGGCGGCGTCTGACCGGCCTGCTGCAGCACGGTGGTTACCGCCTGGTAGATAAAATCGTGCACCAGCCGCGCCTGATGGAAACGCACTTCGTGCTTGGCGGGATGAACGTTGACGTCCACCTGGTGCGGATCGACCTCCAGATACAGCACGTAAGCGGGTTGCTGATCGTCTTTCAGCTGATCCTGATAGGCCTGACGAATGGCGTGGTTGATCAAGCGATCGCGCATCATGCGGCAGTTGACGTAGCAGTACTGCATTTCACCCAGCTGGCGCGCCCCGGCCGGATCCGCCACCCAACCGCGGATGCTCAGATCGCCGTGCTGCCAGTCGATGTTCAGCGCATGCTGCAAAAATGCCGGGCCGCAGATGCTGCCCAAACGGCGCTCGTGCTGGCTCTCTTCTTTCGCCGCCCGGTATTGACGGATCAGTTTGCCGTTGTGGCTGAGGTTGATCGCCACATCGAAACGCGCCAGCGCGATGCGCCGCACCACTTCGTCGATATGGCCGAATTCGGTTTTCTCGGTGCGCATGAACTTGCGGCGCGCCGGGGTGTTGTAAAACAGATCCAGCACTTCCAGCGTGCTGCCGACCGGGTGCGCGGCGGGTTTGACCGTCACCGCCTGCTCGCGCCCTTCGGCATAGGCTTGCCACGCCTCGCTCTGCTCGGCGGTGCGCGACGTCAGGGTCAAACGGGAAACCGAACTGATACTGGCCAGCGCTTCGCCGCGAAAACCGAGGCTGACGATCGCCTCCAGGTCGTCGAGCGTGTTGATTTTACTGGTGGCGTGCCGCGCCAGCGCCAGTGCCAGATCGTCCTTGCCAATGCCGCAGCCGTTGTCGCGAATGCGGATAAGCTTGGCGCCGCCGCGTTCAATGTCGATATCGATGCGCGTCGCGCCGGCGTCCAGGCTATTTTCCACCAGCTCCTTGACGACCGACGCGGGGCGTTCAACCACCTCTCCGGCGGCGATCTGGTTGGCGAGCTGTGGCGGTAACACCTGGATAGGCATGCTGACTCCTGTAGCGATGGCGCTAGGCCTGCGGAATGGTCAGCGTCCGATCCAGCGGCGCGACGTCCGACTTCAGATTATTGACCCGTTTCAGATCGCCGACGCTGACCCCATAGCGAGAAGCGATGGAGGAGAGCGTATCCCCGCGGGCCACTTTATGTTTAGACGGCTTCTTGGCCGGCGTTTTCGCCTTGGCGACGGTGGTGACGGCGGCGGTTTTCCCCGCCGGCACCTTCAGGCGTTGCCCGACCCACACGCCGTCTTTTTTCAGTTTGTTCAGATCCCGCAGCGCCGCCATGGTGGTGCCGTAGCTGTCGGCGATGCCGGACAGCGTTTCCGCCCGCTTCACCACGTGGATCTGGGTCTTGCCGCTTACGCTGCGGCTCGCGCCGGCCGAGCTGACGATAGGCTCAGGCTGGCGCACGTCTGGTGTTGAGGTGTTAACCGCCGCTGCGACGTCCAGCGGTCGGTTTTCCACCTTTGGGTCGGCTTGCAGCGGATGCGCCAGGAAGTAGCTGCGCAGGCCGTTATGAATGGCCTTGGCAATCTTCTCCTGATACGCGCTACTGCCCAGCAGCCGCTCCTCCGTGCTATTACTGATAAATCCGGTTTCCACCAGCAGCGAGGGAATATCCGGTGAGCGCAGCACGCCCAGGCTGGCATGTTCCGGCCGGCGTTTGTGCAGCGATCCGACGCTCTGCAGCTGCTGCAGCACTTTCACCGCCACGTCATACCCGACGCGCTGCGAGTGGCCGAACTGCAGATCCAGCACCGCCTGGCTCAGGTAAGGGTCTGCCTGGCTGTTGGCCAGCAGATCGCCGGCGCCGCCGAGCAGTTCGGATTGTTTCTCATGCTGTTCGAGCCAGCCGGCCATTTCGCTGTTGGCGCGGCGATTGGACAGCACCCAAACGGAGGCCCCGCTGGCGCTGCGGTTTGGCGCTGCGTCGGCGTGGATGGAGACCAGCACGTTGGCGCCCTGTTTGCGCGCAACGTCGGAGCGCCCCATCACCGAGATGAAGTAGTCGCCGGTACGCGTCAGCACCGGTTTGAACTGCGGATCGGCGTCCAGCATCGCCTGCAGGCGGCGCGCAATGGCGATGGTGACATTCTTTTCTTTCAGCCCGCTCGGGCCAATGGCGCCCGGATCCTGGCCGCCGTGGCCAGCGTCGATCGCCACCACCACCCGATCGCCGGAACCGGCGGAAACGCGGCTGCTGCGCGGCGTGACTTCGGTGGCGGTGCCTGCGACGACGGTCTGTTTATTGGTAAAGGGATTCGATCCCGTCGGCGCTTTGCGCAGCGGCGGCTCCGGCGCTTCACGCACCGCGACCGGCGCCTGACGCGGCGGTGGGTTGACCGCAACCGGCGCAGGCGTTTGCACCGGTGCCTTGCGCGCCACCGTATTGGCACTGCCTTCGGCCGTAATGGTGAACACCACGGTATGCACGCTGCCGTTCTGGCGGGTGGAGACGCGGGTTTTGGCGCGCTGGGTCAGATCAAACACCAGGCGCACGCTCTGAGCGTCTTTCGGCGCGCTGGAGCGAATGCTTTTCACCAGGTTTTGGCCGCTGAAATTGAGCGGCAGACCGCCGACCTTGCCCTTCTGGTTAACGTCCAGCACCACGCGATCCGGGCCGTGCAGCGGGAAAAACGCGTAGTCCGGCGGGCCATTGAAGCTCACCGACACCGTCGCTTCACGCTGGGCGTTGGACACTTTGATATCGGACAGCGAAGACGCCGCCAGCGCGTTCAGCGCGCCGAGTGGCCCCAGCACGGCGATCAGCATGATGACCGCAAATTTTTTCAACACGTGCGTCATTGCGGCATCATCCCTGTGATCCATGAATGCGGTCTAACAGCTGGCTGCCGTAAGTGGAAATCGCCTCGATCTTCGCCTCTCGCCCCTCGCCCTGATAGCAAAGATGCAGCGCCAGATCCGGCTCCGGCAGCACGCCGGTGCCCTGTTGCGGCCATTCGACCAGGCAGATGGCGTCTTGCGCGAAGTAATCGCGAATGCCCATGAATTCAAGCTCTTCAGGATCGGCCAGGCGATACAGATCGAAGTGATACACCGCCAGCGGCTGCAAGGCATAGGGTTCCACCAGCGTGTAGGTCGGGCTTTTGACGTTGCCCTGATGCCCTAACGCCTGCAGGAAACCACGGCTGAAGGTGGTTTTACCGGCGCCTAGGTCGCCGTAGAGATAGATGACGCTGGCGCGATCGCAGGCCTTGGCCAAAGTGGTGCCCAAAGCGACAGTCGCTGCCTCGTCCGGCAGAGGTAAAACGAGTTCTTTCATTCGTAAAGTCTATTTTGCCCACTCAGGGTTAACGAAATGAAGGATGTCCGGCAGTAAATCGGTCGCCAACATGCCTCTTGTTCCTTGTCTTTCCGCTACGCGATCGCCGGCCGCGCCGTGTACGACGCAGCCCGCACAGGCGGCATCATACAGCGGGAGCTTTTGCGCCAGCAAACCGCCGATGATGCCCGACAGCACATCGCCCATGCCGCCGGAGGCCATGCCGGCGTTGCCGACGTCGGCGATCGCCATCTGCCCCTGCTCATCGGCAATCAGCGTGCCGGCGCCTTTCAGCACCGCCACGCCGCCGTAGCGCGCCGTCAGCTTGCGCACGGCAAGTAAGCGATCACTCTCGATGTCGGCAGTGCTGCAGCTCAACAGCCGCGCCGCCTCTCCAGGATGCGGAGTCATCACGCGATTCTGCCGTTTCTCGGGATTTAATGCCAGCAAGTTCAGCGCATCGGCGTCCCACAAGGCCGGTTTATCGCTGGTTTGCAGCACGTTCAAGGCGTTTTTGCCCCATTCAGCCTGGCCCAGCCCCGGGCCAATCACCAGCACATCCGCCCATTGCATCGCCTGCCGCAGCGTCGCCTCGTCCAGCGCCTGCGCCATCAACTCCGGCCGGGCCGCCAGCAGCGGTGCGACGTGTTCAATGTGAGTAAGCACTCGCACCAATCCCGCCCCGCTGCGCAGCGCCGCTTCCGCCGCCATGCGAATGGCACCGCCGAATCCGCGGTCACCGCCCACCAACAGCAGGCGGCCATGCTCGCCCTTATGGGCGCAGGGGCGGCGCGGATGCAGCCAGCGCGGCAACGCCTCGGCGGTAAGCCGCTGAATCTGTTCCGGTTGCTTCGCCAGCCAACCCGATAAGCCTAGCGCATTCTGATGAAGTTGCCCGACCCAGTCGCGCGCCTGGCCGGTCAGCAATCCCGGTTTGAGGCCGATGAACGTGACGGTGTGCGCGGCACGCACGACCGCGCCCGGCACCGCGCCGCTCTCCGCCAGCAGGCCGGACGGGATATCGAGCGCGACCACCGGCGCCGAGTGGCGGTTGGCGGCCTCGATCAGCGCGTCGTAAGGCGCACGCGGCGCGCTGCCAAGGCCAGTGCCTAACAGGCCGTCGATAATGAGAGAGACAGACGCCGGCCAGCGGCTGTTCGCCGGCAGAATATCACCGCCGGCGGCCAGCCAGGCCTGACGGGCCGCTGCGGCTTCCGGTGGCAAAGGCCGTGCGCCTTCGCAGGCTATCAACGTCACCTGCAGGCCCGCCGCCTTCGCCAGGCGCGCCACCACATAGCCGTCGCCGCCGTTGTTGCCGTGGCCGCACAGCACCAGCCAGTGCTCGCGGGAGGGGTACGCGTTGCGCGCCAATGCGTAGGCCGCCTGACCGGCGCGCTGCATCAAATCGTAAAGAGAAATACCGAGCGAGGCCGCCGCCGCGGGTTCCGAGCGACGGATCCAATCCGCAGGCCAGACAGAGTGTGGTAAACTGTCAGCGTATGCTTTTTCACTGTGGCCCGTCATGACGCACCCCCTCGATCTCCATCAACTCGCCCAACATATCAAGCAATGGGGGCAATCGCTAGGATTCCAACAGGTTGGCATCTGCGATACCGACCTGAGCCTCGAAGAGCCGAAGCTGCAGGCCTGGCTCGACAAGCAGTACCACGGCGAGATGGAATGGATGGCGCGCCACGGCATGCTACGCGCGCGCCCTCACGAACTGTTGCCGGGCACGCTGCGGGTGATCAGCGTACGCATGAACTACCTGCCGGCCAAGGCGGCGTTTGCCAGCACCTTGCAAAATCCGCAGCTGGGTTACGTCAGCCGCTACGCGCTGGGGCGCGACTATCACAAACTGTTGCGCCAGCGCCTGAAAAAGCTGGGCGATCAGATCCAGGCCTACTGCGGCGAGTTGAATTTCCGCCCCTTTGTCGATTCCGCGCCGGTGATGGAACGCGCGCTGGCCGCCAAGGCGGGCATCGGCTGGGTTGGTAAACACTCACTAATTCTCAACCGCGAAGCCGGGTCGTGGTTTTTCCTCGGCGAGCTGCTGATCGACCTGCCGCTGCCGGTGGATAAGCCGCAGGAAGAGCAGTGCGGCCGCTGCGTCGCCTGCATCACCACCTGCCCGACCGGCGCCATCGTCGCCCCCTATACCGTAGACGCCCGGCGCTGCATCTCCTACCTGACCATCGAGTTGGAAGGCGCGATCCCGGAGGAATTCCGGCCGCTGCTCGGCAACCGCATCTACGGCTGCGACGACTGCCAGCTGATCTGCCCGTGGAACCGCTTTTCGCAGCTCACCGACGAAGACGATTTCAGCCCACGCGCCGCGCTGCATGCACCGCAGCTGATCGATCTGTTCAACTGGACGGAAGAAAAATTTCTGCGCATCACCGAAGGCTCAGCAATACGCCGCATCGGCCACCTGCGCTGGCTGCGCAATATCGCCGTGGCGCTGGGCAATGCGCCCTACGAGGACGGCATTGTGCTCGCGCTGCGCACGCGCCTGGGCCAGGACGCCATGCTGGACGAACATATCCACTGGGCGCTGGCGCAGCAGCTTGCCCGCCGCGAGGCGCAGGGCATCGAGGTGCAGACGGCGCAGAAAAAACGACTGATACGGGCTGTGGAAAAAGGTTTGCCAAGGGACGCCTGACGGCGTGCGCCGCGCGGCTATTTCACCGGATGTCTCACTCTGTGGATTTGTGCATAAAAATAAAAACACGTTGTCTTTCAACTGCAACAAAAAGAGCAAGTGATCGGCATAACGTTTTGGGATAAATAAATAAACTTATAAATCAAATAGATAAATATTTAATTTGTATGACGTTGATTTTTCAGGCAGGCGGGTTTATGTACAGAGGCTGTGGATAACTCTGTTTACAACATTTTTACCAGGCGTGTTAAACGGGACAAAAACCCGCGCCGGATAAGGCGTTGGATTTGAATTTGAAACGAAGAGAAAATTGGAGCGGGAAACGAGACTCGAACTCGCGACCCCGACCTTGGCAAGGTCGTGCTCTACCAACTGAGCTATTCCCGCATTGAGATGCTTTTGGCATCCGGTCACCAAACACTGGCGTGACCTTTGAATTTTTGGAGCGGGAAACGAGGCTCGAACTCGCGACCTCAACCTTGGCAAGGTTGCGCTCTACCAACTGAGCTATTCCCGCGTCGCATAGGTACTGCTTGATACTGCTTTATTTATTCATCATGCCGCATCGCGACATTGTTGAATTTGGAGCGGGAAACGAGACTCGAACTCGCGACCCCGACCTTGGCAAGGTCGTGCTCTACCAACTGAGCTATTCCCGCCCGGCGTATCGATGGTGGAACGTTACGAAATTCTTCATCGGTACGGGGTGCGCATTATACGAGAAATCCTTTTTGTCGCAAGCCCCTGAAAGCAAAAAAACGCGATTTTTGTTTGATTGCCGATTAAAGCGCCAGATTGGCGAATTAAGCGGCTAAAAACGGCGTTTTTTCCCCGCAGGGGCCGTCATCGCCTTAAAGCTGAATGAAATGTTCGCGGTAATAAGCCAGCTCGGCCACCGATTCGCGGATGTCGTCCAGCGCCTGATGGGTGCCCTGCTTCTTAAAGCCGGCGAGAATTTCCGGCTTCCAACGGCGCGCCAGTTCCTTCAAGGTGCTGACGTCCAGATAGCGGTAATGGAAGTAAGCCTCCAGCTCCGGCATGTAGCGGAACAGGAAACGGCGGTCCTGGCCCACGCTGTTGCCGCAGATCGGCGATTTACCGGCCGGCACCCACTGCTGCAGAAAGGCTATCGTTTCCAGCTCGGCGGCGCGATCGTCCTGGCGGCTGGCTTTCACCCGCTCCACCAGCCCGCTGCCGGTATGGGTGCGCACGTTCCACTCGTCCATCAAGGCCAGCTGCTCGTCGGATTGGTGCACGGCGATCACCGGCCCTTCCGCCAGGATGTTCAGGTTGGCGTCGGTGACCAGCGTGGCGATCTCGATAATGCGGTCACGCTCGGGATCCAGCCCGGTCATCTCCAAATCGATCCAAATCAGGTTATTTTCGTTTCCTGTCATGATGTTTCCTGCCTAAAAGCCGAGAGAAAAACGCTGTGCGGACGAGACGACGGGCGCCGCCGGTGGCGACGCGCCGCAGCCGGCGGCTAACAACGGTTATTTAATATAAAATAGCGTGTATCATAGTCTTTTTGGTCGCCCTGGGCGACATATACCCTGACGGGTTCAAGGCTGCGCTCGGGGCAAGTCCCCCGCCGCAGCTGTGCGTATACGTAAAGGTATAAAACCGATTCAAGTGAGGCGCAGTGAGTAAGAACAAACTGTCCAAAGGCCAGCAACGCCGCGTGCAGGCGAACCATCAGCGCCGTCTGAAGCGCGCTGATAACAAACCGGAACCGGATGATTCCCAGCTGGGCGAGCCGCAGGAAGGCGTCGTTATCAGCCGTTTCGGCATGCACGCCGACGTTGAGGCGCCGGATGGCACTCAGCACCGCTGCAACATCCGCCGCACGCTGCGTTCGCTGGTCACCGGCGATCGCGTGGTGTGGCGCCCCGGCCTGGGCACCCATGAAGGGGTAAAAGGCATCGTGGAAGCGGTGCACGAGCGCACCTCGGTGCTGACGCGCCCGGACTTCTACGACGGCGTGAAGCCGATCGCCGCCAATATCAATCAGATCGTCATCGTGTCGGCGATCCTGCCCGAGCTGTCGCTGAACATCATCGACCGTTATCTGGTGGCCTGCGAAACGCTCGAAGTCGAGCCGCTGATCGTGCTCAACAAAATTGACCTGCTGGACGCCGAAGCGCGCAAGCTGGTCGACGGCATGATGGATATCTATCGCAAGATTGGCTACCGGGTGCTGGAAGTTTCCAGCCAGACGCGGGAAGGCATGGCGGAATTCGAACAGGCGCTGGCGGGGCGCATCAGCATCTTCGCCGGCCAGTCGGGGGTCGGCAAATCCAGCCTGCTGAATGCGCTGCTGCCGCCGTCCGAAGAGCAAATTCTGGTAAATCAGGTTTCCGACGTTTCGGGCCTCGGGCAACATACCACCACCGCCGCGCGGCTGTACCATTTCCAGCACGGCGGCGACGTGATCGACTCCCCGGGAGTGCGCGAGTTTGGCCTGTGGCATCTGGAGCCGGAACAAATCACCCGCGGATTTGTCGAATTCCGTGATTATTTAGGCGGTTGCAAATTCCGCGACTGCCGCCACGATACCGATCCCGGCTGCGCCATCCGCGCGGCGATGGAGAAGGGCGATATCGCGGAAGAACGTTTCGACAACTATCACCGCATTCTGGAAAGCATGGCGCAGGTGAAGGTTCGCAAGAACTTCACGGACGCCGCAGACTGACACTGACGGGCGGGCATTGACGACGGCGGAGCCCTCGTTACAATGCGCGCCCTTTACCCTGATTCACGAGGTTAACGTGCTGGATAGCATCAAGATTAAATTGCAATATTGGTTGCCGAAGCTGGCGCTGACCCGCCTGGCAGGCTGGGGCGCCGACAAACGGGCCGGCTGGCTGACCCAACTGGTGGTCAAGGCCTTCGCCCGCTTCTACCGCGTAGACATGCAGGAAGCGCAAAATCCGGACCTGGCGTCTTACGCCACCTTCAACGACTTCTTCGTGCGCCCGCTGCGCGACGGCGCGCGCCCGATCGTCGCCGACGCCAACTGGCTGGCGCTGCCTGCCGATGGCGCCATCAGCCAGCTCGGCCCGATCCGCGACGATCAAATCTTCCAGGCCAAAGGCCACCACTACAGCCTGGAAGCGCTGCTGGCCGGCAACTACCTGCTGGCCGAGCCGTTCCGCAACGGCCTGTTCGCCACCACCTATCTGGCGCCGCGCGACTACCACCGCGTGCACATGCCGTGCGCCGGCGTGCTGCGCGAGATGATCTATGTGCCGGGCGATCTGTTCTCGGTCAACCCGCTCACCGCCGCCAACGTGCCTAACCTGTTCGCGCGCAACGAGCGCGTGATCTGCGTGTTCGACACCGACATCGGGCCAATGGTGCAAATCCTGGTCGGCGCCACCATCGTCGGCAGCATCGAGACCGTCTGGGCCGGCACCGTCACGCCGCCGCGCGAAGGCATCATCAAACGCTGGACCTACCCGGCCGCCGGTGAAGAAGGCTCCATCGCGCTGGAAAAAGGCGCCGAGATGGGCCGCTTCAAACTCGGCTCCACGGTGATCAACCTGTTTACCGCAGGCAGCGTGCAGTTCGCGCCGCAGCTGCATAACGGCACCGTCACCCGCATGGGTGAGGCCTTCGCCGAAATCCCGGCCGCCGCTGAAACACCACAGACCCCGCTCTAAAGGAATCGACGCCGTGCGCCTGATCATCACGCTTTTGCTCGGTTGCCTGCTGTGGCAACCGGCGCTGGCCGCCCCCGTGCCGACCGAGAACCAGCTCAAACAGGAGCTGAAGCAGGCGGAAAGCAGCAAAAACGCGCCAAATCAGGCGGAGACCACCGAGGCGCTGCAAAGCGCCCTCAACTGGCTGACGGAGCGTAAAGAGTCGCAGACTCGCTCTGAACAGTATCAGAAGGTGATCGACGATTTCCCGAAGATGACGCAGGAACTGCGCCGTCAGCTGGTGCTGGAAAGCAACAAGATCCTGCCGAACGGCGACGATCTGCCGGCCGCCGAGCTGGAACAGCAGATCCTGCAAACCAGCAGCCTGCTGCTGGAACAGGCGCGCCTGCTGCAACAAGAGCAGGATCGCACGCGGGAAATCAGCGATTCCCTCGGCCAGCTGCCGCAGCAGCAGACCGACGCCCGCCGCGCGCTGACCGAAGTGCAGCGCCGTCTGCAGGCGCAGCCCGCCAACCCGACCACCCCGTACGCGCAGGCCGCCCTGGCCCTGCTGCAGACCGAAGCCGCGGCGCGCAAAGCCAAAGTGGACGAGCTGGAGCTGGCGCAGCTGTCGGCCAACAACCGTCAGGAGCTGGCGCGCATGCGCGCCGAGGTCTATAAAAAGCGCCACGAGAAAATAGACGTTCAGCTGCAGGCGCTGCGCAACAACCTCAACGCCCAGCGCCAACGCGAAGCGGAACTGGCGCTGGAAAAAACCGAGCAGCTGGCCGAGCAGAACGGCGACTTGCCAAAAAGCATCAGCCAACAGCTGCAGATCAACCGCGAACTGTCCGCCGCGCTGAACAGCCAGGCGCAGCGCATGGATCTGATTTCGTCGCAGCAGCGGCAGGCGGCGGCGCAGACGCTGCAGGTGCGCCAGGCGCTGAGTACTATCATCGAACAGGCCCAGTGGCTCGGCTCGTCGTCGGCGCTGGGGGAAACCCTGCGCGCCCAGGTGGCTACGCTGCCGGAGATGCCCAAGCCGCAACAGCTGGACGGCGACATGGCCCAGCTGCGCGTGCAGCGCCTGCAGTTTGAAAACCAGCTGGAAAAACTGTCGCAACGCGAATTCAAACGCGACGACGGCAGCGCGCTGACCAACCAGGAGCAGCGCATCGTCGATGCCCAGCTGCGCACCCAGCGCGAGCTGCTGAACTCGCTGCTGTCCGGTTGCGACACCCAAATCCTCGAGCTGACCAAGCTGAAGGTGGCCAACACCCAACTGATCGAAGCGTTGAACGAAATTCGCGACGCCACCCACCGCTATCTGTTCTGGGTGCCGGACGTCAATCCGATCAACTTCTCTTATCCGCTCAACGTGGCGCACGATCTGACGCGCGTCCTGTCGCTGGACACGCTGTCACAGCTCGGCGGCGCCTTCATGATGATGGTGACCAGCCGCGAAACGCTGATCCCGATCTTCGGCGCCCTGCTGCTGGTGATTTTCAGCATCAGTTCGCGCAAGCACTATCACGCCTTCCTCGAGCGCGCCAGCAGCCGCGTCGGCAAGGTGACGCAGGACGAATTCTTCCTGACGGTGCGCACCGTGTTCTGGTCGATTCTGGTGGCGATGCCGCTGCCGGTGCTGTGGGCCGCGCTCGGCTACGGCCTGCAGAGCGCCTGGAACTACCCGGTGGCGGAAGCGATCGGCAAGGGGGTGACCGCCACGCTGCCGATCCTGTGGATCTGCATGATCTGCGCCGCTTTCGCCCATCCGCAGGGGTTGTTCATCGTGCACTTCCGCTGGCCGGCGAAGCAGGTTTCGCGCGCCATGCGTTACTATAAGATGTCGATCTGGCTGATCGTGCCGCTGATCATGGCGCTGATCACCTTCGATAGCCTGAAAGAGCGCGAATTCGCCAACACCCTGGGGCGGCTGTGCTTCATCCTGCTGTGTCTGGCGCTGGCGCTGGTCACCCACAGCCTGAAGCGCGCCGGCATCCCGCTGTATCTGGATAAAAACGGCTCGGGCGACAACATGCTCAACAGCGCCTTCTGGGGGCTGCTGCTGTCGGCGCCGCTGCTGGCGGCGCTGGCCTCGACCGTCGGTTACCTCACCACCGCGCAGGCGCTGTTGGCGCGCCTGGAAACCTCGGTGGCGATCTGGTTCCTGCTGCTGGTTGTCTACCACATCATCCGCCGCTGGATGCTGATCCAGCGGCGGCGCATCGCCTTCGATCGCGCCAAACAGCGCCGTGCCGACATCCTGGCCCAGCGCGCCCGCGGCGAAGACGAAACTTCGCACACCCCAAACAGCACCGAAGGATCCATCGATCCGGACGATTCGGACTTCGATCTGGACACCATCAGCGCCCAGTCGCTGCGGCTGGTGCGTTCGATCCTGACGCTGATCGCGCTGGTGTCGGTGATCGTGCTGTGGTCGGAGATCCACTCCGCGTTCGCTTTCCTGGAAAACATCTCGCTGTGGGATGTGACCTCGACGGTGAACGGCGTGGAGACCGCCCATCCGATCACCCTCGGCGCGGTCCTGATTGCCATTCTGGTGTTGATCATCACCATGCAGCTGGTGCGCAACCTGCCGGCACTGCTGGAGCTGGCGGTGCTGCAGCACCTGGATCTGACGCCGGGCACCGGCTACGCCATCACCACCATCACCAAGTACCTGCTGCTGGTGTTCGGCGCGGTGCTCAGCTTCGCCTGGATCGGCATCGAGTGGTCGAAACTGCAGTGGGTGGTTACCGCACTCAGCCTGGGGTTGGGCTTCGGCATGCAGGAGATCTTCTCCAACTTCATCTCCGGCCTGATCATCCTGTTCGAGAAACCGATCCGCATCGGCGACACCGTGACGATCCGCAACCTGACCGGCACCGTCACCAAGATCAACACCCGCGCCACCACCATTTCGGATTGGGACCGCAAAGAGATCATCGTGCCGAACAAAGCCTTCATCACCGAACAGTTCGTCAACTGGTCGCTGTCGGATAACCTGACCCGTGTGGTGCTGACCGTGCCGGCACCGGGCGAAGCCAACAGCGAAGAGGTGACCAAGATCCTGATGAACGCCGCCGAACGCTGCTCGCTGGTGCTGGATAACCCGGCGCCGGAGGTTTACCTGGTCGATCTGCAGCAAGGTATCCAGATCTTCGAGATGCGTATTTACGCCGCCGAGATGGGCCACCGCATGCCGCTGCGCCACGAGATCCACCAGCTGATCCTGGCGGGCTACCGCGAGCACGGCATCACGCTGCCGTACCCGCCGTTCCAGGTGCGCACCGAGACGCTGTCGCGGCTGACCAACAACGGCCGTACGCCGCCGTCTACGCCGGCGCCGAACACCAAGCGCGACGCCGGGGGCCTGTAAGCGGTTCTCGCGATAAAAAAAGGGCCGGCAAATGCTGGCACTTTTTGCTTTTCTTACCGCCTGAAACGTCAGGCGATCCCGACCGGGAAGGCCAATACGTCGCTCAGGCTCTCGGCGCCCAGCGCCAGCATCACCAGGCGATCCACGCCCAGCGCCACGCCGGAACACTCCGGCATGCCGTGCTGCAACGCCGCCAGCAGGTTATAGTCGATCGGCTGCTGCGGCAGGCCGCGCTCCGCGCGCTTACGGTTGTCCTGCTCGAAGCGCTGCTGCTGTTCACGGCCGTCGGTCAGCTCGCGGAAACCGTTCGCCAGCTCGATGCCCTTGAAGTACACCTCAAAACGCTCCGCCACGCGATGGTCCTCGGTGCTGATCTCCGCCAACGCCGCCTGGCTGGCCGGGAAGTGGTAAACGAACGCCGGCTTTTCACGGCCGATATGCGGCTCCACGCCCACGGTGAACAGCAGCTGCAGCAGCGTATCGCGATCTTCTTCGGTATCGGCGATGTTGCTCAAGTCGAGTTTGGCCGCCGCTTCGCGCAGCTGCGCCTTCTCCGCCGACAGCGGATCGATGTCCAGATGGCGCAGGAAGGCCTGCTGATAAGACAGGGTCTCCGCGCTCTCGCAGTCCAGCACCTGTTGCAGCAGATCGTCCACTTCGTTCATCAGGCGGTACATGTCGTAGTGCGGACGGTACCACTCCAGCATGGTGAATTCCGGGTTGTGATGCCGCCCGGCTTCTTCATTGCGGAAGCTGCGCCCCATTTGGTAGATCGGGCCGCTGCCCGCCGCCAGCAGGCGCTTCATGTGATATTCCGGGCTGGTCATCATGTATAGCGTCAGGCCCTCTGCCGCCCCCGGCCCGACGAAACGCGTCTCGAACGGGAACAGGTGAACGTCGGTGACCGTCGCCTGGCTCATGGTGGGCGTCTCAACTTCCAGCACGCCACGATCGGCGAAGAAACGCCGGATCTCAGCCAGAATCGCTGCGCGTTTCAACAAATTGGCGATGGGTGCACTAGGCTGCCAGCTTGCCGTTTCGCTCATGGTAATTAACTCCGAAATCAAACAGGGGATGCAGTCTACTCGCATCCTTGCAGCCAAACAAATTCTTCACGATACACAACCGGCCATAACGCCAATTTCCGATAAATAGGCGGCAAAAGCGCGTTAAAAAGGGTAAAGCACGCCGAACACGCGAAAAGGCAGGCAAGCCTGTTGGTCGAGCGTTAATCGACAAAACAATCGATCACATCAAATTTCGACTACTTAACTTTAGGTATAGTTAATTCCCCATTATTGGTGGGAGATATCTATCCTTAACCTTTAAGCAACATTAATCGGTTCAATTAGTTAGCACCCGAAGAGTTCGCTAAATTTTAAGCATAGATATTTAACTTGCCGTTCTTAATAAGAACATTGGAGGAATGCAGTGCAAACCTTTAACGCCGATCTTGCCATTATTGGGGCCGGGGGCGCTGGTTTACGTGCAGCAATAGCCGCAGCGGAAGCCAATCCCCAACTGAAAATCGCGCTGATCTCTAAGGTCTACCCGATGCGCAGCCACACGGTCGCCGCCGAGGGGGGCTCCGCCGCCGTCACCCAGGATCACGATACCTTCGACTACCACTTCCACGACACCGTCGCCGGCGGCGACTGGCTGTGTGAACAGGACGTGGTCGATCACTTCGTGCATCAGTGCCCGCGCGAGATGACCCAGCTCGAGCAGTGGGGCTGCCCGTGGAGCCGCAAACCGGACGGGTCGGTCAACGTGCGGCGCTTCGGCGGCATGAAGATCGAACGCACCTGGTTCGCCGCCGACAAGACCGGCTTCCACATGCTGCACACTCTGTTCCAGACCTCGCTGAAATACCCGCAGATCCAACGCTTCGACGAGCACTTCGTGCTGGATATCCTGGTGGATGACGGCCAGGCGCGTGGCCTGGTGGCGCTCAACATGATGGAAGGCACCCGCGTGCAGATCCGCGCCAACGCGGTGGTGATGGCCACCGGCGGCGCCGGGCGCGTCTACCGCTACAACACCAACGGCGGCATCGTTACCGGCGACGGCATGGGCATGGCGTTCCACCACGGCGTGCCGCTGCGCGACATGGAGTTCGTGCAATATCACCCGACCGGCCTGCCCGGTTCCGGCATCCTGATGACCGAGGGCTGCCGCGGCGAAGGCGGCATCCTGGTGAACAAGGACGGCTACCGTTACCTGCAAGATTACGGCATGGGCCCGGAAACCCCGCTGGGCGAGCCGAAGAACAAATACATGGAGCTGGGCCCGCGCGACAAAGTGTCCCAGGCCTTCTGGCACGAATGGCGCGCCGGCCGCACCATCGCCACCCCGCGCGGCGACGTGGTCTACCTCGATCTGCGCCACCTGGGCGAGAAAAAGCTGCTGGAGCGGCTGCCGTTCATCTGTGAACTGGCCAAGGCCTACGTCGGCGTCGACCCGGTGAAAGATCCGATCCCGGTGCGCCCTACCGCGCACTACACCATGGGCGGCATTGAAACCGACCAGAACTGCGAAACCCGCATCAAGGGGCTGTTCGCAGTCGGCGAATGTTCCTCCGTCGGCCTGCACGGCGCCAACCGTCTCGGCTCCAACTCGCTGGCAGAACTGGTGGTGTTCGGCCGCGTCGCCGGTGAGCAAGCGGCCCGCCGCGCGCTGGAAACCGCGCCGGCCAACGGCAGCGCGCTGGATGCGCAAACCCGCGACGTCGAAACCCGCCTGAGCAACCTGATGAAGCAGGAAGGCAACGAAAACTGGGCGAAGATCCGCGACGAAATGGGGCTGTCGATGGAAGAAGGCTGCGGCATCTACCGCACGCCGGAGCTGATGCAAAAAACCATCGATAAGCTGGCGGAGCTGAAAGAGCGCTTCAAGCGCGTCAACATCACCGACAACTCCAGCGTGTTCAATACCGATCTGCTGTACACCATCGAGCTGGGCTACGGCCTGGACGTCGCCGAATGCATGGCGCACTCCGCGTTTAACCGCAAAGAGTCGCGCGGCGCTCACCAACGCCTGGACGAAGGCTGCACCGAGCGTGACGACGTCAACTTCCTCAAGCATACGCTGGCGTTCCATAACCCGCAGGGTGCACCACGCCTCGAATACAGCGACGTGAAAATCACCAAGCTGCCGCCGGCCAAACGCGTCTACGGCGCAGAAGCCGAAGCGCAGGAGAAAAAGAATAAGGAGCAGGCAAATGGCTGAGATGCAAACCCTGAAGATCGACGTCATGCGCTATAACCCGGAACGCGACGCCGAGCCGCATTTCGTCACCTACGCCGTGCCTTACGACGAACAGACCTCGCTGCTCGACGCGCTGGGCTACATCAAGGACAACCTGGCGCCGGATCTCTCCTACCGCTGGTCCTGCCGCATGGCGATCTGCGGCTCCTGCGGCATGATGGTCAACCGCGTGCCGAAGCTGGCGTGCAAAACCTTCCTGCGCGATTACGTCGGCGGCATGAAGGTCGAAGCGCTGGGCAACTTCCCGATCGAGCGCGATCTGGTGGTCGACATGACCCACTTCATCGAAAGCCTGGAGGCGATCAAGCCTTACATCATCGGCAACGATCGCAAACCGGAAGACGGCCCGAACGTGCAGACCCCGGCGCAGATGGCCAAGTATCACCAGTTCTCCGGCTGCATCAACTGCGGCCTGTGCTACGCCGCGTGCCCGCAGTTCGGCCTCAACCCCGAGTTTATCGGCCCGGCGGCGATCACGCTGGCGCACCGCTACAACCTGGACAACCGCGACCACGGCAAGAAACAGCGCATGCCGCAGCTTAACGGCCAAAACGGCGTCTGGAGCTGCACCTTCGTCGGCTATTGCTCCGAAGTCTGTCCGAAACACGTCGATCCCGCCGCCGCCATCCAGCAGGGCAAGGTGGAGAGCGCCAAAGACTTCATGATCGCCATGCTGAAGCCGCAATAAGGGAGAAAAATTGCCATGACAACTCAACGTAAGCCCTATGTGCGCACCATGACGCCCACCTGGTGGCAAAAGCTCGGCTTCTACCGTTTCTACATGCTGCGCGAAGGCACCTCAGTGCTGGCGGTGTGGTTCAGCATCGTGCTGCTCTACGGCGTGTTCGCGCTGAAGGGCGGCGCCGAGAGCTGGGCCGGCTTCGTCGGCTTCTTGCAGAACCCGCTGGTGTTGTTGATCAACGTCGTCGCCCTGCTGGCGGCGGCGCTGCACACCAAAACCTGGTTCGATCTGGCGCCGAAGGCCGCCAATATCGTGGTCAACAGCGAGAAAATGGGGCCGGGCCCCATCGTGAAAGGGCTGTGGGCCGTCACGGTCGTCGTCAGCGTGGTCATCCTGGCCGTGGCCCTGATCTAATCCGGAGGAAACATGATAAATCAAGCACCTAAACGCTCCGACGAGCCGGTTTTCTGGGGATTGTTCGGCGCCGGCGGCATGTGGGGCGCGATCGTCGCACCGGCCATCGTGCTGCTGGTCGGCATTCTGCTGCCATTGGGGCTGTTCCCCGGTGAAGCACTGGGTTACGAGCGCGTGCTGGCGTTCTGCCAGAGCCTGATCGGCCGCCTGTTCCTGCTGCTGATGATCATTCTGCCGCTGTGGTGCGGCCTGCACCGCATCCACCATGCGATGCACGATCTGAAGATCCACGTACCGGCCGGCAAATGGGTGTTCTACGGTCTGGCGGCGATCCTCAGCGTGGTCACCGTTATCGGCGTCGTCACCCTGTAAACCGCTCAGGCGGCCAACGCCCGTTGGCCGCCCTTTTCTCATCGGCTACACTGTCTACTCGCCCCCGGTAAACAGGAGTCACCGATGCGTTTATGGTCAAAGCTTAGCGTCATGCTTTCTGCCCTGCTCTCCGTCGCTTGCAGCGTCTCCCCGCCCAAAGACATCAAGGTCGTGACCCCTTTCGACAGTCAGCGCTATCTCGGCACCTGGTACGAAATCGCGCGTCTGGATCATCGTTTTGAACGCGGTTTGCAGCAGGTGACCGCCCACTACAGCCCACGCGCCGACGGCGGGCTGAAAGTCATCAATCGCGGCTTCAATCCGCAGAAACAGCAATGGCAAGAAAGCGAAGGCAAAGCCTACTTTATCGGCTCACCGCAGGTCGCGGCGCTGAAAGTGTCGTTCTTCGGCCCCTTCTACGGCGGCTATAACGTGATTGCCCTGGACCCGGACTACCGCTACGCGCTGGTTTGCGGCCCAAACCGCGACTATCTGTGGATCCTGTCGCGCACCCCGACGCTTGACGCCGGCGTACGCGACAGCTTATTACAGACGGCCAAGGGCTACGGTTTCGCCACCGATGCGCTGATCTGGGTGCAACAGTCCGCCGATCAGTGACTGCTGAACTTCAGCCCCAGGATGCCGACCACGATCAGGCACAGGCTGATGATACGCGCGATATTGGTCGACTCGCCCAACAGCACCATGCCCATGATGGCCGCGCCCACCGCGCCGATGCCGGTCCACACCGCATAGGCGGTGCCGGCGGGCAGCGTTTTCATGGCGTTGGCCAACAGCAACATGCTGACCACCATCGCGGCGATGGTGATGATGCTCGGCGTCAGCCGGGTAAAACCGTGGGTGTATTTCAGACCGATAGCCCAAACCACTTCGAGCAAACCGGCGATAAGCAGAATAATCCAGGCCATGAGACGGCCTCCCTACCACTGGGGTCGTCCCCGATATAATGACGCGTAAACGGGTCGTCCCGTTCAGCGGGGTGATGAACGGCGGGTAACCTCACCCGCACTGCGGCAGGATAGCAGCAGCGTTAACGCTCAGGCAAGAGGAGGAATGCGGCGGCCCTCCGCGCGCGGAACGCCGCCGGGTGGAGAACGGATTATTCCGCGCTGCGCTGAATGGCCTTGCCGCCGGCCTGTATGTCCTCACCCACGCCGCGGGTGGTGTTACAGGCGGTCAACGAGGTCAAAATCATCAAAGAGAAGATCGCGATAATACTTTTCTTCAGCATAAGAAAGTCCTTATTTGTCGTTGATGAAAAAGTACGGCTTTCTAAGCTTAGTCAAAATTGGCGCAGAGAGTGGGATCGCCACCGGCTTTGTGGCGCAAATACATCGGGTTAAAGGGCGGGATCAGCCGGCCGTGCGGGAGATGGCGCCGCCGAGATGCTGAACGTCTTCGCCGAAACCGCGAAACGTATTGCAACCGCTAAGGGAGAAAAGGAACAACAGGGAGAGCACGGCCAACAACGTTTTCTTGAACATGCGGGTTTTCTGCCAACGAACGGGGATGGGATAAAACAGAGGAACCGCGGGGGTTCCTCTGTTTTGAAACTTATTTAACGCGAGAAACGTATTCGCCAGAGCGAGTGTCAACTTTGATCACTTCGCCGATCTGGACGAACAACGGCACTTTAACCACGGCGCCGGTGCTCAGGGTAGCCGGCTTGCCGCCAGTCCCTGCGGTATCGCCTTTCAGGCCCGGATCGGTATCGGTGATTTCCGCTTCGATGAAGTTCGGCGGCTGAACGGCGATTGGACGGCCATCCCACAGGGTGATGATGCACTCTGCGTTGTCCTGCAGCCATTTGGCCGCATCGCCTACGGTTTTGCCGTCAACCTGATGCTGTTCGAAAGACTCAGGGTGCATGAAGTGGTAGAACTCACCGTCGCTGTACAGGTAGTTCATGTTGGTGTCCATCACGTCTGCGCCTTCGCAAGAATCGGTAGACTTGAAGGTTTTTTCCACGCGGGTGCCGGTCAGCAGACGACGCATTTTCACGCGTGCAAACGCCTGGCCTTTGCCCGGCTTAACGAACTCACTGGCTTCGACGGCGTAAGGTTCGCCCTCGAACATGATTTTAAGACCCGGACGGAAATCGTTGCTAGAATAAGTCGCCATGATGGCCCTCTGAATATTTGAACTGGTAGCTTAGCCAAAAAAATGGCACACATTATAACCCAAAGTACGGCACATAGAGAAGATTGGTTGCATCAACTCGCCGATGTTATTACCGATCCTGATGAATTACTGCAGCTTTTGTCACTGAATACGCACCCGGAACTGCCGCAGGGGCGCGATGCCCGCCGGCTGTTCGCCCTGCGCGTGCCGCGCGCCTTCGCCGCACGCATGCGCCCCGGGGATGCCAACGACCCGCTGCTGCGCCAGGTGCTGACCGCCAGAGAGGAGTTCATCAACGCCCCAGGGTTCACCACCGATCCGCTCGATGAGCAGCGCAGCGTGGTGCCGGGCCTGCTGCACAAATACCGCAATCGCGCACTGCTGCTGGTCAAGGGCGGCTGTGCGGTCAACTGCCGTTACTGCTTCCGCCGCCACTTCCCCTATCAGGATAATCAGGGCAATAAGAACAACTGGCGGCAGGCACTGGATTATATCCGCCAACACCCGGAACTGGACGAGATCATTTTTTCCGGCGGCGATCCGCTGATGGCCAAAGACAGCGAGCTGGAATGGCTGGTTGGCGAACTGGAGGCCATCCCGCACCTGAAACGCCTGCGCATCCACACCCGTTTGCCGGTGGTGATCCCGGCGCGCATCACGCCGGCGCTGTGCCGCCTGCTGTCGGCCTCACGCCTGCAGGTGCTGATGGTCACGCACATCAACCACGCCAACGAAATTGACCGCGATCTGCAAAGCGCCATGGCGCAGCTGCGCCTCGCCGGCGTCACGCTGCTCAACCAGAGCGTGCTGCTGCGCGACGTCAACGACGATGCCGACACGCTGGCGGCGCTCAGCAACGCGCTGTTCGACGCCGGTATCCTGCCTTACTACATCCACGTGCTGGACAAGGTGCAGGGCGCGGCGCACTTCATGGTCAGCGACGATGAAGCGCGCGCCATCATGCAAGCGCTGCTGAGCAAGGTGTCCGGCTATCTGGTGCCGCGCCTGACGCGCGAAGTGGGCGGCGAACCGAGCAAAACGCCGATCGATCTGCGCCTGATGCAGGAGTGACGCGCGCCAAGTCCCCCAACGAAAAGAGGAATGCCGTGGCATTCCTCTTTTTTATCTCTTTGCGGCTCCGGCCTCAGCGCCTTACGGACACTTGTAAACCTGGCCGACCATTTTGCTGTCCAGCGGTGCGAAGCTGGAGAGCAGATTCTGGCTCGGGCTGTTGGCGCCGTAGATTACGTTGCCGCCCATGGCCGCCGCCTTGTTGCGCAGATCGTTGGCCGCACCGCGCATGGAGCTGCCTTCACCGCCGTTGCCGGACAGCCAGTTGCTCTGGGTGCCGGTCACTTCCCCCAGCAGCTGGCATTCCGCCGCCGGCTTGCTGTCGGTGAACTTGATCTGCTGACCCGCAGCGGTCAGTTCATGAGTGGTGCTGCAACCCGCCAGCAGCATCGCTGCCGAGAGACCCAGTAAGGCTTTAATCCGCATCTTGTTCCCCATTCGATGTTGAGAATTACGCAAAAGCTTATCAGAAAGCGATGCCATCTCTTAAGCATCCGTTGCCACGCGAGCGGGCCAACGTCTTGAGCGACAGCTGATGACTTACCAGTTTACCAGCTAAATCGCCCCGGGCGGCAAAAATATCATCAAATACAGTGCGGCGGCGTTAGGCCCAAGCGGCAACGGCCGCCGATGCCTGCGCCTCCACGTCGCCCTGGTGCGGTTCCCCCTCCGCCAGTTGGAATACCGCCACCGCCTGCGCCAGCAGGGCCGCCTGCTCCTCCACGCCGACGGCGGTGGTCGCCACCTCCTCCACCAGCGCGGCGTTCTGCTGGGTCACCTGATCCATCTGGGTCACCGCTACCCCGACCTGCTCGACGCCCTTGCTTTGCTCTTCCGACGCGTACGAGATGTTATCCATCAGCGACGTCACCTGGTTCACCGAGCCAACGATGGCATTCATCGTCTCGCCTGCCTGCTCCACCAAGCGCACGCCGGCGGCGATATCGCCGGTCACGCCGTCGACCAAGCTGCTGATTTCCTTGGCCGAAGTCGCGCAGCGCTGCGCCAGATTGCGCACCTCGCCGGCCACCACCGCAAAACCCCGCCCCTGTTCACCGGCCCGCGCGGCCTCCACGGCGGCGTTCAGCGCCAGGATATTGGTCTGGAAGGCGATGCCGTCGATCACGCTGGTAATATCCCCCACCTGACGCGCGCTGTCGTTGATCGCCCGCATCTTGTCGACCGCGCTGGCCATCAGCGTTTCGCCGTTGCGGGCAATGCCGGCGGTCTGATTGACCATCCCGGCGGCCTGGTTGGCGTTATCGGCGTTTTGCCGCACCGTCGCGGTGATCTGTTCCATGCTGGCGGCGGTTTCCGTCAGCGCGCTGGCCTGTTCTTCCGTGCGGCTGGAAAGATCGGCGTTGCCGACGGCGATCTCGTGCGTACCGTGGTTGATCGACTCCACGCCGTCACGCACCTGCTGCACGGTGGCGCTCAGTTCCTGCTGCATCGTTCGCAGGCTGGCAAACAGCATGCCGATCTCATTGTTGTTGCGTACCGCGATCTCGCAGCGCAGATCGCCGCGCCCAACCTTTTGCAAGTGTTCGGCGATCTGGCGCAGCGGCAGGATCAAGCGCCGGCGGAAATCACGTTGCACGGCGACCAGCAGCAGCAGGATCGCCGCCAGGGTGCCGCTCAGCAGGCGTGCAAAGACTTTTTGGGTCTGCTCCGCCTCTTCCACCGCCAGACGATGGGCGGCCACCGTGGCCCGCATGTAGTCGGCAAACTGGCTATCCAGCCGCTGGCGCACCTGGCGCTTCTCTGCCGCCATAGCGTGCAGCCGCTCGATCAGCGCCACCTGCGGCGTGTCGGCCAACAGCGTCAGCTCTTGCTTCAGCACCGCCTGCTGCGCCAGGTAGACCTTTTTCATCGCCTCGCCCAGATCCGGGCGCGATACCGTCAGGCCCGGCGTCTCCCAGAACAGGTTGAACGCGACGTCAGCGCTGCGCAGCTCGTTACGTGCCTCAATAATGCCCTGCCGGATATCGGCGGCGTCCGTCTGCGCCATGCGCTCGAACGCCATGTTGTCGATCAGCGTCTGCGTTTGCAGCAAAGCACGCCAACTGCGGTTCAGCGCGGCTTCCTCGTCGGAGAAAGTGCTCATCCTGCCGATGCTGTTGCCGTTTTGCTGCATGAAATAGAAGGCGATGGCGCCGGTTCCCATGGGCATCAAGCCCAACAGCAACAGCATCAACATCAGCCAGGTGGCTATTTTCATATTTTTCAGCATAAGTCGTCTCCGTTGACAGTCACACCGGCGAGGGAAAATTCCCCGCCTGGTAGGGGCTATATCGGTACGAAACGACAACGGTTTAGGGTAAAAGCAAAATAATGAAATAATTCATTCAGTGAACTAATAACAAGCTAAATAAACATTCTTTTTATTGATTTTTAAGATAAAAAAAACCCCGGTCGTTTGACCGGGGTTCTCAGCACACAAGCGTGTGGGGGATGATTACATCATGCCGCCCATACCGCCCATGCCACCCATGCCGCCTGCTGCGCCCAGATCCGGTGCGTCAGCCTTCGGCAGATCGGTGACCATGCATTCGGTGGTGATCATCAGGCCAGCCACGGAAGCCGCGTACTGCAGAGCAGAACGGGTCACTTTGGTTGGATCCAGGATACCCATCGCGATCATGTCGCCGTATTCTTCAGAGTAAGCGTTGTAGCCGTAGCTGCCTTCGCCCGCTTTCACCTGGTTGGCGATAACGGAAGCTTCTTCACCGGCGTTGACCACGATCTGACGCAGAGGGGCTTCCATTGCGCGCAGCGCAACTTTGATACCCACGTTCTGGTCTTCGTTGTCGCCTTTCAGCGCGGCGATTTTGCCTGCAACGCGGATCAGCGCTACGCCACCGCCGGCCACCACGCCTTCTTCCACTGCAGCGCGGGTCGCGTGCAGGGCGTCTTCAACGCGGGCTTTCTTCTCTTTCATTTCAACTTCAGTGGCTGCGCCAACCTTGATAACGGCAACGCCGCCGGCCAGTTTCGCTACGCGCTCCTGCAGTTTTTCACGATCGTAGTCAGAGGTCGCTTCTTCGATCTGCTGACGAATTTGAGCAACGCGGCCCTGGATGGTCGCTTCGTCGCCCACGCCATCGATGATGATGGTAGTGTCTTTGTTGATCACAACGCGTTTTGCCTGGCCCAGGTCTTCCAGGGTGGCCTTTTCCAGCTCCAGACCGATCTCTTCAGAGATAACGGTACCGGCAGTCAGGGTCGCGATGTCCTGCAGCATGGCTTTACGGCGGTCGCCGAAGCCAGGCGCCTTAACGGCAGCCACTTTCACGATGCCGCGCATGGTGTTGACCACCAGGGTCGCCAGCGCTTCGCCTTCTACGTCTTCAGCGATGATCAGCAGCGGTTTGCCTGCTTTGGCAACGGCTTCCAGCACCGGCAGCATTTCGCGGATGTTGGAGATCTTTTTGTCAGCCAGCAGGATGAACGGGCTTTCCAGCTCAACAGAACCGGTTTCCGGCTTGTTGATGAAGTATGGGGACAGGTAACCGCGGTCGAACTGCATACCTTCAACCACGTCCAGCTCGTCTTGCAGGCCGGTGCCTTCTTCAACGGTGATAACGCCTTCTTTGCCCACTTTCTCCATCGCTTCCGCGATCAGTTTACCCACGGTTTCGTCGGAGTTGGCGGAGATGGTGCCTACCTGAGCGATAGCTTTGGAATCGGAGCAAGGTACGGACAGTTTTTTCAGTTCTTCAACCGCAGCGACAACCGCTTTGTCGATGCCGCGCTTCAGGTCCATCGGGTTCATGCCTGCAGCAACCGCTTTCAGGCCTTCGGTGATGATGGATTGCGCCAGCACGGTTGCCGTGGTGGTGCCGTCGCCCGCCGCGTCGTTCGCTTTGGAGGCCACTTCTTTCACCATCTGTGCACCCATGTTCTCGAACTTGTCTTCCAGTTCGATTTCACGCGCAACGGAAACGCCGTCTTTGGTGATGGTCGGTGCGCCGAAAGATTTATCCAGCACTACGTTGCGGCCTTTCGGGCCCAGAGTCACTTTTACTGCATCAGCGAGAACATTCACGCCGCGGAGCATTTTCACGCGAGCGTCATTGCCGAATTTTACGTCTTTAGCTGCCATTGGTATTTCCCTTCAACTCGTTCAGTTCAGAAGATAAAGCGCAATTACGCTTCAACAATTGCCAGAATGTCGCTTTCGGACATGATCAACACTTCTTCATTGTCGATCTTCTCTGCTTTCACGCCGTAGCCGTCGTTGAAAATCACGATATCGCCAACTTTCACATCCAGCGGTTGGATGTTGCCGCTTTCCAGCACACGCCCTTTACCCACTGCAACCACTTCACCGCGAGTGGATTTACCCGCCGCAGAGCCAGTCAGGACGATGCCGCCAGCAGATTTTGATTCAACTTCTTTGCGCTTGACGATAACGCGGTCATGCAATGGACGAATACTCATTGAACGCTCTCCTGTAAGAAGGTCTCTATCAGATTTAGGGTTGTACACCGGATGGTTGTTATTACCGGCCTCGTGGGATTTGAGATGGGGGCGTTCCAGCCCCCTTCAAGGGGGCTAGCGAAAAAAATTTCGCATTTTTGGTCGCGCGGGTGCTACAGAGATGAAAAACGCGGCCTGAGCCGCGTTTGCTTAACGATCGTGAGGCTTGCGCTCCTCGTCCGGGCGGTGTTCCAGCACCGGGCGTTCGTCGTCCTTGCGCTGAAATTCGCCGTCGAAGGTGTTGCCGTTGGCGGCGTCGCCGCCCGTCCAACCGCCGGGGCGATAAACCGACAGGTGCGGCATCAGCTTCAGCGTCAACGATTTTTGCACCGGCGGCAGCAGCAGCAACAGGCCGAGGAAGTCGGTAAAGAAGCCCGGAATCAGCAGCAGGAAGCCCGCCAGCACCAGCGAAACGCTTTTCACCATTTCCGCCGCCGGGCTTTCGCCGGCCGCCAGTTTTTGCTGCATCTGCACGAAGGTTTTCATGCCCTGATTGCGCACCAGCGAGATGCCGACACAGGAGCTGAACACCACCAGCAGCAGGGTGACAGCCACGCCGAGCACGGCGGCGACTTTGATAAAGATGGATATTTCTATGTAAGCCAGCAGAAATATCAGCAGTAGCGGTAACCAGCGCACCTGGTTCTCCTATCGGTAGGTAAAGCGCGGCCGCCACGGGGCGACGGCGCGAAAAAAGAGGCCGTAAACGGCCGACACCATTACAATGAGGGCATCACCCCACCATTTCAACCGAGAGCCGGTTTTTATTGCTAAAGTTCACAAACGTGAAAGAAGTCACAGAACCGGAAAAGGGCATATCCTTAAACACCATAAGGTGATCTGGATTCAGTCATTTCTTACCAACCAGCATATGATCTGGGCAGCAACGGGCGATTTGGTTAATCGTTTCACGCCCCAAGCCTTCGGCAATATTAATTTAGGCTGTGCCCTTACTAGCCTTGACCTGACAAATTATTAATTCGGCAGCAACACATAGAGAAGGTTCTCATGTCAAACAACATTCGTATCGAAGAAGACCTGTTAGGAACACGTGAAGTCCCCGCAGACGCTTACTACGGAGTTCACACTCTGCGTGCGATTGAAAACTTCTACATCAGCAACAGCAAAATCAGCGATGTCCCCGAGTTCGTTCGCGGCATGGTGATGGTGAAAAAGGCCGCGGCGATGGCCAACAAAGAACTCAAAACCATCCCGCGCAAAATCGCCGACGTGATCATCCAGGCCTGCGACGAGGTGCTGGATAAAGGCAAATGCATGGATCAGTTCCCGGTGGACGTGTTCCAGGGCGGCGCAGGCACCTCGCTGAACATGAACACCAACGAAGTGCTGGCGAACATCGGCCTGGAGCTGATGGGCCATCAAAAAGGCGAATACCAGTACCTGAACCCGAACGATCACCTCAATAAGTGCCAGTCCACCAACGACGCCTACCCGACCGGGTTCCGCATCGCGGTGTACGCCTCCAACCAGAAACTGATCGATGCCATCAACCAGCTGCGTGAAGGCTTCGACCGCAAGGCGAAAGAGTTCGAAACCATCCTGAAAATGGGCCGCACCCAGCTGCAAGACGCAGTGCCGATGACCCTCGGCCAGGAGTTCCACGCCTTCAGCGTGCTGCTGAACGAAGAGACCCGCAACCTGCACCGCACCGCGGAGCTGCTGCTGGAAGTGAACCTGGGCGCCACCGCCATCGGCACCGCACTCAACACCCCGGAAGGCTATCAGCCGCTGGCGGTGCAAAAACTGGCGGAAGTCAGCGGCCTGCCGGTGGTGCCGGCGGAAGACCTGATCGAGGCCACCTCCGACTGCGGCGCCTACGTGATGGTGCACAGCGCGCTCAAACGCCTGGCGGTGAAACTGTCCAAAATCTGCAACGACCTGCGCCTGCTCTCCTCCGGCCCGCGCGCCGGCCTGAACGAAATCAACCTGCCTGAGCTGCAGGCGGGATCGTCCATCATGCCGGCCAAAGTGAACCCGGTCGTGCCGGAAGTGGTCAATCAGGTGTGTTTCAAGGTGATTGGCAACGACACTTGCGTTACCATGGCGGCCGAAGCGGGCCAGCTGCAGTTGAACGTGATGGAGCCGGTGATCGGCCAGGCGATGTTCGAGTCGATCCACATCCTGACCAACGCCTGCTACAACCTGCTGGAAAAATGCATTAACGGCATCACCGCGAATAAAGAAGTCTGCGAACACTACGTCTTCAACTCGATCGGTATCGTCACCTATCTGAACCCGTTCATCGGCCACCATAACGGTGACATCGTCGGGAAGATCTGCGCCGAAACCGGCAAGAGCGTGCGTGAAGTGGTGCTGGAACGCGGCCTGCTGACCGAAGCCGAGCTGGATGACATCTTCTCCGTGGAGAACCTGATGCACCCGGCCTATAAAGCCAAACGCTATACGGATGAAAATGAACAATAACAGACCTACCCGGTAGCCCTGAAAGGCACGCTAAATCCTCTGGATAGCGTGCCTTTTTACTTTCCGGCGCCCACAAAATTTTAACGTTTGATTTTCAATTTCTCTCATTTTAAGGAGTAAACACTATGCTAGCCTTGGAATTGGTTATCGTTCTGCTGGCCATCTTTTTAGGGGCCAGGTTGGGCGGTATCGGTATCGGGTTCGCGGGGGGATTGGGCGTTCTGGTCCTGGCGCTGATCGGCGTCAAGCCGGGCAGCATTCCCTTCGACGTGATTTCCATCATCATGGCGGTGATCGCGGCGATCTCCGCGATGCAGGTCGCCGGGGGGATGGACTATCTGGTGCAGCAGACCGAAAAGCTGCTGCGCAAGAACCCCAAGCACATCACCATTCTCGCCCCTATCGTCACCTACTTCCTGACCATCTTCGCCGGCACCGGCAACATCTCGCTCTCGGCGCTGCCGGTGATCGCCGAAGTGGCGAAAGAACAGGGCATCAAGCCTTGCCGGCCGCTGTCCACCGCCGTGGTGTCCGCCCAGATCGCCATCACCGCCTCGCCGATCTCCGCCGCGGTGGTGTACATGTCTTCGGTGATGGAAGGCCACGGCGTCAGCTACCTGCACCTGCTGATGGTGGTGATCCCGTCCACCTTCTGCGCCGTGCTGGTGATGTCGCTGCTGGTGACCTGGCTGTTCGACTCCAAGCTGTCTAACGATCCGGTGTACCTGAAACGCCTGGAAGAAGGCCTGATCACCCTGCGCGGCAACAACGCGCTGGCGATCAAACCGCGCGCCAAAGCCTCGGTGCTGCTGTTCCTGCTGGGCGTGCTGTGCGTGGTGGCTTACGCCATCATCAACAGCCCGGGCCTGGGCCTGGTGGCCAAGCCGCTGATGAACACCACCAACGCCATCCTGATCATCATGCTGAGCGTCGCCACGCTGACCACCCTGCTGTGCCGCGTCGACACCGACATGGTGCTGAACTCCAGCACCTTCAAGGCCGGCATGAGCGCCTGTATTTGTATCCTCGGCGTCGCCTGGCTGGGCGATACCTTCGTGCAGGCCAACATCGACTGGATCAAAGAGACGGCCGGCAGCGTCATTCAGGCGCACCCGTGGCTGCTGGCGGTGATCTTCTTCTTCTGCTCGGCGCTGCTGTACTCGCAGGCCGCTACCGCCAAGGCGCTGATGCCGATGGCGCTGGCGCTGAACGTATCACCGCTGACCGCCGTCGCCTCCTTCGCCGCCGTCTCCGGCCTGTTCATCCTGCCGACCTACCCAACGCTGGTCGCCGCGGTGCAGATGGACGATACCGGCACCACGCGCATCGGCCGCTTCGTGTTCAACCATCCGTTCTTCATTCCCGGCACCATGGGCGTGATCTTCGCCGTGGTATTCGGCTTCCTGCTCGGCAGCATCATGCTGTAACGCCTCGACCGGGGCTGCGGCCCCGGTTTTCCTTCTGGCGATAAACTCGCCTTCTAGCCAATCCGCCTTCAGGGTATAGTGCCCATTCGAACCGATGAGAGGGCTGAAGATGTCTGATTGCGAAGCTGTCGTCATACTCTGTACCGCACCCGATGAAGCCAGCGCCCAGGAACTGGCGGCGCGGGTCCTGGGCGATAAGCTGGCGGCCTGCGCCACGCTGCTGCCCGGCGCTACCTCGCTGTATTACTGGGAGGGGAAACTGGAACAGGAATACGAAGTGCAGATGCTGTTCAAAAGCGATCGCCGCCGTCAGCAGGCCCTGCTCGACACCCTGAAACAACATCACCCTTACCAGACGCCCGAACTGCTGGTGCTGCCGGTGATGGCCGGAGATAAAGACTACCTGTTATGGATCAACGCTTCCTTAAACTGATTTTGCTGCTGTGCAGCCTGTTCTTCCTGCCGCAGGCGGCGCAGGCTTCGCTGTTCGCGCCGAAGGGCGGCAGCCAGTTCGTGCCTGTCGATCAGGCCTTCGCCTTCGATTTCAAACAGCAAGGCAGCCAGGTAACGCTGAACTGGCAGATCCGCCCCGGCTACTACCTGTATCGCCAGCAGATCAAACTGGTGCCGCAGCAGGCGACGCTCGGCGCCTTTACCCTGCCCGAAGGGGTGAGCCACAAGGACGAGTTCTTCGGCGAAGTGGCGATTTTCAAACAACAGCTGAATCTGCAGGTGCCGCTGCAACAGGCGGCGGCCAACGCCAGCCTCAGCGTCACCTATCAGGGCTGCGCCGAGGCCGGCTTCTGCTATCCGCCGGAAACCCGGATCATCCCGCTGGACGCGGTCAGCGCCGGCGCGGCCGCCCCGCTCCCGGCGGTTGACACCGCACCAACCGAACAGCCCGCTACGCCGGCCAGCCTGCCGTTCTCGCCGCTGTGGGCGCTGCTGATCGGTATCGGCATCGCCTTCACCCCGTGCGTGCTGCCGATGTACCCGCTGATCTCCGGCATCATCCTCGGCCGCGACCGGCCGCAAAGCAGCGGCCGCATTCTGGCGCTGGCGGTGGTTTACGTGCAAGGCATGGCGCTCACCTACACCCTGCTGGGGCTGGTGGTGGCCGCCGCCGGCCTGCAGTTCCAGGCGGCGCTGCAGCACCCTTACGTGCTGATCGGCCTGTCGGTGCTGTTTATCGCGCTGGCGCTGTCGATGTTCGGCCTCTATTCCCTGCAGCTGCCCTCGGCGCTGCAAACCCGGCTGGCGAACTGGAGCAACACCCAGCGCGGCGGCTCACTGGCCGGCGTGTTCCTGATGGGCGCCCTGGCCGGGCTGATTTGCTCGCCCTGCACCACCGCGCCGCTCAGCGCCATCCTGCTGTATATCGCCCAGAGCGGTAACCTGTGGGCCGGCGGCGGCACGCTGTACCTGTACGCACTGGGAATGGGCATTCCGCTGGTGATCGTCACCCTGTTCGGCAACCGCCTGCTGCCGCGCAGCGGCCCGTGGATGCAGTACGTGAAAGAGGCCTTCGGCTTCGTCATTCTGGCGCTGCCGGTGTTCCTGCTGGAGCGGGTGATCGGCGATCTGTGGGGCCTGCGCCTGTGGAGCCTGCTCGGCCTGGCGTTCTTCGGTTGGGCCTTCGCCCTGAGCCTGAGAAGCGCGCGCGGCTGGGCACGCGCCCTGCAGCTGCTTCTGCTGGCGGCGGCGGTGATCGCCGCGCGGCCGCTGCAGGACTGGGCCTTCGGCGCCGATCAGGCGCAGCAGGCGGCTCAACCGCACCTGACGTTTACCCGTATCAACAACGTCGAGCAGTTAGATCTGGCGCTGCAGCAGGCGCGGGGCAAACCGGTGATGCTGGACCTGTACGCCGACTGGTGCGTAGCCTGTAAAGAGTTCGAGAAATACACCTTCAGCGATGCGGCGGTGCAGGCGAGCCTGGCCAACGCGGTGCTGCTGCAGGCGGATGTGACTGCCAACGGTGCGGAACAGGCGGCGCTGCTGAAGCACCTGCAGGTGCTGGGGTTGCCGACGATCCTGTTCTTCGATCCGGCGGGCCAGGAGCTGACGGCCCAGCGGGTCACCGGTTTTATGAAGGCGGAAGCCTTCAACACGCATTTGCAGAAAGTGATGCGATAAATAACACTGAGGTTCTGAACCGAAGAGGAGGAAGCACAAGTGCAACGTGAACACGTCCTTGATACCGCGCTGGGCCTGTTGGAACAACAGGGCCTGGCGACCGCCACATTAGAGATGCTGGCGGAAAAACTCGACGTTCAGCCCGGCGATCTCAAACGGTTCTGGCCGGATCGCGAAGCGCTGCTGTACGACTGCCTGCGCTACCACGGCCAACAGATCGACACCTGGCGCCGCCAGCTGCTGCTGGACGAAAACCTGAGCCCGCAGCAAAAGTTGCTGGCGCGCTATGACGTGCTGGCGGAATACGTGCAGCAAGACCGTTACCCCGGCTGCCTGTTTATCGCTGCCTGCAGCTTCTTCCCGGAAACGGATCACCCGATCCATCAGTTGGCGGAGCAGCAAAAGCTGACCTCGCTGGAGCTGACCCGCGAACTGCTGCGCGACATGGACGCCGACGATGCCGACATGGTGGCGCAGCAAATGGAATTGATTCAGGAAGGCTGCCTGAGCAAACTGCTGATAAAACGCCAGCTCCAGGACGTATCGGTCGCCAAACGGCTGGCGGAAGACATCTTGCAGGTGGCACAGTGCCGCCGCAACGGGGCGCTGAGCTGAGCGAGCCGCGCTTACGGCGCCGCCAACCCAAGGTGATAGCCACAGCAGGCGCATTTTTTGCGCCCTTTGCCTGAAAAGCCAGCAACCGGAGGCATTTTAACGTCTTTCACGCATAAAGCCGTTGACGGCCATCGGCCAATACGGTTTAATGCTGCCCGTTGCCCGGATAGCTCAGTCGGTAGAGCAGGGGATTGAAAATCCCCGTGTCCTTGGTTCGATTCCGAGTCCGGGCACCATATTTAGAGAACCCAGCCTATGGCTGGGTTTTTGCTTTTCAGGGACAGGACTCTCCATCGAACT